>CAJTEW010000014.1 GCA_910575605.1 Lachnospiraceae bacterium
ACGGCATCCAGTTTCATCTCAAAAGAGTATTTTGAATGTTGTCCCATAAAATATGCTCCTCCTTATAGTGACAGTTTTATTATTTTATCTGTCTACCATAAGGGGAGCATATCATAAAACTACACCAATCGGCTATGTAAAAATCTATTCTGTTTTATTCTCTGCATTATCTGCTCTTACATGATATGGCTTCTCTTATTCTCTCTGTATCCCATTTTTCTGGGAACAATACTGCCATAATATGAAACGCATCCATCAGTCCTGCGATATACGCATGAGTGCCGTATTCAAAATCCTGCTTTTCCCTGCAATCTATAAGACGTTGGCAAACTTCCCTCTGCTCCTCCGTCAAATCAAGCTGGTTAAAGGCATCCTCCGCATATCCCTCATCCTTACTGTCTTTTTGATAACTGGCATCAGCCTGTAACAGTTTTAATACGGATTCGTCTTTTAATTTCTCTACTGCTATCTTCACCAGCTCTTTAAATTCCTTATCGCACATCACTTCCCCCTGCCAGTTCTACTCTTAATTTTTTTATAGGTGCATGGATAACCTTAAAAATAAGTTCGTCAACGCAGTCTGTATATCTGCCCTGCTGTATGAGCTGATTTTTCAGTTCCACAAGGCTATGTAGCAAAATGCTCCGCTCCCCACTATCCACATACAAATGATTTTTCTTTTCTCTCATAAAGTCCACCATCCTTTTTTGATTTCATTATATAGACGGATAGCAGAATGTTCAAAGCTGCAAATTGGGTCAAAAAAATAAGCGTACCACTATCTCAAATGATACGCCTATCCCGTTCAATTTCTAAGAGCCTGTTGTCCGCTTTTTATCAGCAAGGTGGACACTACATAGACACATTGATTGCCCAAACCCTTTATTTTCCGTTTGTGTTCCCACACCCGATATCAACTACCACTGAAACATCAAAGTAGTTTTTGAGGTGCTTATTTCGGATTTTTTCACCCTCCGAAGTGAACATGAAATGCTTCGCAAAGTGCCTAAAATAAAGGATTTCTACGAGGTTTTCTTTTGTATCAACACAATAGTCTCCACATGATACGTCCCCGGAAACAAATCAACTCCCCCCACTCGTTCCACCCCATACCCTCTCCCCTGCAGCATCTCCAAATCCCTCACCAGGCTGGTAGGCTTACAGGCTATATACACTATCCTCTCCGCCCCAAAATCCGTTATCCTCTCCAGTGCCTTCGGATTCACCCCGTCTCTCGGAGGGTCCAGCACAATCAGATCCGGCATCTCTTTAAGTTCATCTATCACCTTTAGCACATCCCCAGCCCAGAAGCTGCAGTTAGAAAGCCTGTTAAGCTCTGCATTCGCTCTGGCGGCTGCTACGGCCTCCTCCACTATTTCAACACCCACAACCCTCTTTGCCACCGGCGCCAGTATCTGGGCAATTGTACCTGTTCCGCTGTATAAATCAAAGATTACCTTATCCTTTGTATCCCCGATATACTCCCTTGCCATCCCATACAACACCTCAGCTCCCAGAGAATTTGTCTGAAAAAAGGAAAAAGACGTAATCTTAAACCGAAGCCCCAGAAGCTCCTCGTAAAAATAATCCTGCCCGTACAGGATTTCGGTCCCTTCATCCTTCACAATATCTGCCACACTGTCATTTCTCGTATGAAGGATCCCCGCAATCTTCCCGTCAAGCGGAAGAGAAAGAAGTCTGTCTGCCCAGTCCTTTAAAGTTGGTGTTTCCTCTCCCGTTGTTACAAGATCAACCAGTATTTCCTTCGTTTTCACTGCCTTTCTTACAAGCAGATGTCGGAAATATCCAGTATGCTTCATCCGGTGATAATAGGGAAGTCCGGTTTCTCTTGCATAGTTAAGCGTACAGTCAAGGATTCTTCGATAATCCTCATCTATAATCTGGCAGTCCATTACATTTACAATATCATGAAAGCTTCCCCTCTTATGCATTCCCAGAGCAAGAGGTCCATCCTTATACTCGTCTCCAAAGGAGAATTCCATCTTGTTGCGATAGCCGCTGCTTACCGGACTGGGTTTTATCCCATCCCAGACAAATTCCCCATTCACCGCCTCATCCATCATCGCCTTAATCTGATTCTCCTTAAGCCGAAGCTGCTCCTCATAGGGCAGATTCTGATAGGTACAGCCCCCACACTGGCCGAAATGGGGACAAGATGGCTCTATCTCAAAAGGAGAGGGGCTAAGTACCTCAAGGATACGGCCTTCTGCCCTTCCGCTCCTTATCTTATTCACAGAAAAACGTACCCTCTGTCCCGGAACTCCATTTTTCACAATGACTGTCTTTCCTTCTTCTTCAACAAACACCTTCGCTTTATTCGGAAAATCCACTGATTCAATAATACCTTCATATATCTGTCCCTTCTTCATGTCATCTCTCCTTCAAAACTGTATATATCTTTAACATTTTGCCAGACAAAAACTGCCAGGCATACTCATGTTTAATAATACAGATATAAATGACTTTTTTCAACCTATACAGACTAGATTGCTGCAATAAAGGTAACCAGGAACACTTTTCCTTTTAATACAATATTTCTTGCGCACACGTAAGAAAAGCAGGCAAAAGCCTGCTTTTCTCATCCTCTTAATCTTACAGCTTATCTCTATACCTGATCCTCTTCATTGAAGAAATCATCGTCGAAATCATCCTCAAAGTCTTCTTCAAAATCTTCCAGATAATCCGGTGTAAAGAAACAATATACTGCATAAGCAATTGCTGCAACAGCCGCTACCGCACCTACAATAGCAAGTACCCATAATACTGTTTTACACTGCTTATCTTCTTCCTTTTTATTTACTAATTCATTTAATCTGGTCGCTGCAATCAGTTCCTCTACTCTGCTCATGCTCCCGCTCCTTTCTTTTTTATACTTCTGCTCATGCTCCTTGGTGCCATAAAAGAAGCCTTCTCCTCAATGCACCTTTCGCCATACGTTCATTATACCATCATAAAATCAAGATTACTACTTATTTATTCCAAAATCTGCTTTTTTTATACTACAAAAATTTTTGTCCTCTCTAGGATCAGCAGTGCTGCTTCAGATTACTGCTGTTTAACGCCTCTTATATTTTCACGAGCTTCGCAAACATGGCAAACATTTTTTTCGTACCTGCCCCGTCAAATTCTACCGTCACCTCGTAATCTCTTCCGCCAGACACAATATTCGTCACTGTTCCCTCTCCGAATTTCACATGGCGCACTCTGTCTCCTACATCATAGGAAAGCCTTTTACCTATAGGACTTCCAAACTGCTGGGCCGGCTTTGCCGCGGCAAATGCCTTTGCCTTAAATGCCTGCTTAGCCTGACGATAGGCTGCTGCCTTTGCCTGCTGATAAGCCGCAACCTTTTCTGTCTCCTCCATGTCCTCCTTCTTATACTTTCTTCCTGAAGAGAGAAGCTCCATGGGAATTTCCTTTAAAAAGCGGGACATTTTATTATACTGGGGCTCACCACGGACCATACGCCGCTTGACGCACGTAAGGGTCAGCTCCTCCTCAGCCCTTGTAATTCCCACATAGCAGAGCCTGCGCTCCTCCTCAATATCTGACGGATCTTCTGAGGTGATGGTCATATAACTTGGAAAGATTCCATCCTCCATCCCTGCCAGATATACATGGGGGAACTCCAGTCCCTTAGCACTGTGAAGAGTCATAAGCACCACATAATCCTTACTCTCATCCAGACTGTCAATATCTGCCACAAGCGCCACCTCTTCTAAAAATCCACTTAATGTAGCCGGCTCATCCCTGTCGCCGCAGGCCTCCTCATAGGCTGCAATTTTACTCATAAGCTCGTCAATATTCTCAATACGTGCCCTGGCCTCTTCTGCATCCTCCGCCATAAGGCTCTCAATATAGCCAGTCTCATCTATAATTTCCTGCATAAGTGCGGAAATCGTCATCTCTTTTGCATCTGCCTTGAAATGCTCAATCAGCGCCACAAAAGATTCCAGCCTTCCCGCTCCCCGTCCCATATTAGGAATCAAATCTACTGCCCGGAGGGCCTCATAAAATCCAATCTCTCTATCCGCCGCATATTCCTGCACCCGGTTGATACTGGTAAGGCCGATTCCTCTTTTTGGCACATTCACAATCCTCCGCACTGCCAAATCATCCTGCCCGTTATCTACGGTTTTCAGATAGGACAGCAAATCCTTAATCTCCCGCCTTGCATAGAAATTTACGCCGCCCACAATCTTATAAGGAATATTTGCGCTCACAAATTTTTCTTCAAACATACGTGACTGGGCATTGGTTCGATAAAGAACTGCATTATCATGATATGTAAATTTCCCGTCTGCCATCTGCTTTTTAATGGACTCTACAATATAATCCGCCTCGTCATAGGCTGTATCAAACTGGCGAAAATCAAGCCGCTCCCCGTCCCCCTTATCCGTCCAGAGAGCCTTTTCCTTTCTGCCCCTATTATTTTTAATCACCGAATTGGCAGCATTCAAAATATTACTTGTAGATCGATAATTTTGTTCCAGCTTAATAACCTTTGCGTCTTCAAAAAATTCTTCAAAATTCAGAATATTTTTAATATTTGCCCCCCGGAATTTGTAGATAGACTGATCGTCATCACCTACCACACACAGGTTCCGGTATTTAGACGCCAGAAGGCGCACCAGCTCAAACTGAACGGTATTCGTATCCTGATACTCGTCTACCATAATATACCGAAACCGCTCCTGATACCTTTCAAGCACATCCTTTTGTGTCTGGAAAAGCTGTACGGTCCTCACTAGCAGATCATCAAAATCAAGGGCATTATTTGCCCGAAGCTGTTTTTCATATTCCTCATAAACCTGTGCAATCTTGAGAAATCCAAAGTCTCCTCCTGCCTGAAGTCTGAATTCCTCCGGGGTAATAAGCTCATCCTTTGCATGAGAAATAGCCGAAAGAAGCGAGCGCTCCCGGAACATCTTTGTATCAATGTTAAGGAGCCTGCAGATGTCCTTCATCAATGTTTTCTGATCATCACTGTCGTATATGGTGAAATTCGTATCGTAGCCTAAAAGGCTGATATGCCTGCGGAGAATCCGCACACACATAGAATGGAATGTACTCACCCAGATGCTCTCTGAACCAAATCCTACAAGCTTATCCACCCTTTCGCGCATCTCGCCTGCCGCCTTGTTTGTAAAGGTAATGGCAAGAATATTCCAGGGATTCACTCCTTTTTCATCTATCAAATAGGCAATCCTGTGCGTCAAAACTCTTGTTTTCCCTGAGCCTGCACCCGCAAGAATCAGAAGCGGTCCCTCTGTATAATATACTGCCTCCTGTTGTTTATCATTCAATGTATCGTAAATACCCAAAACCTTTGTTTCCTTTCTCTAAATAGTCGGATAAAAAGATTATAGCACGGACACGCGGTCTGTGCTACTAACTTATGATTATTCTTTTAAAAATAACAGCTTCTCTTCAGGAAATTTCAGATAATCCGGCAGTCCCCTTTCAGAAAGCTCCTTCTCTTTGCCCTTCTGGACAAACCAGCAAAGAGACTCCTCCTGCCCGCTTCCTTCTTCTGTTTCCGGCTTAATGTAAAACTTCCACTCAAAAGGAAGCTCTGCTCTGCTTTCTATCTGCATCCTGATACAGTTCTCCTGGGGCGCTCCCCACACAGGGACGAATTCATGGGCCCAAAGTCCCACCGCCGCCGTATCCTCTGGAATCTCTCTTTTCGTATACAGCAAAATGCCAAAGTCCACTGCCTTCATATGATGCTTATCCAGAATTTCCACCCTTGAAATATTTTTGCAGCCTATCAATCTTGCGGCAGCAATCTTCTGTGGATTTTCAAAGATATCTCTGCTTTTTCCAAAAGCAGCGGCTTTTCCTTCCTCCATAATAAGCAGCTCCTCGCTGAACCTATAGATTTCATCCCGGCTGTGGGAGACTAAAATAGCGGTTCCCTCATAGTCTTTCAGCATATTAAGAAGCTCCTGCTCCAGTCTGTCACGGAGAAACGTATCAAGAGCCCCATATGGCTCGTCAAGAAGAATTACCTCTGGCTCATATGCCATAATCCTTGCAAGGGCTGTCCGCTGCTGCTGTCCGCCGGAAAGCTCCCCTGGAAAACGCTTTTCGAGCCCTTCAAGACGGAATCTTTCTGTCATTTCCCTGACCCGTCTCTTATTTTCTTCTTTCCCTCCCCTTACTCCTGCAGCAATATTTTCCTCCACTGTCATAGCCGGAAAGAGGGCATAATTTTGAAAAAGGTAACCCACATTCCGGTTCTTCGGCTTTACATTTATCCTGTTTTCCGAGTCAAACATAACCTTAGAGCCAATCTGAATCCGGCCTTTCTCAGGCGGCTCAATTCCTGCAAGCATTTTCAAAGTCATACTCTTTCCGCATCCGGAAGCTCCCAGAATCCCTATGCGATTTGAACTGCTTTTTATCTTAAGCTCTATGGAAAACTCCTCTAATTCCTTTTTAATGTCTATACATACTGCCATCCCTAATCCCTACCAGCGTTTCATATTCTTCGTTCTTTTTCCAGCAGACAGATTCATACAAAAAACAGCCGCAAATGCAGTCAGCAGAACAATAATCACCCATATTCCCGCTGTGTGGTAGTCCCCATCCTGAATCACCATAGCGATTTTCTGAGAAATAGTTCCCGTCTTCCCCGGAATATTTCCCGCCAACATAGAGGTTGCACCATATTCCCCCATTGCACGGGCAAAGGTCAGTATAGTTCCCGAAGTAATCCCCGGCCTGGCCGCTGGAAAAACAACCTTTCGGAATATTTGGAATTCTGACATTCCAAGAGTCCTTCCCGCATAAATCAGATTCACATCCACCTGCTCAAAAGCAGCACGGGCATTTTTGTACATCAAAGGAAATGCAATAACACCTGCCGCTATAATGCATCCAAGCCATGTCTGTACTACCTTAATACCAAAATTCTGAAACAAAAAACTTCCAAGAGGTCTCCTCCTGCTGAACAAAAGCAGCAGGAAAAATCCCGCCGCTGTCGGGGGAAGTATTAGCGGCATAGTCAAAATCCCGTCGACAAATGCCCTCCTTCCTGTCGGCAGCCTCATTACTCTCTCTGCCGCAAATATACCGAGAAAAAAACAGACAAATGTAGCCGCAGCTCCTGTTTTAAAGGAAACATAAAGGGGACTCCAATCCAGGTTTTTCAAAACATCCATTATCCTCTACTCCACATCTGTATCAAAATAATATTTCTCAAACACTGTCTTTGCTTTGTCCGAGAGAATAAATTCTAAAAATTCATCTGCTGCCCGGTCCTGGGCCTCATCAGCCTCTTCATTTACAATCCTGGCAGCGGGATAAATAACATCTCCTGTCAGCTCATAGCTTACATACTCCAGAACATCAAGCTTTTCCTCATAGCCGTAGGTATCTGAATAGTAGGTGGTTCCAACCTCACAGGATTGCTCCAAAACTGCGGACAATACCTTGCTTACATTATCCTGCTCACTAATTTCTACACCGCCTAGGGCATCTGCTATCTGCTGTGTTGTGACTGCTTCCGTCTCCTCTAAGATTCCTAATCTTATCAGCGCCTGTCTTGTGTATTTTCCTGCCGGGACGCTTTCTCCCGCCAGGGCAATGCTCCGTGCATCCTTTAAATTTTGAAGTCCCTTTACCTTCGTGCCGCTGTCCTTTCCCGCCACTACGACCACCTGATTATTTACCACATCAGCCCTTGTACCTTCCTTTACAAGACCGTCAGCCTCAAGCTGGTCCATCTGCTTTTTTGCTGCTGGAAAGAATATGTCACATTCATAGCCTTCCTCAATCTGCGTAAGAAGCGTGCCGGAGCTGTCCGCATTGTACGTAACCTTTACTTCCGGATGCTCCTCCTTATACATTTCTCCAAGCTCCTCCATGACTGTATGGAGACTCGCCGCGATAAAGACCTGAATCTCTGTTTCTTCTTCACCGCCACCCTTTCCCATACAGCCAGACACCGTAAACATCATACCCACTGCTAACAGTATTGCTAAAACTCTCTTTTTCATTTTCTTCCGCACTCTCCCGCGGTCCCTCTTAGAATTCCAAGTCCATGTGCAAGCGGCGGTAGGATGTATTCCAGTCCTTCCCTGACTGCCTTTGGGCTTCCTGGAAGATTTACAATAAGTGTTTTCTTTCGTATTCCCGATACCGCCCTGCTTAACATGGCCCTGTCTGTAATGGCCAGAGAGTGTACTCTTATTGCATCTGCGATTCCCATGGCCATCCTGTCACAGACAGCCTTCGTAGCCTCCGGTGTTACATCCCGCTCTGAAAAGCCTGTCCCACCTGTGGTAAAAATAACATTTACCTGACGCATATCAGACAGACGGATCAGCTCCTTTCTAAGCTTCTCCTCTTCATCCGGCAGAAGAAGGCTTTCTGTTATCTCATAGCCGGCCTCTGTCAGCATTTTGCATGCCTCTGGGCCGCTTTTATCCTTCCGTTCGCCTTTATAGCCCTTATCGCTGAGTGTAATTACTGCCGCTGTAAACGGTCTCTCTGTGTCAAAGGGAAGCCTTTTTATCGTGTCTCCGGGATGAATCTCTCCTCCTTTTATTATCTTTGTAAACACACCCTCTCTGGGCATTATACAGTCTCCTGCTGCCTTATAGATAGCACAGTGGCTGTGACATTCCTTCCCAATCTGGGTAAGCTCTAAGACAGCATCCCCGATTTCAAACTGAGTTCCTACTGGAATCCTTCTAAGGTCAAAGCCTTCCACAATCACATTTTCTCCAAATGCGCCGCAATCTACTTCTACTCCCCTTGCCTTAAATTCTTCAATCTTTTCCAGTGCAAGAATACTCACTTGGCGGTGCCAGTTCCCTGCATGAGCATCTCCTTCGATTCCCCAGTTTTCCTTAAGCACCGCACTGGAAACCGGCGTTTTCTGAGTACCCTTTTTCTCACTTATGCAGATTGCAGCTATTTTTCCAGTATCCTTTTCCCATTCCATTTTATCCTCCAATCTGAACCATCTGCCTCATTTCTGTAATTCTGTCCTCTGCTTCAAAGCAGTGCATTTCAGGCTTCAGGGCTATTGCCTTGCTAAGGGCCTGTTTTAATCCCTCTTTCCTCTCCCTAGGGTCCGTATATGCTAAGCCCCGGAGCACTTTCTTTGTATCTATATAAGCTTCATAGCACAGGCATGGCTTTAATTCTCCCTTTGCAGTCAAGCGGACACGGTTACATTCCCCGCAGAAACGTCTGTGCACTGCGCTGATAAACCCAATGCTCCCTTTAAACCCGGGAATCTGGTAATACACTGCCGGTCCGTTTCCGTGAACCGAGCTGTCCGGTTTTACTCCCGGATACTTATCCTTAAGCTTTAAAAGCACCTCGTTTCCATCAATTCCTTTACTTTTTTTCCCAAATCCTATAGGCATCATCTCAATAAACCGAACATCTATCTGCCTCTCTCTTGCAAGCTCTATAAGGTGCAGCCACTCCTTGTCATTAATTCCCTTCTGCAGCACGCTGTTTACCTTGACCCTCATTCCCTTTTTTACTGCTCTGTCAATACCTTTCTTCACTTTTAAAAGCTCATCAAAGCCTGTAATCTGCTCATATACTACATTATCAAGAGAATCAAGGCTTATATTTACACCGTCAAGGCCATTTTCCATTAAGTCGTCAAGAAGATCGTCAAGAAGGATGCCGTTTGTTGTGAGAGTTACCTGCTTCGTGCCCGGAATTTTCTTTATCATCCCCACCAGTTTCGAACAGTCAGGCCGTATTAACGGCTCTCCACCTGTAAGCTTAAACCTGCAGATGCCAAGCTCTGCTGCTGCCTGACAGATTTGCACGATCTCCTCAAAGCTTAAAATTTCCTCTGACGGCACCAGGCTTATCCCCTCAGGCATACAATATCTGCATCTTAAATTACATCGGTCCGTAATAGAGATGCGCATATAATCTATTTCTCTACCAAAGCTATCCTTCATAATCCCCTCCCTTGCCAAATCCGCAGTTTGGAAAGGTACATACCGCACAGGAAAGACATAATCCCCCTTCCCCAAGCATAGAAATATCCCTTTCCGTAAGCTTCTCACCTGCCATAATCCGGGGCAGCATCAAGTCAAAAACCGTCCTTTTCGCGTACATTACGCAGCCTGGAATACCCATAACAGGAATTTTGCCATCATAGTACGAAAGAAGAAACATTGCCCCTGGAAGCACCGGAGCCCCGTAGGTCACAATCCTGGCTCCTGTATTTTTGATGGCAAGAGGTGTTCTGTCGTCCGGATCTACACTCATGCCTCCAGTACAGAGAATTAGATCAGCTCCCTGCCCTAATAACTTCAGTATGCAGGCTGTAATCCTCTCATGGTTATCATCACTGACCTCATGGCCTATGATTTCCACATCATATTCTGCCAGCTTTTCCTCTATAACAGGTGTAAAGGTATCCTGAATCCGGCCATGATACACCTCATTTCCTGTTGTCACAATCCCTGCTTTTTTGTGTAAAAAGGGCTTGAGCTCAAAAATAGGCTTCCCTTCGCATATTTCCCTGGCGCGCTCCATTTTCTCCTCTTCAATTACAAGAGGAATAATTCTTGTCCCTGCAATTTTATCTCCTGCCATCACAGGAAAGTTTCCATGTCTGGATGCAATCATCATCTCCCCCAGACTGTTTATCAGATTTAACCTCTTTCTGTCTACCTTCAGCAGACCATTACACTTTGCAATAACTTCGATTTTGCCCTCTTTTACCTCTGAAGGACCCATATATTCGTTTTCACAAAGGGAGTAAAGAATCTGGGCAGCCTCATTCTCATGAAGCATGCCCTCTTCTTTCTCCCACACGTAAATATGATCCTTTCCCACACTTAATAATACCGGAATATCCTCCTCTGTAATGATATGCCCTTTACAGAACACTGCATCCTTTGTCACTCCCTTAATAATCTGGGTGACATCATGGCAGAGCACATGCCCTGCCGCATCAATTGTCCTAATCTCCCTCATAAGCCTTCCACCCTTTCTGCAATATTCTGTCCACAATCCGGCCTGCCTCTTCAAATCCGGCTGTCTCCTCCTCGTAGCCTTCTGGATTCCTGTCAGTCACAATCAAAAATCTCCCTTCCGGATTCGAAACAGGATGTGTGGAAACTCCCTCCCGGATAACTTCTATTTTGGGGAAGCTTTTCTCCTTCATCCCCTCAATCAAAATAACATCTGCCTCCGGAAACATCCGTATAAGCTCTTTTTCCCCCTCCCCGGTTCCTGTTTTATGTATAAAAATCCGGGAATCTGAAAAAACTGCTGTCCCATACGCCCCTGCCTCTTTTAGTATCCAGCTGTCCGTACCCGGAACATCACAAGAAAAATCATGTCCGTCATGCTTTATTACTGCTGTTTTTTTCCCCCGCCTTATAAGCTCCTTTACAATTCCTACAAGCAGCGTAGTTTTACCGGAATTTTTCACGCCGCAGACTGAGATTATGATCTGTTCTGCTTTTTTCGCTGTTTTTCCTTCATGCCCGCCTTCTGTCCTGTCTCCTATATTAGAATAATCCATACGCTTTCCCCTTTATGAAGCTCCGCCGTGCCTGCCGGTATCTCAATCAGGCAGTTACAGCCGCACATAGAGCTTAAAATACCCGAATCATTGGAGCCTTCTGGTATTCTTACTTTTCCGCACTCGTAAAAACCGCGGACATACCGGGTTACAAAACTTCTTTTCGGAAATCTGCTTTCACTTACAGCCCGGACTTTTTTAATCTCCAAGTCCTTTCTTCCCATCAGCTTTGCAAGAACAGGCCGCACCAAAAGCTCCATGTTTACAGCTGCTCCAAAAGGATTTCCGGAAAGACAGATAAGAAGCTTTCCCTCATACAGCCCACATAAAGTCGGCATCCCCGGCTTTATGGCAATTTTCCAGAAAATCCGTTCACATTCTAAGAGCTTGAGCACATCATGCATAATGTCTTTCTTTCCCACTGACACTCCGCCGGTTGTAATAATAATATCCGCTTCCTTTCCAGCATTCCTTATCCACGCTGCCGCTTCTTCGGGGCTGTCCTCTGTCCGTCCTTTTTGAACAACCTCTGCCCCAAGAGATGTAAGCCTGGTAACCATTGTATACAAATTGGAGTCATATATCTTTCCCGGTTTCAGTTCTTCCCCCGGAAGCAAGAGCTCATCCCCGGTTGTAAGAACTGCTGTCCTTACCTTACGAAAAACCTGCACCTCCGAAAGTCCAAGGCTGGCAAGTACCCCAAGCTCTACAGCCCCAAGCCTCATATCCTTTTCTAATATTTTCGCTCCGGCTTTATAGTCCTCCCCGGCAAAACAGTAATTTTCATAGGCTCCTGCTTTCGTATATATTTCCACTATATCCTCGCCATAGTCCGTATCTTCCTGACCCACAACACAGTCCGCTCCCTCTGGTATGGGTGCGCCTGTCATTATCCGTATGGCAGTTCCTTTCTCTACCTGTATTTTACTTGTATGCCCGGCATCTGCTTCATCTATTACCAGAAGCCTTACCGGACACTCTTTCGACGCTCCCTTTATATCTGCGCTTCTTACTGCATATCCGTCAAGAGGAGAACGGGGAAATGGGGGCTGGTCATGCTCTGCAGTGATATCCTCTGCAAGTATCCTGTCCACACCCTCCCACAGAGAAATTGTCTCTGTTTCTTTCACTTTCTCTATTCTTTCAAGAAGCAGTTCTTGTGCCTGCTTTAATGTCAGCCCATTCATTTTCTATCAGCCTTTCGTAATCCTCTGCTGTATTTATATTTTGCATCATCTGTTTAAATATTTTGTCTTTCGTCAAATCTACATATAAAATATTCAGCCGTTTCAATGTATCCCTGATTCCATAGCTTCCCGTCTGTATCTGCTCCTCAAATATCTTCTCTATGCCTTTTTTATAAACAGCAGCCAGCGGATGTATCCGGCCTTCTGAAACAGGCACTGCCCCCTCACAGGAAACTCCTTTCTTCTTCATCTCATAAATCCTGTCCATCAGAAAACAGAACAAGTCTATTTTTAGAAAAGGCATATCACAGGCTGCTACCAGAAGCCACTCACTTAGGCACGCACTGAGTCCTGCGTGAATTCCTCCAATGGGACCGCAGTCCGGATAGATATCCATGACAGCCGGGCAGCAGCCCCAATCTTCCTTTATCTTTCTTCCATAGGATATCCGCACACAGGAGGTCTCTCTTTTAAGCTCTTTTATAAGAATCTGTGTGAAAGCTTCCCCTCTATATATAAGACTTCCCTTGTGGTTTCCTCCCATCCTCGTACTCCAGCCTCCTGCCAGAATTAATCCCTCTGCCTGCATACATTTCTCCTATAATAAAAAAAGAGCAGAAGGACACAAAGGCCCCCTACTGCTTTTAGATACAATACGGCTGCTTCGTGTTCTTTTTTTCAATAAGGAAGGCCCACTTGTTTCCGCATGAACCCTGGGGATATAAGCACACTTTTATCCCGGCTCAGTATCATATCCATACGACTTAGATACTTTCGCTCAAAGAACAATTCTTAATATAGAGAATATCATTTTTCAAGATTAGTTGTCAATAATTATTCTATCAAGTCTGAGGAAGCTTGTTTTTCCCCAAAAAGTCATATATAATATCTGTAAATATAATATATTTAAAGGGGAATTAAGAATGAGTGACCATGATGTTCTGAAGATTTATACGGCTCTCCTTCCTTTTCTAGGAAAAGTACTCGGATCTGGCTGCGAACTGTGTGTACATGATATCAGCAGCCCTGAAAAGTCCATTATTGCCATTGAAAACAGTGCAACCGGAATACAGATTGGGCATCCAATGACAGACCTTGCTAATGAAATGATGGAAAAGGGGCTCTATACCGATACCGACAGTGTCTTAAATTATGAAGGAAGCTCAAAAGGAAAACCGTTCCTTTCTTCTACTTATTTTATAAAAAATGAAAACAGGCTGATTGGGCTTCTTTGCGTTAACAAAAATATGAGTACAGCAAACACTGCTCTTTCTGCCATCCAGCATATGCTTTCCTCGTTTAACCTGACAGCTCCCGAAAATTCCGAATATACGGAAACATTGGACAGCCCGGTATCCGACATTCTTCCTCACCTTGTGGCAGATGCCATTGCCCAGACTAATGTTCTGCCGGAACGAATGACTTTAAAAGAACGGGTAGCACTAGTTCAAAGATTAAACGATCAGAGTATCCTTTCCATGAAAGGAGCCGTAAAGGAAATCGCTTTCCAGCTTGGTATTTCCGAGCCCACTGTATATCGGTACCTTAACCGCAAAAATGAGCAATAAGCAAAAGCTTTATAAGGCATGCCGTTTTTTTTAGCATGCCTTATATTTATTGGGGAGAGAAATGGACAAATCCTTATATAACATCCGATTGCTTTTGGTGCTTTTTCTGATGTAATTGGTGTCTGAAAATTCATTTTAATAATTTTTATTTCATTTTATAAAACAAATAATTTTCCTTTCTTCCCTCACATTTTTTCTTCATGCCTCTCCCTGCCATAAAAAGCAGCAGTTTCTTATTTTTCCTCGCCTTCTGGGGACAGACAGAGATACAGTGCAGACAAGAGATACATTTTTCCTTATCTGTCCGTTTTGGATTCTGTGCTGATATTGCCTGCGCTGGGCACTGCTTAATGCATATGCCGCAGCGATTACATTTTCTGCCTGCCTCCGGCTTAAACGGCACACCGTGATATTCCCGGTACGGATAATTCCCTGGAACCAAAAGGCTTGCAAATCCTTTTCCAGAATCCAATGCATCCTTTATCCTCCCGGCATATTCTCTAAGCTTTTTTTCATCCTCTATATCTGGTCTTCCTGTCCCAAACTGGCGGAGAATCGAGTGCTCGGCTACAGCCGCAATTGCCCCTATACATGTAAAATCTGCATTTTCCAACATATCCTTTAGCTCAAGCAGTGTATCATCAAACGCCCTGTTTCCATAAACTGCAATAAGCACCGCCTTTGCACCGTTCCCCCTAATGCTCTTAAACATATCCTTCACTGGCTCTGGCACCCTTCCGCCAAAGGACGGCACTGCAGCAATACAAATATCCTCTGCCGTGAGGTTCCCTGCCTCTTTCAAATCCTCCTGCTTCATCAAATCTATTGTCTTTTTCGGACACTCCCACACCTTACAGACAATGTCTGAAACCTTCTTTGTTCCGCCAGTCGGACTAAAATACATCTGGTAAATCATTATAATATCTCCTCCACACGTCATTTTGTAATACTACATAATTCTATACACGAACCCCATTCCCTGTATAAAGCTGATAATATCTTCCTTTCTCTTCAATAAGCTGTTCATGGCTTCCCCGCTCAATGATACGCCCCCGCTCCAGTACCATAATGCAGTCCGAATTACGCACTGTTGACAGCCTGTGGGCAATAACAAAGGTGGTTCTTCCCTTCATCAGCTTATCCATACCATCCTGCACAATACGCTCTGTTCTTGTATCAATGGAACTCGTAGCCTCATCAAGAATCAATACTGGCGGGTCCGCTGCAGCCGCTCTTGCAATAGCAAGAAGCTGCCGCTGGCCCTGGCTTAAGTTGGCCCCGTCCCCTTTAAGCATTGTATCATACCCTTCAGGAAGCCTTCTTATAAAACCATCTGCATTAGCAAGCTTTGCAGCCGCCACAACCTCCTCATCTGTTGCAGTAAGCTTCCCAAACCGGATATTCTCACGCACAGTTCCGGTAAATAAATGGGTATCCTGCAGTACAATTCCTAGAGAACGCCTTAGATCATCCTTCTTTATTTTATTTACATTAATACCATCATACCGGATTTTACCATCCTGAATATCATAAAAACGGTTAATCAAATTTGTTATTGTTGTCTTTCCTGCCCCCGTGGAGCCGACAAATGCAATTTTCTGTCCCGGCTTGGCAAAAAGCTTCACATCATGCAGCACAATCTTTTCATCCGTATATCCGAAATCCACGCCGTCAAATACAACATCACCCTTCACTTCCACATATTCCACACTTTTATCTGCCTGGTGAATGTGTTTCCATGCCCAGCGTCCGGTTCTTTCCCTGCACTCACACAATCTGCCGTTTTCCTCTTTTATATTTACCAGTGTTACATACCCTTCATCCACCTCTGCCTTCTCGTCCAGAAGAGTAAAGATACGCTCTGCTCCTGCCATCGCCATGACAATTGCATTCATCTGCATGCTCACTTGGTTGACCGGCATGCTAAAGCTCTTATTAAAGGTCAGAAAGCTTGCAAGAGAACCCAGTGTCAGGCCGCCGATGCCGTTAAGAGCCAGAGTTCCTCCAACAATAGCGCAGATTACATAGCTTACATTTCCAATCTGGGCATTGATGGGTCCTAAAAGGTTGGCAAAGGTATTGGCCTTGTCCGCGCTTTCAAAAAGCCGATCGTTCCTCTCTTTAAACTCTGCCTTGCATGCTTCCTCATGGCAGAATACCTTAACAACCTTCTGTCCATTCATCATTTCCTCAATATAGCCGTTTACCGCACCCAGATTCTTCTGCTGCTCCAGAAAATATTTTCCGCTTAATCCTGCACTCTTTTTCGAGCAGAATACCATTAGAGCCACCATCACAAGGGTCACGCACGTTAATGGAATACTTAGTATCAGCATACTGATAAAGACACTGACAATTGTAAAACTGCTGTTTACAAGCTGCGGTATGCTCTGGCTTATCATCTGCCTTAGGGTATCAATATCATTTGTATACACAGACATAATATCTCCGTGGGCATGTGTATCAAAATATTTAATAGGAAGTCTCTCCATATGAGTAAACAAGTCATCCCGAAGATCCCGAAGTGTCCCCTGGGTCACGTTTATCATAATCCGGTTATGGCCGTAGCTTGCAAAAATCCCCAGTGCATAAAACCCTGCCACCCGGAAAATCGCGTGCATAAGAGGTGTAAAATCAGGGTTATCCGTAAGTAAAAATGGCGTAATATAGTCATCAATCAGGGTTTTCATAAAAAGCGTTCCCTGAACATTACACAGCACACCGGCAAGTATGAGCACAACTACTGCCGTATAATGAATGCCGTATTTCTGAAACACATATCTCATAAGTCTCACAAATAATCTGCCCGGATTTTTAACCTTTGTCTTTACCCCTCTTTGTACACGGTTCATTGGTCCTGCCATCTCTCACTCACCTGCCCTTCCGCTCATATTTCCTTTTTCCCCTTCGTCCGCATTTTCATCAAAATCACCGCCGCCCTTTGTCTGTGTCTCATAGACCTCCCGATAGATTTCATTATTCAGAAGGAGCTCCTCATGGGTTCCGAATCCGTCAATCCTCCCCTCCTCCATAACAATAATCCTGTCCGCATCCCGCACACTTCCTATACGCTGGGTAATAATCAGTTTTGTCGTATCCGGAATTTCCTCCCGGAAAGCCTTTCGTATCTTTGCGTCTGTCGCCGTATCCACTGCACTTGTGCTGTCATCCAGTATAAGTATCTTCGGCTTTTTAAGAAGGGCCCTTGCAATGCACAGTCTCTGCTTTTGCCCGCCAGACACATTGCTTCCTCCCTGCTCAATATAAGTCTTATATCCTTCCGGAAACCTTTCAATAAATTCATCCGCACAGGCAAGACGGCAGACCGCCTTACATTCCTCCTCGGAAGCGTCTTTATTTCCCCATCTTAAATTGTCCAGAATCGTTCCTGAGAATAATACATTATTCTGAAGCACTACAGACACCTGCTCCCTGAGCGCTTCCATATCATATTCCTTCACATTATGCCCGCCTACTCTTACCTCGCCGCCTGTCACATCATAAAGCCTGCTGATAAGGCTGACCAGGCTGCTCTTTGCGCTCCCGGTGCCGCCAATGATTCCAATTGTTTCTCCTGATCTGATAGAGATATTTATATCCTTTAGAACAGGCTCACTTTTTTCTTCCTTAAAAGAAAAATATACTTTATCAAACTCTATGCTGCCATCCTTCACCTCAGTAACCGGATTCTCCGGATTCCTAAGCCCGCTTGTTTCATTTAACACCTCTGCAATTCGCCTGGCGCTTGCCATACTCATGGAAATCATAACAAATACCATGGACAGCATCATAAGGCTCATAAGAATATTCATGCAGTATGTAAGAAGGCTCATAAGCTCCCCTGTAGTCAGGGAATCCGATACAATCATTTTTGCCCCCATCCAGCTTATAAGAAGGATACAGGAATATACCGTAAACATCATAAGCGGCCCGTTATACACAAGATTTTTCTCCGCCTTAAAAAAGATACGGTAAATGTTCTCACTTGCCCGTTTGAATTTAGCTGTCTCTTGCTCTTCCCTTACATATGCTTTCACCACACGAATGGCAGATACATTTTCCTGAACAGATGCATTCATGTCATCATATTTGGGAAATGCCTGCTGGAAATATTTTGTGGCACGTCTCATAATAGAAAACAGAAGAACTCCCAAAATCACTACTGCACCAAGATAAATGCAGGAGAGTCTTGCATTTATCGTAAATGCCATGACCATTGCACAGATAAGGCTGGCCGGCGCCCTTGTAAACATCCTTAGGCTCATCTGGTATGCGTTCTGAATATTGGTCACATCCGTGGTCAGCCGAGTAACAAGGCCCGCTGTGCTGTATTTATCAATATTGGAAAAAGAGAAAGTCTGAATATGATGAAACATCGCCTCTCTCAAGTTCTTCGCAAACCCGGCAGACGCCTTTGCACCGAACCTCCCTCCCCCGATTCCTGCAAGCAGCCCCAAAAGAGCCGCCGCTGTCATAAGAGTCCCTACACGGTAAATATGCCCCAGATTCCCTGCATTAACTCCCTTGTCAATAATAGAGGCCATAAGATAGGGAATCACCATCTCCATCAGCACCTCTAAAATCATAAAAAGCGGCGTCACTATAGACGCCTTCTTATATTCCTTTACTTCTTTTAATAATGTCCGAAGCATCCAATCCCTCCTTTAAAGCTTATTGTATACAGATATGATTTTTCTGTCAAAGACTATTTTAAATAACCTTTAAAAACCTCTTGCCATCTAGTTTTCAATACTATATAATAGCTATATTGAGGTGATATTATGGTAATTGATACAAAGGATATGCTGGGGAGCATCCTGTCAAGCATTGCAAGGATAGATTATATAAAGCCGGAGGATATTCCAAATATTGATTTATACATGGATCAGGTCACCACCTTTATGGAAGAACAGCTGGCCACCACAAAGCGGCACGATGACGATAAGGTCCTGACAAAAACTATGATTAATAATTATGCCAAGAACAATCTTTTGCCTCCCCCAGTAAAAAAGAAATATTCCAAGGAGCACGTTCTTGTCATGATATTTATCTATTATTTCAAGAATATTCTTTCCATTAAGGATATCGAGACTTTGCTTGCACCCATTACAGAAAGCTATTTCCATAATGGCAGAGATTTTGACATTACTTCCATCTATAAAGAGGTGTGTGAGCTTGAAAAATCACGTATTGATGCTCTTCAAAAAGATGTTGCCAAAGCTTATCATCAGGCGATGGAGTCCTTCGGCACCGCAGATATTGGAGAGGGAGACAGGGACTATCTTAAGCTCTTTTCTTTTATCGCATCCTTAAGCTTTGATGTGTATGTGAAAAAGCTTTTAATAGAAAAGCTTATCAATGAACTTCCCGAACCGTCACATGAAAAAAAGAAAAAATAGGGCACAGGCCCTATTTTTTGTTGATCCTCTCAAATACCATATCATATCCGTCATTACCATAATTCAGGGAACGGTTCACCCTGCTTATCGTTGCTGTAGAGGCTCCGGTCTTCTCTGCAATCTCAAGATATGTTTTTTTCTCCCTCAGCATCTTTGCCACTTCAAATCTCTGGGACAGAGATAAGAGCTCATTAATTGTACAAATATCCTCAAAAAAGATATAGCACTCTTCCCTGTCCTTCAGGCTAAGTACAGCGTCGAACAGATAGTTTACTGACTCTGTTCTGATTTTTTTGCTCATAGCATGATACTCCTTTATGCTAATATTTCGTTACTGTTATATTTTAACACAGTAAATTCATAAAGTCTATTATTTTTTTGTCCGTTTCAGAGATGCTTTAAGCCTTTTAAGAGTTAAATTTGCAATAAGCTCTTTGGGGAAATCCGTTTCCTCCAGTAGTTCTTCTATGCAGCTGCAGTCAGCAATTGCCGCATCTACATGAGCATCTGTATTTAGTACAACCATAGCTTCATACTTTTTGCAGTAACCCAGCATTTCTAATATATTATCTCTTGCATTTTCCCGGAATCCTCCTGGTCTTAAAGATGAATTGTTTACTTCTAAAAGAGTTCCTGTCTCTTTCGCTTTTTTTACAAGCTCTTCATAGTCTACAGGATATCTGCCGTCATCCGGATGGCCGATAATATCAATATATGGATTTTCCATTGCGCGTAAATATGCTTTGGTAATCCTATCCTTCTCAGCCTCCCCCTTATAGCATGGTCTGTGAATACTTGCAATTGTGATATCTAGACTTTTAAGCACAGATTCCGGAAGATCAACCTCTCCTGCCTCGTTCCTTATATTTAACTCCGAGCCGAGGAGAAGCTCTATTGCACCTCTCTTTCTTGGAACCACCTGAAGATTCTGGAAATAAAATATGTTTGTGCTCCCTGGCATATCAGGCGCATGGTCCGTAATTGCAAGGCCCTTAAGTCCTTTTTCCTCTGCCGCCTGAGTCATTTCCTTCATAGTACTGTATGCATGTCCGCTCACAAGTGTGTGTGTATGAGTATCGATTTCTATCTTTATCATAAAACTCCCCTCTTTCTGCTAGATTTTTCACAATTATTATATCGCATAAATTCTTAATTTTCTACAAAAACTAAAGGGAAATCTTAAAGGAGGATATTATATGAGCAAGAATGAAAAGAATGCAGAAAAAACGAACGAAGAAATTATTGATTCCTATGATTATTTATCCAATGCCGCTTCCACCCAGGACATGACTGGACTGATTCCGTCTGAGCCGGTATCAAAGGATGAGCTTAAGGCTTACGAGGATCTCTATCATTTTCTTCCTCCCAGCAGTAAAGCCCGAAATATAGACTGATATTCAAAGGTTACAATTCACGAACCCTTTTTTATGGCATATATTAATGAAAAACCGGAGTTTTTATTATGCCGACAACTTTAATGCCTATTACCGGAGTAGTACAAAACGTATCTTCCTTTGGAGAAAACTGCTGTGAACAGCAGGTGACAATCCGCAGCGATAACGGTATCAGCCACTTTATTATAAGTGCAGACACTTACGTGATTGGGGAGGTACGTCTGCGCCCCGGTATGAATGTCACAGCCTTTTACGACGCCTCCCTGCCAATTCCTCTTATCTTCCCGCCTAGATATCAGGCGGTTATTATTGGAAGAAGAAACCCTTCTGAAAATATTTTTGCCGGGTTTTTTGATGATACTCTAACTGCAGAGGACAATGCGCTTACCTTGAATATTGCGCGTTCCACCGAGGTTGTTACTTCTAACGGCCAGCTTTTCAGATGCCGCCCGGAAAATCAGGTGCTGATTGTCTACTACAGCACCACAACACGCAGTATTCCTCCTCAGACTACACCACGGAAAATTATTGTTTTATGTTAAGATTATTTACACCTGATTGACATTTTACCCTTTTCACTATATCATGTAGTAGGAATTTAATATAGCAGGGTTCTAATAACATTGAGAGGAAATGAACATGAAAAAAATACTTATGATTGCCACAGGCGGCACAATTGCTTCTGTAGGAAGTGAGCACGGTCTTACTCCTGCCATGACAGGGGAAGAGCTGGCTGCTAATGTGCCTGGTATTCAGGACAAATGTGAGCTTAATGTACTGCAGCTTATGAACATTGACAGCACCAATATGCGCCCCAAGGGTTGGCTGAAAATCCGTGACGCAGTTATGGAACATTATGAGCTTTACGACGGATTTGTTATTTTACACGGAACAGATACACTGGCCTACACTGCCGCCGCACTTTCATATCTGATTCAGGACAGCAGAAAGCCCATTGTCCTTACCGGCTCCCAGAAGCCGATGGGAAATCCTTACACAGACGCCAAGATTAATATTTACCAGAGTATTCTGTATGCTCTTGATGACCAGTCCTGCCGGGTATCTATTGTTTTCAACGGCAAGGCTGTCGCTGGAACCCGTGCGAGAAAGCAGCGCACCAGAAGCTTTGATGCATTTGAAAGTATGAATTTCCCCCTTCTTGCTGTCATCCATGACGACCGGATTATCCGCCATTACAATGGAATCCTGCCGGAAGCTAAGGAACTTAATGCTTACAGCCAGCTCAATGACCGGGTATTTGTCCTTAAGCTGACTCCTGAGGTAAAGCCGGATATATTCGGTCTTTTAAGTGGACACTATGACGCCATTATTCTGGAAACCTTTGGAATCGGAGGAATTCCGGAATATGAGGATGCCTCCTTTGAGAAGGCAATCTTTGGCTGGGTGGATGCTGGAAAAACTCTTGCCGTTACCACACAGGTACCCGAGGAAGGCTGCGACTTAGAGGTTTATAAAGTGGGGAAAAAATACAGCGAGCATCCGCGGATACTCCAGGCCGGAGATATGACTACCGAATCTCTTGTTGCCAAAATCATGTGGATATTGGGACAGACAGACAAACCTGATGAAATCCGGAATCTGTTTTATAAGACAATAAATCATGACCGGAGTATTGGAATTTAACTAAGAGGCTATTGCAGGGATAGCATTTATGTATAATCAAAACTAAGTATCTGAATGGAAAATGACACAGATAGCACGTTTACTACCTGTGTCATTTTCTATTTTGCTCTTAAAATATTTACTCCATTTTTTAAATCTCTTATGATTTATTTCTGCACAATATTAATAATCTTTTTCGGAACATAAATTTCTTTCACAACAGTTCCTGTAATCTTATCTGCAATTGCCTTTCTCCCTGCTGCAATTGCATCTTCCTTGGAAATATCAATGGGAATTGAAATGACACCCTTCGTCTTTCCATTAAGCTGTACCGGAACTTCGATCTCATCGTCCTTCATAGCCTCTTCGTCATAAACCGGCCATCCGGCTCTAAAGACGCTTCCCTCATTCCCTAACTGCTCCCATGCTTCCTCTGCAATATGCGGTGCAAACGGGGAAAGAAGCACTGCCATAGCAGACAAGGTCTCAATATCAATTCCTCCTGCATCCTTGGAAAGCTCAATCAGCTTATTATTGTGCTCCATAAAACCGGAAATTGCTGTGTTCAGGCTGAAGCCCTCCAGACGGGTTGTAATGTCCTTAATAAGCCTGTGACGCTCCTTAATCATCTCTTTTGTCGCCGTCACATCTGCATCCTTGCTGTCCATAACAAGATTCCAGAATCTCTTAAGAAAGCGGTTTACACCATCAATTCCCCTGTCATCCCACTCAGCATCTAACTCCGGCGGTCCTACAAACAGCTCATACATTCTTAAGGAATCGCACCCGTAATCTCTTACCAAATCATCAGGAGACACCACATTTCCCTTGGACTTGCTCATCTTAATTCCATTTTTTCCGGTAATCATTCCCTGGTTAAACAGCTTATGGAACGGCTCGTCGAAATCCACAACTCCAATATCACACAGGAATTTAGTATAAAACCTTGAATAAAGAAGATGCAGCACCGCATGCTCCACGCCGCCAATATACATATCTACCGGAAGCATTTCATCTGCCTTTTCCCTTGAAACAAGCTCCTTATCATTATGATTGTCAACATAACGAAGAAAATACCAGGAGGAACCCGCCCACTGGGGCATCGTATTTGTCTCACGCTTTGCAGGTTTCCCGCAGACCGGACATGTGCAGTTTACCCATTCGTCAATAGCGGCAAGAGGTGATTCTCCGGTCCCTGTAGGTTCATAGGACTCTACCTCCGGAAGGCGAAGCGGCAGTTCTTCCTCCGGTACCGGCACACAGCCGCAGTCCGGGCAGTGTACAATCGGAATAGGCTCTCCCCAGTAACGCTGGCGGGAGAATACCCAGTCACGAAGCTTATAATTGACAGTTGCACGGCCTAAGCCTCTCTCCTCAATAATGTGAGGAGCCTCTTTTTTAAGAACTGCAGATTCCATGCCGTTCCACTCACCAGAATTAATCATGGTCCCGCTGGCTTCCGTATAAGCCTCTGTCATATTTTCAATCTCTTTTCCGTCCTTTGCAATAACCTGGACAATCGGAATACCAAATTTTTTTGCAAACTCAAAATCACGGTCATCATGGGCAGGAACACACATAATTGCTCCTGTACCATAATCTGCAAGTACATAGTCTGACAGCCAGATTGGTGTTTTTTGTCCGTTTAACGGATTCACTGCATAGCTTCCTGTAAATACACCTGTTTTTTCCTTATCCTGCATACGGTCTACATTAGACTTCATAGATGCGTCATAAATATACTTTTCTACTGCCTGTCTTGTCTCATCCGTAGCAAGTGACTCTGCCAGCTCATGCTCCGGCGCAAGAACCATAAAGGTGGCTCCATATAAGGTATCTGGTCTTGTGGTATAGACAGTAATCTTTTCTTCTCTTCCGTCAATAGGAAAGTCCACTTCTGCACCGTAGGATTTGCCGATCCAGTCTGTCTGCATCTTCTTAACCTTTTCCGGCCAGTCAAGCTTGTCAAGGTCATTTAATAGACGCTCTGCATAGGCGGTAATCTTAAGCATCCACTGGCGCAGGTTCTTTTTTGTCACCTCCGCGCCGCAGCGCTCGCACTTCCCATTTACAACCTCTTCATTTGCAAGGCCTGTCTTACAGGACGGACACCAGTTAATAGGAAATTCCTTCTCATAAGCAAGCCCTTCCTTAAACATCTTTACAAATATCCACTGGGTCCATTTGTAAAAATCAGGGTCTGTTGTATTCACCTCTCTGTCCCAGTCGTAAAGAGCGGCAATTTCATTAATCTGCTTTTTAATATTCTTTACATTCTCTGCTGTTGAAATGGCTGGGTGGACCCCCATCTTAATTGCGTAATTTTCCGCTGGAAGGCCAAACGCATCCCATCCCATTGGATGAACAATATAATAGCCCTGCAAAAGCTTATACCTGCTCCACACATCAGAAATAACATAACCTCTCCAGTGGCCTACATGAAGTCCGTTTCCTGACGGATAGGGGAACATGTCCAGACAGTAATACTTCTGCTTTTTATTCCCGTTCTCATCTTTCTCTGGATTTACAGGCTCTGCCGTCCATTTTTCTCTCCACTTTTTCTCAATCGCTTTATGATTATAAGGGATTTTTGACATTTTTCTAGCTCCTTATCTACGTTTCTTTATATCTTCATAATTATAAGAAGAATATTATTATAAGTCAAGTAATTTTAGTAATCTGCAAAGATTATATAAATGCTTAAAATCCGCTAAAAATCCCGTATAGCAGGCTGAATCTCATGTCAGGGATAACTGATAATTATCACACTTGGGCGCTGCCGTTTTCACACTTGAGAGCTCTACTCTCCTATCATAATCCGGATGATTTCTTCATTTGTCTCCTTCATTCCCTGCTTTCCGAGGCGTCCCACACTCTTAAGTGTCGCCTCGACACCCTTCATAACAATACCGTCCCCGCCTTTAAATTCCTGTCCATTAATATACATCTGATATCCGAAAATTCCGGCTTCTACTGCAAATGCAATCTTTGCCGCACAGGAAGCCTTTGCACCGTCGCATACAATACCGGAAACGATAGCAAGCGCATTTACTACTGTATGGATAACCGCCTCATAATCCCCACCGCTTAAATACGCAATTCCGGCTCCTGCTCCTGCTCCTGCACTAACTGCTCCGCAGTATGCAGAAAGACGCCCGATTGGAGTTTTCTGATGGATTGCAGTCAAGTTGGAAAGTGCAAGCGCCCTATACATCTTTTCCTCGGAAATACCACGTGCTCTCGCAAAAACTACCACTGGCACAGATGCTGTAATTCCCTGATTTCCGCTGCCTGAGTTAATGATAACCGGAAGCTCACAGCCGTTCATTCTGGCATCAGACCCCGCTGCTGCCATAGCCTTTGTCTTTACAAAGAGAGACTGACTATCCATGCTTAAAAGAACGGATCCTACATTTGCACCATAATCACCTTGGATTCCTTCCTCGGCAATCGACATATTGTACTGTATCTGACGGCCAAGGACCTCTCTGATATCCTCTATATCCACAGTCTCTGCAAAATCATAGATGTCCTTCATATTAAGAAGGCTTCGGTCCGTAAGTCCCTCTTCATTCTCACCTTCTACTGTAACCTCCTTTAGGATCTCCCCATTTTTTTCAATCAGAACAATATTCGTATGATAATTCGCTATTCTTACCTTTACAAAGGACTCTCCCTTATAGAGAGTTACAATAATGTCAAATGTAATTCCCTGATCAATATGTTTTACCTGTATATTAGTACAATCAAGAAATTCCTTCACCGCTTTTGCCTGCTCTTTACTTACATCGGCAATAACCTCCAGTTCTTTTTCCGGCTTTCCCGCAATGATTCCTGCTGCTGCTGCTGCCGGTATTCCTTTTAAATGATTCGTATTCGGAACTATAACTGATTTGACATTTTTAATAATACTTCCACTCGCCTCGACCAGCACCCGATCCGGCAGCTCACCAAGTATGTTTCTGGCCGTTGCTGCCGCATACGCAAGAGCAATCGGCTCCGTACAGCCCATTGCCGGCACCAGCTCCTCCTTAAGAATGTTCACATAAGCTTCGTACTTTACATCACTTTTCTTCATTAGTCATCCCCCGTTACATTTCTTTTTTGATTTTGTCGTTTTACTTGTTTCTTTTTTGATTTGAGTGTATCATGAGAATAGACCCATGTAAATTTTAATGTTTTTATAGTATCGTTAAAAATTTTTTATATGCAGAGAGACAAAGGAGGATTCATATGGATCTGCGGGAAATCAATACCTTTCTTCATGTTGCTAAGCTAAAAAGTTTTTCAAAAGCTGCCGGACAAATGGGGTACACACAGGCTGCCGTAACGATTCAAATCAAGCATTTGGAAAATGAATTAAAAGTTCATTTGTTTGATCGTATTGGAAAACAGACTACGCTCACCCATCAGGGCACTATTTTCTATGAATATGCATCTAACATAATGAAGGAGCTTGCACAGGCAATAGAAGCCGTATCCGGTTCAGATGAGCTTAACGGGCGTATCTGCATCGGAACGATAGAATCTGTCTGTTCCTCTGTATTTCCAGAGCTTCTGCGCGAGTATCACCGCCTCTATCCGAAGGTAACCATAAGCATTATCACGGATTCCCCGGAAGCACTTCTTCATATGATGGATAAAAACGTAATTGATATTGTGTATTTTCTTGACAAACCAGTATATAACAAAAACTGGATAAAGGTCTTAGAAGAGCCGGAAGATGTCTTGTTTGTCTCATCCGCATCAAATCAACTTGCAGGGCAGATCGGCCTTAATCTTGATGAGGTGATAAGCCATCCGTTTATATCTACAGAAAAAGATGCCAGCTACCGCCACCTTCTGGAGCAGTATCTGACATCCATCGGAAAAGAACTCCATCCTTTTCTTGAAACCGGAAATACAGAATTCATCCTTGATCAGCTCCGGCATAATCTCGGAGTCTCCTTTCTCCCGGCATTTGTCGTCCGTCATGATATAATGCTTGGAGTACTTTCCTGTCTTGACGTAAAGGATTTTCAGCTAAAGGTATGGAGACAGCTTGTCTATCATAAGGATAAATGGGTCACAAAGGAAATGGCCGCTTTCCTTAAGCTGGCTGCAAGGGAGTGGAAGCCGGATTTGCAGCCGCACCCACACACTCTGCAATATCTCTGATAACCGGCTGACCAATACGATAGGGATAACCTTTTCACTTCAGACTAAAAAATCCCTTGTGACAGTCACACCTCTTTTCCATCTATAAACACATGCTTCACCTTTGTCGATACCTCAAAAGGACAGCCGTCCGTGATAACCAGATCTGCATCCTTTCCAACTTCAAGGGAGCCTACCCGGTCTGCTATCCCGGCATGTCTGGCAGGATTAATGGTGACAGCCTGCAAAGCCGCAAAGGAATCCATACCTGCCTGAACCGCCAGTCCTGCGCACAGAGGAAGATATTCCTGGGGAATCACCGGGGAGTCCGTGATAATGGACACCTGACAGCCCGCAGCTGCAAGAGCCCCCGGCGTCGTCCAGCTTTTGTTACGCAGCTCGTATTTAGATGCACTGGTGAGCGTAGGGCCTACCGCCAGAGGAACATTTTCTTTTGCCAGTTCTTCCACAATCAGGTGCCCCTCTGTCACATGTTCCAGCGTAATCTTAACATCAAACTCTCTGGCAATGCGAAGAGCCGTGAAGATATCCTCTGCTGCATGAGCATGAGCTTTTAAGGGCATCTCTCCCTTTATCACAGGAATCAAAGCTTCCAGTTTCATATCAAAGGCTGGCTTCTTAAACAGATCATCTCCTGCCGCTTCTTTTTTCTCCATATATTCCCTGGTCCTAAAAAGCATCTCCCTAAGGAATGCTGCAGTACTCATACGGCATGAATCCTTTTTCTCTCTGTAGACTCTCTTAGGATTCTCTCCGAAAGCACATTTCATGGCCACGTTGTCTTTCACTACCATATCCTCGACTCTCCTGCCTGCGGTCTTAATGGTAACAAAAGTCCCGCCCAGCACATTAGCGCTGCCGGGGCCTGTACAGACACAGGTCACACCCGCTTTGGCTGCGCTAGAGAACGCAGCATCCATGGGCTTTACGCCATCGATTCCCCTAAGATGTGGAGTCACGATATCATTCAGCTCATTATAATCCATGCCCTCATAACCGATTCCATAACCGTCAAGTCCGATATGTCCGTGGGCCTCCACAAAACCGGGATACACATGAAGTCCTTTAGCATCCACAATCTGAACTCCTTCCTTCATATCCAGGTGTTCACCAATGGCCTTAATCTTACCATTCTCTACTAGAATGTCTCCCTGACAGACTTCCTCGCATACAGCATCATGAATCCATCCATTTCTCACACACAACATAATCTTAACCTCCTAATCCTTCTGCCGTCTGGCCCCTATGTACGGCCTTTCAAACAATGTTATACTGATTATACCAAAAAATCAGGCAAAAAATCAATTTATAGCCAACCTTAAATTATAGTTGTTCCAATCCTATCTTTCGTGTATAATAGAAATAAGTAAACGGTACTGAAAAGAATCAGTATAATATGATACATAAAGGAGAGTTCGCCAATGGTAAATTTATTAACAGGCCCGAAAGGGAGCGGCAAAACACAGCAGATGATTGAGCTGGCTAACAAAAAAGCGAAAGAATGTAATGGTAATGTTGTATTTATCAAAAAGACGCACAGAGATACAGCAAGCGTAACCTTTGATATCCGTACAATCTGTATGGATGACTACACCTCTATTACAAATATTGATGAATATATTGGATTTTTATACGGCATGTACAGCTCAAACCACGATATTGAATGTGTATTTATTGATGGTATTTTAAAACATGCAGATGTTTCCCTTGATAATATGCCTGAATTTGTTGACAGGCTGAAAAAGATTTCCAAAGAATGCGGCATTGAATTTTATGTAAGCATCAGCGGAACAAAAGAGGATTTAAAGGATGTTTCTCCTGAAGATGTAAGTTACCTAAATTAAACCACAAAAGAACAAGTATACCTAATAGTTTTTAAGAACTTAAGAAATATGAATGCCACGCAGCTGCCAGAATAACTGCGTGGCATTTTTTATCTATCTTTCTTCCTCTGTCTGTTCCAGTTCTTCCTTCTCATTCTCTCCTATGTCTATACTCTCTTTAACAGTAAGGGACAGAACCGTATTGGCCTTCTCGCCCTCCTTATATTCCATCGTCACCTTCTGTCCTTCCTCGCATCTTACCACATCAATAAAGTCTACTACAGATATATCAAAAATATCTTCAGAATCTGTGATCATAAGATAATAATGTGAGGTCCCGTCAATAACCGCCTGTGCAATCTTTGTGATCTTACCTGTCACTGTGAGCACTTCTCTCGTATCCTTCTCTGCTTCTTTAACACCACTACTTAAAAGAAGCTCCAGATAATTTTCCTCGCACTGGCTCACGCTGTCCCCAATAGCCACAATCTGGTACTTCTGCACATTTACCATGGCATATTTCTTTACCAGCCCTGCATCGTCCTTTAAGGCAATAAAATACGTCGGCTCACCGGAAATATTTAGAAGCAGCGGAAATGTAGCAGTATAATGAAGGTTCTGCACCTGCCCCTCCGCCGAGGACATGGCTGAGGATTCTGTAGCGCCTTCCACCTCATAATACTTTGTTTCCATTGTTCTCTGGTTAGAAAGCACAAAGCCTACGTTAGACTGGTCACCGTTTACCGAAGTAACACCCGTATACATCCACACATCATCCTCTAATGCAAGATAATTATAACCGTCTGTTGTCCTAAGGCAGTCCTTCTGACTTAACACACTGTTAAAAAATCCATGCTTAAGTGTTCCATAATAATCGAAAAGCTCCACTAAAAGGTCTGCAGAATACGCTCTGTCAATCCATTCCGGCGCCTTATCTACATCATAAGTCTTCATCTCACCTGTCACCGCATTACAGATGACTACCTTTCCTACCGTCTCCCCGCCAAACAGACCTATATTGAATTTTTTTACTGGTGCAATCCAGTAGGGCACTCCGTCGTCATCAATCTCAAAACTTAGCATGCCGTAAATATAAGTTGGGTGTGCAAACCTTAAATGGCGGTAAATATTCCGGTTAAAATGCTCGCAGGTCATATATTTCATTCCCTCTTCAAGCTTCACAATCTCCGTACTCTGTGTCGCCATATTAATGCGGATATATGCCGGAATTCCTTCCGAGCGGTTGGTAAACCATTTAATCAGTCCGGCATACTTAAGCGGAGATACACGGACCGGATTATCCTTGTAATTAATCTGGGAATAAATGTTATCTGCCTCAAACTGAGAAACCATATCTACCATACTTCCCATTTTCCTGTCACCCAAAAGCTCTGCCGTATCCTTGTCAAGAAGAGGAATCTTGTCAAAGGAAATCTCTTCTACATCGCTGGCAAAGTTGCCCTCCTCAACCTTCATAAGCTGCTGGTATTTCTTCGCATTTACAATAGGAGAAGACAATACTGTACCGATAACATATACTGCTCCCAGTGCCAGTATCAGGACACCAAAACACTTTACGACCTTATTCTCCTTAAATTCATGCTTCCTCAGCCGCTTTCTGACTGCATATGACGCCAGAAGGACAAGGAGCAGGAAAATTCCCATCATCCATGTATCTGACGAATGGATATTAATAGCCGGAAGTGTTACATAATAATACACCCCCAGGGCAATCAATATGACAAGACCAATGAGTAGCTTCTTTTTACCATTCATAATTTTACTACCTTTCTTAAAATCTCTTCCTCCAGGAGAATGCCGTAAGCAGCATCAGGAAGGGAAATATCTCCAGACGTCCCGCCAGCATATCAAAACAGAACACCAGCTTAGACAATATGGAAAAGTCTGCAAAGTTACCATTTGGCCCTACCTTAGAAAGGCCGGGTCCTATATTATTAAGCGTGGCCATAACCGAACTGAAAGTGGTAGCAAAGTCCTTGTTGTCAAGGGAAACCAGAAGAATCGACAAAACAGTAATCCCTGCATACGCCATGAGATACATATATACGCTCTTCAAAATATCATTTCCCATCTTTTTCCCATTGATGCGGATAATGTTTACCGACTGGGGATGAACCAGACGTTTAATTTCCTGCTTAATGCTCTTAAATACAATCAGGACTCTTGACACCTTCATACCGCCTCCTGTAGAAGATGCACACGCGCCAATCACCATCAGTAGCACCAGAATACATTGGGAAAACATAGGCCACACATTATAATCTGCCGTTGCATATCCTGTAGTTGTAATAATAGATGCAATCTGGAAAATTGCATACCTGAACGCAGTAAGAGGATTTGGATACTGCCCGCTGATATTTATTGTTATCATAACTGCCGCCGCCGCTATGATACACAGATATGCCTTTAACTCCTCATTCTTCCACACAGATTTAGCCTCCCCAATGAGGAAGAAAAAATACAGGTTAAAGTTCACACCGAATAAAATCATAAATACAGAAATCACACCGTCAATATAAGCGCTGTCAAAATGTCCCACGCTGGCGGTATAATTGGAAAATCCTCCTGTCCCTGCAGTGCCAAAAGCATGGATAAGACTGTCAAAAATATTCATGCCGCCCATAATAAGCAGGGCAACCTCAAGCACAGTCATTCCAAAATACATACCGTAAAGTATTCTCGCTGTGGACATAGTCTTAGGCACAAGCTTATCCTTTTCCGGTCCCGGCACCTCCGCTCTCATAAGATACATAGAATTTTTTTTGTCAAGAGTTGTCAGCACCATAACAAAAACAAGCACTCCCATGCCGCCAATCCAGTGGGAAAAGCTCCGCCAGAACAGCATACACTGGGGCAGAATCTCTACATCCTTAAGGATTGAAGATCCTGTTGTGGTAAACCCGGACACCATCTCAAAGAACGCATCAATATAATTAGGAATGCTGCCGGAAATTGTAAACGGAAGTGCTCCAAAAAGTGACCAGAAAATCCATGCGCTTGCCACGATAATCATTCCGTCCCTTCCATATATGGAAGGCGCCTCTGGTTTCTTCCTTCCGAAAATAACATATATCATCACAAGGACTGCCACCGGAAGCAGAAAGGTTGCCGCCTCCTTCATTTCCCCGTAAAGTACGCCTACAAACGCCGGAAGCAGCAGCAGCACCGCCTCCACTCCCAGCATTTTTGCTAAAATATATCGTATCATCTTTGTATTCATCGCTTTTTCTTTTTGACTCTCCTATGCAAGTATATCCTTCAATTCTCGAATCGTATGCTCCTTTGTCACTACGATTACACTGTCGCCCACCTCTAAATGGTCCTCGCCGTTTGGAATAATAACCCTTCTCCTGCGCCCGATGCAGGCGATCAGGTGGTTCTGCTTCGTAGGCAGGTCCTTAAGCGGAATATTTGTGTATTCACAGTCCTTCTTAATAATGTATTCCTGGGCCTCAACTCTTCCGTTTACAAGACGGTACATTGTCTCCACATTCGCATTGCTGTAAGAGTTCATACGGGCCTTTACATAGTTTAAAATTGCGTTGGCCGCTGCACCCTTTGCCGATATCGTGCTGTCTATTCCAAGCCCCTCTACCATCTGCGCCCTTGTTTCATTGTTTATCTTTGCAACAATCTTGTCAACACCCTGGGTTTTGGCGAACAGGGACATAATAATATTCTCCTCGTCCATTCCTGTCAGAGCAACAAATGCATCTGCCTTCTGAATACCTTCCTCCAAAAGGAGATCTTGATCCGCCGCGTCTCCATGAATAACCATTGCCTTGGGAAGCTGCTCACACAGTTCCTCACATCTTGCTTTGTTTTTTTCTATAATCTTCACCTGCATCCCAGCCTGAAGCATCTGGTTCGTAAGATAAAAGCACAGATGTCCTCCGCCGCATATAAGCACATTTTTCACCCTTGCATTTTTTCTTCCAAGAGATTTGAAAAAACTCTTAAGGTTCTCATGGGCCGCCGCTATATGAAGCTTGTCGCCCTCCCTTAGTACGAAATCACCATCAGGAATATAAACATCCTTGCCACGCTTTACGGCACATACAAGGATCTTGATTTTATATTTCCTATATATCTCTGCCAGAGACAAATCCGCAAGCTGGCTGCCTCCTCTGACAAGATACTCTACCAGCTCCACCCTTCCCTTCATAAAGGTTTCTACCTTATTGGCTTCAGGAAATAAAAGAATCCTTGCCACCTCATTTGCTGCTGCAAGCTCTGGATTAACTGCCATACTCAGATGCAGATCTGACTTCAGCATATCAATCTGCCTGTAATAAATAGGATTCCGGAGCCTTGCAATCGTATGCTTTGCCCCTATCTTTCTCGCCAAAAGACAGCTTAGCATATTCATCTCATCAGAGGAGGCACATGCAATCACAAGATCTGCATTAGGTACATCTGCCTGCTTCTGCACCTCCACATCGGCTCCATTACCCGTGATGCAAAAGATATCCATCTGGTTCAGGGCTGCCTGAAGTTTTCCCTCGTTCTGGTCAATCAATACAATGTCATAGTCCTCTTCTGACAGTTGTGTGGTCAGCTTATGCCCCACCTTGCCGTCACCTATAATTACAATCTTCATTTTTCAATTCCTCTTTATGTCCTCATATTGTATTTCATCACAACAAGGGCATTATAGCACCTTTATATCAAGAAAAAAAGCCCTAAACGGGCTTTTCTCTTTTTTCTTTATTCCTCTGCTACTCTCTTCGCAATCTCTGCTTCCTGAACATCAGACGGCGCCTGCTCGTAACGTGCAAACTCATATTCATAAGTGCCTCTTCCGCCTGTCATAGAGCGAAGTGTGGTGCAGTATCCGAATAACCCTGTCATCGGGACATCTGCCTCAATCACCTGACAGCCGTTCGCTGTAGGATTCATACCAAGCACACGGCCGCGGCGCTTGTTAAGGTCTCCCATAACATCACCTGTGTAATCATCCGGAACTGTTACCTTCATAGATGCAATCGGCTCTAAAAGAATCGGACCTGCCTCCATAAAGCCCTTCTTAAATGCCTGAATTGTTGCAGTTTTAAATGCCATCTCCGAGGAATCTACCGGATGATAGGAACCGTCATAAAGCACTGCCTTAACACCCACTACTGGATATCCCGCAAGAGGCCCTTTTACTACAGAATCCTGAAGTCCTTTCTCGACTGCCGGGAAATAGTTCTTCGGAACTGCTCCTCCTACTACCTCTTCCTCAAATACATAAGGAATCTCCATATCTCCTGACGGCTCAAAACGCATCTTAACATGTCCATACTGTCCATGTCCGCCGGACTGCTTCTTATACTTTGTATCCACATCAGATTTCTTTTTAATAGTTTCTCTAAAAGCAACCTTCGGAGTCTCTAATAATACCTCGCATTTATATCTCTCAGCAAGCTTGCTCACAACAATCTCCAGATGCTGATCACCCATGCCGTAAATAAGAGACTGGCGGTTCTCACTGTCATTTACGGACTTAAGAGTAACGTCCTCTGCCATCATCCTCTGCAGCGCCTGTGACACCTTATCCTCGTCGCCCTTGTTCTTTGTCGTATACTTCATATATGTATATGGCCTGGAATATTCTGTCTTTCCATAAAGAATCGGAGTTGTCTTCGCAGACAGAGTATCCCCTGTTTTCGTATTCGTAAGCTTACCAATGGCACCTATATCTCCTGCAAAAAGCTCACTTACCTCTACCGGCTTATTTCCAACCATTGTATAAATCTTTCCAAGCTTCTCATCTGACTCTGAACCTGTATTGTAAAGAACATCCTCACCTTTTAATACACCGGAGCAGACTTTAATAAAAGAATATTTTCCGATAAACGGGTCCACCATTGTCTTAAATACATAGGCAGATTTTGCCTTTGCAAAGTCATAGTCTGCCTCATAAATCTCATTTGTCTTGCGGTTAATACCTGCACACTCTCTGCAGTCAGGGCTTGGGAAAAATCTTACTATATCAGATAGGAGGTTTGCAACGCCCTGAGCCTGAATGTTAGATCCCATAGCTACTGGAACAATACTTCCTCCCATAACCTCTGTACGCATCGCCGCACGAATCTCTTCTACAGAAAATTCTTCGCCTGCAAAATAACGGTCCATAAACTCTTCACTTGTCTCTGCAACCGCCTCGAGAAGCTTCTCTCTGTAGCTCTCAAGATTCGGCTTACAATAGTCAGGAATCTCACATTCCTCTCTCTGTCCTATACCGGTATAGCGTCTTCCGGCATTCTTAATAATATTTACATAACCTACCAGCTTCTCATTCTCACGAATCGGCTGGAAATGCGGAGCAATTACCTTTCCATATTTATCATTCAAGTCCTCCACTACCTGTCGGAAACTTGCATCATCCACATCCATCTCTGTAACATATACCATTCTCGGAAGATTGTATTTATCGCACAGCTCCCATGCCTTCTCCGTGCCGACCTCAACACCAGCCTTCCCGGATACAACAATAATCGCCGCATCTGCCGCACTTACTGCCTCTTCCACTTCACCTACGAAATCAAAATATCCCGGAGTATCAAGAATGTTAATCTTCGCCTTCTCCCATTCAATCGGAATAAGGGATGTACTGATTGAAAATCCACGCTTCTGTTCCTCTTTATCAAAATCACTAATCGTATTCTTGTCAGATACTTTTCCCATACGACTGGTTGCTCCTGATACATAAGCCATCGCTTCAGCAAGACTTGTCTTTCCGCACCCTCCATGTCCTAAAAGGACAACATTTCTGATCTCGTCAGTTCTATAAACCTTCATATTTTCGCTGCCTCCTTGCGTTAGTAAAATCTCATGTGTATATTGTACTAAAAAAACAAGGGTATTACAACTCTTTTGTGCAAATTTTATTTATTGTGCATAGTTTATCCATTACCTGGCAGCCTTTCCTAAACCTTGTATCCTGAAGGCCAATCGTATGTTTCAGATAATCTTAAACCATTTTTCTAAATTGACAAAACAAATCAATAACGATAAAATAACCAAAGGAGGTGAAACAAATGTATGAATTATTTAAGGCTGGAACAGATATTGCCTTTTATGCTGTTGCTGCTGTCGTAATTATCGGCGCAATTGTGAAAATGAGAAAGTCCAGGAAAAAGGATGACAAGACAAATGAAGATGAAAAATAAAGAATTACATAAAGTAGGATTTATTGGTCTTGGACTTATTGGCGGCTCTATTGCGAAAGCAATCCGCCAATATTATCCGGATTTTGAGATTGTTGCCTTTGATAAGAACAGAGAAGCACTTGCACTTGCTGCACAGGAATCTGTAATTGATGCAGCAGCAGCAGCAATTGATGATAATTTTCGTCAATGCAGCTATATTTTTTTGTGTGCGCCGGTTGCATATAATACCGCATACCTAAAGCAGATTAAGGAATACCTCCATAAGGACTGTATCCTGACAGATGTAGGCAGTGTAAAAACAAATATTCATATAGAAGTGAAAAAACTGGGCATTGAGGAGAATTTTATCGGCGGGCACCCAATGGCAGGCTCGGAAAAAAGCGGCTATGCCAATTCGAAAGCCATGCTCATTGAAAATGCATACTATGTGCTTACCCCCTCGGCGCTTGTTTCAAAGGAAAAGCTTAAAAAATATGAAACATTTATAGAAAGTCTCAAGGCACTTCCTGTTATTCTTGATTATGAGAAGCATGATTATGTGACAGGCACCATCAGCCATCTGCCCCATATTATTGCCTCCTCTCTTGTTAATTTTGTCCGGGATACGGACACAGAGGATGAGCTCATGAAGAATCTGGCTGCCGGAGGCTTTAAGGATATTACAAGGATTGCCTCCTCCTCTCCGACTATGTGGCAGCATATCTGTCTGAAAAATAAAGAAAATATTTCTGAAATTCTAGAAAGCTTTATTGATATGCTGACAAAAATAAAAGGACTTGTGGACACTTCAGACGAACAGGGAATTTACCAGTGGTTTGCTTCTTCCAGAAGTTACCGCAATTCTATTCCCGGTTCTTCTGCCGGGCCTATTAAGAAATCCTATGCCGTATACTGTGATATTATTGATGAGGCAGGCGGGATTGCGGCAATTGCGGCAATTCTTGCCTCAAACGGTATAAATCTTAAGAATATTGGTATCGTACACAACAGGGAATTTGAAGAAGGGGTTCTGCGCATTGAATTTTATGATGAAGCTTCCTCTAAAAAGGCTTCTGAATTATTGCAGAAATTCAGGTATATTGTCTATGAGCGTTAAAACTATTACAAAAAAATCAGGACTGCGGGGCGAAATCACCATACCGGGAGATAAGTCTATCTCCCACCGCTCTATAATGCTGGGCTCTATTGCTTTGGGAACAACAGAAATCACCAATTTCTTAGAGGGCGCTGACTGCATGTCTACCATTGGCTGTTTTCGTAGAATGGGTGTGGAAATAGAAAGAAAAGCTGACTGCGTTCTTGTACATGGAAAAGGTATGCGGGGGCTGTCTGCCCCAAATAACACGTTAAGCGTCGGAAACAGCGGCACCACAACCCGCCTTTTATCCGGGATTCTGGCTGGGCAGAACTTTACCTCTGTCATGTCTGGTGATGCTTCCTTAAATTCAAGACCAATGGGACGAATTATCGCCCCATTGCGGGATATGGGTGCCGATATCACAAGTATAAATGGAGACAGCTGTGCTCCCCTTAAGATAAGCCCCGGAACCTTACGCGGAATCTCCTACCGCTCACCCGTAGCTTCTGCACAGGTAAAGTCCGCCATATTGTTAGCTGGATTATATGCGGAGGGTGACACACATGTAACAGAACCGGCACTTTCTAGAAACCATACAGAGCTTATGCTTCAAAGCTTTGGCGTAGACGTCGCTACTGCCTTCCATGCAGACGGAAGTGCTGCCGCAGAAGTTCATCCCTGCCTGGAATTATATGGGCAGCAGATCTACGTCCCTGGAGATATCTCATCTGCTGCGTACTTTATCGCCGCTGGTGCTCTTGTTCCAGGCTCCGAGCTTCTTATTAAGAACGCAGGCACAAATACAACGCGGGCAGGCTTCCTTAAGGTATGTGAAGCGATGGGCGCTGACCTTACCCTTATGAGTGAATCTAATACCGGCGGTGAGCCGCGCTCAGATATTCTGGTCCGCACAAGCACCCTTAAAGGAACTGTCATTGAAGGTACCCTGATTCCATCCTTAATTGATGAAATTCCTATGCTTGCGGTTATGGCTGCCTGTGCGGAGGGAACCACCGTTATCCGAGACGCCGCCGAGCTTAAAGTAAAAGAAACTAACCGTATTGATACAATTACTGCCGGACTTAAAGCAATGGGAGCGGATGTTACTCCCACAGACGACGGCATGATTATTCATGGAAAAGGTGCTCCCAGGAAGGATAATACTCCCCTTAGAGGAGCAGAGATTCAAAGCTTCTTAGACCACCGCATTGCCATGTCCTTTGCTGTTGCCGGACTTACAGCCAGCGGCGAAACACGTATTATAGACAGTCAGTGTGTTGATGTATCTTACCCGGGCTTTTTCGAAACCTTAAAAAGACTATATTCTGCTTAAAAAATGCCGTCCGACGATGCCGGGCGGCATTTTAAATACACTATAAAAACTGTCTATATCTCTATTCATTTTGATTCCGTAGACTTAAGACCCCCTCTAAGAGGATCTTCACGTCCACCAAAATATAGTCAAATGCCCCTGCCTTATACAGATTTATAGCTATCAGTCCGACTGGTACGGCAAAAATCATTCCAAACACACCGCCAATGCGATATCCTGCATAAAGAAACACAAGAGTGACAAGAGGTTTCATCCCCATGCTGTCACCCACAAGCTTCGGCTGTATTAACTGACGTACAAGCTGTGTGATGCCGTACAGAACTATAAGCCCCGCTGTCATTTTATATTCCCCTGTCATGAATTTATAAAATGCCCAGGGAATCAATGCAGTCCCTGTTCCAAAAAAAGGCAGGAAATCCAGGAATGCAATTAGAAACGCCAGAAGGAAACTAAAATGTACGCCTAAAAGCAGAAACCCTATAAGCAGAATAGAAAATACCACTACCATAATCTTAAGCTGTGCCTTAAAATATCCGCCTACCGCATACTTCAGGTTATCCATCACCATAGCCATCCTTTTTACAACTGCATCCGGCATAATCTTTTTCGACCAGTTGATAACTTCATCCCGCTCTGCAATAAAGAAATATGCAGAAATAAATGTTACAATTGTAGCAATTAGAACAGAAGGAATCTTTTTGGCAAAATTACCTGCAGCCGTGACAGTCGGCTCACTGATTTTACTCATAATTTCTCCCACTGTCTCGTCAAGATTACTTGTAAAAGCATGCCATCCATGCTGAACTCCTGCTGGAAGTTTTTCAAAAATTACCTTTGTACTGCCTCCAATCTGTTCAAGCCCCTTCTCTAACTCCTCGTACATCTCAGGCAGGTCCTGTATCAAAACTGCTGCCTCCCGCCAGAGCCGGCTTCCTGCCAGGTAGATAAGAAAAACTACTGCTGTCAGTACTCCGATGATAATGAGGGCTGAACCAAGCTTTTTCACAAGTCTTATCTTTCTTTCCAGCCAGTTCACTACCGGTGAAGCAATATATGCAATAAACCATCCTACCACAAAAGGCATAAAAAAGATAAGAAGGCGAAATCCAAAATATATAAAAAGAATCGTCGATACCAGGCTGAATGTAAGGCTTACAATTACTTTCCAGTAAGGCCGTTCGTCCTTAAGCTGCTCCTTAAAGTTTGTTTTCATCGCTTTCTAACGCTTCTTTCCTGTCTAAAAATTCTTTCTCTACAAATTCCCATATCTCATCTCTCCCCTGCTTTGTAACGGAAGAAAAAGGAATAATAATAGTCCCAGATGAAAGCCCCAGGCCCTGTCTTACAGCCTTTAGCTGCTTTGCAGTCTGGCTTCTTTTAATCTTATCAAGCTTCGTCGCAATAATAATCGGGTGATAGCCTTGGGATACAATCCATTCATACATAAGCCTGTCATTGGCTGAAGGATCGTGCCGGATATCTATCAAAAGAAACACTGCCTTAAGCTTTAAAGAGCTATGCAGATATCTCTCAATCAGCCTTCCCCATTCCTTTTTTTCCTTCTCTGACACCTTTGCATACCCGTAGCCGGGTAAGTCAACAAGGTACAGCTCTTCATTAATATTATAGAAATTAATAGTCTGGGTCTTACCAGGGGTCGCCGATATCCTCGCGTAGGATTTACGGTTCATAAGGGCATTAATAAGTGAAGACTTTCCCACATTTGACTTTCCTGCAAAGGCAATCTCCGGCAGACTGTTATCCGGCAGTGTACTTGTAATCCCGCAGACTGTCTCCAGATTAATATTTTTTATAACCATAATTATAGTCCTTACTTTTATTTGTTTTTAGATTTCGTAGCTTTTCCCTGTACCAGTGCCATTTTCAGCACCTCTTCCATACAGGATACATACACAAGCTCCAGTCCTCTTAGAATTTCTTCCGGGATTTCCTGTACATGGGCCTCATTCTCCTTCGGAATGATTACCGTTTTAATTCCGGCATTTTTAGCCGCAAGAAGCTTCTCCTTAAGCCCCCCTATAGGAAGCACTCTCCCCCTAAGCGTAATCTCTCCGGTCATTGCAACATCTGCCCGCACCTTCCTTCCGGTAACTGCTGATAGTATAGCCGTGGCCATTGTAATTCCCGCGGAAGGACCGTCCTTTGGCACTGCCCCTTCTGGTATATGGATGTGTATATCATGCTCTTTAAAAAATGTTTCTTCTATCTTATATTTCTTGCCTACAGATCGGATATAGCTGATTCCAGTTCTTGCTGATTCCTTCATCACATCTCCCATCTGTCCGGTTAACTGTACCTCACCATCGCCCGGCATTACATTTACCTCTATCTGCAGCGTATCTCCGCCCACACTGGTCCACGCCAGGCCCCGTACAATCCCTGCCTCATCATTTTCGTTCACAGGCTGGTACCGATAAAGCTCCCGCCCAAGATAATGCTCCAGATTACGTTCCGTTACACGTATATACTTTTTTTCTTTCTCCAGAAGTTCCCTTGCCGACTTGCGGCAGATGTCGCCAATCTTCCTCTCCAGCTGTCTGACCCCTGCTTCCTTGGTATAGTTCCTTGCCATTTTCCAGAGAGCCTTTTTACTGATGGTCACCTTGCCTTCTTTAATTCCATGCCTCTTAAGCTGCTTTGGAATCAGGTGCTCCTGAGCAATATGAAGCTTCTCATTTTCTGTATAGCTGTTAAGCTCTATAACCTCCATCCTGTCAAGTAGAGGTCTTGGTATAGTCTGCAGCGTATTGGCCGTTGCTATAAAAAGAACCTCCGACAGATCCAGAGGAACCTCCAGATAATGATCCCTGAACTTTACATTCTGTTCACTGTCAAGTACTTCTAGCAGAGCCGAAAATGTATCACCCTTATAATCATTGCTTACCTTATCAATCTCATCCAGAAGCATAAGTGGATTTTTAACTCCGGCCTGCCTTATACTACCCGCGATGCGTCCCGGCATGGCTCCTACATATGTTTTCCTGTGTCCCCTGATCTCCGCTTCGTCTCTCACGCCTCCAAGAGAAATACGAACATATACTCTTCCAAGTGCATCTGCAAGAGACTTTGCAATAGAAGTCTTTCCTGTTCCCGGAGGTCCATAAAGACATAAGATCGGTGTATCCCCTCCTCCGGTCAGAACTCTTACTGCAAGGTACTCAAGTATCCTCTCTTTTACCTTTTCAAGCCCATAGTGATCCCTGTCAAGAATCTTTGACGCATTCTTTATATCCTGCTGTTCTTCTGTCTTTTTATCCCAAGGAAGCTCCAGCATTGTCTCAATATAAGTACGGATGACCCCCGCTTCTGCCGGACTATTTGATGTGCTTTTAAATCTTTTGATTTCTTTTTTGATTTTATCCTTTACCTCTTGAGGGGCCAGAAGCTTCTCTGACGCCTGGGTAAACTCCTCTGCATCAGACTGTACATCATCCTCTTTAAGCTCTTCCCGGATAAGCTTCATCTCTTCCCGGAGAATATATTCTCTCTGATTCTTATCAACACGTTTCTTAAGCTTGGCCTGAATATCTTCTTTAATTCCCGCAATCTGAATCTCTTTTACCATTTTAAAGGAAATCATCTCATATCTCTTGATAACATCTGTCTCCTCTAAAATCTCCTGAGCTTCTATATAGCTAAACGCAACTGTAGCTGCTATTGTATCTACCATCTTCTTTAGGGAATCAAATTCTTTTCCTCGGAAAGGAAATTCCTTGCGAAGCTTCGGATTTTTAGACGCATATTCATTAAAAATCTCCATGAGTCCATTCATCATGGCCTCCTGGCTTAAGGAGCTGTCTAAGACTTTTTGTGAATCGCTGCTTACGCTGTCTTTGATGACACGGATATCTGCACGCAGAAAAGGCTCCTCCTGTTCCAGATATTCAAGCTCTGCCCTCTGTTCCCCCAAAATAAGAACTCTCCTTAAATCCTTGGGAAGCTTTACAATCTGTCTGATAGAGACAATACACCCTGTACGGTATACCTCATTAATTCCCGGATTCTCTTCCTCCTTCTCCTTCTGTACAGTTACAAAAATTTTCTGTTCCTCCCGCATCGCCTGTTCAATGGCGCGTAAGGATCTTTCCCTGCTTATATCAAAATGTACTACCTGCTCCGGCAGCACTACCATTGCTCTGAGTGTCACCATCGGCAGGCTCATCATTTCATTCTCCATATGCACTCTCCTGTATGTCAAAATAAGGCAGGCACTGTCCTTCACGCGCCCGCCTTTCTTATTATGCACTTTCTGTCTTAACAGACGAATGTTCACATTCTGGTTCCTTCTCACCCCTTACAGCCTCGGCCGTAATACGGCAGGTCCGCAGAGTTTTGTCGGAAGGAGCACGGTACATGATGTCCATCATAACATTTTCCATAATTGCCCGCAGTCCTCTTGCACCTGTCTTTCTCTTATAAGAAATCTCCGCGATTTCCTCCAGCGCAGTATCATCAAAAAGAAGATCAACACCGTCTAATTCCAACATCTTTTGATACTGCTTCACAATTGCATTGCGAGGCTCTAAAAGAATCCGGATCAAAGCCTTTTTATCCAGCATCTCAAGTGCCACCGTTACAGGAACACGTCCTACCAGCTCTGGAATCAGGCCAAACTTAACTAAATCCTGGGGAAGCACCTGTTTTAAAAGCTTATCTACATCATCTTCATGAGAATGTGCAATTACTGCGTTAAACCCAATCGATTTCTGGTCGATTCTCTTCTCAATAATCTTGTCAATTCCTTCAAAGGCGCCGCCACAGATAAACAGTATATTCGTTGTATCAATCTGAATCAGCTCCTGATGCGGATGCTTCCTTCCCCCCTGAGGCGGAACATTAGCAACTGTTCCCTCGATTATCTTAAGAAGGGCCTGCTGTACTCCCTCACCTGAAACATCCCTTGTAATCGACGGATTCTCAGACTTTCTCGTAATCTTGTCTATCTCATCAATATAAATAATCCCATATTCTGCTCTCTCGATATCACCGTCAGCCGCCTGAATAATCTTAAGAAGAATATTTTCCACATCCTCCCCCACATAGCCGGCTTCTGTCAGTGCAGTGGCATCAGCGATCGCAAAAGGCACATTCAGCACCTTTGCAAGAGACTGTGCCAGAAGCGTCTTCCCGCACCCTGTAGGTCCAAGCATCAGAATGTTACTCTTATGCAGTTCAACTCCCAAATCCCGCTCTGCCATAATCCGTTTATAATGATTATAAACGGCAACGGACAGTACCTTCTTGGCCTCATCCTGGCCAATAACATACTGATCAAGAAATTCTTTAATCTCTTCCGGCTTTAGAAGATTAATATCCGAAAACGGGCTCCATGCACCGCTCTCATCATATTCCATCTCCTCTTCTATAATCTCTGCACAGACCTCTACACACTCGTCACAGATATATATTCCATTAGGACCTGCGATAAGCTTATGCGCCTGTGCCTGGGTCTTATTGCAGAACGAGCATCTCACTGATTCTTCATATCTTCCTGCCATATCTTCACCTTTCTTTAACGTCTTGTGATAACCTCATCAATCAAGCCGTAAGCCTTTGCCTCCTCAGCAGACATGAAATTATCCCTTTCTGTGTCTATACGAATCACGTCCAAAGGCTGTCCGGTGTTCTCCGCCAGAATCTCATTTAATTTCTGACGGGTCTTTAAAATATGTTCTGCGGCAATCTGAATCTCTGTTGCCTGCCCCTGAGCCCCGCCTGAGGGCTGATGGATCATAATCTCTGCATTAGGAAGCGCAAGCCTCTTGCCCTTTGTTCCTCCTGACAACAGGAAAGAACCCATACTTGCTGCCATACCGATACAAATTGTCTCAATATCACATTTAATATACTGCATTGTATCATAAATGGCCAGACCGGCGCTCACAGAGCCTCCCGGACTGTTAATATACAGATGAATATCCTTTTCCGGATCCTCGGCCTCTAAAAACAGCAGCTGTGCTACTATCACACTTGCCGACACATCTGTAACTTCTTCCCCTAAAAATATGATCCTATCCTTTAGTAATCTTGAATAAATGTCGTAGGAGCGTTCTCCACGGCTGGTCTGTTCAATGACATAAGGTACTAAACTCATGAGTTACCTCCTTATTTTACATCCTTATTTTTCTACGGCATTATCTACCAGGAATGTGATAGCTTCCTGAACAGCGATATCTTCCTTTACCTGTTTCATCTCTCTCTCACCCATAAATTCTTTGAACTTATCGGCTTCCATCCTGTATGCCTCTGCCATCTTCTTAAGCTCTTCATCAAGCCTCTCATCAGAAACTTCAATATTCTCTGCCTTGACAACAGCCTCAAGTACAAGACGAGTTTTAATGCGCTTCTGCGCTTCTGCTTTCATCTCCTCTGTCATCTTCTCCTCTGTCATCCCGGTAAACTGAAAATACTGCTCTACTGTAAGTCCCTGTGACTGCATTCTACGCTTAAAATCATCAGCCATCTGACGTACCTGCGTATCAAGCATTGCAGGCGGAATGTCCAAAGAAGCATTCTCTACTGCCTTCTCTACTGCCTGATCCTCCTGCTTTGCCTTTCCTTCTTTTGTCTTCTGCTCTTTAATCTTTGCCTTTAAATCAGCTTTATATTCCTCTAATGTATCAAATTCGGATACCTCTGCTGCAAACTCATCATCAATCTCCGGAACTTCCTTCGCCTTTATCTCATGAACTGTGCATTTAAATACAGCATCCTTACCCTTAAGCGCCTCTGCGTGGTAATCCTCTGGGAATGTAACCTTAACTTCTATCTCCTGTTCAGCCTCCGCGCCGATAAGCTGTTCTTCAAATCCTGGAATAAAAGAACCTGAACCAATCGTTAAAGGATGATTCTCTCCCTTTCCGCCTTCAAATGCCTCTCCGTCAACAAAGCCTTCAAAATCAAGAATGACCTCATCCTTATCCTGAACCGGACGTCCTTCTACAACAATCGTTCTCGCATTCTTATCAGCCTCTTCCTGTACTTTGGCATCTACTTCCTTTTGTGTAACACGATTAGAGATCTTTTCAACCTCAAGTCCCTTATACTCACCTAATGTAACCTCCGGCTTTGTAGCTACCTCAGCCGTAAAGATAAACGGCCTTCCCTTTTCAATCTGTACAACATCAATCTCCGGCTGGGAAACAATCTCAAGGCCGCTCTCCTCATATGCTTCAGAATATGCCTTCGGTATCAGCTCATTAGCCGCATCATCATAAAAAATCTCTGCACCATACATCTTCTCGATCATCTGGCGCGGAACCTTTCCTTTACGGAAGCCTGGAAGACTAATTCTGTTCCTCTGCTTCTTATATGCATTCTGAATTGCTTTTTCCAAATCTTCGGCAGATACTTCGATTGTCAGCTTCGCCATGTTTTTTTCTAATTTTTCCACCTGTAAACTCATTTATTATTTCCTCCTACTGCCTGGAATCGGCATTTTACATTCACTGCAACAGTATAACACAACTTTTTTCAAATATCCAGTACTACATTTCATCTAAACGAAGTATTTTTGTGATTAGATTATTCATATCATCCTCATTAATGGCATATTCATTATCTTCGTCCGCTTTTACTTCCAAAATGACCGTCTTAGAATCACCATAGTCCATTCTCATATATGCTGCATCCAGAAGCTCATAAGAATGATTCACAATATCTGTCATAATCTGAGTGTCAATCTCTTCCTCTGTCCCTGTATACTTCCCCGCCTTTATATCCTCTGCCATTTTAAGGGAATCCTCCGAAAGAAGCTCCCCAAAATTCACAAAGACATCTGCAGGCTCAATGGTCACAGATACTTCGTATTCTTTTTTCCCTGTCTTTTCTGCACCTGTAACCGTGTATCGCATGGCTGAAAAGATCTTCGCCGTAAGCTCAGAAAACTGAAGCTGCCTTGCCTCGCTCACCTCAAACTGTCCGGTAAGAACATTTGTAGTAAAGGTATCTATAGATTCCTGATATTTCAGCAGCAGCATATTTCTGTCAGCTCCCTTTATCACCTGCATTGCTTCCTTTGTCTCACCCTGAAATGTCAGGTGAAGAAGAGCCTGTGTATATCCGGCAGCATCAAATCTGCCTCCGCAGCCAGAAGTCAGGAGCATAAGTACCATACTTAACAGAAAAGAGAGAAGCTTTTTTCTGTATTTCTTCATATACATATCCTTTTACCTGCATACCCTTAATGATATACAATTGCCTCCGCTATCTCCTGTGCCTTCTCGTCACCCATAAGAACTGCTATCAGATTCAGCGCAAATTCAATAGCTGCCCCTACGCCCTGGCCGGTTATAATATTTCCGTCTGACATTACAGGCGCTCCTGTAAGAACTGCACCTGAAATCTGTTTTTCCATAGAAGGATAGCAGGTCGCCCTCTTTCCCTTAAGGAGCCCCAGGCTGCCAAGAAGGGTCGGAGCTGCACAGATAGCTGCAATATATTTATCCTTTTCTGCAAAATCTCTGATTACCTTTCTTACCCCTGAATGATCCCCGAGATTTGTTGTGCCAGGAAGCCCTCCCGGAAGGACAAGCATATCAAAGTCCTCAAAGTCCACCTCTGAAAACAAATCTTCTGTCTGTACTGCTATGCCGTGTGAACCGCGGACCATATATTCATCGGCAACAGCTGCTGTATCTACATATATTCTTGCCCGCCTTAACAGATCCACCACAGTTAAGGCTTCAATCTCTTCAAACCCTTCTGCCAACAATACACATACTTTTTTCATTTTCCCTAAATCCTCCTAACCTAAAATCGTTACTGTTCACTTTGTTCACAGTAACCTAAAATCTGCTCATACTTTTAATATTAACATTGTTTACTTTTTGTGTAAACTAAATTATACTAAATCATAACCATAAATTTCTCGTAAAGGAGGCCTTTTTTACCATGGAAATAGAACGTAAATTTCTTGTCAGCTCCCTTCCAGACAACCTTACTGCTTTCCCGTGCCGGACAATTGAACAGGGATATCTTTGTACTGACCCGGTTATCCGTATACGCCGTGACAATGAAAAATATGAGCTCACCTACAAATCAAAAGGGTTTATGTCAAGACAGGAATATAACCTCCCCTTAAACGAAGAGGCATATCAGCACCTCATTTCCAAAACCGACGGACGGCTGATTAAAAAAAGACGCTATATGATTCCATTAGAGAATTCTCTCACCATTGAATTAGATATTTTCGATGCCAGCCTTTCTCCCCTTGTCCTCGCAGAAGTAGAGTTCCCGGACGAAGAAAGTGCCCTCTCCTTCACTCCGCCTGAATGGTTCGGAGAGGATGTTACATATTCTCCTAAATATCATAACAGCACCTTGAGTCAGGAAAAATAGCAACAATATGTTGCATTTTTCATTTTTGCTACGTTTTGACGCATACCAACCTTTTTATTGGGTAAATTGTTATACTAACACTGATAAGGAATCCACCTTGGAGGTTACTGGCATGCCCAATAGACAGCTGGCCGAGAATCTTCGTTATTTAAGGAAGAAGAACGGCCTTAATCAGGATGACATGAACACCATATTAAATATATCCAGACAGGCATACTCAAATTACGAAAATTGTAAACGTACACCTGATCTGGATACTTTAGTGCGCCTTTCACGGCATTTTAAAATCTCTCTTGACGACCTGCTGCTTCGTAATCTCCGCACCCTTGATTCCTCCTTTAACTCCTTTGATTCCTATGAGGGAATCCGGGAAGCCTCTGTTTCCTATCCGGTCTATGCAGAATGCCAGGAAGATAATACTTCTGTCTATCTCACTCTGGAGGAAATGAACTTCATCATGGGACTCCGCTTTTTGCCTGATGATAAAAAACAGATTGTCAAAGGATTCGTAAATTACTCAAAACCAGAATAAATCTTTTCTTTATTCTGGAATTGCAAACCCGTCGTGGACCGCATTCATTGCCTTATCAATATCCTTTTCTGCCACAAGTACAGTAATCCTGATCTCTGATGTAGAAATCATATTAATATTAATACGGGAATTAAATAATGTCTCAAACATCTTCGCCGCCACTCCCGGATTACTCATCATCCCAGCGCCCACCACTGACAGCTTTGCCACATCTTCATTATGTGTAATCTGCTGTATCGTAAGCCTCTCCTTATTGTTCTCCAGAATTTTAAGCGCCTCGTCTAAATCATCAGATGCCACTGTAAAGGAAATATCCTTTGTTCCTTCTCTTCCCACAGACTGCAGAATAATATCTACATTAATATTATTTTTTGCCAGAGTGTCAAAAATACGAAATGCCGTTCCCGGCCTGTCCTCTACTCCTATTACAGAAATCCTGGCTGTATTCTTATCGGCTGCAACGCCTGTCACTAACATTTTTTCCATATTGGATGCCTCCTTGACTACTGTCCCTTCCGAATCATTCAGGCTGGAACGCACTACCAGCTCTACATTATATTTTTTCGCCATCTCTACCGAGCGGTTATGAAGCACCCTGGCACCAAGGCTTGCAAGCTCCAGCATTTCATCATAGGTGATAACTTCAAGCTTTCTGGCATTTTTCACCACACGGGGATCCGCTGTATAGACCCCGTCTACATCTGTATAAATCTCACATTTATCTGCATGAAGTACTGCCGCCAGGGCTACTGCCGTTGTATCAGAGCCGCCTCTTCCAAGGGTTGTAATATCTTCATATTTATTTACCCCCTGGAATCCTGTTACAATTACAATCTTTCTGGAATCCAGCTCATGCAGAATCCGCTTTGTATCTACCCGTTTGAATCTGGCATTACCGTGCCGGGAGGTAGAGTGCATCATGACCTGAAACGCATTCAAAGACACTGCAGGTACATCGAGGGACTGCATTGCCATTGCCATAAGAGCCACAGACACCTGCTCCCCTGTTGTAAGAAGCATATCCATCTCCCGCTTTTTCGCATTGGGATTAATATCCTCTGCCATAGCTATCAGCTCATCTGTCGTGTCTCCCATGGCAGAAAGCACAACCACAACATCATATCCTGCCTTATAATCTTCAATACAGCGTCTTGCCACATTAAAAATTCTTTCTTTATTCGCGACGGAGCTTCCGCCGAACTTCTTTACAATTAGCATATTTCCTCCTGTAGTAAATGTCCGAGAAGCTTAAAGCCATCCGTCCAGTTATTTCCTGTCTGCGCCGCACTTTTCTCATTATAATGAATACATCCTTCTTTATGACAGGTACTATCATAAAGAAGATACGGAACTGGTTCATTTGTATGCGTGCGAACCTCTATGGGAGTGGGATGGTCTGGAAGCAGCAGCAGTCTGTAATCTATATCCGCCTTATTAAGGCCGTCTATGAGAACCTTAAGCACCCTTTCATCTACATTTTCAATCGCCCTGACCTTATCCCTTATGCTGCCCTGATGCCCCATCTCGTCCGGTGCTTCCACATGAATATATGCAAAATCACAGCCGCCTTTTGTAATAGCGTCCACAGCTGCCTGGGCCTTTCCCTCATAATTCGTGTGAAGACCGCCATTGGCCCCTTCCACAATAATCCTGTCCATTCCTGCTCCTACTGCAATTCCCTTTAACAAATCAACGGCTGAAATCATTACCCCCTTCCTGCCTGTTCTCTCTTCAAAAGATGTAAGAGCCGGCTTCTTTCCTGCCCCCCAGAACCATGCCGAGTTTGCAGGCTTAAGCCCCTTTTCCTTACGTTTTATGTTAAGAGGATGGTTTTCCAGAATATCATAGCTTTTTCTCATCATCTCAAGAAGAACTTCATCATTTGGAAGATAGCTGCCAATCCGCTTCGTCAATATATCATGAGGAGGTGTAAGCTCTATCACTTTTCCTTCCTTTTCTATCAGAAGGTGGCGGTAGCTGGTTCCCACATGGAACTCATATCCCTCTCTCCCAATCCCTTCCTTCAGAGCCTCTATAAGCACGGCTGCTTCCTCTGTACTGATTTCATCTGAACTGTGGTCAAGGATACATCGCTCCTCATAAGGACAGTCTTCTTCACTTAAGGTCACAAGATTACACCTGAAGGAAACATCCTTTTCCTCCATGTCAACTCCAATACTAAGTGCCTCAAGAGGCGAACGCCCTGTATAGTAGAGCTTTGGATCATAGCCCATCACTGCCAGATTCGCTGTATCGCTTCCCGGAGCCATGCCTTCGGGTACCATGGAAGCCATTCCAAGCTCTGAAATATTGGAAAGCATATCCATATTAGGAGTATGGGCTGCTTCTAATGTGGTCCTTCCGCCAAGCTCCTTAAGCGGTCTTCCTGCCATTCCGTCACTTAGCACTACTACATATTTCATCTGTTTTTATCTCCTATTCCTTTTGGTCCTCTATACGTATCATGTGCAGGATCTGTTCCTTATAGGCCTTTGCCCGTGTGTCATAATCCCCTTCCATCATAACCGGAGTTACAAAACCAAATTCTCCTTCAAGACCTTCCGCCCGGATAGGCTTTATCTCACCAAAAGAGTATTTCAAATCTGCCAGCATCTCTTCTGCATTACCCTTCATTCGGATAAAGAAACGTCTCTTTGCATCAGACTTATCCTCTAGCTTTAGCTTATCCTGCTTCCACATGGTCATAATATTCCGGTTCAGATGCTTTGCTGCATCTACCACGTCTGCTACAACTGCACTTGCCGTGGGAAGCTTTCCTGCGCCGCTTCCATAGAACATAGCGTCTCCGAGTACATTGCCATGAACAAAAATAGAATTAAAGACCCCGTTTACATTATAAAGAGGGTGTTCTGGATAGAGCATGCACGGAGCTACAATTGCATGAAGGTGATTACCGTGGCGTTTACTGGAGGCAAGAAGCTTAATAGTTGTTCCCATAGCCTTTGCATATTTCATATCTTGGGCCGTAATCTTCGTAATACCTTCACAGTAAATATCCTCAAAATCTACCTGCTGTCCGGAAATCAGGGAAGAAAGAATGGCTATTTTCCTGCAGGCATCATATCCTTCCACATCTGCCTCAGGATTGCGCTCTGCATAGCCGTTTGCCTGTGCCTCTTTAAGTACTGTATCGTAATCAGCCCCTTCATAAAACATCTTCGTCAGCATGTAATTCGTGGTGCCGTTCAGAATACCCGTAATCTCCTCGATCTCATCCGCTGTAAGAGATGAGTTAAGGGGACGGATAATCGGAATGCCCCCGCCCACACTTGCCTCAAATAGGAAATTAATGTTGTTCTCCTCTGCTATAGAGAGAAGCTCTGCACCATGCTTTGCTACCAGAGCCTTATTAGATGTCGCAACACTCTTTCCTGCCTGAAGGCTTCTTTTTACAAAGGTATAGGCCGGCTCAATCCCGCCCATAACCTCAACGACTATCTTAATATCCTCGTCCTGAATAATTGTCTCAAAATCATGAACAATCTTCTCCTGTATCGGATCCTCTGGAAAGTCCCGAAGATCCAGAACATATTTTACATTCAGCTCCTCGCCGATTCTCTGATTGATTCTTGCCCCGTTTGTATTTATAACCTCTACAACACCTGATCCTACTGTTCCATAACCCATCACTGCTATATTTATCACGTTCAATCCTCCCTCTGACCGTTTACGGCCATCTTCAAATATGCATTAATAAATGTATCAATACCCCCATCCATAACTGCTATCACATTGCTGTTCTCTGTATTTGTTCTATGATCCTTCACAAGAGTATATGGCTGCATGACGTAGGAACGTATCTGGCTGCCAAAACCAATCTCTTTTACTTCCCCCCGGATATCAGATACCTTTTCCGCCTGCTCCTGCTCCTTCATAAGCTTAAGCTTTACCTTCAGCATCTGCATTGCCTTTTCCTTATTAAAATGCTGGGAGCGCTCATTCTGGCATTGTACCACAATTCCGGTAGGAAGGTGCGTAATACGAATGGCTGAAGAAGTCTTGTTCACATGCTGTCCTCCTGCGCCGCTTGCACGGTAGGTATCAATTTTCAGCTCATCCTCAGCAATCTCTATATCAATCTCATCCTCAATATCGGGAACAACGTCGCAGGAAGCAAAGGATGTCTGCCTTTTTCCTGCCGCATTAAAAGGAGAAATGCGCACCAGGCGGTGAACCCCTTTTTCCGATTTAAGATAACCATATGCGTTTTCACCGTTAACCTCAAATGTCACAGCCTTGATTCCGGTAATATCTCCGTCCAGAAAATCAAGCACCTGAATGGAAAAGCCTTTTCTCTCTGCCCATCTATTATACATACGGTAAAGCATGCCTGCCCAGTCACAGGATTCCGTACCACCCGCTCCTGCATGAAGCGTTACAATTGCATTACAGGAATCGTACTCCCCTGATAAAAGTGTCCTAATCCGCAGACTCTCAAACTCTGCTTCAAATTCCTCTATCTCTGCCCCAATTTCCTCAGCCATGGAAACATCGTTTTCCTCATAGCCAAGCTCAATAAGCAGCCCTATATCTTCATATTTTGTATACAAAGTATGAATGGTTTTAATGAGCTCTTCAAGCTGTTTTAATTCTTTCATCACCTTCTGGGACTCCTCGGGATTATCCCAAAAGCCCGGTTCCTCTATCTTATGTGTAAGCTCCTCTGCCTTCTTCTCTTTGCCAGAGACGTCAAAGTGAATCCCTCATCTCGGCAAGAGGCTCCTCATAAGCATTCATTATACTTTTGAACTGATCAAGTTCAACCACTTCCTGTCACCTCTTTCTTAATCATATATATAGTAAAGCAGGAGGCGGGAATTATCTCCGCCCGCAGCACTGCTTATACTTCTTCCCGCTTCCGCACGGACACGGGTCATTAGGATATACCTTTTTCTCTGCACGCTTCTTAGGCACACGGACTGCACTTTCATCCTTATTTGTTCCAGTAACCTTTGCAACCTGTTCTCTTTCTACCTTCTGCTCAATTCTAATATGGAACAGCGTTCGCACAGTATCTTCTGTAATTCCCTTTGTCATCTCCCCGAACATATCATAGCCAAGCATCTTATACTCAACCTTGGGATCTCTGTTTCCATATGCCTGAAGTCCAATTCCCTGTCTTAATTGGTCCATATCATCAATATGAGCCATCCATTTACCGTCAATGACCTTTAGAAGAATCACCCTCTCAATCTCCCGGAGATGCTCCGGCTCTGGGAACTCCGCCTCTTTGGACTCATAAGCCGCCGATGCACGCTCCTTCAGCATATGCTTAAGTTCTTTCTGATTCATCTTCTTTATATCATCCTCTGTCACCGGGGCCAGCATCGGAATTACAGCAGATATAGTACGGTTCAAGCCTGAAAGATCCCAGTCCTCATAATCTGCATCTGAAGAAATCTCTGTGTCCACTACATTTTCTACAAAATCATGAATCATATGGAAAATAGAATCCCTCATGTTCTCACCATCCAGAACGCGGCGTCTTTCTTCATATATAATCTCTCTTTGCTCATTCATAACCTGGTCGTATTCAAGCAGGTTCTTTCGAATTCCAAAATTATTACTCTCTATCTTCTGCTGTGCCTTTTCAATCGCACTGGAAAGCATCTTATGCTCAATCTGTTCTCCCTCTTCGACTCCCAGCGTCTCGAAAATACCCATCAGCCTTTCAGATCCAAACAGCCGCATCAGATCATCCTCAAGGGAAATATAAAATCTGGATTCTCCCGGATCACCCTGACGTCCTGAACGTCCCCTTAACTGGTTATCAATACGCCTGGACTCGTGACGCTCTGTGCCGATAATCTTAAGCCCTCCTGCTGCCCTGGACTCATCATCCAGCTTGATATCCGTACCACGTCCTGCCATATTTGTCGCAATCGTCACGGCATCATGCACACCCGCCTGTGCGACAATCTCTGCTTCCATCTCATGAAACTTGGCATTTAACACATTATGCTTAATCCCCCGCTTCTTAAGCATTCCACTTAAAAGTTCGGAGTTCTCAATTGTTATAGTACCTACCAGCACAGGCTGGTGTTTTACATGTGCTGCTTCAATCTCATCACATACTGCTTTAAACTTCTCCCGCTGTGTCTTATATACAGCATCCTCAAGATCCTGGCGGATAACTGGAACATTAGTAGGAATCTCTACAACGTCCATCCCATAGATTTCCCTGAACTCCTTCTCCTCTGTAAGAGCTGTACCTGTCATTCCTGATTTTTTATCAAATTTATTAAACAAGTTCTGGAAGGTAATTGTTGCAAGAGTCCTGCTTTCCCTCTTTACCTTTACACGCTCCTTTGCCTCAATGGCCTGGTGAAGTCCGTCTGAATAACGGCGTCCCGGCATGATACGTCCTGTAAACTCATCAACAATCAGAACCTGGTCCTCTTTCACCACATAGTCCTGATCCTTGAACATGAGATTATGTGCACGAAGGGCAAGAATAATATTATGCTGAATCTCAAGATTCTCTGCATCCGCCAGATTTTCGATATGGAAGAACTTCTCAACCTTCTTCACACCGTCCTCGGTAAGATTAATATTCTTCTCCTTCTCGTTTACAATAAAATCTCCGGTCTCCTCAATCTCCTCCCCCATAATGGCGTTCATCTTACTAAATTCACCGCTCGCCTCGCCCCGCTGAAGCTGACGGGCCAGGATATCACAAGCCTCATAAAGTTTCGTGGACTTTCCGCTCTGCCCCGATATGATAAGGGGAGTACGAGCCTCATCAATCAGAACAGAATCCACCTCGTCAATAATAGCAAACTTAAGTCCCCGCTGCACAAGGCGCTCCTTATAAATAACCATATTATCTCTCAGGTAATCAAATCCCAGCTCATTATTTGTCACGTATGTGATATCACAATTATAGGCCGTACGCCGCTCGTCACTGTCCATGCTGTTAAGGACTACTCCGACTGTAAGCCCCAAAAATTCATGCACCTGCCCCATCCACTCGGCGTCACGCTTAGCTAGATAGTCATTGACTGTAACGATATGGACTCCTTCCCCTTTCAGAGCATTTAAATAGGCCGGAAGTGTAGACACCAAAGTCTTTCCTTCACCAGTCTTCATCTCCGCAATACGTCCCTGGTGGAGAATAATACCTCCAATCAGCTGTACACGGTAGTGCTTCATGCCAAGAGTACGGACTGCCGCTTCCCTAACAACCGCAAATGCCTCCGGCAGAATATCATCCAGAGTTTCTCCTTCCTTTAGGCGTTCCTTAAACTCTCTTGTCTTCCCCTTAAGCTCACTGTCTGAAAGCTCCTGCATAACAGGCTCTAAAGCTTCAATAGCATCTGCTATCGGATAAATACGTTTTAACTCATTTTCACTATGCGTTCCAAATAATTTCTGTAGTAAACCCATATCGATAAAATACTCCTTGTCCGTAAATTTACTCAAATTACATTTTAACACTATATGGAACGCAATTCAACATTAACCTATCTATTTTATTTTCTTAATTGTATCATATGGAAGAGGACCGCCAAAAAGATCTAAAGCGCTTCCTATCGTAAAATCAACCCTTCCCCCAGTAACCGCCCTGAAGTGTTCTATGTCCCCAATGCTTCCGATGCCGCCCGCATAAGTGAGAGGAAGAGCCAGAGGGGACGCCGTACAGCCTCCCAAAATGGCTGCAAGTGTCTCATCAATGCCGGATGCTTTTCCTTCCACGTCCACACCGTGTATAAGAAATTCATCACAATACTGGGATATCTCATCCAAAATATCCTTTGAAAGTTTTACTTCAGTAAATTTCTGCCAGCGATCTGTTACTATATAATAGGATCCTTCCCGTTTCCGGCAGCTTAGATCAATTACAACGTGTTCCTTACCAATTATCTGTTTTAGCTTTTCCATGCATTCCCAGCAGACTCTTCCTTCCCGGAACACATAGGATGTCACAATAACATGACTTGCACCGGCATCCAGATAGTCAGATGCATTTTCCGCTGTAATCCCTCCGCCTATCTGGAGGCCTCCAGGAAAAGCGTCAAGTGCACGCATTGCCTGCTTTCTTGTCCTCTCATAGTATTGTGATGAAGGTGGATTAAGAAGGATGACATGGCCTCCGTCTAGTCCATCTCTTTTATATAAGTCTGCATAATAGTCTGCTGTATGCAAAGATGCAAAATTTTCACAGGCTTTATCTCCGCAGTCACTAAGACTTCCTCCTACAATCTGTTTTACCTGTCCGTTATGTATATCAATGCATGGTCTGAAACGCATAAGATTTTCCTCCCGTAGTCTTTTTACTATTCAGGACGCCTGCTCCTACATGGCATGCTGCCTGTCTCTTTCTATGCTATTATTATCATATCTGTGCTATTTAATCAACCTTAATGTTTACTGACCCGCCTCTTACATCCATCCAACTCCTGGTTCCTGCCTATGGATTAATTTTTGCCGTCAAAAAGAGGCGGCATGCCTTTCCCTTTCATGCTGTACCGCCTCTTTTCCATTTTAATTTTACTTACCTGTTATTCGTATCACCATCACGGACATCGTTGTCGTCTCCGTCCAGCGCGTCGCCGACATCATCCACGCCGTCTCTTATATCGTCGCCGATTTCGTCCATGACTCCCTCGCCGTCCCGGTTATCGGTTCCGTCTGTCGCTCCATTTGTATTACCATTATTGGTTCCATTATTCGTCCCGTTATTATCAGTTCCTGTACCATTACCGGTTCCGTTTCCAGTGTCATTTGTGGTTCCATTATTTACAGCGCCGTTATCGTCTGCATCACTGTTAGACCCGCAGGCAGTAACACTCATAATTACTCCTACACACATAAGCATCATCAATAATTTTTTTAACTGTTTCATGTCCTAATCTCCCTTTCATGTATATTTATCTGTTTATCAAGTACAGCCCTGCTTACTTGCTGCTAGTAATATTTGCAAAATCAGAAAATATATACCTAAAAAGGATTGGAATTTTTTAGAAATTCTATACTCTCTCAGCAATACGTCCGCTTCTATAAGCCTCTAAAAGCATCTTAAGATCCTTAATCTGCTCCTTCATGTCCTTTCCAACATCCGTATCTCCCACACGCTTTCTTTCAGATGTCCGTTTTACCATCACGCTGTTGGAATGGATATCACTTTCCTTTTCAATGGCCGCCTCTGTAGATTCAAAAGGCTCATGGGCCGCCAGAATCAGCCCGTGGGAATTATAGATAAGTGTATAGCCTGCTATCCCTGTTTCATTCTGATACGCCTTGGAAAAACCACCGTCGATAACAAATACCTTCCCACCGCATTTAATTGGATTTTCCCCATTTTTTGTCTTTACCGGCACATGACCGTTAATAATGTGAGTACCTTCCGTATCAAGTCCGAATTCCTTTAAAATATTATTTACTACATCTTCCTCTTCAAGGAGAGTGTAGTATGGATTCTTTGTCTCCTTATGGGTCTCCTTCTCCTTCAGAAAATAACGTTCAAAGGTTGCCATCTTGTCTTTTCCAAAAAGCGGAGAGCCTTCGCTCAGCCAGATATACCACATCATATCCTTCCCCCGCTCTTTCTCCCTGTCATCCAGAGCATAAAAGCCCTTCCTCACATAGCTTTCCAGCACCTCATAAAGACTTTTTCCCTTATAAGTCTGTCCATAAATACGCACCGGCTTTAAGCTTCCGTCCTCCCGCAGAGGCACGCAGCCATGATACAGGAGATTGTTATTATATACCTTATAAAGAGCCCCCTTATTTAAGAGAAATCTCATATGCTCCTGGAGCCTTGTGCAGTTTTCAAATGCCTTTGTAAGGCGCTCCATCACATCCTCCTCTGCCGCAGTAAGAACATACGGCTTTTTAGGATCAACTGTTGGGAAATACTTATCCTTAAGCTCATAGGTTTTACCATCAATTTCAATGGTTCCCTTTTCAAAGTCAATTCGATGCAGTAAATTTCTGTCCGCCATCTTAAAACCTGGGTTCTTTCTGATAATCTGCCCTTCCACCTTAAACTGTATAATAGAAATGGCTTTATGCATCATCACATCTAAAAGCATCTGGTTCTTTCCATAATCCGGAACTCCTTTGAGCTGAAAGCATTCGCAGGGATCATCAGCGTATGTATCCATTGCAAATGTGGCAAGCGGAAGAAGATTGATTCCATAGCCGTCCTCGAGAATATCCAGATTCCCGTATCTTGCACAAATTCGTACTACATTTGCAATACACCCCCTCTGTCCTGCTGCCGCTCCCATCCACAGTACATCATGGTTTCCCCACTGGATATCAACCGAATGATATCCCATAAGCTTGTCCATAATAATATGCGGCCCTGGGCCTCTGTCATAAATATCTCCCACTATATGCAGATGGTCTACTGTAAGCCTCTGGATCAGCTCACAGAGGGCAATAATAAACACCTCTGCCCTGCGGATACCAATAATCGTATTTACAATAGAGTTATAGTAGGATTCCTTGTCTGAAGAAAGTTCCGGCTTTTCAGTAATAAGCTCTTCAATTACATAAGCAAATTCCTCTGGCAGTGCTTTGCGGACCTTCGAACGGCTGTATTTGCCTGCAGCGCATTTACATACCTCTATCAGGCGGTATAATGTGATCTTATACCAGTCCTCCATGTTATCCTCTGTCTTTTTTACTCTTTCTATCTTTTCCTTTGGATAATAAATAAGAGTAGCAAGGGACTGCTTGTCCCTGCTGCTCATCGTATTGCCAAATACATCGTCAATTTTATGACAAACCGCGCCGGAACCATTCTTAAGAACATGGGCGAATGCCTCATATTCCCCATGTATATCTGTAAGGAAATGCTCTGTGCCTTTCGGGAGATTTAAAATTGCCTGCAGATTAATAATCTCCGTAGATGCTCTGGCGATTGTCGGGTATAGCTGGGATAAACGCTCCAGATAGCGCGATTCTAATTCTTTCATAACTTTTCTCCTTTGGTAAATCTGTCCTCTATATTACATCGGACATATCATAAAGGCCGGCAGGTTTCCCGGCCAGAAATTTTGCCGCCTCTACGGCACCTTTTCCGAATACAGCTTTAGAATAGGCCGTATGCTTAAACTCTATAACCTCGTCCGGACCGGCGAAAATGATCTCATGTTCTCCCACAATCGTTCCTCCACGCACAGCGGAAATCCCCATCTCTTTTTTATCTCTCTTTTCTCTTTTCTGGCTTCTGTCATATACATATGTGTATGCATGATCCATTGCCTCATTGATGGAATCTGCAAGTGCCAGTGCAGTGCCGCTGGGTGCGTCTACCTTCTGATTATGGTGGCGTTCTACAAGTTCAACATCAAATCCCGCTCCCGCAAGTACCTTAGCTGCATCCTTTATAAGCTTTAAGAGGAGATTGATTCCAAGAGACATATTTGCCGATTTTAAAACTGCAGTCTTTTTCGACGTTTCTTCCACCTTTACAAGCTGTTCTTCGGAAAGGCCGGTTGTGCATAAAACAACTGGAAGTTTTCTTTCCCCGCAGTAATCAAGAAGCCGGTCCACTGCCTTTGCATTTGAGAAATCAATGACCACGTCTGCCTCCACATCACATTTTTCAATACTGTCAAATACAGGATAGGTATTAGAAATGCCTGTGTAAGCATCCACACCTGCCACAAACTCTATCTGAGCATCCTCCTTTACAAGCCCGGTTATGACCTGCCCCATCTTTCCATTACATCCGTGCATAACTGCCCGTATCATCACTATCATTCCTCCTCGTTTTTACTTACGTATCTTATTTTTCATCTTATAACAGAAGGGTATCTTATTTTAAAGATACCCTTTTCTTCTCTGTCAAATTATATCATCCTTTGATATCTTATGCTAATTTAATTCCAAAGTCCTTCATCGCCTGACGAAGCTTTTCTGTATGCCCGGGCGTCAGCTCTGTAAGCGGCATACGTAGAGGCCCGCAGTCCATTCCCATAAGTTTAAGCGCTTTCTTTACCGGAATCGGATTCACCTCACAGAATAGCTTCTCACATAGTGGAATTGCCTTAAGCTGAAGCGCTGCACTTCCCGCCACGTCACCTGCAAAAAACTTCTCACAGATATCATGCGTCTCCTTTGGAGCCACATTAGAGAGTACAGAGATAACACCCTTTGCCCCAAGAGAAAGAAGGGGTACAATCTGGTCATCATTTCCAGAATACAATTCAATATTTCCGTCAGTAAGAGACATAATCTTCGCCACCTGGGAAATATTTCCCGACGCTTCCTTTATTCCTACAATATTATCTACGCTCTTCACAAGCTCTGCCACTGTTGCAGGCTCAATATTGCATCCGGTGCGGCTTGCCACACTGTACATAATAATCGGTGCCTTCGCCTCTTTTGCTACCGCACTATAGTGTGCAATCAGCCCGGCCTGCGTCGCCTTGTTATAGTAAGGAGTCACAAGAAGCAGTCCGTCCGCTCCATACTCCACAGCCTCCTTTGACATCTCGACTGCTGTCCTTGTACAGTTGGAACCTGTGCCTGCAATAACTGGAATCCTTCCCCTTGCCCGGTCTATAGCGAACTTCACGCATTCCATATGCTCTTCTTCTGTCATCGTCGCGGACTCACCCGTCGTTCCGCATATAATTATACTATCCGTACCATTTTTACAATGATAGTCAATTAATTCGTCCAATTTATCATAATTGATGCTCTCATCTGCATTAAATGGTGTAACAATCGCCACACCGGCGCCTGTAAATACAGCCATATCCATCCTCCTGATTTTTCTATTTATTACCTAAAATTTTATCATCAATAAGGGGGGATGTCAATGAAAGCCTCACCCGAATTTAACCTTCTATACATTCCAGTTTGCTTACCGATACTTCATAGGCTGTGCGCTCCTGCGTCTCTGTTTCCGTCAGCTTTTTTATGTAGGTTCTGCTTTGAATCCGCCCATATATCTGCACATGTTCGCCTACTTCAAAGGTCGAGGCAAATCTTGCATTTCTGCCCCAGCAGATACATGGTATGTAATCAGACTTTCCATAAGGCCGGTTGACGGCAAGAAGAAGATCCGCAATCTCCCTTCCCAGCGGCGTTTTACGGTAAATCGGCAGCTTACATATGTAACCATCAAGGAAAATACTGTTTGTCTTAGCCCCGTCAAGCTCCTCTTCTATAAATGACACTTCTCTTACGAATACGGATAATACCAGCCGGTTCTTTTGTTCGTCGTGCCTGTTATAAGAACGGAACTGCCCGCTTGCCATAATAAACTCGCCGATATAGTCCTGCGACACATCGATAAGCCGTTCGGATATCATAAGCGGAATCCTGTCTTCAGAGCTGCTAAGCCTGCGGACTCTTACATCTACCATGTAAAATCCTTCCCCGAACACCTCATGGCTGAAGGTAAATTCGGAAGCAACTTCTCCCATAATGGTTACCTGGTTGTTTTCAATAATCTTATCTGACATAATTTTACATTCTCCCTTCCTCTGAATCGTATTTCATGGTCATTAATTAGTCTATGAAGCAGTCAGCTGTTTTAGAACAACATTTTTTCATGTCTTGTAAAATCTGTAAAATGTGATACACTATTAGAGTTATTACATTAAAATAGGTAGAAGAAAAGGATGATTTAGATGAAAACAAAACGTGAAGATGTACGTAATATAGCGATTATAGCCCATGTTGACCACGGCAAGACCACCCTGGTTGACGAGCTTTTAAAGCAAAGCGGTGTATTCCGTGAAAATCAGGAAGTAAAAGAGCGCGTCATGGATTCCAACGATATTGAAAGAGAACGCGGTATCACAATCCTTTCCAAAAATACTGCCGTCTATTATAAAGGAACCAAGATAAATATTATTGATACTCCAGGGCATGCTGATTTCGGCGGAGAGGTGGAACGTGTCCTTAAAATGGTAAATGGAGTCATTCTCGTAGTAGATGCTTTTGAGGGCGCTATGCCTCAGACAAAATTTGTTTTAAGAAAAGCTTTGGAGCTCACTCTTCCTGTCATCGTCTGCATCAACAAAATTGACCGCCCTGAGGCAAGGCCTGATGAGGTTATTGACGAGGTACTTGAGTTGTTCATGGATTTAGATGCCTCCGACGAACAGTTAGACTGTCCCTTTGTCTATGCGTCTGCCAAGGCCGGGGTCGCTGTCCTTGACCTTACAGACGAAGAGCGGGACATGAAGCCTCTTTTTGAGACAATCCTTGGCTATATCCCGGCTCCTGAAGGAGACCCAGATGCCGATACACAGGTGCTTATCAGCACTATTGATTATAATGAATATGTAGGCCGCATCGGTGTAGGCAAGGTGGACAATGGTACCATTAAGGTCGGAATGGATGCAGTTGTTGTTAACGAACATGACCCCGGACGGCAGGAAAAGGTCCGCATCAGCAAACTGTATGAATTCGATGGTCTAAATAAAGTAGATGTAAAAGAAGCCGCCATTGGTTCTATTGTCGCCATCTCAGGAATTGCAGATATTTCCATCGGAGATACCATCTGCTCCCTCGAAAACCCGCAGGCTATTCCTTTCCAGAAAATATCTGAGCCTACCATTGCCATGCAGTTTATTGTCAATGACAGTCCCTTTGCAGGATTAGAGGGAAAATATGTAACCTCCCGCCATTTAAGAGACAGGCTCTTCAAAGAGCTTAATACAGATGTCAGCCTCCGTGTAGAGGAATCTGACAGCACTGACAGTTTTAAGGTATCTGGACGGGGAGAACTTCATTTGTCCGTTCTTATTGAAAACATGCGCAGGGAAGGCTATGAATTTGCTGTCAGCAAAGCCGAGGTGCTCTACAAAAAGGATGAAAACGGAAAACTCCTGGAGCCTATGGAAACAGCATATATTGATGTACCGGAAGAATTTACAGGCACGGTTATTGAAAAGCTCAGCCAGAGAAAAGGCGAGCTGCAGAATATGGGAACAGCAAACGGCGGCTACAGCCGTCTGGAATTTAGGATTCCTGCACGGGGGCTTATTGGCTACCGCGGCGAGTTTTTGACTGACACAAAAGGAAATGGCATCATGAATACTGCGTTTGACGGCTACGCACCCTATAAAGGGGATATTCAATATAGGAAGCAGGGCTCTCTTATTGCATTTGAAACTGGTGAATCTGTAACTTATGGACTTTTTGGCGCTCAGGAGAGGGGAATCCTATTCATTGGTCCCGGCGAGAAAGTCTATTCTGGTATGGTTATTGGAGAAAATGCAAAAACGGATGATATTGAAGTGAATGTCTGCAAGACAAAACATCTTACCAACACTCGTTCCTCCAGCGCAGATGAAGCGCTCAGGCTTACAACGCCTAAAGTCTTAAGTCTTGAGGAAGCTTTAGACTTCATTGATACTGACGAACTGTTAGAAGTAACCCCTAAAACCCTTAGAATTCGTAAAAAGATTCTGGATCCTAAGATGAGAAAAAGAGGAAATCGATCATGACATTTTTATGGCTGTTAGAGGGAATACGAAATCCTTTTCTAGATAAGCTTATGCAGCTTATCACCTATTTTGGACAGGAAATAATCATTATAGCGGTTATCTGCACATTTTACTGGTGTGTGGATAAGCGCTTTGCTTATCTTCTGGGTTTTACGTACTTTACAGCAGGCCTATGTGTACAGGTGTTAAAGATTACCATGCGCATCCCGAGACCCTGGATTTTAGACCCGGACTTTCAGGCTGTTGAAAGCGCCGTTCCCGGCGCTACAGGCTACTCCTTTCCAAGCGGACATACTCAAGGGGCTGCCTGCCTATTTTTCCCGCTGGCTATAAAAAGCAAATCACTTACGGGGAAATTTTTCTGCTGCCTCACCTTTCTTCTTGTAGGATTTTCCAGAATGTATCTGGGCTGCCATACTCCCAAGGATGTATTTACAGCTATGGCCATATCTATTGCCGTATCTTGTGTAATATGGAAATTTCAGGACGCCCTTCTTGGAAATGCTGCACATCCAAAATACACCGCCTTTATTCTTGCTGGCATCGCTTTTTGTGCGGCTGTCTATGCCCTAGTTTTAAATGTACAGGGCATAATTGAAATGAAATATGCCGTGGATTGCTGTAAAGCCTCGGGCGCCGGACTTGGTTTCGCGGCAGGATGGTATATTGAACAGCGGCATCTGCATTTTTGTTCAGGCTTTACTTCTGTTAAAAGCCTGATTTTAACAGTAATTCCAGGCCTGTTCCTTACTCTGCTTCTTAAATTAGGAATTTCCTTTCTTTTCGGAAGTTCCATCTTGGCAAAAACCGCCGAATACTTTATACTTGTACTATGGGTACTAATCATATACCCGTTCCTGTTTACCAAAGTACAAAGGAGAACCATATGAGACATTATGTAGCAAACTTTTTAAAGCGGCTGGCAACCTTTCTGGAACTGTTTATTGCATTCATGATGTCCGTCGGCATTATTTTACTGTGCCTGCGGATGGCTTCCAATCTGACAAACATCCCAAATCTGGACGTTTGGCCCAATTTTACAGATTTACTGGAAACCTGCTTCAACCTGATTATCGGTGTTGAGCTTATCCGAATGATGTATTCCCACTCACCAGATACAGTATTTGAAGTGCTTCTTTTTGCAATTGCAAGGCAGATTATCATTGACCATTCCTCAAGCTGGGGCAGCCTGATAGGTGTCTGTGCCATCGCGGCTTTATTTGCCACAAGAAAATATTTGTTCTGTGAATTTGATATTTCTGACCAGATTATTCTCCGCTCCAGCATGAAAGCCAAATCTGTTGCACGGATTCTTGATATTCAGCTCCCTCATAAAGGGAACGAAACTCTTCTCGATGTCTTTTTGCAAAAATGTGAAGAGTACGATATTGAAGTCGGCGTGGGCGCCTGTGTGTACTTTACAGATTTTGGACTTCGTGCAGCAAAAACACATGATGGAAAAATTTCCCGAATTGAAGTAATACGTTCTATACATTAGCCATCAAACGTGTTATACTAGATATATCAGATAGAAGTATGGTTTGTTAATCAATTGTCAGACGATACTTTTCTGAAAAATATATCAAAAAGGAGTTGGGCAGTATGAAATTTATCATCGTAGGAAAGAACATGGATGTAACCCCTAGCTTAAAAGAGACTGTAGAGAGCAAGTTAGGAAAATTAGAAAGGTACTTTACTCCTGATACGGAAATTCACGTAACCTTGAGTGTACAGAAAGAACAGCAGAAAATTGAAGTAACAATTCCTGTAAAGGGCAATATTATTCGTTCTGAACAGGCAAGTACAGATATGTATGTGTCTATTGATCTGGTAGAAGAGGTTATTGAACGCCAGCTCAGGAAATATAAAAACAAGCTGATTGCAAAGCACCAGGAAGGCAGTAACTTTAACAAAGAACTGTTTGAAACAGAGGAAGCGGTTGATGACGGAGAGATTAAGATTGTACGTACCAAAAAATTCGGCATTAAACCTATGTTCCCAGAGGATGCATGTGTGCAGATGGAGCTTTTAGGACATAATTTCTTTGTATTTTTTAATGCAGAAAGCGATGAGGTCTGCGTGGTATATAGAAGGAAGGATGGAACGTTTGGGTTAATTGAGCCCGAGTTTTCATAATTGTAAAAATTATATGAATAGCTATTACATGGGACGGCTATAAGGCCGCCAGGCTGCAGCACCACTGCTGTTCCAGCTATGAATAAACTATAAATTCAAAATAATTCAGATATAGGACTGTATCCTGCACTTATTATACAAGATACGGTCCTATATCTGACTATTCTAGTATAATGGGGGCACCGTTTATGATGGCGTAACTACATGCCACTCCCTGGGTCAGGACAGCTTTAGCATTGGTAGCTTCAATAAGGGCTGCTTTGACATCCTCTGATTCTTCCTTAGGAAATAAAGCTGTCAGGGTTACTTTGTCTGTATAGGAGGAATCCAGTATCTGAATTCCCTTTTTGGCAAGGGTGTACTGTATTTTGCCTAATCCTGTGTAATCTGTTTCAATGTGGAGTTTAAGACCAGGGATTCTGGTTATAATAGTGGATGAGGCAAGTCCTGTCTGGACAGCGGATGAATAAGCTCTCACTAAACCTCCCGTTCCTAACAATGTACCTCCAAAATATCTGGTGACTACTACTGTGATATTGCGGACCTCTTCACCCAGCAACACGTCCAGCATGGGCCTGCCTGCAGTGCCTGTAGGCTCTCCGTCATCACTGCATCTTTTTAGCTCACCTTTTTCGCCTATGACGTAAGCGAAGCAGTTGTGCCTGGCATCCCAGTACTTTTTACGTGTGGATTCTATGAAGGAGAGTGCTTCCTCTTCCGTTTTTGTTGGAAATGTTGTAGCAATAAAGCGCGATTTTTTTTCGATAATCTCTCCCTCTCCGCCTGTGTATAATTCTTTATATGCTGCCATAATTTTAGTCCTTCCTGTCTGTTTTACAATTGTTTACTTATAACTATAACGAATTCCTTAAGATTTTCCTACTAAAAATATTAACTTTTTATTTTTTTCTTTATTTCAATCTGTATATTTGCTATAATGACTTGGTATAAAGGAGGCAGTTACTCATGAATTATGGTAAAAAGCAGGCCGCCAAAAAACAGAAGCAGATTACCTCCAAATCATCCATGCAGGGGAAGCGGGTTGGTTTGAGATTATTTAAAGCATTTCTTCTATGTCTTGTTGTAGTCTGCATTGCTGGTGCAGTGGGCGGTGGTTTATTTGTGAAAAGGATTATTGACAAAGCGCCTGAGATATCTCCGTCTCAAGTGAGGCCAAAGGGCTTTACCACAATTGTATATGCTGACGACAATGCAACAGAGACAGGACGTTTTGTAGATGAGGGCGCCAACCGTATCTACCGGACCATCGACGAGATACCGGTTAATATGCAGCATGCATTTGTGGCCATTGAGGACGAGCGTTTCTACCAGCATAATGGTATTGATCCGCGGGGTATTGCCCGTGCTGCTGTTAAGGGACTTACCTCCGGTAACTTTTCCGAGGGTGCCAGCACGTTGACGCAGCAGCTTATCAAGAACAATGTATTCCCTGAATTTATGGAAGAAAAGACGTTCTTTGATCGGTTAGAGCGAAAGCTTCAGGAACAATTTCTTGCTGTTGATATTGAAAAGCAGATGAGTAAAGACGAGATTCTTGAAAGTTATATGAATACCATTAACTTAGGGCAGAATGCTCTTGGTGTACAATCTGCCGCAAAACGTTATTTTAACAAGGATGTTTCTGAACTTAACCTGTCTGAGTGTGCCACCATCGCCGGGACCGCACAGAGCCCTTCTACACTAAACCCAGTGACAAATCCGGAGGGTAATAAAGAACGCCGGGATGAGGTTCTTAAGAAAATGTTAGAGCAGGGATATATTGATCAGGCTGCTTACGATGAAGCAATTGCCGATGATGTGTATTCCCGCATCCAGACAGTAAATGCTGTCAATGATGTTATGACGCCTTACAGCTATTTTGTAGATGCACTATCCGACCAGGTTATGCAGGATCTGCAAGACCAGTGCGGATTTACGGAAACGCAGGCTTTTAATGCAGTATACAGCGGCGGCTTGAGCATCTTCTCTACCCAGAATCTTAGTATGCAGGCTATCTGTGATGAAGAGATGAATAATGATGCCAATTATCCATATCTTAAGGAATACGGTCTTGATTACGCACTGACTATTACCCGTACAGATGGTACTTTAGAAAATTACAGCTCCGGCCATATTAAGCAGTATACAAAAAATACTTACGGAGACGAGCAGGGGCTTGTATTTTCCAGTGAAGAAGCTGTATATGCAAGGATTGAAGAATTTAAGGCTACACTTGCCCAGGAGGGAGACACCTACCTTGAGGTTATAAATATTTCTCCCCAGCCCCAGGCTTCTCTCACACTAATGGACCAGCATACCGGCCAGGTAAAGGCAATGGTAGGCGGACGGGGCGCCAAGACTACCAGTCTTTCCCTGAACCGAGCCTACAAGGGCTCCACAAGACAGCCTGGTTCCTGCTTTAAAATTCTGGCTGTTTATGCTCCGGCTCTTGATTCCTGCGGAAAAACTCTTGCAACCACTATCAAGGACGAGCCTTTCAAATATGAAAGCGGACAGGAGGTAAAGAACTGGTGGGGAAGCAGATATCGCGGTGATATGACTGTACGAAGCGCTATCCGGGATTCAGCCAATGTATGTGCAGTTAAGATGTTTACTGAAATTACTCCCCGGGTCGGATTCGACTGCTGTAAGAATCTCGGTATTACAACTCTTGTAGAGAGCCGTGATGATGGATATGGGACAATGTCAGATTTATATCAATCTACAGCACTTGGCGGTATTGTAGATGGTGTATATAATTACGAGATGTGCGGAGCTTTTGCTGCTATTGCAAACAATGGTCTCTATAACAGACCGACTCTGTATACAAAAGTTCTTGACCATGACGGCAATGTCTTATTAGACGGAACTCCTGACAGCCATCAGGCTCTTCAGGACAGTACAGCCTATCTTCTGACAAGTGCAATGCAGACAGTTGTAGACAGCGGTACTGGAACTGCTGCAAAGTTTAGCAGTATGCCTGTAGCCGGAAAAACTGGTACTTCCACAGATCAGAATGACAGGGATAAAGATATCTGGTTTGCAGGATATACTCCATATTATATTTGTACTGTATGGGGCGGATATGATGATAACAAACCTCTTATTGATTCCAATTATCACATGAATATCTGGCGGAGTGTCATGAGCCGTGTTCATGAGGGATTGGAGGTTAAAGACTTCGAGATGCCCGCCTCTGTAGAGCAGAAGAGCGTATGTAAATATACCGGACATCTGGCAGTAGCCGGAAGATGTCCGACTATTACAGAATTCTTTGCTAAAGGCTCTGTCCCTAATACAGCATGCCCGGGGCACAATGGTATCAAAGATTCCAGCGGAAATGATATCGGACAGATGGAAGAAGCTGAAAGAAAGCGAAAAGAGGAGGAAGAGGAAAAGAGGCGCCAGGAGGAAGAAGAAAATAATAAACCAGAGGAACCAGAGGAACCAGAAAATCCGGAAAATCCGGAAAATCCCGGCGATGACCCTAACCAGCCTGACAATCCGGAGAATCCTGGCGGTGACCCTAACCAGCCTGACAATCCGGAGAATCCTGGCGGTGACCCTAATCCGCCTGTTGACCCTAATCCGCCTGTTGACCCTAATAATCCGGCTGCCTGATAAAAGAGTTTTATAATCATAAAAAATGAAATAAAAAGTATAAATGGAGGTGCAGTTGCGAAGTGCTGCACCTCCATTTATACTTTTTATTTCATACTTATACATACCTATCCTATTTATCAATAATCATCTTCGCTGCCCCGCAGATTCCTGCATCATTATCAAGCTTTGCAATTACAAATTCTGTCTCCTTGTTCGCAAAAAACGCTTTCTCCAGAAAATACTTCCTAATAAATGGGATCATAATATCTCCAGCCTTGGACACACCGCCTCCGATTACAATAACTGCTGGATCTACAATGATTGCCACATTTGCAAGTCCATGTCCGAGATATGCGCTGAACTGCTCCACAATCTCTTTTGCTACATCATCCCCTGCCTTCATAGCATCGAATACAGCCTTGGCATCTATCTTCTCCTGTCCGCGAAGCAGCGACGGAGTATCATCCCAGGCAAGCCTCATCCTGGCAAGTCTTGCGATTCCAGTTGCAGACGCATACTGCTCCAGACATCCAGTCTTCCCGCAGCCACATTTTTTCTTCTCATGATAATTTACACATACATGCCCAATCTCTGCTGACGCACCATTTGCTCCTACCATAGGCCTGCCATCTACAATGGCTCCTCCTCCTACTCCAGTTCCCAAGGTTACCATGATCATATTCGTCTGTCCCTGCCCGGCGCCAAGCCACATCTCGCCAAGTGCTGCCAGATTCGCATCATTTCCTGCCTGAACATCAAGCCCTGTAAGCTCTCGAAGCTCTCGGTTCACTTCTTTATAGCCCCATCCTAAATTCGCTGTATTCTTTACAATACCATCCCCTGTAACAGGAGCCGGGATGCCAATTCCGATACCCTTGATTTCGTTTGTGCTAAACTCCCTTTCTTTGATTTTTGCCTTCAGAGAATCTGCAATATCAGGCAGTATAGCCTCCCCCTTATTTTCCCTGCGGGTCTTAATCTCCCACTTGTCCAGAATATTACCCTCGACAGTAAACAGGCCGATTTTAATGCTTGTTCCTCCAACATCCACGCCAAAACAATACTTCATTTTTCATTCCTCCTCATTACTTTAGACTTTAACTCTTTATTTTCTTGTAAGATTTCGCTGAACACGCTTATACAATTCCTGCGCTGCATTATACCCCATCTTCTTCTGCCTATGGTTGATTGCCGCCGTCTCCACAATAACTGCCAGATTACGCCCCGGACGAATCGGAATCTGATGGCTGGCTACCATATTACCGAGAAACTCTGTGTGCTGCTCTTCAAGCCCTAGTCTGTCGTACTCCTTCTCCCTGTCCCAGTCCTCAAGCGTAATTACAAGGTCAATGTTCTGGGTTTCTCTTACACTCTGAACTCCGAATAGCGTCTTTACATCCACAATTCCAATTCCCCGAAGCTCAATAAAATGTCTTGTAATATCCGGCGCGCTTCCAACCAGCGTCTCATCACTAACCTTGCGGATCTCAACCACATCATCACTGACCAGACGATGTCCTCTTTTAATCAGCTCTAGTGCCGCCTCACTTTTTCCAATTCCACTCTCACCCATAATCAGCACGCCCACGCCATATGCCTCTACCAGAACTCCGTGAATGGAAATACATGGTGCGAGAGCCACATTCAACCACCTGATAATCTCTGCAGTAAACTCTGATGTATGGATATCTGTAGAAAACAGAGGCACATTTGCCTCTACAGCCTTTTGAATCAAAATCTCATCCGGCTTTAAAGAACGGCAGAATATAATGCAAGGCATCTCATCTGTAAGAAATCTCTTATATATTTTGCTTTTTCTTTCATCATCCAAAGTCTCAAGATAGCTGTACTCTGCATAGCCGATTATCTGTACCCGTCTGGAATCAAAATTCTCGAAAAAACCTGTAAGCGGCAGAGCTGGTCTGTTAATATCCGGTATCACCACTTCTTTGCCCGCATAGTCTACATCTGGTGTAAGATTTTTAAGATTCATTCTTTCAACCAGCGTTTTCATCTTAACATTATTTGTTGTCATGTGTATCTCCTTCCTCCATGTCTGAGCTTGTCGTTATTATATCACACTGATGAAAAAAATTGTATATGTCCCTGGCGGATTTTTCATTTACAGAAGGCAGTTTCTTAAGTTCGTCCACAGAGGCATTTTTAATTGCTTCTATATTTTCAAAATGCTTCATTAAATCCTTCCTTCTTGCCGGACCAACTCCCGGAATATCATCCAGTACAGAATGTACCTGTCCTCTGCTTCTTAAATCCCTGTGAAATGTAATTGCAAAGCGGTGTGCCTCATCCTGAATTCTTGTAATGAGCCGGAAACTTTCCGAATTCTTATCAATCGGAAGCTCAATGTTATTATAATATAGTCCTCTTGTTCTATGATTATCGTCCTTTACCATTCCACAGACCGGAATATTAAGCCGGAGCTTATCCATAACCTCCAGCGCAACATTCACCTGTCCTTTTCCACCGTCCATAAGGATAAGATCCGGAAATGCTGTAAATCCTCCCATCTCTTTTCCCATTTTTCGTTCCTCAATGCCATGCTTAAATCTTCTTGTCAGAACTTCCTCCATGCTGGCGTAATCATTCGCACCTTTCACACCTTTAATTTTAAATTTCCGGTAATCATTCCTCTTTGGCTTCCCTTTCTCATATACAACCATAGAACCAACAGAGGCAAATCCGTTTGTATTGGAAATATCATATGCCTCCATGCGTACAACTTCCTTTAAACCAAGCAGTTTCTCCAGTTCCTTTACTGCTCCTATAGTACGTCCTTCCTCTCTTTTGAGCCTTTCCTTGTCAGTGTTTAAAACAAGGGCTGCGTTTTTCTGTGCAAGCTCTACAAGCTTTTCCTTCGTCCCTTTTTTTGGCACATGAAGCCGCACCTTGTGTTCGCGTTTCTTTGTAAGCCACTCTTCAATCAGCACCTGGTCCTCTATTTCTTCCTGAAGCATTAGACAGGCTGGAATATATGGGGTTCCGGCATAAAACTGCTTAATAAAGCTTGATAATATTTCACCGTATGCCTCCCCTTCCAAAATTTTCAAATAAAAGTGATCTCGGCCGATAAGCCTTCCGCCTCGAATAAAAAAAACCTGCACAACCGCGTCCTCTCTATCTGACGCCACAGCCAGAATGTCCCTGTCATCACCTGCAGTATCTGTTATCTTCTGCTTCTGTGCTATTTTCTTTACGCTGGATAGAAGCTCTCTGTATTCAATCGCTTTCTCAAATTCCAACGCCTCGGAGGCTTCCTCCATATTTTCCTGAAGCCTTCTGAGAATCAAATCATAATGTCCATTTAAAAAATGTACCACCTCATCAATTGATTTCCTGTATTCTTCTTCGGAAATATATCCCTGGCACGGTGCATTGCACTGATGGATATGGTGATTCAGGCAGGGCCTCTCCTTTCCGGTATCCGCCGGAAGCCTCCTGTTACAGCTTCTTATATGGTACAGCTTCCGTATCAGCTCAATCGTGTCCTTCACTGCTCCGGCACTGGTATAGGGCCCGAAATACTTCGACTTATCCTTGCCAATCTGCCGCGCCAGCATAATACGCGGAAAGGGTTCCTCCACGGTCACCTTAATAAACGGGTAAGCCTTATCATCCATCAGCATTGTGTTATACTTCGGCCGGTGCTCCTTAATCAGGTTACATTCCAGGACAAGAGCCTCTAGCTCCGAATCCGTCACAATATACTCAAAACGCCTGATATGCGTCACCATCTGCTCAATCTTTACACCCTTATTCCTGCTGCTCTGAAAATACTGGCGCACACGGTTCTTAAGGCTTACCGCCTTGCCGACATAAATAATATTATCTGCTTCATCATGCATAATATAAACTCCCGGTTTTCCCGGGAGTTTTTTCAGTTCTTCCTGTATATCAAACATGTCAATCTCCTCAGGTATATTATACTTCTTTATTTTAACTTACCCTCAGATTTCTGACAAGAGCTTTGATACAGTAAATCCTTATCTAAAATTTTATTAATCTATATGTTCTTTCAACCAGTTCTTCAATACCCATTTCGTAATACCCATGAATACTTGTACAGACAATTGGTTGAATATCCTCATACCATTTTCTGTCTATACAGCTTATTCCTCTATAAAGCCCAACAATAGAGCCCACAGTAGCGCCGTTGCAGTCTGTGTCAAAACCACACATAACGGTATTTGTTATTGCTTCTGTAAACGATTCAGAAAAATATAAAATTGCCGCGATAACTAATTGTATATTCGGCATTACATAACACCAGTCAAAAAATATATTTTCATTATATTCCTTATGTATTCTATTAACTATACTATAAAATGGGATTTTTTGTTCATACTCTTCCAGCACTGTTCTGGCACATAAAGCAAGTCTGCATTTTTCTGGAATCTCTAAAAGCGCCTCTTCTATAATCTCCTTCATTGTCAGATTCTTTCTATAACAAAGACTGCATATAGATGAGATTAACATCTCCCCATAGATTCCATTCTTATCATGCGAAACACTGGCATCAATATATGCTCTCTTTGCTGCACATTTGGAATCTCCCGGGAAAACATATCCCCAAAAATCCCCCCGAATCTGTGCTCCCAGCCATTCTCTATATGGATTTCTATACCTTGCCGATTCCGGAGGAAGGATGCCGTTCATAAGGTTTCTGTACGCTGCCCTCTCTGCTGTACACGCATGAAGCCCAGGCATACTAAGCAGCCATGCTTCTGCCACATCCTGTGCATCAAACTCCAGCCCGTAACGTTCAGCAATTTTTAGTGCCAGTACCGGGTAATTCATGTCATCATCTACTGGGTATTTATCAATATTCTCCTTCCAGCACATTACTGTCCTGTCATATGGTGTCTCAGGGTCTATAGTTTTTACCTTATATTTCTTTTTTACTTCATCCCGGACATCTGCTGTCATAAAAGTTTTTAAAGGATACTGTCCTGATTCAGACAAAAATCCCTGAATTCTTACTTTTGTCCACCCTTCTACTGGAATGCCTAAGAGGCATCCCGTTATTCGCCCCACCCATGCCCCCAAAAGCCTCTCCTTTATTTCATTATTATCTATCTGTACCTGCCGTTTCTTTTTCTTTGGCAGAACTGCCTGTATCTCATCATATTCCGACGGCTCCTCGAAGTTACCTGTATCTTCTGCAATTTCCTTTTCCATTTGCTCCAACAGTCTGCCGGCTTTCCTTTCACGTTTATTACTGTCATTAATTTTATGGATTTCCTCTATATATTTCTGAAATCTATCTACCGGCTTTCCCTCGTACCTGCACGCAGTATACTCATCCTCAAGCATATCAGCAAAATACGTCCAGCGCATTTTATCCTTTAATTTTACCATGACATTCTCTCCCTTTTTATTATCATACACTTTATTCCTTACTGCCAGTACTTGTAATGCCTTCAACGTAAAACTTCTGTAATGGCAGAATAATTAAAATTGGAATTAAAAAAGCTATAATAGAGGCTGCAAATATATTATTCCATTCCTTAGTATATTGCGTTCGGAAACTGTTCAATGCTATCTGTATCGTCTGCATATTTTCACTCCGTGTTACAAGAACCGGCCATAAAAATGATTCCCACTGATTTAAAAACAATACAAGACCGGAACTAATACATACTGCTTTGGAATTAGGCATTACAACTCTCCAAAAAATTCCCCACCAATTCAATCCATCAATTTTAGATGTCTCTAAAAGGTAATCTGGAAACCCAAGATAGTACTGCCTGAAGAGAAAAATAACCATTCCATTCGGAACACTTGGAACAATCAATGCAAGGAATGTATCAACCCATCCAAAATCAATCATCATGCTATACAAGTTGATCGACAAAAGCTCAAACGGAACCATGAAGGTCAAAAGTACGATTCCAAATAAGAGTCGTTTACAAGGAAACCGGAATTTAGCAAATGCAAAACCTGCAAGCGCATTAATAACAACCCCTGCCATCACTGTTACACCCGCCACAAAAATAGAATTCATTACAGAAGTACCAAATCTATATTTTACAAATATATCTTTATACGCATCCAACGTGAAATTTTTCGGTATAAATGTTTCCAGTGTCAGCGGCCTGACATATTTATACAAATCCTCCAATGGACGGAAAGAAGACACAAGTGCAAATACCAGTGGAAGAAAAACTATTGTCAGAAGAACAGCATGGAACAAATAAATAAGTATTTTTACATTTTTCTTCAGTCTATTCATCTCTTCCTCCCAGCAGCATACTTTCTATACCTACTACAGCCAGCATAATTACAAGAAGCAGTACAATCATCGATGAAGCAAGATTGACATTCGAATACGTATATGCGTTTTTAAAAATTTCAAACATCATAAAATCGGTACTTCCTTCAGGTCCACCGTTTGTCAGAATATACGCCGGAACAAATAAAAGGAAATTTGAAATTGTATCTGAAACCACTACAAACAATACTGTTCTCTTCATTTGTGGTATTGTAATATGTATTAAGGTGTTCCATGGGCCAGACCCATCAATCGCGGCAGCTTCATAAAGCTGTGAAGGAATTTCTTCAAGCCCTGATATAAAAAACAACGCCCAGTAACCGACCCCTTTCCATGTTGCTATACCGATAACACTCGGCAGTGCCTGCGCTTTATCAAATAAAAACTGCTGATTAGGTATCCCGAATAAATTCAGCACAGAATTCAAAAGACCTTGTTCCGGATTCATTAAAACTCCCCACAAAATACATGCAACGGTAAAAGATACTGTAATTGGTATCAAGTGTATAGTCCGAAAAGTTGTCTGACCCTTTATCCTAATCATAAGCAGAAGCCCTAAGCCAAAGGATATGAGCACCTGAAGGGGATTGACAATTATATTAAAAATCATAGTTACTTTAATCGAATTTAAAAATATCGGATCTGTTAACGCATCTATATAATTCTGAAAGCCTGAAAAATAAGTTTTCTGATTTATAAAGGAATATTGGAAAAAACTGTCAATAACACCTTGTAAAATAGGAACCATCTTAAATACTATAATCCCAAGCATTGCCGGCGTCAAAAAGAGCAGGGGCGCCGCCATTCTTTTCCATCTCACCGTTACACACCCTCCTGTAAAATAGTAGGGCAGGAACCCCCCCTGCCCTGTCTGCAGGTTACTTTTTATACTTCTCTAACTGCTTATCAATCTCGGCGACAGCCAGATCTAGTGCCTCCTTCGGATTACTTCCATTCATAATGTCACTATATGTTTTCTCCATAACAGACTGCCACTCTGCATATCCTGCCATCTGCGGCCTTGCTTTTGCAGTATTAATTGATTCATATACGGCAAGCTTCATAGAATTATCAGGAAAACTCTCATATGCTGAATCATTATCAATTGCTTCTAGTACGTGAATGTTACAGGGAAGATTTTTCCCGATGTCATAATTCATCTGACAAGCATCGTCATTTGTCGTTATAAACTCTACAAACTTTGCTGCCTCTTCCTTGTTTTTCGAATAATTTGACACTCCTACATACCAGCTTCCTGTAGGTGTTACCACTTCACCGCCTTCAAAATATGGATGTGGCGCAATTCCGAAATCCATTCCTGCTTCTGTCATAGATGGAATCTGCCATGGACCTCCGATAAACATAGCAACTTGTCCGCCTGTAAAATAAGAAACTGCATCATCTGCACTAATTCTCGGACTTATATTCCATGTATTAAAGGTGTCATAATAGAACTGACATGCTTTTACCATCTCTTCTGAATTTGTATAGCCTTCTGTTTTTGAGCCGTCTTTATTTACAAACTCTTCTGCTCCTAGGCTCTGTGCCAGCGGAAGAAGCTGATAAGGACGTCCAATCTGCTCAAAACAAAGTCCATAAATCTGTCTGCCATCCTTTTCATAAGTAAGCTTCTTCGCCACATCTACAACCTTTTCCCATGTCCACCTTTCATCCACGTTCTCTGGCGGAACCTCTATTCCTTTTTCTTTAAATATTTCTTTATTGTAGTACAAATTCACAGTAGAGCTGTTAAGAGGCAGTGCCATAAGCTTTCCGTCAATTGTTCCTGCTCCCAGTGATGTCTCAGTAATATTTCCCTTTGACTTTTCACCTACATAAGAATACAAATCTGCGAGATAGCCCTTTGCAGTATAATTTGCCACCATAGGAGCATCTACCAGCAGTATATCAATGGAATCCTCCTTGGCACCAAGACGCACCTCTATGGCCTCAAACATCTTATCAAAAGGAAGCGATTCCACATTTACCTTCACAGCTGTATCTTTTTTTCGTATTCTTTGAAAACATCGCTTACTTTCTCAATATCAGGCATTACGAGGAAATTAAGTTCCACACTGTTTCCTGCTTCCTGTATATCTTCATTGTTCTTTCTACATGCAGTCAAGCCAGCTGTCAGACAAATACACAACAAAATTGATAGTAATTTTTTCATCTAATCCTTCCTCCTTAAAATTTATAATTCCTGTCACATACCCTGTCCATTAACATTTTGATAAATCTTTCAGCATCCACCTCCAGACAAACCTTAACCGTGGGATCTGGCCTCTCTTTTCCCAACTTCGCAGGTGGTGTCCATGGAGTTTTTGGCAGTGTACAGATTGTATGCCCCGTCGGATGCCTGTGGTCATACTCTACATGTACATTCATCATCTCCCCCTTGCAGAAATCAGGATCAATCAAAAGCCCGATACATAAGGGATCATTCATTGCAGTAAAATCACGTTCCCACCAATCCAGCCATTTTCTTATCATACGTGCCATTGCAAGATTTAACTGTTCTCCCGTTGCCTCCAATCGTTCTACATCCTTTGTGCAAACCAGCACCTGACGGGTGACATCATATCCGCACATTATAATCGGCGCCCCGCTTCTAAACAAAAGAGAAGCTGACTCGGGATCTCTGCTGACATTATGATCTGAATACTCCAGTTCCCTTCCTATACTTCCAAGCCTGGCACTTCCGCCCATAACAATAATCTGCTTTACATTTTCTGCCACCAGCGGTTCTCGTGCCATTGCCACAGCCAGGTTCGTAAATGGGCCAATTGCCACCAGAGTAATCTCGCCCGGATTATTCATTACTGTATCAATAATGAAATCTACTGCATGTCTTTTGTCATAGGAAAGCTCTTCTCCTTCCTCCAAAAGCCCTTCTCCCTCATGACCAAGCCACCAGATCTCACGGTTTTTTAGTAATACCTCCCTTATACCTGCCATCACAGGTATCTCCTCTTTTCCCAGCAGTTTTAATATCTTTACAACCATACGTGCCCTTAAGTCAACATCTCCATACACAGTTGTAATTCCCTCGACCTTAATCTCAGGAGAAAGAGCTGCCAATGCAACAGCCATTGCATCATCAACATCTGTTCCTATATCTGTATCCAAAATAATCCTTTCCAAGCCTATTCTCCCTTCTCTTCTCTGACTATCTTTGTAGATTCTCTTATAATTAGTTCCCTTGGGCATACAATTTTCCTTGCTTCCCCTGTATACTGCTTCTTTATTCTCTCCATCAAAAGTCTGTATGCATTTTCTGCAAAGAAGCTTCCGCTGTTTTCTACCGTTGTTAAAGTCGGTCTGCATATTTTTGAAAATTCAATATTATCCTCACCTGTAATACTTATATCCTGAGGAATCCTAATACGACGCTCATTGAATGCTGTAATAAGCCCCATCGCAATAATATCGTTTGCAGCACAAAGAGCAGTCGGCCTTTCCTCTAATGATGCAAAATACATTCCAGCCTTATAACCGGCCGCCATGGAAAAGTCCATTTCAAAAATCCAATCTTCCGGCACAGATATATCCTGTTCTTCTACAGCCTTAAAAAAACCCCTCTTTCTTCTTATATTTACATCTGAAACAGGATTTCCTCCCACATAGCCAATTTTTCTATGCCCACATTCCAGCAGATGTCTTGCAGAAATATAAATTCCATTTCCTTCCTCACTATATAATGTATCAAAAGCAGCCATTTTGTAATTATTATTCACAATAACAGGCTTCCCATTCTGAATCAGCCGCTTTAAACATTCTTCTGACTTATAAATAGAACAGTAAATAATTCCATCCGCCCCAAGTTCCTCTGCAAAAGATACTGCCTTTATCTCCTCTTCTTCTCTCTGAGCAGTATCATAAAGAACAATCGTATACCCTTCTGCTAAAGCCCTCTCCTGCAGCTCACGAAAAATCACTGCATAATAAGGGTTCAAAATATCCGGCACAATGAGTACAATTTGTTGGGTGGCATCCTTCTTAAGACTCTGTGCGAATTTATTGGGTTTATAATTTAACTCCTCAACCGCCTCCTGAATACATCTGGCAGTTTTTTCGTCTACATACCCAGAACCATTAATATATCTGGACACTGTAGAAACCGAGACACCTGATTTTGATGAAACATCCTTCAATGTTGCCTTCTTCATTATATCCTCCTGTATTATTTTATTTGTGGAAACGTTCTCATATATTTATTATACATAAAATCTTAATTTTGTCAATATTATTTTCAATTAAAGCTCATTTTTTATAATAACGTTCTCATATATTTCACTCAACTCCACAAGAAAATAGGAGACAAGCCACTGTCAGATCCTCACATCCACAGACAGCATTTTGATCAGAAATACTGGAAGCTTGGTTACATATTCTTAATAAAAAACAGTCAGAATATAAGTCCGTAACATATATTTGCAGTACATGTTACGAACCTATATTCTAACTGCTTTGAATTTACAATATACCTGTAGCCAAAGTAGGAACCGTCCTCCCTTACTTCACCGGCGACATCGAAATCCTCTCTTCTGGCTTTTTCTCCTCCTTTGGATTAATTCCCTCTACTTCATGAAAAATCTCCATAAACTCTTTTCCTGTAATCGTCTCCTTCTCTATCAGGAAATCCGCAATCTTATCAAGTGACTTCCTGTGCTCTCCTAAAAGCCTCTTAGCCTCTTCATAAGATTCCTTCAGCATTTTCATAACTTCCTTATCAATCTCCGACGCTGTAGCCTGACCGCAGCTGCTTACCGGTCTTCCGTCCAGATATTTATTCTGGATAGACTCAAGACCAATAAGCCCGAATTTTTCGCTCATGCCGTATTGGGTAATCATGGCTCTTGCAATCTTAGTTGCCTTCTCAATATCATTAGAAGCACCTGTAGTCACTGTATCAAAAACAATCTCCTCAGCAGCCCGTCCGGCAAGCGCTCCAACAAGCATTGCCTCAAGCTCCTTTTTCGTATTAAGGAATTTCTCTTCCTCCGGAGTCTGCATAACATAGCCAAGAGCTCCCATTGTTCTTGGAACAATGGTAATCTTCTGCACAGGCTCCGCATCCTTTTGAAGTGCACTTACAAGAGCATGCCCGACCTCGTGGTAGGATACAATCCGCCGCTCCTCCTGGCTCATAATCCTGTCTTTTTTCTCTTTACCAACCAGCACTACCTCAACTGCCTCAAATAAATCACTCTGACAGACTGCATGTCTTCCATTCTTTACCGCATTGATTGCTGCCTCATTAATCATATTTGCAAGGTCCGAGCCTACTGCACCTGAAGTCGCAAGAGCAATCGCATCCAAATCAACAGTCTCATCCATCTTTACATCTTTGGAATGTACCTTCAGTACATCAACACGGCCTTTCAGATCTGGCTTCTCTACAATAATACGTCTGTCAAAGCGTCCAGGCCTTAAAAGTGCCGGATCTAATATCTCCGGACGGTTGGTTGCTGCAAGAAGCACAAGACCTTTATTACTCTCAAAACCATCCATCTCTGCCAGAAGCTGATTCAGAGTCTGTTCTCTTTCATCATTGCTTCCAAGCTGGTTATCCCTGCTCTTTCCAATCGCGTCAATCTCGTCAATAAAAATAATACACGGCGCCATCTGCTGTGCCTGTTTGAACAAATCACGCACTCTTGACGCTCCAACACCGACATACATTTCTACAAATGCTGAACCAGAAAGTGAAAAGAAAGGAACCTTTGCCTCTCCTGCAACAGCCTTGGCAAGAAGAGTTTTACCTGTTCCCGGAGGCCCTACAAGAAGAGCGCCCTTTGGAAGCTTTGCACCCACACTTGTGTATTTCCCCGGATTGTGCAGGAAATCTACCACCTCCTGAAGTGACTCCTTCGCCTCATCCTGTCCGGCAACATCTTTAAAGGTCACCCCTGTCTGCTTCTCAACATACATCTTGGCATTGCTCTTTCCAACACCCATAATACCTCCGCCCTTAGACATTTTTTTCGTCATCCAGACAAGCATGCCAATTAAAAGCAGAATGGGCAGAAATGAAAAAATCGTCTGTGCTATCATCATGGAAGTCGTATCAGGAATCTCCTGCTTATATTCTACCCCCGCCTTGTAAAGCTTATTTGACAATGTATCATCACGAATCACGCCGGTATAATACTCCCTGCCGGCCCGCTCGCCTTTTTCTTTTTTTGCAGTAATTACAATCCTGTCACTTTTTACTTCAACAGTATCGACTTTTCTGTCCTCTACCATTTTAAGGAATTCATCGTAGCTTATCTCTTCTTCCGAGCCGCCCATCCCCTGAAACTGATAGAGAGCAAATATCATCATCGCTGTAAGTATTGTGACAATAATCACAAAGGAAAACCCTTGCTTGTTATTTCTGTCAGGGCCCTGATTATTTCTATTCTGGTTATCCATTTTTCTCCTCCTGTACTACTCTTACATTATACGGAGAGCCTACTTAGAAATCAATAAAAACATTATGAAAAGATTGTAAACTTCCTATATGATGTAGTATACTTGGAATATGATTTTTTATTTTTAAAAGAAAACAAAAAGTTACTGTTTAACTTGGACAGTAACATGAAAAGTACATATAAATAAAGGGGAATTTTTATGAACATCGGTTTTGATAATGACAAATATCTAAGCATGCAGTCTTCACACATTAAGGAACGCATCAGCCATTTTGATAACAAGCTGTATCTGGAATTCGGAGGGAAGCTTTTTGATGACTACCACGCCTCCCGTGTCCTTCCCGGCTTTCAGCCGGATAGTAAGCTTCGTATGCTAAAGCAGCTTTCTGAACATGCAGAGATTATTATTGTCATCAGCGCAGAAGACATTGAACGAAATAAGATCCGCGGAGACCTGGGAATCACCTATGATTCAGACGTACTTCGCCTTATGGAAATTTACTACGCCCAGGGGCTCTTTGTAGGCAGCGTTGTGATTACCAAATACAGCGGACAGGAAAGCGCACGGCTTTTTAGAAAGCGTCTGGAAAAAATGGATGTGAAGGTATACAGACATTATCCTATTCCCGGTTATCCAACTAATATTCCAGTCATTGTAAGTGACAGCGGCTATGGAAAAAATGACTATATAAAAACCTCCCGTCCTCTCGTCGTTGTAACTGCGCCTGGACCGGGCAGTGGAAAGATGGCAGTCTGTCTTTCCCAGCTTTATCATGAGCACAAAAGAGGCATCCATGCAGGCTATGCCAAATTTGAGACATTTCCAATCTGGAATATTCCTCTTAAGCACCCGGTCAATCTGGCTTACGAGGCAGCCACCGCAGACTTAAACGATGTGAATATGATTGACCCCTTCCATCTCGATGCCTACGGTAAAACTACTGTGAATTATAACCGGGATGTTGAGATTTTCCCTGTTCTCAATGCTATTTTCGAGCGTATTTACGGAGAAAGTCCCTATAAATCCCCTACAGATATGGGTGTAAATATGGCAGGAAACTGTATATGCGATGATGAAGCGTGTAAGGAAGCCTCAAAACAGGAGATTATAAGGCGTTATTATTCCTCTCTTCGCCGGCTTTTGATTGGAGAATGTGCTGATGAAGAGGTTTATAAATTAGAAATGCTGATGAATCAGGCCGGAATTACTACTCATGACCGTCCAGTTGTAGATGCTGCTTTAAAACGTGAGGAAGAGTCCGAAGGACCTGCTGCTGCCCTTGAGCTTCATGACGGACGTATCATCACCGGAAAGACATCCCCTCTTCTTGGCGCCTCTGCTGCCCTTCTTCTTAATACACTTAAGGAGCTGGCAGGAATTAACCATGAACAGCATGTTATCTCACCAGAAGCCATTGAACCTATTCAGAAGCTCAAGACCCAATATCTGGGGAGCAAAAATCCAAGGCTTCATACAGATGAGGTGCTGATTGCCCTGTCTGTAAGCGCAGCCTCTGACCCGGATGCACAAAAAGCACTTGACCAGATTCCAAAGCTTAAGGGCTGTCAGGCCCATACCTCTGTTATGGTCAGCTCTGTAGATATGAAGCAGCTTCAAAAGCTTTCCATACAGGCCACCTATGAAGCAAAATATGAAAAAAAATCTATATCTTTTAATGGGAAAGGTATATAATTAAGAGATGTTTTGGGGGAACACAAATACATTTATGAATCCTGTCCAGCACGGTGAAGTATTTGTAACAGATGACGGCGCCGAAACGGATCTTGATCTTGGACACTATGAACGGTTTATTGACGAATGCCTTGACAAAAATTCCAATGTCACAACAGGAAAGGTATACTGGTCTGTTCTCCAGAAGGAACGCCGCGGTGATTTCGGCGGCGGAACTGTCCAAGTAATCCCACATATTACAAACGAAATCAAATCTCGTTTTCACAGAAATCCTACTGCGAAAAATACAGAATTTGCAATTATAGAGGTCGGAGGAACTGTCGGTGACATCGAAAGCCAGCCTTTCCTGGAGGCAATCCGCCAGTTTCAGCATGAAAAAGGCCGCGAAAATGTCATCTTAATACACGTAACTTTAATTCCTTATTTAAAGGCATCCCAGGAGATGAAAACAAAACCGACGCAGGCAAGTGTCAAGGAGCTTCAGGGTATGGGGCTGTGGCCGGATATTATTGTATGCCGCTCCGAATATCCCCTAACTGCAAATATCAAAGATAAAATCTCCCTGTTCTGTAATGTACCTGCATCCCATGTGCTGCAAAATCTTGATGTGGAATATCTGTATGAGGCTCCTCTTGCCATGGAAAGAGAAAACCTGGCAGGAGTTGTATGTGAATGTCTGAATCTCCCCTGTCCCAGACCCGATTTAAAGGACTGGACAGAGATGGTAGATTACCTCAGAAATCCGAATACAGAAGTAACGATTGCTTTAGTAGGAAAATATATACAGCTTCACGATGCCTACATCAGTGTTGTAGAAGCACTAAAGCACGGCGGTATCTTCAGCCGTGCTACCGTTAATATTAAATGGGTGGATTCCGAGACGATTAATGCTGAAAATGTATATGAGATTTTAAAAGATGTACATGGTATTCTTGTCCCCGGCGGTTTCGGCCACCGCGGAATCAACGGCAAGCTTGAAGCAATCAAATTTGCCCGCACCCAGGGAATTCCTTTCCTTGGTTTGTGCCTTGGCATGCAGCTTGCTATTGTAGAATTTACCAGACATGTACTGGGATATCATGATGCCCACAGTGCAGAGCTTGACCCGAATACTGCTCATCCCGTTATTCATATTATGCCGGATCAGATTGGAATTGAGGATATCGGCGGAACACTGCGGCTTGGAGCCTATCCCTGTATATTAGATAAGTCATCAAAAGCCTATACTCTCTATGGGAAAGAAGAAATCAGAGAGCGGCACCGGCACCGCTATGAGGTAAACAATGATTACAGAAAGGCTCTGTCAGCACATGGAATGAAGCTGTCCGGCCTTTCTCCTGATGGACATATTGTAGAGATAATCGAGCTTACCGGACATCCATGGTTTATTGCGACCCAGGCACATCCGGAGCTTAAGTCACGTCCTAACAGGCCGCATCCCCTGTTTAAAGGATTCATTGACGCGGCACTAGTGCATAAAGGCTAGCCGCCGGGGACGGAGTAAAATGAAAAAGTGCCTGTCCCCTCCTTAGTTGGGGACAGGCACTTTTTCATTTTACTCCGTCCCCAGTACTTATTTATCCCCGGTTCTGTGCATCCACCAAATGGACCGCCCCATACATTTCTCTTAGTTTCGGCTTCTCTATCTTCCCCGTCGCATTGCGCGGTACATCTGCAAATATAACCTTCCTCGGCCTCTTATACCTTGGAAGCTTCCTGCAGAATTCATTAATATCCTCTTCCAGGCATATCATTCCAGGCTTCAGTGAAATAATAGCCGCTGATATCTCTCCCAGCCTCTGATCCGGCAGTCCGATAACCGCTACATCAAGAATCTTGTCATTTGTACGCAGGAAATCCTCAATCTGCACAGGATAAATATTCTCACCGCCACTTATGATAACGTCCTTCTTACGGTCTACAAGAAAAATAAATCCGTCCTCATCCTCCACTGCCATATCTCCGGTATACAGCCATCCTTCATGCAGCACCTCTTCTGTTGCCTTTGCGTCATTATAATAGCAGACCATAACACCTGGTCCTTTAACTGCAAGCTCCCCTGTCTCACCTTGCTTAACCGTATTACCCTGCTCGTCAATAATCTTTGTCTTCCAGCCGTAACCAGCCTTCCCGATAGCACCTACCTTATGAATGTTTTCCATCCCAAGGTGCACACAGCCCGGCCCAATAGATTCGCTGAGGCCGTAATTGGTGTCATACTGATGAGACGGAAAATAATCCTTCCAATGTCTGATAAGGCTCTGGGGCACCGGCTGCGCACCGATATGCATAAGGCGCCACTGCTCAAGCTGGTACATTTCCAGATTAATCTTCCCTCTGTCAATAGCCAAAAGAAGATCCTGCGCCCACGGCACAAGAAGCCATACAATCGTACATTTCTCCTCAGACACTGCCCTAAGAATAAATTCCGGATTGGTTCCCTTAAGAAGCACTGCCTTCCCACCGGTTAAAAGACTTCCAAACCAGTGCATCTTTGCGCCAGTATGATAGAGAGGCGGAATACATAAAAATACATCCTCCTTTGTCTGTCCGTGATGGTTCTGCTCCACTTTGGCAGCATGCATTAATGCTTCATGTGTATGTAAAATCGCCTTGGGGAATCCTGTTGTTCCTGAGGAAAAATATATGGCAGCATAATCTTCGTCATTAATATCAATTTTCGGTGACTGGCTGGAACAGTTTGCAGTGTGCATCGTATAATCCTCTGCAAATCCCGGACATCCGTCCCCTACATAATATAGAAGACGTCCTTTACTGATATCATCTGCCACTTCCTCCACACGTCCGATAAATTCTGCTCCAAAAACAAGAATATCAACTTCCGCAAGCTCGACACAGTATTTAATCTCCTCAGCAGAATACCGAAAGTTAAGGGGCACCGCAAGAGCTCCTGTCTTTAATATTCCAAAATATATAGGAAGCCATTCCAGGCAGTTCATCAGAAGAACCGCCACCTTGTCCCCTTTTTGTATCCCTCTCTCCAAAAGCAGATTGGCAAATCTATTTGCTTTTTCATTAAATACACTCCAGGTAATCTCACGGCGGTAATAGGAGGCACGCACAGGCTCAATCAATTCGTACTCTTTCCAGGTAACCTTTCTCGTCTCCGGCATCTCCGGATTAATCTCCACAAGACATACATCATCACCGTATAACCGGCAGTTCTTCTCCAAAATATCTGTAATAGGCATATTTATTAGATTCCCTTCCCGCTTTAACGCGTTTAATTACTAAAGTAAATGATACCGAATTTAATAAAAAATGTCAATCTACTTTTCACTCTGTCTTTATTTTTATTTGTATCATCTTATTCCCAATATATATTTTTTTAATGAGGCTCTACATGGATATCTCATTACAAAACAAAAAGCCCTGACACCTTGCTAAAACGTGCCAGAACTTCCGGTATGGAGCATAGGGGATTCGAACCCCTGGCCTCAACAATGCGAATGTTGCGCGCTCCCAGCTGCGCTAATGCCCCATACGTCGTATTATAACACCACACTTAGGGAAAGAAAAGATTTTTAACAAATATTTTTTGTTTTTCTTTCCTTAATTTCTTCTACAATCTGATTATATGCCTTTTTATTCAGGCGGTAAAAATACAGGACAACTGCTGTTATGATCCACAGCACTCCGGGTACAGTTGTAAAAGAATGTTTTATAACAGACAGAACAGTTTCATTCTGCTGCTGGTTCGCCACATATCCGAAAGCTCCCAGAACACCTGCAAGAACAGCTGTACCAATCGCCATTCCAATCTTATTTCCCAGTGAAATAAATGCATATTGAAAGCCATCATTTCTAAGCCCAGTCTTCCATTCCCCATATTCCACACAGTCTGGCACAATTGCATAAATAGCTGTATTAAAACCTGAGAAGAAAAATTGTGCCAGACAGGAAAACATATAAAACGGAACTGGTGATTCGCCTACTGTAAAAAAATACATGCAGAACATACTAATTCCTGTAAGCAAAGCGAAAATGGATGCAGAACGGCCCTTATTATTTGTCATCTGGAACACTATAGGAAAGCAGGCAGCACCAATAATAGAGGGAATGATAATAAAAAGGGAATATGTACTGAATAATGCATTATTTCCTTCTACATATGTAAAATAATACAAGGCATCTGCATTTCTCCCGTAAAGCGTTACTCCAAATAAGAACTGTCCTGCGACTGCAATCATATAGGGCTTATTTTTTGTAACTGAAGATATCTGTATTTTCAAAGAAGTCTTTTTCTTTTCCGGCATATCTACTACTTCTTTGGTTTTTGAAAAACAGAAAATATGACAGGCAGCAAAAATACACCCATATAATACCGCAATCAGCAGATACCCCCTTTTATCGTCTCCTCCTCCCAAAGCAGAAATTAAAGGAACTGTTACAATATTAATAATTCCAATTGCAATCATTGCACTGACAGAGCGGAATGTATTTATCTTCGCGCGCTCTTCAATATTCTGCGTCATAGCTCCACATAAAGTTCCATAGGGAATGTTAACACAGGTATACCCCAGTACAAGAATACAGTAGGTAACTGTCATATATATAATTTTTGCCCCTGGCGTCCAGTCCTGATGTGCCCAAAAAGTAAGCATTAATACAACTGCTGTCAAGGGCGCTGCAATCAGAAGCCAGGGACGGTATCTGCCCCACCGGGTGTGTGTCTTGTCACTTAATCCCCCGATAACCGGATCGTTAATAGCATCCCAGAACCGTGAAAAGAGCATAAGCCCTGCCACGGCACTCATACTGATGCCAAATACATCCGTATAAAAAATCATCAGAAAATTTCCTACAAACATCCAGCTGAAGTTACATCCCACATCTCCCATTCCATATGCTATCTTACTAATTAACGGTACTTTTACATTCGTGTTCTTCTGCTCCATCCCCATTATCCTCCTATCACAGTTGATTTTACCTCTTTTAAATATGAATAACTGCCTTTACAATATCCGCTTTATAATTTACACTGTCATCCATAGCCTTTTGCACATCATCAAGCTCAAACACATTTGTTACGATACCTTTAAGGTTTACTCTGCCTGATGCAACTGCATCAATCGCCATAGGATATATGTTGCGGTAACGGAATACTGTTTTAAAAGTAAGCTCTTTATCTAATGCAAGGCTCATCGGAAGTGTTATCTCTCCACTCTTACTATAGCCTACCAGCACAATTACCGCGCCTTTTTTTGTCATATGGACTGTCTGAACAGTTGTTATCTGCGTGCCTGCAGTTTCCACTGCCAGGTCGCACCCTTTCCCGTCTGTCAGCCTTTTTATCTCTTTTACTGCATCAGCCTGGCTTCCGTTAATTACACCGTCTGCACCAAGCTCCAAAGCCTTTTTAAGCCTTTTCTCCATGATATCCACTACATATACTTTGGAAAATCCCATAGCCTTTAAAGCCATCATTGTCACAAGTCCGATACACCCTGCGCCCATAACCACCGCTGTCTGTCCTGCTTTGGCGCCTCCCTGCATGGCAGCATGGAAGCCTACTGCTAAAGGCTCAATTAAAGCGCCTTCCATAGTGCTTACATTATCCGGTAGTTTAAAACACAGGTCCGCTTCATGAGCCACATATTCCTGAAATACTCCGTCTACCGGAGGTGTTGCGAAAAATACCACATCCGGGCAGAGATTATAGCGGCCTGTTTTACAGAATTCACAATGTCCGCATGTTTTTCCCGGCTCTAATGCCACCCTGTCTCCTTCTTTTAAATGTCTCACATTTTTTCCTACCTCAACTATTGTTCCTCCTGGCTCATGTCCAAGAACAAAGGGCGGTTCTACAACATAATCACCGATGGCTCCTGTCTCATAATAATGAAGGTCGCTGCCGCAGATTCCCACATATTCCAATTTTACCAGCACCTCGTTATCCTTCACCTTCGGGATATTACGCTCCTCAAATCCCATTTTTCCAATTCCCAGCATAACCGCTGTTTTCATTTTTCCTTCCATTTTAATTCCTCCTTGTCTAACTTTATTATATACTTAATTAAATAGTTTTATTATGTTTTTTATTATATGTAAAATGCTATTTTCTGTCAATATGTACTTACTCTGTATTCTCGTTTTCGTCAATATTATTAAAATACACATGCCTTTTTTGTATAAACTGCACACAAAAAAAGAAGCTTCATTTCTGAAACCTCTTATACATGTTCAACAAACGTTTCTATCACCTTAAGGGAAGCCCCCATAGCCGCTGCTTCGAATTTATAACTGCATGCCCTTACAAATGCATTTTCCTCTGAAAATGTATTCCTTCTTTTTATTTTATCCCGTATGTCTTGAATATGCTTTTCCATATAGCTGCCGGCATATCCCCCTAATATAATATCACAGTCTAAAATCATATGAATATTATTAACCGCTATGGCAAGATACGAAATATACTTGTCCCACGCTAAAGCAAATTTATCTTCTCCAGCCTCTAGCCTTCTGAAAAACTTTTCAAGCTTTCCGTCTGTCATATCCGACAGACATCTGGCAGAGCAGTATGCATCCAGACACCCCCGCTTTCCGCAATAACAGAGTTCCCCCTCCGGAACAACAGTCATATGCCCAGCTTCCCCGCAGCGGAAGTTCTTCCCCTGTTCCAGCCGGCCTTTACTGAAATAAGCACCGCCCACAGTATTGCTTAAAGAAAGATAAAAGAAACGTTCCAAGTCTTCTGTCTGAATCCCCTCAGCATATGCGCCCGCATTTGCATCATTTAAGAAGTAACATGGGAATGAAAAGAAACGGCTCACTTCATCAAATGAGAGAGACTTCACTCCAAGTATATGAGAACCGGCAATCATCCTTTTCTCCAAATCTATAATCCCGGGAAAAGATATCCCGATTCCAATTATACTTTCCCTGTCTGTGCCGCTTGCTTCCAGAAACCTTTCAAGCTTTTTGTTTATATCATAATAATAGGCATCCTCTGGAGTATATGGGTAAAAAATCCTCTCGTATTTTAACATTTCTCCCGTTAGATTAGTAAGTATCAGGCTGATATGATTTTTTGTTATATCCAACCCTACAGCCTGCTTCACATTAGAAGCAGCCGACAGTGCCTTGGCCCTTCGTCCTCCTGTGGACTGCAATTCCCCGTTTTCCTCTACCAGTCCCATCTCTATCAGCTCTTTCGTAATCTGCGTTACTGTAGGGAGGCTCATCTTTAATTTATAGGAAATGTCTGGGTTTGATACAATACCATTCTTACAGATATACCTGAAAATCCGATTTCTATTATTTTTTTTAACCTCAATATTCGTATTTGTAATCTTTCTGCCGTTCACCATACACCTCTATATTTTATTAAATTTTGCTTCCAAGTGAAAGTACTAACTATTGCGGACAGATGGTCAGCACTGCCGGCTTTTCTCCTTGTATTGTCTTTGGATATTCCACAAACAGATATCCCTCACCATCTAACACATGTCCATATTGCACATGTCCCAAGGGATCACTATAGCTATAAACCTTCATTTCCGTCACATCCTCACCGTCCTCTCTAAATTCTGTCAGCATTACCCTGTATCCCAGCTCAGAAATTCCATATGCCTCTTTCTCAATTGCCAGACAGTAGTCCTCAAACAGTCCATAACCTGCTGCCAGCGAAAAACTTACTGCTTTTTTCCTCTTCCCCTCTGAAATATCCACCGAATCAGGCGTCTCTGTCACTGCTATGCAGCCTGTCAAATCTCTTTTTATTTCTGAAAAGTCCACGATATAATTACTTATACCGCTTTTCGCACCATAAATTCCGTCTGCCATCTGAACTGGGTTTTCTGCATACAGCCCGCTCTCTATCTTTAAATATTCTTCTGCACCAGGTGAAACATTCACGTACCAGCCTATTGTCATCAAAAAGGGCACGGGAGGGTCTATAAATGGACTGTCAAGTGTCTGTACTACATATGTTCCATAATCTCCCCACTCTATTCTTTTCGTCCGTTCCGCAAAAAGATTTTTGGGAAGAACAATCCCTTTAAGCTGCATCTCATATTCTGCAGCACACTGGTTTAGTGTTTCCTTAAATGCTGTATCCTCCTTATATTCAGGAATAGCAAGCCTCTGCTCTATGGTTTCCACCTCTATATCCGATATGTAATAGTCAGCTGTTCCGTTCTTTCCTGTAAAAACGCTGCTGTCCGGCTCATAATCTCCTCCTGGCACTGTGTTTCTTGCCTGGGCCTCCAGCTGGAAAAATTTATCCAAATCTCCTTCATACCTTTCGTGGAAATAGCCGTCCTCTATGCAGTCAAATGCTCCTCCCTCTGAATTCCAGAAAAGCTTTCCTTCTGGATGTCCGGTTCTTTCATTTATGCTGTCCTGAAATGCCTGCTTAATTTCTGCTTCCTGCAGATTATCAAAACAGGTAAAATTCTCTTTCCCCTTCTCTCCTATCAAATAGGCTATAGCATTATAACTCCCCTCCTTTGGCATAACCTGGTAGGAAACTATATTTTCCGCTTTTTCACCATATAAGTTCACACTTTCAATCTGTATTTTCTCCCCGGTAAACTTTTCCTCGGGATACTTCTCATTCAAATACGTAACAATTACTTCGCTTATTTGGGCATCCCTTATACCGTCCTTTGCAGTAACTGCTACAAGTACGGCAAAAAGAACCACTGCTGCCACAGCCCCCAAAGCAAGCTGCTTTATAATTCTTTTTATCTTTTTAGGTTTCCTCTCTGCCTCATACGGAAGTACCCTTATACAGACACAATCTATAATATCCTCTGCAAGCGACGCTTTTTCCAGCTCCATAGAATACTGGTAAAGCTCCTTACGCTTTTCCATTGTCACGGCAATCAGCTTTGACACCTCTTGGGGAAGCTCATTTCTATACAAGGCTTCATATAGAACTTCCAACTCTGTCAGCTCCACATTCGGAAGAAACTCCGACGACAGAAAGTGCTGCCATTCCTTGTACGCTTCATGTCGAGGAAGCTTAAGGAGATTTCTAAGTCTTATAGACAGGGCCTCTAACTTTTCTGACTGTCTGGCAGCCCACTGAGCCTGAGCTTCCTGAAACATCTGACCATAGGTATATTCTGCCTCTACATTTTCTGTGTATTCCTCTTGTTCCTCCTCCCATATATCTTCCCTTGGTTCTGCCCCATTTCCGTCTGCATACCTAAGTGCTGCCTCATATGCCTCATGTATCTTAGACCATTCTTCAGGATGCTCTTCAGGATGATATCTTTTTGCCAGCAGGGCATATGCCTTCTTTATCTGCTTTTTATCCTTTGTAATCTGAATCTCTAATGTGTCAAATGCCCATCGTACCATAACCGGTATTCCTCCTCCAGGTTCGCATCTAATTCTTCACTTTCACTCTCATGATACCAGGAATCTATATCCTCCGGCTCCCCATATATACTGGCGCTTCCCAGATATTTTTCCGTATTCTGAAAAAAAATCTCCAGCTGTCTCTTCCACTTTTTAACCTTGTATACATCCTGTTCTATCAGAAGAAGGTGCTGGAAATACCGGATACGCCCTCCAAGTTCTTCCCTTAAGTCTCCTGACGCCTGTGCAAAAAGCCGCTCTCCCCAGGCAATCGCCATCTGATTCTCCTCCTGTTCTGCCGGGTGAAGCTTTAACTTTTCCAGTTCCTCTATATATTGCTCTATTTTCTCAGGCTCAATTGTATCTACACCTGTAGTAATAATCTCTTTTACTTTCTCTCCTGTTGAATCTACTTTCACATCCACAATCAAAATACCATTAATATCATAGGTGTAGCGTACAGAAACTGTTTCTTTCCCCTTCGGAGCCATCGGGACATCTACATTCAATACTCCAAGGCAGATATTTTTGTCCACATAATATTCCTCTCCCTGATAAACATCAATCTTCACATGGCGCTGAAAATCACCTGCCGTACAAAAACGCCTCACCTTACTGCAGGGGAGCACACTGTTCCTTTCAATAATAGCACTCATGATGGGCTTATCTGGGTCTGCCTCATTGTAAATTCCTGTGCTCAAAGTAAATGGACAAATGTCTGTCAAAAGCAGATCCTTAATATCCTCCTGCCTCTCCTTAATACCGGCGTACGTGCCGACTCCCAGTGCAACCATATGATCCGGATCCACTGCATAAACCTTACATTCCCCTGCCATATGACACAAGTACTGCTTTACAGAAGGCATTTTACAAGAGCCTCCCACCAGAATAACCTTGGATATTTCCAGCATATTCTTATCCCCGTCCCTCATTACTTTTTTTATCGGGACTGACATTCTCTGAAATAACAGCATAGAAATCTGTATCAGCTTTTTATTATCTAACTCCATCTGTCCTGTAAAGTCCTCGTCTGACACCTGCATAATCGTGGAAGCATTATCTGTCAGCGCACGTTTTGCACGATTTGCACTCTCTAAAAGGATTTCCCTCCTCTTGGGTGCAAGCTCCGTAAAGTCCATGCCCTGCTCTTTGCAGAACTGCCCTGCGATCTCCCTGTCAAAATCACTTCCTCCAAGACAATTATCCCCGCTTACTGACACAATCTCAATAATATTGTCAAAACAGTCAACCAGTGATACATCCAGCGTCCCCCCACCGAAATCAAATACCAGAAATGTCTCATCCTCCTCTTTATTCCGGTTATGATATGCAAGCGCCGCTGCGGAAGGCTCATTAATAATACGTTCCACTTTAAGCCCGGCCAATTCTCCGGCAGTTTTCGTTGCCTTTCTGGCCATGTCATTAAAGTATGCCGGTACACTTACCACGGCTTCCTCTACTGCCTCGCCCAGATATCTTTCGGCATCTTCCTTAAGCTTCCTTAGCACAAAAGCAGAAACCTCTTCGGGGCGGTATGTTCTTTCTCCAATCTGAAAGATTTTCTCTGTTCCCATAAATCTTTTAAATATATTTACAGAATGGTCCGGATGGGAAATCAGCCTCTCTTTAGCAATTTTTCCTACATATACCGTATTTTCTTCCCCGATACTTACTACACTTGGGGTCAGATATTCTCCAAAAGAATTAGGAATTAATACGCTTCTCCCATTCTGCCATACTGCAGCAAGACTGTTTGTTGTTCCCAGGTCAATTCCTATAATTTTACCCATTTCACTTTTCCTCCGTGTATTCTGTCTGAGTTACTTTCTTACGGAGTTTGCAGCAAGTGCAAAGTCCTGTATAAACAATTATCCATCTGTATCTTTATTATACAGGAAAATATATATTCCTACAAGGCCGCCCATTCTGTTTTAGTTCTCTTTATTACATAGTATACTATTTATTTTCACAAAAAAAGACACAGGTATCCGGTGTTATAGGTTCCTATGTCTTTTTCGCATCTATATAGTGTACTATGTTTATTTTACTGATTTTTCTGCGTAATCTGTGATTACTAAATCTTCATAAGGCGCTCTCTTTGTCAGTTCCCCGGCCTCCTCAAGAATATCCTGGAGAAGCTCAAAGCTTTCCTTCTCGAAAATCAGGTCTGATTTCCATGTATCCTGATCATAATAACGTGTCACGATTGTAGTAATCGTATCCAAATCTGTTTCTTTAAACTGTGGTGCGATGACAGCCGCAATCTCTTCGGGTGTGTGGCTCTGCACGTAATCCATACCCTTTTGCAGGGCATTGGTAAAGCCCTGAATAATCTCAGGATTCTTTTCTATATAACTCTGTTTTGCAGAAAAGGCAGTATATGGAACATAGCCGCTGTCCGTTCCAAGAGATGCCACAACATAGCCTTTACCTTCCTTTTCAAGGCTGGTTGCACCAGGTTCAAACTCTACAGTAAAGTCTCCCTGCCCTTCTGAGAAGGCAGCTGCAGTGGAACCGAAATCAATACTCTGATTGATTTTTACATCCTTTGCCGGATCGATATGATTTTTATTCAGAATAAACTCAAATACCATCTCCGGCATACCGCCTGTTGGCACCATATCCATGTAAATCATGGTCATATGCTGGGTTTGTTGTGTTATCAGCAAGGTTTTCACAGAAGAAGTTATTCATAATCTCCTGTAAATCTTCCTTGCTTTTCACAATCGTGTATGGTTTTAATGAGTTATCGCTTGGCTCTACGATTCCCATATCTATCATTAATCCGATATAAGGCAATACACTCTTCTTGGATTTAGGATATCCCAAATCAGTAAGTGCCTTCGATAAATATTTTGCAGAGGTGTAACTTCGTTCTTCTTCGTAAATCAGTCGCATGGTGTGGTAAATGATTTTGTTTTCACGACGATTCATTTCCTGTGCAGGACTATACTGAATCAATCCAGATAACCCATATTTTAATTCGATTTCTGGAAGTCCTCCTTCATCCACTTCGATACGCTCGATTAAGATTTCGATATCTTTACGATCAAGAACTCCTTTTTCGATGATTTTATCAACTACCTGCAATGCGTTTTCCATTTTTTCTTTTACATCTTCATTTTCCAGACTGGTATCATTTAATTCTTTTAACTGCATTTCCAATCCATGAATCTGTGAAAGAATATCCTGCTGCAGAGCATCGTAAGTTTCGTTTACGATATCTTCATTGTCATGAGCATTGGATAAATCTCTGACTTTCTGTGTAAAAAGAACTTTTAATTGTTTTTTGCGTTCTAAAATATTGTTTTGAATCTCAGTACGTTTTTCTTCAACAGTTCTTTTTTCAGAGTCAAAATCTTTCATATCATAGGTTGCAATGACTTCTGATAAGGCATTACGACACAGTTTAATATAAGTTACAACGTCTTCCATTAAATCATCTTCTTCAATCAGATGAGCTTTGGAGCAATATCGCTTACCTTTGGTGTTGTAAGTGGTACAGATATAATACTTACGTTCTCTGCTGGAAGTGGTTCTCTTAATTGGAGTTAAACGACTTCCACAGTCTTTGCAGAACAGACAACTTCCAAATGGATTTGGTATTTCAGAACCAATCCATTGTCCACGACTTCCACGATAATTATTCTTCACACGTTTTTCTTTCATGTCCTGAATCAGATTAAAAGAGGCTTTATCAATGATTGCAGGATGATTGTCTTCAAAAACATATTGTTCATCCTTTGGTACACGCTTGTCTTTTCCGTGAACAGTAGAGCGTGCACGTTTTCGCAAACGGAGTGTACCAATATAAAAATCATTTCCAAGCATATCCTTTACCATAGAATCAGACCATTCGGTAGCAATCTGACGTTTCGTAACCTTTCCTTCTTCCAGTTCTCGTTCGTGACGGACCATGGAAGGAGTCGGAACTTTCTTTTCTGTCAGATGGTTGGCAATCATACGATAGCCGGAACCTTTTAAGTATAGGTCATAGACCATTTTTACGTATTCGGCTTCTTTCGGTACGATTTCTATGATGGATTTGTCTTTTTCATTTCGTTTATATCCAAATGGTGGCTGAGTCATGAGTGTTCCCTCTTTTTGACGAGCTCCAAGAGCACGTTTTATTTTTTTACTGGTATCTTTTACATATCTCTCATTATACCATGTTTTGATACCTATCGTATCATCATCTGCTTGCATAGAATCATAATTATCATCTATGACAATCAGTTGTTTTCCTCGTTCCTGAAAATCATCAAGAAGAAGTAACACTTTGGCATTATGACGCCCGAGACGGGAAAAATCTTTGACAAATACTCGATCTACATCCTTGTCTAAATCTTCCATTAACTGATTGAAGCCTGGTCGGTCAAAAGCTGACGTTAGATAACGATACTTTTGAAAACACTGGAAAATCAAGGTTTTTCGAGCGACGGACAAGCAGGGTATTGTACTAAAAACTGAATACGACGCAGAAGCGGCGTTTCTTACTCTCTACATGGGAGAACAGGAACGCCGCTTTTTTCATGCCCTTTGTTACGCAGTAGGGGCAGAAAAAGCCTTGCTACAAGCGGTTTTCCGGGCGCGTATCTGGTGCGGAAAGGGATTTATACCTTATCCCCCGAAACCGCGCTTCTACTGCGTAACAAATCCAAAGCAAAGGAGTTATGAACTATGGCAGTTTTCAGAGTGGAACGGAACAAGGGCTACACCGTAATGAGCAACCACCACCTACGCAACAAGGAGCTTTCCCTAAAGGCAAAGGGGCTGTTGTCGCAAATGCTGTCACTCCCCGAAGATTGGGACTACACCTTGAAAGGCTTATCCCTTATCAACCGGGAGAAGATAGACGCTATCCGCGAAGCCATTAAGGAGCTTGAACGCGCCGGGTATATCGTCCGTTCAAGGGAGCGCGACGAGAAAGGACGCTTGCGGGGCGCGGACTATGTGATATTCGAGCAGCCGCAGCCGCCTACGCCGGATTTACCTACATTGGAAAATCCAACATTGGATAATCCAACACAGGAAAAACCTACATTGGAAAAACCTACGTTGGAAAATCCAACGCAATTAAATAAAGATATACAAAGAACTGACTTACCAAAAAAAGAAAAAATAATTACTGATGAACAAAGTACCCATTCCATTCCTATCCTTTCCCCTAACCCCTCTCCTTGCAGAGAAGCGGCTACGCCGCCGGAACGGAAAGGAACGGAAGCGGCAGCACAGAGCGCAGTTGATATATACCGGGAAATCATCAAGGACAATATCGACTACCACATTCTCAAACAGGACATGAAGTTTGACAGTGACAGGCTTGACGAGATTGTAGACCTCATGCTTGAAACCGTATGCACCGCCAGAAAGCGGGTACGGATTGCGGGGGACGACTACCCGGCAGAGCTTGTGAAGTCAAAGTTTATGAAACTGGACGGCGAGCATATCCGCTTTGTGCTTGACTGTATGCGGGAGAACACAACGAAAATCCGCAACATCAAGCAATATCTGAAAGCAGCCCTTTTCAACGCCCCGTCCACTATCGGCAATTATTACACTTCCCTTGTCGCCCATGACATGGCAAGCGGCGCACTGTCACCGAAGAAGCCGCAGTACGGCGACCCGGACTATTATTCATGCAAACCGGGCGAAAGCCTGTAAAACAACAAAAGGAGGATTTTATTATGGCACAGAAAATGACAGGAGCATTGGTATTTGACGAGCGCACCGACCGTTACGACATTCGCTTTGACTTAAACAGCTACTATGGCGGGCTGCATTGTGGAGAATGTTTTGACGTATTCGTGCGGGGCAAGTGGAAGCCGACCCGGATTGAGTACGGCGACAACTGGTATCTTGTGGGTATCAGAGCCGAGGACTTGAACGGGCTGCGGGTGCGTATCTGACCGCCGCCCCATAAAGAAACGCGAAAGGAGGACGCGACAAATTGCAGGACGAAGTAAACGAAAAGACCATAGCCCTTTACATCAAGACCGGGAAGCTGACCGCCCAGACGCTCCAAAAGGCAATGAAAGCCATACTGTCAAAGGGAAAAAAGCAGCTTTCCAAACCGCCACAGGGCAAGCAGAGCTTAAAGCAGCTTATGAAGCAGAACGCGGGCGTTTCCAACATTGAGATTACCGAGGGCAATATCAAAGCCTTTGAGAGTACGGCGAAAAAGTACGGTATCGACTTTGCGCTGAAAAAGGACGCGACGGAAAGCCCGCCCCGCTATCTGGTTTTCTTCAAGGGGCGGGACGCGGACGTGCTGACCGCAGCCTTTAAGGAATTTTCCGCAAAAAAGCTGACACAGGAGAAAAAGCCCTCAATCCGAAAGCTGCTCTCTACCCTCAAAGAAGCTGCACAGGGCAGAAACGCGGAACGGGCAAAGGTCAAGAACAAGGACAGGGAGGTATCGCTATGAAGCCGGAAATCAAGAAGCTGCTTATCTTAAATCTCCCGTATCTGCTCTTTGTCTGGCTCTTTGATAAAGCGGGCGCGGCTGTCCGGCTCTCCCCCGGCGCGGACGCAAGCGCAAAGCTGCTACATCTTGGGGACGGTTTTACCGCCGCCTTTTCCAGTATCGCGCCGAGCTTCCACCCGGCAGACTTAGCTTTAGGCATTGCGGGGGCGGTCATTGTTCGGCTGATTATCTACACCAAAGGCAAGAACGCGAAGAAATACCGCCGCGGGACAGAATACGGTTCGGCGCGTTGGGGCGGGGCTGACGATATAAAGCCATACACAGACCCGGTATTTGAGAATAATATCCCCTTAACGCAGACGGAACGGCTCACCATGAACAGCCGCCCGAAGCAGCCGAAATACGCAAGAAACAAAAATATCCTTGTAATCGGCGGTTCCGGCAGCGGCAAGACCCGGTTCTTTGTGAAACCGTCGCTCATGCAATGTACGTCAAAGGATTTTCCAACGTCGTATATCGTCACTGACCCGAAAGGAACACTGATTTTGGAAACCGGAAAAATGTTGCAGCGGTACAAATACCGTATCAAAGTGCTAAATACGATTAACTTCAAAAAATCCATGAAATACAACCCCTTTGCCTATCTGCGGAGCGAAAAGGACATTTTGAAGTTAGTCAATACCATTATCGCCAACACCAAAGGCGACGGGGAAAAATCCGGCGAGGATTTCTGGGTGAAAGCGGAAAAGCTCTACTATACCGCACTAATCGGCTATATCTGGTATGAAGCCCCGGAGGACGAGAAGAACTTCACGACGCTGCTTGAAATGATAAATGCGTCGGAAGCCCGCGAGGACGACGAGGACTTCCAGAACCCGGTTGACCTCATGTTTGAACGTCTGGAAGAAAAAGACCCGGAACATTTTGCAGTCAAGCAGTACAAAAAATACAAACTTGCGGCGGGCAAGACCGCAAAAAGCATACTTATCTCATGCGGCGCGAGGTTAGCCCCATTCGACATTAAGGAGCTGCGGGAGCTTATGGAAACCGACGAAATGGAGCTTGACACCATAGGCGACAGAAAGACCGCCCTTTTCGTGATTATCAGCGACACCGACGACACCTTTAACTTTGTCGTGAGTATTCTCTACACACAGCTATTCAACCTCTTGTGCGACAAAGCAGATGATGAATACGGCGGGCGGCTTCCCGTCCATGTAAGGTGCTTACTTGATGAATTTGCGGTGCGCTCGTAAGCGGAACCCATTCGTTCCGTGCGGGCTTGTTTGTAATCTATCTTTAGCAAGATAGTAGGTTCAATGTGAGGGCTTCATTTGAAGCC
>CAJTEW010000015.1 GCA_910575605.1 Lachnospiraceae bacterium
AGTTGAGGGGTTTTTGCACTCAAAAATACATATAGAAAAGAAAAAATACGAATCTCTCGCAGAGGACCAGGTATGAAAAACACTGATTTCTACGAGAGATTCGCATTTTAAGATTTAGAGACTAAAAATTATCATTTCCCGATAGCCCCTTTTTAATTTTACTCCGTCCCCAACTCGGAAGTTTCTTGGAAAATAGAGAATTATGTACTATAATTTGGACATAGAATTTAATATTTTTTAGGAGGTACCGTAACATGTCAAGAGATAATATTGTATGTAGAATTGAACACCATGCTGTTCTGTTTGCGCTTTTGGCAAAATATGCAGTTACTATATGTGGGAAAAGGGGCGAAGAGGCGATACAGAAAGGAATGATAGTTTACGGCAATGAGCGGGGCGCCCGGATGGCGGCGAATGCCCTTGCCAGAGGTGACGAGCTGACAACTATGACGAGTCAGGCATATGGTGAGTGGAAGCCGGATTATGAGGGGCAGATGGAGTTCGGGCAGCTCCGCCTGGAGCCAACATTTCAGACCTATATTACAAAATGCGCATGGTGTGATGCGTGGAAGAAGCATAGTCTTCTGGAGTATGGGAAGCTTTATTGTGTAAATGTAGATAAAGCTGTGTACCAAGGGTTCCGTTCGGATTTTGTCTGTACTCCGATGGCAGCAGCATTAAGCTGGGGCGGCAGCAGGTGCGAATTTGACTGGGGACATCCTATTTCCGAGGAGGAGGCAGAGGAGCTTGCACGAAAAAAGAAGGAATTAGGGACCTCATGTATGAAAGATTTTAATTATCACACGTCGCATTTAAAAAATACCATTGGAAGGACGCTGACAGAAGAGTTTGGAGAGGACGGAAAAAAAGCGGTAGAACTGGCTCTGGAGGAATATGCGGACATCTTTGGACGGGAATATATGGAGATACTGTAGAATGCTGATTTAGATTGTAGAGGACGACCGGGCGCTGCGGGAGGGCATCGCGCTGGCATTAAAGGAGCCGGGTGTGGAGTTTATTCAGAGTGGCAGGGCAAGCGTGGTGGAACGGATGAGAGGAGCGGAATAGGCTGATGTTGGGGACGGGGTATTTTTAAAAAGTGCCTGTCCCCACCTGGGTTGGGGACAGGCACTTTTTAAAAATACCCCGTCCCCGACAGAAACTTACGATTTATTTATTGACAAAACACGCGGTTTATTATATGATACAACTCACATACATATAGTGTTGTTCAACACGTTATATGGATCTTATTTATTCATGTTAGATTTAACTTAGTCTATGTTGAAGGTTATCATCTGATACTTTCAGCTCGCTAAAAACCCATGTGAATGTAAACTTAAAATGAAGGGAGGAAGGAATGAAGCACAAAGGAATAATGTTATTTTTTGTTCTTGCTGTAGGAGCAGCTTTTTTTGCAGTGGGAATCCAAATTGGTAGTTCATGTTCTGCTGCGAATGGGCAGGTATATGCCGTGCCTGATAAGAGGATGCGGGAGGAATCTGGGAAAATTGCAGTTGTGAATCTGGATGAGGGGGTGACTGTAAATGGCAAGAGAGTTAATTATGCTGAAAAACTGTCAAGGTTTCCTGGCACGGAATTTGAATATGCATCTCTGGAGGCTGCAAGAACCGGGCTTGAGTCAGGAAAATATGGGGCGTATGTCATTATCCCTGCAGTTTTCTCACAGAATGTGGAGAGCATTAATTCTTCGCCGCAGGTGTCAGAGCTTGAGTATGCAGTCAACCAATCATTTTCTGCAAGGAAGCAGTATGAGTTTTTGTACCTTGCACTAAGCTATGCGGAATCTTTAAACAATAATGTAAGCTATATGTATGTGAATAATATTTTAAAGGAGTTTCACGAAGCACAGGATAGTGCGGGAGTTGTTATGGAAAATGATTTGAAGGATACAAAAGCCATTGAGAGTATAGAGGTTCAGGATTTAGTGGCATTAGTAGAAATGCCGGAGATGCATGAGAAGGAAAATAAGACAGAAATGTTAGATATTTCCGAATATGTAGTAAAGGATAACGCTCTGACAGCAGCTCTTGATGAGGAGTATCAAAAAAGAGTTTTTGATATTCAAGAGGAGATTATTTCCCTTGGGGCGCAAGGTTCTTTTCTGCATGAAAGCCTTAATGACTTGCTGAATCAGATGCCACAGATTGATGTTACAGTGGATGAAAAGGGCGTGGATATTATAGAGCAGGCAGAAGGAAAGCTTAGGGCAGAGCTTTGCAGACAGATTGTTAAGACAGAGTATAAGGAAAGAATTGTAGAATGCCTGACGAAGCTTAGGGAAGTATATTTAGAGGAAAAAGATAATTCAGGGGACAGCTTGGGGGAGGAATATGACAGTGAGGTGCCCGTGGAGCTCATTCAGGAGATAGAAGCTCTTCTTGAAGAACTGGAAAATGTGGATGAGCCGGACATTGACGGAGTCTGTGAGCTTGTAGAAAAAGAATATGCTGTTCCTATAAAGGCAAATGTAGATGAGGCGCAAAATATCCTTCAACAAAGATATGAGGAAGAAAAAATGCTGGTTGCAGAATATAATAAGAGACTTATGGAGTTTTGTCCGCAGATAGAGGAAGAATTTCTTTCACAGAGTATACAGGATTTGTCTCAGAATCATACAGCTATGCAGGAGGCTCTTAAGGAAAATAATCAGGCATATATGGAGTATGCGAGGGAAGCGTATACTTCTGCCAGTGAGGAGGCAGATAAGCTTAGAAGTTATGTAGAACAACTAAAAAAAGAGACAGATGCGGCTGTTGAAAGTGGGCTTAAGGAAGCAAAAAAGATAAAAGAAGAAACTAGCCTGTCTAATAAGAGCATTTTGGCTGACTTTTCATCGAAGCTTCCCTATACAAGGCTTGGTGGTGCAGAGTATGAGAGAGTTTACCGCTTTATTGCAAATCCTCTTGCCACCGTGGACTGGTCTTTGGGCAGGGCAGAAAGTACGGATAAAGAAAATGTAGTGGAAAAGGGAAAACGAAAAGGGCTGTCCATGCTGACAATGATGTGTATTGTGATGGGAATTTTGATTTTAGCACTGGTTCTGCAAATATATTTTTATACAAGGAGGAAAAAACGATGAGTATCAGGATGAACACAGAGGATGTTATTGCAAGAGGACATGAGATTGGAAGCCATATTGAGGATGTTACAGCGCTTCAGACTTATCTGAATGATGTTGTAAATCATCAGCTGCCGGAGCTGTGGGAGGGAAGCGGATATGAGGGATTTGCGGCTAGGGTTGCTGAGATGGCGCCGTCTTTTGAAGCCATGCGGGATTTAATTAGCTCCATTGGACGAGGAGTTATCACAAATGCCCAGCAATATGCTGAATTTGACAGGTCAGCAGGCTCTATGAACCGGGGATTTTAGATGTGAAAAGCAGTGATATTGGCCTTGACCCTGATATTTTTGACAGCGGAAACAATGGACAGATACCATTGAGTGATTTGTATACTCTTTCTGTATTTGCAGAGGATGTGGAGCAAAGAGCAGCGGAGGGGAAGAGGAAAGAAAAAGAAAATCTTGAAGAGCTCAGGCATAATCTTTTCCAGAAAAGCAAAGAGAGGGAGACTGAAAAACTGAAGAAGATACACAAGCAGATTTTTCAGACTGTGCCAATGTTTGTGGAAACAGAAGAACTAAAGAGGGCAGAAAGGATAGAAGAACCAGAAGAGGTACAGAGTGTATTCTTAATGGCAGAAACTGCCGCTGTCGTGCTTATAGTTTTCTTTCTAGCATATGAGAAAAAGAGAATGAAGCTAATAAAAAAGAGAAAGAGAAGGTAATGGAAATGATGCTGACTGTTAAGGTAGGAAAAGAGAAGCAAGATATCATCATAAAACCGGATCAGCAGGTACAGGAGGTCTGCCGCTGTCTGTTTGAGAACGGCTGTTTTTCGCTGACATGGAAGGAGGAGATGCAGGTATATTCTATGCGTCAGAAAGCGTATATTAACCCTGCGCTAACCTTTATGCAGGGCAGTATTTATAATGGGGATATTCTATTATTGTATATGTAATGCCGTAGCGGATAGGGAAAGGGGAGATAAGGGACATGAGAATCAGAATACAAAAGAATGACATAGCGGCTAAAACGGCCTATGATTTCAGACGGCTGGAGGAAAAAAGCCATCTTTTTCTCCCCTGCAGGATAGAGGAGGAAAAGGAAGCAGTTTCTATAAGCTTTGATTTGCAGGGAATGAAGTCTTTTGAAGAGCTTAAAGGTGAAGATATTTATATAAAGCTGCGGGCGCTGCTCGCGGCCGGTGAGCTCAAAGAAGTATACCGAAAATATGAGTTCCCACTGGAGCCGGGGAATTTGTATTACGATATTCTTTGCAGAGTAAAGGTAAAGCAAAGAGATATTATTCTATCTGGCGGGAAAAACAGAATGAAATACTTTTTAAAACAATACCAGGCATTAATTATATATATTTTGGAAGGAATACGGACCTATGAGGATTACCTATATGCCAGCCGGGAGCTTTTGAAGGCTGACCATAAGCTTGTAATGCTTTTAGAGCCAGAAACCGTTCAGGAGGAGAGAAGAATTTTATTAGAATACTACATAAACCTTCAGGAGGAGGAGAGAAACACAACAAGAAGAGTAAACTGTAAGAAATATAAATGGCTTATCAGGTACAGTGGAATATCTGTAATATTACTGATATTGCTTTTAACAGCGTCAGTCTACAGCTTTGGATGGCATATGCCCAGGCAGAAGCTGCTTGTTGAGGCAGGAGAGGCTTATATTAAAAAGGATTACACAGATATGATTAATGCGCTTGGCAGATTTCAGGCAGCAGAACTTGATCGTACATATAAATATATGCTTGCTGCAGCATATATTAAGGGGCAGGCTGTAGATACCTTCAGTGTCAGAGATAAGGAAGCAATTCTAAGTAAGGTTACATGGCAGTCTAATGAAAATATACTGGAGTACTGGATTCATTTGGGGCGTCTTGAGATAAAGGAGGCAGAAAATCTTGCTATGAAACTCTCGGATGATCAGCTTTTACTATATGCCTACATGCATGAGCTGCGTCAGGTAGAGGATGCTGTGGAATTATCCGGTGAGGAAAAAAGAAAGAAAAAGCAGGAGCTGCTAAAAGAAATTGAAGCGCTGGCAGAAGGGCTTGGTATTTCTTATGGAGATGAGGCAGGAGAAGACTAGGAGTGGAAAAACATATTTTTGGAAGAGAAGAGAATATAACGATTTCAGCAGGCACAGAGGCCGTGTTACGTATATCGGGATTAAAAAGCAGACTTTATATCAGAGGAATGAAAGGCTATGCTGACACGGGAAAAGGAGAGCCAATGTACCAAAACAGGAAGAAACTTATGTCCGGAGAATTTTCTATAGAACCAGGGGACTTTATGGAATTAAGGGGCATAAAAGTTGAGGTGTGGGAGGAGCATATTGCTGTTTCTGGACCATTAGAAAAGTATACAACGACCTTGCTAGAGCAGTCTCCGAAAGGAAAACCCTTTGAAGAATTTCCGGTCTATAAGCGTTCGCCGCGGTTTCTAAAAGATGTATGTTCTGAAAAAATATCAGTAGAGCTTCCCAGGAGAAATGAAATACAGAAAAAAACAGGACTTCTTATGACGGTTCTTCCGCCCATTGGAATGTTTGTGGTGACGGCAGCAGCAGGGCTTCTTATGGGGCGGGGAATTTACATGATGATGACTGCGATGGCTACAATAATGACTGCTCTATTTTCTGGGGTAAGATATTTTGATGATTGGAAGGGGATGAAAAAAAGGCGTCAAGAAAGAGGAAGAAAATATATTTCATATTTATGGCAGCGCCAGAGGGAAATGTCTGAAGCCTACCTCTTGGAGCAGGGGGTATATGAAAGCCAGTATCCAGATATGAAGGAAATCAGTAGAATGGTAAGAGAATACAACAGCCGTATCTATGAACGAATTTCTTCTGATGAGGATTTTCTTACAGTGTCAGTGGGAAGCTATGAAGGAAAGACTGCATTTGGAATTGATTTTAAGAAGCCGGGATGGGATGTAGAGGAGGATATGCTGACAGAGCTTGCCGGGAAAATCTGCCGGAAATATTCAACTGTCAGCAGACCTAAGATTATTGATTTGAAAAAAGCCCATCTTGGAATAGTAGGAGAGAAGTCAGCTTTGCATCAGCAGCTTTGTATACTTATTTCTCAGACTGCATTTTTTCAGAGCTATCATGATATTCGCATAATTATAATTTATGACGAAAAATATGAAGAAGACTTTGCATGGATGCGCTGGCTTCCTCATGTACGTATTCCGCCGGCAGATATCTGCGGAATGGTACATTCAGGGAACGGCAGAGATGTGGTTCTTGGGAGTGTGATGCAGCTGTTAAAAGAACGGGTGGCCCATCTTGAAAATGGAGGGAAGGATAGGAGGTTTCTTCCCCATTATCTGTTTGTGATTGATGAGTCTGACTTTATTTTAAATCATGGGATTATGGAATATTTGTCTATGAATGGTGGTCTGCTTGGCTTTTCCATTATTTATACGAGCTCTTTTTTATCAAACCTTCCAGAATATATTGGAACAGTGCTGGCGTTAGAAAATTCCAGGGAAGGGACTGTGCTTCTGGAGGAAAGGGCATATAAAAAGCAGAGAATTATGCTTCTTGAGGCAGAGGGAGTGAACTTTGAGTGGCTGGCCAGGGACATCAGCGTACTGGAGCATGAACAGGGAGTGGGAAGCTGTATTCCGGACAGTATTACATTTTTTGAGATGTATGGAGTAAAATTACCAGAGGAGCTGAATGTAAGGAAGAGATGGGAACAAAATCAATCACATAAATCACTGGCGGTTCCGGTGGGAATGCGTTCGGCAGAGGATATTCTGTATCTAAACCTTCATGAAAGGGCACATGGACCCCATGGACTGGTGGCGGGGACAACAGGATCAGGAAAGTCGGAGTTTATACAGAGCTATATTTTATCTCTGGCAGTGAATTTCCATCCTCATGAGGCAGGGTTTCTGCTAATTGACTATAAGGGAGGCGGAATGGCAGGACTATTTGAAAAGCTTCCTCATCATCTTGGCACCATTACGAATCTGGACGGGAGCGGAAGTATGCGGGCACTTAAGTGTGTGAAGGCAGAGCTGTCCCGCAGACAGAGACTGTTTAGAAGCTTGAACTTAAATCATATCAATGGGTATATGAGGCTGTTTAAGGAAGGGCGGGCAGAAGAGCCGGTTCCCCATCTCTTTATTATTAGTGATGAGTTTGCAGAGCTTCGTAAAGAACAGCCTGATTTTATGAAGGAGCTTATATCTGCAGCCCGGATCGGAAGAAGCCTGGGAGTTCATTTGATTTTGGCAACTCAGAAGCCGGCAGGGGTTGTAGACGACCAGATATGGAGCAACAGTAAGTTTAAGGTCTGCTTAAAGGTACAGGACGAAAATGACAGCAGGGAAGTTTTAAAGACACCGGATGCAGCAGGAATTACCCTGCCGGGGCGGGCATATCTGCAGGTGGGAAATAATGAAACCTATGAACTATTTCAGTCAGCCTTAAGCGGGGCAGTATATCAGGAAGCGGGGAAGGATAACGGTATATTAGATGAAAGAGTTTATGTTGTAAATGAGCTGGGGCAGGGAGAGCTGATTAACCGGGATTTGAGCGGGAAAATGGAAACATACTGTACATCAAAGACACAGCTTGAAGCTGTGACAGAGCATATTAGAGCTCTTTTTGATAAAGGGAGTGAAGTAAAGGCAAGGGGGCCGTGGCTGCCACCTTTAGGATATATGCTTATAAGCCCATATGTGGAAGGGAACTGTAAAAGGGACGGAAATGAGTCGCTGTCTGTATGTATAGGAAAAATGGATATTCCGGAATTACAAGAGCAAAAGGACCTTGTACACAGCTTTAAAGAGGAGGGAAATCTTTTGCTTACAGCTTCCAGCGGCTTTGGAAAAACAGTATTCCTGACAACAGTGCTTACAAGTCTGGCCCTTTTATATGATGTGGAGGCTTTGAATTTTTATATTCTGGATTACGGAAATAACGGATGTATGCCTCTTAAGAGGCTTCCGCATACAGCGGAATACATAACTTCTGATGATGACGAGCGTTATGGAAAATTTAAAAAGTTGATAACAGAAGAGCTGGCATACAGGAGAAGAACAGGAGATATAAAGAAGATAATTATTGTAGCTGTTGACCAGCTGGAGGTTGTGAGGGAGACGGGAGTAGAAGAGGAAGACTTTTTTACAAGGCTTACCCGGGACGGCAGCAGTCTGGGAATTTATACAGCTGCAACGACAACGAGAATAACGGGAATCCGTCAGGCCATTCTAAATAGCTTTAAAAACAAAATAGCAGGTTATAATTTTGACGAAAATGAGACCTTTCTGACAGTGGGAAGGGCAGGATATAAACAGACAGACATAAAGGGGCGGGTACTGGCCGGGGACAAAATAGTACATGAGGCGCAGCTTTATGTACTGGCAGACTGTGAGGACAAAGCTTTATACAGCAGTGTCTTTGAGACTCTGACAGAGAAAATCAGGCACAGGTCTCAGGGGAAGGAAGCGCCCCATATTTCGGTCCTTCCTGACGAGCTTACTGCGTCAATGCTGGGGAAATATGCAAATGATGGAAGTATTTATCTGGTGGGGCTGGATACAGAAGAGGTGGCTGCGAGAGGATTTGGGCAGACAGTAGGGATGTTTGTAATTGTGGGAAATACAGGAACCGGAAAAACGAATATGCTTAAGGTGCTTATTCCGCAGGTGTCGGCCAGGGGAAGGACTTATGTGTTTGATACAAAGGGAATGGAGCTGTATCATTACCGTCTGCTTCCAGATGTTCTGTATGTAGAAGGAGCCAGTGAGCGTGCAGTTTTTATGAAAGAGCTTTTGGATGAGTTGAGCAGCAGGAGGAAATTATTAAAAGAGTATCTAGAAAGGCATCAAAGCTTAAGCCCAAAGCAGGCAGCAGAAAAGCTTCCATTTTGTACGATAGTTATTGATGATTTAGATGAATTCACGGAATCTATCGGAAAGGATTTGGAAAAAACAGCTTCTTTTATAAAGGAAGGCATTGTATTAGGTATTACCTGTATCATTACAGTCCATGCGGGGAAGTCACGGGGAATGACTGAAATGGACAGACTGGTGAAGCAGGCGGCAAATGGACTGGTATTAAGTTCCCAAGGAGTGATGCCGATTTTTCCGGCAGTAAGTATGAGGGAGCTTCCCAAGCCAGGGGATGGTCTATTGTTTAAAAATAGTGTTTACACAAGGGTGAGGCTTCCGAAATTTATTCTGACGGACGAAGCCGGCCGGCCACGCTTATGATAAGAATTACAGGGAGAGGAAAAAATGGCAGAAAATATTCATATTAATCAGGAAAAAGTCCGGAAGGCGGCCGAAAGCCTTGAATTTGTAACTGCCTGTTTGAAAGGAATTCCTTTGCAGGATCAAGACATAAGAACAACTCTGCCAGCTAATATAAACGGACAGGTGTCTTATGAAAGAGCGCAGAAGAATCTTACAGAGCTAGGCATCTGTCTTGTAAAGGAGGCACAGAATATCAGGAGACTTGGCATTGCTTTTACAGAGTTTGATGAGCTGGCCCAAGGTCTGACAGGGAGGGGGTAAAACCAGTGACGCCAAAGGACTATTTGAATCCCGAGAGTATAAGGCTTCAGTGCAGTCAGGCAGTAAGCCGTATGGAAGAGGATAATAAGGCATTGGAAATAATAAATCAGAGTATTCAGGATTTTGCTAGAGATGAAGAAATAAAAAGTGAGTCCTTTTATGCTTTAAAGCAGCAGCTAAAGGGATATGAGACAATTATTGAGGCTGTAAGAACTGCAAATATTGCGAATGCCCGGGATTTTGAAAGCCTTGGAAGCCTTGTGGGCAGTGAAGTGCTGGACGGAGAGGTGATTTTCTGCCAGATGGAAAACTCGTTGAATTTAAAGGAAGTTTATCTGCTGAATGAAGCTGTATGCAGGGGCCGAATGGCAGTGGAGAAGGAGCCATCTATTTATACATATTATAGCCGGAAGGCAGAGAGGTATAGAGAGCTGGCAGAGAATAGCCAAAGATTATATGACAAATGGAGGGAAAAGACAGAAAAGTTTGATGAAATCGTACTGAGTACGAGCCGTCTGTTTTTAGAGAGCGTAGATATTCATCCGCTTATACAGGAAGGATTGTCAGAACTTTCAGGGGCTTATAGAAATGGGGCTTATACTTATAACAAGGGCAGCCTGTGGCAGAAACAGATAAAGAATAAATGCCTGCGTCTGGGAATGTGTTTTGATGACATGGGCGGTGACCAGAGCGGGCCGTACAGTCTGTGGCGGAGAGGAATTGAGCCTGACAGGGAGTATATCCGGGATTTGGTTCACGGCTATAAGGAATATGAAAAATATTCGGATGATGAGATTGGAGAGCTGCTTATAAAGCTAGAGAGCGAAGGCTGCGGATATGTAGCATTTGCAAATATTGTTGCAGACGAATATAGAGGAAGGGAAGAAGAATTTGAGGATAAGTTTGGTTTTCCGCTTTTTCTCGAAAATGTGAACGGAAGTGCATATGTAAATTATAATCAGCTTATTATTGATATTTACTGTGCCAGTGATAACCGTAAGGAAGACGGAAGCTATGACTTAGATGAGGATATTTCTACGACAAGAGGGACTGGGACAACGCCTAAGAGCAGGGAGTATCGGTTTGAAAGGTATATGAGGGATAACGGCGCAGAGGTCGAAATTCAGTATATTGAATGCAGTGTGGACAATGTGTATGAAATATGTAAAGATGAGATTAATAAGGGAAATCGGATGATTATTAGTACCTGCCCGGTCAGATTAGAGGATACACAAGGAGAACCAGCTCATATGGACGGCGGTCATGCAATGATGGTGACGGGCTTAACAGATGACGGAAGGATTGAAGTGTCGTCTTGGGGAGAAAGATATTATATTACCCCAGATGATTCTGATTATACTGCGCCTGAAAAGAACCGTGCGAGGGAAGCATATATAAAGCTGCAGTCTGTCGGATTTCGGTAAGAATGTTCTGGCAGAGACAGTGAAATAAGGGAGACAAATGTGGAGAATATGGAGAATTTGAGACAAAGGTATAAGCGTTTTCAAAAGGAGGAAGAGGACGAAGAAAGAGAAATACAGGAATGTTTTTTTAGAATTCAGTATATGTGTGATAACTGTACGGAGTATGACAGGGATATATGGGGGCTGATAGAGGAACAGCAGGAGATGCTGGCTGGGCTTAGGTTAAGGAATAATATTAATGACTGTAAAAAATAAATAGTTACACGTGTACATTCTTGATAAATATATAAATAAGATAAAAAGACAGAAATAATAAGGATTCATTGTAAAAATAAACAAAAATTATTAAATGAAAGTATGTAAAATGCTGAAAATATAATTTGAAGTTGACATTTATGTGTAATGAGAATATCCTTTATTTAAGAGAAATAAGTTACACGTGTACATTTTCGAAACCAAGCATATATTCTAGATTATATGCAAAGTATTTTCAGAAGGGAGAATTCTATGAAAAACGTGAAAAAGTGGAAAAGATTATTTGCCGCCGGGATAGCGGCAGTAATGACTGTATCGCTGGCAGCATGCAGCGGCGGAGCAAAGGACGAGGGTAAAGACAAAAATGAATCAGGTGCAGATGGTAAAACTGTAACATTTTGGAATAGTTTTACAGGTGCAGATGGAGATATGCTGGTTAAGCTGGTTAACCGTTTTAATGAAGAAAATAAAGACGGTATTACGGTTGAAATGGATATTTCTTCAGATTTTGATAGTCAGCTTTCTACGGCATTTGCAGCAGGAACCGGCCCTACGATGATCTTAAGCTCCAGTGCATACAGATTTACATATGGAGACTATATGCAGGATATCAGTGATGTGTTTGATAAGACAAATCTTGATAAGGCAGATTTTATACAATCCTATCTGGACTACTGTTCGGAGGGAGATTCCCTGTATTTCGTGCCGTTTCAGGTAGTTGGATATTATATGTATTGGAATAAAGATCTGTTTAAACAGGCTGGACTCGATCCGGACGAGCCGCCTGCAACCTGGGAAGAATGGAAAATATATGCAGAAAAGATTACGGATGAGACTAAAAATGTGTACGGCTCAGGTATTTCTTATGATTATGCATACCAGATTGCACATATGATGCAGCGGTTTGGTGGTCTCGCAGTAACAGATGATAACGGTTCCTGGAAAGCGAATTTTGCGGGAAACAAAGGCTATCAGGATTTCTTGAATATGTATAAAGGATTAGTGGATGGTAAGCACAATCCACTTGAGGCTGATACAGATTCTATGATGAGCGCGGGACAGATTGGCATAACGGCAGGAGGCCCATGGGTAACAGCAGGATTGGATACAGCAGGAGTAAATTACGGCATTGGACTGATTCCTCAGGGAGATGCAGGTGATATGAATTCTGTGGAGGTGCTGGGATTTTCTGTTACAACTTCAGCCAGTGACGAGGAAAAGGAAGCAGCTTATAAATTTATTGAGTGGTGGAACACAGAAAATGAAGAGGGAAGCAGCCCGGCATTAGAATGGTCTGTAGCAAATGGCTTTCCAGCATATACCTATTCTGTACAAGAAAAGGAAGAATATAAAGCGAATGAGAAGTTAAGTGCGATGTCCGCAGCAAATCCAGATGCTCCTACAGATTTTATTGTAGATTCTAGTTTCCCGGGAATTAATTCAATTATTAGTGAGGTAATTCCGGAGATGATCAATTCAGTTGCATTCGGTAATGCAACGGTAGATGAGGCATTGGAAAAAGCGCAGTCTTCTGCAGATAAAATTGTGGAGGAGTATGGGGAATAAGCTTTTATAAAGATTGGAGAAGTGGAATGAAAGAAATAATAAGATATTGGAATAAGCCGTCAAGAAGCGCGTATGTTTTTTTGGCCCCGTCTATTATTTTACTGACATTATTTAGTGTAATACCGCTTTTAATCGCATTTGCGCTTAGTTTATTTGATGTTCCAATTACGATGGATTCTGCGACATTTATCGGTATTGAGAACTTTGTAGAGGCATTTTCTGACAGCCGTTTTCTAAATAGTTTGAAAGTTACAGCTATATTTACGCTTTTAGAAGTGCCGTTACAAGTTTTTGGAGCGCTTGTTATTGCAGCGTTTATAACAAAAAATAATATGAAAAATAAGTTTTTGCGGGCGGTGTATTTTCTTCCGGTTATATGTTCAGCTACAGCAATTGGTATTATGTGGAAAATGATTCTACATTCAAATATTGGATTTGTTACAGCTGTGCTTCAAACTATGGGACTTGGAAAGATTAATTTTCTAAATACCCCTGGGCTGACAATTTTTGTTGTTTCTTTCATTTCCATATGGAGAAGCTTTGGAATATCTGCCATTATTTATGTAACGGCAATCCAGCAAGTTTCTGGCTCTTTGTACGAGGCGGCAGAGATGGATGGAGCAGGCAGAATCCGGCAGTTTTTCCATATAACGGTTCCTTCGATCCGGCCGACATTCTGGTATATATTGATGACGAGGTTTGCCGGAGCCCTGCAGATTTTTGATATTATTTATATTACGACAAACGGAGGGCCGAACTATACAACAGAATCTACAGTTTCGTACATATACGCTAAAGCATTTTCTTCCCGTTCAAGTATGGGTTATGCATCTGCAATGTCTGTGGTTTTGTTTGTAATCATCATGGCAGCCACTGTTATAATGTATCGTAAGATGAATGAGGAGGGCTAATCTATGAATGGTAAGAGTGCAAAAAAAGTAAAAAATACAATTATCGGTATACCAGTAAACCTTGTGCTGATAGTGCTGGCATTACTTGTGCTGATACCGATTATATGGATGACGTTTAGTGCATTTAAACCTGAAAAAGAAATCATTTCGTGGCCTCCGACATTTATTCCTGCTGTTCTTACATTTCAGAATTTTGCAGATGTACAAGATAGAATTAATATTGTGCGTTATATTTTGAACTCTGTTATATATGCAGGAGGGACGACACTTCTGGCAGTGATTATCAACAGTATGGCAGGCTATGCATATGCATTTTATGAGTTTAAAGGGAAAACAGGTCTGTTTTTAATGACACTTGCAACAATGATGGTTCCGTTTCAAGTAATTATGGTTCCGCTGTTTTTGGTCGTATTTAAAATGGGAATGTATGATACTTACTGGGGGCTGATTATTCCAAGAGTGGCAGTGGCAGGTTCCATTTTCATGATGCGGGCAGCATTTTCCGGGATTCCAAAGGAGCTTGCAGAGGCAGCCCGGATTGACGGGCTTTCGGAATATGGGATTTTTTGGAGAATTATGATGCCGCAGGTAAAGCCGGCAGTAATTACTTTGATAATCTTAAGTATTAACGGTTCATGGAATGATCTGCTCTGGCCGATGATTGTAACAAGCAGTACAGAAATGCGTACATTAGCCAATGGATTGGCATTATTTGTGGGACAGAATACAATTGAATACGGGGCGGCTTTTGCAGGCGCATTAATTTCTCTGCTGCCGATGTTTGCCTTGTATATGGTTGGACAGAAATATTTTGTAGAGGGGATGGCCGGAGCCGGACTGAAGGGCTAAGGAAATTTGTATGGTAAAGACGAAAGTATTATGTGATAAAAATTTTATAGTTGGTGAGATTGACCCACGGCTGTTTGGCTCTTTTGCAGAGCATATGGGAAGGGTAATTTATACTGGAATATATGAGCCTCAGAACAGCCGGTCCGATGAAGCAGGTTTCCGCAGAGATGTGCTAGATGCTGTAAAAGAGATGGGAGTGACAACAGTGCGTTACCCTGGTGGAAATTTTGTATCGGCTTATCACTGGGAAGATGGCGTAGGGCCGAAAGAGGACAGACCGAGGAGACTTGAACTGGCGTGGAAGTCGATTGAGACTAATGAATTTGGAACTGATGAATTTATGCAGTGGGTGAAAAAGGCAGGAGTAAGTCCTATTTTTACAGTGAATCTTGGTACAAGAGGTATAGACGAAGCGGTACAGTATCTGGAATACTGCAATTTTCCAGGGGGAACAAAGTACAGTGAGATGCGAAAAAGTTATGGCATAAAAGAACCCTACGGTGTCAAAATGTGGTGTCTTGGAAATGAGATGGATGGTGGATGGCAGATTGGACATAAAACAGCGTCGGAATATGGAAGGCTTGCTGCAGAGGCAGGAAAGGCTATGAAAACGGTGGATTCAGATATTGAATTAATAGCATGCGGAAGCTCACTGTCTACTATGTCAACCTATCCGCAATGGGATATGGAGGTGCTGGAGCAGACATATGAGGTGATAGACTATCTGGCTTTGCATCAATATTATGCGGGCCAGGAAAAAGGTACAGAAGCTTTTCTGGCACAGACACTTGACATGGAAGAATATATAAAGACAATCCGTTCAGCTGCCCAGGTTATTAAGCAGAAAAAACGTTCTGCCAGAGAGATAAAATTTAGTGTGGATGAATGGGGAGTGTGGGCTGGCCCGGGTAATACTGTAAACGAGGAGATTGCGGAGAATCCATGGCAGATTGCACCGTCTGTCAGTGAGCAGATTTACACAATGGAGGATGCACTTTTATTTGCTGGAATGCAGATGGTAATTCTTCGGAATGCAGATGTAATTAAGATTGCATGCCAGTCGCTTATTACTAATGTAAGCTCCTGTATTATGACAGAAGAAGGCGGAGGGTTATGGCGGCAGACAATTTATTATCCATTTTATTATTTCGCAAATTATGCTCACGGTGTTGTTCTTAAGAATGTGCTCTTAGGTGAGACGTACAGGTGTGAGGAGTTTGAAGAAGTGCCATATTTGGATATTCTAGCAGTATGGAATGAGGATAAGCGGGAGATTGCTCTATTTATGGTTAACAGATGTGAAGGCGAAAGCATGAAATGCGATATACATTTACAGGGATTCGGTTTAAAGGAAATCAGAATGTCCAAGGCTCTTTATGCAAAAGATAAAAAGATGACAAACCAGTATAACCATAATGCAGTAATTCCGAAGGAGAATAATGCAGTATCTATAGAAGATGACTGCTGTATAGCGGAAATTCTTCCGTTGTCATTCAATGTTATAAGGCTGGGAATATAAATATATGGGATGATGTCTGCCTGATATGTACGGTGCCCTCTATCTATCCATGCGTTGCTAAGAAAACGATTTTATGCTATACTCAAGCTGATTTTTACGAGAAGTCATGAGGAAAAGAATGCATGAAACGGGAGGTAGCCGTATGTCGATCACGGTAAATCAGATAGCTGAAAAGTGTGGGGTTTCTAGAACTACTGTGCTTCGAGCCCTGAATAATCAGGGGAGTGTTGGGAAAAACACGAGAGAAAAGATTTTATCAGTAGCCAAAGAATTTAATTATCGCCCCAATCTTTTGGCAAGAAGCCTGAATCATGGAAGGACGATGTCATTAGGGGTTGTAACAATTAATGTGGAGAATATGTATTTTGTCCAGTCATTAAATATTATAAATAGAGAAGCGGAAAAGAGAGGATACTTTACAAATATAGTCGTCTGTGATGAAAGCCTTGAGGGGGAGCGTAAGCTCATTCAGGGGCTGGCAGAGAGACAAATGGAAGGAATCTTAATCAGTCCAATTAATAAAGGAAAAGAATTTGAGGAATTTCTGCTTTCTCTGCATATTCCAATTGTGTGTATCGGAAATCATGTTTCTGATTCAATAACAACAGTACAGGTAAATGAAATGAAGGCTGCGATAGACGCGGTGGATTTGATTGCATCGAAGGGATATCGGAAGATTGTTTTTATATGTCCGCCGCTGGCTGTTCAGAAACAACAGAATATTTATGCTCATGAGCAGAGGCTTTTGGGCTTTGGCGCTGCAGTTCAAAAATATTCGCATATAACATCACAGATAATTGGAGATCAGGAATATTTGAGAAAAATTGAAACCATATTACATGAAAATCCAGAAAAGAAGACTGCGTTTTTATGCTCCGGTGACAGCTATGCGCTGAACATTATGCGATGGGGTGAACAAGAGGGGCTGTCAATACCCGGAGATTTTGGGTTAATGGGGTTTGACAATATTAATATATTGGATTATATTTCCCCAAAGCTTACTACTGTGTCAACAAATCTGGAAGGAGTGGCAACAACAGCAGTGACTGAGCTTTTACAGCAGATTGACACAAAGGATTACTCGCCGAAGTCTATATACCTGAACCATGCAGTTCTAGATCGAAATACACTGTGAAAGTAATTTTATTTATCTGTGCTTTGAAGCAGTCTTTTAATAGATTGATGAAAAGTGAGGTAATAGTATGAATGCTGCAAATTTTATAGAAACGAAATACAATAAACCATTTATTATTCAGCGGGCAGATCCTTATGTTTATAAAGATGATAAACTGGGGTATCTGTTTACGGCATCTGTACCGGATTATGACAGAATTGTGCTGCGTAAAAGTGATACGCTTGACGGTCTGTCAACGGCAGAAGAAATTACGGTGTGGGAAAGACATGAAGAGGGAATTATGAGTATTCATGTCTGGGCGCCGGAAATCCACTGTATTGATAATAAATGGTTTATTTATTTTGCAGCCGGAGATAAAGATGATATTTGGGCAATACGTCCTTATGTGCTGGAATGTACAGGGACAGACCCATTAAAAGATCCGTGGATAGAACGGGGGCTTTTGCAGGCGGCAGATCCATTTACTTTTCAGGATTTTTCACTTGATATGACAGTATTTGAGCATTTGGGGAAAATGTATTGCATATGGGCCGAAAAGGTCAGCGTTGGGAAAAAAATCTCAAATCTTTATATCGCAGAAATGGAAAGCCCTGTTAAGCTGTCTACGGGACAGATACTACTGTCTTCACCGGATTATGACTGGGAGAGAGTGGATTTTTGGGTAAATGAAGGGCCGGCAGTGTTAAAACATGATGGAAAAATATATTTAACATATTCAGCAAGTGCAACAGGTACATGCTACTGTATAGGTATGCTTAGTATTGATGGAACAGAGGAGCTTTTGAATCCACGGGCATGGAAAAAGGAAAGGCTGCCGGTTGTAAAGACTGACTGGGAAAAGGGAATGCTGGGGCCTGGGCACAACTCTTTTACAAAGACAGAGGAGGGGGAGGAGGTGATGTTTTATCATGCCAGACAGTATGATGAGATTGAAGGGGACCCTTTGTATGACCCGAACAGACATACATATCGGATGAAGGTTCTGTGGGATAAAATAGGAAGACCGGTATTTGATTTTGTAAACAATTTTTAGATGATTCTGAAAAGGAGGTAGATTAAAAATGACAAATTGGTGTAAAAGGTTAATGATTTTATTATTATCGATGGGATTAGTATTGTGTGCATCATTACCTGTTTTTGCCAAATCAACAGATAATGGCACAGTAGTTTATGTATCGGATAATGAGGCTACATTTGATCCAGGGGGAGCAACCTATTCGAGGATTATATGTCTAAAAAATAGTGATAATGCAAATGGCAGTTTACTATGCACATTTGATCAATTAAAAAATGTTTCTGTAAATATGGACGATGGCTCTGTAGTTTCAAAGCAGGTATATCCCATATATAAAAGTACAGATAACGGAGATAGCTGGCAGCTTATCGCGAATGTTTATGATAAAGAATATGGGCTGCTGCGCACCTCTCAGCCATGCTTATACGAGCTTCCCCAGAAGGTGGGAGATATGCCTTCGGGAACTATTCTATTGGCAGGAAATATTTTTGATGATTCCCCGCATACGCAGTCCAGAATTGTAATATATAAAAGCACAGACGGAGGACACACCTGGTCATTTTTAAGTGAAGTAGATAACGGAGGGCCTTGTGTTTATGACCCAGGTACAGAATCAACAACAACAACAGTGTGGGAGCCTTTCTTGGGGATAAGTGAGGATGGAGAACTTGTATGCTATTATTCAGATGAGCGTCAGAAAGAAAATGGCGTATTACAGGCAGTTTCTTTTAAAACATCGTCAGATGGAATTCACTGGAGTTCCTTGTCTAATGTGGCGGCAATTACGAATAAAAGTGACAGGCCGGGAATGATTACGGTTACAGCACTGCCTAATGGAAAATATATGGCGGTATATGAAGTGGTAAATCGTCCTAGTATTGGTAAAAATAATGCAGTTGTATATTGTAAATTTTCAGATGATGGTGTGACATGGGATGCCGAAAGCTTAGGAACAAGAATAGCGCTTGCAGACGGAAGAGGAATTGGCTCTTCTCCCTATGTAAAATGGATTAATGCAGGCGGCCCTAATGGTATGGTAATTATATCTGCGAAATGGGGAACGGATGTAGAGGATAATATCAGCGGAGGACAAAATTTTTATGTCAATTATAATCTGGGGGAGGGTTCTTGGGAAAGGCTTCCAATGCCGGTAACATATGATTATAATGATCTTGCAGGAGGATATTTTTCTGGATTTAGCCAAAGCTTTGATGTGAGTCCGGATAATAAGACATTATATCAGGCTACAAACGTAGAAAATTTTAATAACTCTAAAATGATAGACGGAGTAAGTTATAATTTAAATGATGTACGTGTTGGAACTTTGCCGTTAGATGGAACAATCTATGAAGCAGAAAAGGCGGTAATCAGTAATGCCCGGGCAGAGAACGCAGTTGATGCATCTAATGGACAAGAGGTAAGATATATTAACGAAAAAGACAGTTCTGTTGATTTCCAAAATATAAAAGTTGACAAGACAGGAAATTACAAGATTCTTGTAAGATATTCTAATGGTGAAGAGGCAGAAGCATCTCATATGATAACCGTGAATAATATGCAGATTGGAACAGTAAATTACCCGATGACAACAAACTGGGATCGTTACTTGTGGAGTGAATTTACCTGCTATTTAAATAAAGGAATGAATTCAATTAAATTTACTAAAAATATAGGGTTTGCGGAATTAGATTGTATTCAGGTCAGTGAAACAGAATCTGATTTTTCGATAATCAATGGAAACAGCGGAAAATACCTGGAGATTACCAGTGCTTTAACAAATGAGGGTGCAGTGGCTGGACAGTGGGGTATTACAAATCACTGGTGCCAGAAGTGGGCTTTTGAAAAAGCAGAAAACGGATTTTATCGAATAAAAAATAAGAACAGTGAATTATATCTAGCTATTGAAAATGATAGTGCAGAGGATGGTGCTAAAGCAGTTCAAAGTTCTTATTCGAACCATGATTCACAGTTATGGTCTTTAGAGGAAACGGAGAATGGATATTATCATATTGTAAATAAAAATAGCGGAAAATATCTGGAAATCGCCGATAATTTAGAGGAAGATGGAGCAGTGGCTGGACAGTGGGGCCCGACGGGATATAGGTGTCAGGAATGGACAATTATAAAAGAAGGTATTCATTAAGATAATTTAAAAGGACTGCATGTTTGGGAGGCTGCAGTCCTGAGGAAAAAGTTATGAAAAAGAAAATTATTTTGTTCTTTCGAACAATTATAGTATAAGCAGAAAATGTGATAAAAATGTGTTGAAAAAGAAAATTAATTGTTAACAAACTATGAAAAGAATTCAGCACTTATACAGTGGTAAACAAATCCAGCACCTGCCCGGTCATAACCTGGGGTGCATCGCACAAAAGATACATAATTGCCCGGGCAACGGAAACTGCGCTGCCCATCTTTATATCGTCCTGCCCTACATTGTGGTTATATACCCGCTGTCCAGGGGTATCCACGATGCCGGGGGCGACAGCATTCGCTCGAATGCCGTATTCCTGTGTCTGAATGGCGGTGGTTTTGGTAAGAGTTACGATTCCGCCCTTGGCAACTGCATATGCGCCCATCTGGGATGCGATGCGTCCCATACGGGAGGAGACGCTTACGATATCGCCGCTTCCCTGCTTTATCATGACAGGAACAACCTTATTGATGCATAAGAATGGAATTTTTAAGTTTGTTTTTATAATTTGGTCCCACTGTGCCTCGCTCCACTCCCAGATTTTGATTGCCTGCTTACTTACTTTATCATAAATTTCTGAGGGATATCCTCCGGCATTGTTAATGAGAATATCTATATGTCCATATTTTTCTACAACTGTATCCACCATAGACTGTACTTGAGAGGCTTCTGTAAGGTCACAGGAAATGGAATATGCCTGTCCTCCCTTTTCTTCTATCATACCTGCTGTTTTATCAAGGTCAGACTGCGTTCTGGCAACACAGACAACGACAGCTCCCTCTGCGGCGATTTCCAGGGCAGTTTCCCGGCCGATTCCCTTTCCGGCGCCAGTGACGATTGCAACTTTGTTCTTTAATTTCATATTGTTACCTCCGATGCAAAAAATGAAGAAGATGTGGGGTAAACATAGCTGTTACCTATCTCGTGAAGCAGGACAACATTTAACCTTCCTGCCAGATTTTTTTTGTCTAATGTAATGGCGCCCATCAGTTCATTTAAAGAAAGCCCACATCTGCAAGGCAGGCCATAAATATCTAGAACCTTTTTGATGCGCTCTGCTTCCCCGGAAGGCGTAAGGCCCTTCTCTTCGGCAAGCTTTGTAATCTGGTACATGCCTACCGCAACTGCTTCCCCGTGGCTCTCCCTCTCATAATGGTAATATTGTTCGACGGTGTGTGCCAGTGTGTGGCCGAAGTTTAAAAGCATGCGTTCTCCGGTGTCGAACTGGTCTTTTTCTACGACAATCCGCTTAATGTCCACACAGCGGTGGATAATGCGCGGAAGCTCTTTTTTTAAATCCTCAAAAGATGTGTGCGTTTCCAAATCTGCGAACAAATCCTTATCCTTAATACAGCCGTATTTTATAACCTCTCCCATACCGTCGTTTATAAAGCGCTTCGGAAGTGTATCAAGCACAAGGGGGTCAATCAGAACGAGGGAGGGCTGATAAAATGCTCCCACAAGATTTTTTCCCTGAGGCAAATCGACTGCAACCTTTCCGCCCACAGAGGAATCTACCTGAGCAAGAAGGGAGGTTGGAATCTGGACAAACTTTATGCCTCTTAAATAGCTCGAAGCTGCAAAGCCTGCAAGGTCTCCGATAACGCCCCCTCCAAGAGCGATTACAAGGTCACTCCGGGATATCTTTACCTCTAACAGCGCGTCATATATAAGAGGAAGATTTTGAAAATCTTTTGTGGCTTCTCCGTGAGGCAGAACGAGAGAATAACATTCGAAATTTTCGGACATCTTTTCTCGTAATTTTTCACCGTAAAGCGGATATACATTATCATCAGAGATAATCATAATTTTCCTGCCGGAAAATACTTGGGAGATATAGTCTTTCGCTTTTTCTAGAATATGATTCTCTATATAGATAGGATAACTGCTGGCGCCTAAATCTACATATAATTTCATATACACACCTTCTTTTTATTCATTTATAAACTACAGAGTTTTGCCGATTACCTGGGCAATCTGGGATACCTGCCGGATTAATTCATCATATTTTTTCGGTTTGAGGGACTGTGCTCCGTCACAGAGTGCACATTCTGGGTTGTTATGTACCTCTACCATAAGACCGTCTGCACCTGCAGCGACTGCCGCCTTTGCCATAGGCTCCACAAGCCACCACTTTCCGCCGGCATGGCTGGGGTCTACAATGATTGGGAGGTGCGTAAGTTTTCTTACCACAGGAATGCTTTGAAGGTCAAGGGTGTTCCTCGTGTAGCTTTCAAACGTGCGGATACCGCGCTCACACAGGATTACATTCTCGTTTCCTGCAGACATAATGTATTCTGCAGACATAAACCATTCCTCATATGTAGCATTCAGTCCCCTTTTCAACAGAACAGGCCGCTTTATCTGTCCTAGCTGCTTCAATAAATCAAAATTCTGCATATTGCGGGCGCCGATCTGAATCAAATCTACTTTTTCATTAAAAACATCCAGATATTCTGCAGACATCAGCTCTGTTACAATAGGAAGTCCGGTTGCCGCTTTTGCTTCGCACAGAATATCAAGACCTTCAAGTCCCATACCCTGAAATGCATAAGGACTTGTACGTGGCTTGAAAGCGCCGCCGCGGAGCATATTTGCACCTGAAGCCTTGGCTGCATTTGCAATGTCCAAAACCTGCTCTACAGATTCTACAGAGCAGGGGCCGGCAATCAGGGCCATGTGGCCGCAGCCGACCTTTACGCCGGAAACATCAACAAAAGAGTCTTCCGGGTGAAATGCGCGGCTTGCCAGTTTATAGGGCTCCTGCACATGCATAACCTTTGTGACAGCCGGGTCAACCTCAAAAAGCTTCATGTCAATCCGGGTTGTGTCGCCTATACATCCGATAATCGTCATTTCGGAGCCTTCGATAATATGAGTGTCAAGTCCGCGGGCTTTGACCATATCCTCTACGCGGACAATTTCTTGCTTGGTGGTGCGTGGCTTTAATACAATAATCATGACGTCAACTCCTTGCGGTATATATGTTTTTTACCAAACCAGTGTACCGTTTATGTGCCTGGTTTGTCAATGGAAAACCTTGCGGAAATTGGTGATTCTATATATAATAGGGCTGAACCTTAACAATTTTGATATTTCTGGTGTTTTTCCGGTATAAAAGAAGAAATGGAGAAAAAGATGAAAAGATGGATTCTGACAGCGTTGTCATTGATTTTATTGGGAGTGCTGCTTTTTGGAGGATGTGGGAGTAAAAAGGATGAGCCTGATGAAGAAAAGCCTAAAAAGGTGAAAGAGATAGGCGAAGAAATTACGATACATTATCCATGGAATGAGGAAACCGAAGACGTCGAGGATGTAGAACCAAAGATGACGGTTGAAAAGAAAAAAGAGGAGCCGGGGGTCAAACAGATGATGGATGAAATGACATTAGAAGAGAAGGTGTGCCAGCTTTTTATGGTAACGCCGGAGCAGATTACAGGTGTTGATGCGGCGGTCCAGGCAGGTGATACTACAAAGGAGGCTATTCAGAAATATCCGGTAGGAGGGATTGTATATTTTGCGCAGAATATTATTGATGAGCAGCAGCTAAAAACAATGATTGAAAATACAAAATCCTTTTCCAAATACCCTCTCTTTATAGGGGTGGATGAAGAGGGCGGAAGCCAGGTGGCAAGAATTGCAGAAAATGAGAATTTTGCGGTAGAAAAAGTACCAGATATGCAGGTGATTGGAGCATCAGGAGACTATGAACAGGCTTACAAGGCGGGAAAGACTATCGGAAGTTACCTTCATGGACTTGGATTTAATCTTGATTTTGCTCCTGTGGCGGATGTTCTGACCAATGCAGAAAATACAGTGATAGGCCCCCGATCCTTTGGTGCAGATGCGTCTGTGAATGCTAAAATGGTGTCCCGGGCCGTAGAAGGGCTGCAGGAAAAACAGGTGAGTGCAGTATTAAAGCATTTTCCCGGTCATGGTGGGACAAGTGATGACAGCCATGAAAAGACAGTAACCAGTAATAGTACCCTAAAGCAGCTTAAAAACAGGGAATTTCTTCCATTTAAAGCTGGGATTGAGGCAGGGGCAGACTGTGTTCTAGCGGGACATATTGCTCTTCCGGAAGTGACGGGTGATACGGTTCCAGCAACATTATCTGAGAAGATTATAACAGGGATTTTAAGAAAAGAACTTGGATTTAATGGAGTTATTATTACAGATTCCATGCAGATGGGCGCAGTCACGAATTCGTATACATCGGCAGAAGCGGCAGTAAAGGCGGTTCAGGCTGGTGTAGACGTAATTTTGATGCCGGAAGATTTTGTGCAGGCGTATGAAGGTGTTTTAAATGCAGTGAAAAACGGTGAAATCAGTGAGGAACGGATAGACGAGTCAGTGTATCGGATAATGCGGTGTAAGTTAAAGTTGACGCAGGATTAGAGATTTGTTAAAATGTTAAAGGAAAACAATGGGTTTATCAAGAAATAAAATAATTTACAAAGGATAAACCCTTAGGGGTGAGTATATTATATTTTAACAGGAGGAGTATCTATGCCTGAGTTAACATTTGGAGAGCAGGTCAAAGTGGTATTAAAACGTAAGGGGATGACGATTAAGGAGCTTGCAAAGCTTATTGAGGAGCAGACAGGAAAGAAGATGTCCAGACAGAATCTTACACAGAGGCTTTCGAGGGATAATTTCCAGGAACAGGATATGCGTATGATAGCGGGGATACTGGAGTGTCCCCTTTACTTAAGTATTTTGGATGACAGAGAGCCGGTAATCCAGGCTGCCTATGAAGCATCCGGGAGAAAGCCTGTGAGAAAAAGAAACGCAGAAGTTTCGGATGTCCCCTTTAAGGAGAGGCAAGAGCCAAGGGAAAGGGATATTACCATTGGGGAGCTTTTAGACATCCATGAAGGACTGGAGGCGATAGAGAGGGAGAGCAAAAGCCCGGATGAGGCAGAGAATCCCTATTCTGTCCAGGAGCTTCTTGATGAGGTTGAAGCGTTAGAGGCAGAGGCAAAAGAGAGCCGGAGAATATCTATATCTCAGGATGGGGAGAAACCTCAGGGATGGAAAGCGTATCTCCACAGAAATAAAAGGTATGATGATTCTGATGTTGAGGACGAAGATGAATTTGAGGAATACGAAGGGGACTTTGAGGATTTTGACGAAGATGATGTAGAAGAAGCCATGGAAATCTATGGTGAGGACTATGGGACGGATGAGGATTTGTATATAGCAGGGGAAACAGCGCTTCTTGATGAGGAAGAGGATACAGTAAATGGAGATGTGAACCCGTATACAGGAAGGGAATATAAGACAAACAGTGTGCGCATGCATCCAGACAGGATTGGGTATGTACAGGTGTATGACCGGGCAGATCACAGATGGACTGATATGACGGAGTGGGCGTTTCTTGGATATCAGGAGCGAAAGAAAGCGCTTCTTGGCAATGACTATGTTCCGCCTATTTATTTAGACTAGTTTAGGAGAAGATAAAAATGAACTGGGAGCAGCTTTTATCTACAAAAAGAAGCCGGGGTGTTTCAGGCAGATATGGAAAGAGCACGGACTTAAGAAGTGAATTTGAGAAGGATTATCACCGGATTATCGGAAGCGCCTCATTTAGGCGGCTTCAGGATAAGACCCAGGTATTTCCCCTTGATAAAAGTGATTTTATAAGGACGCGGCTGACCCATTCCCTGGAAGTTTCTTCTTTTGCGAAATCACTGGGGCAGAATATCGGAGAAAATATTCTGTATTATAAAAAGGATGCCAGTTTTACCCCACGCATGAAGGAGGACATATGCAGCATTCTTCAGTGTGCTGGGCTGATTCATGATATTGGCAATCCGCCCTTCGGACATTTTGGAGAAACCGCAATACGGGAGTGGTTTTTAAGGAATCTTCCGGTGCTGACGTATCATGGTACAGCCGTTAATAAAATACTGACGCCCCAGATGAGGGAGGACTTTTATCATTTTGAAGGAAATGCACAAGCGCTGAGGCTTGTAACAAAGCTGCATTTTCTTGTTGACGAGCAGGGAATGAACCTGACCTATGCACTGTTAAATACCATTATAAAATATCCGGTTTCATCTGTGCAGATTAATAAAAGCAGCGGGCACATTAAAGATAAAAAAATGGGTTATTATTATGCGGATGCCGATATTTTTAAAGATATTGTGAAAGAAACCGGGACGGAAGGTAAAAGGCATCCTCTTACGTATATTCTGGAGGCAGCAGATGACATTGCTTATAAAACAGCGGATATTGAGGATGCATTTATTAAGGGAATCATAAGTTTCTATAAATTGCTCGAGGAACTTCGGATGATAGAGGAAGATATGCCAGATGATTCCGGAGGGTTTAAACCGGCGGAAAAGCTTGTAGAGCTTTACGAGCGTGGGAAGCAAAAGCAGGTGGAGAATCCCGAGGAATATGCGGTGAAAAACTGGATTGTGCGGGTCCAGGGATTTTTGATTAATTGTGCTACATATGGTTTTACATCGAACTATAAGGAGATTATGGAGGGCAGGTGTAAGCATGATTTGTTCCACCATACATTTGCAGAAGAGCTTATGAACTTATTGGGAGATCTGGCATACCGGGAGGTGTTTACAACGGATGCCATTTACCGCATGGAGGTGGCAGAAGCAGCTATGCTTGACTTTTTTATGGACAAGTTTGTGGCGGCGGTTGTTAAATACGACGATGAAGGGGAAAAGCTGGATTCCATAGGCAGCCGCATGATATCTTTTATTTCCAGTAACTATAAAAAAGCATATCATTACCATGCTGCCGGAAAAACAGAAGTTGAGAGGCTTTATCTTAGACTTCTTCTGGTGACAGACTATGTCTGCGGCATGACGGACAGCTATGCGAAAAGGCTGTATCAGGAATTAAAGGCGATTGTGTAATTTTTCTGTAGGAAGCGGAATAGATTGTGATAAATGATATCAAGTTGGATGTGAGGCGTTGAAGCAGTTTATTCGTTATTTATACGAGTACGGACAGGGAAAAAGGATACGCAATGTTGGATTTGTAAAGACAGAGCAGGATAACAGGGAAAGTACGATACATATCCACGGGAAGGGTCTAAGGCTTTCCCGGGGCGACAGCCTGAAGGTGTACCTGATATTTGAAGTAAACGGGCAGATTTTCGGGGCTATGCAGGGTGAGATTGCCTATATGGGGCCGTCTATTAACTATCGGCTGAATTACACGAAAGAGGATATGGGGACGGTTGAAAATTATGATAACATATGCGGAATTCTTTTGGAGAACAAAGATGCCAGGAAATTTGCGGCATTGTGGGAGGAGACTCCTGTGGATGTGGAGAATATGCGGCCTTTTGTGAATAGAGGGGAAGGGCGCGGGGAAGTAGAAAAAAGAGAATCTGCCGGGGCAATCCCAGACACTGCTGTACATGATGAAGAAAATGTGGAGGAAGAAGAGATTTTAATGGAAAATGCAGAAGTGGAGGCTGTGCCGGAGAAGGATGTATTAGAAGTGGCAGACACGAATAAGGAGGAGCTGTTAGAACCAGTTTCAGACAGAATCACCACAGAATCGGCAGAACCAGACATGGACGTACAGGGCCAGGAGGAAAACGGGAGCAGTATTTCGCTTATAAAGGTAACAAAAATTAAGAGAAATGAGATAGCCAGGCTGCCGCGGTGTGAGTGGAGGCTTGCAAATAATAATTTTCTTCTTCATGGATACAATAATTACCGGTATCTGGCACTGCTTGATGATGGAAGTGCTTTAAGGCTTGGTGTTCCGGGTATTTATCATGAGAAAGAGGCGAGAGCGGCGGCGGGGCTTGGATTTCCGGAGTTTATCGGTGCGGACGAGACGGTGCTGGCAGATTCGGATGAGTGTGCGGATGAGCCGAGGTTTGGTTTCTGGTGCCGCCAGGTGAGGCGTCCGGTAAGAGGTCAGGCTTAAGCTGCAAAAGTGGAGTGGAAATATGTTAAATACAGATGAAAAATATATGCGGGAGGCGCTGAAGCAGGCAAAAAAAGCATATGCTATCGGTGAAGTTCCTATTGGCTGCATCATTGTCTGTCAGGACAAAATTATTGGGCGGGGATATAACCGCAGGACGATTGATAAGAATACTCTTGCCCATGCAGAGCTCCTTGCAATAAAGAAAGCAAGTAAAAAAATGAACGACTGGCGGCTTGAGGGGTGCACCATGTATGTGACACTAGAGCCTTGCCAGATGTGTGCAGGAGCCATAGTGCAGTCCCGGATGTCAAGAGTGGTTGTAGGGTGTATGAATCCGAAGGCGGGATGTGCTGGGTCGATTTTGAATCTACTGCAGATGGAAGAGTTTAATCATCAGGCAGAGCTTACAACTGGTGTTCTTGAAGAAGAATGCAGCCAGATGATGAAGAATTTTTTTAAGGAGCTCAGAGAAAAGAAGAAACAGGGGACAGGGTAAAGGGCAATTGGGGACGTAGTATTTTTAAAAATACTACGTCCCCAATTGCCCTTTACCCTGTCCCCTGAAGCCTTCAGCTTCCGGCTGTGCTTAGTCTATAAGGGCGGCGGTCTGTTCGTTCCTGAATTGTTCTGCCAGCTGCAGGGAATTTGTGATTTTATTTAGCTGTTCGCTGCTTCTGTCAGCGGCCATGCGCAGGGATAACAACATCTTGCGGCAGTGATTCGGCGCGGGTGATCCCTCGCTTTTTTTGTTTTTGACGGAGATGCGGGCGGACTGCAAAGATGCCCATTCAGCTTCTGTAAGTGAGGTGGGATGTCCCATATGGTTTTTGCTTATGGTGTTAAGCTGGCTTAAAGTAATCTGCCCGACACCTTCTTTTTCTTTTACTGTGGACGCTATAATATTGTGGGCGGTCCGGAAGGAAATATGATCTTTTTGAACTAAAAAGTCAGCAATATCTGTCAGCACAGAATTATTGATATCGGCCATATGTTCCATTCTTTCGTGATGGAAGGTGATGTCCCGCAGCGTGCCAATCGTTAGCTCCAGCATCCCTGTAAGCTGTTCCACAGCATTCCAAAATGGGGGCATGCATTCAAATAAATCCCGGCAGTGCTCATAGCCGGTTCCCTTAAGACACATAATAATATCCAAATATGCACTGGTAAGGTGAGAGGATTTGCTTTTAATATGTTCAATAGAGAGAGCATTTTTTTTCTGGGGCATAATACTACTGCAGCAGGAAAAGGAATCGGAAAAGCTGACATAATCGAATTCTGCTGTGGACCACAGGTATAAATCCTGGGAAAAACGTGCAAGTGTGGAGCCCAAGGTGGAGAAATCTGCGGACAGCTCCAACAGATAATCCCTTGCGGCAACGGCATCCAGTGTATTTGTGATAATGCCGTCGAATCCTAAAAGCTGTGCAGTATATTTCCGGTTTATAGGAAAAGAGGTACCAGCCATTGCACAGGCTCCCAGAGGGGAAAGGTTCAGAGTACGGTATGCAGACAGCAGCCTTTCCAAATCACGGATTAAGGCTTCTGTAACTGCCAGGAAGTAATGGTCAAGAGTAATTGGCTGGGCAGGCATGCTGTGTGTATATCCGGTAATGATATATTCCTGATTTTCTTCTGCAAGAATTAAGAGGCGCCTGACTAAGACTATTAGGCGGTCATAAATTATGAGAAGGCTGTCGCGTATGCTCATTCTTATGACTGTAGGAGTCATGTCATTGCGGCTTCTTGCAATATATATTTTCCCGGCCAGTTCAATACCCAAATGGGAAATAAGGTACTGCTCAAAATTCAGGCAGTAGTCCTCATTTAAAGGGTTTGAGCCAATTACCTGGGGGTGCATGTTGCGCAGAGGAAGAATAAAATTCAGCAGTTTTTTTCCGTCCTCGTGGCTGATGAGATTCTGTTCGCAAAGCATGAGTATATGACTGATGTGTGTCAGCAGGAGATTCTGGTAGGAACGGGCCATGTCATCCTGAAGAATAGGCATGTATATATAGCGGCATACGGAATCGCTGGGCTGTGTTGACAGCCTGTTTCTTGCATAAGCCGGCTGCGTTACGTAGGTACCGGAACCTTGTCTGCGTACAAGGAGGCCGCCTTCCACCATGCTGTTTACTGCCTGGCGGACGGTGGTGCGGCTTACGCCGAAATACTTACATAGTTCTGTTTCAGTAGGAAGCTTTTGTCCGGAATCCCATTCCCCAGATTCAATTTTGGTCCGGATATAAGTTTCTACTTGATAATACAAGGAAATACCCTTTTGGTTTAAAGAATTACTATTCAAATGTGTCACCTCTCAATGGCTTTTACAGCCTTTTGGATATTGTACCATTATTTGGATAATGTTTCAAGCAAGTGGAATGAATAGAAGGTTAAGACATATTGTAAAAGATATGTATTTTGTTTTTGAACGTAAGTATTATATTTGTTAAAAACAGAGAAATATAAAGAAAAATGTGAGAAAAACAGGATATAATATGTAAATATTGATAAAATTATGTAGTTTAATCAATGAAGGATTGACAATAATTGTATGTAGATATACAATAAAGATATTATAGAAAATACCAATAATGGTATTTAAAAAACAAATATGAAAGGAGGATAAGTATGAAAAAAGTTGGAGCACTTCTTGTTAAAGTACAATATGGTGTGTCTGTTGTGGCTGCCCTCGCGCTGCTGGTTATGATTGGCTATGAAGTATTTGCTCGTTATGTTTTAAGGTCTTCACTTATGGGAATAGAAGAACTGATGCTGTTTCCTATCATATGGCTCTATATGCTGGGCGGAGCAAATGCGTCTTATGAAAAGAGTCATATTGAATGTGGCATTTTAACACTATATGTCAAAAAAGAGAAATCACAGAAAATATTTGAGGCTGTCAAGCGCACATTGTGTGTGATCATCCTTACCTGGCTTTGTTATTGGGGATTTTTCTTTTATTCCTATTCCCTTAAAACCTGGAAGCTGGCAGATATCACCTTTGCACCTTTGTTTTTTGCCAATGTTGCTCTTACGGTAGGGTTTGTCCTGATGCTTATTTATGCAGTGCGTGATGTCATTGCAGCATATGGAAATCTATTCAAAGTTTTAAAAAGTAAAGGCAAATCTAAGGAAAGGAGTGAAGAAAAATGAGCTCATTAACACTAATACTTATTGACGTTATACTACTGGTTATTCTGCTGATGCTTAGTGTTCCGCTGCCAGTCTGCTTTGGAGGGGCGCTGCTTTTTTTAAGCCTTTTTGGAGATGTTTCCATGAAAACAATGATGGTCTGGGTTTTTTCCCAGTCCACAGGAACTGTACTTCTGGCCAGTCCTTTGTTCATTTTGGCGGGGACCTATATGGGTGGAAGCGGAATCGCAAAATATCTGCTGGACTGTGTAGATGCTTTTGTCGGGCATATTAAAGCAGGTCTCGGGGTTGTGGCAGTTTTGGTATGCGCAATTATGGGAGCCATATCAGGAAGCGGATTTACAGGTGTAGCGGCAACGGGGCCGATAATGATTCCGCGTATGGAGGAGCAGGGCTATCCGAGAGGCTACGCCACAGCGCTTGTCACAGTTTCGTCGGTTCTCGGGCTTTTGATACCTCCGAGTGTGGTAATGATTATGTTTGGATGGGTGACAGAGTGTTCCATTCTGGCCTGCTTTTTATCTACGCTTGGACCAGGGCTTATTATTACCCTGCTGTTCTGCATTATCCACGTTGTATGGAGCCGTAAATTTGATTTAAAGGTGGCGGAAAAGAAGCCTTTCAATGAATACATGTCTTATGCCGGAAAGAAGACTTTTAAGGCTACGCCGGCGCTGGTTATGCCTCTGATTATTCTCGGAGGTATTTATGGAGGCATATTTACACCTACTGAGGCGGCCGCAATTGCAGCGATTTATTCTATACCTATTGGAATCTGGGTATATAAGGCCTGTACCCTTAAGGGCTTTTTAGAAATGACAAAGGAAGCAACCAGTACGGTTGGCTCAATCATGGTTATGATTGTATGCTGCCTGATGCTGAGCCGCGTATTTACAGTGTACCGTGTACCAGAGATGGTTCTGGAGCTTTTAATGGGAATTACTTCCAATAAATATATTTTGCTGTTTATTGTTGATATTTTCTTGTTTATTGTAGGAATGATTGTAAATGATACGACAGGTGTGTTAATCTGTGCGCCCCTCTTGATGCCGGTTATGACACAGCTGGGTGTAAGCCCGATTCATTTTGCGGCTATTATGGGTGTTAATCTGGCAATGGGCGGAGTGACACCTCCGTATGCAAGTATTTTGTATCTTGGGATGAGAATTGGAAAAGCGGAATTCCATGAAATATTAAAGCCGACAATGGTATATCTGCTTTTAGGCTATGTACCTGTTGTATTTTTAGTAACATACTGGCCGGATCTGGCGCTGGCAATTCCAAGGCTGGCCGGGTTTGCGGTATAGAAGGATTTTGAAGGGAGAAAAATTATGAAGTGTGTAAAAAGAATGATTTCAGCAGCTCTTATTACAGTGATGGTACTTGGTCTTGCTGCATGCAGCGGCAAGGGTGAGGCAGGTTCCGAGGAAAAAAGCTTTTCCTTAAAACTCAGTCATTATCGTGCAGAAGGTTCGCCGGCAGATGAGGATGCGAACACCTTTGCAAAGGAGGTGGCGGCAGCTGATGGTTCTCTTGAGGTGGTTGTGTATCCGGCAGCACAGCTTGGAGATTATACAACCGTACAGGAGCTGGTTAGTGTAGGGGATGTGGAGATGCAGATGGCAACCTTAAGCTCGACGGTTGATAAATATCTCGGAATTACAAGCGCCCCGTATATATGCGCTACCTGGGATGAGGCGAAGGCTATTTTTAACCGTGACAGTGAATTTACTGATACTGTAAGAAAACATCTGGAGGATCAGAACATTAAATTGTTATCGGTATACCCATTATATTTCGGCGGTGCAATTATGAACAAGGAACCGAAAGAGCCGGCAAATCTGGACGTGCATGAAGGACACAAGGTTCGCTGCCAGACAATGAAGGGGGCAGAGCTGGTAACAAATATGCTCGGCTACAACGCAACTCCTATGGCGTTAAATGACTGTTTTACCGCACTTCAGACAGGAGTTATTGACGGCATGATAGGTTCTGGCGCAGAGGGCTATTATAGCAGTTACCGCGATGTTGCCACATATTATCTGCCTTATAATGACCATTTCGAGGTGTGGTATTTGTATATTAATCTTGACACCTGGAATGAGATGAGTGAAAAACAGCAGGAGGCGCTTCAGACAGCGGCGAATAAACTTGAGGATGAAAGATGGAAGGTTGCTCCTGAGCAGACAGCGGAATATGAGGAAAAGCTAAAGGAGTATGGCATTGAGATTATAGAGTTTACAGATGAGGAGCTTCAGAATTTTTATGACGAATGTCAGAAATCTGTGTGGCCGGAGCTTACCGAGCTATATGGGGAAGAAGCTGTAGAGTTGGTAAAAAGCTTAAAGGAGTAGGAAAGAATGGGAAATTCATTTCGGTGTGTTACAAATAATCCGCTGCTTAAGGAGCGGGGATTTTCACGGCTGGAATATTATGATTTGGATGTGCTGAGCCTGCTAAAGTTTGTGGGGGAAGAGGTGAAGGCGGGGTATAGGCTTCTCACCCACCCGCTTACAGGAAGTATCCGGCCGGATATTACGCCGTATAAAACAATACTTTTATCTGCCGGCGCAGGTGCTGAGAGAGATTTTGATTCACAGAGCATTATTGAAAATGCAATCCGCTATGCAGAAGATTTGTACAGGCTCCGCAGGGTTCCTATATATAAGCGGTGGGACAGCATGACGAAAAAGGATTTCCAGATAGTGGATCTGTCAATTATCGAGCGGGCGCTGGAGGTTGCGCAGATGAACAGATAAATGAATAGCGGGAGGAAATTTCAGATGAAATTAACGCTTAATAAATTCCATGTGAAAGATATTCAGTTTGCAGAAGCAAGCAGTTTTGAAAATGGAGTACTATATATAAGCAAAAAAGAGCTGGCCGAATATCTGATGGAGGATACGAATATTGAGAGTGTAGACTTCGATGTGGCTAGGCCGGGAGAATCGGTGAGAATTATACCGATTAAAGATGTGATCCAGCCAAGATATAAGCAGAGTGGAACGGGACAGATATTTCCCGGGTTCGTGGGAGATGTGGAAACGGTTGGAAACGGTGAAACAAATGTTTTAGAGGACTGTGCGGTTGCCACCTCCGGGAAGATTGTAGCTTTTCAGGAGGGAATTATCGATATGAGCGGACCGGGGGCTGAATTTAACAGTTTTTCTAAAATGAATATACTGGTGCCTCTGATTTATCCTGTGGAGGGGCTTGACAAGCATACCCACGAGGCTACGGTCCGTGTTGCGGGCCTTAAGACGGCAGCTTACATGGCAAAAACGACTTTGGAACAGAAGCCGGATGAAACAGAGACATTTGAACATGAGACCATTTTTGAAATGGCGCAGAAATATCCAGAACTTCCTAAGGTTGTATATGTTGATATGGTGCAGTGCCAGGGACTGATGCATGATACATATGTATACGGGCTGAATGTAAAAGGGATTCTCTCCACCATGATAGGACCACTTGAGGTACTGGACGGGGCGATTATCAGCGGGAACTGTGCGGCTCCGGGACATAAAAATGCAACCATACATCACGAAAATAATCCGATTATAGAAAGTCTCCTGCGCAGGCATGGAAAGGAGCTGTGCTTTGTGGGAGTGCTCTTAAGTAACGAGAGCGCTATGCTTAGGGAGAAGAAAAGAGCGGCTTATTATACAAGCAATCTCTCTTCACTTTTAGGCGTAGACGGTATGATTATAAGCGAAGAGGGTGGAGGTAACCCTGAGACAGACTTGATGCTGAATTGTAAGTTTCATGAGAAAAAGGGGATTAAAACCGTTTTGGTTACAGATGAGTACTGCGGGCGCGACGGAGCCTCCCAGGGACTTGCGGATGTAACACCGGAGGCGGACGCGGTAGTTACAAATGGAAATGGCAATCAGTTTGTAGTTCTGCCTAAGATGGACAAGGTCATCGGCGATGTGGATACAGTACGTATTATTACCGGGGGCAATGCAGACAGCATAGGTGAGGACGGAAGCCTGTCCGTTGAGATTGCGGCTATTATGGGTTCGTGCTGTGAAATGGGATATGAACACATGATGACACGTTTGAGATAGGAGAGAGGCGGATATGAAAAAAATAGTACATTATGTTAATCAGTTTTACGGGCAGATAGGCGCAGAAGAGGCAGCCGGACAGAAGCCACTTTTATGTGACGGCCCGGTGGGACCAGGCACGGGACTTTCTGCCCTTTTTAAGGAGGAGGCCGAGATTACTGCTACTATCATATGTGGGGATAATTATTTTGCTGACAATCAGAGCGAAGCATTGGGTGAAATTTTATCTATGATAGAAGAAATAAAGCCGGATATGGTAATTGCAGGGCCGGGATTTAATGCAGGGCGTTATGGTCTTGCATGTGGGACAATATGTTATGAGGTGAAAAAAAGATTTTCTATTCCGGTACTGACAGCACTTTATCCTGAAAATCCGGGTGCAGAAATGTTTCACAGTAAAATATATATTGTGGAGACTGCCATATCTGCAGGAGGCATGCGCAAGACACTTCCAGTAATGTCAGCGCTGGCTTTAAAGCTTTTAAATGGTGAAGAAATCGGATTCCCAGAGGAGGAAGGGTATATTCCGCAGGGGTTTCGTGTTAACGTCCATACAGAGAAAAACGGGGCGGAGCGTGGCGTGGATATGTTAATAAAGAAGCTTAAAGGTGAGCCCTTTGTTACCGAGCTTCCTATGCCGGTATTTGACAGGGTAAAGCCGGCTCCAGCTGTAAAGGACATGGCACATGCAAAGATTGCTTTAATTACCTCCGGCGGAATTGTGCCCCAAGGGAATCCGGACCATATTCCGTCTGCAAATGCAGGAATTTTCGGGACATATGATATTTCTGAATGTGAGAATCTGACAGGACAGGAATATATGACTGTCCACGGAGGGTACGATCCTGTATACGCAACCGAGGACCCCGACAGGGTACTTCCTTTAGATGCGGTACGAGAAATTGAAAAGGAAGGAGGCATTGGGGAATTATTCGGTAAATATTACAGCACCGTAGGAAATACAACGGCAGTTAGCAGCGCGAAAAAATTTGCCGAAGAAATAGCACAAGACTTGCTCCGCAATAACGTGCAGGCAGTCATTCTGACCTCCAACTGAGGGACATGTACACGTTGCGGCGCAACGATGGTGAAAGAAATAGAGAGTTTTGGAATTCCTGCAGTTCATATATGCTCAATTGTACCGATTTCAGAGGCGGTAGGAGCGAATAGGATTGTGCCAGCGGTCGGAATTCCATATCCGGTAGGGAATCCCGAGCTGTCACAAAAAGACGAATTCCGGGTGAGGAAGGAATTGGTTACAAAAGCACTGGGGGCATTATCTACAGAGATAAAAGAACAAACTGTCTTCTAAAACAAGGTTGGGGACGTAGTAAAATGAATTTTACTACGTCCCAGATTAAAAAAACCCTGTCCCCACATTGACATTCCGTCTGAAATACGTTAAAATATAGTCTCGTGCAGCCGGGGTGTTAGCGGTACCTTGTACCTGCAATCCGCTATAGCAGGGGTGATGTTGCGCAGAGGGCTTATGTTTGTGAGGCTGCCCTTGGTAAGTGACGTTGATGTCTGGGTCTTACGCGACGGAAATCTATGAATCGTGTCAGGCTGGGAACAGAGCAGCACTAAGTAGAACCTTCCGGGTGCCGTAAGGGTGCCTGGGCTGAGTTAACTGCCAAGGTAACGTTCATGAATTTTTGTTCGAAGCGTAACGCACGGAAAAAGAAGAATGATGAAAGGGAACCTGCAACAGCAGATTCCCCTTTTTTGCATTTTCAAATGGGGACAGGGTTTTTTCAATCTGGGACGTAGTAAAATTCATTTTACTACGTCCCCAATTTGGGAAATGCTGTCCTTATGATTAAGGGAGAGATGCTATGAGAATATTACTTACTGCTATTAATGCTAAATATATACATTCTAATCTTGCCGTATATACGCTGAAAGCATATGCTGAAAAATATCTTGCCACATATGCCCCGGATAAGCTGGGAATTGACATTGCAGAATATACTATTAATCAGCAGACTGATGATATCTTAAGGGGAATCTACAAAAAGGCCCCGGATGTCCTGTGCTTGTCCTGCTATATCTGGAACATATCTTATGTAGAGGAAATTGTAAAGGAGATTCATAAGCTTCTTCCTAACATGGACATCTGGCTGGGAGGGCCAGAGGTGTCCTATGATGCAAAGGAAGTGCTTATACGCCTTCCTCAGGTAAGAGGTATTATGAGAGGCGAGGGAGAGAAGATCTTCGCTGGGGTGTGCAAGATTTATATGGAAAGAAATTTCGAGCAGTTAGCAGAGACAGCAGGTATTACTTATAGACAGGAGGATGGACAGATTAAGGCTAATATTAATCAGGAGCTGATGGAACTTGATGAGATTCCTTTTGTCTATGAGGATATGAGGGATTTTGAGCATAAGATTATTTATTATGAGTCCAGCAGAGGATGTCCTTTTTCCTGCAGCTACTGCCTGTCGTCAATTGACAAGGCGGTTAGATTCAGGAGCCTTTCGCTTGTGAAGCCGGAGCTTCAGCTTTTGTTGGATTATAAGGTGCCGCAGGTGAAATTTGTGGATAGGACTTTTAACTTAAAGCATGAGCGGACATTGGAAATATGGAGCTATCTGGCGGAGCATGATAATGGTATTACAAACTTTCATTTTGAAATTGCAGCGGACCTTTTAAACCAAGAAGAACTTACGCTGATACAGACTATGCGCCCAGGGCTTATAAAGCTTGAAATCGGCGTACAGTCTACGAACCCTGACACGCTTAAGGAAATTCGGAGAACAGCGGACTTTGAGAGCATAAAGAAAAACGTAGAGTTTATAAAAAGCAGCGGAAATGTCCATGAGCATCTGGACTTGATAGCAGGTCTCCCGTTTGAAGATATCAAAAGCTTTGCTAAGTCCTTTGACGAGGTTTATGCACTGCGGCCTAACCAGCTTCAGCTTGGATTTTTGAAGGTGCTTAAAGGCTCTTATATGGAGGAAAACAGGGCTGCTTACGGGCTTATTTTTAAGGAAGAACCTCCCTATGAGGTGCTGTCTACCAAGTGGATTTCCTATGATGATGTACTGGAGCTAAAAGGCGTGGAGGAAATGGTGGAGGTGTATTATAACAGTGGACAGTTTTCCCACACACTAGAAGCTCTGTCGGAGGAATCTGCCTCTCCTTGGAAGCTCTATATGGAGCTGTGGAAATATTATGAAGGCCGTCATTATCATGAGGGGCAGCATAAGAGAAGTGCAAGATATAAGATTTTATTCGAATTCATAAAAAAATACATCCCAGAAAGGACGGAGGAATTTCGGGAACTTCTTACATTTGATTACTATTTAAGGGAAAATGCGAAAACTCGACCGGAATTTGCAGGAGAGTATAAGGTAGAGAAAGAATTTTTGAGAAAGTTTTACGAAAGAGAGGCAGAGGAACACAAATATCTCCCGGAATATAAGGAATATGATAAGAATCAGATGCGTAAAATGACACATATAGAAAATTTTACTATTTTGCGAAAAATGTTACTTTTTGATTACAAGTGTAGAAATCCGTTGAATCAAGAAGCAAGAACGTGTATGATAAAAAAGGAATTATATATTTAGGAAGGGACAGGTAAAATGAACTTTAATGATAAAAAAACAAAACGGATTATGGCAATTATTATTTTGATAGTCATTATAGCTATGGCGGCGACAACAATTATACCTTATATGATGGGTTGATTGTGTCGATATGTTTATTGTAATGTGTCGGCTTTGTCAGCACACGGGTAATATTTTTAGACAGGGTAGGTGCGCAGTATGGGACAGCAGGTGTATAGAGGAAGCCAGAACAGAGGAAAGGGCGGTCAGAACAGCCAGAGTAATCAGAACAGCCTGAACAGGCGGAGAAGGACTCTCGCACAGCGGGCACGGCTCAGACGGAGAAAAAGACGGATTCTCATTGGTCTTATTTTTTCATGCATAGTTCTGGTTCTGGGAATTTTTAATTTTATTCTGTATAAAGCAGTTTCAAAATATCCAGATGATGTTATCTGTAAAAATATTTCTATCGGAGTGGTGGATGTATCCGGTATGAGTAAGAAGGAAGCAAAAGCAGCTGTAAAAAAGCAGCTTGAGGCGGATAAGATTCTGGCTGTATCAATACAGACAGAAGGCGGAACAGCAGAAGGAACACTTGAGGAACTGGGACTTAAGTATAAAGGTGTCGATAAGGCAGTTGATAAGGCCATGGACTATGGAAAGAAGGGCAGTCTATGGAGCAGATATTGGAAGCTTAGAAGGGCATCCAGAAAAGGATTTGTGATAGAGGAGAAGCTTACCGTGGATAAGGAGGCGGGAGAACAGATTCTTGGAAGCCGCACAGAATCACTTACGGATCGTGCAAAGAATGCCTCCATAACGCCTGATGGTGACGGATTCAAGATTGAAAAGGAGCAGGAGGGGGAAGCGGTCAATATTGCAGACTCTCTTGTAAAGATAGAGAAGCATTTAAATGATAAATGGGACCATAAGGCATTTTCTGTTACGGCTGACGTAGTCAAAGAGAAGCCGGCTGTTGTTGCCGGGGATTTGGAGAGCATTAAGGATGAGCTTGGAGTATTTTCTACGGATGCAGGAAGCGGGGAAAGAATCCAGAATTTAAAAACAGGCGTTGAGAAGCTGAGTAATATTGTGCTTATGCCGGGAGAAGTACTCTCTGTAGAGGAGAGAACAAAGCCCTATACTCCGGAGAACGGCTATGTTATGGGTGGTTCCTATGAGGGCGGCAGAGTTGTAGAGTCGTACGGAGGAGGCCTCTGTCAGGTTTCAACTACATTGTATAATGCGGTTATTTATGCAGAGCTTGAGATTGTGGAGCGGTATCCCCATTCCATGATTGTAGATTATGTTAGTCCCTCAAGAGACGCGGCAGTTGCAGAAGGATATCTGGATTTTAAATTTAAAAATAATTACGATACGCCGATTTATATTGCCGGCGGGATTGATGAGACGAATCAGCTTTATTTTAAAATATATGGGAAGGACACGAGGGAGGAAGGCAGAACTGTTGAATACGAGTCAGAGATCCTTTCTACGGAAGAACCGGGAGTGACTTATGAGGCCAACAGCGATTTGCCCCTTGGGAGTATCCAGCCGGTATCCAGTGCCCATATGGGAACAGAGGCAATGCTTTGGAAGGTTGTATACCAGAACGGTGAGGAGGTAAGCCGGGAGGCATTTAACAACAGCTCTTATCAGGCGGCAGATACGATTTATGCTGTGGGAATCATGTCCGATAATCCTGATGCAGTCGCCCTGGTGCAGAACGCGATTGCCACCCAGGATGAGGCGCAGATATATGCGGCTATTGCAGCTGTACAGTAGTACCGGTAAATAGGCCAAAAGGGTTTTGTCAGAGGATAATATATGGAGAGTAAACAGGTTATATATAAGATGCGGACTGCTTTCGGGCAGTCCGAAAATATAGGAGTATATGCACTGCAGTCTGTGATAAATGAGCTGGCAGCAGAAGGGGGAGCAGACTTTTACGTAAATGTGAAGCTCCTCCGTCCGTATGGCTCACAAAAGGCCCATATGTATGCTGTTGAAAAGAAAATAAAAGGGCTATGCTGCGATAAGGGCGTCCACCTGGATGCATTCTATGAAGACATGCAGGCGGGGATTTCACACCATATGGTGATTGTGGCAGGGATAAGCATTCCTCCTAAGGAGCAGGAGTGGTATAGGGAGACTATGCGAGCCGGACAGGATATTGTCTTGACAAAATGGGCTGGTATGGAAGGAATGCTGCGGATTGCGGAGGAAAAAAAGGAGGAGCTTGAAAAACGATTTGCTCCGGTTTTTCTGAGGCAGATAGAAGATTTTGGTAAGGAAGTTTGTGCGCTAAGAGAGATTGATATTGCAAAAAATGTGGGCGTAACTGCCATACGGGAGGCAGGAGAAGGGGGAATCTTTGCGGCGCTTTGGAGGCTTGCGAAGGAGGCGCGAACAGGGATAGCGGTAGACTTGAAGAAGATATCTGTGCTCCAGGAGACGATAGAGGTATGCGAGTATTATCACCTGAACCCCTATCAGCTTGCTTCGGCAGGGAGCCTTCTGATTGTTACAGATAACGGAAGTTTCCTTACGGAGTCGCTTCTGGCCGACGGGCTGGAGGCGTCTCTGATTGGGAGGCTTACAGATAATAATGATAAGCTTATAAAGAACGGGGAAGAGCAGAGATATGTTGACCGCCCGGCCCCAGATGAACTGAATCGAATATTTATGGAGGACAGAACAGATGAAAGACATTAGGAGACAGATACTAAAGTATTTAGAAACAAACAGCAGGGCAGACTTAGGTGAATTGTCGGTGCTTTTGGGCTGTGAGGAGGCGGAGATTGCCAACGAGATTGCCGATATGGAGAAGGCGGGTATCATCTGCGGCTATCACACATTGATAAACTGGGAGAAAGCTGGGGATGACCATGTAAATGCTCTTATCGAGGTACGGGTTACGCCTCAGCGGGAGAAAGGCTTTGAAAAGACAGCAGAAAGAATCTGCAATTATCCGGAGGTAAATGCAGTATATCTTATTTCAGGGGCGTATGACCTTTTAGTTACATTGGAAGGAAAAACCCTACTTGAGGTATCGAGATTCGTATCTGAAAAGCTGTCATCTATTGATGCAGTTATCAGTACTACAACACATTTTATTTTAAAGAGATATAAAGATCATGGTACAGTTCTTATGAAAAAGAGCAAGCCTGAGAGAATGGCGGTGACTCCATAATGAGAAATCCGTTATCAAAAAAAATAGTTGGAATTGAGCCTTCAGGAATTCGTAAATTCTTCGACGTGGTCAGTGAGATGCCGGATGCAATTTCTCTTGGCGTGGGGGAGCCTGATTTTGATACGCCGTGGAGAATCCGGGAGGAAGGAATCTATTCTCTAGAGAGAGGACGTACCTTCTATACATCTAATGCAGGACTTAAGGACTTAAAGAGTGAAATCAGTAAATATTTGAAAAGAAAAATAGATGTGTCCTACGATGCAGATAAGGAAATTATTGTAACTGTCGGAGGAAGCGAGGGGATTGATATTGCTTTCCGCGCGATGCTTGACTCGGGAGATGAGGTGCTTATTCCACAGCCGAGTTATGTGTCCTATCTTCCGTGTGCTGTGCTGGCGGATGGCAGGCCGGTGGCGATTCCGCTTCAAGAGAAAAATGAGTTCAGGCTTACAAGGGATGAGCTTGAGGCGGCTATTACACCAAAGACAAAGATACTTGTACTGCCATTTCCTAATAATCCAACAGGTGCAGTTATGACAAGAGAGGATTTGGAGCCGATTGCAGAGGTTGTAAAAAAGCATGATATTTTTGTACTTTCAGATGAAATATATTCGGAGCTTACCTATAAAGATAAACATGTTTCCATTGCATCTCTTCCGGGAATGAGGGAAAGGACACTGGTAATTAATGGATTTTCCAAGGCCTTTGCAATGACAGGATGGAGGCTGGGGTATGTATGTGCTCCGAAACAGATAGCAGAACAGATGCTTAAGATTCATCAGTATGCAATTCTGTGTGCACCTACAAACAGCCAGTATGCGGCAATAGAGGCGTTAAGGCACTGCGAAGATGAGGTACAAAAGATGCGTACGGCATATAACCAGAGACGAAGATTTTTGATGCATGAGTTTAAAAGGATGCAGCTTGATTGTTTTGAGCCTTTTGGCGCCTTCTACGTATTTCCTAATATACAGGAGTTTGGCATGAGCTCCGAGGAGTTTGCTACAAGACTTCTTCAGGAGGAAAAGGTGGCAGTTGTGCCGGGAAGTGCATTTGGAGAAAGCGGAGAAGGCTTTATACGAGTGTCTTATGCCTATTCTTTGGAGGATTTAAAGGAAGCAATCGGAAGGCTGGGAAGATTTGTAGACAGGATGAGAAACCGGTAGAAAATCCCCTAAAATGGAGGGAGAGTATGGCGCAGGTAAAAGGAATGAGTGCGGGTGCTTCGGCTGTATTTGCTGCAGAGGCCGGAGCAAGAGCAGCACAGAAGGCTTCAGAGGCAGAGGCGGGGCAGGCGCTTCTTACGGCGGCAGTGAAGCAGAGTGAGAAAGAGAAAAAAGAGCTGGAGCAGAAGCAGGAAGAAAGGAGTGAGGAGCGCAGGGAAAACGCTCATAAGGATACACCAGAGCTTTCTAAGCAGAGCAAATGGTTTGCTGCAGAAGGGAAGTTTTTGGAGCAGGAAAACGTGAAATGGGATATTACCATGGAGGAAGAAATCTGGAAGGCATTTTTAAACTGGCTGCCAGGTAAGACAGACTCTCTTTCGGCGCAGTTTGAGGAGCTTTCTAAGCTTTATCTTGCACTTCTTTCTGCAATTCTTATTCATACAATGGGTGATGAGCAGGCGGCTCAGAAGCAGCTTTTAGATGAAATTATGGCAGAGAAGTTAAGCCTCCTTCTTGATGCGGATTTGAAAGAGATTATTACTATGCTTGAGGAGGCCGGACAGAAGGAGACGGTAGATATGATTAAGGCAAGTGTGTATAAGCAGACTACCGGCGAAAATGTATCCGGAAGGGCCGCCAGTGCATTTATATCTCGGGGAAGAATGGCTTCCACAGGAAATGCCCGCCTTTTTATGCCTGAGACAGCCTCGGCGGGGAGAGAAGAAACAGGTGTGCTCTATAAAAGGACAGGCGGCAGAAATATACAGGTCAATGAAGAGTTCCGTGCGTTTAAATATACTGGAGAGCAGCAGATAAGCCAGAGAAACTCTGTTTTGAGTGCTTCGCCGGGAAGAGAAGCCGGCGGGGCGTTTTATGGCCGGGGTACCACATATACCGGGAAGGAGCTCCAGGCGGCGAACCGTTTTGCCAGCCATGTGACAGGGAGTGGAAATCTTTTAAAGAGTACGGAAATCACAGCGAAAAATGACGAGGTGACAGGATATCTTGCGGCGGTTACTGCCATTAAGGGGCAGGTTTATGCAGAAAATGCAGGTAGGGAAAATGCATTGAAGGTTCCTGTTAAAAGCGCTCTCAATCAGTTTATCGATTATTATCTAAGCCAGAAAGGTGTATATAAAACTTATTATTATACAACTAATGTATATGAGCGGACAAGGAGCGCACAGAAGGCCATGGAAGAAGGCCTGGAATATGCATATAAGCAGTTTCTCGAAAAGAAAAACGATGAGGCGTACCATAGGCAGGCTGTATATTCCAAGCAGGCCGGTTTTTTTCATGAGTTAGGAAAAAATATGAGCATGGAGGAAGATTTAAGAAGGGGGCTTTTGCTTTTGGAAAAAAACTGGCGGGAATTTCTTAAGTCTATCGGGGAAGAGGACAGGAAAGAGTTCCTTGTGGCGCTGCAGAAGTATAGTATCTGGGGTGAGTTAATAAGGCCAGAGAACAGAAGAGAAGAGCAGAAAGAAAAACCGCGGGATGTAAAGCGGGAACGGATGATGATGGCACAGATTATTGCGCTGGCTGCAATAGGGGCGGCGTATGTAGTGTATAAGCTGTTGGGGACGGGGTATTTTTAAAAATACCCCGTCCCCAACAGCTTACAGCATTTCAATGAATGCCGTAATACGTGTGTTTAGCTGTCCTACATCTGCCTGTGAGTAATCTGTTTCTACACTGATGTATGGAATATGTTTTTCTTCATTTACAAATTTCCGAATCGCCCGTGTCTCTACATTGTATGTATGACAGGCCTGCAGTGTCATTTCCACAACGCCGTCTACCTTGTACTCGTCAATCAGTCTGCCAAGCAGCTCAAGGCGGTTCGGGTTTGGGGTCATAACAGAGCAGCCGATATTCAGATAACGTCTTGCAAGTGCATCGTAAACATCCGGGTTATCCTCATCCACAAGCTTGTCAATAGATTTTGCTCCCGAGCAGCTTTCATATGTAACAACGATTCCGCCATTGTCCTCTACTGCACGGATAACTTTCTCAGTAGCGCCTCCAATCGGACATCCTGTAATCAGGATACGGGGCTTTTTTTCTTCCATTTTGCCTTCTGCATACTCCTGCTTAATCTTTGCAACAAGAGCATCAACCTCGGCGGGAATGGCTTTTTTATCAAACTTAAATGTGCTGCCGTAGAAAACTTTGAAAAGATTCTGTCCTTTAATAGGTGCAGGGTCGTTCTTCATGAGCTCATACATATTTTTTAAAGAACGTCTTACATCGTTGCTGATTTTAATCGCTTCCCGTATATCATCTTCAGTAATTGTAATGTCAAATTTTTTCTCCAAGTATTCTTTAAAACGGATGATTTCATTTTTCCAAAGTACCAAAGCATCCTCGCGCTGGGTATTTGGAAGCTCCATAATATATACATCCTTGAATTCAGACATATACTCATACATTTTTTTCTTTCCGTCGCAGGTTGTCTCCCCTACAACTACATCAGAAAAATAGAAGAAAGGACACTTGTCTGTTATTGCAAATCCATAGCTGGACTTAATGAGCGGGCATAAATTCTTTGGAAGGTCCTTTTCCGCAACTGCAATTGTCTCGTCTGATGTGGAGCAGAGACTTACAGAAGCAGCCCCCATAGCTGTTGCAATCTCCTGCGGGAAATAGGTGCAGTAGGAACCGATGACCGGGACGCCGGCATCCTTTAATTTTTTTACGCCAAGAAAGGAATTCTTGCGCTGCTCTGCAAATTCCTCAAATACTTCTGGCAAATCTTTAATTATCTCCATAAAAATGTTTCCTCCTTGTGTGTTGTCACTATTATTATCTATCATAACATTCGTGAGGAATTCTGAATAATTGAAAAATATAATGAAAGATATGTATTATAGAAAAAAGCTATAAGATATTAATCTATATATTGCCTTCTAAAAGACTTTTACTATTTATAGTATTTCTGTCTGTAAAATGATATAATAAAACAATACGTAAATATAAAAGGAGAGAATTATGCTTAACATTGTCTTACATGAGCCGGAGATACCGGCCAACACAGGCAACATTGGCCGTACCTGCGTCGCGGCGGATACACGTCTCCACCTCATTGAGCCGCTTGGTTTCCGCCTGAACGAAAAGAGTCTTAAGCGCGCCGGGATGGATTATTGGAATAAGCTTCAGGTTGCTACATATATTGACTATGAGGATTTTTTAAACCGGAATCCGGGGGCCAAGATTTATATGGCAACGACGAAGGCGCAGAAGCTGTATACAGAGGTAAATTATGAGCCGGACGCATATATTATGTTCGGAAAGGAAAGCGCGGGAATACCGGAGGAAATTTTGGTGAAACATAAGGAGGAATGTATCAGAATACCTATGACAGGAGACATCCGCTCCTTAAACTTAAGCAATTCTGTGTCTATTGTTCTTTATGAGGCACTAAGGCAGAATCAGTTTTTGGGTATGAATCTCACAGGGCAGCTTCACAGGCTTTCATGGTAAGGAGGGTGATTTTGGCGATATTTGATAATTAAAGAAGAGATAATTTAAAGATATATGATATATAATAAGAAAAAACCATAAATTTCTAGACTTTCCAGTAAAAAAAGTTTATAATTTGTAAAGTAGGAATTGAAAGAAAGGTGGTGAAGGAATGGTAGAGGAAACCATCAAGACTATCAAGGAGACAGAGAGTGAAGCTGAAAGAATCCTAAAGGAAGCTGACGAGAAATGTGCTGCTATTCTGGAAGATGCCAGAAATGAGGCTGATAGTTTAAGAAAGCAGTCTGAAGCCGATGCGAAGAACAATGCGCAGGCGGCCCTTGATATGGAAAAACAGACTGGGGAAAAGTCCATACAGGATGCTCTTGCGGGAGTAGAAAGTGAAATTTTGGTCTTGAAGGAAAAGGCAAGAGCAAAAGAAAGCGAAGTAATATCAGCAGTTATTGCGGAGCTTGTTTAAAAACAGAAAATATGTAGAAAAGGAGGGATGCGGCTATGGCAGTATTGCAGATGCAAAGAATTAGTATCTGCGGATTAAAGAAGGACCGTAAAGCCATTTTGGAGAAGGTACAGTCTCTTGGGATTATGGAGATGAGCCAGATCGCTGAGGGCGAGGAAGGCTTCGAAAAGATGGATACCATAAATGCCCGCCAGAGCTTCGAAAGACAGGCACAGGCGGCAGATCAGGCGCTTATGGTACTTAATACTTACGCTCCTCTTAAAAAGTCACTATTATCAAGCCTTGAAGGCAAGGCGTTGGTTGGAAAGAGTGAATTTGCCCGGGCAGCGGATGATAAGCAGGAACTCATCCGAAAAGCAAATCTGCTTATCAGCAGGAATAAGGAGATTGCTGAAGCAAAGGCTAATATAATGAAGCTGGAAAATCAGATAGAATCGCTTGCTCCGTGGCTTTCCCTGGATGTGCCGATGAATTGTGCAGGTACAAAAAAAACCGCACTGCTTATCGGAACTGTGGCAGCAGAAGTTACAGTGGATGCACTGTATGCAAAGCTTGCCGAGATAGATCCAGAGCCCGTAGGAGTTGATATTCAGGTTATCCACAGCGACAAGGATATGCTTTGTATTGCTGTCATCTGTCTTAAGACAGATGAGGGGACTGTAGAAGAAGCGCTTAGGGCATGCGGATTTGCAAGGCCTTCCCAGGTGATTACAAATACACCTGCAAGGCAGAAGGCTTTATTAGAGGCAGAGATAGAAAAACTGAATAAAGAGATAAAAGAGGCAGAGGAGATAATCAGAGGATACGCAGACAGCAGGAAAGAGCTTGAGCTTGTCAGCGATTATTTCCGCACACGTGCTGAAAAGTATGAGGTGTTAGGTACGCTGCCTCAGTCACAGAGGACATTTGTCATGAGCGGATATGTACCGAGACGGTATGTGCGTGCACTGTCGAAAGCGATTGAAGAAAAATATGACTGTGTTTTCGACATCGAGGATATTAAGGAGGACGAAGAGCCTCCCACACTGCTTTCCAATAATGGGTTCTCTTCCAGTGTGGAAGGAGTACTGGAATCCTATGGACTGCCGCACAAAGGGGAATTTGATCCGACAACGATCATGTCATTTTTTTATGTGTTTTTCTTTGGTATGATGCTGTCAGATGCGGCATACGGTGCAATCATTGCGGCTGCTTGTTTTATAGTACTAAAGAAGTTTCCACGGATGGGCGAAAGTATGCATAAATCGCTTAAGATGTTTATGTTCTGCGGAGTTTCCACGATGGTGTGGGGAATTTTGTTCGGAGGATATTTTGGAAATGTGGTGGATATTGTGTCAGAGGTGTTTTTTGGACACAAGGTTGTGATACCGGCTCTCTGGTTTATTCCGTTGAATGATCCTATGAGGCTTCTTGTATATTCGCTGGCATTTGGTGTTGTCCATCTGTTTGTGGGACTTGGAATTAAAGGCTACATGGAATTAAAGGATGGTAAGGTGCTGGACTTCTTCTGTGATGTAGTACTGTGGTTTGCATTTTTAATCGGACTGATACTTATGCTTCTTCCGACAGATATATTTGCATCCATCGCACAGACACAGATTGTGTTCCCGCCGATTCTTAATACGATTGCAAAGGCACTTGCAATTATTGGAGCTTTAGGTTTGGTTTTGATGTCCGGCCGCGAGAATAAGAATCCAGTGCTTAGAATCGCTCTTGGAGCGTATGATATTTATAATATTACAGGGTGGTTAAGTGACGTGCTCTCTTATTCGCGTCTTCTGGCCCTCGGCCTTGCCACAGGTGTTATCGCATCTGTTGTTAATCAGATGGGAAGCATGTTCGGCAAAGGGATTATAGGTGTGATTGGATTTATTCTTGTCTTTGCCATAGGACATACACTGAATCTTGCAATTAATCTTTTAGGTGCATATGTGCACACCAACCGTCTCCAGTTTGTAGAGTTCTTCGGTAAATTTTATGAGGGTGGCGGAAAACCATTTGAACCATTCAAATCAGATACAAAATATGTAGATATTAAGGAGGAAAATTAATTATGAGTATTTGGAGCAATTTAGGACTTGTTTATGCGTTACTTGGCGCAGCAGTAGCAGTATTTCTCGCAGGAGCAGGGTCAGCAATCGGTGTAGGTATTGCAGGTCAGGCAGCAGCAGGTGTTGTAACAGAGGACCCAAGCAAATTCGCTAAGGTTCTTATCATGCAGCTTCTTCCTGGTACACAGGGTATTTATGGTCTTCTTGTCGGATTTATCACACTTTCCAAGGTTGGACTTTTAGGTGGCGGTGCAGCGGCGCTTGACCCGCAGACAGGTCTTTTGATTCTTGCAGCATGTATGCCAATCGGTATTGTTGGTCTTATTTCTGGTAAGTATCAGGGAATGACATCTGCGGCATCTATCGGAATCGTAGCAAAGAAGCCGGATCAGTTCGGTAAGGCTATGCTGTTCCCTGCAATGGTTGAGACATACGCAATCCTTGCACTTCTGATTTCTATCTTAGCTGTAAACGCAGTTCAGATTTAAGATGACAGGAGTAAAAAGAATAGGAAAAGGAGTGCGTAAGTTATGGCTGGAATAGATAAAATGACGAGGCAGATTCTCGAGGAAGCAAAAGCAGCTGCGCAAGCTAAGATAACGGAAGCATCTGCAAAAGCAGAAGAGATAATCAATGAAGCAAATGAAGAAGCGGCCAGAATAAGTGAAAGCATTTCCCGTAAATCTGAGACAGAGGTGGCAAATTATAAAGAGAGAGTTTTATCCTCAATCGATTTGCAGAAAAGAACGAAGATTCTTTTTGCAAAGCAGGAGCTGATTAGTGAAATTCTGGATAAATCTTATGCGTCTTTGACAGAGATGGAGGCAGATAAATATTTTGATATGCTCCTTCGTCTGCTCGAAAAATATGCTCTGCCACAGAAGGGAGAAATCTATTTCTCATTCACAGACCTTAAGAGAATGCCGAATGGATATGAGGCAAAGATTAAGAAAGTCTCAGAAAGCAGAGGCGGAAGCCTTACTGTTTCAGAGACAGGAAGAAATATTGAGAATGGATTTGTTCTTGCTTATGGCGGTATTGAAGAGAACTGTACACTTCGGGCTTTGTTCGATGGAAAGAGAGAAAAGTTATCCGATAAGGTTCGGGAATTATTATTTGCATAAATGCAGCAGCAAGGAAACGTAAGCAGGAGGAGTAACATGAGTGAACAATATACCTACGCGGTTGCGCGCATACGTGCCTTGGAGGTTGCATTATTTTCAAATGCAACAATTGACCAGCTGATTGCATGTTCCGATTATGAGCAGTGTCTTCAGTTTCTTGCTGAAAAAGGCTGGGGGGACAGTGATACCCCGGCAGAGGCGGAGGCAATACTGACCAGAGAAGAGGAAAAGATCTGGGAGGTAGTAAAGGATCTTCATGTAGATATGGAAAAATTTGATGTGTTATCTTATCCAAAACTTTTCCATAACCTGAAGGCAGCGATTAAGGATGTATGTACAGGGGAACAGGATAGACATATTTTCTATGAGGATGTGTCAATTCCGGGTGAGGCGATGCTTGAAATCGTCAGAGAAAAAGAGTTCGGAAAGCTTCCCGTGAATATGCAGCATGCAGCAGAAGAGGCGTATGAGGCAATGCTTCATACAAGAGACGGACAGCTGTGCGATATAATTATTGACAGGGCGGCACTTGATGCAGTGTATGCGGCAGGGAAGGCGGCAAAGGATGCAATCATCCGGGACTATGCTGAGTCTACTGTAGCTGTTGCAGACATCAAGACTGCCGTGCGCTCGCAGAAAACCGCGAAGTCATTAGAATTTATGACAAGGGCAATGGCAGAATGTGACAGTGTGAGTGTGTCCCAGCTTTCGAAGGCAGCACTTAATGGAATGGACGCTATAAGAGAGTATCTTATGGGTACTGCGTATGCAGAGGGCGCAGAAGCGCTTTCTGAGTCTCCGTCCGCATTTGAGCGCTGGTGCGACAACCGCATTATTCAGACTATCAGTCCGCAGAAATATAAAGCATTTACTATAGGCCCGGTAATTGCCTATGTACTTGCAAGACAGAATGAAATCAAAACGGTGCGAATCATTCTTTCCGGAAAGCTTAATGATCTGCCGGAGGATTCTATCCGAGAAAGGGTAAGGGAGATGTATGTATAAGATTGCGGTATTAGGCGATTATGACAGTATTTACGGCTTCGCAGCACTGGGTCTTGATACATTTCCGGTAAGTACCCGTGAAGAAGCTACAGAAAAGCTTACAAAACTGGCCTCCGGCGGATATGGGATTATCTATATCACCGAGAACTGGGCTTTGGAACTGAAACATGAGATAGAGAGATATCAAGAGCAGCTTACCCCGGCAATCATACAGATTCCGGGTATTGCAGGCAATACCGGGGCAGGAATTGCAGGAGTTAAGAAATCGGTAGAGGTAGCGGTAGGCTCGGATATCCTATTTTCGCAGGAATAATAATGAAAGGTAAGGTGATTCGTCCAAATGAGTAGTACAGGTACGATAAAAAAAGTAGCAGGACCGCTGGTCATTGCGTCCGGCATGCGTGATGCGAACATGTCTGACGTTGTACGTGTAAGTAAGCAGCGTCTGATTGGAGAAATCATCGAGATGCACGGAGACGAGGCATCCATTCAGGTATATGAGGAGACGTCCGGACTTGGCCCTGGTGAGCCGGTAGAGTCTACAGGCGCTCCTATGTCCGTTGAACTGGGCCCTGGTCTTATCACAAGCATTTATGATGGAATCCAGCGTCCTCTTGACGATATTATGAAGGTTTCAGGAAATAACCTGCAGCGTGGTGTTGAGGTTGCTTCCCTTAAGAGAGATAAGAAGTGGAAATTTGTTCCGACGGTGAAGGCAGGAGAAGAGGTAGAGGCAGGAGATATTATTGGTACTGTTCAGGAGACTGCAGTTGTGGAGCAGAAGATTATGGTTCCTTACGGAGTATCAGGAACAGTAAAGGAGATTAAATCCGGTGAGTTTACCGTAGAAGAGGTTGTGGCCGTTGTGGAGACAAAGGACGGCGATAAGGAGCTTACCATGATGCAGAAGTGGCCGGTTCGTAAAGGGCGTCCATATGTAAAGAAGCTTCCTCTTGATGCGCCGCTTGTTACAGGCCAGAGAGTTGTCGATATGTTCTTCCCTATTGCAAAGGGTGGTGTTGCAGCAGTTCCGGGGCCATTCGGAAGCGGCAAGACAGTTATTCAACATCAGCTTGCAAAATGGGCTGAGGCTGACATTGTAGTGTATATTGGCTGCGGTGAGCGTGGAAATGAGATGACAGACGTTCTTAACGAGTTCCCGGAGCTTAAGGATCCGAAGACTGGCCGTTCTCTTATGGAAAGAACGGTTCTGATTGCAAATACTTCCGATATGCCTTTTGCAGCCCGTGAGGCTTCTATCTATACAGGTATTACAATTGCAGAGTATTTCCGTGATATGGGATATTCCGTAGCGCTTATGGCAGACTCTACCTCCCGCTGGGCTGAGGCTCTCCGTGAGATGTCAGGACGTCTGGAGGAAATGCCTGGTGAAGAAGGCTACCCTGCATATCTTGGTTCAAGACTTGCAGAGTTTTACGAGAGAGCAGGACGTGTTATCTCTCTTGGAAAAGAGGGAAGAGAGGGCGCGCTGTCTGTTATTGGCGCCGTATCGCCTCCGGGTGGAGATACTTCTGAACCGGTTTCACAGGCAACGCTTCGTATCGTAAAGGTGTTCTGGGGACTGGATTCAGCTCTCGCATATAAGAGACATTTCCCAGCTATTAATTGGCTGACAAGTTACTCACTGTATCTTGATAATATGCAGGACTGGTTTAATGGAACTGTTTCAGAGGACTGGATGGAAGGGCGTCAGAAGATGATGAGCCTTCTTACTGAGGAAGCGGCTCTTGAGGAAATTGTTCAGATGGTAGGTATGGACGCGTTGTCACCGATTGACCGTCTGAAGATGGAAGCTGCCCGCTCTATCCGTGAGGACTTCCTGCATCAGAACTCCTTCCATGATGTGGATACTTATACGCCGCTTAGGAAGCAGTATCTTATGATGAAGCTGGTGCTTGCATTCTATGAGCAGTCTTCCGAGGCGCTTTCTAAAGGCGCATCTATGAAGGAGCTTCTTGGAATGGAAGTAAGAGAGAGAATCGGACGTTATAAATATACTACGGCAGAGAATATTGAGACAGAATATGAGAAGATTAAGAGTGAATTAAACGCAGAAATCGCAGGTGCGTTTGGGAAGGAGGACTTCTAATTATGCCAAAGGAATATAGAACCATACAGGAAGTTGCCGGACCGCTTATGATGGTAAAGGGCGTAGAGGGCGTCGCATATGATGAGCTTGGTGAAATTGAGCTTGCCAGCGGCGAGAGACGCCGTTGTAAGGTACTGGAGGTAGATGGAAGCGATGTTGTCGTACAGCTTTTCGAGAATGCCAGCGGTATTAACTTAAGCAACAGTAAAGTACGTTTCCTTGGAAAGAGCATGGAGCTTGGAGTTTCCGGCGATATGCTGGGGCGTGTATTTGATGGACTGGGACGTCCGATTGACGATGGTCCTGAAATTCTCCCAGAGGAAAGAAGAGATATTAACGGTCTGCCTATGAATCCGGCGGCGCGCGTATATCCGGAGGAATTTATCCAGACAGGTGTATCTGCCATCGACGGATTGAATACGCTGGTCCGCGGACAGAAGCTGCCAATCTTCTCCTGTTCCGGTCTGCCGCATTCACAGCTTGCAGCCCAGATTGCAAGGCAGGCGAAGGTTCGCGGAACGGATGAGAACTTTGCCGTTGTATTTGCTGCAATGGGTATCACTTTTGAGGAGTCAAACTATTTTATTGAGTCCTTCAAGGAGACGGGAGCTATTGACAGAACTGTACTGTTTATTAACCTGGCAAATAACCCGGCAGTTGAGCGTATTTCCACACCGCGTATGGCGCTGACCGCTGCAGAGTATCTTGCATTTGAGAAAGATATGCACGTACTTGTTATTTTAACAGATATTACAAACTATGCGGATGCTCTTCGTGAGATTTCCGCTGCTAAGAAGGAAGTTCCGGGCCGTCGTGGTTATCCGGGATATATGTATACAGACCTTGCAACTATGTATGAGAGAGCAGGCCGTCAGAGAGGCAAGAACGGAAGTATCACCATGATTCCGATTCTGACTATGCCCGAGGATGATAAGACTCACCCGATTCCTGACCTTACAGGATATATCACAGAGGGACAGGTAATCTTAAGCCGTGAGTTATATCGTAAGGGCTTACAGCCGCCGATCGATGTATTACCTTCACTTTCCCGTCTTAAGGACAAAGGTATAGGCGAGGGCAAGACAAGAGCAGACCACTCTAATACAATGAACCAGTTGTTTGCAGCTTATTCCCGCGGTAAGGATGCAAAAGAGCTTATGACTATCTTGGGCGAGGCGGCTCTTACCGAGATTGATCTTAAGTATGCAGAATTCGCAGAGGCGTTTGAGAAGGAATATGTATCTCAGGGTTACAATAACGACCGCTCCATTGAAGAAACATTGGCTATCGGCTGGAAGCTTCTTTCCATGCTCCCAAGAGCAGAGCTGAAACGTATTGACGATAAATTCTTAGACGAATACTACGGAAAGTAGTGGAACATTGGGGACGGGGTAAAATGAAAAATACCCCGTCCCAGATGGAGAAAAGGGTGTCCCCAAGATATGGGGACAGGGTAAAATAAATCTGGGACGGGGTATTTTTCATTTTACCCCGTCCCCAACCCGACGAAGGAGGGCAAGAAATGGCATCTAAGCAGATAACTCCTACCCGTATGGAGCTGACCAAGACCAAGAGAAAGCTTGTTACTGCCAGAAGGGGCCACAAGCTCCTGAAGGATAAACGTGACGAGTTAATGCGTCAGTTCCTTGAACTGGTTAAGGAGAATATGGCACTTCGCCAGAAGGTAGAAGCCGGAATCCTCTCTGCAAATAAGAATTTTGTCATAGCTAAGGCCGGAATGGACGAGGCGACACTAAATACAGCACTTATGGCGCCGAAGCAGGAAGTTAGTCTTGAGGTGGGAGAAAAGAATGTTATGAGTGTAAATATCCCTGTGTTTGAGACTAAGACGAGAACTGCAGATGCGAACGATATTTATTCTTATGGTTTTGCATTTACCTCCAGTGATCTGGACGGTGCGGTAAAGTCTTTGGCAGATATCCTGCCGGATATGCTGAAACTGGCGGAGACAGAAAAAGCGTGCCAGCTTATGGCGGCGGAGATTGAGAAAACAAGACGCCGTGTTAATGCGTTGGAGCACGTAACGATTCCGGAGGCTCAGGAAACGATTAAATATATTACGATGAAGCTGGATGAGAATGAAAGAAGCTCCCAGATTCGTTTGATGAAGGTAAAAGATATGATGCTTGAAGAAGCGCATCATTATAGTGAAAGAGAGTAAAAATTAAAAATCCGCTGCTATAGAAGGAGCTATAGCAGCGGATTTTTATACAAATAGTTGGTAAATTACAAAAAACACATCTGCAAAAAAGCCGGATGTGTTTTTTTATTATCCACAAAAAAGCAAAAAGTACACTATTTGATAATCCTTTTATTTCTGTTACCCAAGTGAAATATACTACATGATAGACAAAAAGTCAAGAGCACCCGGGTGTATTCCTCTGTTAATTTTGCCCATACCTTTTTATTTCTCCGGGATTATCAAATAGTGTACTTATTGAAGCGAAATGTCATCAGAGACGATATGTAAAACAGTTCATCAATATAATAAAAAACCGATTTCGACAGAAGAAATGGAAAAACTTATAGAGATTGCAGAAGACTATAAGAAAGTAAAGAATTATGTATACTCACGTTTTGGAGGAATCGGCGGTCTGTCAAAAATATATCCTGGCTATACAGCACAGAATGAAATGACAAAAAGCGGTCTTCGTTTAAAGCTTAAGATGCCCTCTGCTTATTTCTATCTTGCGGTATTTGATGCATTAGGGGATATTAAAAGTCAATGGACACGAACAAAATCGAAGATTTTGGAGCTGATTAATAAGAATGAAAATTTTACTGCAGATGAGAAGCACTATCTTCGATTTTTGCTGAAAGTGAGTAATGCGTTTGAACAGGTATTAATTGGCAGAGAGATTAGACTTAAAAAAGAAATAGATGAACAGTACACACTTTTAGCAGAAAAGATAGATACCGGAAAGCTGCATCGATATCTGTGTAGACAGGTTCGAAAATATCATGTAAAACAGCATACTGAAAAAGCAGAAGGGTTTTCTATTTCTGAACGCGCATATCGATACGCAGATCATGGAATTTATATTTCCATAAAAGAGAAGAGAAAACGTATTTTTATTCCCCTCACAGACAACAATCGGTACAAGACCCAGCTTTATATAAGTCTCTATCCAGAAAAGTGCAATATAGAGATAAAAGTACCTTTGTATGTGTCAGTGCAAAAATTTGAAGACTATACGCGTCAAGTAGGAATTGCCATGGGAATGTATACAATGCTGACAACGGATGAAGGGCATTGTTATGGAGAAGAGTTAGGCAGGTATCAGATAGCATATGCAGACTGGCTGAGAATCCAGGCAAGGAGCTACAGCCTTAACAAGGAGCAGAATCCTGGGAGAGAAAAATATAAGTCAAAAAGGCGGAAACTTCAGGAGCAGCTGCACAATTATATTAACCATGAACTGAATCAGTTTCTCCAGACAGAAAAGCCAGAGAGTATTTATATTGTAAAGTTACCTAAACCGCAGGCCGGAGGAATGAATAAAGAAATAAACAATTCTGTTACTAAGTGGCAGAGAGGATATATCCGTAAACGTTTGGAACAAAAGTGTAAAGAGCAGTCAGTTGAAATCGTAGAAGTTCTTGGAAAAGATATCAGCAATGAATGCAGCAGATGCGGAAAAATAGGACAAAAGTCAGAAGGACGATTTGTATGTCCTGCATGCGGTTATGATATCCAGGAAAAAGTGAATACTGCCCGTAATGTAAAAAAACGGGGGCAGGGCGAAGGGATATTATATCAGTCATAAGAACAGCCATTTAGATAAATTTCGGTGATAAGCCGAGATTTTACCGAAAGGACTAAAGGTGCAGGTTCATGATATAAAAACAATTTACGGCATTAGAAGGCAGTGATTCAGAACTTTTCTGAAGGCTGCGCATTGGGTATGCCAGGACCTTGTGAACATGCCAGTTAGACGGAAAGCCGAAAGCTTATGCATGACGTAACAGGGAGCGAAGCAGAGTAATCTGCATCATCCGACAGAATGTTTCTTGGGGATGACCAATGTGCCTTATTTTATAATGGAGAAAATTATAATTATATTAGGGAGAAAAAATGGCGAAAGCGTTAATATTTGCAGGAGGATCCGGAAGGCGGATGAATTCCCGTTCAAAACCGAAACAATTTTTGGAAATGCACGGAAAGCCTATTATTATTTATACACTGGAGCACTTCGAATATCATGAGGAAATAACAGAAATTATTGTAGTATGTATTAGTGAATGGATAGAAGAATTAAAAGTACTTTTGGGGCGCTATGGGATAAGAAAAGTTTCTACAATTATTCCGGGCGGAGAGACAGGACATGATTCTATCCGGTTAGGGCTTGAAGCAATGAAGACTGACACAGCTGATGATGAAATTGTACTTATTCATGACGGAGTACGTCCGTTGATTAATGCAGAACTAATAAGTAAGAACATAGAAGAAACTATAAAGTATTGTAATGCTATTACAGTAGAGTCAGTCAGAGAAAGTGTTGTACAGTGTGCAGACGGAGAAAAAATTACAAATGTGCCGCCGCGTGAACAGATGTATATCGCAAAAGCTCCTCAGACTTTTTATTATAAAAATATTTTAAGGCTTTATGAAAAATCCGTGGAAGATGGTATACGCTCCATAGATTCCGCACATTTATGCAGTCTTTATCATGAGCCTATGCACATGGTAAAGAGTACCAAGAACAATATAAAAATAACAGAGCCTGTAGACTATTATATTTTCAGGGCTTTGTATGAGGCGATAGAGGGGCAGCAGATATTTGGAATATAGGGAGTGTTTGGAAATGTCATATAAAAAGAAGGAATTGCTTGGAATTATCGCTTCACTGCAAAAGATAAATGAAGCCTTTGAAAGCGGATGTAATTTAGATATGACAGCAGCGGCGGAGGCACTGGCAAATTGTCAGGAATCAGCAATAATGGTTGGAAATAGTGTAGAAGCCTATGGAGAGCCGGGGGAAGAAATTGTCCATATCTTAGAAGAATACTGTGAAGGTATTTATCAGATGAGCATTTCGCTTGGTGATACAAATCAACGAAAAAAAATATCTAAAAAGATTCAGAAACAATTATTTCAGGTCAGCAATAAAATTAAATATTCTTTACCGGATAACAAGAGAGTTATTCTTTTTTTGCCATATAAGGCAGCTATGTGGGACAGTATGGAAAGTATATGGGAAAATACAGCCAATGATGAAAGTTGTGAGGCTCATGTAGTTCCCATTCCGTATTTTGAAAAGAAGCCTGATGGTTCGTTTGGAGAGATGTTTTATGAGGGAGATCTATATCCAGATTATGTATCTGCGATTGGATGGGAGACATATGATCTGGAGAAGAATAGACCCGACGTAGTTTATATACATAATCCATATGATAATTGTAACAAGGTGACAAGTATTCATCCTGATTTTTATATAGAAAGATTAAAAAATTATTCAGATCAGATAGTATATGTACCATATTTTTCAACGCTTAGTTTTGTGGAAAAGCATTTCTGTGTGGCTCCGGGAACATTGTATGCGGATAAGGTCATTGTCCAGACAAATAGTATAAAGAAGATTTACCAAAAAGCAATAAGAGAGTTTGAAAAAGAAAATGGCTGGCCTAAAAATTATTTTCACGAGAAGGAAAAGTTTCTGGTATACGGAAGCCCAAAGCTTGACAGAGCACTGCATTTAAAGGACAGAGACTATGAAATTCCAGATGAATGGAAGAACATCGTTTATCAAAGCGATGGAAGCAGAAAAAAAGTAATTCTATTTAATACATCTGTACAGGAATTACTTTTATATGCAGAGCAGCAGTTGGAAAAAATAAGGAATGTCATTGCTTTATTTCAAAAGGAGCAGGATGTTGTGCTCTTATGGAGACCTCATCCGCTTAACGAGAGTACGGCGAAGGCAATGCTTCCGCATATTCTAAAGGAGTATTTGGAGATTAAGCAATCCTTTAAGGAATTAAAAATTGGTATTTTAGATGACACTCCTGACTTGTACAGGGCCATTGCGGTCAGTGATGCTTATTATGGGACTGGAGGATCATTGATAACGCTTTATGGGCTTACTGGAAAGCCCATTATGAGGGAGAATACAGAGATATTGGATTTAGAAAAAGGAAATGTAAATCGTTATGCGGCTTTTACCTATGCACATATAGAGTCAAATGGAACTTTGTGGTTTAGCAATATGGAGTTTAACAGCCTTTTCTTTTACGATATCCAGGCAGATAAATTAACATGGAAAGGAATGTTCCCTAATGAACTATTTTATAGAAAACATATTTATTCAAAATATATAAAATACAAAAATAAATTAGTTTTTCCACCCTTTGCAGGTAATGAAATCGCTATTTACGATATGGATAAGGAAGAATTTAAAAAAATATTGATTGAAAGAGAAGGAATAAAAAAAACACAATTTTACGGTACGGCAGTTTATGGTTCCCGTTTTTTTGCCTTTGGAGCAGAGCTTGGGGTAACTGTAATTATGGATATGGATACGTTTGATATAACATATCAGGAAGATATGTATAAAGAACTGAAGAAATACTGCACATATACAGACAGCTACTTTATAGGAGCTGATGTGGTGACGGTAGATAGTATTTGCTATCTTTTTTCTAAAAGAGCAAATATTATTGTAGAATTTCACATGGATGATCTGACTTATAAGTTTTGGACTATAGGAGGTAAGAGGGACCGATTTCAAAGCATGCAGAAATTCAGGGATAAAATATATTTGTTTCCTAAAAGTGGTAATAAAATTATTTGCTGGGATTTTCATAAAGGCACCGAATATGAGATTGTGAGTCCAGATCCAGATATTCAGTTAGATAATGCCTATAATTACAGTTGCGAATATGATGACGAATTATATTTATTTGCTTTTTTAGGAAATCACAATGCTAAAATTCCGAGAGGAAGAGAAGAAATAGAGATTATAGAAAAAGATATAGATGAATATGGGCAGGACGGACCAATAGAGATTGATATCAATTCTTTTCCAGAACAGAAAATATCATGGTCATGCACTAAAGGAGATTATATCTACTATTTCTCGACTATGAACAAGATGCTTTATATAAAAGATATGAAAACAGGGCAGCTGGATAAAAGGCATTTATTAATTTCAAATGAAGACTTTGCCAAATTAAGGAAAGAATGTTTGTTCTGGAATCGGGAAGAATGTACTACTTCAATGCAATGTATCTATAAGGAAAATATAAAATTAACATTAAGCGATTATGTTGAATGGTTAAAAGGACATAACACTTTAATATCAGAAAATCAAAGGAGACTGTTTTTACAGGAGAATGCGGAGAATCATGATAATTGTGGAATATTGTGTCATCAAAAAATTAATTTGGCCTAAATGGGAGAACCATAATGAAAAAGAATATATATGTTGTTAAGCCATCATTACCACCCCTCGAGGAATTTGTAAGAGAAATAGAGGATATGTGGGAAACTGGTATCATGACTCATCAAGGCCCGAAACATAATAAGCTTCAGGCTGAGTTAGAAAAATTTATGGAAATGCCAAATGTAACGTTATTTGCAAATGGGCATCTGGCATTGGAGCTAGGGCTGGAATCACAAAAAATGACTGGAGAAGTTATAACTACTCCGTTTACTTTTGGATCGACAACACAGGCAATTTTAAGAAATAAACTCAAACCAGTTTTTTGTGATATCAGGGAGGATGATTACACAATAGATTGTGACATGCTGGAAAACCTAATTACTGAAAAAACATGTGCGATTGTTCCGGTTCATGTTTATGGAAATATATGTGATGTGGAAAGAATTCAGAAAATTGCGGAGCGCTTTAAGCTAAAAGTTATTTACGATGCGGCACATGCATTTGGAGAGCTGTATAAAGGCAAGCATATTGCGCAATTTGGCGATATGTCTATGTTTAGCTTTCACGCAACTAAGGTACTAAATACAGTTGAAGGCGGCTGTCTGGCATATAAGGATGGAAGTAAAACACAATATTTAGAAGGCCTCAGACAGTTTGGACAGATTGTACATACTGATTCGGTTCCATATATTGGAACAAATGCAAAAATGACAGATATGCATGCGGCAATGGGGCTGTGTAATTTGCGGCATGTCCAGGAATATGTACAAAAACGAAAAATGGTAGTCGAAAGATATATAAGACATTTATCTGGTATTGATGGAATTAAGCTAAACAGGATTCAAAAGGATGTTGTATCAAATTACGCGTATTTTCCAGTTGTATTCGAAGAAAAAAATTCAGGAATAACCCGGGATATGGTGATGAAAAGATTAGAGGAACATCATATTTTTGTTAGAAAATATTTTTATCCATTATGCAGTGATTTTGAATGCTGTAAGGAAATAGGAATACAGGCAGATGTTCCGGTTGCCGCTTATATGTCGGAGAGAGTCCTTACATTGCCATGTTATTCTGAGTTAGAGCTTGAAGATGTTGATTATATATGTGATGTAATTAAAAGAATGTATGTATAATAAATAATTTTGTTAAAGAACGGGGATAAAGTAAATGATTAGACTTGGAATCTTAGGCTGTTCAGATATTGCATTCCGGCGATTTATGCCTGCGGCCAGGAAAATACGAGATATAAAAACGATTGCAGTAGCAGAGGAATATAACAAAGCAAAATTGGACGGCTTTTGTAAAGAATACAACTTAGAAGGCGGAGACAGCTTTGAAGAATTGATTATGCGGAAAGACATTGACGCAGTGTATGTTCCTTTGCCGCCGGCCCTTCACTATATGTGGGCCAAAAGAGCTTTGGAATGTAATAAACATGTGTTAGTTGAGAAGCCATCCACAGTTCAATATTCCCAGAGTAAAGAACTTGTAGATTTGGCAGACCAAAAGAAGCTTGCTCTACATGAAAATTATATGTTTCAGTATCATTCCCAGATTAGGGAAATTAAGAAAATGCTTTCAGAGGGAATAGTTGGAGATGTCCGTCTTATAAAGGCTAACTTTGGCTTTCCCAGAAGGAATGAGAATGACTTTAGATATAATAAAGAATTAGGCGGAGGAGCATTGCTTGATGCTGGAGGATATACAGTTAAGCTTGCTATGATAATGCTGGGGGACACTATAAAGGTAGATATGGCAAAGCTCAACTATCTGCCAGATTTTCATGTTGATATATATGGAAGTGCTGTTTTATCAAATTCACAAGGAACAGTCTGTCAGATTGGATACGGCATGGACTGCGCTTATCAGTGCAGCCTTGAAATCTGGGGAAGTAAAGGAAGGCTGTATACTAATAGAATATTTACAGCCCCTGAAGAATACAGGCCGCAAATTATAGTTGAGTCAGGCAGTGAGGTGAGAAATATTGACTTAGAACCTGATTCTCATTTTCAACATTCAATAGAGCAGTTTTTGAAAGAAATTAAGGAAACTAATCATAGGGAGGAAATGCATAAAGGAATTCTGCTGCAGGCGAAATTAGTAGATGACATCAGAAGACTTGGAGCAAACTAACTCGGGGAGAAGCTTTATGAGTATAGTTTATGAAATAATCAAATCCTGGAAGCATATAGAGGGCAATGTAAATTCCATGAACGATATTATGGAATGGATAAATATAAGAAATACAAAGCTGAAAGTAAAAATTGAAAAAGTGAATTTTTCATATGACGGCTTTTGGCATTATGATACTCAAAAAGGATATATAAAAAATTCAAACAATAGTTTTTTTCAATTAGCAGGGTATCAGGAAATAGAGGATGATATTATTGTCGAGGAGCAGCCAATTATTATTCAGGATGAGATAGGATATCTCGGCATTATCTGTAAGATGATAAATGGTGTTTTGAATTTTTTAATGCAGGCGAAAATAGAGCCGGGGAATGTCAATGTAATTCAACTTTCACCTACGATACAGGCAACAAAAAGTAATTTTACAAAAGCACATGGAGGAAGAGAGCCAGCTTATCTTTCGTATTTTGTTAATGCTAAGAAATATACTGTGCTTGTTGACCAATTACAGTCAGAACAGGCATCGCGGTTTTATAAGAAGAGGAATCGAAATATTATAATTTTGGTGGAAGATGAGATCGAGGTTTTAGAGGATCACATGTGGATGACATTGGGACAGATTAAAGAATGCATGAAACAGGATAATCTCGTTAATATGGATACCCGTACGGTCTTGTCGTGTATTCCTTTTAGGGCATCTGAGCTAGAAGAGGGTGAACTTGAAAAGGTAGAGGGATTATTTAAAGATAAGGCATTGTTTTGTTCTATTTTTAAGGATGTGGATTATCAAAAAATACATAAAACTTTTAACATAATCAATGATTATAAAATGTATCGAAGAGAGAAATCAAGACTGCTTCCATTGAAAAGCTTAAAAAATTGGTCCATGACTGATAAAGAGATTGTATGCAAAAAGCCATATGACTTTAAGATAGTTTACTGCCATATAGAAATAGAAGGGCGGGAGGTTAAATATTGGGAACAGCCATTAGTTGAAGCATTAGGAATGGCTATAGTTGGAGTGTTTACCTGCGTTCAGGATGGTATTAGGAAGTATTTAGTTAAAGTTAAACCGGAAATGGGATGCTTTGATACGGCAGAATTAGGGCCGACTATTCAACTGGAACCAACAAATGAAAGAAATCTGCTTAACCCTGTAGAAAAATTATTTTTAGAAAACCTGGAGCACAAAAAGGGTATTATAAAAGACATTATTTTATCGGAGGAAGGCGGTCGTTTTTATCACGAACAAAATCGGAATCTCATTATAGAGATTATTCCAGATGAGATTTCGGAACTGCCGGAGGGATTTTACTGGATGGATTTTGCAACTATCAGCAATATGATTCAATTTAACAATTGTATTAATATTCAATTGAGAAATCTAATGGCACTGGTAGATTTGTAGATAAAAAGTATAGACTGTGAAGAATGAAGAAAAGTTATGAGGTGCGGGATGAAAAACAAGTGGAATCAGACAGAAATTATAATTTTCGGAGTGGGAGATATTGGAACGGACCTCTGTAAAAGAATTTTAGAAATTGACGCAGCATCCTTGAAGTGCCTCTGCGATAACAATCCTGAGAAGCAGGGACGGTTCTTGAATGGAGTTCCTGTTGTGTCTCCGGCAGAGGCGGCACTTACATATCCTAGAGGGTTTTTCCTGATTACATTATACAACCATACAGATGAGGTTAGAAAACAGCTATTGTCTTTGGGAATCCCAGAAGAGCAGATAGAAGTTTTTACAAAAGAGGATTATATAAATGATACAGACAGAAAAAAGCAGGAGGAAAAAAAAGTTCAATATCAAAAGTGGTGTGAAGAGCATAATTCGAGGAATATAGAATTAAAAAACAAATATGCAGGCAAACGCTGCTTCATTATTGGGACCGGAGGAAGCCTTACGAAGGAGGACCTGGAAAGGCTCAAAGGTGAATATACTTTCGGATGTAATAGGCTTTATAAGATGTTTCCGGAGATTAACTGGAGACCAACATTTTATTGTTTTTATGATGCACAGAGAATCCGAATGTTAAAAGAGGATCTTCCATATATTTTGGATAATTGTGGTTACCTGTTTACTTCTGCAGGTATAAAGGGTGAACTGGATGAAAGTCTGATAGAAAACGCTAAAGTATACTTTGTGCATGTGGAAAAAGAAAAATATTTTCCTAAGCTTCCACAGTTTTCAGAAGACATTACTACTTGTGTTTATGATGGACAGACGGTTTTATATATGGCCGCGCAGATCGCCATATATTTAGGGTTTACAGAAATCTATTATCTGGGAGCGGATAATCATTATTCTGTAGAATTAAATTTAGATGGCAGTGTAAGATACGATTCGTCTGTGAAGGATTATCCAGATGCTATTGGAGGTATGGAGCTTGCCTCTTCCGTTATTCCTCAGATGGAACTGACGACAATGTCCTTTGAAGCTGTAAAAAAATATGCCAGCGCACATGGAATTAAGGTGCAAAATGCTACAAGGGGCGGCTGTCTGGAAGTATTTGAGAGAGTATCGTATGACGAATTGTTTTAAGGAGTTTATAGTGATATGAAAATAGTTTCAGTTGTTCCAATAAAACTTAATAATGAAAGGCTGCCAGGGAAAAATACAAAAGAGCTTGGGGGAAGACCCTTAATACAATATATTCTTGACACACTTTTACAAGAAGAAAGGATTAACGACAGATACGTATATTGTAGTGACAAAAGAATTAAGGACTTTCTTCCGGAAGGCATAGAGTTTCTTGAAAGACCTTCGGTCCTGGATGAGTCTGCCGCGAATTTTACACAGATATTTGATTGTTTTTGTAAAGCAGTTTGGGCAGATATATATGTATATTCCCATGCTACGGCTCCTTTTATAACAAACCAGGCGTTGTCAGATTGTATAAATGCCGTGCTGTCAGAAAAATATGATTCTGCATTTACTGCTGTTAGAATTCAGGATTTCCTTTGGCAGGATGGACGTCCGCTTAATTTTGATGCAGAGAATATACCAAGAAGCCAGGATTTAAAACCGATTTACAGAGAAAGCTCAGGAATTTATGTATATCGAAGAGAGGTCTTTGAAAAAATGAGAAGAAGAATAGGAAAAAAACCCTATATTTGCGAAATAGGATACAGGGAATCAGTAGATATAAATGAACCAGCCGATTTTGAACTTGCAGAGTGGCTGATTAATATGTGAGGAACCAACAGATGGATAGATGCAGTATTTTAGATTGTACATTGCGGGACGGAGGATATATAACAGACTGGTATTTTGGAGAGGATACCATTCGTAATGTTATTAAGGGCCTGTCTTTAGCAAATTTGGATTATGTGGAATGTGGATATTTAAATCCTTCAGAGACAAAGAAAGGTATGGCAGTTTTTCATGATATTGAAATGATAGGAGACTATTTTCCAAATATCAATAAAAAGCCGTTTATGCTTGCAATGGCAGATTGTGCGCAGATTTTGCCGGAACAGATTACACCTTATACAGGGAAATCAATAGAAGGAATTCGTGTTGTGTTTTATAAGCATCAGATCAAGGAAGCTCTGGAACTTTGCAGAAGTGTAAAAAAGCAGGGATATAAACTATTTGTACAGCCTATGGTAACTATTGATTATTCCTATAAGGAATATGGAGAACTTATTGATAGAATAAGAGAGCTGGAGCCATATGGTGTTTCTATTGTAGACAGCTTTGGATATATGGATAAAAAAGATTTTCAAGATTATTTTAAACTTTTAGACGATAAGCTCGAGAGGAATACAGCAATTGGGTTTCATTCTCATAATAACATGCAGCTTGCATTTATTACTGCACAGGATGTACTGGATTATAAAACAGAAAGACAGATTGTGATAGATGCGTCTCTTTTAGGAATGGGGCGGGGAGCTGGTAATTTAAATACAGAGCTGATTACAAATTATTATAACCGGTTATTAGGTACTAAATACGACATCCGTAAAATTATGGAGGTCATCAGCAGTGAAATAATGCCGATTGCAAAAAAGCATACATGGGGATATTCGCCGTATTTGTTTTTAACAGGAATATACCACTGTCATCCCAATTTTGCATGCTATTTGTTAGAAAATCATGAGGTTACAGTAGAAGAATTTGAGGAATTTGTGAAATTTATTCCGAGAGAAATGTTGACAAAATGCAGAAGGCCCTATGTAGAAAGGCTATACGAAGAATTCAGTAGAAGAAGTTGATTATGCGGGGCTATATAACATATAGACAGGGCAAAGTGTTATCCGGTGATTTTATAAATAGTGAGGTTAAAGAATATGAAAGTAATTTTGTATGGGCTTGGAAAAGGCTTAGAATATGTTGAAAGTAATTTAAAGGAAGCGCATGAAATTATAGGTTATTCAGATTCTTTTGCGACAATCAAAGTATTCAAGGGTAAACCGTTTTATATGTTAGAACAATTGCCAGAGATCAGCTTTGACTATTTGATTATTACAGTTAAAAACCGGAAGGAAAGCTGGAAAATATACGAATTGTTGTCAAATGGTCCTTATAAAATTGCAATGGCAAAAGTAATTCCTTTTTATGTTTATGCAAAGAGTGAATATTGGGATATCTGTATGAACAAAGCAGACATTAAACAGGCAGAAGGATTGATTATGGGAACCTCTTATGCCCGAAATGGATTTTTGACAAATTATTTAAGTGTACCATTCATTAATCTGGGAGTTCCCAGCCAAGATTTATTCAGTGAACTTGAGACATTCAAAGCGATTATAGCCAAATATGGAAATAAGCTTCAAAAGTTAAAATATATTGTTATCGATATGTTTGACTATTACTACTTTAATTACGATGCTTCGCTTTGCAAAGTTTTTTTCTCATATTTGGGATATGGCGGAATTATAAGAAAACATCATTATGATTATAATGCATGGTATAAAAATGAGTTTGAAAAGGAATTGCTTATACAATTGGGTATAAAAAGAGACAGAGACATAACAAATATTCTGGATGAGTTGTTTGAAGAGCATGCTGCTCTGGATTTTGAAGTCCTGGCTGGTGAAAGATGGAAATACATAAATGGGGATGTGCCATTACCGATAGGACATTTTATGGCACATATTATTAATAAAAAAGATGAAGGTGTTATAGCAAATAATAGAAGATACCTAGAAGAATTATTAGAAGTAATCCATAATTTTAATCCTGATATTAAGATTGTTTTGGTACTGATGCCTAAATATATTTCTCTGGAGAAAACAAAGGAAATAACGTTGGGACAATGGAAAGATGATTTTGACAAAATAATAGAAGAGATTTGCAAAAGAGAAAATGTTTACTTTAAAAATTATAAATTTTGTACGGGCATCTATGATAATAATCATTTTTGGTACGATATTGATCATTTAAATACTGCAGGGGCACGCTGTCTGACTTCTATCTTTGATGAAGACATGAAGAAGGAGCTTTATTAAAAAAATGGAAAATGAAACTATATTGGTTACAATTGGTATGCTGACATACAATCAGGTAAAGTATGTTCGTCAGGCATTAGATAGTATTATTATGCAAAAGGTAAATTTTTTGTATGAAGTTATTATTGGCGATGATCATTCTACAGATGGTACACAAGATATTCTGAAGGAATATGCAGATAAATATCCCAATATTTTCCGCTTAGTTTTAAGAGAAGAGAACATAGGAACTACACGAAATAATTACGATTTAAAATATCGTGCGAAAGGTAAATACTTTGCATGCCTTGAAGGAGACGATTATTGGATAGATGAAAACAAGTTACAGATTCAGGTAGACTATTTGGAAAATCATCCAGAGTATATTGCTTGTGTACATAAATGTCTTTTTGTAGATGGCTGCAGTCAAAAACTAAAAAATCAACCAATTAATGGTTACTATTGTAATAAGGAAATTTTCACTTTAAATGACTTTGAAAGGGGAGAGCTGCCTGGACAAACAGCGACATTAATGTACCGTAATATTTTTCTTGATACTACAAAAGATTTTTCTGTTTTGTATAAGGCAAACAAAAAAATAGGGGATAAAACAATTGTTTTATTACTTTTGAGCTATGGAAAAATTTATAATATTGACAGGGTTATGAGCTGCTATCGATATGTTATTTCTGCTGACGGAACGAACACTTCTTCAGAATTTATTGGAAGAAATAATCGAGACGAACTGATGGAATATTTGATTACATTAGAAAAATTTGCTAAAGAGACATTACATATTTCTTTAGATATGAGTTACAAAAAGAAGAATTATTTTGTTGCAGCTGTAACAGTATGGTTCAGGAATCGTTCAGCTGAAAATGCTGAGGTTGTAAGAAAGATGATAAAGCTTAGTGGAAACTCTTTAGAATATAAAATTTTAAAATATAGGGTAATTATTTTTAAATGGATAGGATGGAATATATTAAAAAAAGATGTAAGGATAAAGGTATAGTCCTTACAAGGAGGTAATATGGGATTAAGCTATTTTTTGTTTCCATTTGAGAAGGTAGAAAAAGAATCCAAAGTAATAATATATGGTGCAGGCGAAGCTGGGCAATGCTATTGGGATCAAATTAAACTGTCAGATTATTGTACATGTGAGACAATGATTGACATCAATTATAAGAAATTTAGGGAGATGGATTTGCCGGTATATGGCTTAGAGTATCTTAAGACATTAGTATTCGATTATATTATAGTGGCAATAGAGGATAGTGTTGTTGCAGAAAAAGCGGCAGGGAATCTTTTGAAGCAAGGCGTTGATGAAAAAAAAATTATTATATCTAGCGACAGAAGATTATTGCCGCAAATCTGTTGGTATAGTTTGAAATATATGTTGTCTTCTCCGAAAAATACGAAGAAAGTGCTATCAGAATTTTATGAAAGAGGAGAGGGCGGGCTGCTGTTTTATAAACACATTCAAAGAGAATTACGAGAAACATTGACAGAAAATTATGCCGAGTATTATGAATATATAAAAAAATACCTTGATTATGATACATCTTTAAGAAGAAAAATTTTGCTTCTTAGATTAATATATGGAACTAGTTTATTTGATAGTTATTTCTTTAAAAAGATGATACAAATGGTAAATCATTTAGACGATACAGAGACAGCATCCTGGTTTCTGTGGGATATTTCAACAATGGAATTATATAATTCAAAGTTAAGATATATAGAATATTATCAGGACAAAAGAAATTTGAATACTAGTATTGTAGAAAGAATATTTGATAAATATAAATATGAAAAAGTTTATTGCCAGAAAAGGACATCTATAAATAAGGTTGCAATTGTTGTATATACAATGAGAGATATTACAGATGCCCATGTACAGCTAGTAATATCGTATGCAAATGAAATGGTAAAACAAGGAAAAGAGGTTGCGGTACTGTTTACAGATTTACTTAATTACTCATATGGAGACTGCTTTATTCGGCCGATCTATGCGTTTAAAATGAATTCTAAGAACAAAAAGGACTCTTTTATAGCTGCAACAAATGATAATGTTAAAGCAATTTGTATTGATGGTGAGACAATAACAGAGAGAGTAAATGACTTTATGATTAAACTTGCTGAATATGCACCAGGCATAATTTTTGATATGTCAAGTGAATATTCTTATCTTTCTCCTTTATTTAGTAAATATTTTCCTACCGTATGTATTTCGATGAGAGGATACTGTACCAGCTCTTCTTTTCATAAATTTATTTCCAGAGATAAAGAGTTATGTGTAAAAGAAAATCTGAGATTTCCTTTTTGTAAAGAGAGAGAAATTGAAGAGGTTTTGATATGTAATGAATTCCCAATAGAAAAAAGGGTGCATAGTCGTTCAGAATACGGGTTGAAAAAAAATGATTTTGTATTGGTTACAGTTGGAAGCAGATTAGGAACTGAGATAACATTGGAAATGGCAGAAGAGATTTGTGGGGTGCTAAGAGAGTATAAAAATATAAAATGGCTAGTAGTCGGTGTGTCTTATGTAGATTCACTTAACTATATGAATGCAGATTTAGTAGAGAAAAAACAAATAATTATAGCAGGACATGAGCCAGACTTAATGGGTTTATATAAAATATGCAATGTATATGTGAACCCAATCAGAATGGGAGGGGGCTTAAGTATTGCATGGGCTATGAGGCAGGGACTGCCTGTTGCAATTTTAGATGTTCCAGCTGATATTGTTCCACGTATTGGCAGGGAAAATTTAATTAAGGGAGGCTATAAAGAAATGTCAGAGTATTTAAAAAGACTTTACTTGAATCCTGAGATTACAGAAAAAATAGGAAGGCAGATGGCAGAAAAAACGCGAATATCAAGTAAAGAGGAGAGCGTAAAAAATATTTTGCGAATCGGTGACGATCTGTACAGAACAATGATTGAGGAGTAATTATGGTTTTAGGTATTTACGGCGCAGGTGCACTGGGAAGAGAAATTTTAGAAATTGCAGAGGATATTAACAACACATCTGATAGATGGGAGGATTTTGTATATCTTGTAGACAATTCCCGAGAAAGGCGTAAAGACGGTTTAGAAATATATTCGCCAGAAGCATTTGCCAAGCTAGAGGAGCATAAAGAAGTAGTAATTGCAATAGGGGAACCGTTTGCAAGAGAAAAGATGATGAAGAAAATTTTAGGACTGGGAATTTCCTTGGCTTATCCACTTATACATCCTTCTGCAAAAGTAAATTCGGCTTGTCAGATTGGGGTAGGGACAGTAATCGGATATAGTACTATTATTTCATTTGATGCACAAATAGATAATAATGTGTATATTCAGCCAGGATGTGGAGTGGGACATGAAGCTTCTATTGGCAGAAATTGCGTTATATCGGCAGGTGTCCGCATTGCAGGATGCGTAAGTATAGGAAAAAATACATACATTGGACTTTCGGTTCCGGTTAGGGACCGAATATCAATAGGACAAGGCTGCATTGTGTCCATGGGGTCTGTAGTACAACGTGATATCCCGGATAACATGATTGCTATGGGAAATCCTGCCAGGCCTATGAAACCAAATGATGAGCATAAGTTGTTTTAAAGGAGGAAAATACCGTGTTAACAGGAAAAACAGCTATTATTACAGGATGCTTAAAAGGGATTGGGAGAAGCACACTTGATGTGTTTGCAAAAAACGGTGCTTCTGTTTTTGCATGTGCTCAGTATCAGACAGAAGAGTTTGAGGATTATTGTACCAGGCTGAATCAAGAGAGTGAAGGAGAGATAATTCCTACATATTTTGATTTGAGCAGAGATGAAGAAATAAAAGAAGCTGCGATGTTTATCAGAAAACAAAAGAGGCCGGCAGATATACTTGTAAATATCGCAGGGTATACAAAAGATGCTCGTTTCCAGATGGTGTCCATGGAGGATATGCAGAAAACATTTAAAATTAATTTTTTCTCACAGATTGCTTTTACACAGTATATTGTCAAAATGATGATTAGGAATAAGAAGGGCGGCGCAATTATCAATACGTCCAGTATTTCAGGAATTGACGGAAGTATAGGACAGTTGTCCTACTCGGCTTCAAAGGCGGCGCTTATTGCCGCAACAAAGGTAATGGCAGAGGAGCTGGGAGAGCATTTGATACGGGTTAATGCTATTGCACCGGGATTCATAGATACAGATATGTATAACGATGTTCCAAAAGAGATTTTAGATAGAAAAATTGCAAAAACCAAACTTAAACATATGGGAAGGCCAGAAGATGTGGCAGAAACGATTTTATATCTTGCATCAGATGCCTCTCGGCATATTACCGGGCAGATTATTCGAATTGATGGAGGAAAGGGAATATGAGCAGGAAGTTTTTGAAGGGAAAAAATGCTGTTATAACCGGGGCAAGACAAGGGATAGGAAGAGCAATTTTAGAGAAATTTGCTGAAAATGGAGCTGATATATGGGCATGCTCTCATAACAAAACAGAGGAATTTGAGACAGATATGGCTGAGACAGCTGCAAAATATGGAGTAGAGATTATACCAGTGTATTTTGATTTGACAAATGATAAAGAGATTCAAAAAGGTGTGAAAGAAATTCTATCCGTTAAAAAAGAGATAAATGTGTTGGTAAATAATGCAGGAATTACGTGCCGGGCTCTTTTCCAGATGACGCCTGTACAAAAAGCAAGAGATGTTTTTGAGGTGGATTTTTTTGCCCCGTATCTTATCACACAAATACTTTCAAAAAAAATGCTAAGAAATAAAAATGGAGCATCTATTATTAATATTGCATCAACGGCTGGAATTGATGCTAATTCAGGAAGAGCAGCGTATGGTTCAGCGAAAGCGGCATTAGTCTGCCTTACCCGGGTAATTGCAGAAGAATTAGGCAGCAAAGGAGTGCGGGCAAATGCTATTGCTCCAGGAATTGTTAATACAGGTATGTTAACGTACGATGAAAAAATGCTGGACGAGTTATTAGAAGAGAGCCTGCTTAAAAAAATTGGAGAGCCAGAGGATGTGGCAGATACAGCATTATTTCTGGCATCGGATAGAGCAGCTTTTATTACAGGGCAGGTAATCAGAGTTGATGGAGGACTTTTGCTGTAATTAATTAAAAAAAGTGGATAGAGGAGAGTATATTATGGATTTAAAAGGTATATTGGAAAGAGTTGTATTTAATGGAAAGGCTGATAGACTAATTTTTGATGAATTAAAGAAGAGCTCAAAGCCTGTTTTAATTTATGGCGGATCAGAATACGCAGGATCAGTATATGACTATTTAAAGAGGAATGATATTGAAGCCGAGTTTTTTATTGTAGACGGCAGATATTGGAAAGAAAATAAATATATAAAAGGTAAAGAGGTTAAAAGCATAGAAAAATGTGAAATAGAAGATTACAACATAGTAATAGGTTTTGGAGATGTTACTAAAAGTAAATTTCTAATTAATAATTCCCAGTTATTAAGAAGTACATTTTATATGCTTTGGGAGCCAATAAAATTTTATGAATGGGATGCGGAGTATGTTAAAGAAAACTGGGAGCTCTTAATGGACGTATACAATGGGCTGGCTGACAGAAAATCAAAGCATGTTTTGACTGAATTAATTGTTGCAAAGCTAAATGGATGCTGTGGAGACTTGTTAAATGTGTCGAGTGGCAAGCACTATTTTAATGAATTAACTTTCTGCCCGAATCCGGAAAAAGAGGTGTTTATAGATTGCGGAGCATACAACGGAGATACGATATTACAATTTGCAGCATTCACGGATAAGAATTATAGAAAAATATATGCGTTTGAACCAATAAGCGAAAATATATCAGAATTAAAGAAGAATGTAAAGTGTTTAACAAATGTGGAAATTATTAATAAAGGTACATGGAAGGAGGATGATAATTTATCTTTTGAAAAGAAAGACGATGGTTCACATATTGTCCAAGATGATGGGAAAGACACTGTACAGGTGACAGCAATTGATAATGTAATTAAGGATGAATGTGTCACATTTATAAAGATGGATATTGAAGGTAGTGAGCTGGAATCTTTACAAGGCGCCAGCAGAGTTATACAACGAGATATGCCAAAGCTGGCGATATGCTGTTACCATAAAAAGAATGACATAATAGATTTATATAATTATATTCGAAAGTTTGAAAACTATAATTATAAGTATAATATTTATTTAAGACATCATTCTAATGGCACATGTGAAACCGTTTTATATGCTATTCCTGTAAAAAAGACTTTGTAATAATGTAAAAATAAGGAGGATTTTGTAATGAACAACTTAAAAAAGTATAATGAAATTTTTATGAAGGTATTTTCAGTTGAGGAAAAGGCTTTGGAGGAGCTGGAATATCAGGGCATTGATGAATGGGACAGCGTAGGACATATGGAACTGATTGCAGAATTAGAAGATGGCTTTGATATCATGATGGATACAGACGACATTATTGATTTTAGCTCCTATAAAAAGGGAATTGAACTGCTAAAAAAATATGAAGTAGAAGTATAGTATGGAGAGGATGACATGGGGATATTTAACGATATTGAAAAATATCAGAACAGGCCTGCAATTATAAGCGGGGGAAAAGAAATAAGTTATGAGACTCTTACAGAGCATACAGAAAAAATAGCAAAAGCGGTTGGAGGCAGATGCCTTGTTTTTCTTGTGTGTAGTAATATATATCCAGCACTGGCAGGTTACGTATCTTTCCTTCAGAACGATATTGTACCTTTAATGATCAATCATACTATGAAGAAAGAAATGTTTGAAAGGCTCGTGGAAACCTATCAGCCCCGTTATATATGGCAGCCTGTCGGTTTTTCCAATGGAAAAAGTATATACGAGTTTGAGGGCTATGAACTGGTTAGAAGGAGCTGTACGGAATATTTACTGGATGATGAACTTGCACTGCTTCTCACAACATCCGGCAGCACAGGAAGTCCGAAATATGTAAGACAAAGTTATAAAAATATCCTCAGTAATTCAAATTCTATCATAGACTATTTGGATATAAATAGTAATGATAGAGCGATAACTACTTTACCAATGAGTTACACATATGGATTATCTATCATTAATACACATCTGCTCCAGGGAGCATCTATTATTTTGACAGAGGAACCAATTATGCAGAAAGCATTTTGGGAACTTTGCCGCAAATATAAAGCAAATAATTTTGGAGGGGTTCCATATACATATGAAATGTTGAAGAAGCTGCATTTTTCAAAAATAGATCTTCCCTCTTTACGGTATATTACTCAGGCGGGAGGAAAGCTGGGAAAAGAGCTGCATTCAGAATTTGCCGAAATCTGCAGGAATAAGGGAATTAAATTAATTGTTATGTATGGGCAGACAGAGGCAACAGCAAGAATGTCGTGGCTTCCATGGGAAAAAACAAAAGAGAAGTCAGGAAGCATCGGAATTGCAATTCCTGGAGGAAAATTTTCTTTAATTGATGTGAATGGAGAGGTAATTACAGCCAGCCATGTTACAGGTGAACTTATCTATCAAGGAGATAATGTTACTTTAGGATATGCGATGTCCTGTAATGACCTGGCATTGCCGGATGAGCATAAGGGTGTACTTGAAACAGGTGATATGGCATACATAGATAATGATGGATATTATTACATTGCCGGAAGGAAAAAGCGTTTTTTAAAGGTTTATGGGAACAGGCTGAATTTGGATGAAATGGACACCATGCTGCAGGCGGCCGGTTATGAGGCAGTGACTTCCGGAGAAGACAACCACGTAAAGATTTATGCGGTAAATGGGACAGAAGAGGAAATCATAGGATTTGTTATAGAAAAAACAGGATTGAGTAAAAATGCGTTTCAAGTAATAAAAATTCAGCAAATACCGAGGAGTGAGTCTGGGAAAATACTGTATACGGAGTTGAAATAATGAACATAGATTATTCTTATATTTTTAATTTACCGCCATTTTCTCTTGATAAAGATGAGAAACATAAGCTCTATGAGGAAATATTATATGAGCTTCAAAAGCATCACAGTGGCAATTGCTTCCAATATAATAAGCTGTGTTCACTTTTAGGGAATAATCCTGCATTACCTGTCCGTTTGTTTAAAGAATATGATTTAAAAAGCATAAGTAAGGATGAGATATATAAAGTGATGACTTCATCTGGTACAACTGGACAGACTGTTTCAAAAATATATTTGGATCGGGAGACATCGGCCAGACAGGCAAAGGCGCTAAATAAAATTGTTTCTGATTTTACAGGGAAAACAAGACTTCCGATGCTGATTATAGATTCTAATAAAGTGTTAAAGGACAGGAACATGTTTTCTGCCAGAGGAGCAGGAATTTTAGGATTTTCTATGCTGGGCAGAGATATGACGTATGCTTTGGATGAAAACATGAATCTAAACCTGACGGTGATAGACGAATTTTGCCAGAAATATGAAGGACAGGCTGTCCTTATGTTTGGGTTTACATTTATGGTATGGGAACACTTTTATAAACCGCTTTCCAAAATGGGGCATCGTCTTGACCTTGCCGGGACGCTTATTCACGGCGGGGGATGGAAAAAGCTTGCCAGTGAAGCAGTGAATCCTGAGGAGTTTATAAATGGATTAAAAATGGTGACAAATGCGGATAAGGTCTTGAATTATTATGGGATGGTTGAGCAGACAGGCTCAATTTTTATGGAATGTGAATATGGCCATTTACACGCTTCTGTTTTTTCTGATATAGATATTTTGCGTGCAGAGGATTTTACAGCTGCTGATGTAGGGGAAAAAGGAATCATAAAGGTTACATCATTACTTCCCACAAGCTATCCGGGGCATATCCTGTTATCAGAGGATGAAGGCATCCTAGAAGGGGTAGATGATTGTCCCTGCGGACGTAAAGGAAAATATTTTAAAGTGTGTGGAAGAATGCAGGGAGCTGAGATAAGGGGGTGCAGTGATACCTATGAAAGACGTTGATATATTAATTGGATCGCTTCCAGAGCAGGTGAAGCTGTATTCGCCCTTTGATGATTTGTTATGTGAATTTGTGGGAAGCTTTTCAAAGGCGGTTTTGCATGATACGAAGGCAAAACAGATGCCAGATGTTATTTCACTTGGATATTGGTGCAGAGCTGCTAATATCCAGAAAATGAAAGAAAAATGCACTGACAGGCAGGAACGGCTTGGAAGAGGAGTTGCTTTTCATGTGACGCCTTCTAATATTCCTGTTAATTTTGCATTTTCGTTTTTCTTTTCACTGCTTGCGGGAAATGCAAATATTGTCAGAGTTCCATCCAAGGTAACTCCGGAGAGAGAATGCATTATACGGATTCTTAAGGATGTTCTGGAACCCTATAAAGAAATTAAAAAAAGAACGATGTTTGTATCATATCCGGCAAAAAGTGATGCGACAGAGTTTTTTTCCAGACTTTCGGATGTGAGGATAATTTGGGGTGGAGATGAAACGATTGAAGCAATTCGTCTGCATCCGGCTAAGCCAAGATGCGTTGATATTACTTTTGCAGACAGATACTCTCTTGCATTAATAAACGGAAAGTATGTTTTGGAAGCAGATGAAAAGGAAATTCAGAGGCTGGCAAGAGCCTTTTATAATGATACATTCTATATGGATCAAAATGCATGTTCTTCGCCGCAGTTGATTTTATGGCAGAATACATGCAAAGAGGCAAAAAATAAATTTTGGGATGCGGTTTACAGTTATACCCAAAAACACTATATATTTCCTGCAATTGAAGCAGTTAATAAATATTGCAGAGTGTGTGAAAATATCATTGATTCAGACAGCATTGACAGTATAGTAACAAAAGGAAATGTAATTATACGTGAAAAGCTAAAGGCTCTTTTACCAGATGAGATGCTGCTTTTCAGAGGGCGGTGCGGTCAATTTTTTGAGTATGATTTAGAACATATATCAGAAATAAATGGAATAGTGAATGAAAAATATCAGACATTGTCCTACTACGGTTATAACCCGAAAAAGATTCAGAAGTGGATCGTGCGAGAAGGTCTGACAGGAATTGACAGAATTGTTCCTATTGGAAAAACAATGGAAATAGGGATGGTATGGGATGGATATAATTTGACAGAAAGTTTATCAAGAATTATTAGTGCGGAGTAGAGTATGGAGAAAGAACTACAGGGAAGAAATGTTATATTAACTGGAGGAAGAAAAGGAATCGGAAGGCAGATTGCCGGGAGATTAGCTGAACAAGGAGCAAATCTTTGGGTTTGCTCCCATGAAAAAGACATTCATTTTGAAGAGGATATGCACGAATTATCTCAAAGGTGTGGAGTAAACATAGAAACTATATATTTTAATCTTTTAGATGTGAACGACATCAAAAAAGGTATAAAAAGAATTCTGTCATCAAAGCTTCCGGTAGATATACTGATTAATAATGCAGGAGTCGCCTATGGAGGAGTCCTTGCCATGCAGTCCATGAAAATGTTCCATGAAACATTTGAAGTGAATTTTTTTGGTCCTATGCTGATTATGCAGTTGGTATCGAAGATAATGATAAAACAGAAAAGGGGAAACATTATAAATATTTCTTCTGTGAGCGGGTGTGAAAATTATGGGGGGAACATTTCTTACGGTTCCAGTAAAGCAGCACTTATATGGGCATCTAAGGAGCTGTCCAAGGAGCTGGCACCCTTTGGAATAAGAGTAAATGTGGTTTCGCCAGGAACAACTAGAACAGATATGGAGAAGAATCGGACAGAAAAACAGATGGAAGCAGTACTTGAGAGGACTGCTTTAAGAAGGATGGCCGAGCCAGATGAGATTGCAGAAGCAGTGTTATTTTTGGCAGGTGACAGGGCTTCTTATATTACTGGGCATAATTTAATTGTTGACGGAGGAAGGGTAAATTATTAAAAACTGTATACAAAAATATGCAGTAAACAGGGGTGGTTTAAAATGGCATTAATTACATTAAGAAATGGAAGAAAAATACAGGATTTTACAAAACCATATGTTGTTGCTGAAATGGGAACGAATCATGCCGGAAGTATGGAAAAAGTTATGGAAATGATTGACTGTGCAAAGGAGGCAGGATGTGACTGCGTAAAGTTTCAATCATGGTCATCAGAAAGTTTATATTCAAAAATTGTATATGCTGGCAATCCTATAGCTAAAAGAATGGTTAATAAATTTGCACTTAGTGAAAACGAATTGCTGGAAGCTTGTGAATATTGTAATAAAGTTGGTATAGACTTTTCTTCTACTCCGTATTCAGCGAAAGAAGTTGATTTTCTTGTAGATGTATGCAAAGCGCCATATGTTAAAGTGGCTTCTATGGATTTAAATAATTATCCATTTTTAGAGTATATAGCAAAAAAGAATGTACCAATTATATTAGCTACTGGGATGAGTGAGCTGGATGAAATAAAAAATGCAGTGAAAACAATAGAGGAGGCAGGAAATAGAAATCTTTGCATTCTTCATTGTATTTCTATTTATCCTCCAAAGATATCGTCAATTAATTTAAAAAATATTTGGGGACTGCGGGAAGAGTTCCCAGAATATCCGATAGGATTTTCTGATCATTCTTTGGGAACAGAAATTGCATCGGCATCTATTGTAATGGGTGCAGCGCTTATTGAGAAGCATTTAACTCTTGATAAAAAAAGGTTAGGATGGGACAACGATATGGCAATGGAGCCTCACGAGATGAAGAATATGATACAGGCCTGTTCTAATGTATTTGAGGCGTTAGGAAGTAAAGAAAGAGTTGTGGGAAACGCAGAAATAGAACAGCGTAATAAGATTAGAAGGAGCATTGTGGCTAAGCGGGAGCTTAAGGGTGGAACAATTATTACAGAGCAAGATCTTGACGTGAAAAGACCAGGAACAGGTCTGCCGCCGGAAATGATAAAACAGATTGTTGGCAGAAAAATAATCAGAGATATTTCATGTGATGAACTGATATTAAAAGAGGATATTATATAAGCTTATGAAGCGAGTAGAAAAAAATGAAATACCATTAATACATTCCTTAAAGAAAAAAATTGAAAAGGATGGAAAACTTTGTGACAAAAGCCTTTTAAAAATGAATACATGGAAAAAGTTTAATTATGCTGTCAGAAATAAAAAAGTAATTCTTTATGGGGCGGGTGATATGCTTACATATTTCTGTAAGACATATGGAATGAATTATGACATTTTGTATGCAGTTGACCAAAATATATTACCAGATAGAAAAATTAAAAAAAGTGGTGTAACTGTTTATTCAGTTGAGAAACTATATAAAGAACAGACAGATTACGTAATCCTAGCAACCCCGGTTAATGGCATTGATTCAATCCTTTCAGAGTTAAAAAACAAAGAAATAAGTCATTGTTTTTCATTTCCTCTAATGGAATATGGGCGAATTTCGGTTAGACTTAAGATATGGCTGGCACGTAATTTGAGAATGTGTGCCCATAAATATCAACAGCAATTGAAAATTGAAAATCTGGTACAGCGATTAGAATATATGGACCAAAAAATAAATAGTATGCAGCAGAGAATGGATGGTATTCAACAACGGCAGACAGAAAGATACTTATATCTGCTTCACACAAATCAGGTTATGAATGTGTTAATTGATAAAACTAATGATATAGAATTAAAAAAGGAGCAAATGCGCTATACCTTTACTCATATTCATAAAAATTCTTATATACCGGATTTAAATAACCCAAAATCATTTAATGAGAAAATATTATATATGACACTTTATGATCACAATCCTCTTTATACGGAAATATCAGATAAATTACAATTTAAAAAATATGTTGCTGAAAAAGTTGGTGAAAAATATGTAGTTCCATTATTAGGTGTATGGAACGAACCAGAAGAGGTGGATTTTGAGGTACTTCCCCGGCAATTTGTTTTGAAGTCTACGAGAGGAGGAGACAGCCAGAAGGTAGTTATCGTACAGGATAAGGATAAGATAGACAAGGACGAGCTCATAAGAATAATGAAGCCATGGAAAGAGCCGTATAATAATGAATATTATTATAATTTTAACTGGCCGTTTAAAAACATGGAATTTAAAGTTTTTGCAGAAGAATACCTGCCAATTGATGAGCTAAATTACTTTGACTTCAAAGTACATTGCTTTCATGGAGAGCCAAAGTATATTCACGTGGTTAGTTTGAACCCACATGAAGTAACCTATTATGATTTGAATTGGAATAAACAAGATTTTTGGCGTTGTTATCCCCCTGTTCATTACAACATACCAAAACCAGATTGCCTAAATGAGATATTAGATTTAAGTAGAAAATTAGCTGAATCGTTTTCATATGTAAGAGTAGATTTTTATGTAATGAAAGATAAGCTATATTTGGGGGAATTAACATTAACATCTTTTGGTGCACTTGCACCATTTGAACCAACAGAGATAGATTTTGAATGGGGGAAATTACTATAAAATTATGGAGGCAGCAGATGGAAGTGACAAATAATAAATTAAAAAAAGAATTATCACCTATACATGTTTGGTCATTGGCTTTTGGGTGTATAATTGGTTTTGGGGCTTTTTTACTGCCAGGTAACTCATTTTTGATAAAAGCAGGTCCACTTGGGACGGCTGCAGCATTAATAATTGCAGCACTGGTCATGATAATTATTGCCTTTAATTATCATTTTATGATTAATGAGTACCCGGTTGCAGGCGGGGAGTTCACATATGCTACAAAAGCTTTTGGAAAGACGAGCGGCTTTATATGTGCATGGTTTTTGGGGCTGTCTTACTTAACAATTGTAGCATCTAATGCTACAGCACTGTCTGTCCTTGGCAGAAATCTCCTAAATGGTGTTTTTCAATGGGGAATTCAATATAAAGTAGCAGATTATGATGTGTATTTGGGTGAAATAGTACTTGCTATTGCGGCATTAGCATTGTTCGCGTTTTTAAGCATTCGAGGGATAAAAACAGCAGGAGTATTTCAAATGGGAATTGTTATGACACTGGTAGGCGGAGTTCTTGTTATAGCGCTGGCAGCGCTAGTTAGCCCGAAGTCATCTGTTGAACATTTAATACCGGCGTTCAGCCCTTACCGGACTGAAATGTCGGGAGTTTTGTCAGTACTTGCTGTTGCTCCGTTTTTGTTTGTTGGCTTTGATACAATTCCACAGGCGGCGGAGGAGTTTCAATTTTCACACACAAAAACAAAAGCAATAATGATATTATCAATCTTATTTGGCGGAGTGGTTTATATCGTTCTTAATACGGTAACAGCATCTGTTATCCCAGAGGGCTATTCTGATTGGACGGAGTACATAAATGATTTGGCAAACTTAGAAGGTCTGATATCTCTTCCAACATTTTATGCAGCAAAAGAGCTATTAGGAAATATAGGATTAATAATAATTGGATTTGCAGTATTATCCGCTATTTTATCCGGTATTATGGGATTTTATATGGCTACTAGCCGATTGCTGTATTCTATGGCCAGGGAACGTTTTTTGCCGTCGTGGTTCGGGAAAATACATGGGAGGTATAAGACTCCTGTTAATGCAATATTATTTGTAATGATAATTTCTATGGCCGCTCCTTTTTTTGGGAGGACAGCATTGGGGTGGATTGTGGATATGTCATCAGTTGGAGCAGCAATTGGATATGGGTATACATCACTAGCAGCGTTTATTTATGCTAAAAAAATAGGAAATAAGAAAATAATGCTGACAGGTGCTGCAGGGGTAGTATTTTCAATAATTTTTAGTATTTTACTATTAGTACCAATAGAACTTTTTAACTGTTCATTAGGAAAAGAGTCTTATATTGCCCTTGTGATTTGGATTGTACTGGGGGCAGTGTTTTATAAAGAGACTATGTGGAAAAAATAGTGTAAGTCAGGAGACAAAATATGTGTGAGCTATTTAAAGGCCGCTGCCTTTTAACAGGAGCCACAGGCTATATTGGTTCTATGATTTCCCGAAGGCTGCTTTCACAGGGAAATGAAATTACAGTAATTGTGCGTGACGCTGCACGGCTGGAACCTGAAATTTATGATTGCGTCCAGGTTATCCAGGCGGACATGTCTGACGGAGAGGCAATTCTTCAAATATCAGGGAAATATGATTATGTTATTCATTGTGCGGCTCCCACGAAATCAGCCTATATGGTATCCCATCCGGTAGAGGTTACGGAAAGTATTGTAAATGGAACGAAATATATTTTAGAGCTTGCAAGGCGCTGTGGGGCTAAAAGTGTGGTATACCTTTCATCCATGGAAGTATATGGCCAGATTAAATGTTCTAAAGTAAGCCGTGTAACAGAAGAACAGATGGGTTATATTGACATAACGGACAGCAGAAGCTGTTATCCCCTTGCAAAGCTTATGGCAGAAGGGCTCTGCCACTTTTATTATAAAGAATATGAAGTTCCGGTAAAAATAGCAAGACTGGCCCAGACCTTTGGGAGAGGGGTCAGACCGGATGATAACAGAGTATTTGCCCAATTTGCCGGTTCTGTGAGAAACGGTACAGACATTGTACTTCATACGGCAGGAAATTCTATGGGAAATTACTGTGATATTGATGATACTGTGGATGCAATTTTATTTATTTTACTGCATGGGAAAGATTCGGAAGCATATAATGTTGTAAATGAGGAAAATACAATGAGTATCCGTGAAATGGCAGAGCTTGTTGTAGCTAAGATGGGGGGCGGCAGCATTAAGGTTACTTATAATATACCAGAAGATAACCGTTATGGCTATGCCGCAGATACAGGACTTTGGCTGTCAGGAAAGAAGCTGAAAGAACTGGGCTGGGAAGCCAGATGCGGTATAGAAGAGATGTATAGAAGAATGCTGTTTGAAAAGAGTTTATAAATTGCTATTTCAATATAAATTAATATAATAAAAAAATATCAAAAGGTATACCTTTTGATATTTTTTTATTTTCCGGTTTCCAAATGAAAATATACTACATGGTAACCAAAAAGTCAAGAGCAGCAGGTAGTATTCATTTGTTAAAATTGTCCATGCTTTTTGGTTACCAAAATGTATGCTTATTGAAGTAAATGTCATCACATACGATATGTAAAACAATACACCAATATAATAAATTGCCAATTTCCACAGAAGAAATGGAGAAGCTATTAGAAATTGCAGAAGCTTACAGAAAAGTAAAAAATTATGTATATATACGTTTCGGTGGAATTGGCGGCCTGTCAAAAATATATCCTGGCTATACAGCACAGAACGAAATGACAAAAAGCGGTATTCGTCTAAGCCTTAATATGCCTTCTGTTTATTTCTACCTTGCAGTATTTGATGCGTTAGGAGATATTAAAAGTCAATGGACAAGGACAAAATCAAAGATTTTGGAACTGCTCAATAAGAATGAAAATTTTACATCGGATGAGAAGCACTATCTTCGATTTTTACTAAAGGTTAATAATGCATTTGAACAGGTGTTAGGCGGCAGGGAAATTGAACTCAAAAAAGAGATAGGGCAGCAGTATACGTTTTTGGCAGAAAGGGTGGATACCAGCAGGCTGCATCGATATCTGTGCAGGCAGGTCCGAAAATATCATGTAATACAGCATACAGAAAAGGCAGAAGGTTTTTCTATTTCCGAACGTGCATACCGCTATGCAGACCATGGAATTTATATTGCTATAAAAGAAAAGAGAAAGCGAATTTTTATTTTGCTTACAGATAATAATCAGTACAAATCTCAGCTTTATGTGAAACTTTATCCAGAAGACCTCCGTGTGGAGATTAAGGTTCCTGTGCACGTGGCAGTAAGGAAACATGATAATTATATAAGCCGTGTAGGCGCTGCATTAGGGATGTATACTATGTTGACGACAGATGAGGGACACTGTTATGGGGAAGAACTGGGAAAATATCAGGCGTCATATACTGACTGGATTAATATGCAGACGAAGGTCTATAACTGTAACAGGGAGCAAAACCCAGGAAGAAAAAAATATTATAATAAGAAGAGAAAGCTTGCAGAACAGCTTCATAGTTATATTAACCGTGAACTTAACCGTTTTCTTGAGACAGAAAAGCCAGAGACTATTTATATAGCTAAACTGCCCCGGCCGCAGACAGGAGGTACAAACCGGAAAATCAATCGTTCCATTTCCCAGTGGCAGAGAGGATATATCCGCAGACGTCTGGAACAAAAATGCAGGGAGCGGTCAGTTCAAATAGTGGAGGTTATTGGAAAAGACATCAGCAATGAGTGCAGCAGATGTGGAGAAGCAGGCAGCAAAGAAGATGGATATTTTTGCTGCCCGGTATGTGGCTTCCGGGTTTTGGAAAAGGTCAATACTGCTTGTAATATAAAAAAACGGGGGCAGGGAGACAGTGTACTGTATTGATCATAAGAACAGCCATTTAGATAAATAACGGTGATGAGCCGTGATTTTACCGAAAGGACTAAAAGGCGTGTGTTCATGATATATAAAATATAATACGGCATTAGAAGGCAGGATTTCAGATTGTTGTGAGAAACTGTGTATTGGGTATGCCAGGACCTTGTGAACATGCAGGAGGCAGAATGCTTATGCATGATGTAGCAGGGAGCGAAGCAGATGTTTTCTGCATCATTCTGTAAAGAGAATCTATCGGAATGACCAATGTGCCATATTTTTAAACAAATGATTTTTAGAGTGCTTCGGAGGACATTCAGGGGGAAGGGCAATGACAAATTCACAGAAACAGGAAGTGACGGCTTCCATAAAGATTTTGCAGGAAGCACATGAAGAAATAAAGAAGGCTTTTGAGAAAGGGCAGTATGATACAGTTCAAAATATACTTGCCGAATGTCAGCAAGTTGCAGCTGCACTTGGAGAATATATAGAAAAATTAGAAGACGAGAATCATGCTGTGATTTCTCACTTGGAAGAATATTGTGAAGTTCTTTTTCAAATCTATGAGCAATTAGAAGCCAAAGTATTCTATAAAAACAAAGTCCATAGAAGCTTAAAAAAACAATTGATTAAAATAGAAAACAGCGTCAAAAATGATATATCCGTCAGGCAGCAGATGGTGTTCTTTCCATATAAAGCGTCTATGTGGGACAGTTTTGAAAGTATATATTTTTCTGCAAAGGCAGATGCACAGTGCGATGTATACTGTGTGCCAATTCCATATTATGATTTAACTTCAGACCATAGTATAGGGCAGATGCATTATGAGATTAAGGATTTCCCAGATAATATTGAGCTGACGGACTGGCGTACATATGATTTTGAAAATAAAAAGCCGGATATAGCTTTTATTCATAATCCTTATGATAATTATAACCTGGTAACAAGCGTACATCCAAGATATTACTCAGAAAACTTGAAAAAATATGTAGGAACACTAGTATACGTTCCGTACAATGTAACGGGAGGCGTGCTTGGGAAAATGCATAGATTTCTGCCGTCATATTTCAACGTAGATTATATTATAGCGCAGCACAAACGGCAGATTGAATTATATAGAGCGGAAATTTCCCATAAGGTAAAGGCGTTTGGCTCACCAAAATTTGATAAAGTAATTAACCAGGTGATTACTGATGAAATGATTCCTGAAGAATGGAAGCCTAAATTAAAAGACACAGTGATTTTTCTGAATACAGGAATAGATGGTCTGTTAAAGCACAATGAAGAAAGCCTATTAAAAATTCAATATATATTGAAGGTGTCAGAAGAAGAGAATATTACATTACTTTGGAGGCCCCATCCTTTACTGGAAGCCACAATTGCGTCTATGCGCCCAAAGCTTCGGGACATGTATTTAGAGACTGTAGAAAAATTTCACAGATATCAAAATGGTATTCTTGACTGTACTGGAAATGTGGATCTGGCTATAGGACTATCAGATGCCTATATCGGAGAAGATACATCATCTGTTTCTCATCTGTTTGGCGTGCTTGGGAAACCGCTTTTTTTTATTCGACAGGGTATTTTAAATGAACTTAAATATATGGATAATATAAAGCTTAGCTGCTGCACGTCAGATGGGAGTAGTATATGGGCTTCTGCCGCCAGTAGAAATGCTCTGCTTAAGATATCCAGAAGCGGAAAAGTTGAGGAGTTTTATATTATTCCAAATGAAAACGACAGCAGTAACTTGTACAGTGATATTTTGACTAATGGAAACGAGCTTTATCTGGTTCCCCGTAATGCAAAAGAGATTGCTGTATTTAACATCAAAGATAAAAGGTTTACTAAAATCCCACTCTGCGGACCGCAGACAAAAAATAAATTTAGTAAGGGATATCTATATGAAAATAAAGTCTACTTTGTCCCTCGCATGTATGAAAAAATGGTTATTTTATCCTGCGAAGAAGCAAGGCTGTATTATAACAAAGAGTTAGTAGATGAGCTTAAGAAAATAACAGGAATACCTGATGTGTTAGCGGTGGCTAACGGTTCAAGGCTGATAGGAGAAAGCCTTTATATTGCGGCGCCAAATAAGCCCTGCCTTTTGGAATATAATATTAAAACACAAGAAAGTATTATTCACAAGATTCCTGGTACTGTCAGCGGGTTTTGCTGCATAGAAAAAGTTTCCGACAAAATTGTTTTGGGCAGCGTGGGCAGATGCGAGCTGATTATCTGGGAGCCTCTATCCGGGAAAACAGATATAATTAATAACTTTCCAAAAGGATGGAAAGTGGATGAGAAGATATCTTTTTGGGATATTGTAGAACTAGGCGGAGACGCATATATTTTTCCGCGTAAAAATCCAATGATTTTAAGACTATCAATGAATGATTTGACGCTTTCTCCTTTAAAAAGCGCTTTTCCATTTTCGATAGAGGAACGAAAAGGCGAATTTTTTAATCATCCAGACCATTTTCTGATGGTTAAAAAACTGCGGGATGGAAGTGTAATGGTACAGGATGCAAATAGACACGGCTTATCTGAATTTTTTCCAGACGGCTCATTTAAATGGAAACAGGTAAGCGTAGACGAATCACAAGAGCTGAAAATATTGGGAGAAAGGTTTACAAAGGTAGGAGAAAATCTGCCATGGGGGCTCTATGAAACAAGATATTATTCCATTCGGCGGTTTATTTCGTATGTCAGGAAGAAGCTGCATGATAAGGAGAGACAGAAGGAAGCTTTTTTAAGTGCAGCTGCAAATCTTGATGGAACGGCAGGACAAAAGATTTATGAATTCATTATGAGGAGGCAGCAGGAATGAAAGTATGTCCATTTAATGACAACAAGATTAAGAGATGGATAAAAGAGGGAAAGATGTTTTATTGCTTTGGAGCGGGGGCAAAGCTTCGCTCGCTCTGCATAAAAATAGATGGTTTTGAAGAGCACATTGCACGTATTGGAGACAATAGTGAAAAACTTTGGGGGACATACTTTTTGGCACCAAATCGGGAAATCTTAATTGAAAACGTGGTACAGATTACTCCTTCAATGTCTAACTATGTGGTGCTTTTGACAACTTCTTTTTATAAAGAGGTTGCAAAGCAGCTTGAGGATTCTGGCAGTTTTAAGGAAATAGACAAGTTATATTTTTTTCCACATAAGGAAGAACTTCATCTGTATCGTTTTAACTGGTTCTACAGCCGGCTGAAGCTTAAAAAAAAGATTATTTTCAGAAGTGGAAATTACCGCTATATTCCTGGGTGGGATTATACAGATAATGCGAAAGCCCTGTTTGATTACATGATAAAAGAAGGTTATAACCAAGAATATCAGATGATTTGGATGGTGCATGAGCCCCATGACTATCCTGAAATTAATAAATTTTATAATGTAAAGGCAATTTCTTACGAATGGCCAAAAACAAAAAATCTTATTCGAAAAATACGTTACTTTTATCACCTTCGTACAGCAGAGTACCTTTTTTTCACAGATGCAATGTATTGGACACGGTTCTGCACAGAGGGGCAGATTCGGGTTAATCTGTGGCATGGAAATGGTTTTAAAGCGAAGAAAAATAAGAACGGGGCAGCGCTTGGTACGTATTTTGACTATACGACTGTTTCAGGGCCTATTTATCTAAAACTTCACGAGAAATACCTTGGATGTTCGATAGACAAGATATATGATACAGGACTGGCAAAAGAGGATCTGTTATTTATGCCGCCCCAAAAAGGACTTGATGAGATTCTCCATATTCCAAAGGCTGGAAAATATATATTCTGGCTTCCTACTTTTCGTGTGACAGTACAAGAACTTCGGTCTCTGAATGAATATGAACTGGAATCAGATACGGGGCTTCCTGTTTTAACAACTATGGAGAAAGTGGAGGAACTAAATAGTCTTTTAAAAGAACTAGATATTTCACTGATAATAAAGCTGCATCCGGTACAGGAAAATTCGGCTGTCAGAAAGCTCAACCTTTCTAATATAAGGGTTTTATCCCATATAGATATTTCGCAGACTGGGTTTCAGATTAATAGTCTCCTTGCGCTCTCAGATGCTTTGATAAGTGATTTCTCATCAGTGGCAGTAGATTATGTACTTAGAGATAAACCACTGGCATTTGTTCTGGAAGATGAGGAGCTATATAAAGAAAGCAGAGGATTTGTTTTTGAACCTCTAAAAGATTACCTTCCTGGAAAAGAGCTTTATAATTTTGAAGACATGAAGTTATTTTTAAAAAATGTAGCAGATGGGCTGGATCCTTCGGAGGAGAAACGCTATAAGATGCTTCCATTGATGCATTCTCATCAGGACGGAAATAGTTGTAAACGAATTTTAGAGCTTATTGGATTAGGGCGTCAGGAGGAACTCAAATGAAACTAACTTTATTGGAGGAACGGGAGTTTACTGACTATGTGAAGCAATACGATTTTTTGGAATATTTCAGAAATAAAACATTTTTAATTACAGGTGCAGGGGGCATGACAGGTACCGGTATAATAAAGTGGCTTCTGCTGGAGAATGAGCTTTATGATGCAAATATTAAGATTTATGCATCGACACGGAAACCAGAGGAAATACCTGAATATATAGAAAAAAGTGATTCAATTACATACTGCATGTTTGGCAGGGAAGCAGATGTATTAGCACATGTTTCAGTTGACTATATCATTCATGGCGCGGCGCCGACTGGGAGAGCTTTTTTTATGTCCCACCCTGTAGAAACACTTAGGGTTATTGTGGATGAAACTGAAAAGCTCCTGGAATTTGCACACCATAATAAAGGATGCCGCTTTTTATATTTATCTTCTATGGATATATATGGAACGGTAAATTCTGACTATCCGGTTAAAGAGGAATATATAGGAGCCATTGACAGCCTGAGTATCAGAAGTGGTTATCCTCTTGGAAAAAAAGCAGGGGAATTCTTATGCCGTGCCTATTATCATGAATACGGCGTAGATTCAGCTATTATTAGGCCGGCATCGATTCAAGGGCTTCTTCAGCCCTATCAGGAGGAAAGAGTTTTTAACGAAATTCTGCGATGCATTATAGAAAATCGGGATCTTATATTGAAATCAGACGGCAGCGTAAAAAAATGTTTTTTATACTCATTAGATGCTGTTTCAGCTGTGTTTACTATACTTTTCAAAGGAAAAGGAGGGGAGGCATATAATGCTGTAAATCCAGAAACATTTATGACGTTAAAAGAGCTGGCAGAGCATATATTTCAGAAATATGCTCCGGAATGTAAGGTAAGGTTTGATATTCAGGATGTGAAGACAACAGGGTATCTCCAGACGTTCTCTTTTGTCCAGGATAACCGGAAACTGGAAAATCTTGGATGGGTACCGCTTAAAAAATTGGAGGATATATATGGGGTTGATATTGAAAGATTTTTAAATAAAGGAGGAGCTTTATGAAAATTGCAATAGGTGGAGACAGGTGTGGATTTGACTATAAAATGAAGCTGGTAAAGTATCTGGAAGAGAATGATTATGAGGTAAAGGATGTGGGGACATATGAATATGTTCCGTGTGACAGTCCGGTATTTGCAGCAGATGTCGGAAAGCTTGTGGCGTCAGGGGACTGTAGATATGGCGTACTAATCTGTGCAACAGGAACAGGAATTGCAATTGCTGCAAATAAAGTAAAGGGTATTATGTGTGGTATTGGATACGATGATGAAGTGACAAGAAAGATGCGTGAGCATAATGATGCAAACGTGATTGCTTTTGGAGCAGGCCACATGAAATATGAAGATGTAGAGAGGCGGCTTAGAATATTTTTAGGAGCTGATTTTATTGGTATGCATCACAGCCTGCGTGTGGAACAGATTAAAGAGCTGGAGAAGGGGAGAATGATTCACCAATCTCCTCTTGTGAACCAGGATTGGAAGAGTAGAGTCTAAGGGAGAGAAAAATGACAGTTGCAGATTATTTTATTGATTTTTTTATTACAAATGGAGTGACAGACGTATTTGGGTATCAGGGTGGAATGATTGCATATTTGTTTGACTCCATGGGACGCCGGAGCGAAGAAATAAATTATCATATATGTGCCACAGAACAGGGTGCGGCTTTGGCAGCCTGCGGCTATGCCCAGGCAAGCAGAAAGCCGGGAGTTGTGCTGTCAACGAGTGGCCCTGGCTTTACGAATCTTCTGACGGGAATAGCAAATGCATGGTTTGACTCCATACCACTTATCTGCATATCAGGGCAGGTAAATACCAAAGATAAGCGGCGGTCACTGTCTGTAAGGCAGCTCGGATTTCAGGAAATACAGGCGCCAGAAATTGCTTCATCTATCACAAAGGGGACATTTGAGATCGATACGGATACAAACATACAGGAATGTTTGGAAAAAGCGTGGACTATGGCGGAAACAGGAAGGAAGGGACCGGTATTCCTTGAACTTCCGATTAATATATGCCGAAATGAGATGAAGGTTGAAAAAGCTGCAAGGATGGCCTCCAGACACAGCTTTAAGCATATAGAAGAGCTTCCATATTGTATGTCGGAGTTATTGAGGGCAAAAAAACCAGTTATCATTGCCGGAGCAGGCATCTGCCAGGCAGACATGCGCGAAGAGTTTCGAGAGCTTGTAGAAATACTTAAAATTCCGGTTATTACAACCCTTCCGGCAGTCGATTTGCTGCCGTCCGACAATCCCTATCGAATTGGATACCTGGGAGGGACTGCCCGCAGAGAAGCAGGAATTGTACTTGCGGCAGCTGATTTGGTGCTGGCAGTGGGAACCAGATTGTGTGCAAAGCAGATAGGATATAATCTGAACATGTTTGCTCCTAGAGCAAAGCTGTTTCGGGTGGATATTGATGAAACGGAATTTGAACGTAAACTAAAAAAGGATGAAGTTCAGATTCATGCGGGACTTGATAATTTTATAAAAGATTTTATTGCATTGCTGCAAAATGAGAAGTTAGTTTGTGGACATTTTGAATGGACCGGCAGCTGCAATACTATGAAAAAGCTGTTGGAAAAAAGTGATATAACATTTGGAAATGAGGCAGTACATAAACTTACAGAGTTCCTTCCAGACGGTTTTAATCTTACACTGGATGTTGGAAATAATATGATTTATGGCGCGCAGTCATCTGATATTAAAGAAAACACAAGAATTTTTGTATCCGGCGGTTTTGGGGCAATGGGATATGCCCTTCCGGCAGCTTTTGGCGCGTCAGTGGGAAATTCCAGGCCTACATGTGTTATTTCAGGGGACGGCGGCATGCAGATGAATATACAGGAGCTGAATATAATAAGCAAAGAGAAGCTCCCGATTAAAATATTTGTATTAAATAATCATGCCCTGGGGCATATTTTATTGTTTCAGAAGGCTTATCTGGATGGACGCTGCTATGCAACTGATGAAAAGATGGGAGATTATCATTCCTGTGACTTTGTGAAAATTGCAGAAGCATATGGGATTCCGGCATACAAACTGCATGATATAGAGGATATTACTAATTATGAAAATGTATTAAATAATAACAATCCCGCGCTTTTTGAGCTGGAGTATGAGGACTGTCCGATCCTGCCTAATATACATGGAGGATGTGACTGTTTAACCTCTGGCCCTAAGCTTGAAGAAGAGATAATATGCCAGATCAGGGAACTTGGATTCCCTCTGCTAGAAAGCGGAGTGTAGAAGCAAAAAGATATGACATAAATGAAATATGTAAAGAACATATAAGGAGGATATATGTATGGCAGTTGTGGCACTTATTATTGCCGGCGGCAGAGGGAGCCGTATGCATCAGGATATACCAAAACAATTCCTTACAGTAAATGAAAAACCAATTCTGGTCTATACAATGGAAGCTTTTCAGCACCATCCAGAAGTTGATGCAATTGCAGTTGTTTGTTTAAAAGGGTGGGAGAAAATCTTGCGTGCTTATGCCAAGCAATTTGAAATTACAAAGCTTCAATATGTAGTTACAGGCGGAAAAAATGGACAGGACTCTATTCGAAACGGAGTATTTGAGCTGGAAAGACATTTCAATGGAGACGACATTGTTTTGATTCATGATGCTATCCGGCCTATGGTTTCTGCGGAAATTATTTCGGATTGTATTATAAAAACAAAATCTTTTGGTTCGGCTATTGCATCTGTTCCGTGTAATGAAGCAGTTCTCCAAACTGAAGACGGCAAAATTTCATCAGGAAGTTATCCGCGTAATTTGCTAAGGAGGGCACAGACCCCTCAGGGATTTCCCATTGGCAGGATATGTGATATCCACAGGAAGGCATTAGAGGCTGGAATTACAAACTCAGTTGCTTCCTGCACTCTTATGATTGAGATGGGTGAACAGGTTTATTTTTCTTCAGGTTCGGATAAAAATCTTAAGCTTACTTCCATAGAAGACTTTGACATTTTCAAATCTCTTTTGGCAGTGAAAAGATCGGAATGGCTGAAATAAAATTTAGAATAATAAAAGTATAATTATTTATAGGAGACAGAAACAATGCAGTATGTCAGTCAGACAATGGAAAATTTTGAAAATTTAGCAGAAAAAATGGATGTTGTGTTATTCGGGAATGGAGAATACTGTATGCGTTTTCTTAATCGTATCGGAAACCTTACAGACAGAGTAAAATTTATTTTAGATAATGATTACCAGAAGTGGGGTGGAAAACTTTATGGAATACCGGTTGTTACACCTGAAATTTTAAAAGATATGGAACCTTTAAATACACTGGTAGTTATTACTGTGGAAAGCAATGTTGTGGAATTATATGAGCAGGTACAGGGGATGGGAAATTATGTGATTATGGTAGAAAAAATTTTGATACATGATGTATTCCCAATAGTGTCAGAAGATTTATATAGAAATCAGCATCGTATAAAAGAGGTTTCGAAGCTCTTATATGATGATACATCAAGAGAGATATATCATGAAGTGATCAAAAGACGCATGCTGTATGGGTCGTGTGATTTTTCTGATTTGGTGGTAAGAGGGGAAAGGGCATATAGAATTCCTCTGCTGTATAGTGAGAATAAACCAAAGGATGAAGTCATATTGGATTGTGGAGCCTATAAAGGAGATACGTTAAAAACATTTATAAATACTTTTGGACCTACGCTAAAAAAGATATATATGTTCGAGTGCATGGAGGATTCATTGAGTGAATTAAAAAGAACGGTCTCTTATGTGCGAAATGGGAAATATGTTCCAGACATCTTAGTTATGCCCTATGCATTATCTGATCATGAGGGAGTAACATCATTTGTGAAAATAGCGAATCAACCAGGGGCGAGCCACCTTATGGAAAGTAAAAATTATGCGAAAGGGGCTTACTGTGAAAGTGATTATGTCAAGGTAAATGTGAGGACAATAGACTCCCTGATTCCAGAAGATGAAAATGTAACTTTGATTAAAATGGATATTGAGGGCAGTGAGTATGAAGCGATATTAGGAGCAAAGCGTGTCATCCAGAAAAATAAGCCCAGGCTTGCCATTTCAATTTATCATAGCGGCGAGGATTATTACAGGCTGCCTTTATTAGTAAAGGAGCTTGTACCTGAATACAAGATTGCAATCAGGCACCATAAGAAGAACCACGTGGATACGGATATGTATTGCTGGTGCTAGAAGAATAAAAGTCAAGAATTGTCAAATAAAAAAATCGGTGGTACTATGGTTTTAAATCAGTATGGTGTTAATGCATAAACTGAGTAACTTTATTATGCCATATAAATTGTCATGAGAGGAGTCTCTTCATGGAAGACGCATATGTACTGCAGTTATCAAACCGAAAGTTTTCAGAACTATACCTGTGCTTCTGCGGCTACAGCAAATGCGAGCCGCTGCACAGCTTCGGTCCGACGGTCCGGCCGGATTATATCATCCACTACATTTTAAAAGGAAAAGGAAGGTATTATATTGAGGAAACTCAGTACTGCTTAGAGGCAGGCCAGGGTTTCCTGATAGAGCCTAATGTACTTACATTCTATCAGGCAGATGAAAAAGACCCGTGGGAATATCTGTGGGTATTTATATATTTTTCTTATACAATAATGTCAAAGATAACCAATGGATAACGGAGGCATTTATGAGCATTATATTTAATGAAAGAACAAAAACATTTCATCTGTACAATCAGGAAATCAGCTATATTATGAAAGTCCTTCCAAACGAACATATGGGGCAGCTTTATTTTGGAAAAAGGGTTCATCACAGGGAGGATTACTCGTACCTGTATGAAACAATGCCCCGCCCAATGACTTCCTATGTGTTTGAAGGGGACTATACATTATCACTGGAACATATAAAGCAGGAGTACGGCGTGTACGGGACGACAGATTTCCGCCGCCCTGCCATAGAAATTGTTCAGCCCAACGGGAGCAGAATCTGTGACTTCAGGTACAAAGGATACGAGATTATGAAAGGAAAGCCGGGACTTTTCGGCCTTCCTGCCACCTACACGGAAAATGAAAACGAGGCGGAAACACTTCGCCTTACTTTGGAGGATCTGCTTACAGGAGTGGTTCTTGAGCTGCTCTATACTATTTTTGCAAAGGGCGGTATTCTTGCCAGAAGCGCTCGAATCACAAATAATGGAACAGAAGCGCTTCATCTGACCACGGCCATGAGCCTTTGCATGGATCTGCCAGACTGCGATTATGAGTGGCTTCAGTTTTCCGGTGCATGGGCGAGAGAACGGCATCTTAAGGTGAGAAAGCTTGAGCAGGGAATCCAGGCGGTGGACAGCCGCAGGGGAAATTCCTCTCATGAGCACAATCCGTTTATCGTACTGAAACGGCCAGGAACAAATGAATTTCAGGGCGAGGCCATAGGCTTTAGTCTGATATATAGCGGCAATTTCCTTGCACAGGCGGAAGTGGATACCCATGATACGACAAGAGTTTTGATGGGAATACATCCGATGGGCTTTGACTGGAAGCTTGAGAAGGGCGAGAGCTTCCAGACGCCGGAGGCAGTGATGGTTTATTCAGAACAGGGGTTAAATGGCATGAGCCAGACCTTTCATCGTCTATATCAAAAAAGGCTTGCAAGAGGATACTGGAGGGATAAGACCAGACCGATTCTTATTAATAACTGGGAAGCCACATATTTTGACTTTACGGAGGACAGGCTTGTAGAAATTGCAGAAAAGGCAAAGGAATGCGGTGTCGAGCTGTTTGTGCTGGATGACGGCTGGTTCGGCGAGAGAAATAACGACCATGCGGGCCTCGGAGACTGGGTGGCAAATCCCAAGCGGCTGTCTCGGGGAATTACGGGACTTTCCGAGCGTATAGAGGCTCTTGGAATGAAATTCGGCCTCTGGTTTGAGCCTGAGATGGTCAATAAGGACTCCGACCTTTACCGCGCACATCCTGACTGGATTCTTTCTACGCCGGGAAGAAGTGCGTCTCCAGGAAGGAACCAGTATGTACTTGATTTCTCCCGGAAAGAGGTTGTAGACTGCATTTACGGAATGATGGAGAAAATATTAAGCGGGGCAAGGATATCCTATATCAAATGGGATATGAACCGGAGTATTACAGAATGCTACAGCGCTGCACTTCCGCCAAAGCGTCAGGGAGAGGTGTTTCATCGCTACATTCTGGGAGTGTACGAGCTGTATGAGCGTTTGAATAAGAACTTTCCGCATATTCTTTTTGAATCCTGCGCAAGTGGCGGCGGACGGTTTGATCCGGGGATTCTTTATTATGCGCCCCAGGGATGGGCAAGTGATGACTCTGACGCAGTGGAGCGTCTGAAAATACAGTATGGAACCTCCTTCTGCTATCCAATCAGCAGTATCGGAAGTCACGTGTCTGTTACGCCGAACCACCAGGTATTCCGTAATACGCCTCTTAGTACAAGGGCAAATGTGGCGTATTTTGGAACCTTTGGCTATGAGCTTGATCTCAATAAGCTGTCAGAAGAACAGCAGGAGATTGTTAAGAAGCAGACTGCATTTATGAAGGAATACAGAAAGCTTCTCCAGTTCGGGACATTTTACCGCCTTGTCAGCCCATTTGACAGTAATATTACATGCTGGATGGTGGTAAGCGGGGATAAGAAGGAGGCAATTGTAGGATGGTACCGGATCTTAAGTCATGTGAATATGCCCTATACGAGAGTGAAGCTTTACGGTCTTAACCCGGATTTCTGCTATGAAGAACAGAGCACGAAAAATAAATATTTTGGCGACGAGCTTATGAACATTGGCCTTATTACATCTGACGGCATGTCCGGGCAGGCACAAGAAAATAAGGAAGAGTATGGCGATTTTGCATCCAGGCTGTATGTGCTGCGGGCAGGTAGTGTCAAGTAATCTATGAAAAACTGAGCCAGAAAAATAGGCTCACCCGAACCTTGAAAACTGCAGATATTGGTGATTTAAGACCTTGGGGCGTTGCCCCAAACCCCACAAGGGACCAGTCCCTTGACCC
>CAJTEW010000016.1 GCA_910575605.1 Lachnospiraceae bacterium
GTTGAGGGCACAAACAGCAAATTGAAAATGATAAAACGTACCATGTATGGCCGTTGTGGCAAGGAGTTACTGACCGCAAAGCTTATATTGTCAAGTAGTGAATACGGATAATTGCGGAAGAACCTCCGCAGATAAGACATGCGCCTTCTCCTCTTGTCATATACATTTACCTCCTAGACTTGTATTTATAACTTTTATAATAGGGGACAGGGTTTTTCCAATTGGGGACGTTGTAAAATTCAAAAGTGCCTGTCCCCACCTTGGCAGGGGACAGGCACTTTTGAATTTTACAACGTCCCCAACAGATGCTTCAAGGTTTTAATTTTTTCCCTCCCCACCGGAAGTATGTGATTCTCATATCCCTCCATTTTTATAGCAAAGCTGTTATTTCTCCATAGAAACATCTCTTTGATTTTCTCCAGATTCACCAGGTAGCTTTTCTGACACCGGAAAAAACCCATATCCCCCAGCTTTTTTTCGAAATCTCCAATGGACTTTCCCTCGAAATATTCTTCTTTTTCAGTATGTATCAGGCAGCCTCTGTTATAGGTCTCAATAAAAACAATTTTTTCTGTTTCTACAAATATAGTCCGTCCGGCTGTGTTAATTGCTATTTTTTTTACTTTGCTCCGAGCCGCATTTCCCTGGAAATAACCTGTGATATTCCTCACTGTTTCCTCTGGCTGCTCTGCACTGGATACTCTGGCCATCCCTGTGGATACGTTGTATAATGGGCCAATTACACCGCATTTTTTCAGCATCTTCTCTATCCGGCACCTGTCGTAGGGCTTCATAATGTAATCCTCAACTCCAAGCTCAAATGCCTTTACGGCATAATCAGAATATGCGGTCACAAAGACAATTTTTGCCTCCGGCTGCATATTTTGCAGGGCATTTACCAGCACAGTGCCGTTGATATCTCCTAAATTGATGTCCAGAAAAATTATGTCAATCTTGGTTTTCCCCGCCATTTCCAGAGCCTGTGCCCCGCTTTCCCCTTCTTCAATGACCGCCTCCGGCAGAAATTCCGTAAGCTGATGTTTAAGCTCACTCCTTGCCGGCCTTTCATCATCAATTACTGCGATTCTCATCTTTTTCCTCCTTAGACGCACTCTTTAAGAAATGCATTTCCACACAGGTCCCCTTAACTGTGTTTCGAAAATGAAGCCCGTTTTCTTCCCCATACATATTTTTCATCCGCTTATGCACATTACTAAGTCCGATACTGTTTCCGATTGGCTCATCATTTTTAAGCTTGTTAAGAATATCCTCCGAAATGCCCCTGCCCTCATCACTGACGCAGACTATACAGCCTTCCGGCTCTTCCTCTATCTGTATCCTTACAACCCGTTTTCCCTCTTGATTAATTCCATAGCGCACTGCATTTTCCACAATTGGCTGTAAAATAAGTGTGGGAATATCGATATCCATAACATCCGGCACTTCAAATGTGACCAGAAGCTTTTCCTCAAATCTAGCTTTTTCTATCTCCAGATAATCCTGCACATGCTTAAGCTCTTCCACGAGAGGCACAATATATGCATCATAATTCAGATTGTATCGGAAATAATTTGCAAGGGTCAGAAGAAGCTCTCTTGCCCGTTCAGGCTCTTCCCGGCATACATAGGAAATTGTATTCAGCGCATTAAACAAGAAATGTGGATTTACCTGAAACTGCAGGGCTTTAAACTCTGCTCTCTCCCGCATAAGCCTCTGCTGTTCAAGCTCTGCCAGAGCAATCTGGTAAGAGCTTAAGGTAACTAAATGCTGCAGGATTTTAAGCTCACTCTGCTTTAGCACCCATTTCTTTTTTACCCACACAATCAAACACCCAATAGCCTGTTCACGTATGACAAACGGTGCCGCCACAAGGGAATAATCCTTCATAAGCTCGTACATAGGGCTTACAAGGGGAACCTTATACATTACCTCCACATCGCCGGAGCTCATAGCCCTCTGTCCAACATCCGGTACTTCTGTACCGAAATCTACCTCCTCTGCTGCCTCTTTCTGGCTGCTTGCAATAATCTGTGTCCTATCTGTAATCATAACCCCGGCCCAGTCTATTTCTTCAAGCATGATTTCCGCAAGCCGCTGCATGTTTTCCTTATGGCTGATTCCCTCAAGAAGCAGCGGGAGACACTTTTTCGCAAGCTTTGAGGCACGCTGAAGCTGTCTGCTGCTTTCTATATCCTGAAACACAAATATTGTATCAAAGCTTGAAATGAAAATTAAAATGCCTATAGAATTTATAAGAATCATAGGTACTGAAATTTCCAATACTGTGTTCATGGCCATCTGCACAGGCACTGCAAACCTGAGCAGACATATCATGTCACAGATTTCGGCAAAACAAGTAAGGAGAAATAAATCCTGGTATCTCCATTTTCCTCTCTGAAAGTAAGGATAAAAGCCTCCTCCAAGAAGTCCAAACATCATCGTTGAAAATGCCGCTGCCATAGCAAAGACCTGAGGTGAGCAGAAAATATACGCGTAAACTGCTCCAATGAGGGACGCATAAAGCCCCACCACCGGACCGCCTAAAAGTCCTGCTGCCATAGCGCCTATAGCACGTGTATTTATATTATAGCTTCCCGTGTTAATCGCCGTACAGGTAGACAGAATAACCAGCCCGCCGAAAAGCGCTGACAAAAGCGCCTGGCTCTTGAAGCTCCGCTTTTCCTGCAGTATCATGTCCCTGATAACCCCAAACTTTAACATCAGGTTCGCCATGAGCACCAAAAGAGCGATATTAAGTGCAGCTTCATAGAATATATGCATGGTTTTCACATCCTTTGCTTCCCATAAAAACCGGATTTTCCATCCCCGGCTGCTTATACTAATTTTATCATATATCTTTTCACCGCACAATTGAAAAAAGAGAGCCCCTGACATGTTTTCTATGTCAGAGGCTCCCGGAGAGAATATCATCTATGATAGTGATTCGAAATTGGCTGTTGTTTTAATAACAGTATTAGTATGTAACTGTCTTTATATCATTGTAGACATCTCTGTCAAGCTCGCCAAGCTTACTTGCAACAAGAAGTCCTACCATTACGTCCACGTCTACATTCATCAGTGTACGGAACATTCCTGCAAACCAGTCAATACCGATTAATACCGCAATACTGTCAAGCGGAAGTCCAAGTGAGGATGCAAGGAATGTATATACGATTACAGAACCGCCCGGTACCGAGATTGTACCCATACACATCAGACAGGATAACAAAATTGCCATCCCCATCTGGTATACTGTCATCTCAATTCCCGTTGCCTGCGCCATGAAGAATATCGCAGCCACATAGCACTGTGCTGCACCACAGCTGTTCATGGACATGGTAATTGGTCCTGTGAAGTCTGCAACCTTACGGCTGATACCGAACTTAGTAACCTCATCCTCCATCTTTGTCGGAAGACAGATAGCTCCAGAGGTTGTTGTAAGCGCCATAATAGACATTTTTGCAAATTTCTTAGGCATCTTTGCAATATTTACTTTACAAAGCGCTGCAGTAAGAGGTCCAAATAACATAAACTGGATTGCATCACCGATAAGAAGTAAGCCTAAAAACTTAAGCATTGGAATAATAACCTTTAATCCTGTGGAGCCTGACACATTTGCCAGCAGACAGAAAATACCAATTGGCGCAATCGTCATAACTGTCTTGATAATATTTGTAATAACAGCATTTAAGCTTTTTACCCATTCTACCATTACACGGTTTCCGCTCTGTTTAGTATATGCTCCCATTGCAATACCAAAGAATAACGCAAACACGATACACGGCACCATTGCGCCCTCTGCCATAGAGCTTATTACATTAGTCGGTACAAACCCAAGAATCGTTTCCTGTAAGGAAGATGACTCTACTGCATTTTTAGCGACATCCTCTGCACCTGCAAGAGTAATTCCAACACCCGGCTTAAAAAGCATGGAAAGGATTACACCAAAACCTGCTGAGATAACTGTAAAAAATATAATCCATTTAAAAGTATGGAAGCCCATCTTACCTACATCTTGACCATCACCGCTTCCTACTGCTGCTGCAACCGCAGACATAACAAGAAGCACAACCGACATCTGAATCAGACGGAGGAATATATCACCAATGAATTTTAAGTTTGCCGCCCATTCTCCGATAATTGCGCCAAACAAAATACCACCGACAGTTGCGATTAAAATCTGTGTCGTAAGAGATATAGAAAGTCCTTTTTTCTTCTCCATTTTTCATCCACCCTTCATTTTTCTCATTCTTCATTGCTTATTACTTGTATCATCCTGAGACGGCCATCTCTGATTTCTAAATATTATTTTAATCTTTTCTTAAGATTCGGCAATGACTTTTGATTAAAATGTAGGATTATTTGTTTTAAAAGTTATTCTACATGTTTAAAAAGCGGTACACCTCAATTACCCTTTACATCCTCCTCCATCCACCTTATAATTATAATAATAAAAACTTAAGTTTATCCTGCAGAAAGGAATTAAAACCTATGCTGGCTGTAACAAGAAAAGCAAGAATCAAAGAAATTATTCTCGAAAAGAAGAGCGTCACAGTACTGGAATTATCGAAGTTTTTTTCGGTAACAGAAGAAACCATCCGCCGGGATTTCAAACAATTAGAGGATGAAGGATTTCTCACCCGTACCTATGGAGGGGCATTTATACAGGATGGTGTGGGAAATAATGTTGATCTGACGATACGGGAGAACGCCTATATAGAAAATAAACAGCATATTGCAGATAAATGCCGAAGTATCATTAACAATGGAGATTCCATATTTTTAGATTCCTCCACAACAGCATATCAGATCGCAAAGACTGTTAAAAATATGCGGCTTACAATTGCCAGCAATTCACTTTTGATTATCAATGAACTGTGTGAAAAAGAAAACATTCACCTTGTCACCCTGGGCGGAATGTATCTTCCTGAAGACAAAGCATTTTGTGGTAATGTTACATTAAAAAATCTGGAACAGTATTATTTTGACAAGGTATTTATGTCCTGCCGCTCCTTATCCATGGAGCATGGCATCACAGATTCCCATGAACCGACCGCCTCCATACGTCAAAATCTCATAAAGAGAAGCCAAAAAATATATATTGTTGCAGATTTTTCAAAATTTAACAAAACCTCTTTCCTTAAAATTTCAGATTTTTCCCCTGTCACAGGGCTTGTCACCGATAAACCTTTAAGTAAAGAATGGATAGATTTTCTTCATGAACAGAATGTAGAAGCATTTATATAAGTATCCTTATATTATTTTTTTCATAATAGTCAATATACTGCCGCGGCACACCTTTGTCTGATACAACAGTATCCGACAAAGTAAGCCGCCCCAGGCTCAAAAATGTCTTTTTGTCAAACTTGGAGGAATCAAGAACAATGACCATTTTGTCCGCAATCTCCCTTATTGTGCGGTATACAATCAACTCTGTGGAATAATTCACGGTATAGCCTGCAGACAAATCTGCGCCCCCTACCCCCATAAATGCCTGGGAAATATGAAGATTATCCAGATTGCGCATAAACATCTCCCCCGCTACATACAGATGACTGTGCACCAGATTCCCACCAGTGAGAATAACATTGGCCTGCGTATTTTTCGCCAGCGCCTGTGCCGCAAGAAGATTATTTGTCAGTACATTAACCTTTCCGAACTTTGCAAGCTCCCTGGCCACATAATAGCAGGTTGTGCCCTGACCGATAAAAAGCCACCCCGTATCCGTCACAAGGGAGGCCGCAAGACGGCCAATCTCCTCCTTTTTACTATCGTATTCAATATGCATTCCCAGGTATTCCTCCTGGACAGACGACAGCTCTGTTACCTCTTTTACCGGCAGTGCTGCTCCATATATCCTTTTTAGACATTTGCGTTCTTCAAGAACATCCAGGTCCTTGCGGATCGTAACCTCTGATACTCCGAAGATCTCACTCAGAGCGTTGACCTCTATACGCCCCTTTTGTTCTACCATCCGTTTAATCTCCGCAAGTCTTCTTGTTTTATTCATTGTTTTCCCGTCTTTTTTCATTCAACAAAATCCCCAGCTATTAATAAAATTTACTTAAGATTTCCTTCAAAAGGAGCTCACCGATACAGCCATTTCCCGCTACTATATGTGCTGGAGAAGTAACAGCAATATCCTCTCCCCTATAATCGGTCACCGTTCCTCCTGCTTCTTTTACAAGAAGACAGCCTGCTGCAAAGTCCCACGGCTTTAAGTCTCTCTCGACAAATGCCTCTGTCCTTCCACAAGCAACATAGGCAAGATCTAAGGCCGCAGAGCCCGTCCTTCGTATATCAGAACAACACAAAAATATCCTTTTAAACAATTCAAAATTCTGCTCCGCAAGCTCGTGCTTCCACGGACTCGTACCAATTGCAACAAGACTTTTTTCAAGTTCTCGTACACCGCTTACATGTATCGGCTCCTCATTTAACCAGGCTCCCTTTCCCTCCTGTGCAAAGAAAAGCTCCTCCGTATAAGGCTGATACACAAACCCCATAACAATCTTCTTGTCAGCACAAAGAGCTAGAGAAAGCGTACTATGACAATATCCGTGAATAAAATTTGTTGTACCATCTATTGGGTCAAGAATCCACACTGGCTTATTAAAATCTATATCACTATTATCCCTTTCTTCGCCCATAAACTGGATATCTGGAAAGAGCTTCTTAAGTCCTTCCTGGACAGTCTCCTGCACCCTGATATCCATCTGAGTTACAAAATCTGCTGTCCCTTTCTCTCTGACTTCAATTCTTTCCCGGCTGACAAAGAATGGTCTTATGCTTTTTACCAGCTCTTTTATCTTTTTAATCTCTGCCGTCACCGAAATTACCTCCTGTCCTGTGACCGTTCATGTTCACAGTAAGCCTGTTCTACATATTGCCCGGTCAAACATGTTAATTATATCATCTCTTTCTATAAAATACCAGTATAACAAAAAAGTCCGGACGTGGACTTTACAGTAAATGCAAAGTCCTGTGTGAACAGCAACGTCCGGATAGTCTATATTATTTTTTACGTTTTCTCGTGACCATATCTATAAAGGAAACGATAGCGTTCTGACTTTACAAATTTAAGAGGAATTTCCTTTATCAGCCTGTTATTTGTATCCAGATATATAGAGCATGCTTTCTCCATTACTTCCACTGAAAGCGCTGCTTCTTTTAAATCCCTCCCACAGGCTACTGGACCGTGGTTTCTTAGAATCACCCCATTTTTATCACCAATGCACTCCGCTGCCATACGCCCGAGCTCAAAATGATTTTCCGCACAGACATACTGTCTGGTTAACGGAATCTTTCCGCCCAAAAGCTGGGACATTTCCTCCACCATGCACGGAACTGCATTTACCGGTAGCACAGAAACTGCCATTGCCTTTGCCGTATGAGCATGAATGATAGCCTTCACATCTTCTCTCACCAGGTATATCTGTCTATGTACTTCTTTTTCCGAAGTCGGTGTCCGTTCTCCGCAGGCAACAGTTCCATCCAGGTTCAGAACAACAAAATCCTCCAGCCGCATCGTATCATATTCTACTTTGCTTGGTGTAAGTATAATATGGTCTCCAATCCGCACACTTACATTTCCCCAGGTGCCCAAGAAAAACCTCTTTTCAACCATCTGTCTGCAAATGTCCAAAATCTCCTGTCTGGCTTCTGTATACAGCATTGTACTTACTCCTTCATAATTTTTGCCCGGATCTTCCACATTTTCTGCATATTTTTATAACCTGCAGTATATAGTTCATAGAACTTCATATATTTTTTGTGATTTTCCATATCCGGCTCATATACCTTCTTTACCTTCACAATTTTCTCTACTGCATCCTGGTAACTCTCGAAAATTCCCTGTACCACTGCATTGTTAATGGCAACGCCTCTGGCACCAAGCTCTTCTCCTTCTACCGTGACAATCCTGCTCCCAAGTGCATCTGCAAACATCTGACACCATGCACTGCTGTTGGCGCCTCCGCCGCAAATGGTAATCTGTTCAATCGGAAGGGGCATGTGCTGGTAGCAGTCAAGCATCGCAAATGCCACACCCTCGTAAGTTGCACGCACAATATCTGCCAGTGTATTGCGCACATTCAGCCCTGTGTAGCTTGCTCTTGCCCTGGAGTCTGTAAACGGAGCTCTTTCTCCCCCGGCCAGAAGATACGGATGGTACATTACGCCGTTTGAACCAATGGGAACCTCCTTAATCATATCCTCCATGTAAGCATATACATCCTTTCCCGCTGCTTCGGCGTTCTCCTTAACCTTTGTTCCCAGTGTCTTCAGGCACCATTCCAGATTCGGTGTTCCTGCAAAAGAAGACATCAGGCGAAGCCATCTTCCTTCCATTACATGAGTAACCGTCATCCCTGACGGAATATCATCCATCAGCGGCTCATCAATTACCATCTCATGAAGAGCTGCTGTTCCCATAATCGAACAGCAATGTCCTTTTTCAATTACACCGCTTCCAAGAGCACAGGCACCTACATCCATTGGTCCTGAGGTTACGAGTACTTCCTCTGTCAGCCCCGTTTTTTCTGCCACCTCCGGAAGAATCTTATATGCATTTTCCTCTGCACTTTTAACAGGCGGATATTTCTCCCTGTATTTCTCAATGCCGCATAGAGCAAATGCCTCGTCAAGATAATCTCTTTTTCTCTGGTCTAAAAGGATTAACGACTGATCTGTCGCATCGGATGTAATTTCTCCCGTAAATTTAAAGAAAAGATAATCCTTTAGATGAAGAAGCCACCTGCTCTTTTCAAGAGAATCCTTCTCATATTTCTCCATCCACCGTACAATCCCGTTCTGGTTTCCCGTACACACCCAGGTCCCACATGCTTTAAAGAGCTTTTCACAGGTTCCGTCCTCAACCCATTTATCCACAAACTCAGCTGATCTTCCGTCACAGAAACAGCAGCCTCTTCTTACCGGCTCCCCATTTTCGTCGACCATCCAGAGCCCGTCGCCCTGGGCAGTAATCCCCAGACCGATAATGGCAGATGCATCTACCTTTGCGGCCACCTCTTTTACACACCTAAGCGCACTATCCCAGATTTCCAGCATATCCTCTTCATACTGATTCTCCTCCGGAAAATATCCCTGAAGCGGAATTCCCTTTTTTGCTATTTCCTTTCCCTGTGTATCAAATAAGACCGCCTTAATCCCAGTTGTACCAGAATCTATTCCAATAATATATTTTTCCATATCAGCCCTCACATTCTAAAACAAACCTTTAATAAATGCCAGCGATTCCATAATCAGTTTGTCAAGATATGCGTCGTCCGCATCCTTTGGAAGCATGTCTCTCCATACATTTCCACCCTCTAAGGCTACCGACCCTCCGGTTCTTACAAGAGGTTCAAATGAAATACAACGGTTATAATTAATTGCCTTTAAAGCATCCACAACCTCCTGCCATGGAAGAAATCCCGGTCTTGGAGGCCGGCGGTTATTTGTTCCCATATGATAATGCCCCAGCTTGTTCCCGGCAATGCGTACTGCTTCAGCCAGGTCGTCCTCCTCAATCATGCCATGAAAAATATCGAGAAGGATATTGATGTTCGGATGATCTACCATATCGGCAAGCTTTCTTGCCTCTTCTGCTGTATTTAGCATATAGCTTTCAAAACGGTTTACAACCTCCATGTTCCAGCTGATATCATAATCAGCCGCACACCTTCCCACCTCTTTCAGTGATTTTGCCGCCTGCTCAAAGCTCTTCTCCTTGTCGATAGGCCTGTCAAACTTGCACCATGCCCCGTAATTAATTCCGGAAAAGTTATGGGCGCCAAGCCTTCCCCACGCCTCAATCAGGCGTTTTGATTTCTCAACAGCCGCCATTCTTCCTGCCTCGTCTGCCTGCGAAAGATCCTCCTCACGGCCAAATCCACCGGAAATATAGAGCTCCACATCATTTGCCCTGCACGCAGCCACAATCTCGTCGATTTCTGCCTGGGGCATGGTAAGGGTTCTTCCCCAGAAAATCTCCAGTCCGTCAAATCCGCATTTTCTTGCGCGTTCGATCATCTGCGGATAATCCGTTCCTTCCCAGTTCTTGCTCCAGTAACAATAACAGATACCAAATTTCATAGTTCCTTCCTCCTTATGCTTTACTATTTCTTCTTCTGATTGCATCGATTGAAACGGCAATAAGTACAACAATACCTGTCACAATCTGATCCCAATAAGAAGAGATTCCCAAAAGACTGATACTAAATGATATAACACTCATAAGCAGGCCGCCGATAATAGTTCCGCCAATCCCACCGATTCCACCGTTCATGGAGGTCCCGCCCAGTACGGCCGCAGTAATAGACGGCATCGCCCAGTTCTCACCAATATTTACCTGTGAAGAAGCAAGACGCAGCACCATCAGCACACCTGCAAGTGAAGAGATAAATCCTGTCAGGGCATAAACACCCATCTTTGTCCTGCTGCTCTGGATTCCAACAATTCTTGCCGCACTTTCATTTCCTCCTACCGCATAGATATGCCGGCCAAAAGATGTGTATTTAAGCATATACATAAGAATCGCTGCCAGCACCAGCATAATTACTGCCGGGTAAGGAAGAATTCCAAATAAAGAGCCTTGTCCAATGACCGTTACTGACGCCGGAATTCCCGTAAGCGGGATACCCTTTGTAGCAACATAAATGACTCCTTTATAAAGCGCGCTTGTGGCAAGGGTGACAATGAACGGAGTAAGGTTTAACGTACAGATAAAGATTCCATTCACCGCCCCCAGCAGGGCTCCTGACACCAATGCGATTAAAATAGCTAAAAATGGATTAATTCCTGCTACGGTCGTAAGCATTGCGAATATCATACTGCAGAGTCCCGCGATACTGGCAACAGATAAGTCAATACCGCCAAGCAGAAGTACTAGTGTCTGTGCAAAGCCAATAATAATCGTAAAGGATGCAGAACGGATAAATGTAGAAAGGTTGTATGCCGTATAAAAATGTCCCGTCAATATCTGTACTACAATTGTCATTAGAATTGTCACTATAAACACAGCGCCCGCCGTTGTCTTAATTGAATTTAACAGTTTATTTTTCATGTCGTATCTACCTCATCCTTTCTAGTTCAGCGCAACCTTCAGTAAGTCTTCTCTTGCCATATCCTCATCCGGCACCAGAACTCCCTTTAGTTTTCCCGCATTCATAATCATAATTCTATCTGCAATCGTAAGAAGCTCGTCCATTTCGGAGGATATGACGATAATCGTAATTCCCTTATCCGCCATCTCCCGGACAAGCTTATAAATCTCACCTTTAGCACGCACATCAATTCCCCTCGTAGGCTCATCCAGGATAAGAAGCTTTACTTTCTTTTCCATCCATCTTCCTAAAATGACCTTCTGCTGGTTTCCCCCGCTTAAATTTTTAATCAGCGTATCCGCATCCGGTGTCTTGATACGGAGAGCCTCGATATGATGTTGTGCAATCTCCTTTGCTTTAGCGAAATTAATTTTCCCGCCACTTTTTACCTTGTCGTAATTCAGCATCATAATGTTTTCACAGATAGAAAGCACTGCGAACATCCCCTGTTTTCTTCGTTCCTCCGGTACGAGCCCGATTCCACAGGCGATTGCCTCCGCCGGGGAATGAATATCGATCTCTGCTCCGTTTAGGAAAAGCTGTCCCTTCTCCTTCCTGGTAAGCCCATAAATACAGGAAAAAAGCTCCGTCCTGCCGGCTCCTACAAGGCCTGCCACTCCAAAAATCTCTCCCTTTTTAACCTCGAAGCTGATATCCTTAAATTCCCGGCCTCTTGAAAAATCCTTTACCTCAAGGAATACCTCGTCAGAAACTGTTCTTTCCACTCTCTGATTCTTCTCCACCTTCTGATTCGCCATATAATAAATCATCTCATCAATGGTAATATCCTTTGTATCACACGCCTTTACAAATTTCCCGTCCCTCATAATTGTCACCCGGTCTGATATTTCCTGCACCTCATTCAGATGATGGGTAATGATAATAAGCGCTTTTCCCTCTTCCCTAAGCTTCCTTACATTTCGGAACAAATGCTCTGTCTCGTTTAAAGTAAGAGATGCTGTAGGCTCATCTAAAATAATAATATTAGAACCAAACACAAGTGTCCTCGCTATGGAAACAAGCTGCTGATATGCGGCGCTTATATCTGAAACCCGGATTCCCGGATCAATATCCACCTCAAGCTTTTCCATCACTTCCTTTGCTTTTGCAGATGTCTGTTCCCAGTCCATTCTTCTCCCCTTTTTTTGATGAAGTCCCAAAAAAATATTTTCCGCAATAGACAGGTCAGGAACCAGATTTAACTCCTGCGGCACCATGCCGATTTTCTTCTGAAGTGCTTCATACGGTGATTTATTTTCTATTCTTTCTCCATTCAGAATAATCTCCCCGGAATCCGGCTGCAAAATTCCCATCAGTACATTCATCAGGGTGCTTTTTCCCGCGCCATTCTCTCCAATCAGAGCCATCACCTCTCCGGCCTTAAGATTAAAGTCTACATGATCAAGGGCAAGTGTTCCTGGAAATTGCTTGACAATCTGATTCATGCTTAATAGATACTCTGTCATGAACTTCCTCCTTTTTTGAAATTCCCCGCCAAAAGGCGGGGAATTAATCACAGCATTATAATTATTTGCAGTAACATTCTTAATATAATTTATCAAGATATTCCTGGGCATCCTCCGGATATACAATTGTTGTCTGCTCTTCTGTCTGCTCCGGATATGTATCGCTTCCGGCCTCTTTTCCATCAGCAATCATGATTGCAACCTGAATAGTATCAAATCCCATCTTGAAGCAGTCCTGCACGCCAAGTGCCTGGATTACTCCGTCTCTTAAATACTCAAGGGCGCGCTTGTCATGATCCATACCTACGATTACAATATCTTTTTCCTTTCCTGCATCAACAACTGCCTGCGCTGCTCCGATAGGATTGCTCATATTATTACAGAAAATACCTTTGAGGTCCGGATATTTTTGAAGGAAGCCTTCTGTAAAAGTCAGAGCATTTTCTACAGAGTCATTATCATTCTGAATCTCTACTACCTCAATATCCGGATATTTTTTCATGACATCCTTAAATCCTGCGATACGGTCCTCATGGCACGGCGCTCCGATTGTTCCTGCAAGAGCTGCCACCTGTCCTTTATAATCAATCTTCTCTGCAAGAATCTCCGCAAGGTCTGCACCATCCTGATAGTTGTGTGTATTACCTACATATGCAATACGCTTACAGCCATCTTCCTTTGTAGCATCTGAGCTTGAAAAGGTCATAATCTTATGGCCCTGATCAATCAAGTTGTTAATGGTCGGTGTAACAATCTCAATGTCATTTACATCTACGCCGATAACATCAAAGTCGCGTCCTGCTGCTTCCTCCAGTCTGTTTACCTGGTCAATAGCATCTGGCGCCGGAGGCGCAACATATTCATAATTAATAGTAATTCCCTTATCCGCATACTGCTCCTGTGCTTCCTCTAATCCTAGGCCGACTGCATCCCACCATGCATGAACCAGCTTGTATGTAAAATAGAAATTATATTCTTTTTTCTCTGGCTCATAATCGCCTAATACTAGTTCAGAACCTTCATCCTCCTTCAGCTCAATCGCGCCTTCGGTACTCTCTTTCTTCTCTTCCTTTTTCTCCCCATCGGAATCTCCGGATCCGGCACAACCTACTACCAGACCGGCCGTCATTGCTACACATAATAACACGCTAATGATCTTCTTTTTCATCATATTACCCTCCTTGTACTTTTGTTTTTACAAACGCTTCCGTTACGTTCGAAATAAAACGTTTGTGTTTTCGTGTTTTATAGTTTTATTTTAAGTTATATTGTTTTGTTTGTCAACATGTAGTTTCATTATTTTAAAATTAATATTTCGTTTATATTTCGTTTTGACAAAAATATATAATAGAATAATTACAGGGAGGCCTGTGACTCGGCGAGTCACAGGCCTCCTTGTTCATGACTATCTATTAGCCGACAGCCCCCTCCAATCCACTAACTTTTATGTTCGAAAGCTCTTCTGTACACCTCAACAACCTGACTCTTTGCCGGCATAAAAAAATTATCCTTCATACATACATCCCGCATCGCTGTTTCTGCCAATGTCTCATAATCTAACATGCCTGTACCAAGCTCCTTAAGGCTTTCTGGCAATGACAGACTATGCGATAAATCTCTTATAAACCTTGTACATGCATGGACTAGATCCTCACCCTGCATACACCTGTACGAAGGAATCCCTAGTGCCTGCGCTACCTTCTTAAAACGCTCTGCCATTTCAGGAAATGATCCGTTAAATTCCATGACATAGGGCAGTAGTACTGCATTACATACCCCATGGGGCAGATTCAACATGCCGCCTAAGGCATGCGCCATTGCATGAACCATTCCGAGGCCCGAGTTAGAAAATGCCATTCCGGCCGTGTACTCTGCATAAGCCATCATTTCTCTTGCCTCTTCATCAGATCCGTTTTGATATGCCCGGGGAAGGTAGTCTTTAATAGCTGTAATTGCCCACATTGCATCCTTGTCTGTAATCGGAACTGCCTTTTTTGAAAGTACTGCTTCGATTGCGTGAGTCATAGCATCCATTCCGGTTGCTGCAGTAAGTTTTGGGGGCATTGTCATCATGAAATCTATGTCATTTACTGCAATGCTGACCATACAGTTCGAATCTACCATACACATTTTTGAATAGCGCTCGGGATCTGTCACAATATAAAAGGCCGTCACCTCAGAACCTGTGCCTGCAGTTGTATTTACTGCAACAATAGGGATTCCTTTTCTTTTAGACTTATTTACACCCTCATACTCCTCCACTCTTCCGCCGTTTTCCAGTACAATACTAACTGCTTTTGCCGTATCAATGGCGGAGCCACCGCCTACTGCCACAAGAAAATCTACCTGAAGGGTCTTTGCCGCATGCAGACATTCATTTACAATCATAACAGTCGGATTTGGCTGCACTAAATAATAGATGGCATATTCGGCCTCGGCCTCTAAAAGTCGTTCCCCGACCTTATCTGCTGCGCCGCTTTTATATAAAAAGCTGTCCGTAATAATCAGTCCCCTTTTTACACCTCTTTTTTTTAATTCCTCAGGCAGAAGGGAGATAGAGCCTTTGCCAAAGAAGCTGACTCCTACTGCATTACTTCTTTCCATGTCTTTCACACCTCACTTTATCATGCCCTACATCTTATTTCCCTGTCTGGGGCGGGGCATCCACAATGCCTACAATATAAGCGTCAATCGGCGCCGCCTTATCTAGGGCATGCTGAGTTGTCTCATCAGTTGTGACAAGAACCAGCTCACCGATTCCAGCGCCAATGGAATCTGCCGCTACAAAAATATTCTTTTTATTTCCATAATACGGCTCCACAAGCAAAAGCTTAAACCCTATCAAATTACTGCACTTTCTCGTAGAAACTATAGTCCCCTTTACCGTCCCGATAATCATATGGCCCCTTCCTTCCTCATACTCACCCACTGCCCTTGGGTAAGCTGAAACGCATTGGCATCGTCTGTGTCCACATGGAAATCCAGTCTTGCATTCTTACTGACTCTTATTACCACATTATTTAATCTTCCCCCCTTTGGTCCCTTGACATAGACACATACCCGCTCCTTGTCTAAAACTCCAAACCATCTGGCATCCTCCGGAGTCATGTGGATATGCCTGTCAGCAATAATAACACCCTTCTTAAGCATTACCTCACCTCTGGGTCCCCCTATGAGAAGCCCTGGTGTTCCTTCTACATCTCCGGAGGTCCTCACAGGAGGCATAACGCCCAGACTCCTGCTGTCACTGGCTGACAGCTCCACCTGCGTATCCATTCTCTCCGGACCAAGAATTCTTACTTTCTCAAGCTCTCCCTTCGGGCCGATTAAAGACACCTGCTCCGCACATGCAAACTGGTTTTTCTGGCTTAAATTTTTCAGTGGAGTAAGCCTGTATCCCCTGCCAAACAAAAGCTCCACATGTTCTCTTGCAAGGTGGACATGTCTGGCCGAAACCCCGACTGGAACCTGAAAGGGATCTTCACTAAACAGTATTAGATTTTCTTTAACTCGTGTTGTTATTTTTTCAATCAGTTCCTCTGTGTCCACTGTTCTGACTCCTTAGCTTTTTCTTATTTAATAAAAGGGAGGATCTCTCCGACAGAGCTGTGGGGCCTTGGAATGACATGAGCTGCCACAAGCTCGCCGATTCTGGACGCTGCCTCCTGCCCCGCTTCAGTAGCAGCCTTTACCGCACCTACATCTCCCTGTACCATAACTGTTACTAAACCGGATCCAATCTTCTCTGTTCCTACAAGCTCCACATCTGCTGATTTCAGCATCGCATCAGCTGCCTCAATCGACGCTGTAAGACCTCTTGTCTCAATCATTCCTAATGCAAGCATACCTCTCTTTACTCCTGTTGTTTCTGCCATTTCACTTCGTCCTCCTTTTTATCCTTTTTATTCATATTCAAAATTCTTTTAATTTCCGGGTGCGGATTGCATATCACAACCGCAATTTTAATATTTTGTTTTCCAATGAGCCGGCCTGCTTCCTTTACTGTTTCTACAGCCACCTGTACATCCGAAGTTTTTCCCGCCAATACCGTATGACAGACTTTTCCGCCAAGCTTTTTATGACAGCTTACAATTTCCACCTCTGCCGCCTTTAATGCCCGGTCAAGCGCCACTACTGTATTTATAAAATAGCTGATTTCCAGAACCCCTATTGCAGCAATCTTTTTCCCCTCTGTTCTATTTAATTTAGCCTTTGTTATCCGCGATAGCCTTATCGTCCCTTCAAAAGGGCATTCAATTACTTCCGTCAGTACATCCTCTGGATTCACAAGCTCCAGAGCCGCAAGTCTTGCGTACTCACACGCTGTTTTTACGTCATCTGTCCTGCCTTCGAACTTCGCCTGTGCTGTAAGCGGGATAAAAGCACTGGCATCCTTTGGATTAATGGTATCTATACCAATAATTCTTACTGCTGCCGCCTTGCACGCTCTGTCCATCGCATACAGCACCGTACCATAGCCGGCACACTCCAGATAACCTACTGCCACTTATACCACTCACCTCTCTTATACAATTCGAAGTCCGCCTTCTGCAAGCATACATCGACGCTTTCTCGTAAAGCTCCTCGCACACGTAAGTCCTTCGCCAGTAGGTCCGGCAATTGTCATCGTCGTATAACCTTCTCCGCCGATTCCGATTCCTCGCAAGGTCGCTCCATTCTTTGTATAAATAGTTGTCTCGATTTCTTTTCCGAAAATAGTCATGTGATCTACATTTTTTGAAAAAATGGAAGATGTATGTCTATTTCCATTTTCTGCCAAAACAGCCTGTTTTACACACTCTTCAAATGTTCTGCAGCGTACAATGGGAAGTACGGGCATCAGCTGCTCTAACCGTACAAATGGATGTCTGGCATCTGTCTCACAGATTAAAAGACGTGTGTCTTTGTGGTCACAGATTCCTATTTCCTCAAGAAAAAGCGCCGCATCCTTTCCCACCCATTTCTTATTTATCTGAAAGATTCCATCCTTATTTAACATGGCAAATGAAGTAATTACCTCCAATTGTCTGGAATTAAGAAGATAAGCTCCCTCTTTTTCCAGCGCCTCTACAAGCTGGTCCGCCACGGAATCCATAACAAACACTTCCTTTTCTGCCAGACATAACAGATTATTATCAAAAGAAGCACCTCTGTATATTTCTTTTGCAGCATATGGGATATCCGCTGTATCGTCCACAACTACCGGAGGATTTCCTGCTCCCGCCCCTATTGTCTTTTTACCGGAACGAAGAAGAGCATCTACCATTCCCATGCCGCCTGTTCCTGCCATCAGTCGAATCTTCGGGCTGGCTGTAATTGTGTTAACTGTCTCCATCGCCGGCTCCTTCTGCATAGTAATCAGATTTGCCGGACCGCCATTTTCCACGATTGTTTTATGCAGCAGTTTAAGGCAATACGTACAGCACCTTTTTGCACCAGGATGTACATTGAATACCACTGCATTTCCTCCTGCAGTCATGCTGATTGTATTATTAATAATGGTCTCTGTCGGATTCGTTGACGGGGTAATGGCACCAATCACGCCAAAAGGAGCACACTCTTCAATCATCAAACCCTCGTCCCCCGAAATAGCATCCGTGGTAAGACATTCTACCCCAGGAGTTTTTCTGATAACCGCCAGATGCTTCTTCACCTTGTCCTCATAACGGCCCATACCGGTCTCTTTACGTACCATCTTTGCAAGCTCCTCGGCATGCTCCTCTGATACTCTACGGATTGCTGCAATAATCCGCTTTCTGTCCTCCAGATTATAATCCTTCACCCATCTACGCTGCGCCTGGTATGCTGCCTCTATGGCTTCCTCCACATGGTCAAACACACCGTCCTCTCCATTGTCTGCTTTCGGAGTACTCAGGGTTTTTACGTCTATATTTTCCAGTACCTTTTGCACAATAAGCTCAATTTCTTTTGCATCTATGTTCATACTGTTCCTCCTGCTTTCAGTTCTTCCACTACCCTGCGTACTACCTCTGCAATAATTTCCTCCTTTGTTCTGTCACATGCTGCGGCGTCAGAAGGAATATTTACCTTATCCCCAGGCTTCACGAGGGGTGTTACACCTTTTATCCCATGGGATGTCTGCGATTCACAAGGATTTGTATTTTCTTCTGAATCTAACAGTTTCTTACCGGAAGTACTTCCAGCTCTCAAGAGCTCTACCATCTCAAGAGGCCTGATGTCATCTGATGTTATAATATCTCTGTCATTTGTCTCACAGGCAGCACAAGGTGGAATTCCCCCGCTTGTAATGCCAAGCTTTTTCCTGATATCCAAAAGCTTATTTACCTGACTGCAGGACAAAATGTTCTGTCTGCCGATTATGTTTCCAGTATACATAAGAATCGTAGCGTAATATTCAATAGATTCCAGCCTGTAAAATGCCTGATAAAGGTCATTTCCCCACGTAAGTGCTCCGTGGTTCGCAAGCAGCACTCCGTTGTAGGCATTTACAAAGGGCGCTATAGAGTCCGGCACTTCCTGGGTCCCCGGCGTGGCATATTTTGCAACAGGAATAGTACCAAGTCCCATAACTGCCTCTGTAAGGATCGCACTATCCAGGCTGATGCCCGCAATAGCAAAGCTTGTAGCCACCGGTGGATGTGCATGGGTCACCGCCTTAAGTCCAGGGTTCTCCTTATATACACGAAGATGCATCTTCACTTCTGAGGAGGGCTTCATCCTTCCTATTAAAATCTTTCCCTCCAAATCCATCTTCACAAGCATGTCCTGAGTCATAAATCCCTTCGACACACCTGTCGGCGTCGTCCAAATCGTACGGGGACTGGTCTTACAACTTATGTTTCCATCATTCGCTGCCACAAAGCCTTTGTCATACATTCGTTTTCCTATATCAAGTATAGCTTTCTTTGCCTCAAAATCTGTCATATACTTTTCTCCCTGAAGTGTAACCATATTTCTCACCTCCTTTTAATGTTTTATTTTGCTTTTATTCAATTTTATTTCTTTTTTGTTGTTTTGTCAATATTTTATACCATATTTATATTGTTTTTATTTGTTTTATGTTGTATATTACGCATAAAAAATTGGCGACTGTAGCATTCTTTATACAATCACCAATTTTTAGCATTATTTTATTTGTTTATAGGTAGCCTTATTTCAAAAAGCGGCAGACCTCATCCATCATCTCGAATGTCTTCGGGTAAGCTGCATTCAGAAATGCGTGAATCATCCCTTTGTAAATATGATACTCTGTCTTTACCCCCGCATCCGCAAGCCTTGCCGCATACATAAGCCCCTGATCAAGGAGCGGGTCACACTCCGCCGAAAAAAATCCTGCCGGCGGAAGCCCCGTAAGGTCCCCTGCATAAAGGGGTGACAAATAAGGAGCCGTAAGCTCTGTCCCTTCCGGCACATACACAGCATGCAGCTTCCTAATATCCTCATACTCCAGAAAATATCCCTTTCCATACCGTACTTCTGATTCTGTAGGCTTATCTCCTGCCAGTGACGTCACTGGATAGATCAGAGCCTGCCTTCGAATCCTGGGCCCTTTCCTGTCTCTCGCCATGAGACAAAGCGCTGCCGCAAAATTACCTCCAGAGCTGTCCCCGCATATATTGATATTCTCCCTGCTTCCCCCAAGCTCCTCCACATGCTCCTCTGTCCACAAAAGCGCAGTATAGCAGTCCTCAAGTCCACAGGGAAACTCATACTCTGGCGCCAGCCTATAGTCTACCGCAACCACTGTCATCTTCCCATAGCACGCAAAATAACGGTGCACCATATCATAGACCTCCACGCTGTTCATAGAAAAAGAGCCCCCATGACAAAACAACATCACCGGAACCTTCCCTTTCACATCTGTAAAATAAACTCTAACCGGAATCTCATCTCCTTCCTGGCCTATCCTTCTCTCAGACGTCTGCACTCTCATCAAATCATCCAGACATCCGCACTCCCCCATCATCCTCACAGCCTCCGTCATAGACTCCTCATTTACTCTCCGCCTCCACTCCCCGGGCCTGTCCATATCCATCCTCTGAGGTGCCCCAATGTGAACTCCTTCATCCACTTCCCCCATCTCAATTTCCAAAAACTTCCTATAAGACCCCATAAAATTCTCCTTGCTAAACGTTCCTATTAAAATCTAAAATATTACAAATTCCCTTCCCCGCCTCATGCAGTATAAATCCCACACATGCACAGTATACGAAGCGGGGGTCGGCCCCCGCTTCGCATACGTCCTTTCTTTTACAGCTCCACTTCTTTCCCTTCAGCCATGGATCTCTCTATAGCATCTACAACTCTCAGCGAATCATATGCATCCTTCGGCGTAATTATAGACTTGGTATTATTTACTACATTATTTATAAATGCCATTATCTCCTCCGACAAATCCCCCTCCGGCAGACCATTTGCATAGAACCAGTGTCTGGAATCTGGATACAATATTTTTTCCTGCGTAACCAGACGCACGCCGTTGTCACAGCTGTCCACATATGCAGCACCCTTTGTTCCTACAAGCTCTACCTTATCGTCAATAATTGTAGGTGAATTCTCCGGGAGTACCCAGCATGCCTCCAGACACGCAATAGCCCCATTTTCATAGGTAACAACCGCATAGATAACATCCTTCATATTCACATCCTTTAAAAGAACGCTTCTGCCTCTGGCAAATACCTTTACTGGCTGACAGCCCATAAACCAATTTACATAATCAATATCATGAATCATAACATGCATAGACAAATCAGAAGCCCCGATATATCTTCTTGGTCCCACAATCGGAGAGTTTCTCCGGCAGTACATATGGATAATATCTCCCAGCTCTCCATTATCAAGCGCCTTTTTAATTGAAGCAAAACGCGGATCAAATCTTAAAAGAAAGCCTGTTGTAAATACCTTGTCGTAATCCTTTGTAATCTCATACAGCTTCCTTCCATCCTCCAGCTCCTTGGCAAGAGGCTTTTCAAGCAGGATATGCTTTCCGTTTGCAACTGCCACTTCTACAGCTTCACGGTGCATATTATCTGGAAGCACAATGCTGACCGCCTCAATCTCCGGGTCTGCAAGACATTCTTTATAGTCCTTATACACTTTGCAGCCATACTCCTTTTCCACTTGTGCACGCCTTTCATCATTCCACTCACAGGCTGCCACAAGCTCTACATTCGGAATTTTCTTGTAAATATCTGCGTGAACCGAACCCATCTGACCCATACCGATAACTGCTACTTTTACTGACATTTTTTATTTCCTCCTTATACCTTATCCTTTTACTGCACCGCCTGCCAGTCCTTTGGCAAACGACTTCTGAATAATAAATCCAAATAATAACATAGGAACCATAATAATTGTTCCTGCCGCTGTAAGCGGTCCCCACTGTGTCCCCTGGAATGTCATAAAGCTTGTAACTGTAACCGGAAGTGTCTGGCTTGATTTATTTGACAGTACAAGTGCTATAAGAAATTCATTCCAGCAGGTAATAATACAATAAATAGCTGTTGCCGCAATAGCGCCTCTCACCAGCGGCAGCACAATATTCCAAAATACCCGAAACTCACTGCAGCCGTCCACCCTGGCAGCTTCCCTGAGCTCCACAGGCAGCTCTCTGAAGTACACCGGCATAAGCCAAACTACAATCGGAATACACATAAGCGTATACATTATAATAATAGGAAGCTTCTGGCCTAAAATCCCTGCTCTGCTGAAAATAATGTATAAAGGCAGAAGGGACATAATCGGCGGTGCAATCCTCGCACTTAAGAAAAAGAATGACAGCTTCTTCGGATCCTTAAGCTTAAGCATGGCAATGGAGTATGCACAAGGTACTCCCAGCAGAATACCGATTGCCGTAGGTATGACTGCACAGATAATGCTGTTTTTCATATAATTGAAAAAGTTTGCTTTATTGAATACTGTTATGTAATTTTCCAGTGTTGGTGTAAATATAATTTTGGGCGGCATGGCAAATGCGTCAATATAATTTTTAAATGAAGTCGACACAAGCCAGATAAGCGGCGCCATAAAAAATAGAAGTATAAGAGCAAGTATAAACCAGAACAAAATTCTGCGGACTGTTCTTTTTATGACTCTTTTCCGATGTAAATCTATTGCTTCCTTTGTCATATCGTACCTCCTACAAATTATTCGTTCTCTGCATCAGCTTGCTTAATACAACCGTTACTACCATAGTAAATATAAATGAAATTGTTGTGGCATAACCAATTCTATAGAAGTTAAAGCCTACCACATAGGAATACATATTCATTGTCTCTGTGGCGCTTCCTGGTCCTCCCTTTGTCATAACAAAAATTGCGTCAAAAATCTTCAGGGCATCAATGGCACGTATCATCATTGCCATATAAATCGTTGGCTTTATCATTGGAATTTTTACCCGTGTGATAATCTGCAGCTCATTTGCCCCCTCAACCTTTGCGGCCTCAACTGCATCCTCTGACAGTCCGTCAAGACTTGCCATGATAAGAAGAATCATAAACGGCGTCCACTGCCACATATCTACAATAATAAGCGCCCACAAAGCACCCGAGGTAGAGCCTAACATATCCAGCTTGTGATGGAAAATGAGCTGATACACATAACTTACAATTCCTGCATTCGGGTCAAAAAACGCCCGCCAGATAAGTCCCGATACAACAGGTGTCATAAACATCGGCACAATGATAAGTGCTCTTACGATTCCCTTAAAATGGAATCTTCTATCTAAAAAAGCAGAAATAGCAATGCCCAGAGCTGTTTCCACTGCCAGCGCTCCTAAAAGAAACTTCAGTGATACAACAACAGAATTTCGTGCTCTGCTGTCTGTAAAAAATGTTTTATAATTTTTAATTCCTGCCCATACAAACTTTCCGCCATTTTCCAATAGATTTACATCATTAAAACTAATATAAATCGAGAATAGAAAGGGAACTATCATAATTACTATCATTGTCACCAGAGCGGGAAGTGCAAATGCACGGGCGGCCATTCTGTTTCTATTTTTCATATATTTTCTCCGTATGTATGCAAACGGTATCTGAAGCCCTTAAAGCCGCAGATACCGTCCTTTCATAATGTTTACTTCAAAACATTATTATTTACATCATCATTTACTTCCTTTAATATTGCAGCTATATTATCACTCTCTACTAGACATTTTGACAGAGCTGTTCCTACTTTATTAATAATTTCATTTGCTTCTGTATTTGTCGGAACATATAACGGATTTGCAACCTCTAACGCCTTTACCATGTCATTTCCAAATGCCGCATATTTGTCCTGGAATGCATCTGACTCAATTGCTTTTAAAGAACTTACGCCGCAGTGAGGTTCAACATCCATCATCTTCTCCTGAGTCTGCGCATTTGTCGCCCAGCTTCCGAAAAGGAAGGCTGCTTCCTTCTGCTTGTCCTCAATTACATTATTAATATAAAAGCCATGCGTAGCCAGAGCCGCTGGTCCGCCCTCTTCATTTTCAACTGCTGCAGGAACCGGAGCATATCCTACCTTTCCTACAATCTCTGATTCATTGGGGTCCTCACAGTAAGCACCGTTAACAGTTGCATCGATGGTCATGGCTGCTCCGCCCTGCTGGAATAACAGACGGTTCTCCTGCCATCCAAAGTTGGTGTAGCCTTCCGGACCATAATCATTTAACAGGCGGCAGAATGCTTCTGTTCCTTCAATTGCTGCGTCTGTGTTGAGATCCAGCTTTCCATCCTTGTCAAAATAGTGTCCGCCATAGCCCCAAAGAAATGCTCCCCAGGTATATACAACATGAATGCCCTGCTGTCCTCTAAGTGTAATACCTGCAACTTCACCGTTTGTCTTTTCATAAACAGTTTTTGCACACTGTTCAAGCTCTTCCATTGTTGTAGGAGCTTTCAGGCCATACTCATCAAACAAATCCTTTCTATACATAAGGAAAGTGCTTTCACCGTAAACAGGGAATCCATACACCTTTCCGCCCGTTTCCATCATATTTTCATAGGCCTCTACAAAGTCAGCCTTGTCGTACCACTGATTTAAATCATCATTTGCAATATAGTCATCCAGACATGCAATATAGTCATTGTCTACATATCCCTGCAGGGACAGAGCATCATTCATAACCATATCATAATCCTGGCTCTTCTGGCTGAAGCTTAACAGAACCTTCTGGGGAAGCTCTTCGTAAGGAATAATCTCCAGGTTTACCGTGATTCCTGTTTCCTCCTCAAATTCGCTTACCATCTTCTCATATGCGTTACTGGAAGCATGGCCCTCGCACAGAACATTAATTTCCACGCCGTCATACGGTTTTCCTTCTGAGCCGCCTCCTTCATTCTCTGAGGAACCCTCCCCAGAGCCTCCCGACGAGCTGCAGCCCACGATTAAACTGCTTACCATTGCTCCTGCCAGTAAGATTGACAATAGTTTTCTCTTCATACTTTTTAATCCTCCTTTTTATTTAACTCGCTTATTGCATCAATAAATCGCTTTGTAATCTCCAGAGGCCTTGTAATTGCGCCTCCAACCACAACTGCAAATGCACCGCTTCTCAATACCGCTGCCGCCTGTTCTGGTGTATGAATCCTGCCTTCAGCCACCAGCGGAATTGTTAGATTTTTTGATAACCTTTTTACTAATTCTAAGTCCGGCCCTTCTAAATGAGGAGAATACTCTGTATAACCGCTCAGTGTAGAACTTACCATATCGACCCCGGCCTCCTGCGCATTCATACCTTCCTCATAGGTAGAAATGTCTGCCATAAGAATAATATCTGGATATTTTTCTCTAATCCGGGTAATAAATTCGTTTACAGTAAGGTTGTCGCCTCTTTTCCTTAAAGTACAGTCCAGTGCAACAACATCGGCTCCGGCCTGGACCAGCTCATCGATTTCCTTCATTGTAGGTGTTATGTAACCTTCAAATCCGTCATAACGGATCTTTATCAATCCGATTACCGGCAGACCTGTTTCTTCTTTAATCGCAACAACATCACGGACACTGCTTGTACGGATAGCGACAGTTCCTGCTTCCTTTGCCGCCCTTGCCATTAAATACATAATGGATTTTTCCTCTACATACAGAGGTTCCCCTGGAAGAGCCTGACAAGAAACAATTAATTTACCTTCCATCTTCTGGAATAGTTCTGATTTCGTCATGTTTTTCCTCAACTTTTTTGTCAGACTTTACTATTATGTTTTAAACTAAAAGTATCAAATCTAACGGCCGTTATTTTTCGACATTTCTTAGTTTTGTTAATTATAGTTTTATTTTTCAGATTTTTCAACAATATTATATTCTTCTGAATCTCTTTTCAAAATTCAATCTAAAAATTTATTTTTCTTGAAAGTACTTTTAATTTTATTGAAACATTAGATTTCCTTTTTAGATTAGTTTATAGTAGAAAAAAAGATAAAAAGGAGTGCACAGTATGTTTCAGCCGCAAAATATAATACTGAAAGAAATCGAAGACATCTATGATAACTTGACACCTGTTGAGAAAAACATTGCTGATTATTTTCTAAAAACAAAAAATATCAGCGATTTTTCTGCAAAAACTATTGCCGATTCCCTTTATGTATCTGAGGCTTCTCTGACTCGTTTTGCAAAGAAATGCGGCTATAAAGGCTTCCGGGAATTTATATACAGCCTGAAAATAAGCACCAGTGCTTCTGCTGACAATGTAAATGAAATTGTTCAGAGAGTTACCACCTCCTACAAGCACATTTTGGATAAGAATCTCCAGCTTATTAATGAAACCCAAATGGAAACACTGGCGTTTTCCATATCCAAAAGCAAACGTATCCTGATTTATGGAATTGGAATCTCCGGAATTGTTGCACAGGAATTCAAGCTGAGGCTCATGCGCCTCGGACTTCTGGTCGATGCGGTTACTGACGCACACCTGATGAAGATTTCTTCCGCCCTTGTGGATGAAAATCATTTAATTATTGCTCTTTCCATCAGCGGAAAGACAAAGGAGCTCTTGAACGGCATAAAAATAGCAAAGGAACACGGAGCCTATGTTGTTCTTTTGACTGCCTCAAAAGATTACTCTCTTCTAAGCTGCTGCGACGAAATTATCCCTGTGGCAGCTCCCAAAAATTTTACTACCGGAACACTTATTTCCCCTCAGTTTCCACTGCTTATCATGCTTGATATTTTCTATTCTTATTATCTGCAGACAGACTATGCCACAAGGTTTTCCATCTATTCGGAAACACTATCAGCGCTTAATAATGATGAGCCCAGCGGGAAATAAAGAACAGGAAAGGATGGATATATGTATGAATTTTTTGAGTATTGACATCGGCGGAACCTCTGCCAAAACAGGTATTCTTAACGAAAAGGGAAGCATTCTCTCTAAAAGCTCCTGCAGTGTATGCTTCGATAATTACAAAACACCGATTCTTGAGACAGTACTTAAAGAAACCGACCTCTTTTTGTCCCATCAGTCCCTCGACCCTTGCGGTCTTTCTGGAATCGGAATCTCTGCCACCGGTCAGATCGATACCCGGACCGGTACGGTTACAGGCTCTGCCGGACATATAGAAAACTGGGTTGGCTCACCTTTAAAAAAATGCTTTGAGGAAAAATATGGTCTACCTGTGTCCGTCATAAATGACGCAAACAGTGCCGCAATTGCCGAAAACTGGGTCGGCGCCGCAAAGGGATGTAAAAATGCTATTATTATTACCATCGGTACAGGAATCGGCGGGGGCGTAATTGTTGATTCCCACATCCTTGAAGGGAGGCTTGGTATTGCCGGAGAGCTGGGACATTTTTCAATTGACAGAAACGGGATTCCCTGTACCTGCGGAAACAAAGGCTGTTACGAGCGGTATGCCTCCACTACTGCGCTGCTTAAGATGGTAAAAGACCAATATGGCTCCCTCGACGGACGGGAGATTTTCCAGAAGCTCAAAGAGGGCGATCCAGTTATGAAGGAAATCGTTGATTTGTGGATTTCTAATATCGCCGACGGGCTTGTGAGCCTTACGCATATCTTTAACCCTGAAATAATACTGCTTGGCGGAGGGGTCAGCGCCCAGAAGGAGCTGTTTATAGACAAGGTGCGTAAGAAAGTGTTAGAAAGAGTCATGCCACGGTTTGCTGATGGGCTTATAATTGATGCCGCAGCACTTTCCAATGACGCCGGGATGATTGGCGCCATCAGGCCCTTGCTTTTGGAAACCAAGTTGGGGACGGGGTATTTTTAAAAATACCCCGTCCCAGATTGAAAATAGCCTGTCCCCATTTATGGAGGGGACAGGCACTTTTTCATTTTACTCCGTCCCCATCTTTTACTACAAGCTTTACATTCAGATCTTTATCCAGCAGAACTACATTTCCTTTCTTTCCTTTTGTAATTGAACCGTAGATGTCATATACCCCAAGGGCTTTCGCCGGGTTCATAGTGGCACACGCAACTGCTGTCTCCAGTGGGATTCCCATATCTCTCACTGCTGTTTTCATGCAGTCCATCAGGTTTGTAGCAGAACCTGCCAGCGCCCCATTAGATGCAAGCACTGCCCGGTTTCCTGTCACGTCTACCTCAAGTCCCCCAAGGGTGTATCTCCCATCTGGCATTCCTGTGGCACGCATGCTGTCACTTATAAATATCATACGATCTTCCCCCATCATTTTAAATGTGGCGCGCACAACTGAAGGATGAATATGCACACCATCACAGATTATTTCGGCATTTACGTGAGGACTGTCTGATACTGCACCTACAACTCCCGGTGCCCTGTGGGTGAAGGACGGCATGGCATTATAAAGATGCACCGCATGGCACGCTCCTGCGTCAAATGCCGCCTTTGCTGTATGATAGTCTGCATTTGTATGGGCCAGAGAAATATTTACCTTGTCCTTCATTTTTTCAATAAACTCTACTGCATTTTCATTCCTTTCCGGCGCTATTCCCACAAATTTTACAAGTCCATTTGATGCCTGTAAAAATTCCTTGCAGACAGCCTCATCACAGGAAATAATATTGCGCTCATCCTGTGCTCCCTTTTTTTCCACACTGATAAACGGACCTTCCATGTTAATTCCAATCAAATCTGCGCCCTCATGGCTCTCCTTCCCATAATCTGCCGCCACACTGAGAATCTTTGTGAGCTCCTCTACTGGAAGCGTCATTGTCGCAGGAGCAATTGCCGTCACACCGACAGATGCTTCATATTTTGCAATCTTTTGGAGAGCCTCTTTTGTTCCGTCACAAAAATCATAGCCCATACAGCCGTGAAAATGAAGATCAATCAGACCAGGGATGGCATAGCAGCCCTCTCCATCAATGACTTTCTCATCTGTGGCTTCTAAACATTCTGTCTCTTCTGCGAATACACCGTCTTTGATGATAATTTTACCATCTTTGAAACTTTTGTCTTCCCCATATACCTTTACATTTTTAATAATCATATTTTACCTCCTGACTCCTGCCTAAACTTCCGGTTTTCTTTATAGTATAGCCTGATGCAGGCCGTAAATCAATTGGGGACGGGGTAAAATTAAAAATACCCCGTCCCCTGCCAAGGTGGGGACAGGCACTTTTTCATTTTACTCCGTCCCCAACTAGATTTTAGTTGGAAATTATGCGTTTTATTGTTATACTTATTGATAGAATGGAAGCTCTGCAAAAAAGCAGTTACATCCAGAATATTTTAGAAAAGAGGAATATATACATGAATATCTGTAAAGCAAAAGATTACAAGGAATTAAGCAGAAAAGCCGCAAATATTATTTCTGCGCAGGTAACTATGAAGCCCGACTGTGTACTTGGACTGGCTACCGGGTCTTCACCAGTCGGAACTTATGAGCAGCTGATTGAATGGTACAAAATGGGCGATTTGGATTTTTCAAATGTAACAAGTGTAAATCTGGATGAATATAAAGGATTGGCTCCAGATAATGATCAGAGCTACCGCTATTTTATGAATACGAATCTGTTTGACCATGTAAACATTGAAAAAATGCGTACATATGTTCCCAATGGCCTTGAACCGAATTCTAAAAAGGCATGCAGGGAGTATGATGAAATTATCGAAAAGGTTGGTGGAATCGATCTGCAGCTTCTCGGGCTGGGCCACAATGGGCACATTGGTTTTAATGAACCTTCTGATTCATTTACAAAGGGTACAAATTGTGTAGATCTGACCGAAAGTACAATCGAAGCGAATAAGCGTTTTTTTGAATCCGAGGCCGATGTACCGCGCCAGGCATATACAATGGGAATTGGAACGATTATGAAAGCGAAAAAGATTCTTGTTGTTGTAAGCGGAAAAGATAAAGCGGATATTCTTAAAAAAGTAGTATGCGGACCAGTTACACCAGAAGTACCAGCATCTATACTGCAGCTTCACCCAGACGTTACAATTGTGGCTGATGAGGCGGCGCTGTCAGAGATGTAATGCTAGATACAGTTGGGGACGGGGTAAAATTAAAAAGTGCCTGTCCCCACCTTGGTAGGGGACGGGGTATTTTTAATTTTACCCCGTCCCCAACTGCGTTTATCCTAAATACACTATGTCTTCCTCCGGCTTTTTTGTCTGTTCGATATGTGTTAAATAAAGGACCGGCTGTTCGTTCCCAAAGGATGTTACTGATTCGAATTCGAATCTTGCGCGGATATGGACCCATTTTTTCAATGGTATCTCTGTTCCTGCCGGCACCTTGCATGGATATCCATAATAACGTATATCGTCTGCGCAGCAGGTCATAATCTTTCGTACTGGTACGAACATGTCCTGGTTCATTCCTTTTGGGTGAAATGCCTGGGCTGTGAATTCTATCTCTTTGCCAAGATACAGATTTGGGTGATCATATGCGTCTACATACCAGATTCCGAAGTCTATATCTTCAATCACAATCTTGTCTCCTTTTACATCATAGGGAAGGTCTTCTTCTGACGGCTGTATAATGTTTCCATCTGTATCCTCGAAAATAAGCTGTGCCATAGGATTCTGTACCTTGAGGGCCCTTCTAAAGCCGGAACGATCTATTCCAGCGGGACATCGGTTTACAACTATAAGCTCTGATTCTGTGAGCTGCTCCATGAGAACGTTTCGCATATTTTTCAGATACATGTCGAGTGTCAGACCATTCACTGTGGAATATACTCCCTGAAGCTGCCAGTTTCTGGGGTATTTTATCATCAGAAGCTCCACAAGCTTCCACATGCCATTATACTCTATAACTACCTGTGCCGGATGATAATTTCTATCACAGTTTTTGAAAAAGTCTGCATTAAGCTGCTCTATTTCTTCTATATTAAGGAGTACCATATCATTTTTATCAAGATATTCTTTAGGATACTCTTCCTCGCCCTCTTCACAGCGGATAAGAAGTGTAAGTCCAGGCACTATCCACTCCTGCTCCATTAACGTTCCTTTTACAAGTGTTGTTTTTCCGCTGTCCAGAAATCCGGTTACTACAAATACGGGTATTGGCTTATGTCCAAACATCGCATAATCCTTCTTTCCTATATCTATATATGGAATAATTTTAAAAGTTCATCTTCCTTGAGAGCTGTACCAATTACACACAGGCGGCCTGTGTAGTCTGGCTGGCCTGAACGTACCTCATATTCCTCTGGGACAAGGTCAAACTGCTTCCATGAACCGTCTGTCATTGCAACGATTCCTTTTGAGCGGAGAATCGTTCCATAGCCTTCTGTTTCTGATAATGCTTTTACAATATAGTCCAGCTCCTCTTCTGTATATTTGTGCGCAGTTTCTCTTCCCCAGCTTGTGAAAATCTCGTCAGCATGATGGTGATGGTCATGACCGCTGCAATCATCATGGCTGTGCTCATGGCCGCTGCAGCCGCCATGATGATGGTGCCCATGGTCATGATGACATCCACACCCGCAGCCACTGCTATGGGCATGGTGATGATGTTCATGATGCTCCTCAAACAGTCCTTCAATCTCTTCCCCATGCTCCAAAGCATGCATAACAGCTTCTTTCCCCAGCTCCTCCCACGGTGTAGAAATAATTGATGCCTTCGCATTTTCTTCCCGAAGCATATGCACACATTCCTCAACCTTTTCATCTGTCATCATCTGTGTACGGCTGACAACAATTGTAGATGCATGTTTTACCTGATCCTCGAAAAACTCACCAAAATTCTTAAGGTACATCTTAGCTTTTTTACCGTCAATAACTGTGATTCTTCCTGTAATCTCAATGTCCACATCCTTCTTTACATCCTCTACAGCCTTCGCCACATCTGACAGCTTTCCGACACCTGACGGCTCAATTATCACATGATCAGGATGATACTCTTCAATCACCTTCTTAAGTGCTTTGCTAAAATCACCTACCAGCGTACAGCAGATACAGCCCGAGTTAATCTCTGTAATTTCGATTCCTGCCTCCTTTAAGAATCCGCCGTCAATGCCAATTTCTCCAAACTCATTTTCAATCAGAACAAGCTTTTCTCCTGTAAACACTTCATTTATCAGCTTTTTAATAAATGTTGTCTTTCCTGCCCCCAGGAAGCCGGAAATAATATCTACCTTTGTCATACTGCATGCCCCTTTTCTATCATAATAATTGTGCTGTTACATATAGTATCACAAAACTTGGAGGTTTTCAAACCAGGGATGGACTAAAAAAGTAAAACCTCCCGTCTAATCACCTTTACAATGATCCACGGGAGGTTTACAATTCAATATTCTAAAATTTCATGTCCTAAAGAAGGCCGCCAACTGACAAAAACAGTGGGGCAAATACCAGCGACACAATAGTCATTAATTTAATCAAAATATTAATCGAAGGTCCTGACGTATCCTTAAACGGGTCACCAACAGTATCTCCTACAACCGCCGCCTTGTGAGCGTCGCTGCCCTTACCGCCGTGGCTGCCGTCCTCAATATATTTTTTTGCATTGTCCCATGCACCGCCTGCATTGGACATAAAGACTGCCATCATAACTCCTGTTACAAGAGCGCCTGCAAGAAGGCCGCCAAGCGAAGCAGGTCCTAAAAGAAGTCCTACTAAAAGAGGAGCCGCAACTGCCATAATACCGGGAATCAGCATTTCCTTAAGGGCCGCTGTAGTAGAAATAGCAACGCAGGACTTGTAGTCCGGCTTTGTAGTTCCTTCCATAATGCCCGGCATTTCCCTGAACTGGCGTCTTACTTCCTCAATCATCTGATAAGCTGCCTTTGACACAGATTCCATTGTCATGGCAGAAAATAGGAACGGAAGCATACCTCCGATAAATAGGCCGATAATAACGCGGCTGTCAAGAATATCAATACTTTTAAGCTGTACTGCCTCTGCATAGGATACAAAAAGTGCCAGCGCCGTAAGGGCTGCAGAGCCAATAGCAAAACCCTTTCCCATAGCTGCTGTTGTATTTCCTACTGCATCAAGCTTATCTGTAATCTTGCGGACAGATTTGTCCAATCCTGACATCTCTGCAATACCGCCTGCATTATCTGCAATGGGTCCATATGCGTCAACTGCTACGGTAATTGCTGTTGTAGACAACATTCCTACTGCTGCCAGTGCGATTCCATAAAGCCCGCAGAACTGATATGCTGTAAAAATACCGACACAGATAAGAAGAATCGGGATTGCTGTAGATTTCATTCCTACTGCAAGCCCACTGATAATGGTTGTAGCAGACCCGGTCTCTGACTGGGCTGCAATCTCTTTTACAGACTTATAATCGCCGGACGTATAAACCTCTGTGATAAAGCCAATAAGAAGTCCTACTATCAGTCCTGAAACAATTGCAATTGCCGCATTAAAGTTTCCAAATAAATAGTTACTGAATACAAATGCCACAATAAGCACAACCACGCTGGCCGCATAGGATCCTGTCTTAAGCGCCTTGTGGGGATTTGCATTTTCATCACCCTTTACAAAGAAGGTTCCAAGAATAGATGCCAGAAGCCCCAGGCCTGCAATCATAAGGGGGTAAACTGCTCCCTCTGCCTTATAATATACGATTCCCAGTGTAAGTGCAGAAATCAGAGCCCCAACATAGGACTCAAAAAGATCTGCTCCCATGCCGGCAACGTCGCCTACATTATCGCCTACATTATCTGCGATAACTGCCGGGTTACGCGGATCATCCTCTGGAATTCCTGCCTCTACCTTACCTACTAAATCTGCGCCCACATCTGCAGCCTTTGTGTAAATGCCGCCGCCTACACGCGCAAATAACGCGATAGAAGAAGCGCCGAGGCTGAAGCCTGAAAGCACATCAACATTCTTTGTAATAAGGTAAATGGCGCTGACTCCAAGAACTCCTAAACCGGCTACACACATCCCCATAACTGCGCCGCCGGAAAATGCAATAGAAAGAGCCTTGTTCATGCCGCTCTCCTTTGCCGCATTTGCAGTCCTTACATTCGCCTTTGTGGCAACAGTCATTCCACAGTAGCCTGCAGCTGTGGAAAATAATGCTCCTACGACAAAGCAAATGGCCGTAACCCAGTTTCCAATTCCCAGCCCGATTAGTACAAACAACACAACAACAAAGAAAACAAGAATCTTGTATTCTGCCGTTAGAAATGCCTGCGCACCTTCACTGATTGCCGCCGCAATCTCTTTCATTCTGTCTGTTCCTGCACTCTGCTTTGTTACCTTTGCTGCAAGATATGCCGCAAATAATAACGCTGCCGCCCCAAAAACAGGAACAATGTTTAAAAACATGTTCATTAAAAAGCCTCCCAACTTATATATATTTATTTAATCTATAGTATCATAAAAGATTGCATGATGGCTACCTTCTTTTCATTTTTCAGTAAATATAGATAAATTGCGCATCCACTGTTTGGTATTAATAGCCAAATGAAAAAGCCGGGGTTACCTCGACTTTTCCTTGGCCAGAAGGGCTGCACCTATTGCCCCGGCATATCTTCCGTTTTCTGCAGGCTCTACTGTTTTTCCCAGCTTGCCAGACAATGCTTTTGCAAAATATTCGCTGTGGCTTAAGCCCCCTGTTAAAATTACCTTTTCTGGAAGGTTTTTGCGCTGGCTTAGCTGCGCTACCTTCGCCACAACCGAATCCACCACACCTGCTGCGATATCTTCTCGCTTTCTTCCCTCTCCGATGTAATTAATAACCTCGGATTCCGCAAATACAGTACATAGAGAGCTGATTGGAAGCACAGTGCCTGCCCGGGCCAGCTCAAATAGCTCTCCCAATGTTACTCCTAAACGGTTTGCCATGATTTCTAGAAATTTTCCGGTTCCTGCAGAGCATTTGTCATTCATCAGGAAATCCTGCACCATGCCATGTTCCACAAGGATAACCTTCGTATCCTGTCCGCCCACATCAATAATCGCACAGCTGTCTCCCGAAACTTCCCGGCCGCCTCTTGCATGACAGGTAATTTCTGTTATAACATAGTCTGCAAAATCGACTGCCACCCTTCCGTATCCTGTGGCAGCTACCTTTGTATCTTCTGACAGGACATCGATTCCGTCCTCCAGTAATTTTTCCTTAATCGTCAGTGTTGTCTCCTTGCTGCTCCATCCTGTGGGAAGTACAAAGCACAGTTCCTTTTCTCCCTGCACCGCAACCTTTGACGCTGTAGAGCCTATGTCAATTCCTACATAATTCATACCTCTTTTACCTCTCTAACAATATTTATCTCTCATAGGATTTATGTCTCTTTCTATAGCTTCAATTTTCAAAACCTCAATTCCATGCTCCCCAATGCATGCTTTAATTTGTCCAATATCTTTTTCCTCTACTAAAAGAGAAACACCGCAGCATGTACTAAGAACTCTGGGAGTCGGGGCAATGACGGCCCGGACCCCCAGCTTTTTCAGTTCTCTGTATAGACGCATGGCATTATCGTGGTTTGGAAACAACACATAATGCTGAGTCTTTTGCATATATAATACTCCTAATTATTTAACATCTCAATAAATGCGCTTACTCTTGTACGAAGCTGCTGTGCATCACTGTCTGTATAGTCTGTCTCGATTCCAAGTACTGGGATGCCTGCATCCTTCATGGCACGCTCCACAAAATACCCTTCTGTGTCGTACAGGTTACAGAACTTAAGATTTACATCAATGATACCGTCAACCTTATATTCCTTCGCAAGACGTAAAATATCATCAATGCGTCCCTCATTCGGAGTAAAGCATGCACAGTTAATTCCCATATATCTTTCTGCAATAGCCGTAATCTGCTCCTCAACTGTCTCCTTGCTCTCATCCACCTGTCTCTCAAAGTAACGCGTACCCGTACACATTTCCTCGCAGACAACTGCTCCGCCGCTTGTCTCTACAATATTATGTAACTTCCAGTTCGGAATTGCAAGAGGTGTTCCTGTCAGCATAATCCGCTTTGTTCCAGCTCCAAATACGCTTACGCCGTCTGCAATTCTTTTCTCCAGTTCCTCACACAGCTTATTTGTCATCTGTGTAAATCTTCCCGGGTCATCATAAAAGGCAATCTGGGAAATAAGCAGTGCGTCGCAGCCGCTGATTGGAATATTTTCATTCTTGCGGGTCTCATACAGTCTTTCTAATGCTTTCCTCTTCCCATTGATAAGCTTAATACTCTCTGTAAGCTTATCTGCTGTCACTTTATTTCCGGTAAATTCTTCTACTACATCTTTAAAGCTTTCTATCTCCTCTGCCCAGGCTTTAACATCCTTTGCACGCTTCATCTGCGGAAGGTTCATGACATGTACTGGCACATCCTCGGAAAGAATCTCCCAAGCCTTCTTCTTACCGTCGCAGGTAGTCTCTCCTACATACATATCTGCAATCCTAAAAAATGGACAAGTCCTGTCAATTCTTGCACCCACACTTGCTTTAATAAGCGGACAGGTGTTGGTAGGCAGAACCTTTTCGCCGCCTGGAACCCAGAACTGGGAGCCTCCGCAGAGTCCTGTTGCAATAGCGTCTGCTGCAAATACAATCTCGTCCGGCACGTATACACAGAAAGTGCCGAATACTTTTCCGCCCTTCTTCTGATGCTCGATAAGCTCTGCCGGACGTATGCCGTGAATATCGGCTACTACCATATTATAATAATCCATACCCTCCGGGCGGTTCTCCTGTGACAGATAGACATCCCCAAATGCCTGTGGAAGCACTGCACACAACTGATCGTGCGTCTCCACATCCATGCCTAAATCTTCCCACATTTTACGATAATCAGCCATTTTACTATTCCTCCTTTGTATTACTTTCCTCGTAATTTTGCTGTTCTCTTTTAGGTAAAGAGTATAGTATTACCGTAACATTTTTTATCATTCCAGACAATGAAATCGGAGAGAATAGGCTATTGATTTTTATCATAAGTAATTATTATATATTTATATCATCTATAAAAGTTTTCTCATTCCTTCTACACAAATATCAATCTCTTCCTTTGTATTCACTGCACTGAAGGCAAAACGCACGGTTCCCTGTGGGTATGTGTGCAGTGATTTATGAGCAAGAGGCGCGCAGTGAAGGCCGACTCTTGTCATAACTCCACATTCTGACTCCAGAGTAAATGCCACAGCTGCATTATCCGCCTTCTCAAAATCCAATGATACGACTGCTGTACGCCCTTGTGTTCCCTGCTTTCCCACAATGCGTATATCCTTAAGCTCCTTAACCTTTTCCATAAAATACCCGGCAAGGGACATCTTCTTCCCATGTATCTCCTCAAGTCCTGTTTCTTCTATATAAGAAAGCGCTGCATGAAGGCCAATAATTCCGGGCAGATTCATGGTCCCGCTCTCATATTTATCCGGCAGATTCTGAGGCATGTCAAAGGAATCTGACAGGCTGCCGGTTCCTCCTGCCACAAAGGGCTGCATTATGCTGTTTAGTTCCTCGGATATGAGGAATCCTCCAATTCCCTGAGGTCCTAAAAGCCCCTTGTGTCCGGTAAATGTAAGGAAATCTATGCCGCATTTTTCCATATCCACCTCAAGCGTCCCTGCACTTTGTGCTGTATCTACCACAAAGAAAACATGACGACGGCGGCAGATTTCTCCGATTTCCTCAATCGGCACAATTGTTCCGCATACATTTGACGCGTGGGAAACAATAACTGCTTTTGTATTCGGCCTCACAAGAGCTTCAATATCCTCTGGCAGAACCGTGCCCTGTGTGTCTGTCCGGGCCACATCAAAGGTAACCCCGGCACTTTCCATCTGCCTTAGGGGACGCATTACCGCGTTGTGCTCAATGCCTGTTACAATCACATGGTCCCCTGATTTTAAAAAGCCTTTGATAAACGTGTTCAGAGAGTATGTAATTCCAGGCGAAAACAGGACACGCCTGGAATCCTCTACATGAAACAGCCTTGCTAGCTGCTCTCTTGTATCAAGAACTATGCCTTCCACCTCATAAGCGCCCTCATAATTTCCCCTGTTAATGTTAAATGCTCCTTTCATAAGAAGCTCTGACATGGCCTCTGCCACACCTGGTGCCTTTGGCCAGGATGTACTTCCATTGTCAAAATAAATCCGTTTTTCCATAGTCAATCCCCACTAATACTAAGCCGTTCGGCGGCGCGGTTACACCGTCAGCCGTCCTCTCCTTTGCTTCTAATATATTCTTAATCCGCTCCGGCGTATAAAAGCCACGTCCGACGCGAATCAAGGTTCCTGCAATAATCCGTACCATATTATAAAGAAAACCATTTCCTGTCACACGTATGGTAATGTCTGGTCCATCTGCTGTAATATGGATTTTTGTAACCGTGCGCACTGTATCCACTGCATTTGTTTTTACATTACAGAAACTGGCAAAATCATGCTTCCCCACCAGAAAAGCTGCGCCCTCTTTCATTTTCCCTACATCAAGGGGAAACGAAACGAACGTACTGTACCGCCTTTTTAAAGGATTCAAAACCTCATGGTTATAAATATGGTATTCATAGGTCTTCGTAATCTCCGGCTGGTATCTTGGATGCCAGTCAGGAGGCACCTCCTGCGAACGCACAATCACAATATCCTCCGGCATGCGCTGGTTAATGGCATAAGCCATACGATCCGGCGGAATCCGGGACTCTGTGTCAAATACCGCTACATTACCCAAAGCATGCACCCCTGAGTCCGTCCGGCTGGCCCCGATTATACGGATGTCCTCACCAGTCAGCCTGCCGATTCCTTTGTTTAACACCTCTTCAATAGTAATTCCGTTGGGCTGAAGCTGCCAGCCGCAGTAATTCGTTCCGTCATAAGCAACGACAATTTTCACTCTTTTCATACAATTCTCTCCAGATTTCATCGGGGACAGGGTTTTTCAAATTGGGGACGTTGTAAAATTCATTTTACAACGTCCCCAACTACAATTAGAAAATCCACACCTTTAGCGGCACGTACCTTCCGACTACGAACACTGATATTACATAAACAATTACAACAACATACGCAATTCTATCTCTCGTTCTATAACAAAGAGGTTTCATCTTCGTCCGACCTTCGCCTCCGCGGTAGCATCTTGCCTCCATTGCCATTGCCAAATCGTTGGCGCGGCGGAAGGCGGATACAAACAGGGGCACAAGTATGGGGATCATGCTTTTTGCCCTTTGAATCATGTTTCCGCTTTCGAGGTCTGCGCCCCGGGCTATCTGTGCTTTCATGATTTTATCTGTTTCTTCTGATAATATAGGGATAAACCGAAGGGCAATGGACATCATCATTGCCACCTCATGCACCGGAACATGTATTTTGTTCAGAGGGTATAGAAGCTTTTCGATTCCGTCTGTCAGCTCATTGGGGGTCGTGGTAAATGTCATGAGGGATGAGCCGATAATCAGGTAAATCAGCCGGACTGCCATGTATACCGCTGTACGAAGTCCTCCCTCTGTAATGGTGAATATCCATTTATGAAACAACACAGCCCCATCTCTTGTGAGAAACAGGTTAAATATAACGGTAATCAAAAGCAGCATGATAATAGGCTTTAGCCCCTTTACAATATGCTTAAGGGGTACTCTGGAAGCCCGGATGATTCCTGCAAGAAACAAGGTTGCCACGATGTATCCTGGGATGCTTCTGAATAAAAACAGGGAAATGAGGTACAAAAGTGTAGACACAAGCTTTACACGCGGGTCAAGCCTGTGCAGTACGCTTTTTGCCGGATAATATTGTCCTATGGTAATATCTCGAATCATTTTCTCGTCTCCAATACGCGCATAATCTCATCTGCCGCTTCCTCTACGGTTGTCACATCTTCATTCACCAAAAGACCGCGCTCTTTTAAATCGTACATAATGTAAGTTACCTGTGGAGCTGCAAGCCCCACCTCTTCCAATTCCCTGAAATGTGCAAATACCTTCTTCGGCTCATCATTATACATCACTTCGCCATTATTCATTACGATAATCCTGTCTGCAAAACGCGCAATATCTTCCATACTGTGGGACACCAAAATCACAGTCATATCCGTCTCTTTATGAAGGCAGGCTATCTGTTCAAGAATATCATCCCGTCCCCTCGGGTCAAGTCCTGCTGTAGGCTCGTCCAGTACCAGGACCTTGGGCTTCACAGCAAGAACTCCTGCAATTGCCGCCCGCCGCTTCTGACCGCCGGACAACTCAAAGGGAGATGCATTGTAATACTTCTCTTTAAGTCCCACAAGCTTTAAAGCCTCAAGGGCACGCTCCTTACATTCTTCCGGGGAAAGTCCTTGATTCTTCGGTCCGAAGCATACATCCGTCATCACATCCACCTCAAAAAGCTGATGCTCAGGATACTGAAATACAAGCCCCACCTCGCTGCGCAGTTCCTTCATATGATAGCCTTCCTGATAAATATCTTTCTCATTATAATAAATCTTTCCGGAGGACGCCCTGATAAGGCCGTTTAAATGCTGGATAAGGGTAGATTTCCCTGAACCTGTATGCCCGATAATTCCCACAAATTCCCCCTGTGGAATGGTAAGGTTAATATCCTTTAAGGCGTGCTTTTCATAAGCTGTACCCGGACTGTATATATAGTTCAAATGCTCTAATCTAATTGACATAAATATTCCACCAACTCTTCTTTTCTAAGTATTCCCTCTGGTACCGAAAGTCCGCGCCTCCTAAGCTCGTCCGCAAGCAATGTCACCTGGGGAACATCCAAGCGATAGCTCTTAAGCTCATCCACCCGTGAAAATATTTCCCTGGGTGTTCCCTGCATAACTACATGACCATGGTCCATTACATAGATTTTATCTGCGTCAATGACCTCTTCCATATAATGGGTAATGAGAATTACCGTAACTTTTTTCTTTTCCCGAAGCTTTTTAACAGTTTTTAATACTTCCTTTCTTCCCACAGGGTCAAGCATAGCCGTCGGCTCGTCCAGCACAATGCATTTCGGCTCCATTGCTACCACGCCTGCAATGGCCACCCGCTGCTTCTGACCGCCGGACAGCTTATTGGGAGAATGGTGTCTGTAGGCAATCATCCCCACAGCCTTAAGGCTATCCTCTACCCGCTGCCAGATCTCGTCTGTAGGTACGCCCAGGTTCTCCGGCCCAAAGCCTACATCTTCCTCCACAACTGTGCCGATAATCTGGTTGTCTGGATTCTGAAAGACCATTCCTGCAGACTGGCGTACATTCCACAGCTCCTGCGGCTCCTTTGTATCGCGGCCGTCCACCCATATAGTTCCTTCTGTCGGAACCAGAATTGCATTCATATGCTTGGCAAGTGTGGATTTTCCAGAACCGTTGTGACCTAAAATGGCAATGAACTGACCTTCCTTTACATCTATGTCGACCTCGTCTATGGCTCGGGAGGTACCAATAACATTGCCTTCCTCGTCCCGCTTTTCATATTCAAATATCAGTTTTTCTGTCTGAATCATATTCATGGATAGTATGACCTCCGTGTCCACACTTTTTCACTATTGTACGACACTGCGAAATATTTTTCAAGGGGGTGTATGGATGACTGGCCGGAAAGCAGAAAAGTGATTTTTTTCTATATAATAACAAAGCCCTGCGTATTCTATTCCGCAAGGCTTTTACAGGGAAAATAATCCCTTTTTATATTTTATAAATTGAATTTTGGGATGCAGCCTTCAAAGCTTCAGATACCCCCTCATTATATGTTGGATGTGCCCTCACTCCTCTAATAAGCTGCTTCGCAGTCATCTGATTTACAATTGCAGTTACAAATTCTCCAATCATATCAGTTGCTCTTTCACACATCATCTGGGCTCCTATAATCATGTCTGTTTCATTCTCAACCAAAACTTTGATAAATCCTCTTTCTCCCCCCGAAATAATGCTTTTTCCGTTTGCATTCATGTTAAACTTTCCGACTCTTATATCGATCCCCTGTTTCTTCGCTTCATCTTCCGTAAGTCCTACAGATGCAATCTCTGGATTAGTATACACACATTCTGGAATTGTTCTTAAATCGACAGAAATTTTTCTGCCAGCAATTTTGTCTGCAACACATATCCCCTGTGCACTTGCTAAATGCGCAAGCTGTTTCCCTTTTATTAAGTCTCCAATAGCATAGACACCCTTTATACTGGTACAGAAGTTCTGATCAACGGCTATATATCCCTCATCCATCAATGGCTCAGCTTCTTCTGTAAACAGGTTCTCCACATTTGAATATCTTCCTACCGCACATAATACGAATCTAGCTGAAGTTTCCATCAGCTTTCCGTTTTCATTAAAAACACATGTATACCCTCTTATGTCCTGTTCTATACATTGTACCGATGAAAGCGTATAAATCTCTATCCCCCGTTTTCTTAAAATCAGTTCCAAATTCCGTGAAATTTCTCTATCCATATTAGGAAGTAATCTTTCACATGTCTCTATAATGGTTACCTTACTTCCTAAATCCACAAATATACCAGCAAATTCCGTTCCAATAATACCTCCGCCAATAATAAGAATACTTTCCGGAACCCTTTCCAGCTGGAACAATTCATCGCTGGTCATAACTTTTGGAAAATCATTTGAGAGTATACGCGGCTTAGCACCCGCCGCCAAAATAATATGCTTTCCGCCATAGCTTTTTTCCTCTGTTTCTGAAATAACTTTTACCCGTCTATTTTTTTCTAATATCCCTTTTCCCCTAATGACAGTTACACCATAAAGTTTAAGAAGATGTTCCACACCAGAACACAATCTATCTATAGTATGCTCTTTATATTCCAAAATCTTCCTGTAATCATACCTAACGCCTGCAGAAAAAATTCCAAGCGTTTCCTTTTCCTTCATTTCCCGGTAAAGCGAAGACATATATATCATTGTTTTCGCAGGAATACATCCCCTGTTCAGACAGGTTCCCCCAACCCGCTCTTTTTCAATAATTGCTGTATGAAGTCCCTCCTTTGCCGCTTTAATAGCTGCTGTATATCCTCCTGGGCCCGCTCCAATTACAATTACATCAAATATTTCTTCCATAAGCTATACACCTCCTTTACAGTTCTATCTGCTCCAACCAAGAAATAATTTCATTTATTATCTTTTGTTCTTCCTCCTCCACAGGCAAATAACCCCTTAATTCATCGCAAATCTTATTCTTACTATAAGGAATACCTTTTAAGTGCTCTCCTATCCTCTTTATCAGCTCTGATTTCAAACAATCAGAAAATATATTTACATCTTGAACCCTACCATTTCTAACCTGAAACTGCAGTACAATCTGTCCCCATCTAAACCGGTTTGAAATCTCATGCTGAAACTCTAATTTATGCCCATATATCCAATCCCATGAAGCAAACTTTCTACACCGCTCTTTCATCTCATCCTTGTCTAGTTCCTCTACCTGTAATACCTCTGCCTTTAAGCCGTACACTTCTTCAAAAGCCTCTAAAAGTCTTTTCTTCACCTCTTCTATCGAAAGTCCCGGCTTATAGTTTATCAAATTAGTCACTCTTGCTTTTACTGAATCTATTCCCTTTGATTTTAGCTTGTCCTTTGACACCGTAAGATAAAATGATAACTTTCTCAAGTCTACGTTAACCATCAATGTCCCATGATGATAGCAATATTCACCCTGTTCATAAAATGCATTGCCTGAAAACTTATATCCATCAATTAATATATCGTTGCGCCCTGAGCTTTCTGCACAGATTCCCAGCCTTTTAACTGCTGAAAGAATTACGTTTAACTGCTGCTCTACACAGTAATTCTCTTTCCTTACAAGAAAAGTAAAATTCAGATTTCCCAGGTCATGATAGACAGCTCCTCCTCCGGACAATCTCCTTACTAGATATCCCTTTTCTTCCCGGAGCTTATCTACAAGGCATTCCTTCCATATATTTTGATTACGTCCGATTACTACAGTATTTTTATTCTGCCAAAGATATAAAATACATTCATCCTTATTACAATGGTAGAGTAAATACTCCTCTACTGCAAGATTTTGATACGGATATGTATCTTTACTTTCAATGTAAGTTATTTTTTTAACCATATTATACCTTCATTAATAATTCATTTAAACTAATATAATGCATATCACAAAACTGTGATTCATCAAGCGACTTCTCAATTTTTTGTATATCATATACCGGTGTTATAATGATCCAAGCCTCATAATCTATCAGCTCTTTCTCACTATTTAAATTAAAAACAGGAATATCCTTGTACGAATCCTCATAAGTAATTCTGTCTATAAAATATTTCACTGTACATCGATTCTTAATTCGCTCATACAAAAATCTGCCTACTTTTCCTGCACCATAAATCACTACTTTTTCTGGAACAGCTATTGAAGAAAAATCTATCGTTGAAAGGCGATACATAAGTTCATATCTGCTTCGCCATATAAATGCTGTTTTTCGTAGATTCTCAATATAGGTATCTGCGTCAAACATAAGATTATTTTTCCTTTTATCCAATTCGTAATTTCCTATGCAAAAATCTAGAAATTTTTGGTTGGAATCAAAAATAGAACGTAAAACCTCCAAATTGCCAAGTCCAAATTCATCTATATCTAATATGTATCCCAAATTATCATGCAGTACATTTGACCGGCATAGAAATTGAGGTATTAAAAATACAATCCTATTATTTTTATTCTGTTTACTTATAATATAGCTGATATACTCTATATTACCTCTTATATAATCCAATTCTTCCTGATTGCGAACTGTCCGTAAAAAACATGTCTGCTTCTTAATATCAGTACGAAAACGCTGTATTCTCCGAAAATATTTTTTACGTATTTCTTCATACTCAGGCTTTAGACTTATAATTATGTCATGAGGGAAAACAAAACCATACTTTTTATCCTCAAAGGTATCTGCTCTATCTGAATGAACCGACAGGTTCTTATAATCAAGAAAATCTATAAAGTCATTCGCCATACATTCTATAACACTGGACAAATCAGAGAAATACCAGTCAAATGGGCCTGAATGACTTCGTATTCCCAATTTAGACATAGAATTGGCTGTCCCACAATACCAGCCTAAAGAAATAAAATTTTCAAACATACTGTTTCCCCTCTCCCTATCTATAAGCTTTTTACGTATTCCATAAATCGTATCTTATTTTCTTGCGTAGAGATTGTAGGTCTTCCAAGATCTTCCCTTGAACCCATTGAGCATTTGATTTCAATAAAACTTAAGTCTTTTCTGTGTTTTGCTTTTTTTAGTTCTTTATTTAAATTTTCAAAATTATCTACACATACTGCATTAGAATAGCCGCATGCTTTTGCAACTTTAGCCATATGAATTTGAGACGCCGTTGTTGGCATTCCTCCAACCGTATCATGTGCGCCATTATTAATAACTATATGAATCAAGTTTTTAACTCCCCCTGTTCCAATCATCGCCATAGCCCCCATATGCATTAGAGCAGCGCCATCTCCGTCTACACACCATACCTTTATGTCTGGCTTATTAACTGCTACTGCGTATGCAATAGATGAACAATGTCCCATAGAGCCTACAGTTAGAAAATCATAGCTATGGCTTTGTCCATTTGCTTCACGAATTTCAAATAATTCGCGGCTTATTTTGCCCGTAGTGGAAATAATCAAATCCTCCCCTGCTGTTTCAGCAATATATTGGAGCGCCTTCTCTCTTGTGATCATATTCCCATTTATATATTCGGCTTTATTCTGATAAGTGAGCGCGCCTTTACAAATTACAAAAGCAACACTTCTTCCTGTATTCAATATACCTCTAAAGTTTCTCATTGCCCCCGCAACTTCTTCATATGACGATTTATCACTTATTACATAGGACGGTATATCCATGTCCTCTAACAGCTTAAGGGTAATTTCTCCCTGATATATATGCTGCGGTTCATCGTGAATGCCTGGCTGTCCTCTCCATCCAATTACAAAAATTACCGGAATTGCGTATACTTTCTTATTCAGTAAAGAGGCTGCCGGGTTAATCATATTACCTTCACCACTATTTTGCATATAAACAACCGGTACTTTTCCTGTTGCCAAATGATATCCGGCTGCAAGTGCTGTACAATTCCCCTCATTTGCTGCAATTATATGATGATGCGGGTCAGTACCATATTGGTTCATCAGATAATCACAAAGAGGTCTAAGCAAAGAATCCGGAACACCTGTATAAAAATCTGTGTCAATTATTTTAAGAAAGCTTTCTATTTTCATTTTCCCTCCATCTTTTTATTTATCGTATTCCATTCAAATACTGTATCAATCTCAGTTATTTGATCCTGTTTAACTGGATGAACCTTTAATTTTAGACAATCTAAATTCTGATCAATCACTTCGTCCCAGAACATTCTTTCATATCCTGGCGTACCATATGCCTGCTCTATCATCCTGGCTATGATTTTTGCATCTTCTTTTTTTAAATATGTGATACCAACCATATTAAAACAGTTTTCTCCACCCTTTCTGATACGGCATATGTTCTGATTCTCATTCAATTCAAAAATCCAGTCATCCGAATAACCTTCTACCATTTTCCCGAAATAACAAGAATTTTCCAAATGTACACTTAATACATCTGCATCAGATATATACACATCGGCTTCACATATAAAACAATCTGACTCCTCCATTATTTTTCTTGCATAATAAACAGACGAAATATTATTTACTGTTGCATAATCAGGATTTATAAGTATATCCACATTTTTATACTTCTGTGTCAAGTAATAGAACTTTTCTTTTAAGTATCCTGCTACAACATAAATTTTTCTCACGCCTCTTTTCTGAAGTCCTTCAATAACTGTTTCAATCATGGGTTTACCTGCAACTGATACTAATGGTTTTGGTATGTATTCTGTCATTGGCCTCATTCTTGTACCAAGTCCTGAAGCCATCAAAATTGCTGTTTCCATGTCACACCCTCTATAGCCTGTCAATTAATGTCAATATATTCTTAATAGGAAGTAACCTAGAATCTACTTCCCTGGCACGATGATATGTTAAAATATCTCTGGCTGTCTGACGCATCGCCGGAAAAGCACTACGAGTCAGCTGATTTGCATAGATTACAATATTTACTCCATGCTCTGCCAGTTCTTCCTCTGTGACAGAATTATAAGATGTTGGGACAACAACAAGAGGTGTATTCGTATCTTCTGCCCGAAACAAATCGCAAAACTCAAGAATTTCATCTGGTTCTTCCTTGCAGCTGTGAATCATAATAGCATCTGCTCCAGCTGCTGTGTATGCTCTGGCACGGTTTATGGCGTCTTCTATGCCCTTCTCTAAAATCAGGCTTTCAATCCTGGCAATAATCATAAAATCATCTGTTAACTGTACCTTTTTTCCTGCTTTTATTTTTTTACAAAAATGCTCAATTGTATCCTGCGTCTGTTCTACTGTAGCACCAAACAAAGAATTTTTCTTTAATCCGGTTTTATCCTCTATAATAATAGCCGATACGCCCATACGCTCCAAAGAACGGACTGTATACACAAAGTGCTCAACCAGCCCTCCTGTATCACCATCAAAAATAATTGGTTTTGTTGTAACCTCCATTACATCATCCACTGTCCTAAACCTGGATGTCATATCTACTAATTCAATGTCCGGTTTTCCTTTTGCAGTAGAATCACACAGGGAGCTAATCCACATTGCATCAAATTGTTCGAATTTCCCATCACTTTCAACAATCGTTTTCTCAACAATAAGCCCTGTAAGCCCGTTATGTACCTCCAGTGCTCTCACAATTGGACGAAGCTTGATCAACTGATGAAGACGCTTTCTTCTATATTCCGGCATTGCCAGTTTTTCTTTTAACTGTGCATCGATTCTTTTTACATTTTCATTATAAGTATAAGGGACTTCAATTAACTCTCCTCCATATTGTTCTAGCAGTCCAATTACATTATTACGAATACTTTTAATAAGTCCTTTTGACCAGTTACTTCCATGAATAATATAGTCTGGATGTAATTCCCGGATAATGTCATCATACATGACATCATTCTGTATGACGACATGACTGACTCCCTCAATTTTTTTCACAAGCTCTACCCGGCTGTCAAAGTTTAATGTAGGAAACCTGTTGTAATGAATCATTGCTCTGTCGCTTAAAACTCCTACTGTTACATCACCATATTTACGCGCTTCCCGGATAATATTCAAATGCCCTTCATGAATCACATCTGTGCAAAAACAAGTATATACCTTTTTCATTATTTGTCCCCCTAATCTTTATATATCACAGGAATTGAGACCCCATAATAACTTAATGCTTCGCGAAATACCTGAAAAAACTTCCCTATATCATTTTCATTAATAGCGCCTAAAGCACAAAGCCTGAACGTATCCATTGAAGAAATTTTTCCCGGATACATGGTAAATCCACGTGTATAACAATAATTATGAATGTTTGAAAAATCCCAGTTTTTGTCGTCTGGATAGCGCACTGCTACTACAAGTCCAGATTGTACTTCTTTATCAAGCAGGCAGCGAAATCCCAAACTTTTTATTCCATTATAAAGAGCCTCGAAAGTCCTTCTATGACGCTCCCACTTCGCTTTTTCTCCTTCTTCCCAATATTCCTTTAATGCTTGTCTTACTGAATAGATAGTCTGAACCGGCGGTGTAAAGCGCATCTCACCTGTCTTTACAAAATATTCATACTGTGAAAAAAGATTGCAGTAATACGAACGTTTTGGATAATCCTTTGATGCCTCTATTATACTTTTATTCCCAATGATAAATGAAAGTCCTGTCATTGACATGAGCCCCTTCTGTGCAGAGGCCATGCAAAAATCGATATTATCTTTTTCAATATCAATTGGAATCATTGCATAAGAAGATGTTGTATCCACAACAAATACCGCTTTATGTTCATGAACAATCTCACCAATTTCTCTGATAGGATTTAGAAGCCCTGTTCCGGTTTCATTATGAGTTGCATAAACAAGTGAAATGTCTATATTTTCTTTTAATATTTTTGATATAAGCTCTAAATCTGGCTGCTGAGTGTATTCAAAATTAAGATTTATAAAATTAAGACCGTAATGCTGGCAGATTTCTACTGCTCTTTTGCTGTATGCTCCGTTATTAATAATCAGAACCTTTTTCCCTAACGGCAGAAGCGAATTCAGGCAGACGTCCATATTAATAGTTCCTGACCCACAAAAAAGAACTGATGTATACTTTTCTAAATCCCCATGGACGATACGAACCAAATCCTTACGTATCACATCCATTATTTCCGTGAATTCCCTCTCTCTTGGGCAGATATCTGGAACCACCTGCGCCATCTTAACACTGTCTGTTGTTGTTCCAGGTCCTGGATTTAATAATATGTTTCTTTTTAATTTCATATCCTATAATCTCCTTATTTACTACTCTTACCTGACATATAACCTTTTATAATAGTTCCATCTTCAATATCACTTTCAACTAAATATCCTACTGGCAGTACAACTCGGTTTCCAATTCGTACAAAGCTTCTTGTATTCACACCAGTCTGAATAATACACTCATTTCCAATATCAACACACCCTGCTGTTGTAAATCCAGGAGCTAAAAGATTATGGCTTCCTACTATACAGTGATGCCCTAAATTCATACCGTAACTAATCATATTATTATCTCCTATAACAGACCCCGTACCAACATATGAATTATGCGTCATAACATTTCCAACTCCGATTTTGACGGCCCTTCGTATATTGACATTATTACCAATAGCATTTGTGAACTTTATGCCAAGGCTTTTATAGGTCTCAAATAGTTCTTTTCGAAACTGCATTGTCTGTAGAGTCGAACCTATTGACAAAATAACTGTATCATACATACTTCTATCTATCTTTTCTGGAAAGTCAAATACATTACAAGGTAATAAAGGGTAACTATAGCTTAAAAATTCCTTTTCATAACTGTCAACCAAACCAATTACATGCTTGTCCTTATCATCCATAAAGATATCAATAACAATCTCAGCGCCTTTTCCGGCACCGATAATAACGACACGTTCTCTGTCATATTGATTAATCCTTCGTCCAAATGCTATAGTCCCGCCTTTTTCCTTTTCTTTCTTGGCAAAGTTTAAAACATCCTGGGTTTTTACAATGCCATTTGCTTTTCCCTTACAAACCTCTTTGATCGAAATTTTTAATTCTTCTGCAAGTTCAATTGCCTTTTTAGTAGCATTAAGTTCCGGTTCTGGTTCTTTTAAGATAATGTCAGATGAACAGGCATTTTTATATTCTTCAATCGTAGAATATATTTCTCCCAGACTCTCCCCTATTTTTTTTACAGAGAACTCTTCACATAGTATTCTGATATAACCTTCTTTCTCTGCAAGTAATTCTTTACTTACCTTTGTATTTTCTACACTAAACAGATGGTCTCCTATTTTTACATAATCTCCTTCTTTGACAAATATCTCTGTTATTGTTGCTTCATTTTCATTTACGTCAAAGTTTGGTAATACTATCTGCATTTTTCTTGACCTCCTGATAGTCTTCAAATTTCATCTCCTGCTCTTTGTCTGCTCTGCGAAATACATCGTCAATAAGCAAATCTATCTCCCCTTCTATCTGCCTGATCTTTTCTAATGACAATGTTCTCTTTAGCTTTAGCAAAGGATCATTCTCTGCATTTTTCTGTTTTTCATCTTCTGTCATATATTCTCTTTCATCAGACTTTGAGTGTCCGCAAAGTCTGAATGTCTGAACTTCCAGAAAAAAAGGCTTACGTTCTGTACGTACAAAGCAGAAAGCTTTATTTATCTTTTCATCTAACTCTTCTATATTTTCTGAAGAAGTACAATTATACTGCATTCCTATTGCTGTAACTCTGCTTTGGACTGTTCCTGATGAAACGTTTTCTGTACATGTAGACATTGCATATTTGTTATTTTCCATGATATATAATATAGGAACTTGAAACGTCTGTGCCATATTAAGTGTCTCTTGAACATATCCCTCCTGAAATCCTCCATCTCCTAAAAAAGAAATAACAATTCCTTCCTTTTTTTTCATAGAAAATGCAATTCCTGCTCCTACTGCCGCCATTCCCCCTGTGACACCATTCGTAATATAATTTTCATACTTTATATGCTGGCTTCCTCCCATTCCATAATTGAAGCCAGATTTCTTCCCCATCATTTCACTTACGAGACGAAAGGGATCTCCTGTATAGGCCAGTATCTGTCCGTGGCATCTATGAGTGCCTGTAACCACATCCTTATCTTTTTCTACATAATTCATAGTAAGAACAGGAATTATCTCCTGCCCGATGCAACCATGTGTAGTTCCCCTCATTACTCCCTTTTCAAATTCCTCCTCAACTCTTTTTTCAAACGCACGAATCATATAACACTGTTCATAGAGCCTTGTCATACCTATAAATCCTCCTTCTTCAGGATGTATTCAATGATATCTTCTTTTTGTATAAGAACAGCTTCTTCTGCCCTCTTCGAGGAAGGAATACAATAATCTCTGGTCCCGGTATGCCAAGCTTTCTTTCCTTCTTCTGCTAACGCCTGCGCTACCTGGCTGCCCCAGCCAAACTGCTTCGTCCCTTCTTCTATCACAAGCACCTTATTCGTCCTTACAGCAGAAACAGTAGAAGTGACATCATTTAATCTAGATACCACTATAACTTCCGCCACAATCTCCTCATCAAATAATAATGTCTTTGACACATCCACCGCAAGTCCGCTGATCCCTCCATATACCACGATACTCCACCAAGGTGTCTCTCCCTTTATAGATATTCTGACACAATTATGTATCTCCTCATATTGATATATATCAAAATCTTCTGTTATTATCTCTTTCGAATAATCCAGTTTATTTTCAATAAATAAAGCGGGCTTTCCACTTTTAAGTACAGACTTTAACAATCTTCCTGGATCGTAGAAAATATTTGCTGCCACAACTTCCAAACCTGGAATCCCCAGAAACATCTTTTCCAATGACTGTGAATGTGTTGCTCCATATCCGCGGTATCCTCCTGATGGAGTCCTGACAGCTATATGGAGTTTCTGCCCATATAAATCATAAAACTTAGCTGCATGATTAATAAGCTGGTCAGCTGCCAATGTTATGAAATCGCCAAACATAATTTCTTCTATCACATACTCTCCTGCTAATGCCATTCCAATAGAAAACGCCGTTATCCCTTGTTCACACATCGGAGTGGATATCACATGGCCCGGATACTTAGCAGATAACCCTTTTGTTACCTTAAATGCACCTCCATAAGGGTCTGACACATCTTCTCCTAATATGTATGCCTGTTTTTCTATCACAAGTTCAGCCATTGCCTGTCTTAAAGAATAAATGTATTTCATTTTTAGTTCTGCCCTTCTATTTCCTTCAATTTATCGATTATCATTTGTAAAAACGGCATATAGTTTGTAGTATCCAATGCACACAATAATCTATCTTTAGCTGCGTTTCTGTCACCATTCTTTTTCCACTCAATTATGCCAAGATAATATTGTACCCAGAGCTGCTTTTTATCCATTAATTCCATTTCATGAAAAACTTGCTCAGCCTTATCATAATCATCTTGTTCAACTGCTAAAATTCCTTTTATACACTTAACCAGAAGGTATTCCTCTTGAACATGATTCGCCACAAAATCTTCCATACACTTGAAATTATGTTCAAAAATCGCATAATAAGCATCCATCTGTTCATTTAATACTTCTCTAAGTTTTTCCTGATATTTTGTTATATCTTCAGGGTATAATACTGCTGTTTTTTTTAATAGACGAGCTGCAATAATCAAATAAGAGCATTTTAATAGCGCCCATATCGTAAACAGCATCTCCTGTTCCGTCAAATTTTTATGTTCTATAACTTCTAATTTAACTGCTGCATCAGATATCCTAAAAAAGTCCTTGTCCTCCATGTTACTTATAGCTGTTTCATCAGATAAAAACTCCTTTAAAAATTTTTTATATCGTAATTCGCAACAGCTTATCTTTGCAATCATACTGTTTTCATTCATTACTTTGAGATATTTTGCAGCTTTTTCATTATGTCGTCTTTCTCTAATTGCATAAATATCATTTTTTACCTTGTTAAAATATTTAAAATAATATTGATCGTAATATTCACATGCATTTTCACTGTCAAAGAATACCTCTAAGTGAGACTGCCTGCTTCGATTTGCTGGAATATACATGATATCATTATGATAAAAAAAGTTACCTTCTAAAACTGCTCTATATTCATCCTCATATTTATATTCCAGCAATATACCCTTTTTTAAATAATCTTTGCAGTAATTAAAATTTAAAAGAGTAATAGGCATGTATGGAATTGGCAGTGAAAAATCTTCAAATGGAACATAGTATGCTTTTGAAAAATGTATCTTATCATAAATATGAAAATCCATTCTTGTTTTTGCAACACAGTTACTGATTACTTTTTCTGCTTTTTCTTCCTTAACAGAACCTAAGATTTTCTCTGCTAAGTGTATAGTTCTTTTTTTTCCCAAAAGAATACAAACGACTTTCAATAAAATAGATTCTGCTATATTTAAATGTTTCCACCCTTGCGAAAAGCCTGGACTTATCACCCTATGAAGCGCTAAAAGACTCCTCTTTTGTATAAAACAATAAAATGGATTTTTAGAAAGATAATCCAATGTCATTATGTCAATATAAAATCCTGCATGACGCCCATGTTTTGAAATTTCTGAACGAACAATATATGTAGTATCTCTTTTTCTAATTCTAGAAAATGTATAACCGGAACCATTTACTTCATCATGAGCGACAAAATCATATTCTAATGAAAGTTCTTCCTTGCAGGCTTTCTGAAAACGGGAAAAATTATCTCTTGTTAAAATAATATCCACATCATCATCCCAGGGGACAAAACCACGATGTCGTACTGCACCTATTAATGAACCATACATCAAGAAATAAACTATCCTATGTTTTCTACATATTCTATCCACTTCTTTTAATATTTCTAATATCACTAAATGATATTGTCGAATTGTGCATCCTCCAAATCCTTCAAGACCAATCATTTGATTCCCATTATCTAGTAAGTCACGGTTGTTAAAGTTCATCTGCCGCCTCCTTCGTAAAATTTTTCTCTAAGCCTTTTTCGATCGATCTTTCCGTTTGCATTATATGGAAAATCTTTACAATGAATAAATACATTCGGTATCATATATTCTGGAATTTTTTTCTTTAAATACACTACAAGATCTTTCGCTTCCATTTCGCTCCCCATATAAAACATTACAATACGTGATGTTTTATCATCGTATAAACATGCACAATTCTCTATATGTGTCATTCCTCCAAATACTACTTCTATTTCTCCTAATTCGATTCTATGACCCATATGTTTTATCTGAAAATCTTTTCTACAGAGATATAATAATTCTCCCCTGTCATTATATTTAACAATATCACCAGTACGATACAATCTTTCTTCATAAAAAGAGTTTAGCGGGTTCTGTATAAAGGACTCTTTTGTCTTCTGAAAATTATTAAAATATCCTAGTGCCAGACACGTTCCAAAAACACAAAGTTCTCCGCTCTCTCCTTCTTTAACCAGCTCATTATTCTCATTAAGTACATAAAGTCTAATATTATTACAAGGGCCTCCTATTGGGAGAGGAGCATCATCATTGAATTCTCTGTCAACGATATAATACGCACAAATATTAGTAATCTCCGTCGGGCCAAATAGGTTTACATACAGCGCGTCAGGCACCTCTCTTCTCCATACATTCAATTGTTTATTTGGCATTACTTCACCTGCAAATAGAATTTTCTTCAAAAACTTCGGTGTAATAACCTCAAATCCTTTTAAATTAACAACCGTACAAAGCACTGACGGGACCCATATAATCGTGTTAATTCTCTTCTCATTTAAATATCCAATCAGATTTTGGGGAAATAAAAAAAATCTTTGGGGAATAAAATATACGCTGCATCCATATTTTAGTGCACAGTATATATCCTGTATTGACAAATCAAAATGGAGCGGAACCTGATTCCCAAATATATGTGTTTCATCAATTAAAAAAGTCTCTCCAAACCAATCAGTGTAATCAATAACTCCCCGATGAGTAATTACTACTCCTTTGGGTACTCCTGTAGAGCCGCTTGTAAATAAAACATAAACTGGATCTAGATCGCACATCCTGTATCTAATTTGCTCTAGCTGTAAATCCTGTATTTTTGTTTTTTCTAATTCTTCTATAAAAAACACATCACACTGTGTCTGAAACAGTTCTACTTTTTGCTTATATTCTCTTCTTGTGATAATGCCTGCAGGCATTAGAATTTTCAAAATGGAATTTATTCTTTCAATGGGCATAGTAAAATCAATTTGGCAATAAAAATTTCCACTGCTTACAATTCCCAAAAACGCATTAACACACTCGCATTTATTAGATAAAAATACAACAATCGGTTGATTCATTACTCCAAGCTGTAATAATCCGCTCCCAATAGCTTCTGTGTTTTGCTTTAATTCCTTAAATGTTACACTTATATCTCCATCATTAAATGCCATTTTATCGCAAAATTCTAATGCCGTTTTATCAAGGTATTCCAATATATTTTTCTGCATATTAAGTCAGCTCCTTAAATATTTCTTCACAAGTTTGTCAATACACTCTACGTTTTTAAAATTATGCTCTGAAATATCTTCCCCTTTAATGAAAATATGGAATTTCTCCTCTAGCAGCGTAATTAATGACATTATCCCAAATGAATCAATTAGCTTTTCTTCAAAAAAATCTTTACAATTTTCAAAATCACTATCTGGTGCAATACTCTTTAGTATTGTTACAATCTCTCTATACATTTTCTTCACTCCGTGTCATTTTTCCATAGTATCCGCAAATATCGTCATTGCCTGCTTTTGTGTATCTTTGCATATTATCTCTTATTCGGAAAGCATACACTTTTTTCCGTTCTTCCATTATTATTTTTTTCAGATATTCATGAATGATCAGCCCATAAAATTTATTCCTATATGCTTCGTCTACAATCAGTCCACTTTCTACAACTATCCTTTCATCTTCAATAAATGTTCCGACATGTGCTACAATTTTCCCGTCTTCACGAAGAACATAACTCCTCCCTGCGTTCTCCTTCATTCTATCTCCCAACTGCTTCGCAAGGTTTTCTACAGTATAGTTCTCCTGAAATTCTTTATCGGAACACATAAGCTGTGCAATTTCACAGGATTCCTCCGGATTTGCCTTGGTTATAAGTGAAAACTGAGGAAATTCCTTATATCTCTTTTCTTGTACAATTACTCCATATGCTGTTTTATACCCTTTTAAGCATTTATCTAATTTCCGTATTACTTCCTCATTCCCATTAATAGTGGAAACATGAAACTTTGAGATAAGTTCTGCATACTCCTCAGGCTGCCAGTCACACTCTGAGCTATACACTTGAAAGCTGTCGTAGTATTTCATAAGAACAGTATGAGGCCCGCCATTTTTTTCTGAATACCAAAAATTCACATCTGGATGGTTTACTCCATATTTTTTTAAATCCATATATAGAAAAATGCAATCAGAAAAATGCTTTTCGAGAAACCAAAGAACCTTTCCCACCTCATTATTTTCCAATCTTTTTATCATTACATCCTCCTCTAATGCTTTATCCAGTCTTTTAGATAATTGTATATTTTTTCCCCTGCACTCCCATCCAGATTAGCGAATGCTTTTTCGTTTAACATCTGCATTCTTTCTTTATATTTAGGATCTTCTCCTCTAAGTACCATATTAATAAAATCTTCAAATGACATTCCTCCATCTTTTTTTAATTTGAAGTAACAGAAGCGCATATCAACCGGCGCCCTCTTCCCACTTTCTTCTGTCGGCTTTGTTTGAAAGATCATGACTGGTTTTCCAGTTACAATATACTCATTTATAATAGAACTGTATGTTGTAATAAGTGCATCTGAACAAAAGAAAGAAATTCTATAATCACCGCTGATATCTATTACGCAATTTTCTGATTCCTGGATTCTTTTTTTCATATTTTCGACATACTTCCTACACTGTGGAAATCTCGATTCAATCATAGTAAACAGAAGCGGATGGGGTCTCCAGATAAGGCCGCAATCTTCTCTATTCATCACTGCCTTTAGCAATTCATCGTGATATCTTTGTGCAAAATCAAATCCATATTTTGAAACATTCCCCGCTCCTATTGGGAAATATGATAAATGTGTATTTAGCAGAAATACCTTTTTTCCCTTTAGTTTTCTCTCCCATTCATCCGGGATTCTAATATTACTTTTATTGAAGTTAATAACTGCATCAATCTTTGGCGAGCCAAATGCTATAAATTTTTCTGACGGATATCCATATGATTCATATATTCTTTTTACAAAATCAGATTGAACAATTACCTTGTCTGCATTAATGGTTCCTTTATTTAAATACTGAAAATCTGATCTTCCTTTTGTATAACCACACATTGTAAAATAAGGACTATAAATCAAGCCTCCTGTATGCTGTTTTAGACTCTCTGAAAAATATTGTTCAGGAATTTTTGTCAGATTATTTGTATTGTCATATGGATTATGAATAAAAATCAAATCCGGTTTTTCACGTTCAATACTATACTCTCGATAAGATACGGTTGGTAACTCATCTGGGAACAAATCACCTTCAAATTTTAATATTGGACTCTCAAGCTCTTCTCCAATTTCATAATAAGGAATAGGTACAACTTTCACCTCTGCATCAGGGTCCTTCATACTATATCTCCAAATACTATCAAACGCTGTCCACATACTGGCCTTATATGGCAGAAATAAAATATGTATTTTTTTATCTGTACGCATTTCCAAATCATGCATAATGTCTGAAAGTAATCTCCCCATCCTCCCAGTTCTTTTTTTGATAACCTTAGGTATAGGATTAATACTAATTTGATACGCCTCTTCACAGTACTCTTCTAAAAATCTTACACTGTTTGTCTCGTATCCTTCAATTTCCTCTATTTTTGTTCCAATATGAACCGCGCAATCCTGACACTCTATCAATATCTGCATTAAATCATTTTCAGATAATACAGATGTCCTTTCTTTCAACACTTTATTTAGTCTCTGTAATGAAGAAATGATATGAAAAATTTCCTTTTTCTGATAAATTCTCATCTTTTCCCCCTGGAAATTCCAACCTTTTTAATCAAATATGGCACATTGGTCACCTTTTATTCAAAGATGATGCAGGTTTCCCCCACTTCGCTCCCGGCTACTCATAACTTTTATGTTCACCAGGTCCTGGCATACCCAATACGCAGTTTTGCACTGCCTTCTAATGCCGTCCCTTCTTTTTTATATCATGAACTTACTCTTTAGTCCTTTCGGTAAAATTTCAGCTTTTACTGAAATTAATCTAAAGCTGCTGTTCTTATGATCCTATTTCATTTTACATGTCCACGTTTTATTGCATTCTTTGCAGTATTTATCTTTTCACCCATCTGACACCCACAAACCGGACATCTAAAAACCCCTTCTTTTTTTTCTCCAGTGTTTCCACAACTGCAGCATTCATTACTAATATCTTTTCCCCTAACTTCTATAAGTTTTACCGAATGCTCTTTACATTTCTGTGTCAAACGGCTGCGTATATAACCTTTCTGCCATAATGTAACATAGTTATTAATTTTTCTGCCTGCCCCTACAGCCTGATTTCCCCTAATCTTTGGAAGATAAATTGTACCCGGCTTCTCCATACGGAAAAGCCTATTTATCTCCTGATTAATATAACTGTGAAGCTGTTCTTCATACCTTTTCTTTTTATTGATATATTTTTTTCTACCAGGATTCATCTCTTTGTTATTCTTGTATATGCCTGTCTGGTCTCTCATCCAATCTGCATATTTTATCTGATATTCTCCTAGTCTTTCACCGTACTGATGCCCCTTGTCTGTTGTAAACATAATGATCATTCCCATTGCCAGTCCTATTTGGTTTGTATAATCTGAATGCTCGTGAACTTTCACATTAATGGGAACTTTAATCTCTATACTATTTTCCTTTGGATAAAGCTTTACATAAAGTTGGGAGTTATAGCTATTACTATCTGTTAGTGGTATAAATATTCTTTTTCGCTTTTCTTTTGATGTAATATAAATTCCATGTTCTGCATAACGATATGCTTTTCTGGATGTAGAAAATCCATCCATCTGATCTGTATGTAGTTTTACCTGATACTTCCGTGTTAGTCTCCTTAAATAATTATTCAACTTTTTTACATTTGTTTTCTCTGCCAGCATCTCATACTGATTTTGTAAGTCTATACTAAGTCTTACGGTATCCTGGTTTACTATTGCATCATATGCTTTATTTATTTTCAAAACAAACCTAAGATAATGTCGTTCTTCGTCTGTAAAAGCTTCATTTTGACCTATCCTCTTTAAAATTGTTGTCTTTACTCTTGTCCATTGACTTCTTATATCACTTAATGCATCGAAAATAGCCAGATAATAATATACTGACGGTAAACCTAGTCTTTCTCTTAATCCGCATTCCGTCATTTCATTTTGAATTGTATAGCCTGGATAAAGCTTTTCCAGACTTGTTATACCTCCATAGCGCTGATATACATAGTTCTTCACTTTTCTGTAATCTTCTGCAATCTCTATGAGCTTCTGCATATTCTCCTTTGAAATCGGCTCCATATTATACTGCTGAATTGTTTTACAGACTACTTTAGGAGATATCTCCATATATTCTTTCTTCATACTTTTCCCAAAATCTGTACTTTTTGAAACACGCTTTTTTATTTAAGCGATTAAAATATATACAAAAATAAGGGTTATTTTTGTTGACAAACGGTCGATATTATAATAGAGTAAATAAGAATTATCAAATTATCAAAAAGTACACCTTTTGATAATTTGAAAAACAGATAATTTTTTGGAGTATCAAGATAAATTCCATTCTCCCGATACTCCAGACTATTTTCGACATTTAGTTACAACATTTCATTCCTAGCAAGTAGCTCCGCCCACCACGTTCTTCTTCAAAATCTCTGACTTATCAATTTTACTATTCAGAAGCTTATCCTGCACATAATCAAATCCAAGCCGTGCAATCGTATCCGCAAGCCGTTCACCTGAAAGTCCTTCATCCCTGAAAAACAGTATTACACGCTCAGCAAGCTCTATAACCTCATCCTCCGAAGTAAATAGCTTATCTAACATACGCCCTTCTGACACCTTCTTGCCCCAGCGGCCGCCGATATATACCCGGTATCCGGCTATAGACTCATTTACTGCACCAAACGGACATTTCGCAATACAGCGGCCGCAGTGGTTACATGCAGCAGAATCAATTGTAATCCTGCCATCCTGCATTTTTGCCACATGAATGGGACATAATGTTTCTACCTGACATTTCTTGCAGCCCTTACACTTAGAGCCATCAATCTCCGGCACCTGCTGACCGATAATTCCTAAATCGTTCAAGTTCGGTTTCACGCAGTTATTCGGACATCCCCCTACAGCAATCTTAAATTTATGCGGCAGCGAAACACCATGATAGCCTGTATAATATAAATCATGCAGCCTCTCTGACAGTGCAAACGTATCGATTAATCCGTACTGACAGGTTGTTCCCTTACAGGAAACTACCGGGCGGACCTTAGAGCCTGTACCTCCTGTTTCCAGTCCCGCTTCGTTAAGGAACTCCATAACCGGTTCAATATTATCATAAGGCACACCTTGGATTTCCAATGTCAAACGGGTTGTCATGGTTACCTCGCCAGAACCGAATTTCTCTGCTGCCTCTGCAATTTTCTGCTGCTCCTTAGCGGTTATTTTTCCGTTTCTTGTAATCACACGTACATTAAAGACATCCTCATAGCGCTTATCCTGAAGACATCCTAATCCCTTCACTCTCTTAATTTCCTCTGCTGTGAGCTTTTTTCCGTTACGGGGAACCCTAACTTCATTGAAAAAAGCTCCGCCCTCTAAAACCTTTGTATTCGTGTATCCATATGCTTTCAGGCGATTCTGAAGAAAATATCCCCTCTTTCCTTTTGCACAGACAAGAAGGAGCTTTGCATCCTTTTCAAGGCCTTCAATAGGGCCTGTCACCTCTGAAAGATTAATCCACTTTGCATTGGGAAGCGACGGTGCCGGCTGAACATCCAGTACCTGATAATCTTTCCCGGCACCGGCCATATATTCTGCCGGGCTCATACTCTCAAGCTGGCCGTCAAGCTTATTTTCTAAAATATAACATGCACTTACAAATGGATGAATTGCTGTGGAAAATGGCGGTGCATATGCATAATCCATCGTATCAAAATCATCTGCCGTCATGCCCTGGGAGATACCAGTCACAGCTATGTCAACCATTTTATCCACTGCTCCGGCTCCTAAAACCTGGATTCCAAGGAGTCTGCGGCTCTCTTTTTCTGCTGTAAGCTTTATATAGAAGGAGGAAGCTTCCGGATAATAATGTGCCTTATCATCCAGTACGCAGACAACAGAAACTGTTTCCATACCTAATGCCTTTGCCTGCTCTTGTGTAAGTCCCGTACGGCCTGCGTTAAGCTTTGGAAGAAGGCGGACTACGCCTGTACCCATGCATCCTCTGTAGCCTTTTCCAGCCCCATACATTTTCTTTACCATGGCGCGGGCGGCAAGATTTGCAGTAGAACCCATAGCTGACCATTGAGGCTTATCTGTCAATGCGTTTTTTACCATTGCACAGTCTCCTGCTGCATAGATGTCCGGGAGATTTGTCTGCATGTTTTCATCAACAAGAATCGTTCCTTTAAACATCTCAAGGCCGCTTTCAGACAAAAAGCCTGTTGCCGGACGCACACCGATTGCCATAATAACAATATCTGCCGTTAGATTTCCGTTATCGGTGAGAACCTCCTCTACATGCTCCTGTCCGCTTATTCCTGTAAGGCTTGTACCAGTTAGAATCCTCATTCCAGCCTTCTTAAGCTGGCGTTTTGCAAAATCTGCCATCTCCGCGTCAAATGCATTTGGCATAATCTGTGGCATGGCATCAATCACCGTCACCTCAAGTCCCTGAGCCATCAGATTTTCCGCAGCTTCAAGTCCAATAAAGCCTGCCCCACATACGACTGCATTCCGGCAGCGCTTTTCCTCAATGTAAGCACGGATATTTACCGCATCCTCCGGTGTACGTATGCAGAATACACCGGACAGTCCTATCCCGTCTACCGGGGGCACAAAAGGAACTGCTCCTGTTGATATAATAAGCTTGTCGTAGTTCTCTGTAAAAATTTCTCCGGAAGTCTTCTTAAATGCCACTTCCTTTTTATCAGGGCTTATTCCAACAGCCTCACAGCCGGTATATACCTCCGCTCCTGTAAGCCCTGCATATTTCTTTGGAGTATTTACAATTAAGTCCTCCTTTGTAAGGATATCTCCACCGATATAGTACGGAAGGCCGCATCCGGCATAAGAAATATCCTCACCCTTTGTAAATACTTTTACCTCCGCCTGGCGGTCGCATCTCTTTAATTTTGCCGCCGCCTTTGTTCCCGCGGCAACGCCGCCCAGAATTACATATTTCATATGTATCTCCTTTCTACTATCTTTATGTTAAACTTTTATCATTTCCTGTCAGATTCACAATAAGTATTCCGATGCTTACCAGTATAAGGGCTGCAAAATTCTGCACAGTCCATATATGTTCCTTAAGAAATATTGCTGAAAGTGCCACACCAAATATGGGTATGCTGAAACCAAATATAGCAACCTTTCCCACAGGATTATATTTTATCAGCTTCGTCCACAGGGTGAATGCCACTGTCGATAAAAGCGCCATATAAATGAACAGGATCGTAGATTTCACTGAAAAGCCACGTACATTTCCTCCTGCTATAAGGCCTATGATAATTAGTACCGCACCGCCAAATAGAAGCTGGTACGCGGTAATTGTTGAGGGTTTCTCTTTATCTGAAATTAACTTAAGCGTCACAGAGCTTGTTCCATAGGCAAAGGCACACAAAAGCACCATTCCCTCTCCTAAAAGGCTGAATCCACTCCCCCACGCACCTGGCGCAAGATTGATTACAATTACTCCTGCAAAACCGAGCAGACAGCCCACTGCTTTCCTAAAGGTTACCTTTTCTGATTTTAGCAGGAAATGTGCAACAATGATTGTAAAAAATGCATTGGACGCATTAATGACCGAACCTTTTGCACCTGTCGTGTGTGCAAGCCCAATATAAAAGCACACATATTGTATCGTTGTCTGCAGCAATCCCTGAGCAAATATATACGGCACCGACGATTTTTTCATTACAATTATTTTCTTTTCTAAAATACAGGACATAAGAAATGTAAAAATTCCCGCCAGAAAAAATCTATAACCTGCAAACAGCACCTGGCTGCCCGCTCCTTCAATATGGAACCATTCATACCCTATTTTCACACAAGGAAATGCGCTGCCCCATAAGGCGCAGCACACCAGTGCCAGAATACATCTGACCTTTGTATCTTTATAAAAGCTTTCCATTACTCCTTCTCCGGCTCGGGATAGTCCACTCCTTTTGTATCTACCGTAACCTTCTTCATCCTCTGCTCCTCAAGAGGCCTGTCACTATAGTCTGTATCTGTCCCGGCAATCTTATTTACAACCTCCATACCCTCGACTACCTTGCCAAAAGCTGCATAAGCTCCGTCAAGATGAGGAGATTTCTTGTGCATAATAAAAAACTGAGAGCCTGCGGAATCCGGATGCATCGCTCTTGCCATGGAGAGAACTCCTTCTGTATGCTCCAGACTGTTCTCAAACCCGTTCTGACTGAATTCTCCTTTAATGTTATAGCCCGGGCCTCCCATTCCTGTTCCGTCCGGGCAGCCGCCTTGAATCATAAAACCTTTAATTACACGATGAAAAATCAAGCCGTCATAGTAGTCCTTTTTTACAAGAGAGATAAAATTATTTACTGTATTTGGGGCGGTTTCAGGATAAAGCTCTGCTTTTATTAAGTCTCCATTTTCCATTTCAATTGTAATAATTGGATTTTCCATAATATTGTTCCTCACTTTTGTTATATTTGTACTATAGTTTATTTTAATGGAATTCTGCCGGTTTGTAAATGGTTGGGGACGGGGTATTTTTAAAAAGTGCCTGTCCCCAGGCCAGTTGGGGACAGGCACTTTTTAAAAATACCCCGTCCCCAACTGCACCATCCCGCCTTTTTCTTCGCATCCGGTGTCCCATAGCTCTCGAAACGAAAATGTATCGCTTTCTCCATAAGTTGCTGTCTTCACCAGTAAATTGTCTCCTGTATCTTCATAACCCACAAGCAGAAACCAGTGCCAGATATAGTCCTTATATATCTCTGGCTTTTTATGCCGAAGCAGAAGATAGGGAACGGGATATCCTGCGTCTATTTGTGACAGGACCATTTTCCTTGCTTCCTCATAGTCTCTGCTGCCAGAAAAAGCCTTCATATTTATAGTTATATTTTTTTGTCCAATATTTCCACCGCACTCTTCTCTAATATATTTTTCAAATCCTTCTATAAACCACCGAAGCTTTTTCACTCCGCCAATCCTTGGACGTATATACGGCTTCATTTTCTGGCTGAAGGTGATATAATCTTTCTTTGTAAGCTGGTGTACTGGATATGGATACAGACCTTCCATCCCCTTGCGAAGCGCCAGGTAAATACAGCAGTCGCACGCCGTTGCCGCTGCGCAGCCGCCCATGTTCATGACTACATTGGTAAACCATTCTTGATTGCCTCCAAAAGCGTCGTCTATTATAAAATATTCCAATTCTTTTTTCATAATTCAAAAATCCTTCCTTGCTTTGTATGCCGGGACGCGATATGCATTTTCCCAGTCAATTTTATTTCCCAGATATTTGTAGTCTCCATTCTCCTCCTGGTTTAGGGTTACTACATGACGGAAAAGGCAGTCTCTCCCCTCCTCTACATAAATGGCCTCAACACAGACAGACAGTGTACCGTCTGCATTTTCTGTATATGAAACCACCTCTGGAAAAGGCTTCATCTGGGGCACCCGGTTCCATCCGTTTACTGCAATCCACGGATAGGTTCCTGTTTCTTCATTATATGCTGCATACTGCTGGAGCTGTTCCACTGTTATATGAAAATACTTTCCTACTATATTTTCAAACTCTTCCCCTGGAATTCCTCTTTCGTATCTCTCCTTTTCCGGTTTTAAGCCCGTTTCCATCAAATAGAGAGAATCAAATAAATCATTAAATTCTATTTTTTCCATACTTCCTTCATCCCAGTCCGTCAGGAATAAATTATTTCCGAAATAATTTACTGGATTGATGCATTTTTCCCCAATCTCCCAGCATTTTTCAGGAAGCGGCAATATGCGGTAAAAAATATGCATGTCCATTTCCGGATTTCTGGATAATGCCTTTTCCCAGATAAGCCATCCTTTTTCTGTATATTCCCACGCATAAGCCTGTATTTTTTCCATTTGCTGTACTTTAGGCTTACCATTTTTATCATATGTGGCACTCACAAATGTAACATACAGCCTTTTTTCCTTAAACGTGAGTTTATAATAACGAAAAATTCCATTTATGTTAACCGAATAAAAATCTGTTTCTGCTGTTTTCCCTTTTTGTGCCTTTTTTAGGCAATTATCCACTCTTTCATAATTTTTCATATTTCCGTCCCGGCTTCCGCAGATAACAGAAAAGCCCTCCCCGGCTATCTGCGCTATTATACGGTGTACGATATTTTCCTCTAATACAACGTTATACACATCCTCGGTCTCTATTTCCTCATAAATGGACCTGCAGCTTTCCATGACAGTAAAAACTTTTTCTGCCAGACGCTCCTTATCATTTTTGCTCATATCAATGGTTTTTAATTTATAATTCGGGTTGTCCTGGAGCTCTGACGGGTCCGTATTCACTGCATCATCTGTCGTCTCGATATCTGCTGTATCTGTCTGTTCAGGTATTTTTTTGTCTGAATTAGATGGTTTATCAGTTTCTGCACATCCCGAAAATAAAAGGGTCATAAAAATTATTGCTGATAATATAGTAAATGTTCCTGGAAATGGGTTTCTTTTCATCATGCTCTCTCCACGGTTGGGGACGGGGTATTTTTAAAAAGTGCCTGTCCCCACCTAGCCTGGGGACAGGCACTTTTTAAAAATACCCCGTCCCCAACACTGCACCCACAATATACTTCTTAAACCTCGTCTTGTCAAGACTTCACCGTTTACAGTAACATCAATACACCTATTGACTTCTTCCCCCTAACATGATATATTCATCCCAGAAAATAATGTATACAATATATATAAATGTATACATTTATATTTTAATAAAAGGAAGGTGCATAAAATGAAGTTAGGATTTATTGGAACCGGCAATATGGCCTCTGCAATCATGGGCGGTATTATTAAAAATCAGATTATTCCTGCAGAGGAAATCATCGGATCAGCCTTATCTGTGCAGGGAAGGGATCGCATACATAAGATGTTTGGCATCCAGGTTACTGCAAGCAACAAAGAAGTGGTCGAAAAAGCGGAGGTTATCGTGTTATCTGTAAAGCCTCAGTTTTATGCTGATGTCATTAAGGAAATCAGGGATGACGTAAAGAAGAGTCAGATTATCATTACCATTGCACCGGGAAAGACTCTTGCCTGGCTTAATGAGCAGTTTGGAAAGGATGTAAAGATTGTACGCACCATGCCTAATACTCCTGCAATGGTAGGCGCCGGCATGACAGCGGCATGCCCGAACGATTATATGACAGAGGAAGAGATCTCCTATGTACGCACACTCCTTGAAAGCTTCAGCCGTGTGGAAATCATTCCTGAGCGTCTGATGGATGTGGTTGTGTCTGTAAGCGGAAGCTCTCCGGCATATGTATTTATGTTTATTGAGGCAATGGCAGATGCCGCTGTTTCTGGCGGAATGTCTCGTCCTATGGCTTATCAGTTTGCAGCCCAGGCCGTTCTTGGAAGTGCAAAAATGGTGCTGGATACCGGAAAGCATCCGGGAGAGCTTAAAGATATGGTATGCTCGCCGGCCGGAACTACAATTGAAGCAGTCCGCACACTGGAAGAGCGGGGCTTTAGAAGCGCGGTATTTGAAGCTATGAAGGTCTGCGAAGAGATTTCCAGCTCCATGTAAGAAACCTTATTTGTGAATTATGGCAGAAAAGACAGCCTCTCTCGCAGGCCAGGCCTATGAGAGAATCAGACAAAATATTTTAAATCTGACCTATCCGCCGGGCATGCCTCTTACAGAGGCAATGCTCACAAAAGAGCTTAACATGAGCAGAAGTCCTGTACGCTCCGCCATCCAGAAGCTGGAGGCGGAGGGGCTTATTGTCTCGGATTACCACAAATCCATGACCGTAAAAGACCTTACTGACAAGGATATCAGGGAAATGTACCAATTCCGAGAGCTTATGGAAAGCGCCGCCTTTCAGCTTATTTTTTCCTCCGGCCGATATAATGAGTACTCCTACCGGCTTGAGGAAAAGGTAGTACGCATGTGTGCTCTTGAAAATAACCTCTATGAATGGCAGCGGATGGACAATGCCATGCATATGGAAATTATCAGTATTTTTGAAAATTCAAGAATTAATAAAATATATGAAAATAATTTATCCGAGCTTCTAAGGATTGGCCAGTATTCTGTAAAAAACGGAATGAACATTCCTAAAACAAACGAAAATCTAAGAAAAATGGTCCGGCATATGCGGGATGGAAGCTTTGATAAATCCTATGCAATTTTAAGAGACGACCACCTGATAACCGGGAAAGATAGTGCATTAAAAAGAAGAAGATAAGGAAAATATTATGCTGCGGGATATTGATTTAAACGAAATTTCAGACGGAAAGCTTTATGGAAATAATGACATGACAAAGGCGGATTGTGGAGGATGTAAGGGCTGCTGCGACTGTTGTAAAGGTATGGGCACTTCCATTGTCCTAGACCCTCTTGACGTCCACAGGCTGTGTGTGTATCTTAACAGAACCTTTTACGAATTAATGGAAGATGCCATTGAGCTTAATGTAGTTGACGGAGTGATTCTCCCAAACCTTAAGATGACAGACAAGGATGATGCCTGTGTTTTTCTGAATGATAAGGGGAGGTGCAGTATTCACAGCCACCGTCCGGGAATCTGCCGCCTCTTTCCTCTTGGACGTTTTTATGAAAATCATTCTTTTCAGTATTTTCTCCAGGTTCATGAATGTACAAAAAAGGACAGGACTAAGGTGAAAGTACGCAAATGGATTGGTATACCGGATATAAAAAGCTATGAAAAGTATATTCTGGACTGGCATGATTATTTGAAGGAACTTACCGGACAGATTCTGTCCCCAGGCGGGAAACAGGATATTAAAGAGATTGGCATGCATGTGCTTCAGAGTTTTTATGTACAGCCATATGATATGGAAAAGGATTTTTATGAACAGTTTTATGAAAGACTTCAAATGTCCACAGCCCGGTAAACTATCCGGCTGTGGACATTTTTACATAAGCAATTATTTAATTATTGGTGCATCGTAATGCGGTACAATGTACTCCTCTGCGAGGGGAAGATCTACCCAGGAATTGGTCTCCATTGATTTATACGCGCCAACCAGCACATCTGTCACAATCGCGCTGTCCTCTGGTGTAAGTGACGGCGGAACATCCTTTTCGATACAGTCTAAGAAATGCTCCAGCATAGACTTATACGCCCATCCGCGTTTCGGGTAAATAGGCACCCAGCGCTTCGGTACATTCCCGTCTGGCTGCATGATATCCTCTGACCAGAACAGCTGGGGATATCTGTATTCCTTTACAATTTCCGGAAGCTCGCTCTGCTTAAAGTCTTTATTTGTAAAAACTGCAAGAGGCGCTGTCTGATAAGGATTCGTTGCCTCGGAACCTGTAAATATCGTACCTTCTGTACCATATACCTCGGAAATATTGGATACGCACGGCGAATATCTGTCACCGCTGATTACACCCGTTGCTCCATTTTCAAATTCTATAGTGATCCAGAAGGAATCGTCTAATACTGTATATTCCTCCGGGGTTCCCAGTCTTTTAATAATACCCATAACCCTCTTCGGCCTGCTGCCCATAAGGAACATTAAAAGGTCTGCGCGGTGTGCGCCCAGATCAAACAAGGCTCCTGCTCCTGCAAGCTCCGGTTTTGAACGGAACGGTGTAAAAGACAGCTTTTCATGATAAAGTCCCCATCCCTCGTGAAGGGATGAGCGTCCCATCATAGGTTTCCCGATAAAGCCTTCGTCCATCAGCTTCCTTGCAATCTGATTCTGCTCCCAAAAACGCTGGTTTGTTCCGGCCATTAAAAAGACGCCTTCCTTTTTTGACACCTCTACCATCTTCCACGCCTCATTGTGGGTACATGCAAATGGTTTCTCCACTATTACATGCTTCTTTGCCCGCATAGCGTCAATTGCCTGCTGTGCATGAAATCTGTTTGGAGTGGCAACAATAACAACCTCTACATCTTTATCCTCCAGCATCTGTCCATAATCTGTATAAGTCTTTTTCGGCTCCCATTTCTCTGCCATTTTTTTTAGAATAGCTATGTCCGAATCACACAATGCTGCAAGCCTTGCATTTGGCAGCGCCGCAATGGACGGGCAATGCCCTATCTCTGCAATCGAACCGGCCCCTACAATACCAACACCAATCTGTCTCATTATCATTTCCTCCTTCTTTCTGATAAAATATGTTCCAGAATTCTGTTAGTTTTATTATAGATAAGATGTATGTCTTTTTCTTTCACTATCGGACTGCAAAATAGCACAATATAACCAAAAAACTTTTTTCACTGTTTCCCTGCTGTATGAAAAAGTCTGAACATAAAGGCTGCTGCTATAAGGGATAGAACAGCCGGCAGCAACATTCCTTCCTGAACAGTAAATGTTGAAATTATCCCTCCCATTATCATAGGTGTAATTATAAAGCCGGCGTAATGTGAAAGAAGAACCATAGAGCTTCCAAGCGAAGTATGTTTCATTTCAAAGCGGCATCCCATGTCCAGCGTAAGGGGGAGTATCATCCCTTCTGCCAGGCCTGATACTGCGGTGCAGATAACCATCACTTGTCCGTCTGCAAACAGAACTCCTGCAAAAACTGCCAGGCCTGACACCAGATGCCCCGCCCAGAGTGCTGTTTCATTTTTCCAGTGAAATCTAGGAAACACCAAACGGGAAACCGCCACACATACCCAGAACACAGATAGCACAATCGCGCCAAATGCCGGCTCTTTCAAATAATCTGTTATGTACCTTGTCATCCACACAGTAATCCCTATCTGATGTGCACCGTATAAAAATGCACAGTAAAATAAGCCTCTCTTTCTTTTGTCTCTCAAAAAGTTCATAATATCTCCTACAGTAATTTTTTCCTCCAGTCCACTGCCCGCCGACATTTTCCCGGAAAAAATTACTGCCAGGCAATAAACGGCAAAGGCGGAGGAGGCAATACTGCCTGCTGCCATTAAAAGCTCATTCCATTCAAGTCCCATCAGAGATAATCTCCGTAATATTAAGGGGCCTGCCAGGCCGCCCAGCCCATAGATTCCGTGCAGAATATTCATATACAGAGATGAATTTTCAGGATATAAATCCACCATCACAGACGATGCAAGGGAGTCAAGAAACCCAAACACTACCCCATAAACAAAATATCCTGATAAAAATACGAAAAGAGAGGGTCTCATTCCAAACATAAAAAATATACAGGGAATCATAACAGCAGTAATCATCAGAATATCCCTCTTTCTCAATCTCCGAAGCAGAACACCAAGAAAAAACAGCGCCGCCAGGTTTCCTCCGCTTTGAAAGGCGCTCATAAGGCCCTGCTCAAAGGATTTAAGCTCATAATATTCAATATACTGCGTCAGCATAACACCCTGGGTTGTTGTACAGACCGAAGCTGTAAACATCATGAAATAAATAGCTGCCGTATAAAAAAATCTGGTTCTTTTTTCCTGCATCTTTATTCCTCCATTTTCTTTCTGTCATCCAAAACGATAGCAGGGGACAGGGTAAAACGAATTGGGGACGGAGTATTTTGAAAAATACTCCGTCCCCAATTCGTTTTACCCTGTCCCTTACTATTAATCAAGTGAAATTTTAAAGTCATATACTGCTTCAGAATTTGTCACCTTGGAAACGTTCTTCCAGTCTATCGGAGCATCGCCTGATAAGAACTTGTCCTGGAACTCTTTTAAGTTCTCCTGTGATACTGCCAGAAGCTGTAATTGTACCTTTGCTTCTCCGTCATATTCCTGTCCGTTTGCAACGTCATATGCTACTACAGCACCGAATGCTGCCTGCAGGTAGTGGCCACCTGTGGAGAACCATAATTCTTTTGCCTGCATGGATTCTACCGCCGGATTGAGGAGGTCCATACCGCCTACCTTAACGTCTGAAACTTTATTTTCTTCCTTCAGTACATTTACGGATGCAAGAGCCAGTGAATCATTGTAGCACCATACACCGTCTACGTCTGGATGTGACTGATAAATGTTACGGAAAGCTTTGTCACCATCGTCCCAGTTTTCTCCGGCATACTCAAACTGTAATAATTCAACATCACTATTTTCCTTAAGGGCTTTGTCAAGTCCTGCTTTTCTTCCTTCTGCAACAGAGGTTCCCTGATATCCGCCGATACCTACAAGCTTTGTACAGCCTGCATCAATGAGGGACATTGCCACATTGTAGCCGGCAATCTCGTCGTCCGGTCCGATAAAGCATACGTAGTCATCCCCAGCCTTCAAATCATCTCCCGGCCACCTGTCAATAATCACCAGCGGAATTCCTGCGGATTTACAGGATGCTGCGATTCCTGCGCATACAGAAGCATCCTGAGGTCCTAATACAAGCGCGTCAATACCGCTTGAAATCATGCTGTCCACATCCTGTATCTGTTCTGCCTGATCGTTGTTACAATCATCTGCTGTCACCTTAAACCCAATAGTATCTGCCGCCTGCTGTACATACTCAAGGGCATTTCCCCAGAACTCATTGTTTGCCGTAGGATAGGAATAGCCAATAGTAAGCTCCCCGCTGCTCTTTTCTGCGGGCTCCTGTGAATTTTCTTCCTGTCCGGTTTCCCCTGAACCTTCTTTTTCTGCTTCCCCGCCAGAGCTGCAGGCCGCAAGACCCATCACCATACATCCTGCCAACAAAACTGCCAAAATCCTTTTCTTCATACTGTTTCCTCCTTGTTTATATTTTAGCATTGTTTAAATATATTAATATTTTACAAGTAATTTCTTCTAATTTCTTTCAATATTTACCCATATAATAGGACAATATGACCAAAAAAATTACTATTATCCTGCATCTCTACAGATACTTCTTGCCTCTTTTGGCGTTATTCCATACACTTTCTTAAAAATTCTGGTAAAGTAGCTGCTATTGACAATTCCCACATTTACTGCAATCCGCATAATAGAATCCTCCGTTGTCTCAAGCTCTATCCTGGCCCGGTGAAGGCGGTACTGGTTCAAGTACTCCACTGGAGACATCTGCATTCCAAGAGAAAAACAGCGGATTGCCTCACTTTTACTGATATTTGCCGCTCTTGCAATATCCTCAAGATAAATTTTTTCAAAATAATTGGTTTCAATATATTCCATCATCTTCCGAAGTCTGGACTGGGAGCGCAGCGAAATTCCCATTTTTTCCATTTTCACAATTTCACTGCTGTGTCTTGATACCAGCATCCATAAATCACAGATTCTTATATGTACATCCAGCTCACTCATAATATTTTTTCTTCTGCAGACGGCAAAAATCCCATCAAGCTTTCTAAGAATTTCTTCCTGCCACTTTTCATTACACTTTAAAACAATATGTGAGCTGTCGGATTCCAGAAATTCTTTAATATATTTTTTATGAATTACTGATTTATCCGTTGCAATTAAATCCGGTGAAAATAAAACATTTGAAATAACTCCTTCATTACAGTTCTCGATGCTGTGAATAATCCGGGTGTTTATAAATAAGCCTTCTCCTGTATCAAGATGTATCCTCTGATTTCCGATAAGGCAGAACACTGACCCCTTCGTGACTACAACAAACTCAAATTCCATATGCCAGTGCCATTCTATCTTCTCTTCATCATACTTCTTAATTTCTTCCTGATTGTACTGGAAAGGAAACTCCTCCGTGCCATGTTCCCTTAGCTCCCTTAATGTGTCATCTGTAATAATCTTTGTAATCTGCATGTATCACCGCTCCTTTTTCTACGGACAAAAACTGTCAGACTACCCCTCGTAAAATTCTATCTTTGTCCCGTCCGGGTCCTGACAGAAGCCATATTTCCTGCCTGTGCGCATATCCTCCCTGACTTCAGATACCCTGACGCCTTTCTCCTTTAGATATCTTAACATCTCTTCTACGTCCTCTGTCAAAAAAGCCACATGGTCCAGGCCGCTCCCTTCCTCCTTAACCTTTAAGCCACTACCTCTCTTTTCTTTCACAAAGAGCTCTATTACATACTCGCCCCTGCAATAAAGTTCAAGCTTTCTGGCATTTCTGTTATAGGAATAGGACTCCCCGTAAATCCTAAGCCCCAGGTAATCTACGTAAAATTCTACTGCACTTCTGTAATCTGATGCCACAATAGATACATGGTGAAAGGCCAGTCCCGGCCTTTGCCTCTTCATATTTTCCACCTAAAATACCCCTTTTCTCCATTTTGTAAAAAACACCCTTCGCCTTAAGGGATATATCCCAGCTAAAAACCGAAGAGTGTTTTCCAATATTATAAGTTAAATCAGGCCTTTCCCGCAGAGCCCAGTACATTTTCTATTTTATGCTTTACCAGCGTCCTCACATTATCCCTTCCCAGGCGGAGGTACTGCCTGGGGTCGAAATGAGACGGATTGACAGTAAGATCCTGTCGGATCCCCGCTGTCATGGCAAGCCTTAAATCTGAATCTATATTAATCTTGCAGACTGCAGATTTCGCCGCCCTTCTCAGCATTTCCTCAGGGATTCCAATAGCGTCGTCTAAAGCACCGTTATATTTCTGTATGATCTCCACATACTCTTTATTGACAGATGAGGAGCCATGCAGAACAATAGGATAATTAGGAAGCCTTTTTTCTATCTCTGCCAGAATGTCAAACCGGAGCATAGGCTTTTGACCCGGCTTGAACTTAAATGCGCCGTGGCTTGTTCCAATAGCAATTGCCAGTGAATCTACCCCTGTTTTTCTTACAAACTCCTCTACCTCATCAGGGTTTGTATAGGAAGCATCCTCTGCCTTTACATTAATGTTGTCCTCAATTCCCGCCAGCTTTCCAAGCTCACCCTCGACTGTTACACCCTTACTGTGCGCATATTCTACTACCCTTTTCGTAAGTGCAATATTATCCTCAAAGCTGTGCTTAGAGCCGTCTATCATGACAGACGTAAAGCCTCCGTCTATACAGGATTTACAGATCTCATAATCCTCTCCGTGGTCCAAATGGAGTGCAATCGGAATGTCTGTGTCCGCTGCGGCTGCCTCTACAAGCTTCATCAGATAAATATGCTTCGCGTACTTTCTTGCACCTGCTGATACCTGTAATATAACCGGGGATCGCATCTCTTGCGCTGCCTCCGTGATTCCCTGTACTATCTCCATATTGTTCACATTAAATGCACCGATTGCATAGCCGCCGTCATATGCCTTTTTAAACATTTCTTTTGTTGTTACTAATGCCATAATCTACTCCTTTTTCTTTTATTTATCTTACAATCATGTTCTGCTTTCTTTCTGTTGATACTGCAACAGCAAAGATAACTACAAGTCCCTTAATTAAAAGCTGTACCTCCGACGGCATACCCCAGAGAATCAGGCCGTTTGCCAGAATTCCGATAGTAAGCACACCGATTAAGGTTCCCCTGACACCACCTACGCCGCCGGTCTGTGCTGTCCCGCCAAGAACTACTGCTGTAATAACATCAAGCTCATAGCCCTGGCCTACAGACGGTGAGCCTGACCCAATACGGGCCGCCATTACAATACCGCCTATGGCTGTTAATAGACCTGCAAAAAGAAATACAAGTATTTTCTGCTTCTTTACATTTACACCGCTTAAACGGGCAACATTTTCATCGCCTCCTACGAGCCTTGTAAACCGCCCGAAAAGTGTAAATTTTTCTACAACCCATACAGCAGCAAACAAGCCGATGGCAATAATCAGAATCCAGGGACGAAGCCCAAAAATCTGCTTAATCTTTCCATTATAATCTATCATGGTAATAGAACCGCCGCTGACCATGGTTACAAGGGCACGGGCAATGGATAACATCCCAAGTGTAACAATAAAGGTAGGAACTTTAAGCTGTGTATGAATCACACCCATAAACAAATAGCATACAGCCGATACCAGAACAGCTGCAAAAAGTGTCAACAAAATACTGTTTGTAGACAGATATATCTTAGCGGCGATAACCCCGCAGAGGCTTATCATAGAGCCTACGGAAAGGTCAATACTACCCATAAGAATGATAAATGTAGCCCCTAGGGAGCATATCAGCAAATCTGTAGAGGCTGTCAGCACGCTTAGAAGATTACTGATCCGCAAAAACTTTCCGGTTGTTGTGCATGAAAAGAGTAGAAACAAAATCACAAAAGCCGCCAGAGAAATGTTCTTTTTTATAAATACTAAAAACGTGTTATTCTTTTCCATATTTTCATATTCCTTTCCGCCTGGTTCAGACCATCTGTCCTGCTAACCGTTCTTCTGTAAAAACATCTCGTGTAAATTCACCGGAAATCTTACCTTTTTTGAAACAGTATACTCTGTCACTCATACCAATCAGCTCCGGCAGCTCATCGGAAATCAGAAGAATCCCCTTACCCTGGTTTTTTAAATCCTCTAGAATCTTGTAAATCTCATACTTGGCTCCAACATCCACTCCTCTGGTGGGAGAATTAACAATCAAAAATTCTGAATCATTTACAACCCACTTGGAGATGGCAACCTTCTGCCTATTGCCGCCGCTTAGGTCTGAAACAGATGTTGTTTCAGAAGGTGTTTTTATCAGGAACTTTTGTATAGATTCCACTGCAATCTTCTGTTCCATCCTGTGGTTAATGACTGCATTTTTACTTACATTTTTCATATTTGCGGCAGAAATATTTACGACAGAATCATAGATTAAAAATAAGCCTTCCTTATCTCTGTCTTTAGGTATATAGCCGATTCCAAGCTTCATTGCCTCCAGGGGGGAGTTTATCTTTACAGGCTTTCCCTTAAAATATATCTCTCCGCCCTGAATCCTGTCATATCCAAATAGTGCTTTTCCAAAGCTGTCAGAACCACACCCGCCGATTCCTGCAATTCCTACAATCTCTCCGGAGTGTACACACAAATCAATCCCTTCAAATTCTCCGTCTTTTTTAAGGCCTTTTGTCTTAAGCATCACCTCTCCTATGGAGTGACTGGCCTCGCTACGGTACACCGCATCTGAAACGTCCCGTCCCACCATATTCTGTATAATGAAATCTGGAGACACAGAAGCATTAATCTCAAGCTTTGTAATCAGTCTGCCGTCCCGCAAAATACTCACTCTATCGCAAAGCTCGTGAACCTCGTCAATAAAATGGGAAATATAGATAACCGCACAGCCTTTATCCCTCTGCTCCTTTAAAAGCTGATACAGAGTATCCACAGAGCTTTTTGATATAGCCGCAGATGTTTCATCCACAAGCAGAACCTTAGGCTCACTAGACAGTGCACGAGCTATCTCCACCTGTTTTGTCTCCTCAAATCCCAGCTCGGATAAAAGCGCTGTGGGACTTATGTGGTCAAACTTAAATTTATGCAGCACTTCTTTTGCGGCCTCGAACTGCCTCTTCCAGTCAATCATCCCTGCTTTATTCAGAAACTTTTTATCCTGTCCCAGGAAAATATTCTCTGCAACTGTTAAATTGTAGGCAAAATTAGGCTGCTGCATAATGATAGAAAGCCCTGCTTTTTCTGCATCATATACACTTTTAGGCTTATAAGGTTTTCCGAAAAGCTCCATCTGTCCGCCGGTCATATCATAAATCCCCATTAAAATCTGGAATAATGTGGACTTGCCTGCTCCGTTTTCCCCAACCAGCCCGTGTATCTCTCCTGCCTTTACTTCAATTATGTCATCCTCGTCCCAGTCAAGGGCCTTTGTTCCGGGGAAATACTTCTTTAATCCGCGCAGTACAACCGCACTTTTATTTTTTTCCAATGTTACCCTCCTTTCAGAATAAAGCAACTTTTTCATGTACGTACATTCGTTTATTTTCGTTATCGTTATAGTTAACGTTAACTTTTTATAGCAAAATTGTACGACATAAATCGACAAAAGTCAACATTTTTTCTGACTTTTTATCCTTTAATTTTTTGCTGATATTCTTTTATTAACTGCTTTCCCAGTGCTCCGCCCGGATGGCTTAAGGCAAAGTTTTCTTTTCTAAATTCCTTTATTTCAGAAACAATGACAGCCAGAGCATCCCCTGCGGCAAGCGCTCCTGTAGAACTTGTGGTAGGTGCAAGCCCCATATGGTCAAGTTCAGTTCCGGCATTTACTAAAATAGCAATGTCTGTCTCCTTCGCCAGAGGAGAATTTTTATCTTTTGTAATGGAAACCGTCTTTGCTCCGATTATCTTAAGAGGCGGAAGCATATTCAAGATTTCCTGGGATTTTCCACTGTTAGATATCATGATTACAACATCATCCTTTGTAATCATTCCCATGTCCCCATGAAGAGACTCACAGCTATGTACAAAAAACGCCGGTACTCCGAGACTTGCAAAGGATGCCGCTATCTTTTTGCTTACATGTCCTGTCTTTCCAAGCCCTGTGATGATAAGCCTTCCTTTACATTCCAAAATTGCCTTAATTGTTTCCGCATACGCTTCGTCTACCTGGGACGCAACCTGTTTTAATGCCTCTGCTTCCTCAAGTATTTTCTCCTTCGCCTTATTTACTAGCTCTGCATCTGTATAGTTTTTCATTCGTATCTCCTCCACATGTATATCTATTACCTTCCGGTTTCAATTCGTTCTCTTACTCTTTTTGCTTCCGGCATCCGTCCGAATGTGCAGCCTCCTGATTTCTGAATAACAAGGGATGCCGTGGCGTTTCCATTGCGTGCTGCCTTATACATATCTCTTTCCTTCACATAGGATGCCATAAAGCCTGCGCCGAAGGAATCACCGGCCCCTGTAAAGTCAAGAGTTCCGTCTTCTGTCTCGCTTTTGGCCTCAAAGGGTTTCAGATAAATGATATCTGCATTTCCTTCTTTATATAATACGCCCCTGCTTCCTAATGTTACAACTACGTTCTTCGCTCCTGCTGATACAAGGTACGCAACTGCTTCTTCTGCTGTTCTTCCCGGCAGAATCGACTGAAGATCCTCCTCGCTGGCCTTGATAATTGTGCTGTTTTTGCACAAAGTATGGATTACCATTTTTCCGTATTCTTCCTTTATAGAGTGCCGTACATCACTTGTGGCTCCGCCATATCCTCCTAAATCCACAAAAACTGTCTTATTCATTTCACAAAGCTTTTTTACCACATCAAGCTCTACTTCATAGTTCATGGGACAAATTTTAAAATAATCTGCCTCTAAGTAGTCCGGGTGAATCCCCTCAAATTTTATATCCGGAGCTGCCTTCTGATATTCCACATACTTTGTTCCATCCTCTCTGTACACCAGAAGGTTTGTTGTTGTATATTTATAAGGCATAACACCTCTCTTATCCAATGCATCCATCTCGGAAAAGATTCCGTCCATATCATTTCCGTAATATGTAACAATTCCTACATTCCTTCCCTGTGCCGCCATAACAAGGCTTGAATAGGCGGCCGGACTTCCAAGAACAGGGCCTATGGTTTTTGCAGGAAACTGTATTGTCTCTTTAATAATAGTCCCAATGACTACAATATCCACTTTTTGATTCATCTCTCTACCGCTCTTTCTTCTTTGGGGACGGAGTAAAATTAAAAAGTGCCTGTCCCCACCCTACATGGGGACAGGCACTTTTTAATTTTACTCCGTCCCCAACTTGCGTTACTTGCCTGCAATAAAGTCCTCAAGCATAGCCCGGCACTGGTCATCTACATGTTGTACTGGCGGATGCTTCATAAAGTAGGAGCTTGGCTCTTCGATGGCTCCTGCAAGTCCTCTCTCCTTTGCAAGCATACAGCATCTTACTGCGTCTACGCTGATTCCTCCTGAGTTCGGGCTGTCGATAACGTCAAGCTTTAAATTCAGGCTTACTGGAGCCCCGCCGAACTTCTGGCCTTCAATACAGATGATGGCTGTCTTTTGATCTCCCTGGTTGTCTACAAATGCAAAACCCGGTGCTATCGGTACATCATGCTTTAAAATGCTTGCAATAGCATCATGCTTTGTTACATGCTTTGTCTCTCCTCTCATTACCAGATTGATAAAATCTGTATTTCCCGC
>CAJTEW010000017.1 GCA_910575605.1 Lachnospiraceae bacterium
ATCCAGTTTCATCTCAAAAGAGTATTTTGAATGTTGTCCCATAAAATATGCTCCTCCTTATAGTGACAGTTTTATTATTTTATCTGTCTACCATAAGGGGAGCATATCAGAGCACGATATCTGCTGATTCTTTATTATATCTGCTAAGAATCCTAATGAAAATTCCAATGAAAATTGGAATAATGCTTTTTTTATTATATATTACATGATATAATATTAAATGAAACGTCAAGTTCGAAGAGACACTGAGGGGTTTCCGGGAAGAACAAAGACAGGAGGAAAGAGAAAAGAAAAATGAACAAATGGAAGAAACATGGTAAACGGCTATTGGTATTTCTTCTTATTCTGGGATTTACCGGCGGAATGATGGAACATTTGCGGATTACTGTAACTGCAGCAGATACAGAGGGGAAAGAAGTTTTGGGGGAGGAAGATAATACGACAGAAGAGGAAACTGCCCAACCGGTTTGTACCTGCACGATTCAGTGTACGGAAGAAACAAAAGCAGCGGACTGCTCTGTATGTATGGAAGAATTGTCCGCCTGCAGTGGCAGGACTCTCACAGAGCAGCCGGGGGAAAACAAGGATACAGATGCAAAAGAGCCGGCAGATTCAGAAGCTGTCGATGATAAAGAACTAAAGACCCTTGGCCAAGAGGTGAAAGCAGCAACAGATGATGATGTGCAAAAGGCATGGGAAGCAATGACCAATGCAATGCTCAACTGGGAGGCAGAAGTGGATTTATCCAGCTTCAACCTTACAAAAGCGGATTGGGATCGTATTTGGCCAAATGTAGCACGGAATAATCCAGATCTGTTTTACATGTGGGATTGTATGTACTATACGAGTACAGATGGTATAATCCAGAAGTGTACATTTACTTACAGTACAGAATACAGCCAAGATAGCGTTATAGAGTATAAGGCGGCAATAGACAACATTTTTAACCAGGTTATTGAGGCAAATATGACTGATGAACAGAAAGCGCTTGCACTGCATGACTATTTAGTACAGCATATTGTATACGATCAAAATGCATTTAACAATTTAGGAATTGAAAAGAAAAATGCATATGAAGCGCTGGTAAACGGTATCGGAGTATGCGAGGGATATACGCTTGCTTACGCCGCTCTCCTTAATAAAGCGGGAATAGAGGTTGATTATTGCAGAAGTCAACAAATGAATCATATATGGAATTATGTGAAGCTGGACGGCAAATGGTATCATGTGGACTTAACATATGACGATACAACTGCCGCCAAACAGACCGGAGAGACAGGTTATGTGAAACATACCTATTTCCTGCTCAGTGACGATGCCATGAAGGCAGATCATAGCTGGGATTCTAATGATATTATCTGCACTGATGCAAAATATGATAATTATTGGCATAAGACCGTTCCTTTACGGGAATCTGCCATTTATACAATGGACGGTAATTTCTATTATCTTACGAGAAAAGCAGTTGTTAATAATCAAAATATATGCAACGGCGCAGCGCTGATGAAAAGAGATTCCAATGGAAATGAAACCGAAGTGGGAAGCTTTGAAATAGAGAATTTGGGAACAGCAGGCGGATACCCTATGTGGGACCTATGCTTTTCCAGACTTTCTTATTCAAAAAGAGTCCTGTACTTTAATGTAGGCAATGCAATCTATTCCTTTAGTCCGTCAGTGGATACTGCACCGGTAAAGATTTACCAGCATGATCAAAACAATCAGATTGTAACCGGTCTGCTGGTAAGCGGGGATGAGATGGTTTTGGAGATTTCTGCTCAAACTGGTGTAATAATAGAAAAAGTAAATGTTCCGGTTTTCACTTTAAACGCCAGTGAATCTAAAGTGAAGGTCGGCTATACAAAAGCTCCGGTTCTGACAGCGAATCCCCTTGCTACAGGGTTCACTTGGGAGATACAGCGTGCGGATGGCAGCTGGGATACCATAGCTGGAGCGAACAGTAACAGTTATACAATAGAAACCGGACTGACAAAAGGCAGTTACAGATATCGTGTAAACGCCACATTGGCTGGAAAGTCTGTGACAGCAGAGATCATTATAACCGTAACAGAACCAGAAGAGCAGAAAAACTTTGCTTTTTCTGAAAAAACAAAGTTAGTGACTTATGGAGACGCAGAGTTTACCATAACTGCACAAGGTGCAGAGAATGGCTCTGCCGTCAGCTACAGCAGTTCAGATCCTTTTGTAGCAGAAGTTGATTCGCGAACGGGAACAGTCAGAATCTTGAAAGCAGGCAGCGCTGTCATCACAGCCACGGCTTCTGAAACTGATGAGTATTTGGAAGCAACATGTACATATAACTTGACAATCTCTCCAAAAGAGCTTGCGTGGGATGTGAGTGCTTTGGAAGCAGCAGATCGGCTGGATCTCATCAAAGACCAGTCAGCCACACTTTACGGTGAATTGAAGATTACAGGTATTTTAGAAAAAGATATGAAAAATCTTCAGTTTAACTGTCCTTCAGACAAACTGACTGGCGAGTATCAAATGGTGGCAAAAGGCAGTCAGAAGGTGAAACTGTCTTGGAAGAGCGGACAAGATAAACCAGTTCTTCAAGGGGACGGACAAGAAAATTATACACTGCCTGCCGCATTGCCAGAGATTTTGGGCGAGATTACTGAAGTGAATGATTCAATTCAGGAGTCTGAAGACGGAACTTCTTTCAAACTGCAAGTAGAAAGCGGCATCTCTAAAGTACCGGATGCCTTTAAAGATAAGGAACATTTGAATACGCCGGGTAAAATCGAAAAAGAGATGTGTCTGAAAATACAGGAAACATATAATGGAATCACAGACACAAACATGGTAGTCTATGATGTGGAACTTTTAGTAAATATTAATGGAATGGGATGGCAGGTAATGACTAAGGAGAATTTCCCATCAGACGGTCTGACTATAACGCTGCCTTACCCGTCCAGCACAGGAAGATACACCCATGACTTTGTGGCAGCCCATATGTTTACGGCTGATATGAATGGCCACTATGTGGGAGATGTGGAATATCCAGAGGTAACCAAGACAGAGAAAGGCATTACATTTAAGGTATACGGATTGTCTCCGATTGCCATAGGATGGAAAGGAGTAAATAGCAGCTCTTTCGGAGACGGCGAAAGTGGTAATGTGTCTAGTACGCCGACATTTTCCGTCAATAAAATGAAGGCTCCTCCTACCGGTGACACTTCGCCTATTATGCTGTATGTGCTATTGGCTGCAGCTGCGCTCAGTGTGATAAGCGGACTTTATATTAGAACAAAGAAGATCAGATAATCAAATAAAAGAAAAGAGATGATCCGGGGCTTTTGCTTCCTGTGTCATCTCTTTTTTATGTGCCTCAACCTGTTGTTATTCTAGAGCAAACATCTTCATTTTCGCATTTTCCCTAATTTGTTTGTAGCAATAGGAGTTGTCTCACATAAAATATATTTTTGCTTATAGAAAAATAAAATAAATATACATCTTATATAAAAAATACCGATTTGACTAGGGAGAGAGGGGAGGAATAAAATATTCGTGTACGTTAAAAATCAGGAGAAAATAACAAAGGAGAGACTTTATGAAAAAAAGAGTTGTGGGTCTGCTGCTCTGCATGTCTATGACAGCATGTCTTTTCGCAGGCTGCGGAAACAAACAGGAGAGTACAGAAGAGAAAAAGGAAGAAACTGCAAAAACAGATACCCTTGAGGTCTGGCTTCCAGCCAAGCTTAATGGTGAGGATGAAGCAGTGTGGGACGAGATATCAGCTCCTTTTGAGGAGGAGCACGGCGTGGATGTTACCTTCCAGTTTATTTCATGGAAGGACTATGAGTCAAAATACAGTTCTGCCATTTCTACTAACTCAGGACCGGATGTGGGATATATGTATGTAGAAATGTTCCCCACCTATATAGATGCCAAAGCAGTAGAAGATTTAGGCGGATATCTTACAGATGAAGACTATGAAAATTATACGGTTTTAGGAGAACAGTACAAAATATTCGGCAAGAACTATGGAATTGCCCAGGGCGGTCCAGAAGCTGTTCTCGCTATGTTCTATAATAATGATATTCTAGCATCTATTGAGGAGAGCGCTCCTGAAACATGGGAAGACGTGATGCGGATTGCAAAGAAGGCAAAAGATTCCGGGAAATGCGGTATAGCCCAGGGATGGGGGCAGACATTCTATCAGGATCTGAACTGGAACTGGTATTCCTTCCTTTATCAGGCAGGAGGAGACATTTTTGATGAAGAAGGAAAATGTATCCTTGACGAGAAGGAGGGCATAGAGACAGCACAGTTTTTATATGATTTGAAAAATACGGAAAATGTTCTTCCGGAGGATACAATGTCGCTTACAAACAGCGAGGCATTCGAAAAATATTTCCTGTCAGGAGAGGCAGCCATTGGTTTTGTAAGTGCGGGCTCCAGTATGTTTGAGCAGCTTACGGAGAATAACATTAATTATGGATTCACCTACGAGCTTAAAGGCAATAACGGCAGTATGGGCGCAAGAGCCAGTGTTGACCAGTTGGTTTTGATGTCTGCAGCAGAGGATAAGGAGCTTGCATTTGAGTTTATTAAATATGTAACAGGCAAAGAGGGCGGTGAAAAGTATCATGAGCTTACCAAATCCAACCCGAATATGAAGGAGCAGAAATGGTATGGTCTTGAGGAGGTTGAAGAGCCCTATATAAAAGCAGTAGGAGAAGGGACAATCCGCCCGATTACAGCGGCAAGACGTGCACCGGAGGTTTACGATTACCTTTGGAAAGAGCTGCAGGAAATGATGAATGGGTCAGTAACTCCAGAAGATGCCATGAAGGACGTGGCAGAATATGCGAATTCCCTGGACTATTCAGAACCAACAAAATAAAGAAAAGCAGATATAAAGAGGCAGGACGAGGATGTCCTGCCCTGTTTCAGATTGGAGGAAATATGTATACGGAAGTTTATATGGATATTGTAAATAAATGTAATGCCCGCTGTTTTTACTGTAAAACAGGACAGAGTAATTTAAGCGGGTACAGTAAAAAAATTCCAAGGTATGATATGGATATAGAGGCATTTGACCGTTTAGTATCCCATCTGCTCCACTATCAGATTATTACACCAGACTGCCTGTTCCGTATCTATAACTGGTACGAGCCGACGCTGAATCCCCATCTCCCTGAAATTATTAATTACATGTACGACAGAGGCTTAAGGCTTGATATGAGCACCAATGCAAGTGTGCTCCCGGATTTTTCAAAAATACATACCTGCAAGCACTATGAGGGGATTCTGTTTTCCATGCCGGGATTTGGCCAAAAGTCTTATGACAGAATTCATGGATTTGACTTTGAAACGGTAAAGAGCAATATCAGGACAACAATGAGTGAGATTAGACAAAAAGGGTTTAAGGGGGATGCCTATATTAATTATCATCTGTATCAGTTTAATACGGATGAGGTATATGCTGCAAAGGAATTTGCAGATGAGGTGGGAATCAGGCTTCATACAATGTTTGCTTACTTTAATGGAACAAGAGGATTTTCCGAATATATCAATGAGACAATGCCTGTGGAAATGATGACACGGGCATCGAAGGATTTATTCTTTTATTTTGTAGACGAGCTTTTAAAGGATAAAGAAAAATATGATGAAATATTTAAAGAGCCGCCTTCAATTACCCTTAGTGAATTTTGTAATATTCTGCCTGGAAGAGGCTCTAATGATGAGGATGCAGTGGCAAGTATTTTTGATATGCACAGCGCTAAAGAGGTAGAAGAACTGTACGAGAGCTTAAAAGGCGGCAGAGATCCCCGTTTTGAAAGGGTACATTACTGGGCAATGAGCTATAAGCTGCCCATGAATCACTTATTTGGAATATAAAGAGGGGAAGAATGATATGAAAAGAAGAGATTACAGTGGGTATTTATACATTCTTCCCTTTTTTCTGGTTATGCTTTTTTTCTGGTATGTTCCGATTATCATGTCAGGCTGGTTCAGCCTTACGCAGTACAACGCTTTAAGCACGCCGGTATTTGCTGGTCTTGCAAATTATAAAGCCCTGCTTCAGGATAAGATATTTTTAAAAAGTATCCGCAATACACTGATTTTCGTTATAACAGTAGTACCACTTGAAACACTGCTTGGATTTTTGACAGCAGTATGGGTGGAGAAAAGAAAAACAACATGGCTTGGTAAATTTGTAAGAAATGCAATGTTCATTCCAAGCCTTGCCTCTGCAAGTATTGTCAGCATTGTGTGGAGGATTCTGTTGAATAACGAGCAGTCTCCTCTGGCGTTTTTTCTTTCTTTTTTTAGAATAAATTCCAGTATGGTTTTAGGCTCAAAGGTAATGGTATTCCCGGCATTAATTCTTATGGAGGTTTTGATGGGGACAGGCTACTATATGGTGCTTTATCTGGCATACCTGGTTGATATTCCGGAAAGCTATTATGAGGCGGCGCGCCTTGACGGAGCATCCGGTTTTCAGGTGATGCGGTATATTACGGCGCCTCTTATAAAGCCCGCAGCTATTATGATTGTTTTCTTAGGGGTCATTGGAACCTTCCAGTCCTTTGATATGATTTACATTATGACAGGAGGGGGACCGGGACAGGGAACAACTGCAACTGTTATGCTGTCCTTATACCTATACAGCTTTAAATATTCTAAAATAGGATATGGAATGGCAATCGGGAATCTGTTGATTATCCTTGTGGCATTTCTGACATTTATGCAGAGAAGGCTGTTGAATGAGAAAACATCAAGTCTGTACTAGGAGGATGGAAGATGAAGAAAATTGGAAATTGTTTTATAGGTATGCTGGTCATACTGCTTACAGCATTTATGCTGCTTCCCTTTGCCTATATGCTTGTATGCTCACTGCAGGAAACCTATTCGCCTTATTTAATCAGCTTTGATATTTCTACTTATACGCTGGATAATTATAAGAAAATTTTTCATGTCAGCGGGTTTACATCATGGCTTTCTAACAGTCTGTTTATTTCGGTTACAGGTGTTGTCTGGACATTATGTATATGCAGCCTGGCGGCATTTGCATTTGCAAAGAAAAGGTTTCCTGGAAATGATAAGCTGTTTTTTCTGTTTTTTGCGACCCTTTGTATTCCATTTCCGGCCACAGTTGTTCCACTCTGGCTTTTAACAGGCCGTCTTGGGCTTATGGATACCTTTTGGCCTTTGATTCTCCCGATTCCGTCTATGCTTGGAGTCGTACTTATCAGGCAGGCTGTGATAGGAATACCAAAGGAGATGTTTGAGTGTGCGAGGCTGGACGGCTGCAGTGACAGAAGGATTTTTACGAGGATTGTAATTCCGGTCATACGGCCTGTACTGATTACAGTTGCTATTTTATATTTTACAAGGAGCTGGAATAGCCTTTTATGGCCGCTGATTGTATCGAATACGGATGCGACGAAAACACTTCCGGTAGGACTTTCATCAATACAGGGAATCAATGACGTAAATTATGGAATGACAATGGCAGGAGCAATGATGAACTTTCTGCCGCCATTTCTTGTATATGCATTTCTGCACAGATATTTTCTGGCAGGAATCACAGGTAACGGGCTAAAAAACTAAAGAGAGGTGACAAACATGGAACAAAAAGATATTTGTACAGTATGTAAATTTTGCGGAAAGCAGTGCCATATGCTGGCGGATACAGATGAAAACGGAAGAGTGGAGAGGATTCACCCAGACACAGCATATAAAACAATCTGGTGTGAGACAGGGAAAAATGCGCTGAATCTGATGAACCACCCGGAGCGTATCAGGATGCCGTTAAAAAGAACAGGCAGGAGAGGAGAAAACCGCTGGGAGGAGATTAGCTGGGAGGAAGCATTTAAGGAAACCGGAGAAAGGTTTAAAGAATGCATTACCAAATATGGAGCGAATTCATTTCTAGGAATCAGAGGATTTAATAAGCCGTATTTTAATGCCATTTATGAGCGGCTTATGAATACTATTGGTACTGTTAACAGTATGGGAGCCGCCAATATGTGCCACATGGCATCTATGAGTGCGGCAAGAGAGACCTTTGGTTTTATGCCGGATTTAAGAATTACAGAAAAGACAAGGTTCATTGTGCTATGGGGAAGCAGCCCTTATAATACGGATAAAAAGAGAGCCGCACAGATTCAGGAAGCAGTAAGCCGCGGCACAAAGCTTATTGTGATTGACCCGTGCAGAACCTTTCATGCGAAGCGGGCAGACATATGGCTTCCGGTAAAGCCGGGGACTGATATGGCCCTTGCTCTTGGCATGATTCATACAGTAATAGAAGAAAAATGGTATGATGAGGCATTTATCAGGGAATGTACTTTTGGATTTGAGGCAGTCCGAAAAAGCACGGCAGAATATACACTTAAGCGGACGGCGGAAATCTGCGGACTTTCAGAGGAGACAATAAGAAGAGCGGCAGAGATCACTGCGTGTTCTGGGCCGGGCATTATTGAAATGGGGAATGCAATGGATCATAATGCAGACGGATTTCAGAAGTGCCGGGCAATTCAGATATTAACGGCAATTACCGGAAATGTGGACAAAGACGGAGCGCTTACTTCAAGAAGACCTATGTCTGAGAGGCAGATAATGCAGCGTAATAGGATTGCAAGGCCGGAAATATGCCCATTTCGTGATAAAAGTAACCGCATGCAGATACCAGGCTATAAGGAGAGTTATCTGGATAACTTTAACGAGTCAAGCGGGAAAGCGCTTGCAGATACTCTTATCAGCCAGAAGCCATATCCCATAAAGGCAGTGTATGTACAGGGCGGAAATCCAGCTATGATATGGGAGAACAGGGAAGAACTTGTAAAGGCTCTTTGTAAGACAGACTTTATGGTGGTCAGCGATTTCTTTATGACCCCTACTGCCATGCTTGCAGATCTGATTCTTCCTGCTGCAGTGTATCTGGAATATGAGAGTGTGATGATAGACGGGAGCGATACAATTTATTATAGTCCGAAGCTGGTCCCTGATACAGAGGCAAAGAGTGACTTGGAAATTATTAATGAAATCGGGAAGGCTATGGGCTATAAGGAGAGCTTTTTTGATTCCGTGGAGGATTACTGGAATGAATGGCTAAAACCTTATGGACTGACTCTTACGCAGGTCAGAGAGGCTAAAAAGATTGTAACGGAGAATGGGAAATGGGAAACGGTATATGGAAAGTACCGTCAGAATGGTTTTCCGACTGCTTCGGGGAAAATTCAGCTGTACTCTGAACATATGGCAGAAAAAGGGAATCCTCCGCTGCCGGTATTTTGCCAGTATGGTGTAGAGCAGAAGGAGTTTCCATATCTGGCGACAAACTATAAGTCAGAATATTTTTATCATACCGCAGGACGGCAGATTGAGGAGCAGAGGAAGAAGGAAGTGGAGGCGATTGCAATTGTAAGTGGTGATATTGCAAGAGACCAGAAGCTCTCGCAAGGAGATTATATTCTTGTAAAAACAGAGGCGGGCAGTGTGTGTCAGAAGGTACATATTGAGGAAGAGATGGCGGCGGGAGTTGTGGCCCTTTCTCATGGATGGTGGTATCCAGAGAAGGAGAAAAGTCCGTTCGTTTTGCCGGCATGTGCGAATAACATCGCTTATGATGACAGGTGGATTGGAAGAGAGCTTCCTTCCTTTACGACCAGAGGGATTCCGTGCAGTGTGATAAAGTGGAAGAATCCTCGTTTTTATGAGGATATTTATCCGGAAGACTCTGGAAAACCCTATGATGTAAGAATTATGTCTGGCAGAGTAGAAGATTATTTACATATAGCGGACCGCCTGAAGGAAAAAGGATTTTTAGAAGGAAGCCCAAGGTTTGTACTGGAGCTGCAGGGGACAGAGACGAAAAAAATAGTACACCGCCTGAAGGAAGAGGTGGATTTGTATTCTATCGTATTCCGTGTATATGATTTTTGTACAGAAGTATTTAATCTGATGGAAAAAATATGTGATGAACACAGGAATCTCCGGTTTGAGCTTGAGTATGTCATGTTCCAGCAGAATATGAAAGGCCGGTATCAGGCAGAAAGGTGGGCCCGGGAGCATGGAGTGAATCTATGTGTGAAATATGCATCCTTAGAATCAGTAAAAAAGAAAATGGACTATTTAAGCGGAAGGATGTCAACACACGATATAATTATTGAGTCGAAAAAATACTTCTTTCATTTTTTGGATGAGCTTGAGGAGAAAAGAGAGGAGCTTTACTGTCAGTGTGGAGGGAGAGAGACAATTCTTGTAAATGAAGAAGGTAAGCTTAAGTCCGAGTGGGATTTTGGAGATGAGCCGCAGACAATTGCACTTTCACAGACAGCAGACTATAAAGAATGGAGGGCGTGGAATAAAAAAGTGTTCCTTAGAGCAGTGAAGAATCCATATGCAGGGATGCTGTGGCTTTGGGGGAGAAACGATTCCTTTTAATGGATAAGGATGATGAGCCGAAAGTAGCGTTGCATATCTAAAGCGAAATGTGTTGGACAATGAAGATGTGGTCTGTGCAGTTGTTGCACAGACCTTTGTGAACAGTAAACACAAAGATTTACCGCATAGACCCCATATCTGTTATATTTAGCCCGTCCGCATCTATCAAAGCACTGCTGTTTGCTTTCTGCTCTTCAGACGTAGACGGAATTGTACCATTTAGCTGTCCGGTAATGCTTTCTGCTCTAAGCAGGCAGAATTTCTTTAGTGTCTCTGCTCCGGCTTCAAATTCTTCATACGTACAGAACTTGGTTGGATCTTTTTCCACATAGGGCGCTATCATTTGGGATATATTGTCAATCTCTTCTGTAAAAATGCCGCTTCCTAAATATTCCGTTATGAATTCATCAAAATAGGTGTGATACAGTTCTGTGTATTCTTTATTTTCAAATATCCATGCAAGCATGGGTCTTGAAGAAATTTCGCCTCCGCATATTGGCGAATCAATAGGATAATTCACAAGTCCCTTAGCACCTGTACCTGATTCAAATCCTCCGAATGCCAGGTTGTAATCCCATGGTATCATAGACATCCGCCCATCGTGAATCATAGAGCCTGTGTAGCTGTCAAAATTGCAGACAAAGTTATGGACTACAAAATACCGGATTACTTGATTGGTATCTACAATATCCGCAATATTTTCTCCTTCATTCAGAGCTTTAAGGGAAGCAATCAGCCGTTCTTTGTCGTTGTCTGTAATATCTGTTTTTGCATTATCAAAAATATTATTATAGCTTTCGTATGAATCGTCTGTGTAGATAAGAGATACATCGTCATTGGCAGGTATTCCGCCATTTTGTGGAGTATTTTCTGGTACTGGGATTTCAAAGCTGTCATGGATATTTTTATACTGCGGCAATTCGATATTTTCCGGCAGCTGCGCGCCTTCCGGAGGTTGTCCTGGGTCTGGTATTTGCGTGCCTTCCGGGGGTTGTCCCGGGTCTGGCATTTGCGCGCTTTCCGGTATTTCCCTTTCTCCAAAATCCTCTCCGTCAAATTTCCCGCCATTTCCACGTCCGCCGCCCATGTCCATGCTGTCAGGCTTATAAAGCTCTCCGTATGCATTTCCGTAATTTCTTTCTAAAAAGCTTTCCTCTACAGCCTCCACTGCGAGATAAAGTCCCCAGTCTTCACCGTTTACCGTAATATAAGCATAACTGCAGAGGGGAGCGGCCACATCAAATGAGCCCATCATCTGATAACAGAGGTAATCCTTCATATAAGTATTATCCTGAATGATATTATTCAGGCTGATTTTATCAAGTCCGTGATAAGAGATTCCTGTATTATAGCAGTCAAATTCAATCTTAAAGCTATAGCGGTTATTTCCATATCTTTTTACCGAGCTTAAGGAGGTGTTCCCCTTGGCTCTAATACCTATATTTTTATATGTTTCATCATCAATCACAACGGAACATGCGCTGTATTCTTCAGTTTCACAGGTCTCTATAAATCCGTCCCAATCTTCCATTATAATATCAATAGTATGCACCTTTGAGGTGTCGAACAATCTAGACTCATACCCCATGTCTGCTGAAGCAGGAAGAGCGCCGGCCTTCTTTAGACTTATTAGTATAAGACTTAGGATTAAAAGAACCGTGATGCATACAATACAAACTTTATCAATATGTCTGTTTGTTGACATAAGCTTCCTCCCTATCCCATATACTCGCCGTTATAGCTGACAAGGACAGCGTTTTCTATACCTTTCATATCAGATAATGTATTAATAAAATCAGTATCTTCATTCTTCATTCGTACTTCAAGATTTAGCTCAACTTCTCCCCTTCTTGCCATTTTGCTCTTTACTACCAGCTTATTTACCCGTTCTTTGAGGAATTCTAAAGCGGCCTCCTCACTTGTATGATTTTCGCAGTTCACAACTACAATATATGGATTTATATAAGATTTTTTATTTACAAAAACAAGCAGTACTGTTCCGATGGCAATGCTTCCTACAACTGCCAGTGGAATTAGGCCGGCTGCCAATACAATTCCTGCACCGACTGCCCAGAATAAAAAAGCAATATCAAGAGGCTCTTTAACCGCTGTCCGGAAACGGACAATCGACAGTGCGCCGACCATGCCTAGAGACAGCACAACATTTGAGGTGACTGCAAGAATGACAACGGTTGTAATCATAGTAAGAGCAATTAGTGTAACCCCAAAGCCGGACGAATACATGACGCCCATAAATGTTTTTTTATAGATGAAAAAGATAAATACACCAAGCCCGAAGGCAAATACAAGTGCAATGGCCATATCTAAAAGACTGACCCCTGTCACATTCTCCAAAAAACTTGATTTAAAAATGTCCTTAAATGTCATAATACTCTTCTCCTCGTTTTTTACATCTTTTAGCCGTAAACACGACAGGCTGCGTATTTTGAAAACGCAGATGAAAACCGTCCTTTCAGCTGAACCGTGTCCCGGATAATTTCCGGAAGAAAACCGTCCCATTTTACTTCCATAATTACATTTGGATTTCTGATAGGAATTAAAATACACTCTTTATTTAGAAAATCTGTAGAAAGCATGCCGGTTCTGATATGGTAATCCAGCGTTATCCGGACATTTCCCGGCTTATAAATATATGCCTTCCTTTCGTACTCCACAATTGTTTTTGGCTTTAATCCCTGTGACATCATCTTAGAATAAAGCTCATTTGTAAGAGGGGTTTTGGGATCGGCCAGCCATTGATATTTTCCATTTAACAGCTTTTCTACATCTGTATTTGAAACCTGGACTAATTCCTTGCTGCTAAGTCCATTGTATTTGCTTTTTTTCTCAAGATGAATATAGGAAATATCATTATTATAATAACGAAGCCGGAACTTCTCACGCCTGTTTATCCCGTCAATTTTTTCCCGAAGTGCTTTGTCCGAAGAATTATCAAAATAGAGACTTCGAATTATGTAATTTCCCTCATTTCCATGAGCATCAGGCCTTGCAACGGCAGAAAGCCTCTGAGTAATTGTTATAAAATCGGAAGCATTAATTTCATGTTTCCATTCATGGCGAAACTTCATCTAGCTCTCCTCCTTTCCGCAATATTTTACTACAGCCAGATATTCTTTGCCGCAGCAGGAATAATCTTTGTCTAATATAAACTGGAAATTTGTTGAAAATATGGAAGGACTGTGATGATTGTGTGTTTTCTGGACATTTTGAAATTTAACTTAGGATTATATATTGTTACTGTTCATATATGTCTGTCTATGTGCCGTACAGAATGAAAGGAAATATAGAAAATTTCTCCAAAATAGATAATGAATTTTTGGCAGGAAAAGGCTATACTAAACATAACGGACAAATAGCTGCTATTTATTGCAATGGCAAATACCAGAAAAGGAGAGATTTTAAAATGAATGAAGTATTAAATAATATTTACACAAGAAGAAGTATCCGTAAATTTACAGAGAAAGATGTGCCGAAGGAACTAGTAGATGAGATTGTAAAGGCCGGAACATTTGCTCCAAGCGGAAAGAATATGCAGACCTATCGTTTCTTTATTATGCAGAAGCAGGAATCTATTCTTGCGCTTCAGGAAATTGTTGCAAAGGGCATGGAAAATCCGTCCTATACCTTCTACGGACCAAAAGCTCTTGTTATTGTTACCTGCAATAAGGAGGATGTAAACGGTGTAGAGGATGGTTCCTGCGCATTGGAAAACATGATGCTTGCCGCGCATTCTCTCGGACTTGGAAGCTGCTGGATTAATCAGCTTAAATACTGCGGAGACAAGCCAGAGGTGGCAGCTTATCTTGACAAAATCGGACTGCCAAAGGGACGCCGTGTTGTAGGAATGCTGGCGCTTGGATATGCGGCAGATGAAGGGACCGGGCATCCAAGAGCAGACGGACTTGTAACATATCTTGATTAAGAAATAAATATATGTTGATATATTCAAAGCGAATGGCCTCAATGCTTGTCTTCTTTATCTGAAAGTGCTATGATATGATTATATTTTAGTAAACAGATATATCATTAGCAGATGTATCGATAGAAAGGAGAGGTTTACAATGGGATTTTTAACAGGAAAAACAGCGATTATTACAGGGGGCGGCCGCTCCGTGTTAAGTGACGGAAGATGTGGATCTATTGGTTATGGAATTGCCACTGCTTATGCAAAGGAAGGGGCAAACATTGTTATTACCGGGCGAAATGTAAAGAAGCTTGAGGACGCGAAGGAAGAGCTGGAAAGATTATATGGAATCAAGGTTCTTGCCGTACAGGCTGACGTTTCTGCTGGTGCAGATAATGAGGCAGTTGTAGGAAATGTTGTAAAGCAGACAATTGACGAATTTGGACGTATTGATGTCCTGATTAACAATGCGCAGGCTTCTGCTTCCGGTGTAACTTTAGAGGACCATACAACAGAGCAGTTTGACCTTGCTGTTTATTCCGGGCTTTATGCTACCTTCTATTACATGAAAGCATGTCATCCATATCTCAAAGAGACTAAGGGAAGTGTTATTAACTTTGCATCAGGCGCAGGTCTTTTTGGTAACTTTGGACAGTGTGCATATGCTGCCGCAAAGGAAGGTGTCCGTGGTCTTACAAGAGTAGCTGCTACAGAGTGGGGCAAGGATGGGATTAATGTTAATATTGTCTGTCCGCTTGCATGGACCGCACAGCTTGAGAACTTTGAGAAGGCGTATCCAGAAGCATTCAAGCAGAATGTTAAGATGCCGCCAGCAGGACACTATGGAGACTCTGAGTTAGAAATCGGCCGTGTATGTGTACAGCTTGCTTCTCCTGATTTCAAGTATATGAGCGGAGAGACGATTACATTAGAAGGCGGTATGGGACAGAGACCATAGGCAGGAATTAGAATATGAATAATGAAAGAACCTCGTCAGCTTGAAGGAGGTTCTTTTTTAATTTTTTGGCACAATTGGCTGATAGGAGTATGAAAAAGCAGCTTTGTAAAAGAAGTTTCTCATAAAAAAAGTATATTGTAAAAGATTTTTGATAGACATTTCTATATAAATATGACAAGATTACCGGGAAAGGAGCGGTTGAAGTATGGAAATTGGAAAGAAGCTTAAAAACGCCCGTATGAGTTCCGGACTTACACAGGAGTGCGTGGCAGAGGAATTAGAAGTATCCCGCCAGACGATTTCAAACTGGGAAAATGAAAAATCTTATCCGGATATTGTAAGCGTCATAAAATTAAGCGATCTATATTCTGTAAGCCTTGATGAATTATTGAAAGGAGACATAAAAATGATGGAACATTTAGAAGAGAGTACAAATGTTGTAAAAAGTAACCGGAAATTAATCGGCGCTATTCTGGCAAATATTGCACTTGCCGTTCTGCTGGTCATGATGAATGTATTGATTCCAAATCCAGAAAGCAGCTATTTTCTGGCAGGGGTATTCTGTCTTATGATTGTCAGTGCGTCAGTACTGCTTTATCAGATTATTAAAAAATTTTAGGGAGGAGGGTTTTTATGGAAGGAAATGCTGTTTTATTTGCAGCGTGTGGAGCTGTGATGTTAGTTGGAGGTCTTGAGGTTGTATATCAGATTTACAATATGGTAGTTATTGATGCAAAAGCCAGAGGGCTTAAGCATCCCAGATTGTGGGGATTTTTTGCTATGAGTGGTAATAATTCAGGAGGACTTATTATGTACCTGATTGGGCGGAGAAAATACCCGATTTTGCATATGCCAGTGAATGATAAGAAGGAGATGGAAAGAAGAAAAAAAGCAGCTGGTATCGGGCTGATTTTTATGGCAGTGGGGACAATTGGACTGGCGATTGTAATAATGCTATAACTTTATTGTGAAAATAAGATATGGCAGATGTGAAAAGCGATAATAGAAAAAGACCGGGAATCTTAAAATAGGTTCCCGGTCTTTTTTCTGATTTAAAATGTGAATACACCTTTTCGTAAAAATGGATATGTGTTTCCAAAACTGCTAATTCGAACATAATTATAAAAATGAATGGCATTATGCACAAATATTTGTAAATAATATTGAACAATGTATACTATAAACACAATAAATTTCCCGAAAGAGTAGAGCTTTGGATTTGTATTCTTAAAGACAGGAGGATATCATTAAGACATGAACAAACGACAATGTAATATTTTAACGATGTTAGAATCCGATTATGAAGTATGTATTGAAGACCTGACGGAGAAATTTGATATCTCCGAACGCACGCTTCGGAATGACATACGGAATCTGAATGAATTTTTACCGGAAGATACAGAGGTAAGTATTATTGGAGGAAGAAAGGTAAGTATTACTTCCAGGGAAGGTTTTTCAGCTGCTGTTGCAAAAATAGTGAATCAAAGCGATTACTATCAGTACAGGCTTTCTGCACAGGAGAGAAGGGCAATCGCTGCGGTTATCCTGCTGTATGACAGCGGATATATGACCACATCTTGTCTGGCTGACAGGCTTTCTATAAGTAAGAATACGATTGTAGGTGAAATTGATATTCTAAAGAAAACTTTTGCCGGACATGGTGTGAGCTTAAAAGCAAAGGCTGGGCGGGGATTTTATGTACAGGGTGAGGAAAAGTGTATACGGGAATTTATTTTTGAGCTGGCCTTTGGCATGAAGGCGGGCGAAGCATACAGCAGCGCCTGCCAGACGTTAATTGAGCGGGAAATAAACGGTCAGGCAGACAGAAAACGTATAAGAGTGTAAGAGGGAGCTTAAGGAAAAAGGGATTTTATACGATGAAGGGATAAAAACAGGAATCATGATAGAGACCCCGGCAGCAGTACTTTTAAGCGACAGGCTGGCGGCAGAGGCAGATTTCTTCAGTATTGGAACAAACGATTTGATACAGTATATTATGGCCGCAGACCGTATGAATGAAAAGGTGCAGAATCTGTACCGTACCTGTAATCTTTCAGTACTTCGTGCAATTAAGACAGCAGTACAGAATGCACATGAGGCAGGGATAAAGGTCAGCATGTGTGGAGAGGCGGCTTCTGATGAAAAGATGGTTCCGGTATGGATAGGAATGGGAATAGACAAATTGAGTATGGTGAGGTCTCAGACAGCGCGGATTAAATATATTATCCGGCATCTTTCGAAGGAGAAAGCGAAGGATGTTACAGCACGGGTATTTGAGCTTGACAGGATTGAAGATATTGAAGAATATCTGGAAGAGGTGTTGGGGACGGTGTAAAATTTACGCCGTTCCCAACAGAGACAGGCCTATTAACCAATCGGTTCAAAATCTGCTGCTCCGTGTTTGCACAGCGGGCAGATAAAGTCATCGGGAAGTTCGTCTCCTTCGTATACGTATCCGCATACAACGCACACAAAGCCCTTCTTGCCTTCAGTTTCCGGCTTTGGCTTTACATTGCTCTGGTAGTAGTTATAGGTCATGGTCTCCACATTGGAGATAACACGTGCTTCGGTTACCGTACAGATGAACATTCCATGTGTGTCAAGGTCTACATACTGCTCTACCTTAAGCGACATGAATGCATTAATATATCTTGGCAGGAATACAAGGCCGTTGTCAGAACGCAAAGGCTCCCAGTCTGCAAATTTATCTACGTTACGTCCGCTCTGGAAGCCGAAGTTCTGGAATACCTTAAAAGGAGCTTCCGTGGACAGGCAGTTTACGTTCATAATACCTGACTGTTTGATGACATGGTGAGAGTAATTTGCTTTGTTAATACATACTGCCACTCGGTTCGGGCTGTCTGTAACCTGAGAAACCGTATTTACAATCAGGCCGTTGTCCTTTTTGCCGTCATTGGAGGTTACCACATATAGGCCATAGCCAATCTTAAAAAGAGCAGTCAAATCATTTTTGTTGGCTGTCTCGTCATGCTGTGCCAGATAATCCTTGCAGAATTCCTCTGCCATTGCTTCAAGCTGTGCACTGCTTTCTTCATTCAGGGCAGACCTTATAGTTACAGTTGTATCTGCGAAGGTAAGTTTCTTGGAGCCTTCAAACATTTTCTTCATTACCTTAGCGGCAAGAGGAGCCCAGGAACCATTTTCAATAAAACCTATTTTACGATTCTGGAAATTGCGCTCTGTCAGATGTGTAATGAATTCACGCATAAACGGGAAAATCTCTGCATTGTAGGTTGTAGTTGCCAGAATTAATTTTCCGTAACGGAAGGCATCCTCTACAGCCTCTGCCATATCGCAGCGGGCAAGGTCATTTACCACAACCTTAGGACATCCCTTGGCGCGGAGCTTGTCTGCAAGAAGCTCTACAGCTTTCTTTGTATTGCCATAAACAGAAGTATAGGCAATTACAATTCCCTCGGATTCAATTCCATAGGAGGACCAGATATTGTAAAGTCCCAGATAATAACCCAAGTTTTCCGTAAGTACAGGGCCGTGGAGTGGGCAGATGGCCTGAATATCCAGACCAGAAGCTTTCTTAAGGAGACTTTGTACCTGTGCACCGTATTTACCTACAATGCCGATGTAATAGCGGCGTGCCTCACATGCCCAGTCCTCATCAGCGTCCAATGCACCGAATTTGCCGAAGCCGTCTGCCGAGAAGAGGACCTTGTCGCAGGAATCATAGGTAACAATAACCTCTGGCCAGTGAACCATAGGTGCAGCTACAAAGGAGAGCTCATGTTTTCCAAGAGAAAGGGTGTCGCCTTCCTTTACAACAACCTGCCTGTCCTCGAAGGCTGTCCCGAAAAACTGGTTCATCATTGCAAAGGATTTTGTACTTGACACAATCTTTGTATCAGGGTATGCTTTCATAAAATTTGCGATATTTGCGGAGTGGTCTGGCTCCATATGCTGGATGATTAGATAATCGGGGTTTCTGCCGCCTGTTTCTTTTTGTATGTTATCCAGCCATTCATGAGTAAAACGGGCATCAACAGTGTCAAGCACAGCTATTTTTTTGTCCATAATTACATAAGAGTTGTAAGCCATGCCATTAGGAACAACATACTGTCCTTCAAATAAATCAATGTTATGGTCATTTACACCTGCATATTTAATGTCATTTGTGATAGTCATTTTATCTGCTCCTTCTGTTATTTTTTGTAACAATTCAGAAATAGTCACTGTTACTATTTTTTTCTCTATGAGACATTATAACACAATATTATTCTGGCACAAGATGGAAAGTAGAAATCTTTTTTATTGACGGAAGAGGAATACATTGGTAAAGTTATTATATCGTTAATTTTAAGAGAATATTAAGAATATCATTCCATTCCCGGGTGGAAGAGAAAGAACCGTCTGAAGCAGGAGAAAATGTATGGCTAAAAAGAGAAAATCCAAAATGGAATTTCGATATTATAAGATGCCGGAAGGAAGCGCAATTCTTGCACTTCTGGGACAGAAATGGGTGCAGACATATGGGCGTGATATTGATTATCTGCATTTCCACAATTATCTTGAAATCGGATACTGTTATGAGGGAGAAGGAACTCTTGTTCTTGGAGAGGAGAGCCATCGCTTTACAGGAGAAGAATTTACAGTAATCCCGAAAAATTATCCCCATACAACAAATAGTGATCCAGGTACAGTCAGTAAATGGGAATATTTATTTGTAGATGTGGAGCAGATACTGGGGGAGCTATATCAGAGGGGAGGAAATATAAAGCGCCGGGATTATATGCTTTATCGGATTAATTCCCGGGCAATTTTCAAGAAAGCGGAGAGAGGGCCGAAAATCGCAGGACAAATACGCAGGCTTCTGGACATTATGAGAGATACAGAGGAATTTTATCTGGAGGAGTCAAAGGGAGCTGTGGTAGAGCTTCTGGTCAATATTGCAAGGGAGAATAGAGAATCAAAGGGAGTAATAGATTTAGGCGGAAAGATAACAATACCTGTTGCACGGGCAATGGATTACATTACTCTTCATTATATGGAACCCTTAAAGATAGAGGAGCTTGCAGACTGGTGCCATATTAGTGAAACGCATTTTCGCCGGATATTTTCAGAATATATTGGGTTGAGCCCATTGGAGTATATTAATCTGGTGAGAGTGCAGTCGGCCTGTAATTATTTAAAAAATACAGACGAGGCTATGGCTGATATTGCAGTAAAGTGCGGGTTTACTACGCCCTCTACCTTTAATCGGAATTTTAAGCAGATAACAGGCGTCTCTCCAAGTGAGTGGCGTAAACGGCCGGAAAATTATCAGCAGCAGCTTTTAAAGTCCTGGATACACTCAGAGCAGGGATGGTAAAGGGAGGCTTTTTTGGCCTCCCTCATATATTTTTAATCAAAATCAAACTTAGTATACCGTGTATTCATTGCCCCATACCGTGTACGAACCATTTTATTTTTTGCAAGTACGTCTTTTTCGCTTCCCGTATACTGGCATCGGATACAGTAATACTCTTTCTTTTCTTTATCATAGAACATATCAATATCCAGATCCCTCATAAAACAGGAGGGACATCTATAATTTAATCTGCCTTTTCCAGACTGAGCCATGTCGTAAACATCTCCTTATCTGTTATTTTTTTCTTATATCCAAGAGTAAACATCGGTGAGAATGCGTAACCCTCTTTGATGTATCCATAAGCCGTGTCAGAAGCCGTGATAGAAACCTTTGTCTCTATTGCTGGAATTACGGCAGAGACAGCAGAGGCTCCTGCGAGATTCTCCTCGCGGCAGCGATATTCATAAGAAATGACTTTTTCCTCGGTTCCTTCACATTTGAGAATGATACCGTTCATATCCTCAGGATATTCTGTCGTTCCGTAGCAGGCTGTCATATATTCATTTAATTCCATCTCTGCGTCGGAATTGCTCATGTCAAGAATGGTACGCTCAATTTTAATGGATCCGCTTCCTTCTTCAAAATACTCCTTTGTTTGAAGAGTTACCGTCAGATCTGAAAATTCAATGGTTATTGGATCAAGCGTGAGGATTCTGGTATTCCCTTCCTGAGAAAAATGCGCTTTTGTACGGCACAGGCATAAATCCACTTCTTCACCTTTGTAAGACAGCTTTGCACTTCTTATGGTGCCTTCGCCTGCGTAATGGGTAAAGTACCCGGCGCGGTATTTTTCCTGAATAAGGAAAGGATAGGAGGCGTCCTGTACATGCTTTGTGCCTATGCCGACCTCCCATTTAAGCTTAGCAGCATAAGGACGTAAATCAAAAACAGCGCCGCCTTGATCCATACTGACTCCTGCTCTCATATAAGGGTCTGTATACCAAAAGACCTGCTTATCAGAGCCGTAGAGAATGTCTCTCCAAAGAGCACATTCCGGCTCTTTATAGGTTTTCTTCTTACGGTAATAGTCTGCAAACTCAGACATGGTCATGTCAGTAAGCTTTCCCGCTTTCTTCAGATCTCCGTAGTATTTACATCCATCAGAATAAGATTTAAGAAGCAGCTCATAGGGAGCCTCCCAGCGTCCCATTTTATTCATCCATCCGGGACCTACAAACATCATGTTGTAGGCATAGCCGTTATTGTATTTTTCCTGTGCCCGGTACTGGTCAATGAGGTTATAAAGATAAGGAAATTCCCAGGTCTTTGTGTCATAGATCATTCCCCGCAGTACATTCTGGGGATGAGTTCCGAAGTTGGAGCCATTTCCGTCATAGCATGCAAGCAAATCCCTTGAAAGATGGGGGATTGCAACAATACCGCTGTCCTCGGACTCATCCGCTGCCGGTGCATGGGTATTTTGCTTAGAGGGGATCCATGGCGCCCACGGACCGCCGTCAAATAAGGTATACCAGGAATTATTGCATGTATGGTATGCCTTTGGCCCTTCCTCCCAGCAGGTGGCAATAGCACATTTTACAGACGGATAGTTTTCTTTAATATAGTTTGTCAAATCAGCATCCATATAGTAGGAACCGGTAGATTCAGGATAAAATCCAAAAGTATCGTAAAACTTCCCGAATACATCGTCTACAATCCGCTTTTTGTCTTCCATAGAAAACATCCAGATACAGAAATCCTTTGTCTTGTATTTTTCGCGGAACTCTTCACAAGGAAGTCCAAGTAAAGACAAAGCAATCTCATCACCGTAAGTTTTATGGTCGTGTTTTGCAATTTCAACGGCCTCGTTATTAAATAGGGCGGCATAGGTCATATGAATCGTAACTTTTAGTCCATTTTCATGGGCAAGCCTTTGCTGTGTTTTAAATATATCGAGGGATTCGTTCAGCAGCTTTTTATTTCCGATATCTTCCTCCCTGCCGTGTCCTGTAACTGTGGCGGAATATTCCGGAACCATTTCCGGTCTATGGATTACATTAAGAATAAATTCGCTCATTTTTCAACTCCTGTTATCTAATAAGATGTCCGGCATGTATTCTCTTTTTTGAAAACCATACCGGACATTATTATAATAAATTTGCATTTTCAGATACAAGTTTCAGTTATAATTTACTTAACAGCACCAGTGATACCTTCTGCGAACTGCTTCTGCAATACGAAGAATACAACCATTGTAGGAATAGAACAGAACAATACGCCGCACATCAGCATACCGTAGTCTGTCACATATCCGGTAATCAGGTTCGCAATTAACATCGGCATTGTCATGGAATTGTTGTCTGTCATAATTACCTTCGGCCACAGATAGGAATTCCATGCATTCATAAATGTGATAACGGCCGCCGCTGCATAGGTGGACCTCATAGTCGGGAAGAACATACGGAAAAATATCTGTATTTCATTCAAACCGTCAATGCGGGCCGCTTCCATGATATCAATCGGGAAGGCTCTTGCGTTCTGGCGGAACATCATAATCATGAACGGTGTAGATATCATCGGAAGGATGAAACCAAGCGTACAGTTTAAAAGTCTTGCCTTTGAAAACATCTGGAACAACGGAACCATAGTTGCAACCTGCGGTACCATCATGGCAAGCAGGAGAATGGAGAAAAGCTTGTCCTTCCATTTATCATGATAGATTTCAAAACCGTAACCTGCGATTGAACAGATAAGAAGACAAACAAGGGTGGTTACGATTGCGTACCGGAAGGAGTTTCCAAGTGCGCGCCACAAAGGCTGCTGTGATACCAGATTATTAAAATTCTCCATAAAATGTGTTCCCGGTAGAATCCGTCCTCTGGAAACATCCGTGGAGGTATTTGTTGCCGCGGATATCATCCAATACAGTGGAAATACGGAAATTATGGATACAATTGAAAGGAAAATATAGGTAGGAATCAGTCTGCGCTGAATCATGCTTTTGTTCTTTTTTTCAGTCACGTGTATCACCTACTTTCAAGTTGATAAATGCAAGGACAGCTACCATGATAAAAATCAGGAATGCCATAGCCGATGCATAACCAAAGTTTGGTACGTTAATGAAACATGTATTATAAACATAATGAGACATTGTAATGGTCGAATTTGCAGGGCCGCCCTTAGTCAGGTTGACAGATTCGTCAAATAACTGCAGCGTACCGTTAATGGACATGATAAATGTCATGATAATTGTCGGCTTTAAAAGAGGAACAGTTATTTTCCAAAAAGTCTTCCAGCCGTTTGCACCGTCAATCTTGGCGGCCTCATATACAGAATATTCTATATTCTGAAGGCCGGACAGGTAAAATACCATGTTATATCCAGTCCATCTCCAGACTAAGGCAATGATAATAACAATCTTTGCACTTGCCGAATTCCCCAAGAAATTGTAACCAGATTCCAAAATGTGCAGCTTTACCAGAATAGTGTTAATTAATCCGTCCTCTGCAAACAAGGAACGGAAAATCAATGCATAGGATACAAGTGAGGTCGCACATGGAAGGAATACACAGGTACGGAAAAAGCCTTTGAGTTTTAAATCCCTGTTATTCAAAAGCTGTGCCAGCAGGATTGCCAGTACAAGCATAATCGGCACCTGAATAATCAGGTAGAAAAATGTATTGCCGATAGACTGCTTAAATACTTTATCTGCCAACATTCTTTTATAATTATTGAATATCGGTTCTGCAAACCTCATGTTAGCGCCGGTACCGGTCTGCAGGGAAATGATGAACGCACGGACCATCGGATAAAAGCTCATGACTGCAATCATGAGAGTCGCCGGGGTCAGAAATGCCCAGCCGGCAGCTTTTTGTTTTGCGATAAGAGTCATTCCTTTTTTCTTTGAATTCACAAAAAGTCCCCCTTTCTCCTTAAAACAGGCTATAAAAAATGTGGGAAACTGCCTGCAGTTTCCCACATCTAATGCAGCTGCTATTCTGTCATCTTGAATTCAAGTGTCTCCTGAGCCTCTTTTAATGCATCCTCTTTAGAAGTTCCGTTTGTAATGTTAATAATTGCTGTATTAACACACTCTCTTGCTTCATAGTGATAAGGAGTCTTTGTAAACTCCGGAATATGAGAGGAGTATTCTACAAGTGTAGAGTAGATTGGCTGTCCGCCGTAAAATTCTACAGGCTCATTGTAAACTTCAGACTCACCAGCCGGTAAGTAACATGCAATACCGGAAGTTGCCGGAAGAATGGAATCATAGAATTCTGTGCTGGAACCAAAGGTGCTCTTAAGGAAATCCATTGCAAGTTCAACATTCTGGCAGTTGGAGGTAATATACCAGGAAGAACCGCCGTTGTTTGCGTAATTTGTTGCTGTGTCAACGCCGTCAACCTTAGGAAGTGTGGTAATCTGCCACAGACCCTTCTGATCCTCAATACCAACTAAAGTTGCATTCATCCAGTTACCATTAACGATACCAGCAGCTTCGCCGTTTGTAACTGTCTTGATATACTCGTCCCAGTTATTTACAAGCTTAACAACGTCTTTTTCAATCATCTCTGTGTAAAGGTCAATACACTTTTCAGCAGTCTCGTTGCCTACGATAAAGGCTTCGCCGTCTTCATTTACAAAGTTAGCTCCGCAGGACTGAATCATCAGCATAATTGTGTCGCCGCCTGTAGACTCGCTTGTAAGAAGATATTTGCCAGTTTTTTTATGTACGTCCTCACCTATCTTGATGAATTCTGACCAAGTAATGTCTGTAAGGTCTTCAATCTTGTAGCCTGCTTCGTCAAGAACGTCTGTACGATAGAATGCTGCACATACACCGTTATCATAAGGAACACCGTAGTGCTTGTCATCTACCATAGAGTAGGACTGCTTAAGAGTTGCAAAATCGTCCCAGTTAATTCCACAATCTGTCAGGTCAGTAAATGCATCCGGGTAGCTCTTTAAAAACTTCTGATAGCTGTTGTCCTGCATTAATACGATATCTGCCATTGTACCGTAGTCGCCTGAATTTCCACAGGTTGTAAGCTTTGTCTGACAGTCGTCAGAGGAGGTCTCAATAACCTCAAGCTCAAAACCTTCATGGTCTTTTGCATACTGTTCTCCAGCCATTTCCATTGCCTTGATGTTGAAGGTCTGATCCCATGCCCATACGGTTAATTTGTTTCCGCCTTCGGAACCGCCTCCGTCTTCCTCTGTCTTAGCAGATGAATCGTCACTGGATTCACCGCTGTTTCCACAAGCTGCAAGTGAAAGAACCATTGCACCTGCAAGCAGTACTGAAAGAAACTTTTTCTTCATACTTTTGTCCTCCTTTTATTATCAAAATATTTTCTATGAGGACATTATATCAAGATGAAAAACCTGATGGTTTGCATAAACACTCGTATAATATGCAAATTCGACCAAGCGTATATGAATCGGATGTGTTTTAGCAGTGAACAATAATTTTTTTGTCTATTTTTGTCTCAGTAACAGATTTTCTGCTATGCGAGAAAGACCTTATCAGGATATCTTCCTTTTAGTATCTTCAACATTTCATCAGAAAGATCCAGGAGCAGTTTTATTTTTACCTGATTTTCTGTGATAATCATGGTATAAAAAGGAGTATCCTCCTCATAGGAGGTGTAGTCGTATTTGGGAAGCTTTATACTTCCGCCGTCTTTTCGGTATTGTGCCACAGAATCGTGCCAGTTGGGCGCTGCAACTTCTAAGGACTCCAGATCCAGAAGGTGTGCCGGTCTGCGGTATCTGCCGCCTAGGATAACATCAATGGAGAGCTGGTTGTTTTCCATAGTATATTCGTATTCCTTCCGGCTGAGAATGTTGTATGCGGCATAGAGTATGAGAAGAAGAAAGCCAGGGAGCATGAATCCCTGGGAGATAGTAATTCCCATAAGTAAAAGAATGACTGCAAAAATAATCATAATCGTACGCAGGAAGCCAGCGAAGGGCTTCTGCTTTCTTCTAACCTGTTCTACAATTCTGTAATTGTACATTGTGAATTCCTCCATTATCTTTTGAGTTTCAGATATTCACATCATATCAGTTTAGTCTTCGGAATTCAAGCGGTGTCACCCCCGTCGCTTTTTTGAACATGGCTGTAAAATGGCTTGCATCAGAAAATCCGGTAAGCCCTGCAATCTGCTGTACCTCCATACGGGGATTAGATACAAGAAATTCTCTCGCCCGGTTAATCCTGTAGGAGGTCAGGTATTCATAGACAGAGCATCCAAGAAATCTGCGAAACAGCCGGGAGAGATACTGCGGACTTATATAAACCTGTGCACTTAGGTCTGCAGCAGTAAGCTCAGAGGAATTAAAGTGTGTTTCAATCTCCTTTATTACAGGCTCTACATATCTCAGATATAAGGGCTCCTTTGCTAGAGCATGAGTGTGGATGCTGTCTGCAAAATACATCAGGAGACAGTAGCAGCGGATGGACAGTGCACGGGAATCGCAAGACAGCATGTCCCAGTCGTCCATAATAGAATTAATCAGGGCGCTTATTTGAACCCCCTGTTCCTTTTCAAGAAATATTACCTGACGGTTTCCCACTATTTTTGCAATGCTGCTGTCAATGGTTCCGGTAAAGGTGGCAAAAGAGGTCAGCCATTCTTCGGAAGTTTTTGTATAGGTATGATGGAGACAGGGGGCGAGCAGAATTCCTTCCCCTTCATTCAGCGTATAGGTTTTTCCCTGTGCGTCAACAATGCCTTGTCCCTTTTCTGTGTGCAGATAATGATAAAGGGGATAGCCCTTTGGCCGCAGCACCCTGTCCTGGCTCCAGTGGTTGCCGATGGAATCTAAGATAAATGGTTCGTTGACGGGGGAATTTCTAAAATGTATCGGCATAGCATCCTCCTGTGTTTGTTTCAAAATGTTATATTATTTAGTTTAACATACTACACTTTCAAGTGTCCAGGTGTACTATAATAAAGACAGATTTACTTTGGAAAGGGGATAATTTGATGAAGGCGTTTGATTTTGGGAAGGTAAAGGATCCGCAGTATTTTTGTGACGGGAGGCTAAAGGCTCACTCTGACCACAAATTTTATGGCTCTTTGGCAGATGCGCAAGCGGAATATGAAGGATTTAAGGAGAGCCTTAACGGGCTTTGGAAATTTCACTACGCGAGGAATTATAAGGCTTCAATTAAAGGCTTTGAGAGGGAGGAGTACTCTTGCAAAAGCTGGGAGGATATCCATGTGCCGGCGCATATTCAGATGGAGGGGTATGATGTGCCGCAGTATGCGAACACACAGTATCCCTGGGAAGGGCATGATGAGATTCATCCCGGGGAGATACCTGAGTACTTTAATCCAGTGGCAAGTTATGTAAAATATTTCACAGTGCCGGAGAGAATGAAAGGAAAACGGCTTTTTATTTCCTTCCAGGGGGCGGAGAGCGGACTTGCGCTCTGGCTGAATGGTACATTTGTGGGATATAGTGAGGATTCTTTTACACCGTCAGAGTTTGAGCTTACGGAATATGTGAAGGATGGGGAAAATAAGCTTGCGGCGCAGGTGTTTAAGTGGACTGCTTCAAGCTGGTGTGAGGACCAGGACTTTTACCGTTTCTCTGGTATTTACAGGGATGTATATCTGTACACGGTTCCAAGAGTGCACGTGAGGGATATGATGATCCGTGCTGTTCCAGATGAGACGCTTAAAAAGGCAGAGCTTACAGCGGCTCTTAAAATGACAGCAGAGGAGGAGGTCAGCGGAAAGGTTGTGTTCCGGCTTGCGAAGGAAGGGGAAATTATATTCGAAGAAGTGAAAGAGGCCGGGAAGGAGGTTTCCTATTCATGGAGTGTGGAGAATCCGAAACTTTGGAGTGCAGAGGAGCCGGCGCTTTATGATTTGACGCTGGAGGTATATGACGGAAAAGGAGCTCTTATGGAGGTGATCCCAGAAAAGGTGGGCTTCAGACGTTTTGAGATGAAGGACAATATCATGACCCTTAATGGAAAAAGGATTGTGTTCAAGGGTGTAAACCGCCACGAGTTCAGTGCAGTAGGCGGCCGCCATGTAAGCGAAGCGGAACTGCGCAAGGATTTGGAGACTATGAAGAGGAATAATATCAATGCTGTCAGGACCTGCCATTACCCAGACGATTCTTTAATATACAGGCTTTGTGATGAATACGGCCTGTATATGATTGACGAGGCCAATCTGGAATCCCACGGAAGCTGGGATATTGCAAAGGATACTGGTGATTATTCGGAAATTGTTCCAAATGATAAGCCGGAGTGGCTTAACATGATGCTGGACCGCGTAAATTCTATCTATCAGAGAGACAAAAACCATCCGGCTGTTTTAATCTGGTCCTGCGGAAACGAGTCCTTTGGGGGAAAGGATATCTATGAGATGTCGCAGCTTTTTAGAAAGCTTGATCCTACACGCCTTGTCCATTATGAAGGGGTGTTCTGGGATCGCAGATATAATGATACAAGCGATATGGAGAGTCAGATGTATACGCCTGTAGAGAAAATAAAAGAATTTTTGGCGAATGACAGAAGCAAGCCGTTTATCTGCTGTGAGTATACCCATGCCATGGGAAATTCCTGCGGGGCAATGCATAAATATACAGATTTGACAGATACGGAGCCATTATATCAGGGCGGTTTTATCTGGGATTATATTGACCAGTCTATCTATAAAAAAGATAGGTATGGAAAGGAGTTCCAGGCTTACGGCGGAGATTTCGGCGAGCGTCCTACGGACTATAATTTCAGCGGAAATGGAATTGTTTACGGAAACAGGGAAGAGTCTCCGAAGATGCAGGAGGTAAAGTTTAACTATCAGAATATTACAGCAGAGGTTGGGAAAACAGAGGTTAAGATTATTAATAAAAACCTGTTTGTAAATACAGATACCTTTGACTGCTGTGTGACTGTAGAAAGAAACGGTGAAGTAATAAGGAAGGCAGCGCTTGAGACTCATGTAGAGCCTTTAAATGAAGAAACATATGCGCTTCCGGTTCCAAAAGAGACCTGGGCGGGAGAATATGCGGTTACCGTTTCCTTCCATTTAAAGGAGGACACGGTCTGGGCGCAGAAAGGTCATGAGATGGCTTTTGGACAGTATGTGTATAAGATTGAAAAGGCAGAGGAGCCATGTGAGGAGGAGCTTACAGTAATCAGAAGCGGGCATAATATCGGTGTCAGGGGAACTCATTTTGAAGCAGTTTTCTCTATTATGTTCGGCGGGTTAATTTCTTATAAATATGGCGGAAGAGAGATGCTTATGACAGCTCCGAAGCCGAACTTCTGGCGTGCGCCCGTAGATAATGACTGTGGGAACCAGATGCCGGTACGCTATGCACAGTGGAAGCTTGCAAGTATGTACCTATCTCATAAATCGGTAGGTGAGGAAGCATTTGCTCTTAGTAAGCCGGTGATTGAGGAGAGGGATACAAGTGTTTCAATTACATTTACTTATAACTTAAATACAACACCTGCTGCACAATGCCAGGTGGTTTACCAGGTATTTGGCGATGGATGTATCAGGACAGCACTAGTCTATGACCCGGTAAAGGAGCTGGGAGATATGCCGGAGTTCGGCATGCTGTTTAAGCTAAGCGCAGACTATGACCATGTGAAGTGGTACGGCCTGGGACCGGCAGAGACATATGCGGACCGAAAAAAAGGTGCAAAGCTGGGCATTTACCAGAACCTTGTTAAAGATAATATGGCAGAATATCTTGTTCCCCAGGAATGTGGCAATAAAGAGGAGGTAAGATATGCAGAAGTTACGGACAGAAAAGGTAGAGGCATGCGCTTTATGATGACTGCCGAAAACGGCCCCATGAGCTTTTCAGCCCTCCCATATACGCCTCATGAGATGGAAAATGCGGCGCATCCATTTGAGCTTCCGCAGGTACATTACACGGTGGTTCGTGCTTCAAAGGGCCAGATGGGAATAGCGGGAGATGACAGCTGGGGCTCACTGACACACCCGGAATATCTGCTGGATGTAAGCGGGAAGATGGAGTTTAGCTTTATGTTCTGCGGTATCTAAAGAGGTATTTTAAGAAAGGAAGAAAGCTATCATGGACTATGTAAAGGGTATGGATTTGTCTACGCTTCTGGAGCTTGAGAATCTTGGAGCCCGGTACTTTGACGGCAATGTGGAGACGGATATTCTTGAGATTATGAAGAGGTATGATGTGGACATGATTCGTGTGCGGCTCTTTAATGACCCTTATTCGAAGGATGGAAAGCCTTATGGAGCGGGAGGAAATGACCTTAAGACTGCCCTCGAAATCTCGAAAAGGGTTACGCAGGCCGGGCTTGGTGTTTTACTTAATTTTCACTATAGTGATTTCTGGGCTGATCCGGGCAAGCAGATTAAGCCCAAGGCATGGGCGGCATATAGTGTCTCAGAGCTTGAAAAAGCGGTTTTTGAGTATACAAGGGACGTACTTGAGAGATTCTGGGAGGCGGGAATCCGCCTTAAGATGGTCCAGGTAGGAAACGAGCTTACCAATGGGCTTCTCTGGCCGGAGGGGAGAACTCCTGACTATGAAAATATAGCCCGGTTTGTAAATGCCGGCATCCGGGGAGTGCGTGCGGTCTATAAGGAGCTTCCGGTTATGCTTCATCTTGATAACGGCGGTAATAATGCTCTTTATCGTAAATGGTTTGATGAATTTATGAAGCGGGGAGAGGAGTTCCAGATTATCGGGCTGTCCTATTATCCTTTCTGGCATGGAAGCATGAAAATGCTGGAGGAAAATATGAAGGATATTGCCCTTAGGTATCACAAGGATTTGATTGTCGCAGAAACATCTATGGGGCATACAATGGAGGATTATAAGGAATATGAAAAACTTCCAGAGGGACAGAGGAAAGGATATGCGACGAAGCCAGAGCTTGTAGATAAAATTGAGTATTCAATGACGAAGGAAGGACAGGCAGACTTTATAAAGGACTTATTGGATGTAATAAGCCGTGTGCCGGACGGACATGGGAAAGGATTTTTCTGGTGGGAGCCTGCGTGGATTCCGGTATGTGGAAGCGGGTGGGCGACAAAGAGCTCGCTTGAATACATGAATGATCCTGGGCCGTGTGGAAATGAATGGGCGAATCAGGCGTTATTTGATTATGATGGAAATGCGCTTCCGGCGTGGAAAGTGATTCGGGATTTTCACAGATAGAGATAGCATGAACTCCCTTCTAGGTAGACAAGTGAGATAATAAAAGCTTGTCTACCTAGAAGGGAGTATATTTTTATTTATGATAATCATAAAGAACTTGTCTGGATATGGCGGCGCTCCAGAAATTCCCTCATATTCTACCTTTGTACCATCCGAAGATAAAACTGAAATGCGCTATATTCCGGGACTTCCCGTGGAATCGGCAGGCCGGCATTCATGAGCGCGGAACCGGAAAGCACCTCGTCTTTACCGTTCACCCGGTAGAGTGCATCTGGCTTAAGTCCCTTTGCCTTTATATATTCCTGGGGCCCGTTGCACGTAAGATTTGTAACAACTACATTTAGAAGGGCCTCTCTTTTATTTTTCGATACATGCATCCATGCAGTCATATTTCCCAGCTCAAAGGGATTAGTAAGCCGGTAGTAATCTCCCTTAAAAATAATAGGATAATATTTACGGAATAAATTACTCTGCTTTCTGCAGACTTTCTGCTGTTTTTTATTTAAATGTGTTGCATCCAGCTCATAGCCGAAGGTTCCGCACATGGCGACAACTGCTTTTGTTTCGATTGGCACGAATTTTCCGCTGTCGGAAATATGGGCTCCCATTGTGCAGGTGGGATATACAAAGGAGGTTCCATAGTGGAGCCTAAGCCTGTCAATGGGGTTATTGTTGTCGCTTACCCAATACTGTGGGTAATAGTGGAGCATAGCTGCGTCGTAGCGGCCGCCTCCGCCGGAGCAGCCTTCGAAAAGGATATCCGGGTGTGTCTTAATAATTGCGTCCATAACGCGGTAAAGCCCGAGGATATAGCGGTGGTATACCTCTCCCTGGCGCTCACCTGGCAGTTCATTTGACCAGATATCAGAAAGAGAGCGGTTAATATCCCATTTTACATAATAAATGTCTGCGTCATCAAGTATGGCATTTACCTTTTCAATGAGATAATCCTGCACATCCCTGCGGCTCATATCAAGGACAAGCTGATTCCGGCTTCTTACAGCATGGCGTCCAGGAATCTGCATTACCCACTCAGGATGGGCACGGTATAAGTCGCTGTCCTCAGAAACCATTTCCGGCTCAAACCAGATACCGAACTTCATGTCTAAATCAGTTATCTGCTCTACCAGCTTGTGGAGACCGCATTTGATCTTATTTTCATTTACAAACCAATCGCCCAGGCCGCTGTTGTCATCATCACGTTTCCCGAACCATCCGTCATCCATAACAAGAAGGTCAACCCCCATATTTTTGGCCGCTTTTGCAATATTTACAAGCTTGACATCATCAAAATCCATAAAAGCCGCCTCCCAGCTGTTGATGAGAACCGGGCGTTTAACCTCTGTTACAAATTTACTTCTGCACAGGTTGCTGCGGTAAAAATCATGATACAGGTGGGAAAGCCCGGTGAAGCCGTGCTCGGAAAATGCCATAACAACTTCAGGCCCCTCAAAGACCTCCTGTGGTTTTAGCTCGTAGACAAACTGCTTCGGATGGATTCCCATAACAAGCCTTAGCTGGTCATACTGGTCAAGCTCAATCTCTGTAAGGAAATTGCCGCTGTACATAAGTGAGAAGCCATAGCATTTGCCATAATCCTCTGCTGCATCCTTGTCACAGAGAATTACAAATGGGTTCTGCTGATGGCTTGAGGAGCCGCGCACACTTCCGATAGTATGAATATGATGGTTCATGTGCTGTCTTTCCACCTGCCGTTCCTGCCCGTAGCGGCCTGGAAGGCTTACAAGATCCATGCCGGAGCCGTTTAAAAAATCCAGGCATACAGACATGATTTTCTTTAAGTGAATAGGTGCATTTCCCAGGTTTTTTATTTTTACGGCGCGGGTAATGATGTCTGCCTCTTCAAATACACCATATAAAAGGGAAACCTCTACTTTACTTACATTGTCAAGTAAGGTAACCTCAAGGGAGTCGGCAGTGTCATTTTCTGTTGAAAATGTAGCCGGCAGTGATTTGAGACTGTATTTTCCTTTTGTAATTTTATAGTTTACTGCTTTTCCGTGGAAGGAATAGCTGCCGTCACTGTTTACAACTTCAATGCTGGCAGTACGGAAATCCCCCTGCTGCTGTGTGCTGAATTCCTGTGGCTGGGCATCCAGTGAGAAGGTCCGCGAATTTCGTGATTCATAGGGATTTCCGGAAAAGCCTCTGTCATACTGCATAATCTGATAGGACATGTCCGTATCGCAGATGGAGGGTCCGTAATACAGATGCAGTAAATAGTCTAAATTTCCTATTTTCATCTGGTAAGATGAATTCTTTGTGTGTAGTGTAATTGTTTTTGCAGTGTCATTAAATACAATTCCCATAATGTATCTTTGCCTCCTGAAAAGTATTTTGTTGTCTGTGGCTATTCTACCATTAATTGGAGAAAAAGAAATGAGGCAAAATGCTAGAAAAAATGGAGAAATATAGTACAAGTTGCAAGGAGAAGTTGTGTTCGCTCTATCTGAAGGCTATAATAGATGTAAATAGAAGGAAGAGTGCAGCAATGAAAATTATAATTTCTCCCGCAAAGAAAATGAATGAAAAAACAGATATTCTTCCGTACAGGTCCATGCCGGTTTTTTTGGAGGATACAAAGAAGCTCATGAAGTGGATACAGGCACTTACTCTTTCAGAGGCTCAAAGGCTGTGGGGCTGTAACGAGAAGCTTGCAAAGCTTAATTTCGATAGATTTAAAGATATGAAGCTTAATAGACATTTGACCCCAGCCCTGCTTACTTATGAGGGAATTCAGTATCAGTATATGGCGCCGGAAGTGTTTACAGATAGGAACTGGCAGTACGTGCAGAGTAATCTGAGGATTCTTTCAGGGTTCTATGGTGTTCTTAATCCGCTTGACGGGGCAGTGCCTTACCGTCTGGAAATGCAGGCGAAGGTAAAAATTAATGGTACAAAGGATTTATATGATTTCTGGAAGGAAAGAATATATCAGGCAGTTGTGGCGGACGAATCTGTACCTACGATTATTAATCTTGCCTCTAAGGAGTATTCCAGGTGTATAGAAAAGTACCTAAGGCCTAAGGACATATATATTACATGTGTATTCGGAGAGAGAAGGGGAGATAAGGTGATTCAAAAGGGGACGCTGGCAAAGATGGCAAGAGGTGAGATGGTCCGGTTTATGGCCGAAAATTGTATCCGGGAGCCGGAAGGGCTTAAGGACTTTGACAGGCTTAAGTATCATTTTGATAAGGAGTTATCCTCTGATAAAGAGTATGTATTTTTGAAAGGCTGATTTGGAGGCAGACTAGGAGGAAAGTATACATGTCAATAAAGCAGATTGAAATATCAGGATACAGATCAATTTCTCATGTTAAGCTGGATATTCGCCAGATTGCAGCATTTATCGGGCAAAACGGAAGCGGAAAATCTAATATTTTGTCCGCAGTTCGGTATTTTTATCGGAATTTGACGGAGGTGTGGGAAGAAGAGGGTATTTTTGATACGAATAACCCTTTCAGAAATGAGATCCGTATCCGCATTCAGTATGATTTGAGAAATATATTAAGAATAGTGAATCACAATCAGAATGATGGACATAAGGATTATGAAAAATATTACAGGAAGCTGCAGGCTGTTTTTAGGAAGGACATCGTTGAGGTGGAGCTGATCAAATATAAAGGGAAGAAGCTGCAATGGAACACAGAATATAATACCCGCCAGATTATTGCCGCCCTTTTTCCGGTTTATTTTGTGGACGCGCGCGAAATTGCACTTACAGACTGGACAGGATTATGGGGGTTGATCGGTGATTTAGTAAAGCTTCGATATGAAGATATGGACAAGGTACAGGGACAAATTATACAGCTGTTACGTGGACAGGACGCCAATATTTCTATGAAAATGGAGAGGCTTGAGCAGGTTCTTAACAAAAACAGGATTGATGTAAAGTCTATGACCGCAAAAGAGCTTGGAAAAAGGCTTGCAGAAATTATATTTGATGGACAAGTTTTTCAGTATGACAGCCGTCGGCTGAGTGAGTATTCAAACGGAACAAATGCTTTTAATTATACGTTGTTTTTGATTGATATTTTAAGCCTTATTAAGACCTATAAGCTGAAAGAGCCAGTTGTTATTCTGGATGAGCCTGAGATAAGTCTTCATATAGAATATATGGATCGCCTGATGGAGGCTGTTTTTGATGCGGCCGGACAGATACAGTTTATCTTGTCTACACACTCGGCCCGATGTGTAAAGAATCTTTTGGAATGTGAGGATATTATTAAGTATGATATTTACCATACTGTATTAAAAAAGAAGTATACTCAGCTGAAAAAGGTACAAAACCTTGACAGAAATGAGGGACGGGAGCGTGTAATAGCAACAGAAGCCTATATGAACAGCTGCTTTGCAAGAATGACTCTGCATGTGGAAGGTGTGTCAGAGCTGGAGGTATTTAAAAACCGCTATTTGAAGGAGTTATTTCCGGTATTAAAAATGGCTGAGATTATGACAGGAATGAGTAACAAGGTGATTTATAATTTGACATCACCGAGCCGGAGGAACTATCAGACCCCTAGTCTGGCAGTGGTGGATATGGACCAGTGGCTGAAGCTTAAGAAGAATGAAAAAAACCAGTATCGTTTTTCACTTGGGCCACCTAAAGAATACCGGATGAACAGGGAAGCTTACTATTATGGAAAAAAGAGGGAGAGTACACTGTATCTTCGTAATCGGATTGAAAGAATGGCGGAAGGATGTAATTTCTTTTATCATCTGCCGTTTTTTAGCTGTGAAGATATAAATTTCAGGGAGATGAAGGAACTAATTCATCGGTATGGCATGTCTTATCAGATGTTTATATGGGATACAACGATTGAAGGTGCTCTTATAACAGAGCAGAATCTTCCTCTGTTTGAAGAATTTATGGAGCAGGAGCTTAAAACGCAGGATTATAGAAAAGTTGTAAATGTTATGAATAATCATTACTTCACAGGGAGCTGCCGTTTGAATTATATTCGTCTGGTCTTTTCCGGGAAAAGTGACTTTCTGTTGACAAAAAAAGAGATTTGTCAAAGAAATCCAGGGATTTGTCCGGACGTAAAGGAGAAGCTTCATCATATAAAAAAGACGAGCGGATGGATTAGCAGATGGCTGGAGTTTTATTTTCTCAAGAAAGCGGGAATATTCGTCTGCATGGAGAATGTATTCCAGCAATTTCGAAGCAGAGACGGAGAAAAGCTTAAGGAATTCTTGAAACAGGATTTCAAGGAATTATATCAACTGATTTGTGAAATCGAAAAAAGAATATCGTAAATTTCAGGAATATGCTATACTAAGAATTGAGCAAGCAGTAATTTTACGTGAGTCGAATAAGCGTAAATCCATGAGGCAGTCTGGGAAGCTGCTGAAACCATGGAGGAATGGGAACTTATGAATTAATTTTTACCGGCCGAAGAGACAGACATTAGGTGTCTGATTTAGCCTGGGGATAAATCCCATTAGGAAATATACAGAAGGTGCTTGCTCTTTTTTGCAGGAAATGAGATGAAAATATACAGATTAGAATTTTTATTAAAAATACTGGAGATAAAGGATAAAGATCAGCTTATCCGAATTCTTGAGAAAAAAGAAGAAGCCTACCATATATTTGAGATTCCGAAAAAGAATGGAATGAGACAGATACATGGACTGGATGGTGCCGGCGGAAGAAGATTAAAAAGGCTGCAGCAGAGATTTTACCGGAAGGTGCTTTTAAACCAACCAGCAGCGCTGCCGGCAAAAGGATTTTTGAAGGGTGAGAGCTACCAGACATTTTTAGAGCCTCATGTGGGAAGCCGCTATTATCTCCGGCTTGATATTCATGATTTTTTTGCTTCCTTTTCGGAAGGGATGATAAGAGAAAATCTAAGCAGGTTCATTGAGGATGAAGAGGCGGAGGAGCTTGCTTTTGAATTATGTACGGTAGAGGGCAGGCTGCCGCAGGGGGCGGTTACATCTCCGGCATTGTCCAATATTGTTTTCGCAAGGCTTGATCAGAGGATCGTGAAATACTGTCAGGTATTGGAATCACAGCAGAGAAAAAAGAAGAGCATGGAGAGAGAAAACTGGCAGAATGCGTCTATACGCTATACAAGATATGCGGATGATATGCTGTTTGGTTCAGATTTTTTTGATTTCAGAGAAAACCTTTCATTTTTACATATGATTTCCCGGATTTTAGGTGAATATGGTTTTAGCCTTAACCGGAAGAAGACAATTATGACGGAATGGGAAATATCTCTGAACGGATATGTTGTAGGTTCGGATATCCGTCTGTCCAGAAAGAAAACTTCAGAGCTTAGGAGGATATTATATTGCTGCAAAGATAAAGGAGCGCAGCGTTACCGGCTTAATAAAGCATTGATGGAGAATCCAGGAAATCTGCTGAAGGAAATTAACCGTTTTTCATCAGGCGGAGCAGAAAGCAAAAAAGCATTTTCAGATATTCATCAGCTGGTATGGTATTTGGGAGGCTGCAGAGCCTGGCTTATTTCTGTACTGCAGGTAGAGGAGAACACGGGAAAAGAGGTACATAATATGAAAAAGCTGGTCCGAAGAACTGAATGCCTTCTGGAAGCGTTAAAAGAAGTAGAGTATAAGTCTTATTAACTATAATTTACATGAAAGAGGAGATTCCAGATGGGAGGAGAAAGAGCAGAGCATTACTGGGCGATGGAGATGAAAAGTGTACTCGTAAAATATCGTCAGTTTGAAACTCTTATACCGGACCGAAGAGGGAAGGGAGCAGAGCATAAGGGAGAAGATGGGAGGTACGTGGAGAGTATTATCAAGGGTACTCTGCAGAAATTTCTTCCAGCCGGTCTGGAAATTCTGACAGGATTTATTTTGCGGTCCGGGGTAGAAAGCGGATTTTCCGGAAAGAAACGAAAGAAGGATGAGGACAGACATTCCTCACAGCTTGATATGATTGTTTATGACACGGAGCACTACCCGGTATATCAAAGGTTTGCAGATACGGCAGTTGTCCTTCCGGAAGGAGTAATTGCCATTATTTCTGTAAAAAAAACGTTATATAGGAAGGAAATACAGCATGAATTAAGGATGCTTCATTATGCGGCCGGATTATGTGCTTTTGGAAACCGTAAAGGTCCTTTCCTTGCCCTGGTATCCATGTGCAGTGAGCCGGGTGTTTCTGCAAAACAATATGAAAGGAAGATATTTCAGGAAATAAAGAATGTCATAGGGGATTTGAAAGCTCCCATATGCTATGAAAGTATGGCGGGATTTATCGGCTGTCTTAAAGAGTGGACAATTCATAAAATAAATCATTCGAGGAATAAAGAGGCGGAGTTCCAGATGTATCTTCACGAAAAAGATGAGGAACACTTGGGAATTCAGTTTTTAATTGACGGAATTCTGAATGTATATTATGCGGTAAATGGTGGAAGAAAGCCGGGGTATATCAGTTATCCAAAGGGTAAGCAGTATTCGGGAGAGGCGCTTAGAATTCACTATGATAAGATAGACAGTGAAAGGGGCATTTTTGATGGGAGAAACATCTGAAAATAAGCCAAAGAAACATATTTGTATTGGTCTGCTGGCCCATGTTGATGCCGGAAAGACAACGTTATCAGAGAGTATCCTGTATCTGTGCGGGAGCATTCGAAAGCCTGGCCGGGTAGATCACGGGGATGCTTTTTTAGACACATATGCTCTTGAACGCAGCAGAGGAATCACTATTTTTTCCAAGCAGGCTGTGGTTAAGCTTGGCGATATATGTATAACACTTCTCGATACCCCGGGTCATGTTGACTTTTCATCAGAAATGGAGCGTACGCTTCAGGTACTGGATTACGCGGTACTTGTAATCAGCGGTGCAGATGGTGTACAGGGACATACAAGAACATTGTGGAATCTGTTAAAACGGTATAGGATACCAGTGTTTTTATTTATCAATAAAATGGATCAGGAAGGTACAGACAGAGAAAAGCTTTTAGAAGAGCTGAAAAGCAGACTGGATGAAGGATGTACAGCCTTTGATGTGAGGCGGGAGGAGCTCTGGGAGGAGGCTTCTGTATGTGACGAGGATGCGCTTGAAGAGTATCTGGAAAATGACAGCCTGAAGCAGGAAACGATTGTGGGACTGATTCAGGACAGAAAAGTATTCCCTTGTTATTTCGGCTCAGCTCTTAAGCTTCAGGGGGTGCAGGAATTTTTAGACGGCCTTAAGGAATACACAAAAGGAATCTGGCAGGAAAAGCGTGGGGAGAAGGAGCCACCCTTTGGAGGGAGAGTTTATAAAATTTCCAGAGATGCAAGGGGGGAACGGCTGACCCATATAAAGCTTACAAGCGGCTCTCTGCGGGTAAAGGATATTCTGTCACAGGGCAGCAATAGTGACGGAGGATGGGAGGAAAAGGTTAATCAGATACGTATATACTCTGGAGAAAAATACGAGACGGTAAAGGAGGTGCAGGCGGGAGAAATCTGCGCAGTGACAGGCCTTACCCGCACTTATCCGGGAGAAGGGCTGGGTGTTAAAAGAGATGTGATTTCTCCTGTGCTGGAGCCAGTGCTGAATTACTGTGTAAACCTTCCAAAAGGATGCGATGCCCATACTATGCTTATGAAGCTTAAACAGCTGGAAGAGGAGGATCCTATGCTTCGGATTGTGTGGAACGAGGAGCTTCAGGAAATCCATGTGCGGCTGATGGGAGAGGTCCAGACAGATATTTTAAAAAGCATGATAAAAGAGCGTTTTGGAATAGAGGTTTCTTTTGATGCCGGAAACATTGTATATAAAGAGACGATTCAGAAAACTGTAGAGGGGGTAGGACATTTCGAACCCCTTAGGCATTATGCGGAGGTTCATCTGATTTTGGAACCGCAGGATGCGGGAAGCGGCCTGACTGTAGATACAGACTGTAGTGAGGATATGCTGGATAAGAACTGGCAGAGGCTGATCCTTACTCACCTGCTGGAAAAGACCCACAGGGGAGTACTAATCGGGGCGGAGGCTACGGACCTTAAAATAACACTTGCGGCAGGCCGGGCACACCTTAAGCATACCGAGGGCGGTGATTTCAGGCAGGCCACATACCGTGCAGTCCGCCAGGGCCTTATGCAGGCAGATAGTATGCTTTTAGAGCCTTATTATGATTTCCGCCTGGAGGTGCCATCTAAAATGGTGGGACGTGCCCTAACAGATATTCAGCGGATGCAGGGGGAATTTTCTTCTCCGGAAACAGAAGGGGAGATGACCGTGATTTCAGGAAGCGCTCCGGTTTCTACTATGCGGGACTATCAGATGGAGGTTGTGGGTTATACGAAGGGGAGCGGGAGATTATCTTGTACCTTTAGGGGGTATGCGCCCTGTCATAATGCAGAGGAGATTATCCGGGAAAGTGGATATGACCCGGAGCGGGACATAGAAAATCCGGCGGGTTCTGTATTCTGCGCTCATGGGGCTGGTTTTAATGTGCCCTGGAATGAGGTTTCTTCTTATATGCATCTAGAAAGCCAGCTTGAAAAAAGAGAGAAGCAGTCTGATGTGGCAGCAGGAAACCTGGCGGTCAGTTCGGGAAAAACCGGAACGAGAAGAGCAGAAGCCTCCTTTAGCAGGGAGGAAGAGAAGGAGCTTGAGGAAATCTTCATCCGTACATACGGGAAGATTGAAAGAAAGAGCAGCAAAGACACCAAAAAAGTTATGGGAGGGACACAGGAAAGATACCGCGGGAAAAAAGAAAAGCTTAAGGAATATCTACTGGTGGACGGCTATAATGTTATCTTCGCATGGGAGGACTTAAAAGACATTGCGAAGGTGAATATTGAGGCTGCGAGAAATAAGCTGATGGATATTTTGTGTAATTATCAGGGGTTTAAGAAATGTACAGTGATTCTTGTATTTGATGCCTATAAGGTAGAAGGGTATGCGCTGGAAATTCAGAAGTATCATAATATACATGTAGTTTATACGAAGGAGGCGGAGACGGCGGACCAGTATATCGAAAAGGTGGTTCATGAGATCGGCCGGAAATATCATGTGACAGTCGTGACCTCCGACGGCGTGGAGCAGGTGGTAACCCTGGGACAGGGCGGTAAGCTTATATCAGCAAGAGAATTCCACGAAGAGGTGGAAACTACAAGGCACTTAATCAGGGAAGAATATGAAAAAAGAAGGGAAAATGGAAAGAATTACCTGTTTGACCATATGGATAAGGAGCTGGCAGAGGAAATGGAAGAGGTAAGGCTTGGGAGAAAGGAAATTAAATTAAAAGAAAAATAAGATTGTGAGGGACAAGAGAATGAAATTTGGGATTTTAGCGGCTGGAAATATCGCCAACAGTATGGCAAAAGCAGTAACAGGAATTGAAAAAGCCGGTATGGCAAAAATTGAAAAATACGCAGTGGCTTCAAGAGAGCTCTCACGTGCAGAGAATTTTGCAAAGAAATGGGATTTTGAAAAAGCATATGGCTCCTACGAGGAGCTTGTAAATGACCCGGAGGTGGAGCTTATCTATGTGGCGTCGCCCCATTCCCACCACTATGCCCATGCAAGGCTTTGCTTAGAGCATGGAAAGCATGTGCTGTTAGAGAAGTCATTTACCGTAAACGCGGCCCAGGCAGAGGAGCTTATAAGGCTTGCAGAAGAAAAGAAGCTGCTTCTTACAGAGGCAATCTGGCCCAGATATATGCCGAGCCGGAAAATCATTAATGATCTGATAGCAGGCGGTGCGATAGGAAATGTAAGCTCCATGACAGCGAATCTGGGGCATTCACTGGCACATGTTCCGCGTATGGTGCGCCCGGAGCTTGCTGGAGGAGCGCTTCTTGACCTTGGGGTATATGCTATAACAGCGGCGTTAATGGTGTTTCATGAGGAGATTACAGATGTGGCGTCCAAAGCAGTATTTTTAACATCGGGCGTGGATCAGATAAATAATATTACACTTACATTTGCAGACGGAAAAATGGCAGTTCTTTATAGTAATATGAGCGCCCGCACAGACTGCCGGGCCGTTGTAAGCGGGGACAAGGGTTATATGGAAATCCAGGAGATTAACAATCCGAAAGATATTCTGATTTATGATAGGGAAGGCAATTTTAAGGAGCGCCATCCGGTGCCGGAGCAGATTAACGGATATGAATATGAGGTGCTGGCTTGTATCCGGGCTATTGAAGCAGGGGAAATCGAGTGTCCGGAAATGCCCCACAGTGAGACGCTGCGCGTCATGAGGCTGATGGATCAGATAAGGGAGCAGTGGGGATTTAAGCTGCCGTGTGAGGAGGTATAATGTGTCGCCGGGAAAGTGACCAATTTATTGTGTGTCTGGTGTAAGTGCTCATGCTCCGAAACAAGGTTCGATAAAGCAAAAGAAGATATCGTTGATCTTGTCTATGTCATAGACCTGATTGTCAAGCATGAACTTGATGATCAGGTCATATTTTTTGTTACGGTTAAAGCTGAAGCCGGCAATTTCAAAGAAACTTTCACTTTCCTTAAGATTCAGGCTGGATTCGTCAAGCAAAATGAAAATTAATTGAGAGAAGGGGAAATACATGATAAACTAAAATATAGTTTCATTGGAACAGATTTATGATGGAGATAACAGGATGATTAAACGAATGATAGAGTATTTTGATATAGGGCAGATATGTAATTCGGGGCAATGCTTCCGCATGGAAAAAAAGGATGAAAATACATATAGTATAATTGCTTTAGATAAATATTTGGAAATCAGGCAGGAGGGGAAGGAATGTACCTTTTTCTGCCAGGAGGAGGACTTTGAAAACTTCTGGAAGAATTATTTTGACCTGGAGGAGGATTACGGAGCATATATAGCACAGGCAGACCCAGAAGACATCTATCTTGTAAATGCGGCGCAGTTTGGATGCGGAATTCGGATTTTACAGCAGGATTTGTGGGAAATGACGGCTTCATTTTTGATTTCACAGCAGAATAATATCCAGAGGATTAGAAGATGTATCCGCAATATTTGTGAGAGATACGGAGAAGAGAGGGTGAACTTCCGGGGGGAACAGTATTATACATTTCCTGCTCCCAAGGTGCTTGCAGGGCTTCATGAGGATGATCTACGGGAATGTAATCTGGGGTATCGGAGCAAATATGTGGTGCGGACGGCGCGGAGCATTGTGAATGGGGAGGTTGATTTTAAGCGGCTTCATAGGATGGAGTATGAGGAAGCGAGGACAGAGCTTTTGAAGCTGTACGGCGTGGGGAAGAAGGTGGCGGACTGTATCTGCCTGTTTGGACTTCATAAGCTGGAGGCATTTCCAGTGGATACACATATATTGCAGGCAGCTAAGAAGCATTATGGCGGGAGGTTTCCGAAGGAGAAGTACCTGGGATTTGAAGGGGTGATGCAGCAGTATGTGTTTTATTGGGAGATTTGTGGAGGGTAGGGAGAAAAATTTTTAAAAAATGGCGGGTATTTTTCCGCCTCGGATGGACCTGGGTCTTACAAAAGGAAATAGTATAGTTTAGAATTATAAAAGAAATAATTGTGGGATAGAAAAATACATGATAGACTAAAATTAAAAAAGAATTAACCTATACATAATGATGAATAATAACAGGTTGGAGAAATACTAGTGAAAGATTTTGAATTATCACCATATGCACCAATATTAATGGAATCAACTAGAGCAATTGGATATTCGTTAGAAACAGCAATAGCAGATGTTATAGATAATAGTATTACAGCGATGGCTTCTATAATAAAAATAAATTTTTTTCCAATTGATAGGGAATATGTGTCGATTTTAGATAATGGAATAGGGATGAATTTTTTCCAAATTAATTGTGCTATGCAGTATGGTAGTCAGAGTCCTAATGATTCTCGAATGAGTAATGATTTAGGAAGATTTGGTTTAGGATTAAAAACAGCTTCACTATCCCAATGCAGAGTATTGACAGTTATAAGTAAACAGCAGAATAATATTGAATCACGTCAGTGGGATTTGGATTATATTGCACAAACCGGTAAGTGGTCATTAAAAATTTTAGATGAACAGGAAATTATGAAGTTTTCAGGTATACAAGAACTAATGGAAATGGAAACGGGGACATTGGTAGTTTGGCAAAATCTCGATAGGATGAAATTAGGTGAAACTAACTTTGAACTTGCAATGGGAAGGAAGATGGATGAAGTAAAAAGGCATTTATCTTTAGTTTATCATCGTTATCTCAGTGGTGAAGCGGAAATTAGAAAAATAAAGATATATTTTAATGAAGTGGCTATAAAACCAATGGATCCATTTTTAGAAAATAAGAGTTTGCGTGCTATGGATGATGAAAACATCATTCTTTATGGAAACAAAGTTGTTGTGAGACCTTATATATTGCCGCATATTTCAAGGCTGACATCAGATGAGATAGAAATGCTCGGGGGTAGAGAAGGGCTGAGAAAGCGTCAGGGATTTTATGTGTATAGAAATAAGCGTTTATTGGTTTGGGGAACATGGTTCCGTATGATGCGCCAAGGGGAACTATCTAAGTTGGTTAGGATCCAAGTAGACATACCAAATGCGCTGGATGATTTATGGACGTTGGATATAAAAAAATCATCAGCTGTTCCTCCGGCTGTAGTTCGTGATAATCTGGGTATTATTATTGAAAAAATGGCAGAGAAAAGTAAGAGGACATGGACATATCGGGGTAAGAGAGAAATAGATGACTCTATATGCCATATCTGGAATCGTTTTAAAATGAGAAATGGCGGTGTACTGTATGAAATAAATAGAGAATATCCGTTGATAGAAGAACTGTCTAAACAATATCCGGATATTCGTAGAAAAATGGATATTTTATTTAAACAAATAGAAAAAAATTTACCGCTGAATACTTTATATTTGGATTTGGTTAATGATGAAAAGATAGATAATGATACACAGGATGGGGCAAAAGAAATCATTGCAGTTTTAGAAGAAATTTTGTGTTATTCAGACGAAAAGGATAAACAGGAATTGTTAGAAGCACTAATGATAAGTGAGCCTTTCTGTAGTTATGCAGATGAAATTAATAAGGCAGTTGCCAGAGGAGATTTATTATGACTACCAATATGGAGATAATTTTCGAGCAAGTAAAAACTATAATTGATGTAAAATTCAAAGCAAAGAAACCCACAGTTGATCAAATCTATAAAGAAGCTGAGGACATGAGAAAACGATGGGAAGATGTATATCCTATTTCTGATGATGAATTTTTAAGTATAAAAAAGCGATTGCCCGAAGAAATCTTACATAGTATCGGATATGCGGATACTTTAAGGAGCAGAGACAGTGAACATCAAAGTTGGTATTGGGTACACGAAAATGATAATTTCTTTTGGAATAGATATAAAAAATATTTGTCAAAAAAGCGGAGTTCAGATGTAGTAGAGCGCCTGCATCAGACAACTAACGACATTATGAATGATTTAGGGAATCCTACACAGGACAATCCCTTTCAGAGAAGGGGACTTCTGCTGGGTGATGTGCAGTCAGGAAAAACAGCTACATATACTGCCATATGCAATAAAGCAACAGATGCAGGATATAAAGTGATTATAGTACTTGCTGGTATGATGGAGAACTTAAGAGTGCAGACTCAGGAACGATTAGATGCAGAGTTTGTTGGACTTGACAGCAAATATTCTTTGGATAAAAAAGCGGATAATGCTATGAGAAATATTCCTGTAGGGGTAGGGAAAATTCCTCCTCTTCGTCCTGAGAAAAGAATAACTAGATTTACCTCAGTGACTGTAGATTTTAATAAAGGTATTTTAAAATCTATGGGATTAAATTTGAATGATTTAAATGGAACGGCCCTGTTTGTGGTCAAGAAGAATAAGAGTGTTTTGAATAATCTTCAAAAATGGCTGACAAAGGATGAAGAAATATTGGATTTGCCGATGCTTTTAATAGATGATGAAGCAGATAATGCATCAGTAAATACTAATTCGGAGGAAAAGGATCCAACAGCAACTAATAAGGCAATAAATAAAATTCTCCGCAGTTTTAAGCAAGCAACTTATCTTGGTATTACTGCGACTCCATTCGCAAATATATTTATAAATCCGGATATTGCAGAAGATGGAGCTGCAAAAGATTTATTTCCCAAAGATTTTTTTACTGTATTGCCGACTCCAGATAACTATATCGGAGCTGACAAGATATTTGGAAATGGTTATGAGGAAGATTGGCATATCCGTTCTTCTGCAAAATATGATTCTTCAATTATAAAGATTTTAAACGATGAGCAGCAGTATTATTATGTTTTTAAACATAAGAAAGATTTGGCAGATGAATTGACGGATTTGCCGCCGTCTTTATATGAAGCAATACAGTATTTTGTCTTGGCAACTGCTGTGAGTGATTTGCGTTTTGATAATTCAGAGCATAGAACTATGATGGTTAATGTAAGTCGATTTACAGATGTTCAGAATGTTACTGCAGATTTGATTGAGAGTTACCTTAATCAGTTGAAATCAGATGTTGAGAATTATTCTCAGTTGCCGATTGATAAATCAATGGAAATTAAGAACATTCAGAAGCTGAATAAAGTTTGGAAAAAATATTGTTTGAGCAAGAAATCAGGGATTGAATGGGAAGAACTACTTAAACAATATTTGTTTAAATCAGTCAGAAGGATTGAGGTACGTTCTGTAAACCAAAAGCATGGAGCCGCCAGTTTGAATTACTATGCATATAAAGAAACAGGAATGAGAGTGATTGCTGTTGGAGGGAATAGTTTATCAAGAGGTTTGACCCTAGAGGGCTTAATTGTGAGTTATTTTTATAGAAATACGATGATGTATGACACGCTTCTGCAGATGGGCAGATGGTTTGGATATCGATATAATTATGATGACTTATTTAAAATCTGGATGGGAGAGGATGCGGTGGACTGGTATGGATACATAACCGACGCATCGAATGAGTTAAAAGATGAAGTTCGTAAAATGGCTAGGCAGAATCAAACACCGGAAGAGTTTGGCTTGAAAGTGCGTCAGGATCCAGGAGCATTAATTGTTACTGCGAGAAACAAAATGAGATTAGGAACTTCGGTGTCTGTTCCGGTTACAGTTTCCGGCAGAATGATAGAGACTCCTCGGTTACGTGACAGTAGAATGGTAATAGAAGAAAACAATAGACTATGTGTTGAGTTTGTCCAAGAGATAGATAAGATAGAAGGAGTAACAAGAGAATATGATACGGGTGTAAAAGCATTGATATGGAGAAATGTTCCCAAAACTAATGTAATTGAGTTGATAAAAAATTATAATTCCCATCCATGGAATTTGAATTTTCAACCGATTGCATTGGCAGAATTCATAGATAGTGATGATGGTGAATTGGATAATTGGGATATTGCAATTCCTTTCGGTTCATGTACGGAAGGTTATACTATCGAATTGAAAGATAAAGCAGAAATTATTTTTGCAGAGAACAGAAAATTGTCGCAAGATGCAGGCATGAAAATGCTGAGAGTAAATGAACGTCATGTTAGGGTTGGTTCAGGGGGATGCTCAAAAATTGGATTGTCTCAGGAACAGATAAAGTTTTTGAAAGATAAAGCAAAGAAATATGGCGAAAAAGTAACAGATAAAACTTACTTGGTAAAAGGGCGCCGGCCTATTGCATTGCTGCATTTAATGTGTAATACAAATGAGGCACTGAAAAATTTTCCTAAATTTATTTTTGCGATTGGTTTAGGATTTCCTGGCGGAAAGGCAGAAAGAACTGCAAATTATGTAGTAAATACGGTAGAACTGAAGAATTGGGTTGATACGAGTGATATTGAGGATGAAGAAGATGACATTTAGTGAATTTAAAAAGATATGGGATAGTATCCCAGTTTATGAAAATGGGTATTTAAAAATAAAATGGAAGCATCCTCTTGATCTGCATATAGGGTATCATACCGATAATTCCAAAAGTTTTGTACTAATGAATACGGGGAAGATTGGCGATATTCCTTCTTCTTTTGCCGTTAGTGCCAGAAATATAAAACTGACGGATGGAACTTGGATATTGGAGTTTCGTTTACTGCATGAATCATATGAAGATATTTTTTTGCGGCTGTGCTGGGATATGATTGATTTTACTTATGAATCACAGCAGCCGCTGACAGATTTTATTATGAGATATAAAAACTGGCAGAAATTTCTTCAGTATATGAAAGGAGATGTAATGTCTTTTCAGCGTCAAAAGGGATTGTTGGGCGAACTTTTGTATTTAAAAGAAATTCTGATTTCAATGGATAAGGAAGCTGCTGTTGAAGCTTGGGTTGGACCGGAAGGAAGTGATCAAGACTTTGTTTTTTCAGATACATGGACAGAAGTTAAATCTGTGGCTTTATCAGCGGAATCAGTTTCAATATCTTCTTTGCAGCAATTAGATCAGGAAAAGGACGGAATCCTTGAGGTGTATTTTTTAGAAAAAACAACACCTGGTCAAAATAGGGTCGCACTTCCGGAAGTTGTAGCGCAGGTTAGGAGATTACTGCGATATCAGGAACGTCTGCTGGACCATTTTGATATGAAACTTTTCAAATATGGTTATCGAGAAAAGGATGAACTTGAATATAAAAAGAATTACTTTAGATTAGTTGAAAATAGAGATTATGTAGTAAGTTCGGATTTCCCCAAATTGACTCGTAAAAAGGTGGATATTGGCATTGAAAGCTGTTGTTATTCGATTTCATTAGCGGTATTGGAAGGACATAGAAAGCGGTGAGCTTATGGATATACAAGAATTTAAGAAAGAATTTATTGAGAATTTTAAGGTTGAAGCGGCCGCGATGGGTGAGGGTTCTTGTGCAGCATTCGTACATAGTATGGCACAATATTTGATTGAAGCTGAGGTTATACCTGACTTTTTACCGTGTTTTTATATAGGAACAGGTAAAGGAAATAGAAAGTTCCGTGTTGATGGTTATATAATGGATGATTTTGACTATACAATGAATTTGGTAATTGCAGACTACAGCGGTATTGACGAAAATAGGATACTTGCCAAAACTGGAATTAAGCAGTGCATTACAAGATTGGCTTATTTTGTTGATCAGTCATTAAACAGCAGGCTTTATGAAGAGATAGAGATAAGTACTCCTTGTTCGGATTTGATTGATATGCTGAGGGCAAACAGAAATAAAATAAGAAAATACCGTTTTTTTATATTTACTGATGCAGAACTGAGCGGAACAGTAAAGACAATAGAAAGTACTGATCTGGAGGGAATACCTGTTGAATGTCAGGTATGGGATATCGAAAGAATTTTTAGAATATGCAGTTCTGAAACAGGAAGGCAGGCAATACAGATTGATTTCTTGGAATATACAGAGCAGGGAATACCATGCCTTGAAGCAAACTGCAATGAGGCTTTAGAATACAAAAGCTATTTATGTATTATTCCGGGGGAAGCATTAGCAGATATTTATGACACTTATGGAAGCCAACTTTTAGAAGGAAATGTACGTTCATTTCTTTCAACTAAAGTTGCGGTGAATAAAAAAATACGAGAAACCATTCTAAGGAATCCTACCATGTTCTTTGCGTTTAATAATGGTGTATCTGCAACGGCAATGAATGTTGAAGTGGAAGATACAATGAATGGAAAGTTTATTGTAAAGGCAGACGATTTTCAGATTATTAATGGAGGTCAGACGACAGCATCTCTTTCTAATACAAGACATCGAGACAAAAAAGATTTAGATGGAATTTTTGTCCAAATGAAATTGACTGAGATAGGAGAAATGGAAGACAGTAAATCCACAGATTTAATAAGAAATATATCTCGTTCATCCAATAGCCAAAATAAGGTAAGTGATGCTGATTTTTTTTCAACACATCCATTTCATGTACGGATGGAACAGTTTTCGAGAAGAATATTTTCTCCGGCAGATGCAGGAGCACAATATGAAACTAAATGGTTTTATGAACGTGCAAGGGGGCAATACTTACAAGCACAGATGCGTATGACTCCTGCAAAAAAGAAACAGTTTATACTGCAAAATCCGAAGGAAAAAGTTATAACAAAAACAGATTTGGCTAAGGTTAGAAACACCTGGGAATGCCTGCCGCATATAGTCAGTAAGGGTGCTCAGACAAACTTTATGAAATATGCAGAATTAATTGATGCAGAATGGACAGAAAATGAAGTTATTTTTAATGAGAAATATTTTCAGGAATCTGTAGCATTAACAATTTTATTTAGACATACGGAAAAGCTGGTTCCTAAGCAAAGATGGTATGAACAGGGATACCGGGCTAATATAGTAACTTACTCTATCGCTCTGCTGCATCATTTGCTGAAAAATCAGTATAAAGAACAGGAACTGGATTTGACAGCTATATGGAATCGTCAGGAGATACCAGAAATAATTACAAAAGCATTGGAAATCATTACAGAAAAAGTTTTCTATAAGATTACAGATGCGGATCGTCCAACTATTAATGTTACTCAATGGTGTAAAAGAGAAGAGTGTTGGAAAAGGGTTAAGGAATTGCAGATAGTGCTGCCCGGTGATATTCAGATATTGCTGATTGATAAGTCTGCAGTAAAAGCAGCTGAGAGAAAAGCTAAAAAGGAACAGAAAATAGCATCCGGTGCAGAAGCCCAAATGAAAGTGCTGCAGTATAGTTCTGCAGAATGGAGAAAGATATTTGATTTTGTTAAAGTGAAAAAAATTATCTCACCAGATGAAGAAAATGCTTTGAGGATGGCTGTTCGGATTCCGGAAAAACTTCCGAATATGTATCAGTGTCAGAGATTGTTGTCTGTATTGGAAAGAGCACAGTCAGAGGGATTCATAATTTAATTTCGAGGAGTTGTCATATGTATTCAGTGGTAGATTTATTTGCGGGTGCCGGAGGTTTGAGCTTGGGATTTCGACAAACCCAAAAATTTGAGATTAAAGCAGCTTTTGAGAAAAATCTAAATGCCCAGAAAACCTATATAAAAAATCACAAAGATACGGACATGTATAAGGATGTTTGTACAGCGGTTTATGAGGATATTATAAATAAATATGGCAGAATTGATGTAGTGATTGGGGGGCCTCCTTGTCAGGGGTTTTCTAATGCCAATCGTCAGAAAAATCATGCAATCAGTCAAAATAATATTTTAGTAAAAGAATATGTTAGGGCAATTTTGGAGCTAAATCCTAAAGCATTTATTATGGAAAATGTAAGTATGCTGAAATCTAACGTTCATAGGTTTTATATGAATGAGGATGATATAAAGGTAGTTGAAAGATATGAAATACCGACAATACAAAATACATTAGTGTTGTTGGAAGAAACATATGCTGACAAAACTTTTCTTCAAATTGTTCAGAATATTGATTTGATTAACAAGTATTTATGGACAGAGGCAGATTATCTTTTGTTAAATGTGGTTTATCGGCGTAGAAAGAATAATGAAAAGTGTAAAAAAACACTTATTAAATATAAAAAGAAGCTGCTTGAATTGGCAGGTCATTTAAAAGAACAATATTCGGATCAAGATGAGATATTGAAAAGTAATTATGAAGCTGCTGAGGCATTGGAAGGGTATTTTCTAAATGCTTTGTCTGTAAAAGATACAGTAGATTTAATTGAACGTACAATAATGATTCAAAGGATGCTGAGTAAAGCAAAAGAGCTTTTTGATAATAAAATTGTTGTAGATAGGTATACTGCAGACGGTCCAATTAGTGCAGTGCTTCAATCCTTTGCAGTGCTTGATTACATTAAGAATATTTTAGAATCGGATGACAATGGTTATACAATTGATGATGATGTGTTGTGTGCAGCATCTTTTGGAGTACCGCAGAAACGAATGCGGTATGTGATTATGGGAATTAAAAAAAATATCAGTGAATCGGCAGAACTTCCTAAAGGCTGCGTTTCTCCCAATAAGTATGCAACCGTTGAGGATGCAATGTTAGATATATCTATGGTTCCAACTATAGTAGATGCATCTAAAGATAAAGGGATACCGTTAGAAGATATTCCTAGGATAAAGCTGAGTAAGCTGGCCCATAAACTCCGAGATTCAGATATTTTATATAATCACATAATTACAGCAACTAGAGAAACGGCTAAAAAGCGTTTTGCTGTGATTAAACAAGGAGAGAATTTTCATTCTTTGGATGCATCAATGAAAGAGGATACTTATACAGATGCCAGCAGAACTCAAAATACGATTTATCTGAGACTAAAGTATGATGAACCATCAGGAACCGTTGTTAATGTTAGAAAGTCTATGTGGATTCATCCGGAGCATAATAGAGCAGTAAGTATTCGAGAAGCGGCAAGACTGCAGACATTTCCTGATAGTTTTAGATTTGAAGGAACAAAAGATTCACAGTATCAGCAGGTTGGAAATGCGGTTCCGCCTATTTTGGCGGAGGCCATTGCAGAAAAACTTGCAGAGATATTGGATAAATATGATTACAAGTCAAAAAAACAAAAATTTGAGTTATCCACTTTTTGTAAATAGATTGGTAGGGTGGAATGATTACAGAGAAGTTCAAGATATTAGGATTGTTAACCACTTTAATTTTTGAGAGGACATTTTATAAGGGGAATATAATGAGTGTATAAGAAGGGGAATATTGTGGATAATTTGACACCTATGCAACGGAAAAAGAATATGCAACATATAAAAGCAAAGGATACAGAGATAGAATTATTATTGCGGCGTGAGTTATGGAAAAGAGGGTACAGATTTAGAAAAAATTATAAACAGCTTCCAGGATGCCCGGATATTGTACTAACAAAATATAAAATAGCTATTTTTTGTGACGGAGAATTCTTCCATGGAAAAGATTGGGAAAGTCTTAAGGTGAGACTTGAGAAAAGTAAAAATAGTGACTATTGGATAAATAAGATTTCAAAAAACAAGGAGCGCGATAAAGCGGTTAATCAGGAGTTACTATTAAAGGGGTGGACAGTAATCCGCTTTTGGGGAAAGGATATAAAAAGAAATGTTGTTGAATGTGTGCATGTGGTGGAAGAAACCATTTTTGAATTAAAGATAGAAAATGGAAAAGATGATTTTTAATTTAAAGAGTTAAAGGAAATGTACAAATGAAAACTGTACGAGTAGCTGCCGCCATCATAAAAGACAATAACCGTATCTTCGCAACCCAGCGAGGCTACGGTGAATTTAAAGATGGCTGGGAATTCCCGGGCGGAAAGATAGAGGAAAACGAGACTCCTCGGGAGGCTTTGGTCCGTGAGATTAAGGAAGAGCTGGACATAATAATTATAGTAGAGAAATTAATCGACATTGTAGAATATGACTATCCCAATTTTCATTTAACCATGCATTGCTACTTGTGCACCATTGTAGCTGGAGATTTAGTTTTAAAGGAGCACAAGGCGGCCAGGTGGATTACAAAGGAGCAGCTCGGGTCAGTTGAATGGCTTCCGGCGGATTTGGAGTTGATTGAAAAAATTGAGGAAATAATTTGAACGATTTGCTTCTTTCAAATATTGAACAATAAAGGAAATTCGGCAAATTTAAGGAGAATTAAATGCAGGAAATCAAATGCCCACAGTGCGGCAAGGTTTTTAAGGTGGACGAGTCTGGCTTTTCAGATATTGTAAAGCAGGTCCGCGATAAAGAATTTGATAAGGAAATTAAGGAGAGGGAAGCTTTATTTAAGGCAGACCTTGAGACGCATCTTAAAGCAGCAGAGGCCAGTAAGAAGCTTGCTGTGGCGGAGGCGGTTTCAGAGCTTGAAAAAATGCTTTCGAAAAAGGATGTAGAGCTTGCAAGCTTGAAAGCGCAGCTAGAGGCAGAGATTGAAAAACTTCGGACCGAAGCGGAAAATGATGAGACAAAAAGGCAGCTTGCTGTGACTGAGGCGGTTAGTAGGGTGGAGCGTGAATGTGATACGCTTAAAATGGAGCTTAAGTCAAAGGATACAGAGCGAAAGCTTATGGAAACATCCCTTAGGGAGCGTTATGAGGAAAAGCTTAAGGTTAAGGAAGAGGAAATTGCATATTATAAAGATTTTAAGGCAAGGCAGTCTACGAAGATGATTGGGGAGAGTCTTGAGCTGCATTGTGAAAATGAATTCAACCGCCTGCGGGCAACCGGTTTTCAGAATGCATATTTTGAAAAGGACAATGATATCAGGACAGGAAGCAAGGGTGATTATATTTATCGCGAATCAGATGAAGATGGAAATGAAATTATTTCTATTATGTTTGAAATGAAAAATGAGCAGGATGAGACTGCAACGAAGAAAAAGAATGAGGATTTCCTAAAGGAGCTTCATAAGGACAGAGAGGAGAAAGCTTGTGAATATGCGGTTCTTGTTTCTCTTTTAGAGCCGGACAGTGAGCTTTATAATACAGGTATTGTGGATAAGTCTCACCGCTATCCGAAGATGTATGTGATCCGGCCTCAGTTTTTTATTCCAATGATAACAATTTTGAGAAATGCCGCCATGAACTCTATGGAATATAAGGCACAGCTGGCGCTTATCCGGAACCAGAATGTGGATATCACCCATTTCGAGGAAAATATAAATAAATTCAAAGATGGTTTTGCAAGAAATTACGAGCTTGCCAGCAGGAAATTTAAGACAGCGGTGGAGGAGATTGATAAAACGATTCTGCATCTGCAGAAGACAAAGGAGGCGCTTATTTCCTCCGAAAATAATCTTCGTCTTGCCAACAACAAGGCAGAGGAGTTGACGATAAAAAGGCTGACCCGAGGGAATGCGACTATGAAGGCAAAGTTTGCACAGCTTAAGCAGCAGGAAGAGGAACAGGTATGATTACAAGGCAGGAGGTAATTCAGTATTGTCTTACGTTTCCGGAGGTTTTTGAGGACTATCCGTTTCATGATGAAAAGTGGACATGTATGCGCATCCGTACGAGCAGGCGTATTTTTGCGTGGATATATGAGCGCGAAGGCAATATCTGGGTGAATGTAAAATGTGACCCGCAGTGGCGGGATTTCTGGCAGAAAACCTATGAGGCAGTCATTCCAGGTTATCATATGAATAAAAAACACTGGAATTCTATAATCCTTGACGGAACGATTCCAGAGAATGATATCAGGCGCATGATAGCGGAGAGCTATGATTTATGTAAATGACAGAAGGATTATGTGAACGATGCGGATAGCAGTAAAAGGTTAAAGAGGGAATATAAGTAATGAAAACAGTTTCGAGTATTTATCCAAAGGAAAAGAAGGTATTGTACCAGCTTTTGAAGGTACGGATCCAGGGACTTATAGATGGGGTGCCGTATCTAATTGCAAATCTGGCAAATGTGTCTGCTCTTTTAGTTGAGGCGTTAACAGACATTAACTGGGTAGGATTTTATCTTGTGAAAAACGGACGGCTTGTGTTAGGACCGTTTCAGGGCAGGCCTGCGTGTGTGGAGATTCCGATGGGAAAAGGAGTCTGCGGTACGGCGGCTGCAAAGGATGAGAGTATTCTTGTGGAAAATGTACATGAGTTTCCAGGGCATATTGCCTGTGACTGCGCATCAAAGTCGGAGATTGTGATTCCAATACATAAAAATGGAGAGATTGTGGGAGTATTGGATATTGACAGTCCGTCCTTTGGAAGGTTTGATGAGGAGGATAAGGATGGGTTGCTTCGTGTGACAGCGGTTTTGGAAAAGAAATGGAATGAGGGCCTATACTAATGAACTTTTCTTCCATTTTCCGCTGAAGTATCTAAATGAAAAGCAGAATGCACGGAACCCCCAGTCTATGATTCTTGCTGTCCATACACCGAGAACCCCCATTCCCATATATTTTCCTAATATGCAGCTGAACCCAATTCTGAATGTCCACATAGATATCATCGATATACCCATACACAACTTAACATCTCCTGAGGCGCGGAAGGTAGCAGGTAGAGTAAAAGAAGCAGGCCATATAAGCATCGCACTGATTCCGTGCAGATATACAAGCCGTCTGGTTATGCTGGCTGTGGCTTTGGACAATTTATATATTTTGAGAATATATGGAAGAGCCATGAATGTCCCAAGGACCGTTATTGTTATACAAATATGTGTAATAATTAACAGCTTCCTGTTATAATATTCTGCCTGTTCATAATCTCCGGCACCGGTACATCTTGCAATTACTGTTATAACTGCAAGATTTATAGAAAGACCGGGAAGAAGCTGGAATAAAATAATAGAGTTGCTGACTGCATTTGCTGTAATTTCATGTGTTCCGAAAGCAGCTATTAAACTGAGGACCATTAGCTTTCCGAGCTGAAACAGGCTGTCTTCAAGACCATTTGGAATACCAAGGCTTAATATTCTTTTTACATGTGCCCAGTCTATGCGATAGTGCCACGCTTTTTTAATATGTACAGTTCTGTCCTCATTGCATAAAAGGATAAGAATTGTAAGTGCTGCGAACATTCTTGATATGAGTGTTGGAAATGCAACTCCTTCTGTACCCCTGTGAAAACCGTAGATAAGAAGTGCATTGCCGCTTACATTCAATATATTCATAATTACAGATACAGCCATAGGTACTTTAGAATTCCCCATTGTACGGAAGATAGATGTTCCGGCGTTGTACATTGCAATAAAAGGAATAGATATAATTACTATTGTAAAATATGTATTTGCATGATACATGACATCAGAGCTAACCTGGCCAAACATTTTATGTAAAATCACAGATTTTCCAGCATAAATACTGGCAGTAACAATGATTGAACACAACGTAACAAACCAGACAAGCTGTGTGGCTGATTCACAGGCTTTTTGTGGGACTTCATGTCCTAAATATTGTCCTGCGATAATTGTACCGCCAGTTGCCAGCGCTGAAAAGGCATTGATAATCAATATGATTATCTGCTCAACTAATGATACTCCAGATACTGCAGTTTCACCCACATTAGCAATCATTATAGAATCTGCCATGCCGACGAGCATAGATAAAAGCTGTTCAATAATAAGAGGTACTATAAGGGTGATGAGTGCTTTGTTGTCAAAAAAGTATCTACTTTGCATCGTATTCTCCATAGCTTATTGAAAGTAGCAAATGATAATGTGATAAAAACAAATGTACATATTATTAAATTAATATGTAATTGTGAGAATGTCAATGTAATTTTAAAATTTATTATTTATTTGACGGAATAATGCTGTCATGTTATTATCAGAAGGAACACGTGAGCATAGAAATATAGAATACGTAACAAGTGTGAAATGTAATTAAAGAATAGAGGATGACAGAAAATGGGTGGAGAATCTAGAAAAGAAGTTGAAAAAACAGAACTGCTCGTTCAGGTGGCCCGCTTATATTATGAACATAATTTCAGCCAGAACGATATTGCGAAAAAAGTTAATTTATCAAGGCCCTACATATCTAAATTATTGTATGAGGCCAGGCGGAGGGGGATTGTAAAAATTGAAATTAATGATCCTATTATGACTGAGACCAGGATAGAACAGTGTATAAGAAAATTTTTCGAACTAGATAGAGTAATTATTGTTCCCAAAGTCCCGGAGATAAATGCCCTGCGTCAGGTAGGAGAGGCGGCGGCAAGATACTTAAACAGTATTATCAGAAGCGGTGATGTTATAGGGTTTTCATGGGGAGAAACGGTTTATGAATGTGCGAAGGCATTGAATCGGCGGGAGGAACTTCAGGACATTGTTGCAGTCCAGATGTGCGGGGGGGTCAGTAATTTAAAAAAGAATGTATATGTGTCAGAAATAACAAAGGTTTTTTCCGAAATGTTGAATAGTGCCGGATACATGCTTCCTTTTCCGGCCATTGTAGATAATGAAAAATCAAAGAATGTAATAAAAAAAGAACATACAATGCAAGAGGTATTGCGTTATGTCAAGCAGATAAACATAGCTATAATGACCATGGGAAGATTTGGAAGTCAGTGCGCATTGGCGCGCGCTGGATATTTAAAGACGGATGAGATTGAGGAGTTGATTAAGAAAGGCGCAGTAGGAGACATCTGTACACATATTATTAATAAGAATGGTGTAGTTTGTGACCCGGAACTGGATGAAAGAACCATAGCGGTGTCCTATGACGAGATCAAGAAAATTGAAACAAGAATCGGAGTAGCCATTGGAGACAGTAAAGTAGATAGCATTCTTGGAGCCTTGAGGGGACATGTCATCAACGTATTTATAACGAATGAAATGACAGCAGAGGCCATGAAGGAGGCGTGTCCGGAGATATTTGAATAGGAGTATTGAAACTGCTGCAAAGACAAAATTGTTTAGCGGCAGTTTTTATACTTTTATTGACGTTTATACAAAAATATGATATATTAATAGTAACATATGATTATATATAAATATCATATGTTCATAAAATTACAGCGGTTGAATTTTGTATTACGGCTTGTTAGAATTTTTGAAAGGAGAATTCTGGCAGGCTTTTTTACAAAGAATAACATTGATAATTAATAGGAGGTGTAAAAGATGCAGGAAAAAAAATGGAAGGTATTAATTGTAGATGATGAATTTAGAATCGGCATGCTGATAAAAAAGCTAATTAAGTGGGATGAATTATTGATGGAATGTGTCGATGTAGTTGATAATGGGGAGACTGCACTTGAGATAATAAAGAATAAGGAGCCGGATATTGTTATCACAGATATCCGTATGCCGAGGATTAATGGACTGGATATGATTAGCAGAGTGAAGCAAAACAATGAAGATGTAAAATTTGTTGTTGTCAGCGGATATAAAGAATTTGAATATGCCCACCGCGCACTCCAGTACGGTGTAGACGATTATATACTCAAGCCTGTTAATGCAGAGGTGCTTAATAAAGTACTGAAAAAAATTTATAATGAGCTTCTTAACAGAGAGGTACAGCATAGAGAAAGACAGGAGATGAAAGAAACTTTTTCAGAGAGCAGGCAGATTATAAAACGGGATTTTCTTAAGAATATTATAGAACAGGAAGCGGAAATAGGGGAACAAGACGAAAGAGTCCCAATGGAGGGAGAAATATATCGGGGCATAGATATAAAACTGGATTACACAGATTATAATAAAAAGGATAAGAAGCAGGATAAGCTTACGCTTGACAAAATTATTGCCACTGTAGAGTATATTCTAAAAACAGCAGCTGAGGAGGTACTGATATGTGAGAAAGAAAACCTTCATATTTATTGTCTGTTTAATTATGATTACAGTAAATCAAAAATAATTAAAAATAGTATTAATGATGTTTTGTCAGAATTAAAGGAACAGCTGATGGGTTTCGAACAATATGAAATAACAATTGGAGTGGGAACAGAACGAACAGAATTCGGTGAGATACGATTTTCTATAAAAGAAGCATATAAGGCGGTGGGAAACCGTATAAAATTTGGGACAGGAAGGTTGATCTATGCGGAAAATATTGCGCAAGCTGATAGGGAAGGCTTAAAAAACCTGATTGAAAGATATAGTGAAAATATACGTACGAGTATTGAAACATATTCTGAAGAAAGGTTAGAGAACGGTATCAATCATATCTATAGTGATTTTATGCTGAATGAAAATATGGACTTTTCACAGTGCTATGAAATAGCAGAAGAATTGATCAGAACTTTTTTTACAAATATGGATATAGAGCAGGACGAATTTCGTCAGATAAAACGAAAGCTTCTAAATAACTGCCAGCATTGTTATACAATTATACAACTGAAAAGATTATTGAAAAATGAACTAGGCAGTTATCTGCATATGGCAGCACGGATGGCTGAGACGGAATCGGCAAAGCCTATTCGGCGTGCAAAGCAGTATATGGAGGAGCACTATGGAGAAAAGATTGTGCTGGAAGACATCGCGGAAATTGTGGAGCTTAATCCTGTTTATTTCAGTGTACTTTTTAAAAAAGAAACAGGGATGAATTTTAGTTCTTATCTTGCAAATATTAGAATAGAGAAAGCAAAGGAGATGATTCGCGGTACAAATGACACGATTGCTGCAATAGGCGAAAGAGTAGGGTATAGAGATACCAGGTATTTCAGCCAGACATTTACAAAAATAGTTGGTATAAAGCCTGCTTTATACCGTAAGATACATGCATAGGAGGAGATATGGATTCAGTTAAAAGATTAAAAGGTGTACTGATTTCTGAGATTATGCTGACAATATTTGGTGCAGGGATGTCGGGAGACGGCTTTAGAATGTCTGGAATAACTGTATTGATTATAGTATTGCAGGGTGTGATTTTAGTTTATATGGCAGCAAAGATAATAAAGCCGCTTAAGATGGTTTCAGATATATTAGACAGCTATATAGAAAATCTGGGAGAGGAAGCAGAAATGAAAAAAATAGACAAAAACCTGCCGTATATGGAGCAGATTCAATGTCTGTTGACAAAATATGCTTCATGGAAAACAAGAAAAAATTCTGCGGAAATTTTAGATAAGCAGACAGAGCTTACAGCGCTTCAAAGTCAGATTAACCCTCATTTTTTATATAATACACTAGATTCCATACGTGGACAGGCTCTTATGGATGATAATTACGAGATTGCCAGAATGGTAGAGGCATTGGGGGCTTTTTTCCGGTATAGTATTAGCCGGACAGGAAGCCTTGTTACACTTCGCGATGAGCTGGCAAATATAAATAATTATATGCTGATTCAAAGCTACCGTTTTAATAATCGCTTTTCTATTGAAATTATTATTGATGACGAGGATGAGGCAGCATATGATTTTCTGATTCCAAAGCTTATCATCCAGCCTGTTGTAGAAAATGCGATTTTTCATGGTCTGGAAGAGAAGCTTGAAGGAGGAAAGGTAAGTATAGAGATAATTGTAACAGAGAAGAATCTGATTATTATCATATCGGATAACGGGAAGGGGATAGAAAGCGAAAGATTAAAAGCTTTAAATAAGAGAATTCAGTTCTCCAGCCTGCAAAGCGATGATGATAGTATAAGACACCACAGAAATACAGGAATTGCACTCCCTAATATCCACAAAAGAATTCAATTGCTTTTTGGTGAGGACTACGGAGTAAATATATACAGTACTGCAGGGCAGGGAACTAATGTAGAGATTACAATTCCGGCTAATTATACACGAAGAGGAAGTATATGATATACACTTCTTACGTGGCGAGAAATCTGCCAGATAATAATTATAGAAGGGAAGTATCAGGATGAAAACAGAGATATTGCGTATTAATAATCTTAATTCAAACGCTGATATTGTGCATAATCTGGAAAACATATCTTTATATATCCTTGAAGGAGAAATTGTCGGGTTTCTTGGACTTAGCTATTCGGGGAAAGATTTTCTGGTCAGGATACTGATTGGTGAAGCTTTGGAAGATATATATGATTATCATATATATGTAGAAGGAAAAAGAATCAGCAGCGATAAGGAGTTAAAAAAGAAAATATATAGGATTGCTGTATCTAATTATAAGATTGATGACTGGACTGTGGCGGAATATATTGGCCTTGTAGACTGCAGATGGTTACAGGAGTTCATGAAAAAGAATTTGTTAGAGGAAGAGGTAAGAGGATATTTTAGTAAGTTTGATATTGTGTTTGATGTTTCTCGTAAGATGAAAGAGCTTACAGAAGTTGAAAAACGGATTGCAGATATTGTAAAAGCTTATAGATGCGGGGCCAAAATAGTAATTATTGAGGATGAGTTTGAAGGAATGCATCTTGATGCGATTAAAGAATTTGCAAGTATATTAAAGAGGCTTATTGCAGGAAGAATGTCGGTTATTGTAAATAGTTACTCAGATACGGTAGCCTCAATTTTGTGTGAAAAGTACATCATTTTTAAAGAAGGATGTATTGTTAAAAAATGTAAAAAGGAATATATAGAAAATGGGAGGCATCTTGAACTCTTTATACTTGGAAATAAAATGAAGTACAGGAAAAAAAGTCTCGACAGCTATACACTTGCGCAAAGTGATGCGAAGGATATTGTGTACAGTGTTAAAGGTATGAAGCTCAATGGAGTAAGAAAAGGAGATTTTGATTTTAGAAGGGGAGAGGTAGTTACCTTTTTGATTCTCGAAAAAAAAGAACGGGAGCGTATATTTCTGGAGTTGTCTGGAAGGAAAACGATGTATGGAACCCATTTTATTGCCGAAGAGTGTGAATATGATTATTTAGATTTTCAGGAATTTGTAAGAAAAAAGATTGTGTCGGTTATGCATATGGGAAGTAAAGAAGAAATATTTGTGAATATGTCTGTGGAAGAAAATATGTTACTTCCCTCAATAAGGAAAATTTCCTCTTTAGAGTATATGCTGTCATCCGGCAGCATTTTTAAAATGCTCCGGCAAAACATGAGCGGGAACATAACGTCTGAAGCAGACGAGGCTGCCGGAGATTTGGAGATAAATGATATTATTAGTATTACACTGGAAAGATGGTATATATATAATCCAAAAGTGCTTGTTTTATTTGAGCCTTTTGTACAGTGTGATGTATATGGTGTATCGCTTGTAAAATCTTATATTAAAAAGTTTGCAAATAAAGGGACAGCAGTAATTATTATTAAGTCTAGAGAAGAATATGTAGAAGATATTTCGGATCAGATTATAAGTATAGAGTGAATCGTATATTAAAATTTTCGCAGTTAATCTAAATTGTCTCACATTGGTTTTGTGGTTTTCTCTACGTATAATAAAATCATTCCAAAGGAAAAATATTATAAAAGGAGGAAACGCGTAATGAAGAAGAGGATTTTAGCGGCACTGATATCAGCGGCGATGGTAGCAATGTTGGTAATGGGATGTAATTCCGGCAGCTCTGGAGGTTCGGAAGAGGCTGGTAATGATTCCGGACAGGAGGAAGCAAAGGAGGCGAAAACAGGAGAGGACCTGACCTTTGTAATTGTTCCTAAGTGCGTTCATGCCTGGTTCGATGAAGTAAATAAAGGGGCACAGATACAGGCAGATGCGTTATCTAAGCAACTTGGCGTAAATGTTAAGATTGATTATCGTGCACCTTCTCAGGCAGATGTTGCAGAGCAGAATTCAACACTTGAGCAGGCAGCAGCCACAAAGCCAAATGGAATCGCACTTGATCCGGTAGATTACGAAGGAAGTAAGGCTGTTATCGAAGAAATTCAAAATCAGGGAATTCCGGTAGTTTTATTTGATGCACCTTCTCCGGAAGGAAGTGGTCTAACAAGCGTTGGAAATGATTTTGTAGAGCAACAGGTAATGGCAGTAGATTTGCTGGCGGAATTAATTGGGGAAAAAGGAAAGGTTGCAGTTATGCAGGGTGCTCCTTCAGCTCCAAATCACGCACAAAGATACCAGGCAAATCTGGATGCACTTGCTAAATATCCTAATATTGAAGTGATTGACGGCGGTATTGACAATGATAATGTAGAAGAGGCGCAGTCCCAGGCAGCAGCGGTTCTTGCAGCAAATCCGGATCTTAAAGGATATCTGAACTGTGATGCGTGCGGCTCTGGTGTTGCAGCAGCAATTGAAGAAGCAGGAAAAAAGGGCGAGGTTACTTTTGTATCCCTGGATAACTTGATTGAGATTCTTGACTATATTCCAGATACAATTTCTGCTACGGTTTCTACGCTTCCGCAGATGCAGGGACAGTATGCGGTACTGGTAATGTGGCAGGCTCATCTGGGGCTTGAGATTCCACAGGCAGTTGATACGGGATTTGCAGTTATTGATGGAACAAATGTTGAAGAGTGGAAAGAGATTGTAAGTAAATAGTGGTTTCATAATCTGCAGTTTAGTATGAGTTAACGAGGAGGGCTTGTGACTGGATTAATTCAAGTCACTGGCCCTTACTTTTTAAAACGAGGAGCATGTCTATGAAAATATTAGAAGCACGCAATATTACAAAATTGTTTCCGGGTGTTGTTGCTCTGGATTCAGTAGATATATCCTTTGAGCCAGGAGAGATTCACTGTGTAATTGGAGAAAATGGAGCCGGGAAAAGTACATTAATAAAATGTCTGACAGGCGTATATGAACCGGAAGAAGGCGAAGTGCTTATCGGCGGCGAAAATGCAGTAAGGAATAAAGCGCTTTTTGACAAGGTTGCATATGTTCCGCAGGAAATAGATTTGTTTGGATATATGTCTGTTGCCGAAAATTTGTTTTTACCTTATGAAAAATCTGGAATCAAAGGTGCAGTTAATCAAAGAGAGCTTGCAAAAAAGGCATTCCCTGTATTAGAACAGTTCCGAATTCCGGTAAAACCAGATGAGTTAGTAAAAGATATTTCCGTATCTTCCCAGCAGCTGCTCCAGATTGCGAGAGCTGTTGTACATAAGGACTATGAAGTACTAATGCTTGATGAGCCTACCACAAGCCTTACAACCAGTGATACACAGATTCTATTTGAAATTGTAAAAAAGATTAAAGAGGAAAATAAGGCTATTATTTTTATATCCCACAAGCTGGAAGAAATATTTGCTCTTGGAGATGTACTTACAGTATTCAGAAACGGGAAAAGGGTTGCATATTCCAGTCTTAAGGATATAGATATTCCGTGGGTCATCAGACAGATGACCGGTCGTGAGGTCAATCAGGAGCAGGTATTTTATTCTGAGAAGGTATCAGATGAAGTTTTGCTAGAAGTAAAGAATCTGACAGGAGAAAGATTTAGAGATATAAGCTTTGAATTAAGGAAGGGTGAGATTTTAGGATTTTCAGGCCTCGTAGGTGCAGGACGAAGTGAGCTTATGCAGGCAATTTTCGGATATCTTCCGGTTTATTCTGGAAGTGTAAGTCTTGGCGGACAGGAATGGAAACTAGGTGATACAAATTATTCAGTAAAGCATGGCTTTATTTATCTGCCGGAGGAAAGAAAGAAGCAGGGAATTCTGCCAGTACTCTCTATTCGTGAAAATATTTCAATATCGGTACTGGATGATCTGAAAAGTGGAATTAATATTTCTAGAAAAAAGGAAACAGAGCTTGCATGGAAGGTAATTGATACGTATGATGTGAAGACTCCGGGAGTGGATAAGGAAATTCAGTTTTTAAGCGGAGGAAACCAGCAGAAGGTAATCATCGGGCGTGCAATGAACTGTAATCCGCAGGTCCTTGTATTCGATGAGCCCACGAAAGGGATTGACGTGGGAACGAAGGCTGAAATTTACCGGCTTATGAAGGAGCTTGCAGAAGAAAAAGGAATTGGCATTATTTTGATATCTTCCGAAATGGAAGAAATAAAAAAATGTTCCAATAGAATTATTGCATTATATGAGGGAAAAAAGGCCGGTGAATATGATGCAAAAGCAGATAAAGAGGCAATCTTAGGCTCCATTATTGGAGTAAATTCTTAGATAAAAGGAGTTGTTTCATATGTATAAAGAGAAAGTGAAAACAAACAATGCCTTTGTAAATGCATTGAAAAAAAGTAATATGACTGCGATTGGGGTTGTACTAATATTGATGATTGCGGTGGCGAGTATTGCATCCCCATATTTTTTAGATATTTATAATGTACAGTCACTGCTGCGGGATCTTGCTTTTGTCGGTATGATAGGTATTGCCCAGTCGTTACTTCTTCTGGTAGGAGAACTTGATTTATCAGTAGGAAAGGTTGCTTCATTGTGTGGTATTCTTTCGGGAATGATGATGGTTGACTATAAAATAAACCCGTGGCTGTCATTTCTCTTAGCGCTGGCACTGGGTCTGATATTTGGGGGAATTAACGGCCTCATTATCACGAAACTTAGGCTTAATTCTATGGTTGCTACTATTGGTATGCAGGGGCTTTATGGAGGGATTAATCTAGTACTGACAAAAGGTAAGGCTATAACAGGAGTGCCAGAGGATATTTATATATTAGGAAAAGGAAACTGGGGGCCGGTTCCGTTTCCATTTATTTTCTGTATTGTAGTTTTGTTTTTTGTATTGTTTATGGTAAAAAAGACAAAGACTGGGCGTTACATTTATGCTATCGGTAATAGCAGGGAAGCAGCAAAAATTCTTGGCATTAAAGTAGATAAGATAAGAATTATGATTTATGCAATTGTTGGGCTTATTTCTTCGCTGGCAGGAGTATTATATGTTGCACGGCTTGGTTCTGCCCAGTCAGCGATAGGTGAGAGCTGGCCAATGAATTCTATTGCAGCATCTGTTATTGGAGGAGTCTCTTTGACAGGAGGTCTGGGGAATCCAGCGGGTGCTTTAATTGGAGCGGCAATTATTAGTATAATCCAGAACATGATTGTTTTGTTCGGGGTTAATGTATATTGGCAATCTGCAGTCAGTGGTATTGTAGTTGTTATTGCTATTTCATTTAGTTCTATTTCAGAGATTATGCGTGAAAGAAAGCAAAAGAAAATTAAGCTTAATTAATTCATTTCAGAAGGGAGAATGGAATATGAATCTGGGTTTAAATTTATCATTTGCAGTAAAACGCTGGCTTAAGCCAGAGAAGCTTGCATCGATGTGCAGAGAAGATTTTGGCGTCAATCATGTACAATTTACATGGGATTTAATAAATCCGTGGTGGCCTGAGGAATTAAGAGATGAGATGGTGAAAGATTACAGAAATGCATTTGAAAAAACGGGGGTACAGATTGATGCAACATTTGGCGGTCTCGCCTCGTATTCCTATGCACAGCTTCTTGCGCCGGCAAAAGCACAGAGAGAGGCAGCTTTTTTGTTTTTTAAAAGGGCTGTTGATATGACTGTAGACATGGGAGCAAAGATTATGGGAACTCCGGCAGGAGGTATGTCTTACGAGGATGCAAGAGATGACGGAAGGAGAGAGAGCCTTTACCGGGAGATGCTTGTTTATATTAAAAAGCTGGCAGAATATGGACGGATGAAAGGTCTTAAGGAGATTCATATAGAGGCAACTCCTTTAGTTACAGAATTTCCCCACAGCCCGGAGGTTTCCGTAAATATGATGAAGGATTTAGAGGGAACGGCGATACCGGTAAAGCTTCTCATAGACTGGGGACACGCACTATATAAGCCTCTCTTAAAGGAAGAAGCGGATATTGAACTATGGTTTCAGCAATGTGCGCCTTATATCGGTTCTATTCATTTACAGCAGACGGACGGACAATGGGACAGACATTGGGACTTTACAAAGGAGGGTATTGTGACCCCTGAATTGATCAAACATGCTACTAAGAATGCGGGACTTCAGGATATCATGCAATATCTGGAGGTCGTTACAATTTTTGAAGATGATGACGATGCGGTATATGAAAGAATGAAAAAGACAATGGACTATCTTCATAAAGAGCTTGGGAAATAAAGGGGCGGTGTTTAATGGAATATAATGAAATGTATGAAGACATATTGAAAGAATATAGACAGGTTTTTGAAAAGGTCAGCCAGAGGGATATGCGGGAATTTATAAATGAAGTAAAAGCACATAATAGAATTTTTCTGATTGGCGTCGGAAGAGAAGGGCTGGCGACAAGAGCCTTTGCCATGAGGCTTATGCATATGGGAAAGGAGGTACATTGGATATGGGACGATACAACCCCCTCTATAAATGAAGGCGATCTTCTTATTGCTACTCTGGGTGATGGATGTATAGGACATATTGGTTATATCTGCAGGAGGGCTAAAGAGGCGGGAGCCATGATCTATATTGTTACAGGTTCACCAAGCGGAAGTACCGCAAAAAATACAGCAGACAAAGTTTTTTTTATACCGGCGGCAGTGTACAGGGGGAAAGATAAAGTGGTTCCGTCATTCCAGCCCATGGGTAATCTGTTTGAACAATGTCTGTTGGTTTTGTTTGACATAATTGTAATGCTTATTGTGGATGAAACAGCCGAACTGTCATTTGAAAAAATGTCTGGGCGGCATAGGAATATCGAATAGGGGGCACAGAAGAGATAAGTAGAAGATGATTGTTAGGTGAGGTTAGGTATGGATAAAAAAGTGAATTGGGGAATTCTTGGCTGTGCCGAAATTTCCAGAGTAAGAACAATTCCGGGACTTTTGCAGGCAAAAAATGCAAATCTATATGCGGTTGCCAGCAGAAATGATGAAAAGGCCTGTGAATTTAAAAAACTATTTGGGGCAGAAAAGGCATATGAAAGTTACGATGCGCTTTTGGAAGATAAAGATGTTGAAGCGGTATACATACCGCTTCCCAATGCATTACATTGCAAATGGGTAGAAAAGGCAGCGAAAGCAGGGAAACATATTCTATGTGAGAAACCTCTGGCTCTTAATGAAGCACAAGCCAGAAGAATGTATGAGACATGTGAAAAAGAAGGAGTGGTACTGGAAGAGGCATTTGCATATCGTCATGCTCCATTAGTGCAGAAAGTGAAACAGTTAATAAAGGGAGGTGCTGTAGGTAAGGTAAAGTATATAGAATCTCATCTGACAGATGTTCTGACAGATATGGGAAATATCCGTATGAATCAGGAACTGGGCGGAGGGGCCTTTTATGACATGGCATGTTATAACGTAAATGTAATAAGCTATTTACTAGAAAAAGAGCCTTTACATATAAAAGCCTTCGCAGAAATGGATGCAGAGTATTGTGTTGATGTAAGCAATACATTTCTTCTTCAATATGATGATGGTGTACAAGCAGCAGGGTATTCATCCTTAAATTCGTATCCCAGGGGATATTATGCAGTAGTTGGAGAAAAAGGTCGTATTGAGGTTCCGTGTAATTTTAATTGTAGAAATATATGTAGATTTACAGTTGTAACAGATGGAATTGTAAATAATGTAGAGGTTATTAATGAAAAAAGAACGGAGTATACGGTAATATGTCCGGATAATTATATGCTTGAAATTGAGCAGTTTGGGGAGTGCATACGAAAGAGAGGGGACACGCTTGTACCAAAGGAAGAGACTTTGATGAATATTCGGATACTGGACAGGATAATTCAAAGTGTAAAAAAATAAAAGGCTGGAAAGGAGTCGGACAATATGAGTGAAAAATATCTTATTGGCATAGATTCTGGGACAACTGGAATTAAAGCAGTAATATTTGATACAAAGGGCAATGAGCTATTTAGTGCCAGGCGTAAACTAGAGGGACTTACTCCTTATGAAAATTGGTATGAAGAGGATATGAATGATATCTATGCTTCATGTTATGAGTGCATTGAAGAGGTGCTTAAGAGAATCAACCCTCAGGATGTGCTTGGTATCGGAGTTACAGCTCAAGGGGACGGCTTGTGGATGATGGATGAGCAGGGACAGCCTGTCAGGCCGGGGATGTGCTTTTGCGACGGTCGTACTGGAGAGATTATTGATGACTGGAGAGAAAAAGGCGTTTTAGAGAAGACTTTTAATATATGCGGGACAGTTGCCTTTGGTTCCTCTATCTGTGCAGAGATAAAGTGGCTTGAAAAGAATGAACCGGAAGCATTGGAAAAAGCATCTGTGTTTTTCCACTTAAAGGACTGGCTGTTTTATAAGCTGACAGGCATTGTATCATGCGATGAATCGGATATGTCAATTCCTATGTTAAATGCGAAAACAAATCAATATGATGACCGTTTGTTTGAACTATTTGAAATTGAAAAATACCGCAGCAAGTTTCCGAAAACAAGGACTACGAGTGAAAACAGGGGAAGAATACTTCAGGAGCTGGCAGAGAGACTGGGGCTTAATAAGGAGGTTCTGATAGTTGGAGGACCGATGGATATAGCTGCATGTGCACTGGGATGTGGGGCAATTCATGACGGACAGGCTTCTACGGTAATAGGGACAGCAGCAATACATTCCGTTATTATGGATGAACCGAGACCTGAACCATATATGGCAGGGATGACGCTGGCGCATTGTGTTCCCGGGAGGTGGATTCGTCTTGTGTCATCTTTGGGAGGGGCTCCTAATCTGGAGTGGTTCCTTGAACAAATGGGAAGCAGTATAAAAGTACACGCAAAAGAGCAGGGCAAGGATGTATATGATTACTGCTCCGAGTTGATTGCGGAGGTTCCCATCGGTTCAAGAGGCGTTGTATATCATCCTTATTTGATGGCAGGAGGAGAGCGCTCACCATTTTTTAAAAGTAATATAAAGGCTTCATTTATGGGGATATCGTTTAATACAAAGACAGAAGATATGTTGCGGGCGGTATATGAAGGGATAGCAATGGCGATGGTTGATTGCTACCGCAGTACAGAGGCGGATTTAAAGGAAATCTACGTAAGCGGCGGAGGAGCTAAAAGCGATGTATGGATGCAGATGTTTGCGGATGCGATGGACACGGATATTGTAATATGCAGCGGTACAGAGTTTGGAGCGAAGGGAGCAGCACTGAATGCCGGTATTGCACTTGGAATATATTCCGGCTACGAGGATGCAGCAGCTTCCACAGTTCATGAGGTCAAGAGATTTAAGCCAGATAAACAAAGGCATAAAAGATACCAGAAGCTTTACGAGCTGTACCAAAGAGGCTATGAGCTTAGTATGGATTGGTGGAATTTAAGGTCAGAATTTTTAAATACAGCAGAAGGGAGAATAGAAGTATGAAAAATGCGGAGATAAAAAGAAGGATTATTGATACCTGTCTGTGGCTTCAGGAGAAAGATCTGGTAGTTGGAACATGGGGGAATGTAAGTGTTCGAATCGGAGATGAGATTATTCTTACTCCAAGCAGGATAGATTATAAAAAAATGGAAATAGAAGATATGGTTACCATTGACTTGGAGGGCAATGTGACAGAAGGATTTAGAAGCCCGACAACAGAAAAAGAAGTGCATAGGCTGATTTACGCGGTACGACCGGATATTGGTGCAATTGTACACTTTCATCCGCTTTATGCGTCAGCGATGTGTGCATCTGATTCAGAGATTCCGTGTATAACAGAAGAAATGTCCCAGCTTATCGGAGGCGCAATCCCCATTACGGCAGAATACATACGTGCAGGCGAGCATGAGAAGCTTGCTGAAGCAGCAGCAAAATATATTGCAGATAAAAATGCGGTTATGCTTAGAAATCACGCTCCAGTATGCTGCGGAAAGGATTTGGACGAAGCAATGACATGCTGTCAGGTGGTGGAAAAATCTGCCCGGTGCTATCTGGCATTAAAGGCGGCAGGAATGGATATTAAGACTATACCGGATGAATTGATAACAATTGAAAATCATAGATTCAGATATAATTACGGACATGAGTGGTAATAGGCGGAGTGAGTAGTTATTAAAAGGAGCACGTTATGAAATATCCTAAAATTTATTTAACATTAGATAATTGCTTTGCAATTAAACGCTGGACAGAGCCCGCTCAATGGATGAGTTTGGTAAAAGAAATAGGATTTGACAGCGTTCAGGCAAGCTTTGATAACGAAATTGATTTTTTGTATTCACCTGACTGGTATATGGAAAAATGGTTTGCACGGATAGAGGAACAGGAAAAAAGGACTGGTGTTTCCGTAGATACATTTTACACAGGATACCAGACCTACCGTACAGCAGGGCTTGGGCATTTTGATGAACAGATGGCAGATTATCTGACGGAAGAATGGATGATTAAGGCAGTTAAACGTCTCGGCAAGAGACATTCGCATATGGGAGTATCTTTCTTTGCTTTGACAGAGGATATACTGCAAAAGCCTGAACTCTATAAGCAGAAATATAGGGAGGTAGTAAGACGGTTTAAATATATTGGCAGATGTGCTGCAGAAAATGGTATTTATTTCTGTTCTGAGGCAATGTATGCACCTCATCAGCCGTCGTGGACAATAAAGGGTACTAAGAAATTTCTTGCCGACTGCTGTGAGGAAGGCTGCTCTATTTATACAACAATAGATGTGGGACATATGACAGGGCAGCACAGGTTCAGTAAACCTTCAAAAGAGCAGATTAGGGAGAGTATAGAAGGGGCTGTGGAGGGAAATCAGCATCCGCCGTTTTGGATTGGTGCAGAACATACAATAGACTTATGGCGGAAGGCTGCAGCGGATAAGACACATATGGAGGCTTATTTGGCAGAAATAGTGGAGGATATAGAACGGTACAGCTATCTGTTTTCAGACAGTGAAGAGGACAGTTCACCGTATGCATGGCTTCAGGAGCTTTCATGCTATTCTCCGATTATCCATATGCAGCAGACAAATGGGATTACTGCTTCTCATGCTGCATTTACAAGGCAGAATAATGAAAAAGGTATTATAGAAGGCAGGAAAGTGCTTGAGGCAATAGCAAAGTCGTACGAGCAGCCGGAAGATATTTCAATGCCCCCACGGGCAGAAGAGATTTTTCTTGCTTTTGAGATATTCGGCTCAAATGCTGAGTACAGCTATGAAATTATAAATAAATTAAAAGAGACAGCAGTATACTGGAAGCAGTTTGTACCAGAAAATGGAATTGAACTTGATAAGCTTTTAAAACAGCTAGAATAATGATAAAGGAGATGTTAGTAATATGAAAGCATTTATAATGAACGAAGAACGAAAGCTTATGGTTTCGGATATGCCGGAACCAATAGCCTCTGGAAGTAATGCAGTTATTGACATTAAATATGCTTCTATCTGCGGTACGGATTTCCGTACATATATGAAAGGAAATGACAAGATTATCCCGCCGAGGATTTTAGGACATGAATCCGTAGGTATTGTACGTCATGCAGGCGCACTTGCGAAGGCAAATGGAATCAGGGAGGGGGACCGTGTAACAGTTGCTCCGGCAATTGGCTGTGGAGAATGCTGGCCGTGCAGTATAGAACATACGAATATGTGTGACCATCTTGAGACGATTGGTTTTCAATATGAAGGTGCTTTTGCAGAGCAGATGGAGATTCCCAGAAAAGCAATTATAATGGGAAATGTGATAAAGATACCAGAGACAGTTTCGGATATGTCAGCGGTTCTTTCAGAACCGGCTGCCTGTGCGTTAAATGCACAACAGTATCTGAAAGTTAAGCCGGATGATTATGTGGTTATTTATGGAAGCGGCTACATTGGATGTGTGCATGCGGAGCTGGCGAAACTTGCCGGGGCAAGACAGATTATTATGGTAGAAATTGCCGAGGCGAGGGCAGAAATTGCGAAAAAAATGATACCTGGAATTATTATGATCAACCCAAAGGAACAGGATACAGTTTCAGAAATTGCACGGATTACTGGAGGCAGAGGCGCTAATGTGGTAATTACAGCTCTTTCAGTTCCTTCTGTACATACAGAAGCGCAGGTAATTGCGTCAAAAATGGGGAGAATCAGCCTTTTTGGAGGAATTGCCGGTGAGAGCAAAGGCTTTATCGACAGCAATCTCATTCACTATAAAGAGTTGTCAGTACATGGCGTGCATGCGACGACCCCTGCAATGATGAAAAAAATTATGAAATACGTATCAGAAGGGAAACTAAATCTTGAAAAATATGTTTCCGATATTTGCGGGCTTGAGAATATTGAGGACGGTTTTAGGTCAATTCGGGATAAAAATGCATTAAAGGTTCTGATGCAGCCATAAAGGAGAGAGAGGATGAAGGTTTTCTTTGCAGATCTTGACGGAACATTATTAAATGATAATAAGGTTGTAACAGATAGGACATTCAAAGCTCTTTGTGCATTTATAAAAAGAGGAAACAAGTTTGCAATTTGTACGGGACGTCCTATTAATAGCGCACTGCAGATTTTTGAGAGTTTAAATTTGCCTTTTGAGAGAAGTTATGTTATTGCGTATAACGGGGCACAGATCTATGACTGTGAAAGGAAAAAGACAGTATTCCGGGCAGAAGTTCCATTAGATTTGACAGCTTCTATTTTTGAACTTGCAGATTTTTATCATGTACATTGCCAGACATATACAGATACTCATATTATTAGCAAGGAAGATAACGAGTGTGTAGAGTATTATCGCAGACATATTTATATGCCGCTAATTACGGTGGATAATGTATTAGAAAAGCTTTTAGTTCCGCCTTGTAAGGTGATGGCAATAGAACTTCATAATCATAGCAGGCTTGAAGAGTTCCGTCTTGCTTTAGAGAAAGAGATTGGAAGGAAGCTTAAATTTCAATATTCCAATCCAAACTATTTGGAAATATTCTCGGCAGATGTAGATAAAGGGAAAGCAGTTTATAAACTATGCGATATAATGAAAATTTCTTATAAAGATACGATTGCGGCAGGCGATGAGCAAAATGATGTTTCTATGATAAAAGCAGCAGGAATGGGTATTGCCATGTGTAACGGGAGCAGGGAAGCAAGACTGGCAGCAGATGTCATTACTGAGGAAGATAATAATCATGATGGGCTTGTCCCGTTTCTTATGTAACAAAAAATAAATATTTATATTCAGGAGGAGATTAAGATGGCAGAAAAAATGAGAGCAGTACGATTATTTGCACCAGGGGATATTCGTTGTGTAGAAGTAGATATTCCTCAAATTGAGAAGGATACACAAGTTTTAATAAAAGTAAAGAGCTGCGGCGTATGTGGTTCAGATATTCCACGTGTTATGATAAAAGGAACGTACCACTTTCCTACGACAATGGGCCATGAATTTTCAGGTCAGATTGTAGAATGTGGAGCGAATGTACACGGCGGGTTAAAAAAAGGAGACAGGGTGTCTGTAATGCCTTTAATTCCATGTGGGAAATGTCAGTACTGTAAGGTGGGACAGTCACATTTATGTGATTCATATGATTACTACGGGTCCAGAAGAGACGGTGCAATGGCAGAATATATTGTAGTAGAATCAGAAAACTGCCTGAAGCTTCCACAGAATGTAAGCTATGAAATGGGAGCACTTACAGATCCAATTTCTGTAGGCCTTCATGCAGTACGTAAGGTAAAAATGGAGGCGGGCAAATCAGCCGCCGTGTTTGGTCTTGGTGCGATTGGATATATTACAGTACAATGGCTTCGTGAACTAGGATGTACAAAAGTAATTGCTGTAGATGTTGAAGACGAAAAAATAGAACTTGCAAAAAGTTTAGGCGCTACATATGGTGTGAATGGAATGAATACAGATGCGGTGCAGGCTGTAAAAGAGATGACGGGCGGAGAAGGTGTTGATATAGCCATTGAATTTGCGGGAAATAAGATTACACATGTACAAGCAGTGGCGGCATGTAAAAAGAATGGAGAAGTTGTTTACGGCGGTATTACTTATGATGATGTAGTATTTCCAAATAAAGTAATTGCAGCAATACTGCGAGGAGAGCTTACGATTCATGGCAGCTGGAACTCGTCAATTAATCCTCTTCCAATTAATGAATGGGTAAGCGCTCTTGAGTATATGAATCTCGGAAAGATAAATGTAGAATCATTGATAACACACAGAGTAAGACTGGAAGACTGTAAGGAAATATTTGATATGATGTATAATCGTACAGAAGTTTTTACAAAAGTATTGTTCCAGCCGGAGCTAAGATAGGGACAGGGAAAAATGAAGAGGGTGTCCCAAAACTATGATTGATTAACGTCATAGAGAGGGGCATCCTCTTTTATGTTTCTGAAATACTAGTTTTTTATTAAAATCATCGAAAATGGCACTGGATACC
>CAJTEW010000018.1 GCA_910575605.1 Lachnospiraceae bacterium
CCCGAAGGGCTGCTTTTTGTGGGGAATCTTTTTTTCTTGCCATAAAATAAACCTCCAAACTGAGTAATTTTATCTTACATCAGTTTGGAGGTTTACACAATCTTTAGGATACTCCCTACCATAATCACCAGATGGTTTTTTCATGTCAGGAACAAACTCTGCTGCTCATATTCCTGTTTCCTCCAAAGCTTTGGCGGAATTTTATGAAGCGCGTATTCCGTGAACTTATCATCATAAACCCAGTCTTCCAGTCCGCTCTCATCCAAAACCACCGGCATACGGTTATGGACAGGATTGACAGAAGCATTCGCCTGTGTGGTAAGAATCATAAAACGCTCCTCATTCTGGAACCGGTTATAGAAGCCAGCCATAAATAGAACCGGTCTGTCCTCTCTAAAAAATGTTACCTTATTTTTATCAGAATCCCACTCGTAAAAATGCTTTGCCGGGATAATGCAGCGTCTGTGCCGCACACTGTCACAGAATGTCCTTCGTTCTAACGCAGTCTCCGCCCTGGCATTGATTAACAGACCTTTCTTTTGATACTGCGGAAATCCCCAGTGCATTTCTTTCAGTTCAAATACCGGTGCATTTGGGGTTACCAAGTTCAGTGCTAACGGCTCTTTCTGCCGGCCATGGCAAGTCAGGATACCGGCAGGCTGGGACGGGTAAATATCCCCTGTATGCATTTTCTGTATCCGCAGATCTACGCCGCGGATCACCCGTTCAATCTCTTTGTCTGTCCCCTCATCTACATAGAATCTTCCGCACATAATTTTTCTCTCCTTTTCCTGTCGCAGAGTATCCATTCATCCAACGTAAGCGGAGTATAGTCCGAATACATGCAGAAACAATTAATCATATTCGACGGAATTGCCCGTTTCTCCCCGTCCGGATTCTCACGGATACTGCTCCTTGTTATCTCCTGGAACTGTTCCAACAGCCGTTGGTCATAGGTATCATGCACATGGCCATAGAGCATATAGACTTTAGGATTCCCATTTCCGTCCAGACGATACTGCCCGTTATAACATATGATAGGATAGTGACAGAGAATAACCTTCCGCTTGTTATCCTGCAGCTCCTCATAAGGCTTAACCCAGACAAAACGGCTGGCATTATAATCCTTATTCTTCAGGAACCGGTCATGATTCCCCTGGATCAGGTAGAGACGTCCATTCAGCTTCCCCAGCAGTTCATTGGTTTCTTCCGCCTTTCCCCATGACAGGTCACCCAGAATCACCACCTCGTCATTCTTCCGTACTTTTTCGTTCCATCTCTGCAGCATATATGCATTCATTTCCTCCACACCCGCAAATCCCCGGCGATCCATCTTAGTATTCAGATTTCCGTGAAAGAAATGCGGATCTGCAATATAATATCTCAATCTATATCACCTGCCTATCCTTTCATCTTATCCAATTTATATCTTTTTCACAAACTCCTCTAATTCAGGTAATTTCCTGGATCCGCCTGTTCTTCTTAGCAAGTTAATCATATTGTATGTAATCAGTCCACGAAAATCAACTGTAGATTATTCCAACTACAGAACCTGCCGCTGACAGCTTCCTCCGTATGCTATGACAAGTAAAAATTCCGGCAGAGGATTCACCCCGGCCGGAATTTTACTTTTGCAGCCCTGCGCTCTTTAGCAGTTCCGTTAGATACATGCATTTTGTTCCAGTTTCTGTACTTCCCTGTAATACGGTTTCAGAATGATTTCCGCCTTCTCCAGAAAATCGCTTTCACCTATGCTTTCCTGATAGACCTCCCACAATACTTTATGTAAGTTCTCCATCCGAGTTCCATAACAATGTCTCTCTAACATTTTCATAAAGGGAAGCACCATTGTCTTACGGAAATCCTTTCCCTGACGCAAGTTGTCGCCTTCCAGACCATATACCTCCTGGATACACTCCAGCACAATATCATAATCTGCTTCAAACCTCATAAGTACCTGATCCATTAACCTCTCCATTTCGCAAATACCTGGGTGCCCCTTTACATCCGGACAATCAGCCCGTCAAGGCTCATCCGGGGCAGTTCTGCCAGATACCATTCATCACCCATCTCAATCCTGGCCGGAACCCAGGCATTGTCCACCTTCAGGTCAAAGCAGTCCCCACAGTGCAGCCCGCCGTAATACGAATCCAAACCGAACCGGATATCATACCGTCCACTTTCCTTATCATAGAACAATGCTCCTTCTCTTTTTTCACTCATAACGCTATTACCTCCTATAAAAATTTTTCTTTCATATAAGTAATAGTGTCATTTTTTCTGAGATTGGAAAATTTCTGCATTTTTTTCAAAATATTTTTTCCGGTAGCGGTAAAAAGTAGTGTGAGATAAGCCTAACTCCCGTTTCAGCTCTGCCTGTGAGATCTCACCCGCAGTCACTCTCTGGTAAGCTTCAGAAAATTCCTCTTCTTTGATTGCCGGCGGCCGTCCATAGTCATCCCATTCTCCACGGAGCTTCTTCATGGCAATTCCTTCACGCTGGCGTTTCTCCTTCTTCTGAATTTCACTTTCACTGATAGAGGCGTAAAGCTCCAGCATCATGTTATTGATCGTTTCCATCATCAGGCGTGCCATGGAGTTGTCCATCTTAGACAGATCCATCAAAGTTGTAGGAAGCTCCAGTACCATCAGCCTGACATCCCTGCTCTGTAGTTTTCGGATCTGCTCCATAGTATCCCGTTTATTCCGGCCTAACCGGTCCAGCTCTGTTACAAGCAGGATATCTCCCTCCCGAAGAACATCTTCTACAAGAACCATATACCTCGGCCTGTTAAAATTCTTTCCCGTCTGCTGGTCTGTGAAAATATTCTCCAGTTCCAAGTCATGCTCCCTGCAAAACACCTGAATCTCATGAATGCCCCTGTCAAGATGCTGATCTCGTGTGCTCGTCCGATGATAAGCGTATACAGCCATATCTGCCATCCTCCCTCTGCGAAACGTACCAAAATGCCCACACTTTTTCTGGCATATGCCAAAAGTGGTCATGCATACATTTTGGTATAGGATTTCCGCCTGTTTTTCACTATGCCAAAAAGTATACTTTTTGGCATATTTCGGATTAACAGCACGATTAATCCTCACCTGTAGTTAAAAACAACATAAATGGCGTAATTTGTGCATTTATCTTAATTATTTTTACGAATTTTATATATAAACCGTCAAGAATCTATGAAACGAATTTTCTTTAGCCTTAATAGAGTTTCCATAGGATGTGGTCGCTTTATGCCTTCCATCCAAAATTGGCTAGTAAATAAGTGAAGCTTTCTAAGAGGTATAGCATATGTAATTCTTTATATGTATAGCAAAGTGGAAACGCTACTTTCAACCTAAAATCCAAAAATAGCTTACTCTTCTGGAATTACAAATTTATATCCAACACCCCTTACCGTTTGAATATATTTTGAATTTGCTTCTAATTTTTTGCGCAGACTATATACGAGACAATAAATAGTATTATCAACATATATTGGTAATATATCACTATACACTTCTTCATAAATTTGCTCTTTTGTAAACACCCACCCAGGATAATTAGCTAATAGACAAAGCATTGCAAATTCTTTAGGATATAATGTAACTAAATGACCGGAAACCATTACCAATCTACACCGTAAATTTATGATTAAATTTTTATATTCTATAATATAGTCTTTACAAATCTCTTTTGGAATCATCTAATTGTCCCCTAATGTAACTCATCGTTTCTTTTTTCATATATTTTTGAAAACCTTATTTAAGATAATCGAATTTATACATACCAGCAATGGAAGTCCGATATTAAATCTTGATACAAGAAGCCTAAAATGGATTTAGGATAGAAATCTTGACAGGTGCAATAAATGCTGCCATTTGAACCTCCCGGAGTTTATATTATTTCCTTTTTGAGTTCTTCATATGCAATACGTTCTCTGGTAAATCCCTGACCATTCACCTCGTTAATCTGATTAATGGTAAGGAACGCAAACGGATCTGTTTCACAGACCATCTCTTTCAAAACAAATAGTTTGTGTCTTGGAATTACACACATAACTCCTTTCTGTTCTTCACCGCTATATCCCGTCTGTATGTGAAAAAGCGTCACTCCGGCTTCTATGTCCTGCAATATTTTTTCCTGAATCTTTTTATACTCTCTTGAAATAATCATCACCTGCATAGAGACCTTTCCATTGGGAACAACTTTATCAATCACAACCGTTGCCAGAAGAGTCAGTATAATCCCATAAAGTATTTGCTCCATATCAGAGAAAGAAGCCTGTATGCCTAAAACTACAAAATCTACCATATACACCATGACGCCGACTGAAAGGGAAGTTTTTTTGTTTGCTATCATGGCAATAATATCCGTTCCTCCCGTCGATCCTCCGACCCTTACCACAATCCCCATGCTGACGCCTACAAGAAGTCCTCCAAAAATGGCAGACAACAGTATATTGTCTGTCATAGTTGTGATTCCTGGAATTTTCTGTAACAGTTCAAGAAATAAGGGATAGATAAATGTACTCAATAAAGTTTTTTTTACGAATCCTTTTCCCAGAATAAACCATGCTATGATAAGCAATATACTGTTCAAGCTAAAGACGATAATTGAAGTCCGAATTCCCCAAAAATGATTTCCTGCAATTCCCAGGCCGGTGGCTCCCCCCATCGGAATTCCTGCCGGAACAATAAAAGCAACCACGGCAAGCGCCAATATTGCATTCCCGGCTACAACGCTCAATAAATTTATTAATTTTTCGCTGGTGTTCTTTTTCATTTTATCATCATCTCTATAATCTTCTTATTCGTTTCTTTCATTCCTTCCTTGCCGAGTATTCCTATATTTTCAATCGTCCGATCGATTCCTTCCGCCACAATTCCTTCCCCCGCGCAGAATTCCTGTTCATTCAGATACATATAATAACCGACAATTCCTGCTTCTACAGATGATGCGATTTTCGCTGCGCAAGACGCTTTAGCACCGTCACAGACAATGCCGGATACAATTGCAAGCGCATTCACGACCGTATGCTTGATCTCCTCATATCCTCCTCCATGCAGATAAGCGATTCCCGCTCCTGCGGCGGCGCCTGCGCTGACCGCCCCGCAATATGCAGATAATGTCCCGATTCCTGCTTTTATATAAATAGCCGTAAGATTAGACAACAATAATGCCCGATAAATCTTCTCGATATCACAGTTCAGACTTTCTCCATAAACCAATACCGGAACAGAACAGGTAATGCCTTGATTGCCGCTTCCTGAATTGATCACGACCGGCAGTCCGCAGCCGTTCATTCTTGCATCAGAACCGGCTGCTGCCATCGCTTTTGCGCGTACCTGCACAGAATCACCTTCCATTTTAAGCAGTATACTTCCGATATTTGCCCCATAATTTCCGCGTATACCTTCCCTGGCAATCTTCATATTGCATTCTATCTGTTTATCCAGGGTTTCTTTCACATCTTCAATATCTGCACATCGGACAAATTCCCATATATTCTCCATGGAAAGAACGTCCCTGTTCGCTTTTTCTATTTTCTCGTCTTTCAAATCGTCACGGATGAATTCCCAGTTCTTTTCTATCTGAACAATATTGGTATGATAATCCGTAATCCTGACGCTTGCCTGGGAATGTTCCTTATAAACACATACGGACAAATCAAATGTACGCCCTGTCTCCTGATATTCAACTTTGATATCTGCCTGTCCCAAATAACCTTTAATACGCTCTATGTCCTCCGACTCTATCTCCGAAAGGACTTCCAGTTTTCTGTTCTCATTTCCACAGACAACGCCGGCCGCGGCTGCGGCCTCTATTCCTCTTAAACCGCCGGTATTCGGAACAACAACGCTTTTTACATTTTTAATAATGCTTCCGCTTGCCTTTACTACAATCTTTTCCGGCAATTCCCCTAATACCGCCCTTGCTCTTGCAGCCGCATAAGAAATCGCGATCGGTTCCGTACATCCCATGGCTGTAACCAGTTCTTCTTTCAGAATCTGCACATATATCTGATAAATATTATCCTCTCTTTTCATCCTCACATCTCCACTTCAAAAATGCTTTATAACCTTTCACCGCCTGATAAATATCTGATTTGCTGCTCACTTCATACGGCGCGTGCATGTTCAGCACCGCCACGCCTGAATCAACGACGTCCATGCCGTAATTAGCCATAATATATGCGATCGTACCGCCGCCCCCGATATCTACTTTGCCCAATTCTGCAAATTGGTACGCCGCCCCGGCTTCTTCCATGATTCGGCGTATTTCTCCCAGATATTCGGCGTTCGCGTCATTGGACCCACTTTTACCATGGCTTCCTGTAAATTTATTAAATGCAAGCCCCTTCGCAAGATAGGCCGCGCTGCGCTTTTCAAATACTTCTTCAAATTGCGGATCATACGCCGCGCTTACATCGGAAGAAAGCATTTTAGAATTTGCAAGCGCTCTTCTTACCTTAATGTCCGACTCTCCTTCTGTCAAAGCGATCAGCTCAGCTACCATATTTTCAAAAAACCGAGAATGCATTCCTGTCGCGCCGACGCTTCCGATTTCCTCTTTGTCCACTAACAGACAGCACGCCGTACGACTGCTGTCTTCTACACTCAACATAGCCATGATAGAAGTAAATGCACAGATGCGGTCGTCCTGCCCATATGCCAGTATCATACTGCGGTCAAATCCTATATCTCTCGCCTTTCCTGACGGTACAATTTCCAGTTCTGCAGAAGCAAAATCTTCTTCGCTAATCCCATAAGCTTCCTCCAGGATTTTCAGGACATTAGCTTTCACCGTTTCTTTTTCTTCTTTCAAGTTTTCATCCCGTTCAATCGGACAATTTCCAACCAGGATATCCAGTTTTTCTCCTTCGATGACTACTCCCGCTTTCTTTTCCAGTTGCTTTGAAGCCAGATGGACCAGCAGATCCGTAATGACAAATACTGGCTCATCTTCTCTTTCGCCGATACTGATATTCACACAGCTTCCGTCTTTCTTGACAACCACTCCATGAAGCGCTAACGGTTGCGTCACCCACTGGTATTTTTTTATGCCTCCGTAATAGTGTGTGTCCAGATATGTAAAATCATCTTTTTCATAAAGCGGATTCTGTTTTATATCAATTCTCGGAGAGTCGATGTGAGCGCCAAGAATATTCATGCCTGCCGAGATCGGATCCGCCCCCATTCTAAAGAGCACAATACATTTTTTCATGCAGACAGCATAAATTTTTTCCCCTTTCCGGATTTGTCTCTCTTCTGACAGATATTCCTCAAGATTATGATATCCCGCCTTTTCTGCCAGTTCTACCGCCAGTTCCACACATTCTCTTTCCGTTTTCCCTCTATCCAGCCAGGATTTATATAATTCACAGATTTTATGAAGTTCTTCTTTCTCCTTTTCACTGTACGTCAGCCAGATATTCTTATTCTCCTTCTCCATCTTTATCGTTTCTCCTTATATTTACTCCATCAGTACCGTTACATTGTCAAATTGGCCGGCCGCCTCTTCGATCCTCGCTCTGTTTCCAAGAACGCAGACGGTTCCCTCTCCTACAAAGCGCTCCATCGCCTGACGCCTGTTTTTCAAGTCTTCTTCCGACGCCTTTAACAACCCTTCCCTGACCTTTGCCCTGACCTGCGGCTCTTCCTGCCGCAGATACCAGGAATCCATTCGTTTTGCCTGTACATATGTTTTGGGAGTCCGGTCATATCCGGCAACTGCGCCAATCTTATAATTCAGAAGCTCCTGCTCTCTTAATTCAAGCTCTTTCAGCCACCTTGAAGCACTGCGGAAGGCTTCTATTGTCCTTTTTACGTTCGGATCTCGATAGGAACTCATGGTCCAGCTTTGATTGGGGAATACAGACATCTGGCAGCCGTAAGCCCCTCCTTCAGCGCGGATCTTTGCCCACAGATAATCGAAGCTCACCATTCTGCCAAGAAGATAATCCTCACCGGTATATTCTCCGATTCCTCCAAGCGCAACATAGGATACCTCTGACGGAATGATAAATGCCTCTGATTTCCCTGGAAGCAAATTGTCCTGATACCATCCGGGCTCCCTTTCCCTTGCACTGCCGCAGAACCTGGAAGCTGCGGTCAACTGGCGGAAATCGGCGTAAGCTTTCTCTGTGCCTGTAAAACTCATCACCAGATCAGACTTACGGCAAAGCTTCTCCTGAATCTCCTTAAGTTCCCGGATAATCTGCCCCTGATCCGCGTCAAAGTTCTTCAGAAGCTTTCCTAAGAACTGATAATAGAGAATTCCGTTACAGCGTTCCCTTGCCGCTCCTTCCGGCATATAGTGCGCGGCCGCGCGGCCGGCGGCATAACTGTTTCCGCTGGTAACAAATCCCCTCTCCAGTTCCATCCGGCTCTGCCTGATCCTTTTCAGAATGATCTCCGGTTGCTCCAAAATGGTATCATACAGCAGCTCTTCCCCCAGTTTTACCGCTCTTGGAAGATTCTGTTCCAGACAGCTGATATCCATCACAAATTTAAGCCTGACATGCCGAATATCATCTGCATTGGTGTACGCTTCCAGATAAGCCCTTGCATTTCCAAGCCACATGTTCTTCTCAATCACTAATTCTTCCAGGCTGTGCGTTCTCGTAGGAAGACTGCCCAGAAGTTCGGAAAACAGCTTCGCATAAGGAACTTTCTCCGGCTTTAGATCACTGATATCAAAATAGCAGCTTTGATATGCCACTCCTTTTGAAGGGATCTCCTGCCTCAGGTATGTAATACCGGATTCTTCCTCTGCCCTTGTAAGCGGCTCATCCTTCTTATGAAGCAGATCATCCGCAGACAGACCCGGCAGGTCTTCTGTCTCTTCTTCCTTCCCCTTCTCTTCGGCCTTTTCAAGAGGTTCCAGGTAAGCCTCTGCCTCATGAGCATTTTCCAAAAGGATTTCCCTCAGAAGTGATTCAAAATATCCTTCCTTTACAAGAGTCCGCATCTTCACATAGGTCTCTTCAAATTCTATCATCTCGCAAGGTCCGGTTCCCTGCGCCCATCCGTCGGCAATATCCAGCACATATTCGATTCCCTCCGGCCGGCTCCCGCCCTTTTCCCTCATCCAGAATTCCAGACGGTTGATCGCCGAAACCAATACCTCTTCTCCGATTCCTTCTCTGCAAAGTCTGTCCGCCTGTTCTGTGATAACCGTTTTCAACCGGCCGGCAGTTTCTTTGTCTGTATTCTTTATTTTAACGGCAAGATAGGGCTGTCTGATACCATCCATGATAAAATACTGAATCTCCGGGATTCCCAGGCTCTGAATAAGCCCTTTCTTCATCGGCGCCTCGTCCTCCCCCATAATCGCCTGCATAAGGATATAGACTGCATTCATACGTTCCCGGTTGTCAAAATCGCCCAGACTATAGGTGCATGACGCAAACACACCCTGATCGCCGAACTTCTCCTTATCATACAGCTTATTTCGGATTCTCTTTACGGGTTTCTGCAGCATAACCGGCTTCGCAGGTTTTGATCGTTTCATTTTTCCCAGATAAACTTTGTCAATATACTCAAACAATTGTTCCGTATTCATTCTCCCATATAGGACAATACAGCAGTTGGAAGCATTATAAAATGTCCTGTAATATTCCAGAAATTCCTCATAAGACAGCGCGGGAATCGTATCCGGGAATCCTCCTGCTACAAAACGATAAGCCGTTTCCGGAAACATTGCCTTAGACATTTCATCCTCTAATATGCTGTCCAGGGATGAGAAAACACCCTTCATCTCATTATAGACAACGCCGTTAATCTCCGGAGCTTTTCCGTCTTCGCACTGAAAATGCCAGCCCTCCTGTTCAAAGATCTCTTTATCCGTAAGAACATTCGGACAAAATACCGCGTTTAGATAGACGTCCATCAGATTCATAAAATCCTTCTCATTCTCTGTGCAAAAGGGATATACCGTATGATCCGGATATGTAATTGCATTGACGAATTCTGCCATGGAATGTTTCATCAGATTGACGAACGTAGCTTTGTCCGGATATCTGCGGGAACCATTCAGCACAGAATGCTCCAGAATATGGAAAACTCCCGTGCTGTCCTTTGGTATGGTCCGAAATCCAACCAGAAAGCTCTTTTTAACGTCCTGATTGTCTATGACGACGACCTGCGCTCCGGTTGACAGGTGCTCCATCTGAATAATATCTCCTTCGACCTCCCGCACATACTTCTTTTCTTTAACTTCAAATCCATAGATTTTTTCCCCGATTTCCATATCCATTCCCTCTTAATACATGAATTCTGTAATCTTCTCTTTTATTTCCTCAACTTCCATCACGCCTACGTTCTCAAACTTCTTTTCACCGTCTTTGTAGAATTGAACGGTTGGAACCGCAAAAATACGATTCTCTTTGCCAAGCTTCGGATAATCTGTGGTGTTCACTTTTACGATATTGATAAACGGAAGCTCCGCGTCTAACTCTTCCAAAATACGGGAAAAGGCTTTACACGGCACGCACGTTGCGGAAAAGAAATCCACGATCACGAACCCTTCCTTAATCTGCTCTTTAAAGCTCTCATCATCCGCATATTGAATTGCCATCTACTTTTCCTCCTTAAAGAAATTTTCTGTCACGTATTCTTTTACTTTATTGTAATAATAATTTACATAAAACACAATTTCCGAATATTCATAAGTATTGATTTTTTCTGCATTTTCTTTCGTTTCATGCCAGAATTTCACGTACTCTTCCATATCGTCCCGGTATTGCTCCATGGTATATCCGACGCCGTCTTTTTCTGCATATTCCCGCCCCAGAAGATAGCCGCAGAGCCTGTCCCATGAATCGTTCTGCACGCTTGCGAATAATTCGTGATAGCTTGAGAACGGCATCTTCCCTTCAAAGTCCTCTGGCGTCATGGTTTCCAGATTCAGCCCCTGTTCTCTGGAGATTGCCTTCAATCTCTTAATTTCATGATCTGTCATCTCTTTCCAGTCAGCCTTCTTAAGATCGAACATACTGGCCTCAAATACCTTGTCCATCACATATTGGACGGCTTCGTATCCCTCGTTTTCCGCAATCTTTTTTTTCTGCTCCCGGATCAGACGAGCCTCATATTGTTCTACATTGCTCACTCCTTCAATTCCAAGAGCTTCTATCATCTCATCCGTGATCACAGGAATCTTTTTTTGCTGAATGGAACGAACCGTTACGGTCACTTTCTCTCCGTCAACGTCCAGCACACCGGCCGTCCCTTTTTTCAGCCCGACGCACATCGCTTCCAGCTTCTTGTGAAAGAACCCCTGTCCTACCATGATTTTCAGGTTCTCTCTGCTAAAAAACGGATCTGTCGATTCCATGTCGCATACAATAAGCGCTCCGTCCGTAACTTCCCCCGCTTCTTCCCATGTGCTGTTCTTGTTCTTAATAAAATCCATTTCTTTCTTGTACGCCTTCTCATCAAGCGTGAATATCTGCTTGTACATGCTGATATCCACCTGATCATATTCGGCAAACGATAAAACTTTTGACTTCATCTTTCTCCTCCTAAAGCGTAAGCTTCGCATATTTACTTTTGAGAAGCTGCAGTACTTCCGTATATTTATCGCGGCTCACCATAACTTCCCCCGCATATCCGTCGAAAATCAGAGCAAAATTCTTCGCTTCGTTATCCGCCCGTACATAAGATACTTTGGAAAGATTCACGATAAACGACTGATAGCACCGGTAAAAATTATAACCTTCCAGAATCTGTTCCAATTCGTTCATAGAATATCCGGAAAGAATCATCTCCTTTCCGTCCACCATCACCATCTTGTTCTTTCTGTCCACTCGCTCAATAAAGAAAATCTTATCAATGTCCACCAGCTGATATCCGTTCCTCGTCTTGATCATAATCGAACGGTTCACCGACAACCGTTTATACTGAAGCAATTCAAACAAATACTGCAGCCTTCTGACCACCCGCTGAAGCACATGCGTTTCAAACGGAAGCAAAAAGTACTCATCACAGCAGCAGCTAAATACCCGGCTCGCTTCCAGCTTTTCTTCTGAATACAGCGCCACCAGAACATCGGGCTTGATCTGGGACAGATTATACGCCAGAAAAGCCCCGTCCCCGCTGAATCTGGGATTGCCTGTCCTAAGATTGATAAATACCGCATCCACCTCGTTCAGACAAATATATTTATTGGCTTCATTGATCTCCTCAAAGGTTTTCACAATATCAAATGCATTATAAAACGCCAGTAATTCTTTCAGCTCTGTACACAATGTTTCATCATTTTCTACCAGAACAAGCTTCATTTTCATCAATCAATTCTCCTGACCAAATTCTGCAAACGCTTTTTCTAACGCCTGCACATCGCCTTCATAATAGGTTAATAAAAGTGCAAAAGGACCGTTTTTCTCCGGCATGATAATCGTACCGGCTCCATATAAATTTATCTCGCCTTTTGTCCTGAGACTCTCATATGCCTGATACTCGTCAGATTCCGGATCCAGATTCTCCAGATCCCACCAGTATATTTCGGCTCCGTCATACTTTAGCGCAAGCGTACACAACCCTTCCGCACTGAGCGTCACTTTACTGTCTGCATGGATCAGCCCCTTCTCCTCCAGAAATGAGACGAGTTCATCCGCTGTCTTATTCCAGACAGGCGCTTCCCTGTCTTCTTCAGGCACGGCCGTTTCTTCCTCCTCCTTTGGAGGCGTAAAGTCTTCGGACAACGCCACATATCCCACCATCCCACAAAACAGTAACACGAAAAGCAGGGAAGACACAATCGTAAATTTCTTCATAATCATTCCTTCTTTCTTTTAAGATGCCTCAGCGGACTGCAGATATTCCTGATAAGTCCTGCTTACGGCAAATACTTCTTCATGGGTTCCGCAGGCTTCAAGACGTCCGTGATGCATAACGACCAGATAGTCTGCTTCTGCAATCTCACGCATATCATGGGCGATGAAAACAATCGTATTGCCTTCCATCTTTTTCCTGATGCCATGATAGATCTTCATATATGTATCATGATCCAGACTCGCCCCCGCCTCGTCGAGTATCAGATACTCCGGCTTCGCAATCAATGCCCTGGCAATGGCAATCCTCTGTTTCTGACCGCTTGACAAACGGTTCCCCGCCTCTCCAAGAGTCGTATCATATCCTTTGGGAAGTGCATCTATAAAAGAATCCGCGCTGGCTTCTCTGGCCGCTTTTTTCATCTCTTCCTCCGGCGCTTCTCCTTCTGTGCCATACAGAATATTATCCCGGATCGTACCTGACATCAGCGGATTGTTCTGGAGTACATAACCAAATTTTTTATGACATTCCCGGGGACTCGTTTCGCTTATCCTGTTTCCTCCAACCCATATTTCTCCCGAATCAGGCTGGTAGAATCCCTGTATCAGTTTCATGACCGTAGATTTTCCGGAACCGTTATCACCGATCACTGCCGTCGTCTTTCCTCCAGGAATGCAAACGGAAAAGTCATGAAGGATTTCTTTTTCGCTCCCATATCCAAAGTTCACGTTTTTGAACACAATATCTCTGTTCTCGGATTCTGTCCAAGAATTGCCTTTTTCCGTATGCTCCTCTTCCATATCAAGAATATCCCCGACATGGACAAGCGCGCCTTTCGAGCCCATCACGTTCTGCCACACCGTCAAAAGCTCCGCCATATAGAGATTCACCTGCGTCATATAGGTGCTGAACATATTAATCCCTGTGGCTTCCATTTTCCCGGCATTAATCAATCTGGAACCGCCCACTGCCATTACAACAGTCGTAAGAAGGGAGTAGAGGGAATTGGTCAGAACCTGAATCTGCTCCATGAAAGCATAGTATATATCTGCCTTATACCGTGAATCAATTGCCGCATATCCGCTTTCCAGCTCTTTTTCTTCCATTACCTGCGCTTTTACATATTTCCCGGCCGACAGGTGTTCGGAGAAAAATGTGGTCATTTCATTCAACGCCGCATAGCGCTTTTTCATTATGGTAAACTGCAGCTTGCCGACGATGATAAACATTGCCACCGCAACCGGTATGCAGAGCAAAAGGTATGCTGCGAGAGGCGAATTGTATTGATACAAGATCATACAGGCGCGGACAAATCCGAATAACGACGCAGCTCCTGAGAATATTCCGCTGATCACCAGCGTCGCCTGAGTTACGTCGTTCGTAACGGCCGACACCAGCGAGGACGGCTGTTCCTTTCCGAACTGATCCATCGGAAGATGCAGGATCTTCCTCCACATCGAAAACCTTACCCGCAGGATCACTTTTTGATTGGCATACTCTTCCACAAGCGGCCGCAAAAATCCCAGCAATGCATTAAAAATCGTAAAAAACACATAGCCTAAAATAACAGAATTATATAGTTCCCCCTTGTTCACACGGACCAGATACTCCGATACTCTCATTCCGATCTCGGCATAAACCACGCCGCTTCCGAATGCGATCAGGTAGAGCCACCAGGGAATCGAAAGCCTTCTGTAAAAGTTCACAAAAAACGATATTACATGTTTGTTGTTTTTCATCTGCCCTGTCCCTCACTTCCTATTAATTCTCGGTAATATGTATTCTCGGCATATACTTCCTCCGGTTCTCCCTGACAGATAATCCTTCCGTTATGCATTACTATGATATAATCTGCTTTCTGTACGGTCTGTCTGTCGTGGGCAACCATAAGCACGGTTTTACCTTCCATATGCCGTTTCACACTCTTCCATACCTGATCTTTTCCCCGGATGTCCATAGCCGCGGTCGCCTCATCCATAAACAGATAATCCGATTGTTTTAGAAGCGCCCTCGCAAAAGCAATCCGCTGTTTCTGTCCGCCGGAAAGTTTGTCGCCCTGCTCGCCTACATCCGTCTGGAAGCCCTCCGGCTGTTCCCTGATAAAATCCATGATTTCTGCGTCCGTACATGCTTTTTCCAGTTCTTCATCCGTGACTTCTCTCTTAATTCCGAACAGGATATTGTCGCGGAGCGTTCCTGCAAACAATGTACTTTCCTGTGTTACGTATGAGATCTCGCTTCGGAAGCTCTTGAGCGAATACCGCGCGGTATCTTCGCCCCCAAATAAAATCTTACCTCCCGAAACCGGATACATACGCTCCACCAGATTCAGAAGGGTCGTCTTTCCGCTTCCTGACGGTCCGATAAGCGCCGTCACGCGCCCTGCAGGGATCTTCAGATTGAGTTTATCGAATATAGGTTTCTCTTCATAAGAAAAATCAACCTCTTTTAATTCAATATCGCCGCTGAGACGTTCCACATGCTCGCCGGCTTCTACGTCTTCTTCCATTTCTTCCATAATCTGGGCTACTCTTCTGGTCGCTCCCTGGGAACCCTTGAAGGTTGTCCAATATACACAGTATGCGCTGAGCTGATTAACGATGTTCACCGCGAATCCATAATAGGCAATCCATTGGGTAAGAGTCAATGCGCCGGATGAATAAAAGCTTCGGCCTACCATCACGATCACAATAAACTGCATAGCGCCCACTAACGCATACATCGGAGTTGCGAATCCCAGCCACGCATTCAGAATCGAACTTTTATAGAACCCGTTCATCTTCTCCTGCCCTGTCTGAAGCTCCTTTTCTTCTTTTCCGTAAGATTTGACGAGAAGAAGATTATTGGTTTTTTCTGCAATCGTCTGTGTCAGCTCTGCATTTTTTTGATTTACCAGATCCAGCACTCCGAACTTCATCTTTCCCATGACGAATGCAATGACTAAATTCAGCGGAAGAACCGCGATCAGAGCAATCATCAGCTTCTGGTCGTAGGATCCGATTTTTCCCAGCGTAATGACCAGCGTGTATGCGGAAGTGAGAATCGCAACAAATACTTGCATGATTAGCTGACTGATCGCCGTGATATCCGTTGTAATACGGGAAATCATTTCTTTGGGCTTATTTTTTTCGTAATACCGAAGCGGCAGCCTGACGGTCTTACTCCAGATCATTTTCCTGATATTACGGTCAATTCGCGCAACACACAAGTTACTCATAATCTTACTGACCGAATTGATCAGCTGGGATAATAATGTAAACGCCAAAAACGGAAGAACCACGGTACCAAAATTCACATTCCCGGCAAATAATTCGGCCGTGTATTCCGTTACGCTGATTCCTACGTTGGTAAGAAGCGCTGTAATGGCAATATATGCAAGAATCCACAGATAAGGAAGTCTTGCCTTCTGCAGCATGCGGAAGAAGCGTCCCATGCTGCCCCTGTCTTTTCCAAAAACCCGTTCCATATTGTTTCCCTGCCTTTTCTTAATTTCAGAGCATCTGCTTTCGTACTTTCACAGTTATATTTAAAGCTGCTATTCGTTTTCCAGCGTTTCGAACGCTTTGGCTGCGTCCTGTTTCTTTTCATAGTCCTCTGAAAATGCAATCGCGTAAGCTCCGTTTGCCGCTTCCGTCTCAAGAACCGCGGCGCCTCCGGCAAGGACTATCGTTCCCTGGTTAGCAGCCATAGACTCATAGTTTCCATATAAATCCGTCTTGTTTTCCTGATCCCACCAGAACAGCCAGAGTCCATCATAATCATATGCTTTATCCGCCACTTTCGTCTCAGTAAACTCTCCGTTCGTATTGTCTGTGAGATATCCTGTTGTTTCATTGATATCAACCGGTTCGCAGTCCTCCAAAATGAATCCTTCCTGCTCAAAATAATCCACCATATCTTCGTATGGAGAAGTGGAAGCATTCACTTCAATTTTTTCTTCTTTCGGCGTACATCCCGCCATCATTCCACATACGGTTGCTGTCGCAATGATAGCTGCCGCAGTCTTCTTCATCTTTTTCGTTTCCATCTTTTCAATCTCCTTTTATATAAATTTTACAATTAGGTTACTTTATTTTTACAACAAAATCAGCAGTTTAACAAGAAGGTTATCCTATTCTGTCCCCAATTTCGCTCATAGTGTCTTTTTATCTCTCATCCCACTACTTCAATTGTTTAAAGTGCTGTATACATTTTAATGTTTCTATCACAAACTCTTGATATAGATCTTCATCAAATACTCCCCATATTAAAGCATTTCTGATTAGCATTGGGCGAAACATCTCCAATATCTGTTCTATGGCCTTCTTGTCTCCTTGCTGAGCCCTAAATAAAATCTCTTCAAATTCCATCATCTGTCACCTCCCATCCATTTTCGAATCTTGCAGATAGCATAATAATAGATATTCTTTACCTTATCTTCCTTAATTCCATTCAAACAACCTACCTCTCTAAAAGTTCTCTCCTCAAAAACATGCTGGTAAATGAAATGCCTTTCATCCTCTCGAAGCATCATAAGGGCTTCTATAAGCCTGTGGTCGGATAATTCATTCCATCCCGGATATCGTCCTTCTTGTTCTCTGGAAAGAATTTCTTCTCTACAACGTAATTCAATCATTTCGTCTATAGAAAAACTAAAATCCACCAAAGATTCTTCTAAAGGCTTTTCTACTCTGCTAATCTTTTCTTTTTTCTTCAGATAATTCCATCTTTTCCACCGGATACATTTCTGCAGATATGCAGTAAAGTAATTCTTTATTTTATCTCCTGTATAATCATATTCGTTCATGTTTCCCTCCAAAAATCTTCAAAATCAATTTCTTTCAAAGATTTCTAAGGGTGGAGAACGGCAATGACACTCCATGGCAGACTCTATTTCTACATAAAAAATACTGCCAAACCGGCATATTACCAGTCTGACAGCATAAAAAGGTAATCGAATTTTATGTGTTATATGAAGCGTTATTGCGTAATATACTGCATGTATGCAAGTCTCATACACCCACCATGCGGTTACGATTTTTTTAACAAACTACTTACTGCATATATTCCTTTCCTGCCATATATAAAATTAAATTCCTTGTTTTCCTGCCTACCATACATTAAACACGCAATATAATACGCATAAACAGGTATCTTAACGCATTTCATATAGTGCATATCTCATGTAAAATATAAGAACTAAGTGAGGTGATACAAATGATGGCTAAGAAATTATTAGGAGATGCAGTAAAAGAAGAACGATTAAGAAGAAACCTGTCCCAGAATGCCCTTGCTGAAATGGTGCATGTATCTCTCCGCACTATTTCTGATATCGAAAATTACAATGGTAATCCCCGTTTTGAAAATCTGTACTTATTGGCATCTTATCTAAATCTATCCATAGACGCAGTATTTAATGGTGAAAACGAGCCCATGGATTCTACCATGAAACAGATTATCGCAGAACTTAATCAGTGTTCCAATGAAACAAAGCGCCTGGCACTGGGAACATTGCGCGGCCTTTTATCCGCAGCGACCCAAAACCAATAGTCTTTATTTTGCATCCCATATTGACTTAACCATTGTTTCTGAGTATAAAAATGGAATCTGTGAATAATCTGTGAGTAATCTGTGAGTTGAGATAGAGAATAAAAAATATCCGGATATGATAAAAGCAGCCTCGCTTATGATGAGACTGCTTTTTATCTGTTACTCTTTGTAACATCTATATCCTATATTTATGAACCCGGTTAATTTCTTCGGAAAGTGTCCATTGCCGCCATGATATTCTGGGTTATACTTTCATCCATTTCCTTCTCTTCAGGCGAGAGATCCAAAACCGAATCGGAAGGATTCACTTCCTTATCAGCAGGGGGTGCCAGGTGCCTGTTCATGACTTTTTCCAGTTCCTTCTGTATCAGCTTTTCCAATAGAGGCTGAAATGATTCCACATGAAAATCAGGGATTCTTTCTGAATCAACACCATCCACATAGCTTAAAATAGCGGTAGCTATCAACTGCGCTTTCTTTTTCGTTCCATTCAGGATCTCTGCAGCCCGTACATGGACTGGATCAGTTTCATCAAATCCAATGGTAAATACATACGGATTTTTCTTTGCCATTCCTATCACTTCCCATTCTTATATGCGCGGTATAACAAGTCATATCCCCTGGCATTCGCCTTCAGATCTTCAATAAACAGATATTTTCCCAGACGATCTGATTTTTCGAGGAATTGCTTCAGCAGGACCGCACCACCGCCAATAAAGACCGTATAGGATGTCTTGGTATCAATTCCGCGCTCCCTGATACTGTTCAGTAGATCTGTCACAAAATCATGTACCATGCTCTCAGTCATATGTACCACACTGTCATCATAATACTGTGTATTCCCGGAAAGGATACTGTCAATGTCTGTATCCTCCAGTAGCATGTCATATTCGCTGTTGACACTGGAGATAATCTGGTTATACATAGTAATCACACCTTTTTCCAGGGAATCGCAATATCCCATATCCGGCTTTCCTTTCCTTATCAGGAGGTAATCGGTTGTAAAGCCTCCGATATCAATGCCGACTGCCTTCGGGATTTGCATGATGTCCTGACCTACGGTCATCATGGCCGCGAAGTCCTGTACAAAAGCCCGAACCTCCTGGATACAGATATGATAAATCTTTCCGTTAAAATTCAGATCCAATACTTTGCCTTCCGCTCGGAAAAATGCCTCATACTTTTCATAAAGCTCTGCAAAATGCTTCGGCGGCAGTCCGATAGGAAGCTGGATCTGCACCACATCCTCTGGTTGAATCTGTTCCTTCCCTTCTAGCTCCATTGCAATCGCAAACAGTGTGAGAATAAAGAACCGGAAGTCTAAAGTCTTATCCCTCTGGTAGGGAATCCGCTGCTCACTGAGGGTATAATACTTTCCCTCATATTGAAGATACTGCTCACCCCTGGCAGGCTTCTTATCCAGCACATTTAGGCCGCTTGTAAAAATAAAATGGCAGGTCTTCATATTCCGGTTTCCGTGGTCTACTGCAACTCTTAGTTTCTTAATCATACATCATCCACTCCTTTGTCATTGATACATACTCTGTACGTGCGAGCTATGTAAAGCGCAACCAACTCTCATAAATTCATGCTCAGATAAGTTTTGATTCCAGATTATGTCCTGTTCGTATTATTCTGAATATAGCATGGAAAAAGGCACCGGCCAAATGCCGATGCCCACTCTATTTTCCTGATTCTCACTGCTTTGCGCAGCACATTAATTTGCACATATTGTTATATTCCAAACATTTTTCTTGTGCTTTCTACCTCTTCTGGCTCGCAGCCGACTTCCGCCGCAATCTGCTCATCTGTAAGATTCGGATTGCTTTTCACTGTCTGAAAGATTCTTCCTGACAGAATCAATCCTTCCTGTCTTCCCTGCTATTCCGCCTCTTGCTGCTTCACCTGGATATCTTCCTCATAGCTGTACTCTGCAAGCAACATGTTTTCAGCCTCGCTTCCTTTCCGTTTCAGATAATCTGCCAGTATTCCACGGTCAATACATTCCCTGATTGCCTTCTTAATTGCGCTTTTTTCACCGGAATGCTCCCTTATTTTCTCTTATACTACCACACTTCAATTTTTGTTTCAATTATGCTTTTATGCTGCTTCATTCCTTGCTTCTTCCTTAACATATTCCTCAAATAATTCCTGATACCGCTTATATCCCTGCGGAATCAACGGCGCTTTCAGAGAAGTTTTTGACCAAAGGATCAGTTCTTCCTCCTCCACATGATAGGGACTGCCCGGATAAAAAGCTCCGCCAGAATACCTTGGAGTGCTCGGTTTTGCAATCTCTTCCAGTTCAGTCTTCGTCTTTGCCTTCATAATGAAATCAGCCTTTTTACAAAATACTGTCTCAACTAGTTCCGGCAGAAACCCTTCTTCTTCATACTGTGCCGTAAGTCCTCTCATTTTCCTTAACGCATCAAATCTGCGGGAACGTAATTTTTCCGTCAGTCTATTATCCATTAATAATTCCGTCATATAACGGCTGTATTCCAAATCTATCATCTCTCGGTTCTCCTCTTAATTCTGAATTTTCTGTACCAGTTTCCCATGTACCAGATAGCGGTAATTCCTGTCTGTATTCACACAGGTCGAGAGTGTCACGATATAGTCTGAATCAGTTACCGTTACTCCCGTATCATAGCCGGAATACGAGAGTACTGTATCCACAAACTTCTGGAAATCCTCTGGCTCTGGAAAGGAGTAAGTATATCCAATGCTTCCATTCCGGCCTGCATAACAGGATATGATCTGATATTCCAGTACAGATCCCGGTACATAGATATAAAAGTATGGATACTGTTGGTACAGGCTCTGGTCCTGGTAACGGTCAAGCATACCGAACATACTTCCGTTTTTCATATTATGGCCATAGACAATAGTATTACTGTCTGAAAAATCCGGCTGATTATGATAATCCACAAAGATACTTCCGTTCTTATTTTCTTGTCCGTCAAACATATGGTGCAGGTAATAGTAATTGTCCTTCCCCTGTACTACCGGATAACTGATATTCAACGCAGGAATTTGAATCCATGTGATAACATCCGGGTTGACCTTCTTAAGCCCTTCAAAATCAACCTGCAGATATCCGTTTCCAGTATCCTCTGTACCTTTTTCAGAGCCGTCGTCATCATCTGTTGAACAATCGTCTTTTCCCTCTGGCTCCTGCACGTAATCCTGCAGTTCCTCATAGGTTTCCGCTCCCTGATGATATTCTGCATAAATGCAAAACAGTTTCCATGCCGCAAATACAAAGACTGCAAGCGAAGTAAGCAGTAAAATCAAAGATGCGTAATCTCTCTTTTTTCTCATGTATCATTTCCTCCTGATAAATAAATGTTTCTTCTAAGAACGCTTTTTATAGTACCTGTAGAAAAGCCAGAGTTCTTATATCCTCTGGCTTATGTAATTCTATTTTTCAAATACTCCCGTTTGGTTGTTTCTTCGTACTTCTCCTGGTGGCATAGTAAAAATCATCTATCCCTTTTATCCTTCCATACCATTCACCCCTTTCATCCATGTCCCAGATCATCCTCTGTACCGGCAGGGAAAGGTTCCGGCAGCCTTCATAAAGCTTCTTGCAGCCGTTTTGTAGGATCTCCCTCTTTTTCGCCTTAAAAGGGCAGTAGTCATGTACCCCGGCATCCAGGCATTCCCCGCATTTTTTATGGTTTCCGTCACACTTCACCCTCATCTTCTTGTCCATGTCGTAAGCCTCATAAATCAGCTTCAGATTTCTCTTTGAAAGACTTTCTAACACAGGATGGAGGCTCCGGTACTGGTTGACTCCCGGTGCACACAAAAATGTATCTCCGGACAGATAATGGGCAATCGTTCCTTTTAGTGCCCCTTCTGTCACATACATTGTTTCAGCATCCAAATTCCCAATTACATGCACCGGACTGCCGGAAGAAACGCCCATCTGATAGTTGGAGCTGGAAAGCCAGATGTATTTTCTGGAATCCGTCACAAAATCAAGCCGAATCTGGAATCCCTGTATCAATCCCTTTATAGAAAGAATCGGAATCAGGATGCCAGAGTTTTTGGCTGTAAAATGAATACTCCAAGCTCCATCTTCGCCTTGATAGAAACCAGGCACTCCTTTCAAAGTACAACCCTTGTCTTCCAGCCGTTCCGCCAGCTTTTTGATTCCAAATAACGGAACACTCCGATATTTCTGAATTGCAATCTGCTCCGGCGTCAATCCGCGCTTTTGCAGATCTTCCTGATGCTTCCTCGATAATGTAAGCATGGAAAGCATCTGGGAATAGGTCTGATCAATTTCCCTATCCGAAGCCCGTTCGCTGTTTACCGGTGCTGGCGGTTCCAAATCTCTTTCCGGTTTTACTGACCTTTGGTAATCATCCCGATACTGTCCGAGATTTAATGCCTCCCGAATCTGTTGGTTTGCCTCCGTCTTTGTGACGTTATACAGTTTGGAATACAAATCCAGCATTCCGCCGTGTGCATCGCAATAATTACAACGGAAAACATTTTTTTCAATGTTGATGTTTAGCTTTCCCGTCTTGTGGTTGCAAAATGGACAGTCCACATCATACGACCTCGCATTTTTACGCCGGATGGTAAGATTCAGCACCCGCACTACATCCCGAATGTCGTAGCAAATCCAGATATATCATACATCCATAAACACGCCTCCTTTCGTTATCAGAGCATTCCGGAACCTCTAAATCTGCTTTCAACGGATAATATTATCCGTATAGAGTACGTAGATGTTAAGTAAAACTTCCCGGAATGACGCTGATAACTGTTTTTTGAAAAGGTATCATTCCCCTATCTAACCAGCCATTGGCATAGCCGCATTTAAAAGGACTCTGGCTGCAGCCGGGATCAGATGGTTCTTGCCGGAATAACTCTGTGCGAACCACTCCAGGTTCTTTGGGCTTTCCACTGCAACCTGTCCCATCGTCTTACCGCCAAACTTCCCGTTCCCGTTAATCACTACCTGCGTAGCCTGTTCATACGTCATGCGCTGTACCAGTTCTTCTACCGGAAGTGATTCATCCAGAGAAGCGGTGGGAGAGTACTGACTAGAAGACTGGGAATTCCCTTGCATCTGCGGCATCTGACCTGCCTGCTGGTTCTGATTCCCAAAACTATTCTGCATCTGAGGTGTTCCTGACGGATTCTGCCCGATCGTTGTGCCTTTTTCCTGAGCCTGCTGATAAAACTGGTTCATCATAGGATTGGATTGTGCTGACACCGAAGACTGTGGATTAGCTGTTCCCTGCGGTATAGTCTGTGACTGATTGCCCTGGTTCTGTGCGGTTGCCTGCATGCCTTGATTTTCCGTCATGGCATGCTGCATCTGCGGGTTCCCTGCCATAGCGAGCTGTGGATTCTGTCCATACTGATTAGCAGGTGGGATATTGTTCCCCTGCATACCAGACTGCATCTGTGGGTTCCGCGTCATGCCTCCCTGTGGGATATCATTCCCCTGTACCTGGGATTGCACCACTGTCCCCGGAATCTGGATTCCCGCATCTACCTGCATAGGATCATTCTCTTCCCCCACATCGGCAAACTGGAGACCAAATCCGGCATCAGAGAGCGCACGTCCTACGGCAGCCGTCTCCGCCATTTCCAAAAATTTATCCCCAAAATTTGGATCATTAGTTCGGAATCTCTGGGAAAATGCATTGGCAATATAATTTTCCTCTGCATCGCATTTATCCAGATAGATTCTTGCCTCCACGATTGCCATGTTCTCCGTAAAGCTTCGGATACTGCTGACAATCTTTCCTAACGGATGTACAAGACGGAACCATAGCTTCCGGTATTTCACATCCAGATAAAGTTGATCCTCCCGTCCCTCCTTAGTAAGTGTTCTTGCCAGCTCCATCGGGTTAAATCCCTCTACACGGTTCAATGCCGCGACTGCCTCTGACCGGTCATATAACTTTTCTTTCATTCTCTTACGCTCCTTTCATTCTCTTCGTGAAAAAGAAATGCAGACGATACCCTTTCATAAGAGTAATAGTCTGCATTTCTTTTAGATTGGAAAATTCTTCTGTTTTTTATACTTTTTTAATAATTTATTGAAATATCATACATAAAACCAGGAATATACCTAACGATACTAAGATCATTTCCGCAATCCCATGTTTCCTCATAATACATATCCCTAAGATAAGAGAAATCAGTAATTTCATTTTTTCCTCCTTAAACTGCCAGCTTCAACTGTTCCATCTCTTTTGTTTTCTGCCTTTGTTCTGCCTTATAATATCCCTGGATTCTCTGCCCTAAGACTGTATTGCGCTTTCCGCTGTCATCCGTATGGATACACTGGCACACTGCGTTCCAGTCTCCAACCAAATAAACCTTGCATTTCGCCCTGGTAATCGCTGTATAGAGAATATTGCGCTTCAGCATGGTGTAAAATGCCTTCACACATGGGATAATCACAACAGGATATTCGGAACCCTGGGATTTATGGATGGTGATTGCGTTGGCATGCTCCACCATCTCCAACTGTTCTCTTTCATATCTAACTATCCGGTTTTCCGAGAACAAGATCTGCACCTTCTGGCTTTCATCCGAATCCTCATAAATATCCTGGATAATTCCCATGTCCCCATTGCTGACCAGATCCGTATTCTTGTTCTGCAGAATCTTATCGCCGACCCGAAACACATCTTTTCCTATCGTAATCTCACTCTTTCCGATATCAGGCGGGTTAATCAGATCCTCTAATGTCCGGTTCAATTCCACCACGCCGGCGGCAGTCTTTACACGGTAGGATGTCAATATCTGCACCTGCTCCAATCCGTATTTCCTGACTTCCTCCAGATACAGCTTCTTTACCGTCTCTGCAGTCGGTTCCGTTCCTTTGCATGGGACAAATACAAAATCTTCACCCATATAAAGGCGCGTTTGGTTCTGCTGGATCAGCTTCGCGTTCAACGGGATATTGCTTGACGCGCCCTGCCGGTAAACCATATCCAGTACCGTTACCGGAATCAGACCGCAGCCAATCATCTGCCGGAACACATCCCCGGCTCCTACGGATGGAAGCTGGTCCACATCTCCTAATAACAATACCCTTGCGCTGTCTTTGACCCTGCTGAAGAACTCATAAGCAAGGTGCATGTCTACCTTGGAGACCTCATCTACATTCAGGAACTCTGCTTCCAAATACTGGAATCCCAGATTGTAGTCGCTTCCTCCGAGCAGACCTAATGCCATATGCATCGTGGATGCGTCTTCCTTGCCGGTGCTTTCCGCCATTCTCCTTGCCGCGCGTCCGGTAGGCGCCATTAGCTGTACCGAAGTCTTGCATTTCAGGCCATGGATATAAAGGATGACCTTCAGAACCGTCGTCTTGCCCGTTCCGGGACCGCCTGTGATGATACTCAAAGGGCTTTCAAACACCATCCTTACTGCCTGTTTCTGCCGTTCGGACAATGTAATGCCTAAGACCTGCTGTGCCTGCTCCAGTTCATTTTCAATCGGGAATGGTTGCTTTGCTGTCTGTATCCGTTTCGCAATCATCAACGCCGTCAGTCGTTCCTCCTCATACTGTTGGAAGATATATACCTTCCCATAATCCACAACAATGCTCTGTTGCATGACCAGCTGATAGAGCACACGGCTGATATCCTGTTCTGTTACAGCCGGAACCGTTAAATCCTTATTCAGCAATACTAATGTTTTATCCATTAGTGTCTCCTGATTCAAGTACAGATGCCCTTCCTTCATGGCTTCATGTAGGATATAGCTGAGACACCCTGAAATACGCATGGGGTCATTCAGCGCCCTGCATAGCTGCCTGCCAATCGTATCCACCGTCAGAAAGCCGAAGCCTTTTACTGCACACAGCATATACGGTCGGTTTTGGATAATACGGACAGATTCTTCATGGAAGGTTTTCAGGATCATGTTCACCTTCTTCGGCGTCACCTTATAGGGAGCTAGAAATGTCATCAGCTCCCGGAATACCTGGTTCTGCCCGTAACATTCCACAATCTCCCTTAACTTTCGCTCAGAAATCCCCCGGATAGACAAGAGTTTTTCCGGAGACTTTTCTATCACATCCAATGTCTGCAGCCCGAACTGCTGGTAGATTGCCTCCGCTGTCCTCTGCTTTACGCCTTTGATGGCTCCAGAAGAGAGATAGCCGATAATCCCTGCTTTTGTCCGCGGTCGCTTAACATCACGCCTCCTCCTTCTTTACTCGGAATGTCCTGCTTTCCGTGGTTTTTGTATATTCCTCAAAAATATCCGGATGCTGGATTTTCAGCTTTTCCATTGCGTCTTTCCCAACCTGGGTTCGCCTGGTTGGATTATAAGTAATCCGGTAACGGCTGATCCCATCGGATAAGACTGCCTTGCAGGAAGCGCCAAGCTGTTCTACAAACGGCACACTAAGCTCCCTCTGCATTGCCTCAATTTCCTTTTTCCGTTTTTCCAGTTGGGATTTTTCTTCTGATAAGGTAAGATACTTTTCAAGATCAACAGAATGTTGCACCCCAATCTCAATCTCCGGAAGCTCCTTGTCGGCATACCCGCCGTATTTCCGGATGCTTGCAAGGATCAGGTCAGGTTTGCCGTTGTATGGCGGCTCTGCCTGCTTTTCCACATATTCCTTCCAGAAATATTCTTCCTGCGCAATGATTTCTTCCTCCTCCATCATATCCCGCTCAATCGGACGGATGACAAATTCATTCTCATTATTTCCATAGAGACAGGCAATATAGGCTTTCTCCATGTTCATCACAGACAGATAATGCCTTACCTGCAGGACGTAATGCTCCGGGATTCCTCCGTCCTCCCACTTGGTCCTGGCATTATAATTGCAGGTCTTGCACTCTAAAATGCCATACGAGCCATCCGGGAAAATGATAAAGAAATCCACATCAGCCAGCATAAACGGATACAACGGATGCCGGAACATCTTCCGTACCGGGAATACGGTAAGCCCTGTCTTCTTTGCGAAGATCTCAGCTACTAAGTCCTCCAGCCGGTGACCGACTTCTTTTGCCACCCAGTTGCTTTCTTCTTCCTCAATCAGCGGTTCGATTCCGAGCTTATCGTTATAAAGGTCGCGGATGGTCGCAAAGGGTGAAATCCCCATAATGGCAGCAACATCACTTCCCCCAATCCCAAGTTTCCGGTAAGACAGCCAGTCCCCACGGGAGAGGGTATCCGTATCAACAATAACCTCCGGTTCATAATTCATGTTCAAACTTGTTTCGCTCATCTTAATCCTCCTCATATTATAAAATTTATTGGTATTCGTTCACCTGTTCTGTGCAGTGTTTATTAGGAATCACAAACTGTATGTCAGCCATTTACTAAAATAATCTGTTATAAAGTTGGGACTACCACTTGATTGCACCGCTGACATCATATTCTTTCCAGTTCAGCGCCAGTGCGCGGGTAACTTGTTCCTCCAGGCTGATAATCCCATGCCCCTGCATCCCTTCACAGGCCGCGAAAAAGCAAGCCTCGTTGATTGCAAAATAAAGGTCATGGGCCGTACAGGGATCTGTCCCGTTCTGGGATTCAAACATTTCCGCCACTTCATTAATCAGCTTCTTTCGGATTCCGATACGCTTCATCACAAGCTTCAGGCAGTTTAAAGGGTTCCGGATCTCAATATCCATGAGCTTCGTCATATCCGCAACCGCATCCTGATATCTGGAACAGAGCATACGAAGGTTGTTCATAAACTGCACCAAGTCTGCGCCTCCCGTATGGGCCAGCTTGATCGGACTTCCAAGACTGATGGTCCGGTTCCCACTGTCACATAACAGCATTGGGTACAGGTTCGCACCGCTGGCCGCCACATCCGAAGTAGTGAGCCTTACGGCAGGCGCAATCACCTTGTCACTCATGCCATGGTCAGCAAGGGCATTCCGGTAAGTATCCAGAAGCTCCTGGTTCCCTCCAAGCTCCCACATAGCAGACACGATAGAATGGTCGAATGCGCCGGAGCCTTCCATATAACTGCTCCCTCTAAAATTGCTGTCAAGATATTGTATGGTTGTCTCAAAGATCGCACGCATATCGAGAATGCTGTAATCGTGGCTGTCCCCGCCGTGTACAGCAGACACTTTCCCGTCCGCGATCTTGATCAGAGCATCTCCTTTTGCCACCTTCAGGCAATAGTTCACTACTTTCGCATAATTGGATTTCTCCAGCTTCCGTAAGCCTGCCCCGGAAATCCCTGCACGATCCAGGATGGTTTTAATGGCACAGTCCCGTACCGGGTAGGTTTCCCCTCTGACCTTTAATGCCAGCTGGGTATTCTTCTCTGTGTCCTTTAAAATATCCTCCCAGTCCGATACGGAAGTATCTCCCACGCATTCTGCCTCCTGGCTGATCGGAACCAGCCTGAGAGACCTGGTAGGCTTGCGGATCCATGTGGCTGCCTTTGCCCGTTCTGCCAGAAAATCCAGCATTTCCTTTGGGTTTGCAAACGTCGTTTCAAATGCGTCTGCATAGATTCTTGTTTCATTCATGTGTTCTTCCACCTTTCTTAAATAAATTTTTTACACAGAAAACCTGCCACCGGCAGCTTTTCCGCATACTTTGGTATCCATAAACGGCACGCTGGCCGGTTTTGGCAATATCATCCGTAAAATCTGCCTATGGCAGTTTTCTCCGAAAGATTGCAATAAAAAAGGAATGAAACAGAGCTGTATTCTCCATTCATTCCACAGTAACTGGCTGGTATGCCGCTTAGCGCATATCCCGCCAAAAAACAAAAAGTGCCACTACAAGCCGGAAACGGCATATGGTGACACTTCTTACAAACATAAACAGCTTATGCAGACAGATTCTTTTTTCTGCCCTGTGCTTTTGGGATTCCTGACAATCCAAAAGCTTTCCCACAAGGGGCATGCATAAAATCAACTATACCAGTATAGTAACACAAGATATAGTCAATGTCAATTTTATTTATACTATATATAGTTCAATCTCTTGTTCTATATACAATATATAGTCTATACATCATCTTCTATAATAAACTCTATGGCCTCTCCCAGAAATTCCTTACATGTATGCTGAACCTTCCCATGCAGCCGGTCATCCTGCTTTGCAGATTCATTGCAGGGTTCCAGATAAGGGCATTGGTCGCAGTTGTTCTGTACAGCTTCCTTTAACCACTCAATTTCTTTTGCAGTTCCGATTACTTTCATTGGTTTTTGCTCCTTCCGCTTTTTATCATACCAAAAATGTGATTTACCATAAAGAATCTACCATATAACTTTTACAAAAATTCTGTCAGCTAACCCAATTTATTTCCAGTGAATATAAAAAACATCCATTAGTTTCTCTCATAGTGTATTATATCCACAATATACGGATATAATCAATCATATATTTTATATTACAGTATTTATAACTATTATATTCCGTAATTCTACATAAGCAAATAGGATAAAATGAGTTTGTGAGGTGTAGAAGATGGATAAAAGGTATGTAGCAGACCGCATCACAGAGCTGCGGATCAAAAAGAATGTATCAGAATATCAGATGAGCCTGGATCTTGGGAAAAATAAAAGTTACATCCAGAATATCAGCTCCGGCCGTTCCCTGCCTTCCATGAGCCAGTTTTATGAGATCTGCCAGTACTTTAATATTACACCGCACCAGTTCTTTGACGAGGAATTACACAACCTTCCGCTGTACCACAAAGCCTGTGACCTTCTGAAGCAGTTAGACGAAGATGATATGATGACGATAATTCCTCTCTTAAAGCGTTTGTCTAGCAAAGAAAAATAAGGGATTTTACCGGATTGCCTCCAGGCAGTCCGTTTTTCTTGATTATTTTTATCATTTCTTGACTTTTTTTAACTTTTTTCAAAAATTTTCCAATCTCGTGAATTTCGACACTATTACTTATATGAGAGAACAAATAATCAGGACTTGTTTGTGCTTTCACGTACCTTGACAATTTCATACATCTTTCAGGAGATTGATACCAGGTGCTGTAGATAGTGTGCATAGACGCGCGCCTGCAGCTTAATGATTACACAGTAACGCCTGCTACGTGGCCGGAAAGGACATAGGAACTGGCTTCTGAAAGAGAAAGAAGATATAAATTTAGTATTGGAGTGATTTATTTGAAACAAACAACCGAAACATATGCCGCTGTTTTCAAAGACTACCCTGATGTAGTTACTGTAGAACAAATGAGCGAGATGTTGGGGATAAGTACAAAAACTGCTTATCGTTTGCTAAAAAGCAATACAATTAAGCATTTTATGGTTGGGCGTATTTATAAAATTCCCAAATACCATATCCTTGTCTATCTGAATCTTGTTGATGCACAAAATTAATATGTGCCAATATAATGCCATTTTTATGCCTGTGTGGTATAATCAGAGTACTAATAGTAGGTGTTAATATGGCTGTTACTGATAAAAGGAGGTTAATACAATGGTAGCAGGACATCTGCGAATTCAAAATGGCATTTACCAAATGATATTGAGTTATAAGGACAAACAGAACAAACGGAAAACAAAATCGATCAGTACCCACCTTCCTGTGAAAGGAAACAAAAAGAAGGCAGAAGCAATGCTTGCAAAGGCACGCAAGGAATTTATTCCTACACTATGGGACAAAGATACCGATTTCTCTACCTTTCTTTCAGACTGGATAGAGCTGGCAAATTTTTCTCCCGATACTTATGCAGATTACTACATGTGCCTCAATACTTATATTGTACCGTACTTTGATACAGAGGAAAGAAGTATTTCATCCATTACAGTCAATGATCTGGACACTTTTTATAAGGAGCTTCAGAAAAATGCATCAATACCGACATCAGAATCCTTAAAGGCAACGATTTCTCTAAGCCATACCATAATAAAAAATGGATTGCTGTATGCCGTAAAGGCGGGATGGATTGAATCCAATCCTGCCGATAAGCTTAATCCATCAACTGGAGAAGTAGAGATTTTATTTAGCGATTTTATCCTTGACTGGTTAGAAATGATGAAGAGCAGTGTGGATCTCAATACTTATGCTGGTTATCTTTCAAGCGCAAAGAGCAGTATCGTTCCCTACTTTAATGAAAAGGGATATACGCTAAAAGATTTGGAAGAAAACCCAAAATTCATTCAGGATTACTATTCCTACGAAATGAATGTAGTTGGCTTAACAAGTAATACAGTGATCCACCGCCACGCCAATATAAGAAAGTGTTTGCAATATGCTTTCCAGGTCGGACTTATAAAATCTAACCCTGCAGACCGGGTTGAGCGTCCGCAAAAAAATGTTTTTGTATCAGAGTACTATGATACGCAAGAGCTTGATGATCTTTTTCGGGCAGTAAAAGGAGATCCCATAGAGTTACCTGTTATTCTGGCCGCTTTTTATGGTATGAGACGAAGCGAAATTGTCGGTTTAAAGTGGAACTGCATTGATTTCGATAAAAAAACAATCTCTATTCAACATATTGTTACTGATATTTATTTAGACGGTCACTTAGTTACTATAGAAAAAGATAAAACAAAAACCAAGTCAAGCACAAGAGCGCTTCCTTTAGTGAAACCATTTGAGGATGCACTTATAGCATTGAAAGAACAGCAGAGACAACAGCAGAAACTCTGCGGTAACGCCTATAACAAAGATTATTTAGAATATGTTCTCAGGGATAAGATGGGGAACCGGATTAAACCGGGATATGTCAGCCAGCATTTTAGAATAGTCCTGACAAAGAACAATCTGAAACTGATACGTTTTCACGATCTCAGGCATAGCTGTGCAAGTTTGCTATATGCAAACGGTGTTGACTTGAAAGCCATCCAGGAATGGCTGGGACATAGTACAATTACTACAACTGCCAATACTTACACCCATTTTGATTTCAGCAAAAAAGTACAATCCGCTGAAGCGATTATGGGGAATTATCCCGCACAGATAGAGCAAAAGCGGGAGGGATGATTTGGAGGGATGCTCCTTCATCAAAAAGAAAAAAAGACTTATCAATTCGCGAAATAAGCCTTTTTACAAGTGCCGCAGACCGGAATCGAACCGGTACGGGTATCGCTACCCACGGGATTTTAAGTCCCGGGCGTCTGCCAGTTCCGCCACTGCGGCAAGTCTGAAGTGCTTCTCATCCTCTTAAAATCTTCTCCGGATTTTGGAGGGATGTTGAGGAGGGATGTAAACATCTTCAACCAATATGAAATTGCTCAAACCCTTGTGAAACCTGGGTTTCCAGCCTTGAGTGGCAATCTAACGAATTAGATTTTAAGTCCTGTGCGTCTGCCAGTTCCGCCACTGCGGCATCTCTTATGATGTATAAGCATCATAAATGGGACCTATAGGGCTCGAACCTATGACCCTCTGCTTGTAAGGCAGATGCTCTCCCAGCTGAGCTAAGATCCCTCTTTATAAAATTGTAGCACCTTTTATCAACCTGATGCTGACGACCCAGAAGAGACTCGAACTCTCGACCTCCGCCGTGACAGGGCGGCGCTCTAACCAACTGAGCCACTGGGCCTTGTATAAGCACTTAGCTTCCGTCTTTTAGACGCTTACATGGACACATCCCACCACCGCGAAGAACTCTTTCGTGCATCTTGCCAGGTAAGATATAAATGGACCTTCGGGGACTCGAACCCAGGACCGATCGGTTATGAGCCGATTGCTCTAACCAACTGAGCTAAAGGTCCAAAAAAATTACAGTCCCTTATAGGACTAAGCCGATGATCGGACTCGAACCGATAACCTGCTGATTACAAATCAGCTGCTCTGCCAATTGAGCCACATCGGCAAAAAACAAATGACTCCGACGGGAATCGAACCCGTGTTACCGCCGTGAAAGGGCGATGTCTTAACCGCTTGACCACGGAGCCATGCTCGTCACACTTTCGTGGTGACCGAGATTTATAATAACATAACCTATTAAAATATGCAAGACTTTTTTTGCTTTTTTTCACCTTTTTTTATGCGGATATTATTTGACATCAAATAATGGAAAATGATATATTGTTTTCATACACTTAGGAGGAAAAGTAATGGAAAAATTATCTGCCAAAAAGAAGGAAGCCGCTCTTCAGATTATAAATACAACCGCAGGAAGTTTCATCTATGCTATCGGCCTTAACATGCTTATCACACCGCTCGGTTTATACAACGGTGGTTTTATGGGTATTGCACAGCTTATCAGAACATTTCTGGTCCAGGGGCTTAATATTCCTGTTCCGGCTGGGCTTGATCTGGCCGGGTTTCTCTATTTCATCCTCAATGTCCCGTTATTTTATCTTGGCTGGCGTGTCATGGGCAGAGCATTCACACTAAAGTCACTGTTCGGCGTAGGCGTTATAAGTCTCTGCCTTGTGTTAATCCGTGTACCTCAGACGCCGATTATCGAGGACTATCTTACCTCTTGTATTATTGGCGGCATTGTTGCCGGCTGCGGGAGCGGTATCATTTTAAGAGCAAGAAGCACGGCAGGCGGCCCAGATATTATCGGCGTGTGCTGTGCAAAAAAGTACCCGAATCTAAGCGTAGGGAAGGTTAATCTCCTCATTAATCTTATTGTATATGCCGTCTGCCTGTTCCTGTATAATATAGAAATCGTTGTTTATTCCCTCATTTATGCAACGGTATTCTCCCTCACTGTAGATAAGCTACATATCCAGAATATCAACACAAGCGTAATGATATTTACAAAAAAAACTGGAATCTCTGATGCTATTATGGCCCAGACCGGGCGTGGTGTTACAAACTGGGACGGTGAAGGTGCTTATACACATAAAACCTCATACATCCTCTTTGTCATGATTTCAAAATATGAGGTTAATCAGATAAAGCATATCGTGCACAGTATAGACCCCAATGCATTTATGATATTTACAGAAGGGTGTTCTGTAGATGGAAATTTTGAAAAGCGGCTGTAGGTTAGCATGTTGGGGACGGGGTTTTTTAATGGAACTTCATTATTATGGCTCCATAGTAGCTCTCTTCCCCAGGCATAAGTCCATTTTCTCTCACCAGGTTCTCAACCTCCTCTGGCGCAGGCTCTATCTCCTGACCTTCTTCCCAGACAAGCAGCTTATCCGCCTTATCCTTCCTGCCATAGTAAACAGCGGTGCAGTTATGAGTATATCCGTCTGAATATGTCCATTCTCCGTTTTCATTCTTCTCCTGGAACTGTCTACTGGACTCTGTCTTTGTAAAAATAACACTTATCTCATTTCCGTAAATTAATTCATGGACAGGAGGATCAAAGGGTCTCGAATACTGAAAATAAATCTCCTGCCATCCATCGTCACAATCTTCAAGCCGTCTGCCCTCCGGTACAATAATCCCGCTGGAATTTACATGAATAAAGTCGTCTTTACATTTAAAAGTACAATAAATATCCCCGCTCTCCAGCTCATAAAGCTCTGTTACCTGAATCTCCTCTGACGGCACTACATTTATCTCATATTTCAGCCATTCTGTCCATATAGTGGATGCGATTACTGCCACAACAAGCATGATTGATACAATAAGAATATGCCGGTAAGTAATCTTACGTTCCAGTTTTTTACAGGCACGTCTGGAAATCTCCCTCAATTCATCAGCGCTGCTTTTTACCTCTCTCCTATCCTTTCCAAGAGAAATGTCAGGAAGCTCCTTCTCAGACATCTGAAAAAGCCTATGACATTCCTCACATTCTTTGATATGCTCCTCCACCATCTGCCTGCTTTCCTCACTGCATACATGATCCTCATACAGTACCATTAAATCCCGAATAATATTACATGAAACCTTACTCATCTTCTATACCTCCTTCATAAGCTCCTGAAGCTTAAGCTTTGCCCGATGATATGTAACACGTGCCCAGCCCTCCTTCCGGTCAAATATTTCTCCAATTTCCCTAAAGGATAAGTCCCCCAGCGTCCGCAGAGTAAAGACCTCTTTATAAGGCTCCTCAAGGCAGTGAAGCACCTTATAAATAGAAAGAGTCTCATCCTTTTTCAGGCAGATTACTTCCGGGCTCTGCACCTCCCCCTGCGAAGCCTTTGTATCTGTCCTGGAAAATCCCGTCTCCTCCCCGGCAAGACGCTTGTGCTTCTTTAAATATGTCAGATATGTATTCTTCCCTATCTGGCACAGCCACGTTTTTACAGAGCAGGCATGTTCAAACTTATGCGCGCCTTTCAATGCCTTGAAAAATGTTTCTTGTGTAATCTCCTCGGCAATATCTGGACTTTTGCTCATAGCAAGAATAAACAGATAAACCTCCCGAAAATACATGCTATATATTTCCTCAAAATCCATGGCATCTCACCTCCTCTGTTATAAGTTAGACTACGCAGCCAGAAGCTTTGTTACAAAAAGTATAAAAATTATTCACATATTTTTTCATTAATGGTACTACTTCTTTCTCTCCTTCCACACTTTTGCCAATATATCCTTTAGTACAAGAAAAGCGTCCATCTCTGAATAACTGTATTCTTCCTTTAGCTCATCAATCATTACACCAAGACGAACCGCATAATTAGGAATATTCACCTCCTTCTGATAACTAATTAGAATCGGATATTTCCTGCCCCAGGCGCTTGTCCAGTCAATTTTCTCTTCTACCTCCTCACTAGTCCTCTCAATCATCTTCTGTATTTCGTTTACATCGAGATCAAAGTCGATTAGCTCGTCCAAAGTCAGATTATAAAGCAAAGCCATCCTTTTTGACTGACGTATATCCGGGAGGGTTTCACCCGTTTCCCTTAATTAAAGATATTGTTGGGTAAAAAAAGAAAGGTCAGTCGATTTTGCCGATGAAGCGGTAGTAGATTTCTACTTCCTGCTCACGACTTCCGTCCTCGCCCTTGACAGCTTCGTGGACGGTTATTTTTTCAATTAGAGTGTTCAGAAGTTCGGCGGTCAGCTCCACAGGGTTGACATACTGTTTCATTAGGGCAATCCACTTTTCAGCATCCGCTGCGGTCTGTACGGCGGCTTCCATCATTTCGTGAAGCTGTCTTATTTTTGTTTCAAGCTCCTTTTGCTCGTTCTGGTACTTCTCGGACAGCATATTGAAATTATACTCGGTTATGCGTCCGGCAGACCAGTCCTCATACATTTTAGCAAACAGCCCGTCAACCTCGGCTTTACGCTTTTCCGCCTTTTTCAGCTCCGCAGCCTGCTTTTTCTTCGCAGAGTTTCTTTCTCTGTCGCTGGCATTGAGCAGCCGTTTCAGCAGCTTGTCCTCGTCTTTCTGTGCCAACATAGACCAGTATTGCAGTCTTGCAAGCACATAGGCATACAGTACATCATAACGGATATAGTGCATGGAACACTGGCGTAATCCCTGTCCGTTCTTGCTGCAATGGTAGTACCCGTATGGGTTCTTATTCTGCTTGTTTTCCCCATAGGCTAAAGACCATCCGCAGTCTGCACATTTTATCAATCCTGCGAAAATCTGTGTTGTACCATTTCTGCGTTTCCTGCGTCTGCTTGCAATCAGCTCCTGAACTTTTTGGAACACTTCTTCGGAAATGATGGCTTCGTGGGTATTTTCCACACGATACCATTCTTCCTGCGGCTTCCGCACTTTTTTCTTGTTCTTGAATGAAATGTTGCTCTGCTTGTTGTGAACGCTGTGACCGATGTAAGTTTCCTCTTTCAAAATGCTCTTGACCTGTGCAATCGTCCACGCATAGGCTTTTTCTGCGGGCGCACCGGCGTAGATATTGGCGAAAGTCCCATATCTTTCATAGTTCAGCCAGCCGGGGGTAGGTACTTTTTCTTCCACCAGAATCCGTGTAATGCTGGCGGCACCCCTCCCGTGTACGGCAAGGTCAAAAATCTTTTCTACAATCCAGCGTGTTTCCGGGTCGATCAGAAGATGACCTTTTTTGTCCGGGTCTTTTACATAGCCCAGCGGTGCATAGGCTCCATAGTGTGCGCCATTGGCAAATCTTGTGTGCATGGCAGCCTTGACCTTTTTGCTGGTCTGTCGGGCGTGCATTTCATTCAGGATGTTTAAGAACGGTGCAAGCTCGCTTTCTCCGTTGATGGTGTCCACATTGTCATTGATGGCAATGTAGCGTACTCCCTTGCTGGGGAAATAGATTTCCGTGTACTGACCGGTCAGGATATAGTTTCTTCCCAGACGGGATAAGTCCTTTGTGACAACGCAGTTGATTTTCCCGTCCTCGATGTCATCAATCATCCTTTGGAAACTTGGACGCTCGAAATTTGTCCCACTCCATCCGTCGTCAATGTACTCGTCTACAACGGTCAGCCCATGCTCTGCGGCATACTGCCTAAGCATCATGCGCTGGGTCTGGATGCTGCCGCTTTCTCCCTGCAATTCATCGTCACGGCTCAATCTCAAATAAAGTGCGGTGTTATAAATCGTTGTATTGTATGGTTGTTTCACGGTTAAAAATCCTCCTTCTAAAAGAAACAACCCACGCTTATACAATACTCGCTGGTACAAGTATATCATAAGCGTGGGCTGATTGACAGTCGTTATTCCGTATTTTTTCAGGAAGCGGCGGCAGCGTGCTGGATCACATCTTCCAGCAGGCTGTCAAGCGGCTTCCCATCCTGTGCGAAATGCTCCGATACCTTGATACGGACTTTCCCCATGACAAAATACTGGGTGCCGTCTTTTTCGGTAAGCAGGGTGCCGCTGTTTTTGTTATTGCTCTCGTTTTTGCTTTTTGCCATAGGCAGTTACCTCCATAAATGAAATATGCCCGACAAGGGAATGTCAGGCAGGTGTACAGCCGCAGACTGTCTCCATGTCAACCGAACCGTGTCAACCGGCAGAAAAGACTTTGAAAACAATCCATAGGCGCTCTATGATTACTTTTTACTTTTTCTTTGATTTCTTGGTTGACATGGTTGACAAAGGAGAGAAATGCCCCAAATATCAGGCTTTTCCCCGTCAACCGGCTGTCAACCGAAGCGTCAACCAAACTGTTAACCGGCGGCTTTTCAGAATGGCAGTTCCATTTGCCGGGCTTCTTCTTCCGTGATTTCCTTAAAACCGTCCCCCTCCGGCGGGGCTTGGTTGACACGCTCCCAGCCTTTTTGAGAACCGTATTTCTTATACCGCTTCGGGCTTTTGTAGGCTGCCCAGCCCTGTATGATGCCGCCCGCAATGCCAGTATTCATAATCTCGCAGATTGCCCGTGTCTCCCAGTCTGCCGGGGAATTTAAGTTCCCCAGCGCTTCCTCATAAAGCTGCTTGGAGCATACCCTGTCACCGGTGTAGTCCTCCAAATAGGCGTAGATCATGCCAGCTTGTGTGTCCTCCTGCATGAAGTCCTGCTGGTGGGCGTTCAGGTATCGGTTCATTTCTATGCTGAATGACAGCTTATACTTCCCACTGCGGTAAACCGTCATGGCTTCCGCCCACATCTGTTCGATATACGCCCTCGTCGCCGCTTCATCATCCAGTATGTGAACCTCCGCCCGTTCCGGGTACACCGTCACGGGGAGAAAGCGCCGGTTGCCGGTGCGGTCACGGGGTAAAAAGTCCTGCCGGTTGGTCGTCCCTCCGAATACACATTGCCGCAGCCGGTCTGCCGGGTGTGTCTCATACGGCACTTTGTAGGTTTCTTTCTGGCGGCTTAAGAATGACTTGATTTCCTCAATACTCTTGGCGTTGGCTGTGGCGATCATCTCCGACATCTCGATAATCCAATGCCCTTGCAGCTTGCGGTACACATTTTCATCGTCCAGCTTCTTCAAATCGTCTGAAAACCATTCGTCCCTGCCTGCCAGCAGCCGGAAAAAGGTAGATTTCCCGGCTCCCTGACCACCAACCAGACAGAGCATGACCTCAAACTTGCTCCCCGGTCTGAATACCCGCCGGATGGCTCCCATCAGGAACAGTTTCAAGGCTTCATAGGTGTATTCGTCCGTATCGGCTCCCAGAAAGTGATGCAGGGCGTAACGGATGCGCTCTGTGCCGTCCCATTGCAGGCTGTTCAGGTAATCCCTGACTGGATGGTAGCGGTTTTCATTGGCAACAATCTTGATGGCGCTCTGCACCTTTTTCTCGCTGGTAAGCCCGTAGTTTTCTTCCAGATACAAAAGCAGGTAGTTTATGTCCATGTCGGTCAGCGTGGTACTGGTGCGCTCCCAGCCCAGCGGCTTCACAATGTCAATCTGCTCCGTCAAAAGGTTCAGGCGCAGCGCCCCGCGAAACAGAGGGTCACGCTGGAACACCGTCAGGCAGTTTCGGATGCTGTTCTTCACGCCGCCTTTCTGCGTCCCCTCTAATGCTTCCCGGATTTCTGCCGGTGTTTGCGCCGGTTCCATTGTGTCCATCGTCCTTTTGACCACTTCCTGCGTTTCCGGCGGCAAGCTCTGAAATTCGCTGTTCAAGCCGCAGCACCTCCTTTCCCTGTGCGGCGATCAATGCCGCTTTTTCTTCTATTTCTCCGTATAACAAAATATCCAAAAGGTATTCTGTGTAGCTTATCCTCTGCAACGCTTCCACAAAAAGAGGATGCCAGATGGCATCCTGCGGCTGTGGGGCGTATGCTGTTTTCCAATGCTCCAGCAGGCGCAGATAATCGCATAGCACCCGGAAACAATACCGTTCCGTTTCCTGAAATCTCTGCTCCGCTGATTTTTGTCGGGGCTGTGACCTGTTGTGACGCTTCCTATCTGGCGGTGCATTGCCGGGTTTCTCATAGGAAACGCCGAAGTCCTTCGCAAGCCTGACCGCAGCTTCCCGTTTCCCCAATCCATGCAGCAAAGCGGCAAAGTCGATCACATCCCCGGAAGCCCCGCAGCCGAAGCAGTAAAAGCGGCTGTCCACTTTCATGCTGGGCGTGCGGTCATTGTGGAATGGACAGCAGACCATGCCGTTTCTCCCCACCCGGATTCCATAGAATGAAGCAGCCTGCCGGGTGGTAACAGACTGTTTCACCGCTTCAAATACATTCAAATGCTCCCTCCATAAAAATACCGGCAGCGGTAAAGCTGCCGGTTATATCATAGCTCCATCTCATGTTTCTTTCTCTGTACTTCCTGTGGCTGCTCCCTCCGGCGCAGTGCGGTATCTACGGCGTTCTGCACCTGCCGCAGCCGTATGACTTCCTCCCGGAGTGGCTTGTGCTGCGGAGACAGTTCGGCATACTCTGTTTTTAACTGTGCATATTCCTGTTTCCATGCTTTCAGGGCAATGGGTTTTCCGTCCAGTTTTTCTTTCAGAATACGGCGGGCGGCATAAAACAGCCGTAACTCCGCATCGTGGGATGTTTCAAATTTCTCCCTCTGTTTCTTAAACTTGATATTGTTCAATTCCGTATGAACAGGTTTTAGCCGCTGGTAATTCTCGCCCTCCCGTATCAATTCCTGCAATTCCTTTATCCGGGCAGATTTCTTTTTCATGGAGCCGCTTAATGCTTCAAATTCTTCACTGACAGAGGAAAGACGCTCCTGCAAATCCTCTAATGTGAGCAGCTTGTTTTCCGTCAGATAATTGACGGTTTCGACAAACTGCTTTAAGTTTCCGGTTCTGGCTTTATTGCTCCATGCCCCTGCGTTGCGCTGGTTGTAATAAGCGATCAGCAGGTCGGCAAGGCTCGGTGTCTGCGGTTTGGAAAGTTCTTCTTTTACCTCTGCCATCCAGACAAACAGGGCTTTGATCTTCTTCCTCACATCCTGCATGAGCCGGTTGGTGGCTTTAATCCAGCGGTTCAGTTCCCCTTTCTCGGTGCGGATGCCCTTTGCTTCCATCTGCCGGACATTAGCTCCCTCGTGGACAGTAGGTATCAGGTCAAGCCCCTGCCGCACATAGGAACGGTGGTCGATACGCACATCCAGCCCTTTTTCCTCAAATTTTGTATTAACGGCAGCCGCCCACTGCTCCCGCCAGTGTTCCAGCGTTTCCGGCTCATGCCAGTCTGTTGTATGGACAGCGTTAAACATATAATCGCCGTTTTTATCCCGGATTCGGTTTCCATCTTCATCAAAAAGATATTCCCGCCGCTGTTTTTGTCCCCATGTGCCATCCGGGTTCAAAGGGCGCATGGTTGTCATCACATGGAAATGCGGGTTAGGGATACCGCCGTCCTCTTTCTCCGGGCTGTGAAAAGCAAGATCGGCAATCATGCCTTTTGCCACAAACTGCTCCTGCACGAACTTCCTCGCCAGTTCCATGTTTTCTTCCAGCGTCAATTCATTCTGCATGGCAATATCAAAGGAATAGGCAAGCTGTGCTTTTGGATGTTTCTCGCAGCTCTCCACAGCATTCCAGAGGGTCGCCCGGTCAAGATATATTTCCGGCGCATGGGGCGGCAGCATGATTTCCGAAGCGATCACGCCGCCCTTTTTGGTGTAATCGCTGACTTCTCCATAGTAGCTGCTGTAAAGACGCTCCCCAGCTCGGTAGGCTGCGCTGGCAATGGCGCTCTGACCGGCGCTACGCTTTATCTGTGCGATTGAAAAATGATAAAGTGCTATCCTTAGTCACCGCCTTTCTCCTGCCCGGAAATACGGGCGTGGTTTTCTACGGCAAACCGGATGAAATGCTCCGCCTGCGGCAGATTCAAAATGCTTTCCATGAGGGAATAAAATTCCGCTTCGGATAGCTCCTTTGTCTGTGGTGCAATGCTCTCAATAGCTGCCCCACGGGTAATCAGCCGGTGCGTCCTCTGTTTCCGGGAACCGCTTTCCAGATACGCCTGCCGGTTTTTCAAACGCTGCATTTTCCGTTTTTCCCGTTCCAGCAGGACAGTGGTTTTTTCATATTCCTGCTTCAACTGTTCCAAAGATTTTTCCATGTTCTCACATCCTTTGCTTATAAGATAAAGAAAGACCATCCGCAGACAGTCCGTGTGTCAGTGCTTCTATAAAACCCGATGAAAAGGGAAAACCGCAGAGCGGATTTCTCTTTGCGGCGGGTACACAGGGGATAGCCGCTTTAGCGGCGCAAGGGGGTGTAGCCACCTTGTCGGAGCGAAGCGAACGCAGACCTCGGATTGCTGATTTTATCAGCGGCAGAGGTAAGCTCCGCAGGACGCACGATACATGGTCTTTAGACTATGTATAGAAGTGCGCCCTTAGTTCCTAAGGGATTTTGCCGTTTCCGGCAGTTTTGTCCTTTTTCTTGGAACGCTTAGAAAGGTACTTCGGGCAGTCAACCACAACCGCCCGGAAGCTCTGTTTACATTCGTGCTGGCATTTCCGGCACAGTTCGTTGTAAGTGATACGGCTGCGGTCATTTAAGAAGAACGACCATTCCAGCCGCCGCTTGTTGCTCATTCTTGCCATAACCGGCTCCTTTCTCCGTTTCTATCTGATGTACGCAGATAGGCTGTTTTGGTGTAGCGTTTCGGTATCATTTTTAAGGTTTTTTCCCTCTGTATACCCCTTTGTAAAGTGCGGCAGTATTGCAGTCAGGGAATGATAACTCACGCTTATTTGTCGCTTCTCGGTACGGTTTCGGAGCCTTTTGCCATCCATTCAAAGAAAGCAATTTTGCTGACCTTGATAAGTCTGCCCCTGCGGAACGCTGGAAAGCCGGGTGTGTGTACCAGCTCATAGGCGCTCGCTCTTGAAATTCCCATAATCTGCTGAATGTCCGCCACATCCAGAACCAGCGGTAAATCCTCGTAGCTGTTCAATCTCTTTTTATCGTTCATTCTGTTCCTCCCATAAATCAAATAGGTTAAAATGCTTCCTGTTGCCGTTTTCCCCAAAAGCCGTTTTCCTGCCCCATTCCTGCGGTGTTTCCCTGCATTGGTGCGCCGGATGCGTCACTTCTCCTGCCGGTCATATCCCTTTTGGACGGTCATTCACTTGTCAAGGTACTGTGCGGTACGAAATTACCAACTGCAATCATCATAGCGTACTATCCTTGACAAAACAATGATTCTGCGATACCATGAGTGTAACGGATATAACTGAATTATATAATTACCATAAACAAAGGCAGGGGATAGGGATGGAGAATCAGTTTATACGACATGAGCCATGTTTTGAGAGGATTTTGTTTGTCCTGACGCTGGACAGGAAGAAAATGAAAGAGCGGATTTTGATTGGGGAAGAACAGCAGATCCGCTTCCGGCTGAACGGGAGCCAAAACACAGAGGTGCTTTGTGATATGACACGCCCGCTGGGAACTTTTTTGATAAACTTTGAGCGTGACACGGACAGAGATTGGAACTTATACGGGCTTTCTCCACTGCGGCAAGCCCTCCACTCCAACCGATGGAAACAGCCGGAGCTGGAGCAGGCGGCAAGCGAATTTCTCTGGGGAAAATATCTTAGCAATGACCCTCTGAAAATGTATGTGGCGTTCCGTATCTGGAACAGCTATCTGCTTTCCAGAGAACCCCGTGACCGTAACGCTGCCTGTGACCGCTTCATGGATAAAATGAGCAGCCTGACCGGGGTATTCCATAACGAAGCCATGAGCTTTGACAGGGAGACAGGAAAACCGAAACATTTTCAAGCTGGCAGCTTTTATTTCAAAGGCGCACCATCAGAAGATACCCGGCTTGACCTCTGGTTCCCGGACAACCGTCGCACAGAAGAATGTGTGTCTGCCTATGCGTCCCTCTACCCGTTGATTACCTATTATCTGAACAGGCTGAATAACTGGGGGCTTTGCTTCCGGCAGTGCAAGGTCTGCGGGAAATATTTTCTGGCAAAGAGCCAGCGGTATGAGCTGTGCAGCGACAAGTGCCGCAAAGCACAGGCGCTTCAAAACAAGCGGGAATTTGACGAGAGGGCAAGAGAAAATAACTATGACCTGCTTTATAAAAATGAATGCCAGAACTGGCGCAACAAAATAAACCGGGTAAAAAATACCGCAGGCTTTCCGGCTGACTGTCTGGAAAAAATACAGGCTGCCTTTTCCGACTTTAAGAAAGAAGCCTTACAGAGAAAAAAGGCTGTAAAAACAGGAACAGCCAGCCCGAAAGAATTTGCGGACTGGCTGTATCAGCAGAGTAATGTAATTGTTGAGCTGACCGAGATATGAAAAACTTTCTATCGTCAATTTCGCATTATTGCAATAACAGATTGCTTCTTCCATGAATGGTAATATTATCATCAAACTTTTGGAAGAACTATAAATGTCCGAGGTGCCTTTGATTTCGACAGAAAAACAGGCTGAATTGTTACAACGCTCGGACATTTCAAAAATCTTTTTGAGAAATGGCGGAAAAAGCGGGGCAGCATACGCCGCCCCGCCGATCTCAAAAGGTCATTCCATTGCCCGCATTTGTTCTGTTAATGAACGCTTTTTCAAATCCCGTATTTCCCATACAGAAAGAATCAACTGTAAAAGAATCAATATTAGTAGATATCCACCTATCTGCATTGTTGGAAATTGATATGAGAGATTTGGCATACCGAATAGAATACCAACAGCTTTGCTCACAGGAATAGCTATGGGAATACCAACCAAAAGAACGATTCCAAATGAAACAAGTACATATAGCAATCCCTCTGTTATGAGAGAACGATATAATTGTTTTAGGCTTAATCCAACAGAGCGTAATGTACTGATTTCCTGTTTACGCGCTTGATGGTTAGAGAGCGTCATATTGATTAGATTGATTATTCCAAACAGCAAAATTAGTAATGACAGCATTTGCAAACTTCCAAACAATAAGTTCATAGAAGATTCCATGTACTCTACAACATCATTATAGCTGCAAATAGAAAGCCCCTTTTCTTTAGAGGTAATTTTCTGCTGAATGGCTGATTCTATTTCATCATTATAAGTTTTATCAGTTATGATCTCCCATGAGTAAGCAAAATTTTCTGTGTTTGTGAATAGTTGTTGTGCAAGTTCTTGTGTAATTATAAGATTCGCTGGATCAATAGCATCTGTACCGTTTTCGGTTCCGACAAAGCTCTTATCAAAGAAACCGGAAACAATACATTCTATTTCCTCTCCACTATTTGTAATCTTTATAGGTGTCCCTTTTGTAATCCCCAGTTCCATATATCCATCTGTCAATAAAACTTCAAACTGGTTCTTAGGCATTTGTCCATCTATCAAATGTTGTTCAACAAAGCTAAAATTACCTTCTGTACTTTGAACCGAAATTATATCACACATTCCCTCAGTAGCATTTCCATTGATAGAATAATGACACATTCCTACCGAATCTCTAAGTGGTATAATCTTTTGGATTCCTTTAGTATTCAAAAGTTCTTCTTTCAAAGATTCATTTAGCGGATTATTTGTTTCGTTTTTTCCAACTGATTCTTCAGAAAGATATATACGGAAGCTTCCGCCGTTTACAAAAAACTTTTCACGGACAAATTGCTCTGGCGTATTACTAACTGCTGCGGATGCAGATATAAATAAGAGTAATCCTCCAAATATCAAGGAAAGCAATGTACTGGCTGTCTTTTTCTTATCGCGTCCAAGATTTAATAGAGCTAAAGAGTAAGGTGAAATTTTCTTATTATGTTTTCGAGATTGCATCGGAGCATTTCGATAAGCTATATATCGTACTGCCTCAATAGGGGAAGTAGTTGCCGCAATTTTAAGCGGCTTGCGAACAGATAATTTCACCATAAGAGTGCAAATGATGGAAACACCTATCATTACAAAAGGAATATTGATAGGAGAAAATCCGCTGGAAAATTCATTACTTCCCAAAACAGTTCCGACAATCGCACCCAAAACAATACCCGGAGGGATTCCAAGCCATGATAAATATCTACTTTCATAGTTTATCATTTTCTTTATCTGTAATGCAGTTGTACCTAAAGTGCGTAACTGTCCGAAATTTCTTATTTTTTCATTGATAGAAATTCTGAAAATACTTTGGATTACCGTTATACCTGCAAATAATACCAACACGGACAAACTTACAAAAGTTAGTATATTTTCAAATGACAATCCCATATTCTCTCTAAAAAAGAGAAAACTTAAGCTATAATCAGCACCAATTTCTTTTCCAATAGAAGCAATTCTTTCTTTTAGAATTTCTTTTGATGTTGAATCTGCATCAGCAAAACAAACATAGCTTTGGTATTTTGCAGGATTATAATTAGAGCTATTTTCTACAAACGATTTTGATATATAGCACGAGTAATTGCCCTGTGATTCAGTCGAGCTTTCCGTAATCCCAGAAATCACAAAATCTTGTGATTTTCCGTTTATTTGAAAAGAAATTTTATCTCCGATTGCAGTATTAGAAAAATATTTGTTCACCATTTCACGGTCAACTGCAATTTCATTTTCTTTAGATGGCATAGTCCCATCTTTTAGTGTAAATTGATTTCGGGCAATATAGCATGCCGCATCATCCATATATGCCAAATACAATGAATATCCCTCTGGCATTTTTATTTCTCCCAGATTGTAAAGCGACGCTACCATTTCGATTTCTGGTTGATGACGAAGTTTTTCAATTTTATCCTCTGTCAGATTATCATAGCTGGCTTGAAAAGTGGCCATATTATTTTGAGATTCCTGAAAAGCAAAAAATAATGTTCCACACATTGACATCAAAAACGCTGCCAGTGAAATAGCAATTATTATCATAAAATTCCGGCGCTTCTCGCTTTTCAAACTCTCCTTTGCCAGCTTCTTTGTAATGGCGCTGGTATCATTTTCAAAAGGCCATGTCATAGCTTGCCACCTCCTTATTCCACAATCTTGCCGTCCTCAATGCGGACAATCCGATCTGCAAGACGGGCTATGTCGTCATTGTGGGTAATCATCACAACAGTTTGCCGGAACTCCGCACTGGTACGCTTGATAAGTCCCAGCACCTCGGCGCTGGTCTTGCTGTCAAGGTTGCCGGTTGGTTCGTCGGCCAGCACAATAGCCGGTTTGGTAATCAAGGCGCGGGCGATAGCCACACGCTGTTGCTGGCCGCCGGAAAGATTGTTCGGCATATTTTTCAGTTTATCTTCCAGTCCCAGCAGGTGAACGATCTCGTCCAAAAACTTCTGATCCACCGTGTCCCCGTCCAGCTCCACCGGCAGGACGATGTTCTCATACACATTCAGGATGGGAACAAGGTTATAATTCTGGAAGATAAAGCCGATGTTGCGGCGGCGGAAGATGGTGAGCTGTTCGTCGTTCTTCTTTGCCAGTTCTTCGCCCCGGACGATCACGGTTCCGCTGGTGGGAGTGTCTAACCCGCCCATCATGTGAAGCAGGGTGGACTTGCCGCTGCCGGAGGTTCCCACAACAGCCACAAACTCGCCGTCCTCCACGGAGAAGTTCACGCCGTCAAGGGCGCGGGTAATGTTCGGCTCTGTGCCGTAATACTTTTTCAGATCAATCGTCTGCAAAACGCTCATACTCAAAACTCCTTTCAAGGCTTTCTGCCTGTTGATAAGGTCATTGTAAAAACCAAATGTCCGCGAAATGTTACAGCGGCCAAAAAATTTCATTGAAAATCGGGGTGAAATGTTACAATACTCGGACATTTCAAAAAAATTTACGGCGGGCAGCCGGAAATGGCCGTCCGCCGCGTTCTATTTTGTAGGCAGCATAATGGAAAATTCCGAACCCTTGCCCGGCTCCGAAAACACTTTGATATAGCCGCCCTGCCGCGTTACGATCTCGCGAGCCAGATACAGGCCAATGCCCACGCCCTGCTGTTCGTGTACTTCTTCCTCACGATAAAAGCGCCGGAAGATGGCGGCCTGATTGCTTTCGGAAATGCCCTTGCCGGTGTCGGTCACTTTGATCTCCACATACATTTCCCACAGCACCACAGACACCGTGATTTTCCCGCCTGCCGGGGTGTACTTCACTGCATTGTCCAGCAGGTTAAAGAGGGCTTCGGATGTCCACTTGCTGTCATGGGAAACGGTCAAATCCTCCGGGCAGTCCACGGACACGGCGATTTCCTTTTTCTCCGCTGCATACACGATCCCACTCATGGCCTGCGCCACGGTATCAAAGAGGCGGCCCGATTTCTTATCCAACTGGATCACGCCCGTTTCCAGCCGGGAGGTTTTCACAAGGGCCTGAAAGAGAAAGTCCAGTTTATCCGTCTGGCTGCGGATTCCCCGGATAAAGTCGGTGCGCTCTGCCTCGGTCATAGGCTTTTCCAGCAGGGTGTCCGTCGCCATTTTCAGATTGCTTACCGGCGTTTTCACCTGATGGGAAATATCCGATACAAGGGTCTGTAACTCCTGCCGTTCCTCGTCCACCCGGCGGCGGTTCTCCTGCATGATCTGGTAAAGCCTTGCCAGCCGGTGTCCGATTCTGGCAAGCTGGGTTTCGCTGTCCTCCGGGCGCTGGGGCGCTTCATTCCCGGCGATCATGTGGTCTAAAGTCTGGCACAGGTCAGCGGTAAACTGCGACAGCCGCTTTCCAAACGCCTGCGTCAGTACAAAAATCCCCACAAGGGCGCACAGCAGCAGCGCCCCACCCGTCAGCAGCACCGCAATCTGTTTTGTCACAAGAAACAGGGCTATGGTGATTCCGGACATGGAGAGGACAAGCCCCATTGCCACCCGGCCAAACAGCCGCTTTACCGAGAGGTTCTTAACCTTCATTTTGCCTCGCCTCCCGTCCATTGATAGCCCATGCCGTAAACGGTCTTGATGTAGGGCGCACCGCCGTCGGATTCGATCTTGCTGCGAATCCGGCTGATGGAGGTTGTCAGGGTGTGTTCGTCCACAAACCTCTCGTCTATATCCCACAGCTTTTCCAAAAGCTGCCCACGGGTCAGCACTTGCCGGGGATTTTTGCGGAACAGGTTCAGCATTTTATACTCCATCGGGGATAGGGTCAGGGGCTTGCCGTTTAGGGACGCCGTCTGCTCCGAGAAGTCCAGAAACAGCCGCCCGTCGTCGTAAATGTCCTTGGCCGGTTTGTGGTGTTCCAGCATAGCGAACATGGCTTTGATTTTTCGCTGCAAGACCCCGATCACAAAGGGCTTTGTGATGTAGTCCACCGCGCCCACCTCATAGCCCCGTATCTGGTCGCTCTCCTGATCGTTGGCGGTCAGGAATATTACGATGGTGTCCGGGTGCTGGGGCTTTATCAGCTTGCACAGCTCAAAACCGTTCCCATCTGGCAGGTTAATGTCCAACAGCACTAAATCAAATTCCCGCTGGCGGATGGCGTCGGCTGCGGTTCTGGCATTTAGAGTAGAAGTCACGCCGTAGCCGTCTGCGGTCAGGTTATAGGCTAACATCTTATTCAAAAAACTGTCGTCCTCGACAATTAAAATCTGCTTCATATCCTCACTTCCTTTGCTTTTTGCAGATAGTATAACAGGCAAATGTCCGAGAATTGTTACAAGGACAAATATATTTATCATTTTACAGCTTTTTTATGTGTACTGCAATTTTATAAAAGAAAGGACAGCAGTATCATCAAATTGCTGTCCTTGCGGTTTATTATAGCTGGTAGTGTATAAGCGTGGGTTCATCATATTTGGTGTGGTATCTTTAACTATGGGAAACTTCCGTTTCCCACTTTGAAATCGTCTGTCTGCTCACACCCAGCCTTTCTGCTACCTCCTCCTGGGAAAGTCCGCATTTTTTTCGTGCATGAAATAAACTGTTTCCTAAATTCATATAATTCACCTCTCTTGTTTTTTGTAAGACAAGTATAAGATGAGCAAAACAAAAAAACCACCATTTTTATATTGCAGTTTTGCACGATTTCTTGACATTGTATGCCACTTTGATGATATAATACATATTGTTAAAAAAGCGCCAGTAGAATACTGGCTGGCGAGGGAATTAATATTGCTGCCTGGATATGAACGCTGGGAAAACTTTGAAAAATCAATACATTATGAGGTGAATATATTTATGAAAACGCAGCAGCATTTTAACAAAAACATCTTATATTTACATATCGCTGTCATGCTTTTCGGCCTGTCCGGCGTCACTGCACAGTTTGTTCAGATACCAGCCGTTCTTGTGGCGCTTGGAAGGGTCATCTGCTCTTCTTTACTTCTGCTTCTGACTGCAGTGGTAAAAAAGGACACTCTAAAGCTCCATTCTAAAAAGGATTACGGCTTGATTATCTTGACCGGCGCTGTCATGGCAGTACATTGGACAACATTTTTCCAGTCCATCCAGGTCTCCTCGGTAGCAATCGGAACTATTACATTTTCCACGTTCCCTTTGTTTCTGACTTTTTTAGAGCCCCTTGTATTTCATGAGAAGTTGAAAAAACAAAGCATTTTCAGTGCAGTTATTCTGTTTATCGGGGTCCTTATCACAATTCCTGAATTCTCTATGTCGAATCACACGACCAAGGGAATTATCTGGGGTATGATCTGCAGCTTTACCTATGCGGTCATGACGTTGGCAAACCGATACTTTTCCTCTCGGTATCCAGGGAGAATTATATGTCTGTATGAGCAGGGTACTGCTGCCATAGTTCTTTTCCCGGCTTTTTTTATTGTAAAGACGGCCTGGCATATACAGGATATTGCAGGCGTAGCCTTTGTAGGATTTATCTGTACTGCATTTGCCTACTCCCTCTATGTATCTGCCCAAAAGGGTGTAAAAGCCCAGACTGCCGGCATTATATCAGGAATGGAAACTGTTTACGGAATTTTTTATGCCCTGCTCTTTCTGAGGGAGATACCAGCTGTCAGAGAGCTTATAGGGGGAGCTGTAATACTTAGTGTTGCCATGTATTCCTCACTTAAGACCAGCGAATAATATATGTAAAGTAAAAGGGGGAATCTGTTTGGTTAAAATTGCAGTCTGTGAAGACGAGCTGGAGCTGTTAATCCAGCTTACGAGCTATGTAAAAACTATTTTAGAAAAACATTCCATCTCCCATCATATAGAATCCTTCACAAGTACTGGTGCACTTTTTGCCAGAGAAGCATTTGATATTCTGCTTTTGGATATTGAAATGGCTCCTCTATCCGGCCTTGAAACAGCGAAGCGCCTTCGCCGGCGGGGAGACAAAAGCAGCATCATCTTTATCACCGCCCATCCTAGGTATGCAATAGAGGCCTATGATGTGCAGGCATTTCATTATCTGATAAAGCCAGTTGATCTTCACAAGTTAGAAGTATTGCTCATAAAATTATGTTCCTCTTTGCAGGAAGCGTATACACAGGCAATTGCCATCCGCCAGGGGACTCGTATCTGGCGGATTCCATTTGAAAAAATACTCTATCTTGAAGTGATAGACCGTAAAATCTATCTTCATACATTAGAGGAAACTATTTCATTTTATGGAAAAATGGAGGCTCTGGAACTTCCAAAAGTATTTTTCCGGTGCCACCGAAGCTATATTGTAAACCTACAGCATGTAAAACAGTATGACAAGGGTGAAATCACGCTAGACAGCAAAGAAAGTATTCCTTTATCAAAACGCAGATATCCATCCTTCGGACTGGCATTTATGGAGTATATAAAAGAAAGCGGGGATATATTTTGAATTTATCATTATTTATTACCATCCTTCGGGGTTTTACAGACACTTTTTTGTGGTACCGCTTCTTTGCAAAAGTGCTGGGCTCTAAATATTCTTATGGCTATATATGGTTTTACCTGGGAACTCTTCTATATGGACAGCTAAATGTAAGGCTTGCCCTGGCAGAGACGAGCCGGGGAAATCTGATATATGGCTGTCTCTGTTCTCTCGCCCTGTGCAGTCTGTTATTTCACGGATCTATCATAAAAAAAGCCTTTTTTGTTATATGGCTCTACTGCGTCCTGCCAGTTGCATTCAGTGTATTTTTCCCGCTCATTTATGCAGCGGCAGTAATAAATGGGCAGAATCTTGAAGCAGCGGTCGGCTGCGCCAGTCTTCTGTCTAGTCTTGTTCAGTATATAATGCTCGAAATATTACAGCGGAAGCTTTCCATATTACGGCGTGACTTTATGGACAAGGACGCATTTTATCTAATGTACATTATTATATTTATTTATGCCGCTGCTGATATAATGTGTAAAATGTTTGCTGGAGAAACCAGCTGGAGAAGTGACGATATCTGGAGAGCTGCTATTCCCCTAAGCCTGATTGCGCTGTCAGGACTTGGGCTGTATGTGTACTGTGTCCTTTCTTTGGAATACCGTCTTTTAGATCGTCTTGCAAAGCAGCAGTATCAGATAATAGAACAACAGCTTAGCGCCTTTAAAGAACAGTACGGACAATTGGTAAAAATGCGCCATGACATGAAAAATCACAGCCTATGTCTTGCGAAGCTTATAAAAGATAAAAACGTAGACGAGGCTGCCCATTATCTTGACCAATTAACTCTTGGCGCCGGACAGGAGGATAGTATGATTCATACAGGCTCCATCTATGCAGACGCGCTTCTGAATCCTAAATATCAGCAGGCAGTAAAGCTGGGAATTGACATTTCTATCCAGATGTCTATACCTGCAAAGGATAAGATAGCTCCTGTTGATATCTGCTGTCTGTTATCAAATGCGCTGGACAATGCTATTGAAGCTTGTGAGCGCGGAAAAAAAGAAAATGGTTCTCCTGGGTGGATACAGATGAAGTCCGCAGTACATGGACAATACTGGGTACTGGAAATCACCAACAGTATCGTAAAACCTGCTTCCATACATCAAGGGAAGTTTCTTTCCTCCAAACGAATTCAGTCCTATGGTGTAGGACTTCAGAATATCAAATCCGTTGTAGAGCAGTATCACGGTGTTCTTAATCTGCAGAATGAAGATTGCTTTATACTCAGTGTCATGCTCCCTGTGCCATCTACATCAAAAAACGGACCGTCTACACTGTCTGAATGATTTTTTCTTAGCAGCAGCCGATATTTATATAGAACATAGCGGGCATATATTTTATTATCCCGAAAGTATTTCACACAGCAAACAAGGAGGAATAAACTATGCGGATTCACACAGGACAAACAACACATTTATTTAAGGCATCCGTTGTTAATAATAGTATAGCCGGAAACCACCCTGATGAAGGACAACGGCCAGGAATATTTATGCGGACGGACGCTGCAGCCATCTCCGCTTGGGGAAAGTCTGCAAATCTTCTTGCAAATCTGATGAATCAAAGAGAACTGATACAGATGAATAAGGATGCACTAATCAAACATGCCCTTGAGGATGAAAGCAGCGCTGCGGGACTTAAAGAACAAATGGAAGAGTATGAGGAACAGCTTGATAAGCTGGATGAACAGATAGCTTCAGAGATGGCAAAGCAGGCCGAAACAGAGGCAGAAAAAGACAGCCTTTATGAGAAACCACAAGGTACAGATACTTCTAATACCGCCCACGACAGCACCGTGAAGCTTACAGAAATGTCCACGAGACTTGAAAGCACACATACTATCTCCCAGGTACAAATCAGACGGGACGGTGAAAAAAGGGTATGCGAGTCGGAAAAAGAGCTTGGCTCTGCTGCTGCCAAAACGAAGCTTGAAAAGATAAACAAAATGGAAAGCCTCACCGAGCAGGTAATGCCATTTATAAAAAATATTATGGATACAGGGAGCGGGAGATAAGTATCCCCCTCCTTTTTTTAATTATACTATATTCCTGCCCGTTTAGAATACTCTATTAAAAATAATAACTTTTGGGTTAAACCTGTGTGTACACAAAAATCATTGTCATAATCCTCCCTCCATATGTTATAATGAAATTACTATAACGAGAATAAACAGAACCCTCATAAGTTTAATATAAAAAAGGAGTATCATTTATGACTGTTATCCGACCCTTTCAGGCTGTGCGTCCCACAGAAAAGCTTGCTTCCTCTGTCGCTGCGCTGCCCTATGATGTATATAGCCGCAGTGAAGCCCGTGAAGCCGTAAAATCACGTCCTCTGTCGTTTTTAAAAATTGACAGGGCAGAGACCCAGCTTCCGGAAGATACTGACATGTATTCCCAGCCTGTCTATGACAAAGCAAAAGAGCTTCTAGAAGCCATGCGTTCTGACGGCTCATATATTCAGGATGAGACCCCCTGCTATTATATCTATACATTGACCATGAATAACCGATCACAGACCGGGCTTGTAGGCTGTGCATCCATCAACGATTATCTGGAAAACCGGATTAAAAAACATGAAAACACACGAGAGGACAAGGAGCTGGACCGTATCCGCCATGTAGACACTTTGAACGCCCAGACAGGTCCGATTTTCCTGACCTGTCATACAGATGCCCGGCTTAGCCGTATTTTAAGTGATGTGAAACAGTCTGCCCCTCTCTACGACTTTACTATGGAAGATCAGGTACGCCATGAAGTCTGGAAGATTGATGATACAGACACAATTCAGGAGATATATCAGATTGCCCAGTCCATTGACAGTATCTATATTGCTGACGGACATCACCGAGCCGCTTCTGCAGTAAAGGTTGGACTAAAACGGCGCAGGGAGCACCCCGGCTATACCGGCAGAGAAGAGTTCAACTATTTTCTCTGCGTTTTGTTTGCCTCCGAGGAGCTTCTGATTTATGATTATAACCGGATTGTTTCTGATTTAAATGGCTATACATTTACGGAATTTCTAGCTCACGTAAAAAAGAATTTTGATGTAAAGGAAACAGGAACCTATATTGACCGCCCCTCCTGTAAAGGGGAAATAGGACTTTATGGAAACGGCTCCTGGTATCTCTTACGAGTGAAGCCCGGCCTCATTCCAGATGATCCTGTCAGCCGTCTTGATGTATCTGTCCTACAGGATATGATACTCGAACCCCTTCTTGGAATTCATGACCCCAAAACTGATTCTCGTATCCAGTTTGTGGGCGGAATACGTGGACTTGAGGTTCTATCTGAGACTGTTGATGCGCAAAAGAACGGGGCCGCATTTTCCATGTATCCCACTTCTATGGAAGAACTTCTTTCTGTGGCGGACGCTGGAAGACTTATGCCTCCGAAATCCACATGGTTCGAGCCGAAGCTCTTAAGCGGACTTTTTATTCATCCCATTTAAAATGAACAGTACTGATTTGTGTAATGTACAAATCAGTACTGTATATATTCATCATAATTCCCTTATATGGTTTCCAAATACTCTTCTAAACAAAGCCCCTGTTCATACATCTCTGCCGCCGCTTTTGCTCCCACATAACGGTAATGCCATACTTCCTCTGCAACACCGGTAATTTCTGTTTTATTTCCAGGATAGCGGAAAATAAAGCCATATTTATAACTGTTTTCCTGCAGCCATAAATAAACATCATAAGATGCTCCATTGATATCTACTGCAAAACCAAGCTGATGCTCACTATAGCCTGGGACAGCAACCCACTGCTTTGCAAGCTCCTGTGCTTCAATTTCAGAGCATCCTTCTTTTCTATAGTCTGCAACTTTATCATCGTAAAGACCCTGCTGTACATCTGATGTACGATAACCTGACACTACACGCGGTAACTGGTTCCAGTTTGCCTCTTTCGCATCCTCTAACATTTCCATTAACGGCTCATAAATATGCTTATCTACACGTTCACCTCCCTGAATTTCTATTAGGTCTGGTTTATAATTGGAGGGTATAGGATTCTGTTCGTTTACTAAAGTTAAATACCAGGAAGCATCTACATCCGAAATCTCTAAAGGTTCCGATGGTTCCAGTAATTGTGGTGATTTTTCCTTTGCAAAGCCTGTCTTACAGGCAAAAACAATAACCATGATAAAAATCAGCAAAATTAATGAAATAAAGGCCGCCATCTGCATTTTTCCTGTCCGTCTGCGATAAACACTTTTTTTACACCCACTTTGATTATATCTTTTTCTCATAATAAAAACTCCTTTCTTCATATGCAAATAAAATAATGCCTCTGTTCAGTCTCAATTGTACTGAACAAAGGCATCTGGAACTTTAATATGAAATTGTTTAATTCCTAAGAAAATCCTAATAACAAGGAATGCAGACTGTAATCGTCACTGTATTATTTGCACTGGCAGCATGAATAGAGCCGTCATGTAAAGCGATAATTTCCTTGGCAATTGCCAGCCCAAGACCTGTACCCCCGGTATCAGAAATACGTGCCTTATCCAAACGGTAAAATTTATCAAAAAGTAAATGTAAATTTTCTTCTGAAATATTGTTTCCTTTGTTTTGAAAAGATATCATAACCTGTTTGTCTGTTTCTTGAGCTGAAATAATAATTTCTGTATCAGAGTAGCTATATGCTGCCGCGTTTCTAAGAATATTACTGAATACCCTTACCAGCTTATCCGGATCTGCATATACAGTCAGATTTTCATCAACATTTAACACAATGGAATTTCCATGGGGTGTAAAGACAGGAGACAGTTCATCCGATAACTGAATCAGCATATAATAAAGATCTACCGGCTCCTTTGACAGCTTAATCTGCTTTGAATTATAACGTGTAATTTCAAAAAACTCATTTATCATATCTTCCAGACGATAAGCTTTATCCAATGTTATATGGATATTTTTTGCACGTTGATCTACCGGCATATCAGGCTCTTCCTCCAGAAGATTCAGATAGCCAATCACAGAAGTAAGAGGAGTTCGGATATCGTGGGCAAGATACATCACTAATTCATCTTTTCTCTGTTCTGCAAGAGCTGTTTCCTGTTTCTGCTTTTTTAATGTTTGTTTTACTGCGTTTAGTTTACGCTCAAATGGCAGCATCTCCACCGATAAATGAATCTGCGTTACATCCTCTGTGAGCAATTCATCAATCCCTTGATTGATTTCTTTAAAGTACCGGGTCATCCATCGGAATAAACGCCAAAATAAAACAATAAAAATAAATATAATCGCCGCTGCAAAAAATATCTCTTTGTAGTTTCTAAAAAAATCGTGATAGATAAGGAACGCCTGCTCATGTCCAAATTTCATACAATGTTCTAAAAACCAAACAATCCAGTTTCCAACCCGTTGCTTCCAAAAGAACAAATATATAATAATTACAGATATAGCAGAAATAAAGGCGTTTATGCAAAAACGCCACATAATTTTTGTCTGAAATTCTGAATATTCGCCTTTTTTATTATCCTTCAATTTTATATCCAACTCCCCATATGGTTTTTATATATTTCGGCTTACTTAATGTATCGTTCATCTTTTCACGCAGATGGCGTATATGAACAGTAATCGTATTATTTGATTTACAGTAATACTCATCCTCCCATATTTTATAAAATAATTCTTCTGCACTGATTACACGTCCTTTATTTTCCAGAAGAATACGCAAAATGGAAAACTCTGTGGGCGTAAGCATAAGTGGCTTTTCATTTAAAAGGCATTCGTAAGTGTTTAGTTTCATTACTAATCCAGAGTGAGTAAGCGTATCTTTTTCTTCATTTTCAGAATGTGCAGGATTGTATTTTTTGTATCGGCGAAGCTGGGATTTCACTCTTGCTACCAGCTCAAGCGGACGAAATGGTTTTGTAATATAATCGTCGGCTCCAAGTGTAAGTCCCGTAATTTTATCTGTTTCTTCATCTTTTGCCGTCAGCATAATAATCGGATATGTGTGCTTTACACGGATTTTCTGACACAATGTAAATCCATCTATTTCTGGCAACATAATATCCAAAATAGCAAGATCAAACTCTGTTGTTTCTATACATTCAAGAGCTTCTTTTGAAGAATAGAATTTTAATACAGTAAAATTTTCATTCTTTAAATATACTTCAATTAAATCTGCAATCTCTGCTTCATCGTCAACGATAAGAATTTTATCACACATAGGGTACCTTTCCTTCCCTCAGATATATTTTCAATTATACTATTTTTTTATGAAAAAACATTAAGATTTTCCTAATTATAGTTTTAAACGAAAAATAATATCCCTCCATAACGAAAACTGTTTTCTACAACACTCTGAAGCATTTTCTTTCACTTAGGAAAATCATCTATAAAACCGGGAAGCAATTCTTTTTTTCTAAATACTCTAATAATGGAACTAAATACTTTTTATCTGTCCAATCGCAATTTTGTCCTTTTGCACACATAAGGGCTTTCATCCACGGTTCATATGTACTTGGGTCTTTTTTCGCTACAGATTTTTGTAACATTTTGCATAAAGTTCTATCCATGAATTTCATTTTGCTTTCATTCCATGCGCCTCTCCCATAAAAAAGCGGAATATTTTTTAAATCCCTCGTCAAATTATGCTCCTTAATTTCTGCAAATGCACTTTCATCATAAGGAGAAGCACCAACACACAATATAGCCATATTCTTATTTTTGAATTTTTCAATGTTCTTTTTCAAAAATGATAATCCTGCTATTCCCGAAGCATATATTCCGCCACACAATATGATGGTTTCATATTGTGCTACATCATCTACCATAGCTTTTGATATTTCTACACAATAAAAGTCTGTCATATTTTGAAGCCATTCGGCATATTTCTTTGTTGCTCCATACTTGGATTGGTAAACAATAATTCCCTTTTTCATAATAGATTCCTTTCTGCAAAACTATTTTATAGGTTTTAGGGTGTAATACTATGTAAAAATACCCAAACAGAAAATAGACTAATGGAGTTGCTTCCATCAAACTGAATAGCCTTTGCCACGTACAGTATCAAAACAGAAACCGCCAGCCATAACCACATCCCAAATCAAGAACTTGTTTTCCTTGAAGCTGTGGAAACAGAGGTTTTAATTGGCGCCATTCTCTAGCAGAACTTAAACCGTCTTTACTGCGCGGCATTTTTGCATATTCTTTAAAAAATTTTTCATTATCATATTCACTATACACCGTTGATGCTCCTTTAAAAATCACAAATTGACACTTAATTATTCGGGCACATACAAATAGCAGCTTTGCACATGGTCATTTACAATTCCGATTGCCTGCATATACGCATATATGATCGTACTACCTACAAATTTAAAACCGCGTTTTTTTAAGTCTTTGCTAATTTTGTCCGAAAGCGGCGTTGTTGCAGGGACTTCAGCTTCCGATTTGAAATGATTATGGATAGGTTGACTATTAACATAAGACCAGATAAACGCATCAAAACTTCCATATTCTTCTTGAATTTTAATGAATTGCTGTGCATTTGTAATTGCCGACTTGATTTTCAATCTATTGCGAACGATATTGGCATTTTTCATTAATTCATCAATCTTTTCTTCATCATAGAGAGCAATCTTTTGATAATCAAAATTATCAAAGGCTTCTCTAAATCCCATTCTTTTATTTAATATCGTTAGCCACGATAATCCAGCTTGCATACCTTCGAGAATTAGCATTTCAAATAGTTTCCTATCGTCATGAACTGGTTTTCCCCACTCCCTGTCATGGTATTCCTTGTAGAGTTCCGTAGTTGCCCACGAACATCTTTTTCTATCGTCCTTCTTCATAAGATCCCCCGTTTCTCAAATTCCGTTTTCTCGCTCTATTCACTGTTTCTATTTTATCATAGAATGCGGATTTTTCCATCAATAAATCATAGCATACTTCGCTTATTGAATTTATCATAGACAGAGAAATCAATGTTATGCCGATTGTTCCACCGGGGAACTCCCTTAATGACATGATTTTGGAAAACAAGGAAAGTACAGAATGAAAAAGTCTGTTCTCTACGATACAAATGGGGACAGACATGGTTTTATCATACAAATATATACTTATTTAATGCTTCATCTGATACTGATTCTGTATCAAAATCATTGGGATTTATCAGCTCATTCTTGAATGTATTATAAAATCTTTCTATAGGGGCATTGTCGCAAGGGCATCCTATTTTACTGATGCTTTGCATCACCTTTCTTCCTTGCAGTATGTTACAAATTCCCACAATGTAAACTGACTGCCCTGGTCACTGTGCAGTATCAGGCCCTCTCTTGGCTTCTCTGCCTTTAACGCTTCCTACAGCGTTTCCTTTGCCAGTTTTGTATCATTTATCTCTTTTCCAGACTTTTCCGTTGTCTGCTCTCCCACTCGGATTTCCGCCCGACATGCATCTGGTATGCTGCTTTTTTCCCGCTCGTCATATACCGCAATCACCCGCCCGGAGCATTCTGCCATATACCGGCTCCGCCGGAAATAGACGCTTGGGTAATAAGCCATCAGTAGCTGCACATTCAATTTCACACTGCAGAGCCGCCGTTTGGCCACTTGTATTCTATTTTGGCGCATAATGATTTGGCCGCCACACAACAGTTTTTTACTAACCACCGGACAGCATGAAAATCTTCTTTGTTATGCGTAGTGATACTTTTCTCTGTTCTGATGAAGAAAAACCAGTGCTATAGTCATGGTAATTATCTCTGCTATAGGTACTGTAAGCCATACACCCGTTATACCTAAAACATTAGGCAATGTAAGCAACAACACTGTAATCAGTCCGAAAGTCCGCAAGAATGACAAAATTGCTGACAGCTTCCCATTTGATAATGCTGTAAATGTGGCAGAGGTAAAAATATTCAGCCCACAAAACAGAAAACTAAAGGGGAAAATCAAAAATCCGTTTCGCGCAATTTCATAAACAGGTGTTCCTGCTTCCGCAAAAATACCAACCAATGGTGAACCCAAAATAAAAGCTATTATAAAAGTAGAGATAGAAACAAAAAGAATGAACCGCATACAAATTGAAAATACATTTTTTAGCTGTTTTTCATCCTGCTTTCCATAGTTATAGCTGATGACAGGAGCCACTCCCATAGAAAAACCTATGTAAAGCGCACTCAATAAAAACTGTGTATAGATAATGATTGTGATTGCCGCAACTCCGTTTTCTCCAAGCAGTTTCATCATAATCTGGTTAAAAAGGAATGTTGTAACTGCTGTTGCTGCCTGACTTACCATTTCCGAAAAGCCGTTGGTACAACTTTCTGACAATACGGAAAAATCTATGATTGGCTTCCTAAAATGCAGACTGCTTTTCTTTGCGGAAAAGAACCATAATCCAATCACTGCCGGAATCATATAGCCAATCCCCGTACCAAACGCCGCCCCCTTAATGCCCATGTGGAGCGGCACCATAAAAATATAGTCCAGTAAAATATTGGCGATTCCCGCACTTACGCCAAGCACCATACCAATTCCGGGGCGTCCCGCTGTTACAATTAGATTTTGAAAAAGCACGTGCAGGATACTCGCAGGCGTGAATAACAGTAGGATAAAAAGATATTCTTTGCAGTATGGAAATAGAATACTGCTCGCTCCAAGTCCCCAAACAATCCTGTCAATAAAAACTGCTCCCACGACTGTAATCAATGCGCCTAACAAAGCCCCCGCAAAGATAATCAGAGTAAAGTCCTGTGCCGCCCTTGTATGTTCCCCTGCTCCCATTTTACGTGCGATGGTAGCGCTTCCTCCTGTTGCAAGCATAGTCCCAAGACCAACAATAAGATTGATAACAGGGCAGACAATATTCAATGCTGAAAGTGCATTTGTATCAACAAAACGCGCTACAAAAATCGTGTCAACAACTGTATATAGCCCCATGAATATCATCATTAAAATTGTCGGAAATGCAAACTTCAGCAACGATTTTATTGTAAAGTTCTGCGATAGTGGATTTATGTCATTCATTCTCTCTACCCTCCGGTTTTTCTTTCTGCAATACATGACTACAGAAACTGTCTTTTGGTTTCTGTAGTATAAACCGCTGTGTCGGATAGCTAAATTCAGTCAACAGTTCTGCTTCTACAAAGCCAAGACTTCCCCATACCTCCCGATACCCTGTGTCTGCCTTGTCACCCTCCCTGAAAGTTGTCACGCTAATCTGTGCAAAATGTGCAAGTTCATACAATGCCTTTTCACAAAATGCTTTCGCTATCCCTCTTTTCCGATACTGCGGGTGTACCCCAAAGAAATCAATGCTCCCCGTCACCTCATGAAATGCCATAATCCCGATTGCCGTATCAGAGTCTTTCAAAATCAATGCCCGCTTATTTTTGATATACTCCTGCAACTGTTCAAGGTATTGTTTCTCGTCCAAGTATGGGAAACCGTCAATGACAAGGTGAACCAGTTCTATCCATTTGGGTATATCTTCCTGTGTTGCAAAGACGATTTTATCCTGCCATTCTTTTTCGTCTAAGTTTGTGGGATTTTCATTCAAGACATATCTTAGCTGCAATGGATAAAATTCTTCCTTCGCCCTGTACTGATTAGGAGACCTTTTGTACATGGCTTTGAAAATATCCGTAAAGGACTGCTGGCTCTCATATCCCGCAGAAAGCGCAATTTCAAGGATTGGTCTGTTCGAAAGTACAAGCAGTTTTGCGGCTTCGGTCAACTGGCGGCGTTGTACATAATCATGGATTGTCAATCCTACCGTACCTGTGAACATTCGGTGTAAATGATATTTTGAATAATGTACAGCCCCCGCAACTGCTTCCAAGTCCAGTTTTTCGTGCAGGTGGCTTTCAATATAGTCGATTGCTGCCATTACATTTTTGATATTCCCTAACATTGCATCTTCCTCCTTTCTCTCTGCATTATAGCAGGATATTTCATTCCACTTTTCATATATCTTGCGGTTTTAAGGGCAAGTATTTACCAGTATACATCAGCACACTCTCATAGGAAAGATTTTTAGCAGTTTTCTTTTGATACATTGGCATTTTCTAAATTTCCCCGTATTAAGAAACAAGAAAAAAATTGACAACAAGCATTTTTGAAAGCCATTCGTTAAAATTCCTCATATCAAGATTCCTCCTGTAATCTCTTAATTGAAAGGTCTATATATTCTTTTTCATTATCAATCCCGATGTATTTTCTGTTAAGCATCTTTGCCGCAACTCCTGTCGAAGAACTACCGCAAAAAGGGTCAAGCACTAATGCTCCCGGAGATGTTGATGCCTCAATTATTCTTTTCAAAATATACAACGGCTTTTGAGTGGGATGTTTTCCGTGCTTTTTCTCACTTTTGGGAGTAAGTGCCCCCGTCCACACATCCTTCATTTGTTTGCCGCCATTTTGTTCTTTCATTAGTCCATAGTTGAACAAATGCTTGGCTTTCTTTTCTGCCTTTTGTGCCCACAATATGGTTTCTGTACTATGAGTAAAGCATCTGCATGCAAGATTTGGCGGCGGATTAGTTTTCTGCCAGGTTATATTGTTTATTATTTTGAAGCCTTCTTGCTCGAGAGCCATGCCTATACTGTATATGTTGTGTAGTGTTCCGCTTATCCAGATTGTGCCGTCAGTAGTCATTATATCTCTGCATAAACGAATCCACCTTCTATTAAAATCATGCTTTTCTTCTACAGAAGACACCTTGTCCCAATCGCCCTTATTTACTGACACCATAGCTCCTGCGTGGCAGGTTATTCCATCATTACTTAAGAAATACGGTGGGTCCGCAAATACCATGTCTACCGACAATGGTTTAATATCTTTGAGAATTGTAAAAGTATCCCCTAAAAAGAGCATTTGTGTATCCGTAGAAAAAACGGGAGTAATATCTCTGTTAATGTATTTATGCATTTGGAGCACCCCTTAATAGTTTGTAATGATAACTTCTTTTCCGGTTCTCTTTGAAGCATCGCTATTAATTGCGCGCCTTACATCGAATTCTTCAATTTTGAAGCCCTCATAAAGCTCATGCACTAACGGTACGCTATGATTACTAAGCATAACCTTTGCGCCGATAGAATCCAATCGCCTGTACAATGCTGCAAGACGTTTATGATCTTCAAGCGAAAAACCTTCTTTTGTATAATCGGTAAAGCTCGCGGTTTCACTTACTGGAACATATGGAGAATCAAAGTAAACGAAATCACCTGGTTTGACATCAGCGCAGGCTATTTCAAAATCACCCTGACAAATTTCTACGTCACCACCAGCCCACTTGACAAACAGACCAGTATTGTAATTCATCGGCAAAGCCTCCCTTTTCTTAGATTTATAGTATAGATGTCATAAATCCGTAAGAATAGCAAGCAAATTATCCTGTATTCTGCGTTACTTTTTTTACCGGCCATTCATTCGCCGGATGTCATAAACAAAGCTCTTTTGAAAATAGAATGCGTGGTTCTTATTGGACACATACCGTCTATATATTTGCGAATATATAGGATGATAGTTTCCGCTGGAATCTCTTGCATCCTTACTCCGCACTTGAATGTGTGTCCCGTTTGAGGTATGAATGAAACCGTCAGGGCCGTTTTCAATATGCGCTTTAAGCTGCTCGCAAATAGAATAGTAGTCACACTTCCATATATTCCGCAATTGGGAAAACTGAGGTCTTGTTAAATCAATATGTATACTTGGTAAAAACATCCAATTCTCAGGCCTGCCATCTTTACAAACAGGAACGTATAAGATATTACTTATTTTTTCATATAAGTGTGTATACTCAAACGGCTTCTGCTCGATAAGTTCATCAATGATGCTACTAATTTGCGTGATGAAGACTGTCTCCCGCGGATTGCCATAGGCATCACATTTATTGGTTTTTAATTCACCATCTTCAAAATCAAGATTTGAGCTGGAGAGATGCATGCCCAAAGAGAGTTCTAACAGCTGTCCGGTCTTTCCTTTGTTTAAAATAATCGTATCCATATCATTCCGAGAAAATAATTCTCCAAATGGAATGCCTGATAAATCATTAAGCCTACGATGAGCTTCTTCTAAACGCATTTTAAACCTCCTCAATTTTCTGGCGGGACTATTCCCCAAGTCATATTTCTTCCGGAATAATTCCAGTAGCGAATATCTTGTTCTATAAACAGCCATTTGATAGTTTTAACAATATGATCAACAGGAAGTCCGTTTTCGAATGAAACAGAATTAATCTCTTCCTCGCTAACATCATGACAATTGAAAACCTTTTCCAAGAGCTGATACAGTTTTTTGTACTCCTCGGGATTTTCCATCTTCTTTGTTTGCAAATCTGTTCCGATATCCTCGTGCTTAGGAAAATTCCTGCGTCTTTCACCTTCAGCAGCATAATTTGTATTTTCTACGCAAACCAAGAAATCAAAGCCATTATGCAGATTTGCCGGTCTTTGCAAATAGACACGATCTCCTGATAGAAGGGTTTCTACATAGTATATATATTTTGACGCATCGTCCCCATTGCCAGTACCAGGCATTTCTTTTGATAACTCATCAACTACCCGCATGCGCACATCATTTCTATCTCCTTCATTGGAGAAAAAAATTGATATTTCATGTTTTGCCATCTTAAAACCCCCCTTTCCTTACACAGCCTATCGATGTCTCTCCATCCCATGCCGCGCATAAAATTAGCAGCCGATTGGACAGATGCACCCTCTAACAAAAGCTTGTACATACCCAGCCTTTTGGTCTGCCTCCGCCTTGTATTACAGAATGGGAGGTGAAGATGATATATGAATATTTTGTCCCGGAACGGCTGGCAAAGCTGCGGGCCAGGAAAGGCGTTTCTGCGCGGGATATGTCCCTGTCACTGGGCCAGGCAAACAACTACATCAACAACATTGAAAACAAAAAATCACTTCCCTCCATGCCGTCCTTTTTCTATATCTGTGAATACCAAAGTATCACGCCGCAGGAATTTTTTGATGAAGGAAGCGCCAACCCGGAAGGCTTAAACGAATTTATCGCATAGGCAAGACAATTGGATTTCCGGTCGTTTGAATATATCCTCGGCATTATGAAGGAACTGAATACCAAAAGGTAACGCAGTCATCACTGGCCGCTCTTTTTATTCTATCCAGCAAACTCCCGGATATGCCCCATCCTTATACCGGTGAAAAACCAGAATTGTCCCGGATAAAATCCTCATTCCCCGCTGCACACAAAACCTCTCCCAAATTTTATTTGTAAATTTTTTATCCCCTTGCATATTCCTGGGAAAGTGGATATATTATAAATAAGAAAGTTGGAATTTCTCACTTCAAAATCCAATACCTATATGCCCCAAAGCAAAGGTCCAAACACAGAAAGGAGCTGATATTTTGCTTGCTGAACTTCGCCAGAAGTCACAGATCACAATTCCAAAGGAAATCATTGTAAAGCTCGGCTTGTCGGAAGGCGACAAACTGGACATCTTTGAAAAGGACGGCTCCATCTGCCTTATGCCGGTTGCTGTCTATCCAAAAAAATATCTGAACGAGCTAAAAGAGGAAATCAACGGTGTAAAGGCAAGACTTGCCTCCGGGGAGCAGCCCGTTTTTGACAATGTGGATGCTCTGTTTGATAAATTGGAGGCAGACTGATGGCATACGAATTTACCTTTACGCCACGTTTCCAGAAGCATTTTAAAGGGCTGGCCTCCCAGGAAAAGAAACAGCTAAAAAATAAGCTGGGAACTCCTGGCTACAAGACACGGTCCCTGCGGTCATAATGCAGATGTCCGCCCGGTGCAACCTTCGCATGATTCTGTATCCTGAGCTCTCCCTTTTCCTGTTTCGTTTTTAGATAACGTTCTATGATATCAAATCGCCTAAATGCTGCCGCCATCGTTCGTCCATCTATCTCCGACAGACTTTCATTGTTAAAGTAGTCTTTTAGGATATCCACCATTACCTGTTCTGTTCTGCCCTACTGTACATCTCAATTCCTTGTCAAGCAAAGCTTGGTCCCCCTTATGAATTGCAACGCGCTCCCGTTTCATTTTTCCAGATTTGTAATGTCCTCTATAACAATATCTTTATATTGCATTGCCTTCTTAACTAACTACAATGCGTTTCAGCCTTGCTTCACCTACAGTTGCTTCACGATGAATCAATCCGTTCTGCTCCATCTTTTTTAAAAGCTCAGTCGCTGTCGGGGGGGGGGAATCCGTATTCTTCCTCAATGTCCTTTTGAAAATCTCTCCAGTTTGTGCTAAAAGGAAATGTAACACACGAATTTCTTCTCTCTTCGTAAATCTATCACACTCTTTTGCAATGATATTTATTTCGGTAATTTATTATGACCATAGAGAATTCTGAAACTCCAATTTAAGTTTTTTTAATTCTTTTATCCTTTCAGCAATCATACTCAAATAAGATTCTTCCGTATACCCCTTACGCAATTCCTCATCTGTACATCCTTTAAAATTGGATAATATATTGATGATGGACGGTATGTTTAAGACAAAATAATTTATGAATATTTTGGGATAGCAATCTTCATTCTCATAATCTTTTATTACTTCTCGAACCAACTCTTTCATTTTAACAAATGATTCTTCATTCCATTCTCCTGCATTTGTGCGAATATACATAAATAATTCTTCATCTGACGCGCTATATTTACAGAAATTCTTTAAGCTTTCTTTTACCATATATTTCACACTCCCTGTCATTTATCAATGGATACTATCGACACAATCGCACACCGAAAAATTAAAACTAATACTATCGCTCCATCTCGTATTTGCTTGGCACTGATTTAAGAAATAAAAAAGCCGTATACATTCATGTATACGGCTTTTTCAAACTCCCCGAGTTGGGCTCGAACCAACAACCCCACGGTTAACAGCCGTGTGCTCTACCATTGAGCTATCGAGGATTATTCCTTAATTCAATTATAGCCCCTGCCTCTTCTTCCCCTGCAAGGACTATTCCTCTTATGTACCTTCAAAACTGCATACAAGAAATATCTTCTCCTTTACCTATCCACTCTTCTTGGTCATGCCCTCGACCGATTAGTAGCAGTCAGCTCCATACATTACTGCACTTCCACCTCTGCCCTATCTACCTCGTCGTCTTCAAGGGGTCTTAC
>CAJTEW010000019.1 GCA_910575605.1 Lachnospiraceae bacterium
TTCCTTTCAGTGTTTGTGGGTTGGTAATAGTATTTACACAAAAAAGGGAGGTCATTGCTTTTTCTTATAAAAAAGTGATGTAATCCTTGAAAATATAAGGTTTGTAATAAAAAACATAGGGGTAGATTTGACACTACCTTTGATTTTAAGGAGGAACGTTAAATGATTGAATATTTTATTTGACAGCAGAATCTTTATGAAAATAAATGAAGGGTTTGGGTTCCTGCTTTTAGGCTTTTTCGTATTCTTCTATTTTATGAAAGAGGGAAAAGATGAAAGAGGATGAGGGCGTATTGCTACCCAGATAACGTGCACTTTACAGCGATATAGGAGGATACATATAATAAAGCAGCAACAAACTGGAATTTGGAGGAATTAAGTATGGATGAAGGCAAAAGAAAATTAACAGAAAAAGAATTGAAACGTAAAAATTACTTTGAAAAATTTAATTTTGAAATGCAGCAAAAAGGATATAAAGTGAAGAATAACATTATCAATACGCAACAAGCAAAGTATTTAAGTCCTTTAGTCATGCTTCCATTTATGGCTATAACATTTTGGATCTACGATAATGTGAATGGGTTTGATTTAGATTTAGATTTAGATAGTATTTCTTGGGAGGTTGTTGTAGCAGTACCTCTGCTTATTTTATGTCTATTTATGCTGCATGAGTTAATACATGGAATTACTTGGGGCTTTTTTGCAAAAAATCATTTTCATTCGATTGATTTTGGAATTATTTGGAGTAGTTTTTCTCCATACTGCACTTGCTGCGAACCGTTGAGAAAGTGGCAATATTTGTTAGGAACTGCTATGCCTACATTGGCTTTAGGAGGTGGGGGTGCAGTGGTTGCAGTGATGACAAATCAATTACTACTATTTTTTCTGGCAGAATACATGATTTTATCAGGTGGCGGAGATTTTCAGATTATACTGAAAGGCATGTTTTACCACACTGATAAGAAAGAAATTGTGTATTGCGACCATCCTTACGAATGTGGTTTTGTAGTTTTTGAGAAATAAGAACTAACATTACAAATTTTTATTTGTAGAATAGAAGCCAAAAGAAAATTAAATAACCTCCGTACATACAGAACGGCATACCAAGACAGGAAATCAAGAAAAGGTTTCCCGTTTGGCAAATCCGAAAGCTCTCCGTGGAGGGCGAGCAATGTAGGAGGGATTTTCGGACATTCAACATAAAAAGAATGCTGATTGACAATCTTCTATCGGAGAGTTTGATGTCAATGATGAGGATTACCAATTTCATATATAGCAGCTATAGCATGTATTCTACGTTTCATTTCGGCACGAATATATAACGGTTCCAAGCACTCACACTTATTACCAAAACTAAGAAGAATATTATAATAATATTCATTTTCTATAAACGGAAAATCAACAATGTAATGTTCGTTGCCATTGGGAGAAAAGTGTTCATAAGTGCAATAATCAAGCACCCTATCCATGATTGATTTATGAATACGGATTTTTATTCTTGTTTGCATGGTTTGCAGAATTTCCTCAGAATTTAAAATCGGTTTTTGATAATCCCGCGGTGTAAAAATTTCCTCTTTCATTTGTAAGTTCGATATGCGGGATAATCTGAATAAGCGGAAATCATTTCGTATATGGCAATATCCTTGAAAATACCAATGACCACTTTTAAAAACAAGCTGATACGGTTCAACTGTCCGTACAGTTTTCTTTCCGTGATGAGCTATATATTCAAAGGAAACCAGTCTGAAATCTTGCAAAGCCGCTTTGATAATGTCTAAATATGATTGTATGTTTTGGTTGCCAATCCAAGAACTTAAATCTATACATATTTGGTTTACTTTTAATTCAATGTCATTTGATTTGTCGGCGGGGATAAAACTTTTGACTTTTGCAAGAGCGTTTATCAGTTCATTTCCCTGTATCATATCCGAAAGGCTTGAAAGCCCCATAAGGATAGCGGAAAGGTCAGCGGTCGAAAAAACATTTTTATCAATTTTGTAATTCTGCATAATTTCAAAGCCGCCGCCCACTCCCGATATTGAGCGGATAGGAATACCTGCCATATTGATAGTGTCTATATCACGGTAAATTGTGCGGGGCGACACTTCAAACATATTCGCTAACTCCTGCGCTCCAATCCGCTCTTTATCAAGAAGCACCATAATAATACTAATACTAACGAGCCTGTCAATTTTCATCTGATAGCCGCCTCTCAAAAATTCTGTTACCCTATATGTTATTGCCATAATGCTGTCAACAATTACATGATACAATAAAAAAGCAAACAAATCAAATGTACAATGAAAACGGGGGAAACTTATGTTTACAATCTATGTTTATGTTCTTGACACTTTAGCTGACTGGGAATTAGGCTATATTACTTCGGAGTTACATTCTGGGCGATTTTTCAAAAAGGACGCTGAAGGTGTATCTCTTAAAACAGTCAGTTATTCTAAAGAGCCAATCCATACAATGGGAGGGCTAACGGTTATACCTGATTGTTTGATTGATGATATTGCTGTAAAAGAAACAAGTGTATTGTTGCTACCGGGTGCAGATACATGGAGTGACCCGAAGCATAGCGCAATTATCAAACAAGCGAGTGAACTTCTCTCTTTAGGAGCTATCGTTGGAGCAATTTGTGGCGCTACTGTTGCGCTTGCTAATTTCGGATTGTTAGATAATCGGCGGCATACCAGTAACGGACGGGGATTTCTTGAAATGTTTTCACCTGCTTATAAAGGACAGGATTTATATGTAGACAAGCCATCAGTAGCAGATAATAACCTCATTACCGCAAACCCTACGGGTGCTTTGCTGTGGGCAAAACAAATTATTGAGCATTTAGGTGTTTTTCAAGCAAATACACTGGAATTTTGGTATGAATATTTTAGTACTGGAAAAGCAGAATCTTTCTTTGCCCTCATGCAAACAGTAGCACCTAACAATGGAAAGTAATACATCATCAATAATATTTAATAGGCGGTTAAAGGTGATGTATGCTCTAAATGACTTCTTAATCACGGGATTTTCTCATGGTTAGTGAAGGACCTGAAACTGGAAGAAATCAAGAACCCGCCAGACCTTTCCCACGCAAGGATTTATGATCGCATACTGGAACGGTGTGCGCTGGTTCTCTTTTCTGGTAAGAATTTTTGGGAGGAAGGAGCCAGGGCGACCAAAGCGGCGGCGAAGGAGATTGTGAGTAAAGAATAACAAAGTTTGATTTCAAGAAAAGGAGAATTTATGGGCAGCGAGAAAATCACAGAGGAGACTATCACCACAGCACCGGCTAAGAACGCTCCCGCACTGGTGAAGAAGATTGGCCGGACTACCTACATTGTGCGGGTTTACTTTAGCAAGACGAGCAAGGAAACCATGAGCGACAAAATCAAGCGTATGCTGAAAAATGAGATACAGCAGATGTGAAAAAACGACAACGGCAAGAAGCCGGGATTCAGAAATACGCTGGCTCCCGGCTTGTAAAATCAGGAGGTTTATGGTAGTATGGAGATACGAAAACGGAAGGGAAAGCAGGTGGGAAGATTGACAGTGACGGAACAGATAGACCAGAAACATCAGGAAGATTTACAGAGGCTAAGAGGCTTTCGCCTGCTTGATGATGATTTCCTCACAAAGTGTTTTGAGGGAGATACGGCAAGCATAGAACTGATATTGCGGATTGTACTGGAAAAACCGGATTTAAAGGTGCTGGATGTCCGTACCCAGGTATTTGTGGAAAACCTGCTGAACCGTTCAGTGAGGTTGGATGTCCTGGCTACGGACAGCACAGGGGTAAAATTGAATGTGGAAGTACAGCGTTCCGACAAAGGAGCCGGGAGAAAAAGAGCAAGGTACAACTCAAGCATGATGGACGCAAACCTTCTGAAGAAAGGCGAGGACTTCGACAAGCTGCCGGAAACGTGGGTAATCTTTATCACAGAGAATGACGTAATGGGAAAAGGGTTGCCGCTCTATCCGATTGAGCGGTGCTTTTTAGGAACCGGGGAAAGATTTGAGGACGGTTCGCACATACTGTATGTAAATGGCGCTTACCGTGGAGATACGCCAATCGGGAAGTTAATGCATGACTTCTCCTGCACAGACGCAGCAGACATGTACTATGGGACACTGGCAGACAGGGTGAGATTTTTCAAAGAGAGTAAGGAGGGAATCGAGATTATGTGCCGGGCTATGGAAGATATGAGGAATCAGACATTGAAAGAAGGAATGAAAGAGGTTGCGCTCCGTATGTTGGCGGCTGGCAAATATGCTTTAGAGGAAATCGTTAATATTTCAGGACTTTCCCTTGAGGAAGTCAAACAACTGAAAGCTGATAGAAACGCATAGACAGAATTATAAAGCCAGAAATCTAAAAAACAGATTCCTGGCTTTATTTTATCACTCTACCCTAATTTTGCCACCACAATAGGGACACGCATTACTATTCCAGGCAGCTGTCATTTCTGTTATGGAGATATTTCCACCACAAGATACACAAGGAAAAATTTCTCCTGACTGAATTTTGATATGATTAATAATAGTAGTTGGATTATAAATATATCGACGAACTCTATTGTGTATAGTGTCATAATCAGTTATAAACTGTATCTTTTTTTGGCTTGAGTAAATCATATATTGACGAATAATTGAGAGCATATATTGATAATTTGCTCTCTATTGATGTTTCTTTTGCTGGAACATTCTTTTTCCTTAAATGTAATAAACGATGATAAATTAAATCCGAAAATTCCGGCATAGAAATAGCGTCAATATTGGCGCGCTTTTCCTCTATGGCTAAATGGCTGGATTTTTTAGATATACAAAATGTCTCTAAATCATTCCATGTTTTTAATATCGAAGGGCTATTATTTATATTGCTTATTTTCTTTTCGCCATTATTTTTAATTGCTGAAATTACCATATCTGCGCTAATATATTGATACGGTCGTCCTGGAGATAATTGACTTGTTCTATAAGCGCGAAATTCAGACCAACATTTAAGTAACATTGTCCCAAAATCGCGAGAATTTCCCATACTGGCAAGAACAAGTTTTTCAAAATTTTTATTGTTATTGAACATGAATTTTAGAAACACCAAAGTAATATGCTAAACGTTTATTTACAAATTCTTTAAAATAATTAAGGCATAGTTCACGATCCTTACTTGAGTTTTCAAAAATCAAGTTCTCAATTGTATTTGTATTTAAAAAAGATAAATAGGTGTTATTTTTTGTTAACTGTTCTTTAGTTTCTTCAAGATATTTGGCTGACCAATCTGCGCTTAATTCGGTTCCAGTTAAATTTAATTTTGTATGTAGTGCTTCTGCTAACTCTATTAAGTCATGTAGCTCATTTGTTATATTAGATGTTCCTACTGATAATTCACTAAATTCGGAGTTCCCATTACGAACAACTTCTTTAAATTTTATCAATTTAATAATTGCGGATTGCATATTCTGAATAAGAATTTTTTTATCACGATTAAAAAATCGAAAAAGCGTTGAATAAGGTTATCTTCTTTAAATTGCTCTAAAATATTTATTAACTTTTTTGAAATTTCATTATATAAAAACACACTAAAAACACGATTAAATAATTCCTGATCAAACTTTTCAGGCATAGTAAGCCTTTTAACATTCAAATAGACGCAAAATATTCCATTAGCCTTTCCAACAAAACAATTTTCATTGATTTCGTGACGGGCAAGAAGCATTAAATGCGTTCCGGACTGTACATTTACCACTTTCGCAGAGCGTTTTGATTTTTTAGAGCAGAACGGTAAAAAGACAAAACGTCTTATTGACAAGATTATAGACATATCATTGAATACCAGTTCTGTTGCAGCATCAAGGACATTAAAGGACGGGATTGCAGAGGTCGGGAAAAGCACCATCTGCAATCTCTTAAAAAAAGAGATACCGCTCCCTGAAAAACGTTCCATAACAAAAGTGTGTATTGATGATTTCGCATTCAGAAAAAGACAGACTTATGGCACTATCATGGTGGACATTGATACACACCGTGTGGTAGACCTGCTTGCATCCCGTGAGGTGGAAGATGTGGCGGAATGGCTTAGAAGCTACCCGAATATCCGAATCGTATCACGAGACGGCTCTGTTTCCTATAAAAGCGCCATTGAACAGGCAGGGATGGACATACAGCAGGTAAGTGACCGTTTCCATCTTCTCAAGGGCCTTACGGATGCCGCAAGAAAATTCATATCACGCCTGCTTTCGGCAAGCTTTACGCTCCCCACAGAAGCATCTCATTATGACGGGAAGCTCACCGGGGATTACTGGGATAAATCCATTAAGGAAGATTCCCCTACCGCAGAACATAATGCAAATGTGGAAAAGAAGATGAAAGTGGAGAAACAGGTGCGGGAACTAAGAAAACAGGGATTCAACAAAGGGGAGATTGCCGGGCTGGCGGGCATCAACAGGGCAACCGTGGCAAAATACTTGAAAGAGGATTTTAACCCGGCAAACTCTTATTATAACACTACCATTCCAAGTAAAATAAAGCCCTATGCAGAAGCCATAAAAACGATGCTGTCAGAAGGAAAGACATTTAAGCAGATAGGCATTATCATCTATGAAAAAGGATATGCCGGGTCGGATGCCGCGATCCGTATGTTTGCCACAAGGGAGCGCAAGATCATGAAGGAAACTGCCCGGCAAGGGGTCTCCGGTGAAAAGATTGAGCGAAAATGGCTGGTCAGCCTGTTGTACCGGCCGATTGACAAGATTTCATCTATCAGCGCGGAGCAGCTCGACCGAATTATAGGGGAATATCCAGTCATAGGGCGTGTTTATGATGCTGTGTCAGGCTTTAAACAGACATTGTCAGGCAAAAAAGAATCTGAACTTGATAAATGGCTGGAAGAGACGGACTCCCTGGAAATAGATGAATTAAGCAGTTTTACAAACGGGATCCGGAGGGATATTGCGGCAGTAAAAAATGCAATTTTGCTTGATCATAATAATGGGCTTGCGGAGGGAAGCGTAAATAAGCTAAAGGTTGTCAAAAGGATCATGTATGGTCGCAACAGCTTTGAGATGCTGAAAGGAAAGCTGTTGCGGCTTGAGTTAAAACGCAAAATCAACTAACTTTGGAAAGATTCAAAAAGTCCTTTACAAAACGTCACTGGGAGGACAGTAAAATACTGCCTCCCCTTTTTAGTATAAATGTTTTACAAACCATACAATGCCCTACTTTATTTCAAGAGAGGGATAACTTTTACTTTGGATGTACTGTTTCACTAATTCTATTATTCTTTCGTCGGCAAGGTAGAGTTACCCGACACATAAAGCCCGGCCTGTCCGGCAGTCAGCCGGGTAGGGAACGACAAAACTTTTTACACTTCTTTTACTTCTTTATCTCACATGAGCAAATACATATAGCTTGATTTACTAACTATAATGGCAGTAATACACGATAATTTATTGTAAAGGATACATACAAATGTTAGAATAAAAGCATTAGCAAGCAATGTTGTATGAGGGTACTCACAAGATGAAACTCATTTTACTTACCAAGTCCTTGTTTTATATCGAAGATGCAAACAGACAATTTGGAGGAAAATAAAATGGCAGAATCAGAAAATGGTAAAGAGCTAATCAGTGTATTGTGGAGTGGTGCAGATATACTCCGTTCAAAAATGGATGCAAATGAGTATAAGGATTATTTGTTAGGCATTGTGTTCTATAAATACTTATCAGATTCTTTTTTGATCAAGACTTATGATTTGCTTTATGACGAAAAGCCAGAATCACTACGAACCGCACTGGAAGCTTATGAGGAAGCACTGAAAGAGGATAGTGCTGAAGAATTGAAAGAACAGATTAAAGCAGAATGTCATTATGTGATTGAACCCCAATTGACTTACACACGCTTTGCAGATAAAGCAAGGAATAACTCATTCAACCGTGAACAGCTGCAAAAAGCATTTAACAATATTGAACAGAGCGACCCATTATTTGCAGACTTGTTTACAGATATTGATCTATACTCTAATCGTTTGGGAACAGGAGATCAGAAACAAAGTGATACGATTTCAAGCCTAATTAAAGAGATTGATAAGGCGGATCTGCTGAATTCAGATTCAGATGTACTTGGAAATGCATATGAGTATCTGATTGGTCAGTTTGCTTCTGAAACAGGTAAAAAAGCAGGAGAATTCTATACGCCGCAGGCCGTATCCAAAATCTTGACAAAAATAGCTATTGCCGGACAAAAAACTAAGAGAGGGCTGTCGGTATATGATCCGTGTATGGGTTCTGGTTCACTTCTTTTAAATGCAAAGAAATATGCTGCGGAACCAGGATACATCAAATATTATGGACAGGAGATGATGACATCTACATACAATCTTGCAAGAATGAACATGTTTTTACATGGAATTGTTCCGGAGAATCAAATTCTTCGTAATGGAGATACTTTGGATGGAGATTGGCCTACAGGAGAGGAGACAAATTTTGATATGGTTCTTATGAATCCTCCTTACTCCGCAAAATGGAGTGCGGCGGCTGGTTTTTTACAGGACGAGAGATTTAGTGACTATGGGGTATTAGCGCCTAAATCAAAGGCAGATTATGCTTTCCTGCTGCATGGTTTGTATCATCTGAAAAATAATGGAACTATGGCGATCGTATTGCCTCATGGTGTTTTATTCAGAGGGGCAGCGGAAGGGAAAATAAGAGAAAAATTACTCCGGGCAAGTAATATTTACGCAGTAATCGGTCTCCCGGCGAATTTGTTCTATAACACATCTATTCCTACCTGTATTGTTGTGTTAAAGAAACATAGAGAAGGACGAGATGTATTGTTTATAGATGCATCCCGAAAGTTCGAAAAAGGTAAGAAGCAGAATGTTATGACGGATGAACATATAGATTCGGTTATTGAATTATATGGTAAGAGGGGGACGGTAGATAAAGAATCATATCTTGCAAGCTTTGAAGATATAGAGAAGAATGACTTTAATCTTAATATTCCAAGATATGTGGATAATTTTGAGAAAGAGGAAGAGATAGATTTGAATGCTCTTTTGGATGAAATGAAGAAGACGGATGAAGAAACCGCGCAGGTTCAGGGAGAATTTGTAACACTTCTTAAAAATTTGACTTCTTCAGATGAAGCAGTTATGTCTTCATTAAATGATCTTATCGGATTGATTGAGGGGGATTGCTGTGAGTAAACCAAAGATTAGATTTAACGGGTACATAGATGATTGGGAACAGCGTAAGCTGGGCGAGATTACAGAACGAGTCACACGCAAGAATCAAGATTTAGAGTCAGAGTTGCCGTTGACGATTTCGGCACAGCATGGTTTAATTGATCAAAATGAATTTTTCGATAAAAGAGTTGCAAGTAAGGATGTTAGTGGATATTATCTTATATGGAATGGGGAATTCGCGTATAACAAAAGCACTTCAAGTGATGCACCATGGGGGGCAGTGAAACGTCTTGACCGTTACGAAAAAGGCGTGTTGTCAACACTCTACATTGTATTTCGCATTATTGATGAGAGAGAAACTGATTCCGACTATATCGTCACATATTATGATACCTGCCTGTGGCATAAGGGGGTGCAGGCTATTGCGGCAGAAGGGGCAAGGAATCATGGATTGCTTAATATTACGCCTTCAGATTTTTTTGGAACTACACTTATGTTACCACAAGATATAGATGAACAAAACCGTATCGGGAAATATTTTAAGACCCTTGACCACCTCATCACCCTTCACCAGCGTAAGTGTGAAGAGACAAAAAAACTAAAAAAATATATGCTTCAAAAAATGTTTCCACAAAACGGTATGAATGTTCCGAAAATTAGATTTGATGGTTTTACTGACCCTTGGGAACAGCGGAAGGTGTCAGAACTATTCAAAGTTACTCGTGGCTATGTCCTTGCAGCAACTATGACGGCTGCTGCTAAAACAGATGAAGCACCTTACCCTGTATACTCTTCACAGACAAAAGACAATGGATTGATGGGATATTATAAAGACTATCTCTACGAAGATGCAATCACTTGGACAACCGATGGTGCTAATGCCGGAACAGTTAATTACAGAGCCGGAAAGTTCTATTGTACCAATGTTTGCGGGGTTTTGTTGTCAAAAGAAGTTGAGGCAAATCAAATGATAGCTGAAGCAATAAACAAGGTATCAAAAGGGTATGTATCGTATGTTGGTAATCCGAAGCTGATGAACAATGTTATGGCAGACATTGAAATTCAAATACCAACACAGGCTGAAGAACGAGAGCAATTATCTCAACTCTTCGTTAACCTCGACCATTTCATCATCCTTCACCAGCGTAAACTGGAAAAGCTACAGAAGATTAAAAAATCAATGCTAGAAAAGATGTTTGCTTAAAAAGGTTTTATATCAATGGATGTATAATAATGTGCTGTATTTAAAGGAACGGAACGAACAGTATTTCTTGATAAGCGAAAATTTTCGGGACCGGTTTATGAGCAGATTGTAGAAGCTACAGACTTTGTATTGCGAAATATCCGCCTTGGTTCGACGATTGACGGTCTGATTCGAAAGAACAGGGAAAAATTGGTGAATTTTTTTAAGTCTCGACCATATTATCACCCTTCGCCAGCGTAAGTATAGTATCATAATATACACTTTATAATACACAAAAGCTAAAATAAAAAACAAAGGAGACACTAAGATGTCAGTATTGGAGTCAACGATAGAAAATAAATTGATTGAACAATTGGCTTATGGGGACTCTCAGTGGACATACAGAAAAGACTTAAAAACAGAAGATGATTTATGGGCAAACTTCAGATACATTCTTGAACAAAACAATAAAGACAGGCTAAATGGAGAACATCTTTCAGATGCAGAGTTTGAGCAGGTAAAGAACCAGCTCCAGTTTTCTTCATTTTATAAAGCCGGCGAATGGCTGGTAGGAGAGAATGGGAAGGTCCAAGTGCATGTTCAGAGGGGTACAGCGCGTCTGCACCTTGTAGTAATGAACCACGAACATATTGCTGGAGGCAGCAGTGTTTATGAAGTGATCAATCAGTATAGCGCACTAAAGACAGATGAGGAAAGTAAAGCCCCTGTAAGGGACAGGAGATTTGATGTCACCCTTTTGATTAATGGAATTCCTATGATTCATATAGAGCTGAAGAACAAACAGCACTCTTATATGGATGGTTTTTGGCAGATAAAGAAATATATTGGCGAGGGGAAATTTACCGGGATTTTCTCTGCAGTTCAGATGTTTGTTATCAGCAATGGCGTAAATACAAAATATTTTTCTGCAGCAAGTGATATGGAGTTGAATTCCAAATTTATAAGCGGATGGCTGGATAAGGATAATAATCCAGTGACGGATTACATCGATTTTGCAAAAAGTGTGCTTCGTATACCAGAGGCACATGAAATGATTGCAAGATATACCGTGCTGGATGAAAAGGCTAAGCGACTGATATTACTGCGTCCATATCAGATACATGCAATAGAATCCATAAGAGAAGCTTCAAAAACGGGAAGGTCTGGTTTTGTATGGCATACAACCGGTTCTGGAAAAACATTAACTTCGTATAAGTCAACAAGGAACCTGTTAATGGATATCCCGGCTTTGGATAAAGCGCTCTTTTTAATTGACAGAAAAGATCTGGATACACAGACTACGATGGCATTTCAGGCGTATGCGAATAATGATCTGATTGATGTTGATGAAACGGAAAATGTAAGTGACTTAAAGAAAAAGCTAAAATCGGATGACAGGCAGGCAATCGTAACTACAATTCAAAAGCTGCACAGGCTGATTACTAAGCAATTAAAAGAAGGAACTCCAGAGTATAGTAAGATAAAGAATCTAAAGATAGCTTTTGTTGTGGATGAGTGTCACCGGGCAGTTACTCCAGGTACGAAAAGAGAGCTTGAAAGATTCTTTGGTAATTCTCTATGGTTTGGATTTACAGGGACTCCGAGATTTGCAGAAAATCCGTATCCGCAGTTGGGAGATTTACCTCGTACTACAGAAGAATTATATGGAAAAGTTTTACACAAATATACCATACAAAATGCCATTCACGATAATGCAGTACTTGGATTTCAGGTAGAGCATAACGGCCCTAAAAATGTGTCTGATGAAACGGACAGAAATGTATATGAGAATGAGACACATATGTTAAAAGTGCTGGATGTCATTTTAAATAAGTCTTATCATAAATTTGGCTTTCAGAATGGAAAGGGAGAGACATATGAGGCATTGCTAACAACGAGTTCAATTCCGCTAGCGCAGAAGTATTATGAATTACTGACACGTGTAAAGAATGGAGAAACTACTCTTAAAATTAATGAGAAGATGAAGCAGGTTCTCCCAGACTTTCCAAAGTTTGCCATTACATATTCAGTATCGGAGAATGAAGAAGGTTCATTTGTGAACCAACAAAAGATGCAGTGTTCACTTAATGATTATGGTAAAATGTTTGGCAAAAAATATGATTTATCCCAAATTCAGATATATAATGCGAATTTAAACGAAAGGCTTGCAAGAAAAGACGCAAAATTCAAAAACAGAAGTGAGCAGCTTGATTTGGTAATAGTTGTAGATCGTTTGCTAACTGGCTTTGATGCTCCATGTATGTCTACTATATTTATTGACAGACAGCCAATGGGTCCTCATGATTTGATTCAGACTTTTTCGCGGACAAACCGTATTTACAATAAAAATAAAGCCTATGGACAGATTGTTACATTCCAGGCGCCGGCTCTTTTTAAGAAATGTGTAGATAATGCAGTAAAATTGTATTCAGCGGGAGGTACAAAGGAGGCTCTTTTAGCTGAATGGGATGAGATTGAACCGGCATTTAAAAAAGCACTTGCAGCTCTTCGGGTCTCAGCACAGACACCTTCGGAAGTCCCGGGTATGTCCTTGAAAGAAAAAAAGATATTTGCAAAAATATTTCAAGGCTTTGACAAATTATTTGCCCAGCTTAAATCATTTACAAATTATGATGACAAAGAACTTTCGGAATACGGAATTACAGAAGAAGAATATATCGATTATGCGGGACATTATCGGAATGTATTAGAAGAAATAAAAGCTGAAAAACTGGATTTGGAGGATGATCTGGATGCGTCAGAAGTAGATCCGGATTATGAATTGATGGCATATAGTAATACGAAAATTGATTATGAGTATATTATTAATCTTATTCAGAATATTGTTACACCAAACGATGAGGCGGAGGACATGACTGCGGAAGAACGGCAGAAAAAAATCGATGAAGTAAAACAGTATGTCGAGGAGCTCCGAAAAGAAAATCCGAAAGTTGCAGACTTTATGTCTAACTTGATATATGAGATCGAGTTGGATGACAAGAAATACAAAGGTAAGTCAATTCTTAATATTGTTGAAAATATGAAACATGATTGTATCGATAAAGTAATTACAGATTTCTGCCTTACGTGGTATGCATCCAAAGAGGATGTGATGTATGCTGCAACACATTATAGAGATGGAGTGATCCCAAATGAAAGTGCTATTAAGGCGACGATTGATTATACAAACTATAAAGCATTACAGGAAAAGGCTCTGCCTAAGTTTAAGTATTATGCCCAGATGATGGCAGAACTAAGAAATACTTTAGATGAAGAAATCAAGCCGCTCATTAATCAGTAAGAAAAATCCAGATTGTATTGAAGGAATTTTTGGTAAAATACCGCGGGGAGGATTATGACATTGACGAGATATTCATGTAGCTTAATAATTAATTATCAGGAGAAATACAATATATGGAACAGATGACATTATTTGATGACCACAGGCAGACGACTCCCCTTGCCAGCCGTATCCGTCCGCATACACTTGAGGAGTTTGCAGGCCAGGAGCATCTTCTAGGCCCCGGGAAAATGCTCCGCCAGTTAATTGAAAAAGATCAAATATCTTCTATGATATTCTGGGGCCCGCCGGGTGTGGGAAAAACTACGCTTGCAGGCATTATTGCTGGGCGGACAAAGGCAGACTTTATTAATTTCAGTGCAGTGACCAGCGGGATAAAAGAGATAAAAGAGGTTATGGGTCAGGCGGAAAGCAGCCGCAAGATGGGAATCCGGACAGTGCTTTTTGTAGATGAGATCCACAGGTTTAACAAAGCCCAGCAGGATGCATTTCTTCCTTTTGTGGAAAAAGGGAGTATTATCCTTATTGGCGCGACAACGGAAAACCCTTCCTTTGAAGTAAACGCAGCTCTTCTTTCCAGGTGCCGGGTGTTTGTGCTAAAGGCGCTGGAAAACAAGGATATTGTAAAGCTATTACAGAGCGCCCTTGCAAATCCTTTAGGCTTTGGTGATCAGTATGTACAGATGACAGACAGGCAGATAGAGACAGTTGCGGCATTTTCAAACGGGGATGCCAGAACGGCTCTTAATACACTGGAGATGGCAGTTTTAAATGGGACTGTTAGTACAGAGGGAATTCTTGTTACTGACCAGGGACTAGAGCAATGTATCAGCAGGAAATCCCTGCTGTATGATAAAAACGGTGAGGAGCACTATAATCTTATATCGGCTCTACATAAATCTATGAGAAACAGCGATGTGGATGCGGCAATTTACTGGATGTGCCGTATGCTGGAGGGCGGAGAGAATCCCCTTTATATTGCAAGGAGGCTGATCCGCTTTGCAAGTGAGGATATCGGTATGGCAGACAGCCGTGCACTTCAGGTAGCTGTGGCAGCATATCAGGCCTGCCATTTTCTCGGGATGCCGGAGTGCGATGTGCATTTGACCCATGCGGTAGCTTACCTCTCTATGGCTCCGAAATCTAACGCCCTATACATGGCATGTGAAGAATGTAAACGGGATATAAAGGAGCTGCGTGCAGAACCGGTGCCGCTTGTACTTCGTAATGCTCCTACAGGTCTTATGAAGGAGCTTAATTATGGGAAAGGCTATGAATATGCCCACGATACAGAAGAAAAGCTCACGCATATGCAGTGTATGCCGGATTCCCTGAAAAACCGGCATTATTATCATCCAGGCGTACAGGGAGAGGAGAAGAAGGTGAAAGAAAGGCTGAAAGCGATTGAGGAGTGGCGGAATGGGAAAGAACACATTTGAAATCATTTATGATATTGTCTGTCAGATTCCTGGAGGAAAAGCAGCTTCCTATGGACAGGTTGCAGAGCTTGCTGGGAACAGGCGCTTAGCAAGGGTAGTAGGTTATGCCCTTCATGCAATTCCACCTGGAAGTGGTATTCCCTGGCATCGGGTTGTGAAAAAGGACGGGGAAGTGTTTGGAGGAGCAGAAAGTCCCGGGGGCAGGCGTCAGATAGAGCTTTTAAAGGGAGAGGGCGTAGGGTTTAAAGACGGTCATGTTGATATGGAGAAATATCAGTGGGAAAAAAGACGGTTCTGAATATTGACATAATATTAATCAGGCGTGTTTCTGAGTCCAGGAACGTTTAGTTGGGGACGGGGTAAAATTAAAAAGTGCCTGTCCCCAGGCAAGATGGGGACAGGCACTTTTTAATTTTACCCCGTCCCCAACTGGCATCTTACAATCTATGGATTCCGCTCTGTATTTCTTCTGCCCATTTTTGGAGATTATAGGTATTTCCGCTGAAAAGCTTTAAGATAACGCCGCTGGGAGTACTATCGCTGGCAAATGCATTTGCCTCGTCTGTATCCACATGCATTGCAAGGGCAAATTTCGGACTGACACGTACAACTACATCTGCAAATATAAGAGAACGCTCGTAGCTTTCTGTGATGACAAATACATCATCGTTGTCCTTGACATTTAACTGCATGGCCTGCACAGGCGTCATGTGGATATGCCGTTTGGCAACAATAACACCGTGATCAAGATCAAGAGCTCCTAAAGGACCGGCAAGTGTACAACCCGGTGTTCCCTTAGTGTCTCCTGACTGCCGTATGATTCCGGGAATTCCAAGCTTTCTTGAATCTGTCATAGATATCTCAAGCTGTGTCTCAGAACGGAAAGGACCAAGAATGGCTACATTCTCAAAGATTCCCTTAGGACCTTTTACTGTAATCCGTTCCTCGCAGACATACTGTCCCGGCTGGCTCAGCTCAGCTTTATATGTGAGGGTCCGCCCCTCTCCAAATAAAATCTCAAAATCTTTCTGGCACATATGTATATGACGTGCACTGGTTTCAATAGGAATTGCAAGTCCCATGTTTCATACCACCTTCATAATGTAAAATCTGAAATAACCAACAATAGTCTACCATACTTTCTTATCATTTAATACTTTTATTTTTGGAAAAAATAGCTTATAATTAAAAAAAGTAAATACATAAGAGTATATTTGATGATAAGGAGGGCATAACATGAGGCAGATATGGGAAGATATTAAGTACTTTTTTGTAAGAGACTGGACAATGACAGAGAAGGTACTCATTATTCTCTGCTGTTTACTTCTCGGAATGATAAAGGGATTTTTCCTTGCACCGATTAAGAAAGGAATCAGCTGCGGCAACAATAACGGGAATACTTATAACAGTCTGGATGATGAGTACTGGCTGGATGATGAAGAATAGAAAGAGAAAGATTTCATATTTTTGCTACGTTGACAAAATACAGCTTTATTATTATAATTTAAACAAATGAGACAAGGGCGTTTTCATCCAGGCATGAGAACGCCCTTTTTGAGGATAGAAAATATACCCAGACCAAGGAGGCAAAATAAAATATGAACCATTATACCCGCGAGGATATTATTCGTTTAGTAGAAGAGGAGGATGTAGGTTTTATACGCCTTCAGTTTACCGATATTTTTGGAACCTTTAAAAATGTTGCCATTACGCCTGCCCAGCTGGAAAAGGCGTTAAATAACCAGTGTATGTTCGATGGCTCTTCCATTGAAGGCTTCGCCCGGATTGAGGACTCGGATATGTATTTGTACCCGGATTTAAATACATTTGAAATATTTCCGTGGAAGCCTCAGCAGGGCAAGGCGGCCCGCTTAATCTGCGATATTTATAAAACAGACAGAACGCCTTTTAAAAGCGATCCCAGATATGTGCTTAAAAAGGTAATAAAAGAAGCAGAAGATATGGGATATACCTTAGACGTGGGGCCGGAGTGTGAGTTTTTCCTGTTCCACACAGATGATGACGGGCTTCCCACAACGATTTCCCATGAACAGGCGGGATACTTTGATTTGAGCCCCCTTGATTTAGGAGAAAATGCAAGAAGGGATATGGTGATGACTCTTGAGGAAATGGGATTTATCATTGAGTCTTCCCACCATGAAATTGCACCTGCACAGCATGAGATTGATTTCCGGTATGATGAGGCCCTTACAACTGCTGACAATATTATGACCTTTAAGCTGGTAGTAAAAACTGCTGCCAAACGCCACGGACTGCATGCAGCTTTTATGCCCAAGCCCAAATACGGTATCAGCGGATCAGGTATGCATATAAATATGTCTCTGAACAAAAACGGAGAAAATGCATTTATTGATAAATCGGATGAGAGAGGCTTAAGCAGGGAGGCATATTATTTTATAGGAGGAATTATAAGGCACATAAAGGCAATCAGCTTTATTACAAATCCTCTTGTGAATTCTTACAAAAGGCTTGTCCCTGGATATGGAGCGCCGGTCTATATTGCATGGTCAGCAAAAAACAGGACTCCCCTTATCCGTGTTCCTTCCTTAAATGGTTCTTCAGTGCGGGTTGAGCTCAGAAGTCCAGATCCGTCCGCGAATCCGTATCTTGCTATTGCAGTATGTTTTGCCGCAGGTCTTGAAGGCGTTAAAAATAAGATTCTGCCTCCGGACAGTGTGGATTTAAATATTTACGAAATGACGGAAGGTGAGCGAAGAGAAGCAGGCATTGAGAGACTTCCGGGAAGCCTTCTTGAGGCAGCCCGGGAATTTGAAAAGGATAAGTTTATACAGCACGTATTGGGCGCAGATTTATCAGAAAAATATATCCGGGCTAAGACAAAGGAATATGCAGACTACCGCGGTCAGGTTACGGACTGGGAGCTTTCAAAATATCTTCATGTAATTTAGCATACCAAATAATTAAGTAACCAGCTATATGCTGTCAGAAAAGAAGGCTTTTAAGAAGAGACAGGAGGTGTCAGGTTGACAGGTATTATCGTAGTATTTCCGAACAAGGATAATGCAGTCGGAATTCGCAATCTTCTTATGCGGAGCGGCCTGACAGTCACCGGAGTATGTACCTCAGGAGCACAGGCAATAAATTTTGCCGATGCGTTAGAGGAAGGGATTGTAATCTGCGGCTATAAGCTCAAGGATATGATGTACACAGAGCTTCGGGAATATCTTCCAGACAGCTTCGGGCTTCTTTTGGTTGCCTCTAAGAGTAAATGGGACGAAGGGCTGCCAGAGGGAACTGCAGGGCTTTCTATGCCGATAAAGGCCCGGGATCTTATAGATACGCTTCAGATGTTATTAGAAAATATGGAACGGCGCAGAAAGAACCGGCGAAAAGAGAAGACAGCAAGAAGCCTAAGACAGCAGGAAACTGTAAGGCAGGCGAAGACCCTTCTGACGGAAAGAAACCATATGTCCGAGGAGGAGGCTCACAGGTATCTGCAGAAAAGCAGTATGGACAGCGGCAGGAATATGCTGGAGACGGCTCAAATGATATTAACAATGATAGAGAAAGGTAACGGTGAATACAGATGAAATTTACAAAAATGCACGGATTGGGAAACGATTATATTTATGTAAACTGTCTGGAGGAAAGAATAGAAAACCCTCCGGCGGTGGCGAGATTTGTAAGCGACAGGCACTTTGGCATAGGCTCGGACGGGCTGATTCTGATAAATCCATCTGAGAAAGCAGATTTTGAGATGGAAATGTATAATACAGACGGCTCAAGGAGTGAGATGTGTGGAAATGGTATACGCTGTGTGGCGAAGTATGTCTATGACTATGGGCTTACGGATAAGACAAGCATTTCTGTGGAAACACTGGGTGGAATCAAATATCTCGAACTGACAGTAAAGAACGCAAAAGCAGAGCTTGTGAAGGTTGATATGGGAAAGCCGGAGCTTACGGCGGAAAAGATTCCCATTGAGACAACACATCCACTTCATAAGGTCATTGATGAGCCTATTGATGTAAATGGAGCGGCTTACCGTATGACAGGTGTTTCTATGGGAAATCCCCATGCAGTTGTTTTTGTGGAGGATGTGAAGGGACTGGAAATAGAAAAAATCGGTCCGGGGTTTGAAAATCATAAAAGATTTCCTCATAGAGTTAATACAGAGTTTACCAGGGTGATTGACAGAAAGACTGTAGAAATGCGTGTGTGGGAGCGGGGGGCAGGAGAGACAATGGCCTGCGGTACCGGAGCATGTGCAGTGGCAGCGGCCTGTATTTTAAACGGCCTGACAGAAAACCAGGTGACAGTGAGACTTCCTGGAGGAGAGCTTCAGATTGAGTGGGACAGAGAAAGGGACAGAATCTATATGACAGGACCTGCTGTAACTGTATTTGACGGTGAGATACATTTACCGGACATGAAATAGGCAGGCCCTTTATGTCAGAATAAAAGAGAAGGGAGAGAGAAAAATGTTTAAAATAAATGAAGATTATTTAAAACTGCCAGGGAGTTATTTGTTTTCCACGATCGGAAAAAAGGTGGCGGCCTTTCAGGCAGCAAATCCTGATAAAAATATAATAAGACTTGGAATCGGCGACGTGACGCAGCCCCTTGTACCTGCCATCATCGAAAGTCTGCACAGCGCAGTAGAGGAAATGGCTCATGCCGAAACATTCCGCGGGTATGCACCAGATTTGGGCTATGAATTTTTAAGAAGCGCTATGGCAAAAAACGATTATCAGGACAGAGGATGTGATATCCAGGCGGATGAGATATTTATTTCCGATGGGGCTAAGGGAGACTCTGGCAATATCCAGGAGATTTTCGCAAGGGATAATAAAATTGCGGTGTGTGATCCAGTTTATCCGGTTTATGTGGATACAAATGTCATGGCAGGCCGTACGGGAATCTATGATGAGAGGACAGAAACCTGGAGCAAAGTTATCTATCTGCCGTGTACAAAGGAGACAAATTTTGTACCAGAGCTTCCGAAGGAAACACCAGATATTATCTACCTGTGCTTCCCGAATAATCCCACAGGCTCCACAATTTCGAAGACGCAGCTTCAGGAATGGGTGGATTATGCGAATAAAAACAAGGCAGTCATTATCTATGATGCGGCCTATGAGGCGTATATTTCTGAAAAGGATGTTCCTCACAGCATATATGAGTGCCAGGGGGCAAGATTCTGTGCCATTGAGCTTCGCAGCTTTTCAAAAAATGCAGGCTTCACAGGGGTGCGCCTCGGTGCAGCAGTCATTCCAAAGGATGTAAAGGCCGGGGATGTGATGCTTCATTCTCTGTGGGCGAGACGCCATGGGACGAAATATAACGGAGCGCCATATATTGTACAAAAGGCGGGCGAGGCGGTTTATTCAGAGTCAGGAAAAAAACAGCTAAAGGAGCAGGTTGCTTATTATATGAGAAATGCGAGGGCTATCTGTGAAGGATTAAGGGAGGCGGGATACAATGTGTCCGGCGGTGTCAACGCACCGTATATCTGGCTTGAGACACCGAAGAGAATGACTTCATGGGATTTCTTTGATTATCTACTTGATAAGGCTGGCGTTGTCGGAACGCCAGGCTCCGGATTTGGGCCGGGCGGGGAAGGATATTTCCGGCTCACTGCATTTGGATCTTATGAAAATACGGCGGCGGCTATTGAGAGGATTAAAAAGATATAATTTATTTTCTGGTTTATTCGTTTAAAAATGTCCGAATATATTTTCGGCTGCTATATTTGTAGAAGCTAATTTTTGAAAAATAATAATTGGGAGAGAGAATAATGGAACTGACATGGAGTGGAATAGAAAATAAAGAGGAATGGGAAAAAGCAGGTATCATGCTTCCGGGGTATGATATAAAAGCTCTTGCGCAGAAAACAAAAAAAACGCCTGGATGGGTACACTTTGGAATTGGTAACATTTTCCGTATTTTTCTGGGAGGCATTGCGGATACTCTACTGGAACAAAAGGAAATGGACAGGGGAATTACCTGTGTGGAAACATTTGATACTGATGTAGTAGACATGATTTATCATCCATATAATAATCTGGTTCTTAGTGTGATTCTTCACGGAGATGGAAGACAGGACAAAAAGGTACTTGGTTCACTTACGGAAGCTTTGAAAGCGCAGCATGAGCACCCGGCAGCATGGGAGAGATTAAAAGAGATTTTCCGTGCAGAAAGCCTTCAGATGGTCTCCTTTACCATTACGGAAAAAGGGTATGCATTAAAAAATGCAGATGATACATTTTTCCCCTTCGTGGAGAAGGATATTGAAAACGGTCCTGAAAAAGCAGTTTGCGCTATGGCTGTTGTGACTGCAATGCTTTTAGAGCGTTATCAGAATGTAGGAGCGCCTCTTGCACTGGTATCTATGGATAATTGTTCTAAAAACGGAAAAAAGTTAAGAGAATCGGTTCTTATGATGGCAGCTGAGTGGGAAAAGCGTGGATTCGTAGATGACGGATTTATATCTTATATAAGTGATGAAACAAAAGTTTCTTTCCCATGGACTATGATTGATAAGATTACACCACGACCGGCAGAAAAGATTGCAGAGGAGCTTGAGACGGCAGGAATAAAGAATATGCAGCCTATGATTACTTCAAAAAGAACGTATATTGCTCCTTTTGTCAATGCCGAAGCTCCCCAGTATCTGGTGATTGAGGATAATTTTCCCAATGGCCGTCCGCCTCTTGAAAAGGCGGGGGTCTATATGACAGACAGGGATACAGTGAACAAGACTGAGGGAATGAAGGTGACTGTGTGCCTTAATCCGATTCATACGGCACTTGGCCCTTATGGATGTCTGCTGGGATATGATTTGTTTTCTGATGAGATGAAGGATCCGGATATGCTTAAGCTGGCAGAAACTGTAGGATATCAGGAAGGCATGGAGGTAGTTCCGGATCCAGGAATTATCTCTCCCCAAGCATTTTTAGATGAATGTATAAAAGAAAGATTCCCGAATCCTTATCTTGGCGATACATGTCTGCGTCTCTGCACGGACTCCTCCCAGGGACTGGGTGTGCGTTTCGGGGTTACAATAAAGTCCTATGTGGAAAAATATGGAGACGCGAAGAAATTAACGGGAATTCCGCTGGCAATCGCCGGATGGCTTCGCTATCTGCTTGGTGTGGATGACAAGGGCGTGTCCTATGAGCTGGCTCCGGATCCCATGTCAGAGGAAATGCAGAAACAGCTTTCCACAATTGTGATAGGAGAGCCGTCAAGCTTCACAGACCAGCTAAAATGGATTCTTTCCAATGAAAATGTATTTTTCATCAATCTTTATGAGGCCGGAATCGGTACTTTGATTGAAGAGATTTTCAGAGAAGAAATTAAGAGCTTCGGGGCAGTGAGAGAGACGGTTCAGAAATATCTTGAGTAAGTGCAGAACTTGTATTGAATAGAAATAAGCGAAAAGGGGCTGTCTGACAGCCCCTGATTTTAGATGGGATTAATTGTAATATTAGGATTATATTTTTTTATCAACTAAAGCTATCATGACTTCAGATTTGCTCCCGCACTTTATTTCAATTCTGTCAAGGGACGCAGCCAGAGAAGAAGTAGGATTATTTGTTATTAAAAGCGCAGTAATATCTTCATATAGAATTTGCTTTTTGATCAGGCCAAATGCAATGAGCAGTGTTTCGCTTTGCAGCTCCACAAAATTGTGAAATGTAATGGGAATACAGAATATTTCTACAGCAGCAAGTGACAGCAAAGTAATAATCAATGCAGTGATATTTGGAACGATAAATGCACTTGCAATGATCATAGGTAACAGCAGTATGGCTGTGCCTAAAATTATCCCATAGAACCACCAGGACACCTTTCCCTTGAATTTTACAGGTTTCGGTTTGTTTTGTTCCTGGTATTTAAAGTCATTTATATCGTGTTTCATTTGGCTGCCCTTTCTGTATCCCCGGATATAGATTTCAAATAATCATCGGGTTCCTTTCGTGTCCTGAAAATAACAATATCCTTCTCTTCCTGATATTTTTTCAGCAGGTCATATATTTCCGGAAGCTGCTTTTTGGGAAAATCAATAATCCACTGCCTGAATTCCTCATCAAATTCTGATTCAATCCAAGGCAGATCCTCCCGCTTTTTTCCGATCCGGGATTTTGCACCGGAAAGGCAGACCTCCAGCGGAAAATCTAGCAGAAAGACTGTATCACATTCTTTTAGCCGCGTTTCAAGGGTACGCTGGTAATTCCCATCGATAATCCATGTATCCTTTTGGATGATTTCATTAAGGTTCGCGTCAAATGTTTCTCTGGAAATATTAGTTCCATCTGGTTTATGCCATAACATATCCAGATAATACAAGGGAATACCTGCAGCGTTGCTTAATTTTCGTGCAAATGTGCTTTTTCCCGATCCGGGACTTCCGATAATGATTATTTTTAACATAACATGCTCCAATCATTGACTATACAGAATATTTTTACACTATCATATATTTCAGCATTATTCAAGTGATACGGCGTAGGATTCTCTGACCTGTACCGATTTTACTTGAACCTTAGGAGGTATAGTGGTATATTATGATAAAGGGAAAACAGAGTAGAGGATTACCCTGAAGGATGAATTACTACCTTTATGGGCAGCCGTTAACTATTCACAGTAGTTGGCGGCTATTTCTTTTTCCTTACCCTTTGTATGTTAAGGGTAAAAAACGCTAAGATATAAAAACAAGGAGAATACCATCATGCAGCTGCGCCGTGAAATCCCGAACGCCTTCTGGACTTTGTTCCGGTCGGTGAACCGGGATGCCTACATAGAAGCATTGCTTGCGATTAATGAAGAATATCAGTACAGTAATTATTTTCTGACAAGAGAGATGTGTGTTCAGGTGCTGGCTGATCTAAATGCAAAAAAACAAATCGAGTTAAAGCGTGAGGAGTATGAGACAGATTTTGACATGCTGGAGACGCCTTCGTCACGTATGCTGGGGCTGCTTCTTAAGATGGGGTGGCTGAAACGCGTGGAGGATTATAATACCCTTGTGACAAATATTGTCATTCCTGATTATGCCGCGGTTTTTATCGATGCCTTTGAGAAACTGAGCTTAGAGGATGCGGAGGAGACAGAAATTTATATTCAGAATGTCTACGCCACACTTTTCTCATTTAAAAACGATCCAAGGGTGAATCTCAGTATGCTCCGCACGGCTCTTGTAAACACAAGGAAGCTTAATAAAGCGCTGCAGGATATGCTTCATAACATGGACAAGTTTTTCGGAAGGCTTCTTGCCCAGAAGACCTACGGGGAGCTTTTAAGAGAGCATTTGGAAGGGTATGTGGAAGAGATAGTAAGAAAGAAATACCATATCCTTAAGACATCGGATAATTTTTACATTTATAAAACAGATATAAAAAAAGTCTTGCGTGAAATGCGGGAAAATGAGGAGTGGATTGATATGGTTCGGGAACGTTCCCGTATGACGGGGGATACGAAGGAAGACGTGCTGGAGCTTCTGGATTTGATTGAAAGGGGCTTTGATGATATTGAGCACCGCATTTCTAATATGGATAAGGAGCATACGAAGTATGTCCGCGCCACAGTAACAAGGATGAATTATCTCTTAAGCAGTGAGACGGATACGAAGGGGCTTGTTGTAAAGCTTCTGAACCAGATCTCGAAAAGTAAGGATATAGACGACAGGATACGGGCAGTAGGCGCCCGGATGAATTTGTCTTACCTTGAAATCCTGTCTGAAAAATCTCTATATAAACGAAGAAAAGGGAGAAAGGATTTCATCAGCCAGATGGCGGAGGACGAGACCCAGGAAGATTTAAACCGGGAGGACGTCTTAAGGCTTAACCGGATACAGAGCCGTTTCAGCAGAAAGCAGATTGAGGAATTTATCGAGAGCCATATGGCAGGAGAGGTGATGGATGCCGGAGAGATTTCCTTTGACAGTACAGAGGATTTTGAAAAGCTGATTCTTGCCTATGACTACAGCACGAAGATGAACAGTAAATATACAGTGGTTTCAGAGGAGACGGAGATGGTGGAAAAGGATGGATACCGTTATCCGGCCCTTAAGTTTATAAGGAGGGCATTATGAACGAATATTATAAGGAGCTTACTCAGGAAGAGCAGGAGTCCCTGTCCGAAGTGATTCAGCTTCTGTACCGCCAGACCTTTCTTCTGGAGCGGAAATACGAGAAACGCTCCGGACGGTTTCAGTATAGAAAGGAATATCGTGTGTGCAGTAAGCATATGGAGTTTTTGAAGGAATATTTTGCGGTAGCAGGAATCACATTAAAGGAAAATGTCCATATGGGTGTGATCTATATACAGGGAGAGACGCTGTGGGGAGAAAAGCTTCCAAGGCTTGCTACCATTTATCTGCTGATATTAAAGCTTATTTATGATGAGCAGATGGCCCAGGCATCGACAAGTGTACAGGTGGTGACCACGCTGGGAGCCATAAGCGGCAAAGCAGGAGATTTCCGCGTGCTGTCGGGTATTCCCTCCCAGGCAGAATTAAGACGCACCATCGCGCTTCTTAGAAAATATCAGATTATTGAGCCTTTGGACGTGCTGGAGGAATTAGGAGATCAGACGAGGCTTGTCATTTACCCGTCTGTCCATGCAGTGCTCTTGGGAGATGATATTAAGAAACTGTTGGAAACATTCAGCGAGGAGGAAAACATTGGAGAAGAAACAGGCCTTTCGGGCGCTCTCGAAGATATGCCTGAATAACTGGCACTATATAGATAAGAAGATACTTTCTTTAAATGAAGGGATTAACTTTTTTACAGGACATTCCGGAAGCGGAAAGTCCACGGTTATCGACGCCATGCAGATTGTCCTGTATGCCAATACAGACGGGCGGAGGTTCTTTAATAAAGCGGCGGCAGATGACTCGGACCGCACCTTAATCGAATATTTAAGAGGCATGGTAAATATCAGCGAGAACAATGAATCCCAGTATTTAAGAAATCAGAATTTTTCCAGTACCATTGTGCTGGAATTTCAAAATACGGTTACCATGGAGCGTCAGTGTGTGGGTGTTGTGTTTGACGTGGAGACGGCGCAAGGAGAGATCAGCCGGCTGTTTTTCTGGCACATGGGAGGTCTTCTCGTTAACCAATACCGTACAGGAAAGCGGTGTCTTACGACTATGGAGATAAGAGAATACCTGCAGAGGAATTTTACAGCAGAAAGATTCTACTGCGGCCCCAGCAATGAGAGGTTCAGAAGACAGCTTTATGACGTGTATCTGGGCGGGCTTGACGGGGAGAAATTTCCCCGCCTGTTTAAACGTGCCATTCCATTCCGCATGAATATCAAGCTGGAGGATTTTGTAAAGGAATATATCTGCATGGAGCAGGACATTCATATTGAGGATTTGCAGGAAAGTGTGCTGCAGTACGGCCGGATGCAGAGTAAGATTGAAGAGACGCTTGCGGAGATCGGGCGTCTCAACGAAATCCGGGCGGCATATGAGGAGTACCGGGAGGCAGAAAGAAGTAAAGAGGCGTGTGATTACCAGATCAGACGTCTGGAGATGCTGCAGTCAGAGGCAAAAAGCCTGGGACTTAAGAATAAGATTACAGAGCGCGGCGAGGACATAAGGCAGCAGGAGGCAGTGCTTCATAAACTTACCGGGGAGCAGGAGCTTTTGCAGAAGGAGTATGAAGAGCTGCTTATCCGTATTGCAAACAGCGGGTATTCCGGTATGGAACAGGAGCTTTTGGCATTAAATGAGACTTTGGAGCGTCTTGAGGGCAGCAAGTCCAGATGGAAAAAGACGGCAGAGCGGTTAAAGGAGTGGAAGAAAACCGATATTGCATCCAATCAGATTATTTGGGACGTGGAGAAATTTGACGCGGGAACGATTACGGAAGGGGAGCTTACAAGGCTTCAGGAAACCTTTCAGGAGATTCATGAAGATTTGGAGGAGGAGCGCCGGGAGGCAGACAGTGAGCTTCGGGCTGTGAAAAAGGAAGAGAAGGAAGCAAGAGAGGAATTAAAGGAGCTGAGGCAGGGAAAGAAGGCTTATCCAAGAGAGCTTGAGGAGGCAAGATATGAGCTTAGGAATCGGCTCCGCGAGCGGTGCGGTGCCTTTGTAAATGTGCAGATTCTGGCGGATCTTCTGGATATCCGGGAAGAGAGGTGGAGAAATGCTGTTGAAGGTTATCTTGGAGGAAACAAGCTGCTTCTTGTTGTAGAGCCGAAATATGCAAAGGATGCTATGGAAATTTACCAGGAAATGGATAGAAAAAAATTTAACCGGGCGGCAGTGCTGGATTCAGAGAAGGTACTGGCAGAAAAGCATCCGGTGCGGGAGGGGGCGCTGGCCGAAGAGGTTATCGCCGGAGAACCCCATGTGCGCTCTTATATTGATTTTGTGCTGGGAAATGTTATGAAATGCGAGAACATGAATGAGCTTCGCAAGTATCGGATCGGAGTTATGCCGGATTGTATGCTGTATCATAATTTCCGTCTGCAGCATATGAACCCAGAATACTATACAAGGCGCGCATATATCGGAGAGATGAGTATGCGACAGCGTATCTTAAGGCTGGAGGAACGGTGCCGGACTCTCCAGGAAAAGAGGCTTCCCCTTCAGGAGATGTTGGAGGAGATACGAAAGACCATGCAGCTTGAAACACTCTCCCAGCCGGCAGCTGACTATATGCAGCAGCTAAACGACATGGAGCAGATACCCGGAAAGACGCGGAGGAAAAAGCAGCTGACAGAAAAGATGAAGAAGCTGAAAGCAGAGACGGTAGACGCGCTGGAGAAGGACAAGAGAGAACTTGCTGCAAAGCAGGCAGAAAAGGCCGGACAGATTGACAGAGAGAGGAAGGCAGTCTGGAGTAATCAAAGTGATATTCAGAAGTTTAAGGAGGAGCTGGTGGCGGTAGAGGGACAGCTTAAGGACCAGCATATAAGCTTTGAAGAATTTAAAAAGAAGCTTTTGAAAGAAGCGGATTCGGGGAAAGCCGGGACAGAGGATGCGCCTTCTAAGCTCAGGGAGTATGAAGCACAGTTTATCCAGTATTTGAACAGCAGGCGCTCCGAGAATTATGATTATCTGAAGCGTCAGAAGATGAGTGAGAGCTATCCCCTTAAGGAGACGGAGGATGCAAAATACCAGAGGCTTGTAGGCATCCGGAGCGAGTATATCCGAAATTATCCTGACCGCTCGTTTTCTACCGTAATCAAAGACAATATTCCTTATGATAAATTAATGGAAAGCCTTCAGTGCGACAAGCTCAACACCTACCGCGAGACGGCGAAGGAGCAGGCTCAGTCGGCAGTAGAGCATTTCAAGGATGACTTTATCTTTAAGATACGAAGCGCCATAAGGGAAGCCTATCAGCGCAGAGATGAGCTCAACCGTGTGATCAGTAGGATGGATTTCGGCAAAGACAAATACCAGTTTGTTATCACAAAAAATAAAGGAGCGGATGGGAAATATTATAAGATGTTCATGGATGACTCCCTGAATATCCAGCCCTCACAGCTTACGAACCATATGGACAACCAGCTCAATATGTTCACTATGGAGCATGAGGATCAGTATGGGGAAATGATGAATGAGCTTATCGGCATTTTTATTCCTCCCGAGAACGCCACAAAGGAGGAGCTTGACGAGGCAAGGCGTAATATGGACAAATATGCGGATTACCGCACTTACCTCTCCTTTGATATGCAGCAGATTGTAAAGGGAGAAAGGGATATGACTATCGGCCTCAGTAAGATGATCAAGAAGAATTCCGGAGGCGAGGGACAGAATCCGCTTTACGTCGCCCTTCTTGCAAGCTTTGCACAGATTTACCGAATTAACCTGTCGCCTAAGTTAAAACGTTCGCCTACGATCCGTCTGGTAGTGCTTGACGAGGCCTTTTCCAAAATGGATGCGGAAAAGGTGGCAAGCTGTATTTCTCTGATTAGAGGGTTGGGTTTCCAGGCGATTATAAGCGCGACAAATGATAAGATACAGAATTATCTGGAAAATGTAGATAAGACCTTTGTCTACGCAAATCCGAATAAAAAGCATATATCCATTCAGGAATTTGAAAAGGTGGAATTTGACCAGCTCGCGGCAGGAGAGGAGTAGGTGCATGTATCTTGTAAAAAAAATTATTGATAAGTGTGAAAAAAGCTCTGCGGACTGGCGTCCCGGCGCGTCCGGGGGACGGACTATGAGGATTGAGCAGGCGGATTATGACAAAGCCGGAAAGACTGTTTTGGTTGGAGAAATTCTTAAGCTTAAGGAAATGGGACTTCTGTCGGATGTAAAATGGGTCATCCGCGGAAGTGATGCAGAACGGATTGCTTACCGGGTAGAGGATCTGCAGGGTTTTTACAGGCTCTGGCAGAGGGAGAATGTGTCGTTTTGTCCGAAACAAGAGCGTATCTGTATCTATCAGGAGCGTCTTAAGCAGGAATTACAACAGCAGTTTCACAAGGAATGGATTGCAGATTATATAAAATGGCTGGTTGAGAGGCTTATGCGGGGATCGCTTCCCGGAGATTTGGAAAAGCTTGCGCTCTATCTTCCTTCTCTCAGAGGAATTGACAGTCTGACAGAGCCGGTATTTAAGAGGGTTTTTAGTAAAAGATGGCTTGGAAACTCGAAGACCTTTGAGAAGGAAGCCGAGAAGCACATCATTACTCTTGCCAGAACCTGGTGTAAGGAAATAGACGAGGGTATGGACGATAAGACCGTTCTGTCCCAGCTCTATATTGAAGAATATGCACAGGAGCTTGCAGTGAAGGGACCACTTAAGCTTGTACTCTCAGATTTCAAGATAGATTTGTCCGTATTTTCTTACGGTGCGGTGCTGAACAGTGAAACGCTGAAATATGGGGAGCTGTGTGAAGAGCAGACGGATATCCGGCGTGTAGTGACAATAGAGAATAAGGCAAATTTCATTTCAGCTTCATATGAACCCCATACATTATATATTTTCAGTCATGGATATTTTTCTCCCCGGGAGAGGGAGTTTTTAATCAGACTGCGGGATATTCTTGAGGGTAACGGGCATGCGGAATATTTCCACAGCGGGGATTTGGATTACGGCGGTATTCGTATTTTTGAGTATATCAGGAAACGGATATTTCCAGAAGTAAAGCCTCTGAATATGGATGCTTCTCTTTTTGAAGAATATAAAGAATATACAGAAAAAATAGAAGACGGCACAAAGGCAAAGCTGGCAAGGATGGAAGTATCCGGGGAAATGTCCGCCCTTGCCGAGAAAATATTAGAGAGCGGATGCGTACTTGAGCAGGAATGCCTTCTTATATAATCAGAAAATATACCCTCTGTTCAACTGAGGGTAATGTTGACAGTTTTAGTGTAAATGGAGGAATTATGGAAAACAGAATAGAAAAATATGTAGAAAATCTTGCGGGGCTTATCAGAAAGGAAACAGTATCTGTATTTGAACGCGGACCGAGTCCGGAGAAGTTCAGAGAGTTCCATGAACTGTTAAAAGAAACCTTTCCGGATATTTCCGGGGCTTGTGAATGGGAGGATTTTGAGGGGAGCCTTCTTCTTAAGTGGAAGGGGAGGGAAAATAAAAAGCTTCCGGTTATGTTCATGAATCATCATGATGTGGTGGAGGCGCCGGGAAAATGGGAGCATGAACCGTTTTCCGCGGACGTGGCAGAGGGAAGGCTCTGGGGTCGGGGAACGCTGGATACAAAGGGCGGACTATGGGCTATGCTTCAGGCTGCGGACGAGCTGACGGCAGAGGGCTTTGTGCCGGAGAGAGACGTATATTTCGAGTCCTCCTGTACCGAAGAAACAACAGGCAGGGGTGCAAGGATGATTGCAGAGGCATTAGAGAAGAGAAATATCAGGTTCGAGATGATTTTTGACGAGGGGGGCATGATTCTTCATGAGCCAATCGACGGGGTAGACGGAACCTTTGCAATGGTAGGAGTGGGAGAAAAGGGAAACTGTATTATAAGATTTATTGCCCGGTCCGCTGGCGGTCATGCGTCAACTCCGGGGAAAAATACACCCTTAGTCAGACTGGGGGCCTTTATGGCAGAGGTGGACAGAAAATGTCCCTTCAAAAGTGAAATCAGTCCAGTTATAAAGGAAATGTTTAAAAGATTTGCTCCCTATATGGGTGCTGCAGGATTTATCACGGGTCATACACAGGCTTTTGAAGGGCTCTTAAAGGCAGTTATGCCGGGACTTTCGCCGGCAGCAGGGGCAATGCTTAAGACAACGCTGGCATTTACAATGGCACAGGCGTCGGAAGGAAGAAATGTACTTCCTCAGACAGCATGGGTAGTAGGGGACATGAGGTTTTCCCACCATCAGGGAGAAAAGTCTTCTCTTATGGCGCTTAAGCCAATTGCAGATAAATACGGTATAGAAATAAAGATCGTAGAGCACGGCATTGATTCAGGGCTTGCGGACTATAATAGTGAAGGTTTCCAGTTGATTGAGAAAGCTGTAAAGGCAGTTTACCCGGAGGTGGACGTAGCTGTCCCTTATGTCATGACAGGAGCCTCTGATTCCCGGTTTTTCGGCCGGATATGTAAGAACTGCTTCCGGTTTGTGCCTTTTAAGATAGACAAGCAGCAGCTTGACAGTATTCACGGCCTGAATGAAAACATTGATATTGATACATTAGTCCCCGCTGTAGACTATTACAAATACTTGATGAGAGAGGTATAATTTATGGGTGAAGCAAAGAAAAAAAGCAAGGGTTTGGATATCAGTGCAAAATCCTTTATTACAGCGACTCTGATTATATTTGCCCTGATGGTTATTACCTATATTTTAACCTTTATTATCCCGGGCGGTGAATATGCACGGATTGCTGATGAAAATGGGAATATGATTATAGACCCTGATGGACAGTTTACCAGAATTCAGGGAGGACTGCCCTTTTATAAATGGTTACTTTCTCCGTTTCTCGTGCTGGCGGCAGACGGCGGAGGAACTATTGCTGCAGTTATTCTTTTTTTGCTGATTGTGGGAGGATCCTTTAACTGCCTGGATAAATGTGGGCTTATGGGATATATGCTGCAGAAAATTGTACATAAATATGGAAGAGTAAGATACCAGCTTATGAGTATTATTGTACTTTTCTTTATGCTGCTAGGTTCTTTTATCGGATCCTTTGAGGAATGTGTGCCTCTTGTGCCGATTGTTGCAGCCCTTTCATTAAGACTGGGGTGGGATGCTCTTACAGGAATGGGTATGAGTGTTCTTGCAGTAAGCTGCGGTTTTGCGGCAGGTGTATGTAATCCCTTTACTGTGGGAGTGGCACAAGGGCTTGCGGGATTACCTATGTTTTCCGGGGCATGGCTTCGGGCAGTGTCCTTTGTCCTGATATACATGCTGCTTCTGCTTTTCCTTAAGAATCATGCAGGAAAGGTAGAAAAACCTATTACGGCCGGAACACAGGAGCAGTTTGAAAAGCAGGAGAATATGGAGAAGGGTATTCTTTGCTTTTCCGGAATTTTGATTATAGGAATCATCCTTGTGTTATCATCAGGCTTTTTGAAAGCGCTTCAGGATTATACTATGATTATTGTTGCAGTCATGTTTCTTGTGGCAGGCATAGCCGCGCCAGTCCTATGTAACATGAAAGGAAAAGCGTTGGCCTCCTGTTTTGGCGCAGGAAGCGCAAGCATCTGCCCAGCTATCCTCATGATCCTAATGGCAAGCTCAATTAAATATACAATGGTGGAGGCGAATGTGTTAGATACTATTCTTCATGGCGCTGTTACGCTGGCAGGAGGTTTTCCTAAATGGGCGGTGATTATGTTTATTTATGCTATTGTACTGGGGATGAACTTTTTTATAGGCTCCGGGTCGGCAAAGGCATTTCTTCTTATACCGCTTATTGTTCCAATTGCGCAGATTTTTGGAATCTCTTCTCAGCTTTGCATTTTGGCATTTGCCTTTGGAGACGGCTTTTCCAATGTATTTTATCCAACGAATCCAGTGCTTTTGATCTCACTTGGTCTTGCAGGCGTAAGCTACGGCGAATGGTTTAAGTGGAGCTGGAAATTTCAGGCGCTGAACCTTATGCTGACTTCGGGAATTTTGCTTATGGGGCTTGCGGTGGGGTATTAAGAGTGTATCCCTACGGTATGAACTTTGGAAAAAAGGGGCAGGTTTTGAACTATTATGACATAAAATCTGGGTGTTTTATGTCATAATTTGGTAAATAAAAACAAAAATAAAAAAATGGAAAAAAGGACTTGATTTTTGAAAAATTTCCGGTATAATAATATATGTTCGCTGGATGAACCAGCGAAATTGATGCGGATTGGTGTAACGGCAGCACAGCAGACTCTGACTCTGTTAGTAGAGGTTCAAATCCTCTATCCGTAGTCCTTGGCAGGGGCGCCGGATGTTTTTATTTGCAGCATCCGGCTACATAACGGAGTGTGGCTCAGCTTGGTAGAGCGCTACGTTCGGGACGTAGAGGCCGCAGGTTCAAATCCTGTCACTCCGATTAGTGGATAGAGATACCGGGATCCTTATAAAATAAGGGTTCCGGTATTTTCTTTTAGATATAAATTAGTTATTTGAATTACTTGATATGTCATTTTTTGTGGTTGTTCTAACACTGATTTTGAAGCAGTAGAAGTATGGGGCATTAATACACCATTTAGCTGTTCGGACTTCTGTTTTGTATGGTATTTCTGAATATGCGTATAGATATTCATGGTAGTATAAAAGTCAGCATGTCCGAGCCATTCCTGGATGTCCTTTGGATGCCAGCCTAATTCAAAAAGCATAGAGGCGGTTGAATGGCAGAGTGCATGAAAAGTCATATCAAGAGTTACTTAGTTATTAGCATTTTAACAATTATAGATTATTGAATGTGAAATTCATAGAAACAATGAAATTATAGATAAAATCGGGAGATCATATAAATGCAGTTTATTTCACAAGGAAGCTTTAGATAGAATATCATTTACTACTTCATTAGGAAAGAGCCTCAAACAAATATATATCCAGAGGAATATCCGGAATATTTCCGGGTGGTTGATTTACGAAACGGTAAAAAAATAGAAATGTAAACCGCTTATTTGATACAAAAGGAATCAACAGAATATCGGGAAAACCGCTGAAAACAAGGGATTCCGGCACGTTAGGTGTTGCTGGAATCCCTTGTTTGCTTTTGGGGCTGCGTCGGGGTAGCATGGGAACAGCGGATGTGAATAGCCACAGTGGTCATAAATCTGACCCCTCTGTGGTTGTTTTGACCCCTATGGCTGTGAATGTGACCCCTGTGGTCACGGTTTTGACCCCTCCCCTTTTCCAATCTGACCCCTCTGAACGTTATCGAAGAAGCCGCTCAGATACGCTTGAAAAAGAGCAGATGCTTTAGTATAATGGAAGCATGGCAGAGACAGGAATCTGATAGGATGTCTGCCATTCATGAGAAAGGCGGTAGATGCCATTGAAAGCAGATACGATCACAAAGGATTATGTTAAAGATGCAGGCGTGTTTGCCGATATTTTTAATTACTATATTTACGGAGGGCGGCAGGTGATCCTGCCGGAGCAGCTTACAGAGCGTGACTCCACTAAGATCGCGCTGCCATACGGTGCGGACGGCGCAGTGGTTCCTGTCCAGAAATTCCGTGATGTGCAGAAGTTGTATGCGGCAATGACGGACGGAAAGATTGAATATGTCCTTTATGGAGCGGAGAACCAGGCCGAAATTCATTATGCCATGGCTGTGAAGAACAATCTTTATGATGCGCTGGAGTATGCAGGGCAGGTGGAAGAGGCGGCAAAGTCACACCGGAAGGAAATGAAGCAGAAAAAAGAACAGGGAAAAACATCCGCTGATGAGGATAGGAAAACATTAAGTGCAGGTGAATTTTTAAGCGGTTTTTGGAAAGAGGATAGGCTGATACCATCCATTACGGTGACTATATTTTTCGGCCCGGAAGAGTGGGATGGGCCGTTAAGCCTGTTAGAAATGATGGATGTGTCAGATCCGGATGTGCTTGCCTGCATGGATAATTACCATGTGCGAATGATAGCCCCTGCACAGATGTCTGATGAGGAGATTATGAAGTTCCAGTCCAGCCTGCGGGAGGTCATGCTGTTCATCAAATATTCAAAAGATAGTGAGAATTTAAGCAGGATATTGGAAGCCAATGCGAAGCGTTTTATGGAAGTGGAGCGAAGGGCGGCAGATGTGATTGAAGCGATCACAAGTTCTGGAATAAAATATGATGAAAGTGAAGAGGTGGTTAATGTGTGTCAGGCGATTCAGGAAATAAGGAAAGAATCTGAGAAGAAAAAAGCTCAAGAAGTAGCTGGAAACTTGTACAGAATGGGACTTGATATTGAAAAGATAGCACAGGCGGTTGGTTATGCTGTGGAAACAGTAAAAGGATGGATTGGGATTGAGGGAAGTACTCCTTAAGTTAAGACGTTTTTCCTGTTAGCAGGAATAGAAGTAGTTCATTGAGAGAGGCTGATATTAATGTACATTAAGAATAGAGAAGAATACTGTAAGATTCCGATTTCTGCACTGAACTTTTCTACAAGAACGTTCAATTGTTTAAAGCGCGCTAACATTAGCACGCTTTATTTGCTTATTGAGAATATTGAAAATCTAGAAGAAATCCGCAACATGGGATCAAAGAGTATTGCTGAAATCGATGAACTTCTCCATGTAATAGAGGCAAACGGAATATTACAACTTGATGATTTTAAAGATAAAATCAAAAGATCTGGATTAGCCGTTGGGAAAAGACCATCACTTCCAGAAGAAATATTACGTCGTCCCGCATCAGATTTGGATGTTTCGGTACGGATTTGTAATTGTTTTATCATAGAGCATATTGAGACAATAGGTCAAGTGTTAGATTTAGACCATGCAGATATTCTACACTTGAAGAATATGGGAACCCTTTCGCAGCAACAGCTTCTGGAACAGATAGATCTTCTTTATAAACTGAGAGAAGACTATTTTAAGCCTGCTCTTATTGAGTCCGAATCGGATGAGGATCCGATGATAGAACATCAATTTGCCGAAAAGGGATTTGATTTTCCGGTAATTGACAAACTTGTTGAGCAGTTTGCTTTTAAAATTGGACATATGACAGAGTGGTTCAATCTATCTCGTCAAAGCATATATAATGTAATTGATAAAAGGTCACCAAAACGCCGAGAAATCTGGACGGGCAAAAGACTGACTGAAAGTGAGAGGGATATCCTACTCAAATTAATTTCTGTCAGAAAATTTGATTACAATGATGAAAATGTAATCTGTTATTGCATGAATGATCGACAGGGTGACTTAAGCTGTATCTTTGTGTATGAAAATGAGATTAAGTGCTTCTTCCTTGCGGACTTGCCAGAAAGCTTACAGCAGATGATAATGGATATTAATTTCCACAGATTTTCAGAACGTGAACTTTCGGGCGAAGCGGATGGAGATATTGTTTATTGCATTAAAAAACCTTATTTTATGCCCAAATATCCTGAAAAATTCAGGATAAATGCACAGCTTAGAGGGCTTTCTGCTGATGAATATGCAATTTATTTGTCAGGTTATCCCATAGGTGATGCAAGAGCTGTTAATGATAATCAGATAGTGGCGTTCTTTCAGGGAAATCTTATTGATGGAAAAGTATACATATCTTCTGATCCTAAAAATCAGTGGATTAGATCCCTGGCATCCAGAAATGGATATGCAATTAAGAACTTTATTGAATTTTATGGTTTTGAATCTAAATTAGATGGGACAGAGCTTACATCAGATGGTGCCAGAGAACGTCATATTGAGGAACTGAAGCAGTATATCGTTTGTGACAATGTGGTTTATTTTCCTACGGATTCCAGAATTTACAGGATTCTTAATACATACTGCTATAATAAAGGTTACTCCCTGAGTGAATATATAAAAGTGCTTGGCTTTGAACGCTCAATGGAACGGCCAGGGCTTGTTCAGGACATTCTTGAACAGGATATGATGGAACGCCATAGCGACGGAAAATTTGAAGATAAGGTGTTTGCGCATTATCCGCTTCTCGGAAGCAAGATTCTTAAGCAGGAAACATTGGATAAGTTGAATGAAAACACTAGAAAGTATATTGATACAGTTCTGAGAAACCCGCTTGCAAAGATGACTTTGCGTGCAGAAATGCAGATAACGTTAGCTCTTATCAATCATGCAAAAAACTGGAAGAATGAAGAGAACAGTAACTTTTGGAATTTTATTTCACTACAATTTGGGTATCGTGATACAAACGGTGCTGTGGTTCGCCTTTTGCAGGCTTCGCTTGAAAGTGCAATGAAGAAGAATCACAGACTTTTCGTCGAAGATGCCAATGGTCGTGCATTTAAATCCACGGCTGTTATCCATGCTCTCAGTACAAGAAAATCGTGGATGGCTTTATTCGATTTTTTGTTTGATTTTTATAAGAATAATCTGAATTGGAAGATGATTCCGGGAGATCCTTTGCTTGAAGTAATGATTCAATCGCTACAGCAAAAGTTAAGTGGAGAAAATACTGAGGATACAGAACTTACAATCAGTTCTCGTGTATATTCATTCCAGGAAGGTATCCGTAAGCTCATTCTTTTACGGCCAGTCTTTACTCACAAGCTGTTTGAAAAGCTGATTGCTAAGATAGAGGCTTTGATTAATTCTGAGGAAATGCCAGTAAAAACCTATGAGGAGAAGCTTTGTGAAGAGTGGTTCAAAGATAAGGTTACTGCTATTGCAAATACCAGAAAGACAGAGCATCAGGTTCAGAATGGACAACGGGATATTGCTATTGACTATTCCCGAATCAGAACAAAGATGGTGTTGAAGAACGAGAATGATGTGCAGCTAGTGGTACCGGATATTCGTTTGAAAAGCGAAAATGTCAGTAAAGCTATGCTTACTTTTTATTACAGTGGAGCAATTGTATATCAGCAAAGCTTAAGCTGGTATGGAAATGAACTTGGAAAAACATTAAATGGGGTTTCTGTTTCTTTGCCTGCTTTTAACAGGGATATCAATGAACTGGATATTCAAGTGCAGATTACCTGTGATAATGAAGAAATATATAACTCCGACGATACATTATATCGCCATATGCTGATATTCTCCGGAACAACGGAAATTAACGTTGGCCAATTGAAGCGTGGTAATTATACACTGGTTATGCCATACACTGTTGCTTTTGAAGCTGAAAAGACAGAAGCTACGGATATAGATACTTTTAAGGTGGGAGGTCTTAAAGCATTCTTCGTTGAATTGAAAGATGGTTTTGTGCTTACGGTAGGAGGGAAACTGCTTTCCTTTGACAGCATTGGAGGAACAGATATCCGTGTTTTTCCACCTGCAGAATCTGCTGTTCTTCCCACTGTGAGTGTGGAAGATGCGGAATATTATTTTGCTTATCGCGATGGCTTTTGTAACATCATTTTAGGAAATGCCGAGTTTGTACGGCAGTATATAGTTTTGAAGAACGGAGAGCGAATTGAGTTTTCAGAACTTCCTAAAATTGAAAACAATGGAGGATTAGCTTTTAACTGTCTGATTGAAGGGAAAGAGGATATATGCAGGATTCAAGTTATAAATCTTGATAATGAAAGATTAGTTTTTGATAGGAGTTTTCTTCTGATTGGTAGTGCAAAGGGAGATTTTAATCGGGAATTTTATTATTCTCAAAATGATTACATTGATGCAAGATTTATGATTAGTATAGACGATTTCTCTGAAACTGTGTTATTTACGCAAGAAGATGAAGAAGTGAGTGTGCCATATCGGAACGGACAACTCCATATTGTCATTCCTAAAATACAGATTGAGGAAACTTCTGGCATGTGGATGAATGGGACAGCTCAGGCATATTATATTGGAAACATTCCGCAGAGTAGTCTGCTGATGGTAAAGAGTCCAGCAAAAACAGAAGTTCGGTTTACCATCGGTGGCAAGGATATTATGTATGATGGGCAAGGGGTGGTTACTCTTGGAAATGTTCTGCAGTCATTCGCAGGAACGGATACATTTTCACTTACAGAGATTCAAATGGTGGTTAAAGGTATCAGACAAAGTGATTGTTATACGCTGGCTCGTGTTTTCTATAAAGAAAGGTTTCTGAAAACACCGGAATTTTGGACAGAAAATAACAGACTTTTTTGGAATCAAGGCGGAGGATTTATCGGAAAAGAGGGAAGAAAATTCACGCTTGCATTATTTAGAAATGAAGATTCTTTGACGGAATTTGAACTTGATGAAGGTATCGAAAGTATTGAAATCCCGGCAGATATGGAGATTGGAAACTACCGTTTTAAAATCAGTATTCTTTCTGGGAGTCTTTTTAAAAAGGTTAAGGAAGTGATTGCTGAGGGTGATTGCATTGTTGGTGATAAAAATTTACTGCGTTTTAAAAATAGGCGTATTGTGGTGGATGCTATTACAGATGAATCTAATGAGGGAGCGGGGCATATAAAGATTAAAACATGCTACATTGATAATATAGAGTTTACAGGTATGGAAGATACCTCGGAGGGATATCGTCCTGTTTACAAAGGAATCCTGTTTACAGAAGGATATCATGGAGAACGTTATGAATTCTCGTTTGACACACACACTAACAAGCGGGGAGTTACAAAGATGATGGTCAATCCCGTGAGGATTGTTTACGTTGGAGATGTTGTCCTGTGCATAACAAACTCCGATTACGATGGATTTTGCTATTATCACTATTATGATAGATATTTAGAAAAAATGGTCTATGCGCTGACAGATCATGAAGAAACAAAAGCGAACAAGCACAAATATTCCCTTGTTGATTTGTACTTGTACCGGACAGAAAGGATATAAGTATGTTTAATCCAATAGCGGCGGCAAAAAATATAAAAGATGAATTTATAGGATATATTTCCACATTATTCCATATCTCTGATAGGGATTATGCTATGCAATTTGTTGCAGCATTGCAGGAAGAAGGCGCTGTATCGAAAGGCCCCTATCTTGATATTAGTGATTCTTATAAAACGGGGAAAAGTATGGAGGATATGATTGAAGAAGGCGAGGCTTCTCCTTTATTCCGAGGATTGGAAGGGAATATTCCTGACGGCGAGAAGGAAATACAGATCAATCGAGGGCTGTATCTTCATCAAGAAAGAGCACTCAGGAAAACTAATAAAGGAAAGAATTTGATTGTTACTACTGGTACCGGTTCTGGAAAAACAGAGTGTTTCATGATTCCCATTATAAACCATATCCTGCGTGAAGCAGAGGAAGGAACACTTTCTTCAGGGGTCAGAGCAATTTTGATATACCCGATGAATGCCCTTGCAAATGACCAGATGAAGCGACTGCGAAATATGCTGAAAAATTACCCCGATATTACTTTTGGTGTGTATAACAGCAGTACTAAGCAGAATGAGCAGGACGGTATTACGGAGTATGGAAAAATTTATAAGGATACTAACGGGTATCCGTTAAAACCGTTGAAGAACGAGATTATTTCCCGTGATCGAATGCAGACCATGCCGCCGCATATTTTGGTGACAAATTATGCGATGCTTGAGTATATGATGCTCAGACCGAAAGATGACCTTGTTTTTTCAGGAGCAAAACTTCGTTTTTTGGTGCTGGACGAAGCTCATATTTATCGCGGTGCGACAGGAATGGAGACGTCTCTGCTGTTAAAACGTTTGAAAGCAAGGATCAGCAATCCCGCTAATGTGTTGCATATCCTTACCAGTGCTACACTGGGCGGGAAGGAAGCGGATGGGGATATCGTAAAATTTGCGGATACTTTGTGTAATACCACTTTCATGGCAGAAGACATTATCCGTTCTGAAAGTATAGTTCCATCTTATGATAAGCCAGCTTCTAATATACCAGTTTCTTTGTTTGGCAAGCTGATTGATCCGCAGAAACCACTTAATGAGATTGTTGGTGATTATGAGATAACTATTCCTGCTGGACAGGCGGATGCAGAGTTTTTGTATGATTTATGTGTTAGTGCATCTGTATATAGAGAACTTCGTACAATAATAAACCATCCTATGACGATTCCTGAGATTACAAAAGGTTTTCAGCAAAAACATGAAATCACAGAGCAGGATGTTGTTAATATCGTTAACATAGCGGTACAGGCATCGAAGAATAAATCTCCACTGATAAAGGCACGTTATCATATGTTTGCGAAAGCAATGGAAGGTGCATACATCACCTTGGGGAAGCATAAAAGGCTAATGCTGAACAGAAACCGGAATATAATTATTGGCAGTGAGGATTGGAAGGTTTTTGAATGTGCTGTTTGTGATGACTGTGGTCGTATCGCTATAGTCGGGAAAGAACTGGATGGAAAGTTAGAATTTGCTAATAGTTCTTATGATCCGGAGATAGAATATTATCTGCTTTGGGACAGTCATGACACTGTTCTTGATGGAGATGACGAAGATGAGGAGGAAACTATAGGCGAAATTGGAAAGAACGATTATATGGTCTGTGCGAAGTGCGGATCGATTATTCATGAGAGTCTGAAATCAGATCCTCCCTGTACCTGTGGATTGAACCATTATGTGAGAGTAAGAAAAGGCAAAAAAGGTGGCGTGCGTGGCGATGGAAAATGTCCAAGTTGTAATCTTGGACATTTTAAGACATTTTATCTTGGATATGATGCGGCAACAGCTGTCCTTGGAACATCGTTGTTTGAGGAATTGCCGGAGAGTGAAAAAGTTCTTAATAGCAAAAAAAGTGATTTGGGAACAAAGAGAGGTTTGTTTAGTTCAGCAAGACAGAATTCACAAGTAGATATCATTAAGAGAAAACGGCAGTTTTTGTCTTTCTCGGATAGCCGTGGTGAGGCAGCATTCTTTGCATCTTATATGGCAGCTTCCTACAGTGAGTTTTTACGTCGTCGTGGTATTTGGCATGTTGTGGAGAAAAATTGCGACAATATGGCTTCTCATCCTTGGGAAATCCAGAATTTTGTGGATGAATTGGCATCATATTTTGATTCCTGCCGTACTTTTGCGGAACCCGGTGATAATGGAAAGCAAAATTTGACTGCGATTAGCCGCAAGAATGCATGGATTGCTGTACTGAATGAAATGGTTAATGCCCGCAGAAGCACCAGCCTTGTTTCCATGGGCATGATAAAGTTTGATTACAAGGGAAATAGTGAAGATATTATGGCAGGCGTTGCAGAAGCATATGGTCAGAACAGTCATGATATGAAAGCCCTGTTTGATTTGCTTGTTATGGATATTGTATACCATGGTGCATTGGAAGGAGAATGCAATTTAACGGATGATGATCGAGAATATATTTTTTATGCTGCCAGACCTAAGCGAATAAAGAGGTGTAAAGATCTGGACAAAGACAAAAAGAAGGCGTATTTGGCAGGATGGTCTGCAGCTTGCAGAAAGAATGGAAAACTATTAAAAAACGGTCGGCTAAAACGTGTTATGAAGGTTCTTGATTTAGACGAAACTGCCGCTAATGAATTGTTACAGAGTTATTGGGACGAGATTCTATGCGGAGAGGAGAGTCTCTCTTCTGCTGGTAATGGCGAATTTTATTTTAGTACAGAGCGGTTTACAATAGGGGCAGGCACGGAGGATGTTCCCATTTATATATGTGATGTCTGCGGCAAAACAAGTATGACTAATTGTAAATGGATGTGCACAACACTGAAATGTGGCGGTCACCTGAAACAAATTACTCATGCAAGTCTTCTTGATGACAATCATTATGCAAAACTTTACAAATCAACGCTAATGCAACCTTTACATATCAAAGAACATACAGCTCAGCTTGGAAGAGAGGAGCAGCAGAAGTATCAAGAAATGTTTGTTAATAAGGAAATCAATGCATTGAGCTGTTCCACTACGTTTGAAATGGGCGTGGATGTAGGTGATTTGGAAACTGTATACCTTCGTAATATGCCACCATCACCGGCAAACTATGTTCAGAGGGCCGGTCGTGCAGGGCGTGGTAAGAATGCAGCTGCATTCTCACTAACATATGCTAAGTTAAGTTCGCACGATTTTACATATTATAAAAATCCTGAGAATATGATTACTGGCAAAATAGGTGTGCCTTTATTTACAGTTAAAAATGAGAAAGTAATTCTCAGACATATATTTGCAGTGGCTTTAAGTGATTTCTTTGCAAAGCAGATTGATGTCTACAATTTAAACAATGCAGATGTTTTACTTAATGAAAATGGGTGGGAGAGATTGTGCATTTATCTTGAAAGCAAGCCAGAACATTTGAAAGCAGTTCTTCAAAGCTCAATACCTGAATCAATGCATGAAACTATGGGAATCAATAATTATTCATGGAAGGAGAAATTAATTGGCAAAGATGGTGTCCTAAAGATGGCGGTAGATGAATTTAGGGGAACAGTTAAATACTATAAAGATGAGATTGAGAAACAATTAAAGGAGGGATCCATTCATAAGGCGGATGAAGCTGAAAGAAAGATGAAATCTTATCGGCGAGGCAAAGAAGATAATCGTGGTAGAAATGAGTTGATAGAGTTTCTTGTCAGAAATAATGTGCTGCCGAAATATGGATTTCCAGTAGATACTGTGGAACTGCATCAGAATGCCAATAATGCGACAGATAAAAAGTTACAAATGGTCAGAGACCTTCAGCTTGCTATTTCTGAATATGCTCCAGATGCGCAGGTAGTCGCAGACGGGAAGCTGTATACCAGTCGATATATCAGGAAACTTCCGCAGACTACTGGGCAGGATTGGGAAACCGCATATATCGCACAATGCAAAAATCCCTCCTGCCTTACATGGAATCACCGTTCTATGGAGCCGGATTCTTCTGGTGAAAAATGTGTATCATGCCATAAAATTATTGAACAACATCGCTGGAAACAGGCTATTGAGCCGAGAAGAGGTTTTGTTTCAGATGGTAAACCAAAAGATGTTCCAATGCGCAAGCCGGATAAGGTTTATCGCAGTGATGATTTCTATATCGGGGATGTCAGGCGTCAGATCATGCAGAAGTATGCTTTTGTTATGAATGATGGAAATAAATTCTGTATGGAAACATCTGTAAATGATTCATTGATGGTGGTATGCAACGATGACTTCTATGTATGTCCACACTGTGGATATTCAGAAAGTACTACTGAGAATTTAGATGAGGCTGATTTCAATTCACATCAGAAAACTATGGAGAAAAAGCATCCTACACCATGGGGAAAAGATTGTGAAGTGAAGTTGGTAAAGAATAAGTTATGTCATGTATTTAAGACGGATGTTGTACGTTTGTTTTTTTCAAGTCCACAGGCAGGAAATCAAGAAGTGATGCTGTCTGTAATGTATGCTCTGTTAGAAGCATTATCGGCAGAGTTGGATATTGAGCGAAATGATATTAAGGGTTGTCTACATAAAGTTATTTTAGATAATAAACTGATGTATTCTGTTGTTTTATATGATGCTGTGGCAGGCGGGGCCGGTCATGTAAGAAGATTGGTCACTGAATCTGGAGATAAATTTCGGCAGGTAGTTGATAAGGCGATTGAAATAACGAAAGGATGTAACTGTTCGCCTTCCTGTTATGGCTGCCTGAGAAATTATTACAACCAGAAAATTCATGACAAGCTGAATCGAAAGTTTGCATATGATTTTTTGGAAAATTATTCGGGAAAGTTTGAAACTATTACGGAAAAGGAGTTTGAAGCGAATGGAATGAATCTTTGAAAGATGATCTAATATGGTGCCTTATATACAGCATAGTAGGTTGTTTCTTTCGTTTTATGACAGTGCTTTGCAATTAGTGAGTACTCTTGGGGAACGTTAGTGACAGATATTCTACAGTACATTTAAAAGCGGTAAATAAAAGCGATACATACATTTTGGCGGGCGTACTGTAGTTCACGATGAATGTGGATTGCAGTGCGCCCGCTATTTTTATCTACGGCTGACAAGATGCAGCCCTTTAGACAGGGAGGGAACAACCTAAGAAAATAAAGAATGTCACGCACACCCGATGAAAGCAGCCAGGACAGCTGCACCATGCTGGGTGTTTTCTATTGTTCAGAGAAAGGACAGGCCACTCCGCGGAACGGCTCTGCAGGGCTTTCCCACGGGAGGTGCCGGCAGGCTGCCGGGGAAGCCGGAACGACATGGTGTCCCCAAGGAAAGGGGACACCATGTGCATGGCATGAGCAGGGAATGTATTCCCGACACCTGCGACCAGGCATCATATTTTTTCTTTACATACCGCAACTGATTATTATCAAGCTTGGGGTTATTCCGCAATTATCCGTATTCACCACTTGACAATATAAGCTTTGCGGTCAATAACTCCTTGCCACAACGGCCATACATGGTACGTTTTATCATTTTCAATTTGCTGTTTGTGCCCTCAACAAAACCTTTACTGTAGTCATATGCTACAGCGTTTTCAACAGCGTCTATGTCTCTTTTTATTCCTTCCGCAAAACTCTTTATGGTTCTAATCTTATTTTTAGAATAGTTCTCTATAAACAGGTAAAGCAGAGGAACATTTCGTTTTCTAAAAATAGTTCGTAATTCTTTGATACAGTACTGGAGTTCCCAAACCTTCGGATAACGGCTATAGATAAAGTTCTTATGTGCTGTTGTTAATTCTGTATTCATCCACATATATCGAAATACCCCTTCACGTGTGATATAATCTTTTTCTTTTCCGATACTGCCTGTTCTGTATTTCAACCCTTCTGTCATTGTTCGGGCATATGGCTGCGGTTCGAAGTATTTGTTTTTCTTGTATTCTATTTTACATAAATATTGAAAAGCATTACTTGTCGAACCGGTATATCCTTTTCCGTATATCGCTTTTACCGTTTTACTTTTACTCCATCCAGTATTCAGGCATTGAACAATAAAATTATAATAAGGATCTAATTTACTCTGCTGGGCTCCGTACATACTTAATTCTTTTGGAACTCCTTCACGATATTTCGCAATCGTATTTCTCCCCACTCCCATTCGTTTCGCTATTTCGCGATAACTACAGCCTTCTGTTAAAAATTTCTGTATCTGACAGATCATTTTATACCGTTTTTCCGAAAAAGCAGGCGGGTTATCCACATCAGATTCGATTTTTTTTACACGGCTCTTCTATAGCTGTAGACTGTCCAACATGAGGAATGCTTACCGTTGCAGGAAGTTCATGATTCAACGCTTTCTTAATTACCTCCAATAAGTTTTGATGTAAATGAAATCGATCTGCTACTTGCATAGCATCCGGCAATTCTTCTGATATTACTTTTGCATATGTACTTGCCCGGTCACGGGTAACAACTTTAATGTTTTTATGATTCCTAAGCCACTCCCTCAGTGTGGCAGCGTTTCTTCCATCCAGTAACGTAATTGGTTCGTGTGTTTTTTCGTTTACAATAATGGTCCCGTATGCATGTCGTTTCTTATATGCAAAATCATCCACACCGATTACATCACCAACTTCTGGCACAGGAAGAGATTCATACCTTTTTAAGAGTAATCTTATTACAGTATCTCCGCTAATTTTAATTCCAAGTGCCTTACAAATACGTGCACAGCCTTCACAGCTGGTTTCCAAAGCTAACGTGCAGATAAAATCAGCACATCTTTCTGTCATGCGGCTATAAGTATTAAGAAATCTATCAAAGGTTTCAGCAATGGTCATCACATCACATTCATTGTTCATGCACTTATACTCATGAGAACAAATTTCAAGCTGGACTCTTTTTCCTAAAATAGGAAGGTCTTGTACTTTACGCATATAGGTTCCATGATATTTATCTGTGATACAGCCGCATTTCGGACACTTGCACTTTTTGGATATTGATTTCATTCGTATTAAAATCTGTTTCTTATCCTGTTGTATCTCTGTTATCTTTAATTCCGTTTCCGGATAAAAACTATCTATACATAAGGAACTGTGTGAACCTGGCATTTGACAGCCTCCTCATCTCGTTTGATATGTTAAGTATACTACATATTTGATAATATAGGAAGCTATAAAACGGATAATTACGGAAAAACCCCAAGCTTGATAATAATCAGTGTTCCCAATACTTTGGAAGCAATCCGAGCGGATGATGTACAGATTGTAATACTGGATAATCCGGAGATCTACTCAGAGTATGCACCTTATAGATATATTGATAATTTTCGGAAATTTATGAACCAGGCAGGAAACCTTAATCTGGCATTGGAAGTATGAATGACACGAAGGCTGTAAAGGGTAAGACGATGATTTAATAAAGGCAACGGAGATATTGGCATGTCCCGTTATCAGGAGAAAATAGAAAATGGCCAAATCAATAAAGCGGCAGAGATAAATGCCGCTTTTTAAATGTCAATAAATTTGTAATTTTAACCATTTCACAAATAATTAAGTATTGTTTTACAGCAAATTATATCTATTGCAAAAAATTTAAAGTAGTGCTAAAATAGTTATTGACTTAAAGTCAATAACTATTTACAAAGGAGGTGCGATAAAAATTGGCTAGGCCTGTAAAAAAGACACCAGAGGAATGGAGAAAAGAAATCTTAAATGCTGCCCAAAACTTATTTATTTCTAAAGGATATGAGGAAACTTCAATTTCCGATATTATGGATATGGTAGGCGGGGCAAAAGGAATGTTTTACCGTTGTTTCCAAAGCAAAGAGGAAGTGATGTACGCGTTAGGTAATCAAATGTTTTTCGAGAATAACCCGTTTGAAGCAGTCAAAGGGAGGGATGACTTGAACAGTCTGCAAAAAATCAGGTTATTGCTTACACTGAATCAGTCGGACACTGAACGAAACCAGATAAATATGCAGGCAGTCTTGATTTTGAAAGACCCCCATATTTTAGCGGCGGCGATTAGAGAAAACAGACGTGTATTAACTCCCTTGTGGTTGGAACTGTTGGAGGAGGGAAAAAAGGACGGTTCTATTAAGACGGAATACACAAAGGAGCTTTCCGAGCTTTTGCCGATTATCAATTTCTGGCTCATGCCTTCGGTATTCTCCGCCACTGAGGAAGAACTACTTCATAAATACCGTTTTATAATAGAGATTTTAGACCATATTGGACTGCCGCTTTATGACGATGATACGATGTCCTTTACGGAAAAATTTATCACTGATATTACGGAAACACCCTGCGGGTATACCCTTGTGCCAGAGAAAGCCGACAATAATAATGTAAAAGGAGGCAATGAGCTATGACGGAAAAATTATTTACGAAAAATTTTACGCTCCTTATTTTGGGGCAGCTAACCTCATTGTTTGGAAATTTTATATTGAAACTGTCACTGTCCATGTATGTACTGGAAACGACTGGTTCAGCAGCCATATTTGCAGGGATATTGTCTGCTGCTACAATCCCGACCATTCTTTTTTCACCGCTTGGTGGCATCTTGGCAGACAGAGCAGATAGACGAAATATTATGGTAGCGTTAGACGCATTGACTGGCGCAGCGGTTTTGTGTGCGGCACTATTCCTGTCGGAAAGTAATGCCGTTGCCGTAATTAGTGCGTTGCTTATCATACTTTCTATTTTTGGTGCATTTGAAACGCCTACTGTTCAAGCGTGTATTCCTACGATGCTGCAAGGCGACAATATTATGAAAGGAAATGCCGTTGTAAATCAAGCCGCGTCATTGTCATATCTAATTGCCCCTATGCTGGGCGGTGTATTGTATGCCATGCTTGGACTGAAACCTGTAATGTATGCGAGCGTTGTCTGTTTTTTTATTACTGCCCTGTTTGAATGTTTTATAAAATTGAGTTATCAGCGTACTCAAAATGAAGGCGGCGTGCTTTGGATTGTAAAGCAGGATTTTTTATCAAGTATGCAGTATATTTCAAAAGAACAGACGAGTATATCAAAAATGCTGCTCTTAACGGCATTCTCAAGGTTTTTTGTAATGAGCATTACCATAGTCGGGCTTCCCTTTCTTGTGCGGACTGTCCTTGGGCTTAATGTAAAGTATTATGGGGCTGCGGAAAGTGCGTTAGCAGTTGCAACAATCTTGGGGAGTATTGCGGCAGGAGTTTTAGGAGAGAAGTTGAAAATACATAAATTATCTGTCCTGCTTGCAACTCTTGGTATTTTTATTATCCCTGCCGGCATTGTTTTCCTTTTGCCAGTGAACGCTATTGTAAAATATGGTGTTACGATTGTATCTTTTTTCGGTATGCAGGCTGTTATCAGTATATTTTCTATTTTCGCTGTTTCCCTCATTCAACAGAGAACACCAAATCGTTTAATAGGAAAAGTGATGGCTTATACATCAACAGTTACTTTGTGCGTCCAGCCCATAGGACAAATCGTGTATGGTTTTCTGTTTGACAGATTTCATAGTGCCGTATATTTTGTCTTAATCCCGACTGGTATCATAGTTTGTATTGCAGGTATTTCAGCAAGAAGTTTTTTTAAGAATATGGAAAGGGAACAGTAGGAGGCGTCAGCATGAAGCAGGAAAAATGGTTATTATGTCCTATATGTAGAAATCCGCTGAAATAAGGCGAATTACAGCAACTGCTAATTGCTTTTTGGCACTTTTCATGCTCTTTATTTTTCTATATGGTTATTTTATAATAGAAAAAAGGAGGGAAGTTTTATGAATACAAATATCATTTCAAAATATTTACAATTACTGCGAAAAAAACATAACTACACGCAAGATGAATTAGCAAAAAAATTGGATATATCAAGGCAGGCTGTTTCAAAATGGGAAACGGGGGATTCACTTAGATAAAGATACCACACCATTCCCACGCTGACTTTTGCTCAACCGATACAGCCGGAGGGCTGGATAACAAGAAAAGGCGGTATGCGCCCCGTAGAGGGGTAGCGTACCGCCTTTTCTTGTGGGGGGTTTCCAAAGGGGGCAACGCCCCCATTTGGCACACGACTTTGCGAAGCAAAGTGTAGTGTGTTATACGCTCTGTCGGCGTTGCCGTGAAAATGCCGTTGCCGCCGGGGAGGGGCGGCAGGAAAACAGGGCTGTGCTTGTGTGGCGTGGAGCCGCAAGCGCAGGTCTGTTTTCATCAGCAGACAGGGCGTATATGAAAGCCCCCGTCCCTCGTCCTACGCTCCGACTTGTGGACAAAGTGTCCCGAAGTTGTGGCTACACTCCCGGAAAAGTAACAGGACAGCGGGTAACCGTCAAGGCTGAAATGAACGGGTTTACACCCGGCCTTGACCGCCACCCGCCGTCCCACTGAATGGGTGGACAAGGCGGCCAATCCCTCAAAGTGCTTGTCCGCGCTCTTTCTGATTTTGAGGTATTCAGTTTTTCAAAATTGAATAATCAAAATAAATTTTTTCGATTGAAAAAATTTTATTTGTTATCATCTTCAATGCCATATTTTTTCTTTTGCCGAATCACATAATTACTGATTTTTTCATCATATAGTGGATACTGGTAATCCAACTGGCATGCCACTTCTGACGAAACCTCCCGGAACAATGCCATACATTGTTCAAAGGATTCCCACATATGGGGATAGGAATCCATATTATAAGTGGACATAAGTCGTTCCCACAATTCCTCTGGGACATATTGCTTCATAAATTTATAGTTTTTTCCCAAACTGAAATGAAATCCCTGTTTGATACCAATCAGCCAGGAAATCATGCGAAGCAATTCTTTTCGTACTATATCATTCATATGGTCAATAGCAAAAAGAATTTCTTTGCGGCATAAGCCCTTTACTACATATGTTGTAGTATTCCAAAATTCATTACAGCAATCGTCAAACATTCTTTGAGTAGGCTTCTGCAAGTGGTAGTCTATATCCGTTGGTATTGGCGGCTTTACGATACGGTTGTCTTTATCCAACAGTAACTTTACCAGTTTATCCCATGTAAAATACTCGTCTATCAGTTCCAGCGGCAGCAAAGTTAAATCTATCTTAACATCATCAGTAAACAGCATTAAATATGAAAATCCCTTTTCTACAGCTGGAAATAATTCCATATCTTCCGGCTTTTGCAGAATCAACCTTTCACCAAATATATCTAGCCATTTATCATCACTTGTGAAGCTGTCCATATCCGTAACAAAAAAAGTAATATCAAAATCCTGAAAATCATCAGGCGGAATATTTGTATTTGTTCTAGATCCTTCCAAAGTAACCATGCGAATGCGTTTGTCTGTTTTTGCAAAATTCAAAACAATATCATAAACTTCCTTTTCTGATCTCATTTTTATCTCCTCCAATTATTGAAATAGGTGTGAAACCATTTTAGGGCTTTCCCGCCTTGATTACCCTTTAGCAAAGACGGGCGGGACTGTCAACGGCGGCGCATGAAATGCGCCGTTCATCTTGACCATTGACTGGCTCGGCTGGCTTTGCTATTTATTTTCTAAACTTTTATGCTTGTAGTTTTCGAGTTTCTTTCAGAATTGTTTAAGAATTTTTCAAATAGTATTCATTCAATATATCTGCTAAGGCTTTTGGATTTTCTTCATTGACAACATGGCCTGTATTCTCAATAATTTTCAATTCTGCGCTTCTAATACTTTGTGATAAGTAATCCGCTGATTTCATATTTGCACTGTCTTTCTTTCCGCAAAGAATTAAAGTGGGGCACTTAATATTTTTCACCCTATCACTGAAATCTAAATTCTTCATAGTGTCCCCTAAAGCAAATGTGTTCTTTTTATCAAATGCCATAGTTTCAAAAATAGATTTTGGTAAAAATCTGAAAATTATATTTTGAAAACTAAATGCTACTTTCGGGACTTTATATGGCGTTCCGATTAAAACTAATGTTTTCACTTTTTGCGGGAAATCCAAAGCAAAATTCAGAGCCAAAATACCACCTAATGAAAGACCGCATAAATGAATTTGTCCGTCAAATTCGTTACAATATTTTACAAATGAAGAATATAGATTTTCGTAGCTTGCCTCTTTCCCTTCAAGGATGGAGGATAAATTTGGACATACAATATCTTCGTTGTTTGTCATGTATGAAATTGTTTTTTCCCAACTTGTTGCTTTGTGTCCTGAGCCGTGAACAAATATTTTTGTTGCCATAAGTATCTCCTTTGAATTTTATGTTTTATTTTCCTGCCTGCTCAATCATCTTCTTCGCCAACTGCTGGAACAGGTCGGCAGTTTCTTTGTCCATCGGCGCAAGCTGTCCGATCTGTCCGGCTATCATCGCTGTTACATCGTCAATGGAAAGCGGGTTTTGTTTCTGCTCCGCCATAGTGTCCCGCATGGCTTGGAACATAGCGGCGGTCACAGCTTCTCCCGGCTGTTCCCCGTTGTCAATGTCTTTCTTAATGTCCCGCAGGATAGCAAGGAACACATTTTTGATTTTCTCTATCTCCGCTTCATGTTCCCCCATCTTCTGAGCGTTCAAAAGCTGTAAATCCTGCTTTGCTTCCGCCCGGTGTTCCGGGTGTTCTTTCATCAGGTCGGACAGGGAAGCCGTTGCCATCTCGATAAGCTGGTTTCGTGCCATTATCCCCTTTGCCGCCGTGTCCTGAAAATAAATCCGTATCAAATCTATCAGCTTGGGAAAATTCCTGTGTTCCAGTAAGCGATTGAGTATTTGCACATCAACAGCACCCGTCACAAGCCCCCTCACGGCTCCCTCGGACAAGCCTAATTCAGAAATATCGTAGCTTTTGCGGACGCTCACGGTAGACAAGCCCAGTATGTAGTCTGTCGATACCTTAAATTCCTTTGCCACACCTATGAGAATATCACTGCTGACCGTTCTCGTTTCGCCGCTGACAATGCGGCTCAACTGGGAAGCGGAAACGCCTATCTTCTCCGCAAGTTCCTTTTGTGTGATATGGTTTCCGTTGCATAAATCGGAAATCCGCTGTCCGGGTGTTCCGGGTAAAGCCATAGACACGCACCTCCTCCGCATACTTCCATTATACAGGATGATTGCAAAAATGCAATTTCCAAAGTGTAAACTTCATCAAAATGCAATTCTCGCAAAATTCCGGGGATTGCATTTTTTTCGTGTAGACTTAGGATAGTTCATCGATGGACAGCACCTTGAAAACAGAATGACCGTCCGAAAAGGAATACCCCGGCTGGGGAAGCACCGCAAGGAACCGGACTTCGGGACAAAATGTCCCGAAGCTGCGGGGAGCGTGCCAAAGCTGGAAATCCTTTCGGGGAAAACGGCAACGGAAAGCAAAATGGAGGGAACGCATGAGAAATAACCCCTATAAAGACTTGCCGCCGCTGGAACGCAGGCCGGACGGTTCCCTTTACCGCATGACACCGGCACAGAGGAAACAGGCGGCCAGCCTGATACGCCGGGAGTGCTGTTGCTGTGAGGACGGCAACTGCATTGTCCTTGACGATGGGGACACCTGCACCTGCCCGCAGACGGTTTCTTTCTCGGTCTGCTGTAAGTGGTTCCGCTGGGCGGTCTTGCCGCTGGACGGGACGCTGGAAGCGGAGATTTTCCGGGATAAGGACTTGAAACGCTGTGTGGTCTGCGGCGGTGTGTTCGTCCCCAAATCCAACCGGGCAAAATACTGCCCCGGCTGTGCCGCCAGAGTTCACAGGCGGCAGAAAACAGAAAGTGAACGGAAAAGGAGGTCTGCTGTGGACAGTTAGGAGCGAAAAAAGCCTTGATTTATCAGGCTTTGCAAGCCCCAAACCGGGGCAGGTGGTATAAAGTATCGCCCGCCCCGGAAAACGGGCTTCTAACCGTCCACAAAACGCACTATGACAAATACCATCTATATCCATCAGCCGGAAAAGGCGTTCAGCTTCACCCGGCTCCCGAATTTCCTCTTTGAAGCCCCCACATTCAAGCCCCTGTCCAACGAGGCAAAGGTTCTGTACGCCTTTATCCTGCGCCGGACAGAGTTGTCCCGCAAGAATGGGTGGGCGGATGACTGCGGACGGATTTTCCTGTATTACCCCATCTGCGAGGTGGTTGACCTGCTCCACTGTGGGCGGCAGAAAGCGGTGAACACCCTGCGGGAACTGCAATACGCCGGACTGGTGGAAATCCAGAAGCAGGGCTGTGGAAAACCCAACCGCATTTTCCCAAAATCCTATGAAGCGGTTCCAAACACTGACTTCAAGAAATCCCGTTCTGGTACGCCGGAGGACTGAAAACCGTACCCATGAAGTACGGAAACCGCCCCTCTTGAAGTACGAAAACCGGACGGTATATAGAAATACAAAGATTAAAATGATTTATTTATATCCATTCCATTCCTATCGTATCAGAGATAATTCCGGCGGGATTTTCCCTGTGGAAAACCCCGGATAGGAAAGGAATGGGGAAAGGAGCAGAATGGCACAACACGCAATTTTGCGGTTTGAGAAGCACAAGGGCAACCCGGCAAGGCCGCTGGAAGCCCATCACGAAAGACAGAAAGAACAATACGCCAGCAACCCCGACATTGACACAAGCCGGAGTAAATACAACTTCCATATCGTCAAGCCGGAGGGACGCTATTACCACTTCATTCAGAGCCGTATCGAGCAGGCTGGATGCCGGACGAGGAAAGACAGCACACGGTTTGTCGATACGCTGATAACCGCCAGCCCGGAGTTCTTCAAGGGGAAATCCCCAAAAGAGATACAGGCGTTCTTCCAAAGGGCGGCAGATTTCCTCATTGGCCGGGTAGGACGGGAAAATATCGTGTCGGCGGTGGTACACATGGACGAGAAAACGCCCCACCTGCATTTGACCTTTGTTCCGCTGACAAAGGACAACCGCCTGTGCGCTAAGGAGATTATCGGCAACCGGGCAAACCTGACGAAGTGGCAGGACGATTTTCACGCCTATATGGTGGAGAAATATCCCGACTTGGAGCGTGGGGAAAGTGCCAGCAAGACAGGCCGGAAGCATATCCCCACCCGGATTTTCAAACAGGCGGTTTCCCTCTCCCGGCAGGCAAGAGCCATTGAAGCCGCCCTTGACGGCATTAACCCGCTGAACGCCGGAAAGAAAAAAGAGGAAGCCCTCTCCATGCTGAAAAAGTGGTTCCCGCAGATGGAGAACTTCTCCGGGCAACTGAAAAAGTACAAGGTCACAATCAATGACCTGTTGGCGGAGAATGAGAAGCTGGAAGCAAGGGCAAAGGCCAGCGAAAAAGGAAAGATGAAAGATACGATGGAACGGGCAAAGCTGAAAAGCGAACTGGACAATTTACAGCGGCTGGTTGACCGTATCCCGCCGGATATACTGGCGGAACTGAAACGTCAGCAGCGGCACACGGTAAAGGAAAGGTGATAGATATAAGCAGAAATTTTCGCCGCCTTTGTGCGGCATTGTACCTTGAAAACTGAATATGGAGGACACTGGATGGCAAAAAGCGAAAGCGATATTTTCACACCCCGGACAGGGCAGGTCATACAAGCAGAGAACGGCACGCAGTATTTTGTATGTGGGAACAACCGTATAAAAATCTCCGAACACTTCGCCGCAGGCGGGAAGCCCCTCGGTGATCTGATTGTAGATGTGGTGCGGCATACCGCAGAAAAAGCCGCTTCAACCTGATAGCCCATCATTGATAACACGCCCACGCTTATGATATAATTGCCATAGAGCAAAAGTATTGTAAGCGTGGGTTGTTTCTTTAGAAGGAGGATTTTTAACGGTGAAACAACCTTACAATACTACGATTTACAACACGGCGCTTTATATGAGATTGAGCCGGGACGATGAAAACTATGGTGACAGCGTAAGCATTGAAACACAGCGGACAATCCTGCAACAGTACGCAAAGGAACAGGGGCTTCATGTAGTCGGTGAGTATGTGGACGATGGCTGGTCGGGGACGAACTTTGAACGGCCGGATTTTCAGCGCATGATGGACGATATGGAAGCCGGAAAAGTAAACTGCATTGTCACGAAAGACCTGTCCCGTTTCGGGCGGGAACATGTGATGATGGACTACTATCTGGAATTTCTGTTCCCGGAGAAACGGGTTCGCTACATCGCCGTTGCGGAGAATGAGGACACAGAGAAAGGGCTTTCCGATTTTGTCCCGTTCAAAAACCTGTTCAATGAATGGTTTGCGAAAGATACAAGCCGCAAGGTAAAGGCCGCTTTCAAAGCAAAGTTTGCCACAGGACAGCGTATCGGCGCCTATGCTCCCATCGGGTACAGGAAACACCCGGAAATCAAAAACAAGCTGATAATCGACGAGGAAACCCGCTGGATAGTGGAGAAGATTTTTGACCTTGCTATTCATGGCAGAGGGGCGGCCAGTATCACAAGAATACTGATTGCGGAAAAGGTTCCCACACCGGGATTTATCAACTTCCAGCGTGACGGGACTTTTGCAAACATCTATGCGGGTGCGCCGGAGGAAAAAAGCTACGCATGGACGATAGCCCAGGTCAAGAGCATTATGAAAGACGAAACCTATATCGGCCATACCATTCATTACCGGGAAACGAACATTTCCTTTAAGAACAAGCGGAGGGTACGCAAGCCCCAAAGTGAATGGGTGCGGGTGGAGAACACGCAGGAGCCGATTATCAGCGAGCAGGTTTTCCGGCAGGTACAGGAGCAGATAGCAAACCGCCGCAGGAAGTGCAAGGATGGTACAACGCAGATTTTTTCCGGATTGGTAAAATGTGCGGATTGCGGCTGGTCGCTGTCCTATGGGGAGAACAGGCAGAACAGCAAGCCTTACGGCCATTATCATTGTAGCAAGTACGGGCAGGGCACACGCCAATGCTCCATGCACTATATCCGTTATGATGTGCTTTATGCCTATGTCCTCTCCCGTCTGCAATACTGGTCGGGGCTGGTACAGCATGATGAAGAACGGCTCTTGAAGCAGCTGTTAAATGCCACTGATAAGGGACAGGCTGCCGCAAGAAAGAAGCAGGCCGCAGAACTGAAAAAGGCAGAGAAGCGAAAAGCCGAAGTCGATACTTTGTTTGCCCGGATGTATGAGGACTGGGCGGCGGGGCGTATCACGGAATACAACTTCTCTATGCTGTCCGGGAAGTACCAAAGCGAACAGGCTGAACTGGACGAAAAGATTGAACAGCTTCAATCCGCTATCGCCACTGAAAGCCAGAACGCCGTAGACGCAGAAAAATGGATTGCCTTGATGAAAGAGTGCGTCAATCCAACAGAACTGACCGCCGAACTTTTGAATATGCTGATTGAAAAAATCGTTGTCCATGAAGCGGTCAAAGGTGAGGACGGAAGCCGGGAACAGGAGGTAGAAATCTTCTACCGCTTTATCGGCAAAATTGATTGAATGATACCAATATCTTTAACTATGTGATACCGGGGCAGCCATTCCAGATTTAGAGGTTTTGTTAAAAATATCTAAGCTTTATGGAATTACAATAAATGATATTTTAGAGCCGAATATACCGACTGAAAGGATAACTGATTTTGAACAATTATCAAAAATTCCAGAAAACGAATTAAGAGAAATATTGAAGCAATTTGATATGACATCTCTTGTTATGGCTTCAATGGGGGCATCTCCAAAAATAAATAATTTGCTAGAAAAATTATTTCCAGATGTAGACTATAAAATGGAAAGAAACTATATTGGCAGAGTTAGAATTGATGAAGTTGAAAGAATACAACAGGAAATAGTTTCTGTCATAAACTTACGAGCTTTAGATAGTGAATTTTTATAAAATTATAAGTCAAGAAATGAAATATTACACCAAAAAGTTAATGTGACATGCTAAAATGGATACTACACAAACCTTACCAGTTAAAATGCCGGTAGAATTAAGGAGTGAATCGTTTCCTCTCAAGTAGACTTTTTGTCTGACAGTCACGGAACAGCCTCCGGTAGAGATACGCTTATCAATTATTACCTGTTTTCCGAGCGGAAGCGTCTGGCTCTGGCACGGTCTGTGAAGAGATACTGCTTCTCTGTGCAGACATTGACTATTCCGGACGTAACCCGGGTTTTAGAACAGATGGAAGGTGTGATAAGCGGGGATGATATTATTTTGAACCGCTATAATAGCTGGCTTAATGTGATGCCGTTGGCTATAGGGCGGATGAGGTATGTCTGGAAGATTCGGCTCTGATGTAACGTATTGAAAATAAAGGAGAGGGAAGATATGGACAATGAAAAAGTATATGCAATGAGTTTTGCGAAAATATATCCGCTGTTGGCTGCGAAGGCAGAAAAGAAGGGACGAACGTTAAATGAAGTGAATGAAGTAATCTGCTGGCTGACCGGGTATAGCACGGAAGAAATAGAAGACGCCCTCAACAGTTCTGTTACTTATGGTGACTTTTTTCAAAATGCGCCGCTTCCAAACCAGGACAGGAAATCTATCAAAGGTGTGGTCTGCGGGGTACGCGTAGAAACAATTGAGGAGCCATTGATGCAGGAGATAAGATATCTGGACAAACTGATTGATGAACTGGCAAAAGGAAAACCCGTGGATAAAATTCTCCATAGATGAGCAGACAAAGAGGTGAATAAGTATGTGGAAATGTCCAAAATGCGGCCGTACATTTAAGAATACAAATCAGGAGCATTACTGCGGCGAAGCTCCGAAAACAATTGAAGAATATATAGAACGTCAGCCAGAGCAGACGCAGTTCTTTTTGCAGCAGATAAATAACACAATAAAATCCGTAATACCGGACGCCGTGGAAAAGATATCATGGAGCATGCCGACTTATTGGAAAAAACATAATCTGATCCAGTTTGCGGCCTTTAAGAAGCATATAGGATTGTATCCTGGTCCTGAAGCGGTGGAGACATTTGCGGACAGGCTTAAGGAATATAAGACAAGTAAAGGAGCCATACAGCTTCCTTATGATAAGCCCCTGCCGCTCGAGTTAATCGGAGATATTGCAAAATGGTGTGAAATGGAGAATGGCTGCTAATGGATGCAGATATTTTAAATTTTTTTGATCAGCATATGGTAAATCTGCAGACGGGATTTCGTATTACAATGCATTCGACGAATACCATATAAAGCATAATATTAGTGCAATGGAAAAACTGTTTGCAGGTTATGTGAATGCGAGACTGGACAGTTACTTGATGATGGTGGAATAATAACTACCTGAGAGAGGAATTTGTATGCTTGTTTCAGAATACTTTGGATTAGATGATAAGTTTTCCGAAGTTAATGCGTTGGACGGGAACGAGGTGAAGGCAAGTCGATTCCTGCTAAAGGATGACCTGAAGTAGGCACTGCCGGAGTGCTTGGATGACATCCTGCGGGAGGAGCAGGTGGTGGAGCTTAGCTTCGTGGAGGGGAACGTGAACCTGCGGGTGGACGACATTATTTATATCGGGACGAGCAGACACAAGAACGTATTTTACACGGCAGGGGAGACATACAGCATCTATAAGAAGATGGATGAGCTGGAGGCGGAACTGGCGGGGATTATTTGGAAGGAGGTGAAGGTCGGTATGGGATTTGACCGGGGAAGTTAGGCTCGATGTATTTAAGGGACAATTAACCGCTTGGACTTATTATAGGGGAGCGGGTGCGGCTCTGACTGACAGAGGGGCTGCCATAAGAAAGAAATGGAGGATTGAAATGGGTATTAACGGAATAGGAACAGTGGGATATCCGCTGACAGGATACACGGCAAGGAAGACAGGAAGAAGTGCGGAATCCGGGGCTGTGGGATTCATGGAAACGGTGGAAGAAAAGGCGGCGCAAGGCAAAGCAGTCGACCAGGATGAGAAAGCCTTTGAGATGGTCGGGCCAAATGCCCCGCAGGAAGTGAAGGATGCGTGGATGGATGCGGCGAAAGAAGTAAATGCGAATGGCATGGGAATTCGTGGTAACGGAATGGTGAGCCATATATCGCAGATGATGCTGCAGCGGCTTAATAAACAGCTTAAGGGTGAAACGGAGAATTTCGACATCCTCGGAAATACGGTGGAATCTGCAATCCAGGCAACGAAAAAGGCGCTGTACGATTTGGAGCATCCCGTAGTATGTACGCCCAGGAGCATAGAGGCTCAGCAGGCCCGCATCAAAGAGGGGGAATTTTACAGGGCATTTTTAGAGAAGCTGGAGAAATTATATGAAGGCATAAGCATAACAAGATAGGGCAGGCATCCCCGGCTTTGCGGCGGATTGGGGAATCGGGGAACAGGGCGGTTTTGATGCGAGGGCGTGATATAAAAATGATTTTTTGAAAGAAGGTGATGGCATCGAGCGTATATTGATGATTGAGTTTGGCGAGCAAGATTTCCCCGCCTTTAACAAGATGATCGATGTCCTGAAACGTCACCCTGACTTCGACTACCAGCAGTTGAATGAAGATTCGGTGCTGTCAATACCGAGACTGGAGATTTCCCACAACCGCAGGAAGATATACCAGAAAGTGTAGGGCGAGGATGCGCTTGGAAATGAAAGCAACACCATAAAGTGCCATATCCGGAACCTGCGGGAAAAGCTGTATGCGGCACAGCCGGATGTCTGCTTTACAATCCTGTGCGAGCGGGTTCTGTTTTGAACTGAATACGGAACAGAAATATACATAACAGCGGCTTGGGGAATTCAGGCTGCTGCTATTTTTGTCCGTTTTTCGGGACAGTCTGCTAAATTTTTATAAATCTGATGGTTCTTGGAATCATTGTGTCGATTCTGGTAGCGTACATAAACCACACAAAAAAGTAACTGCCCCGGCTGAAGTGACCCCCTTTTATTAGACAAAAATGAAAGTCTAATGAAAGGGGTTATTTCTATGTCTGGAAGAAAAATATATTCTGCAGAACTCAAGCTGGAAATTGTGGAGCGGTATCTCAAAGGAGATATTGGAATCAAAAAACTGGCACAGGAATACCATGTCAGCTATGGTGATATTCAAAAATGGAGGGATGCCTATCAGGAGCATGGCGTGGAAGGATTAAGCACTACACATAGAACTTATACTGGCGAATTTAAAGTCTCTGTTGTAGAATATATGCATAATACAGGTGCATCCATCCGAAAGACGGCAGCCCACTTCAACATCCCTTCCTTCAGGACTGTTTCCCAATGGGAACGCATCTACTATGAGCAAGGGAAGGATGCCCTGTTTAAAGAACAGAGAGGCAGGACATCAAAAATGGGGAAAAACGTCCACAGAAACCAAAAACAAACATAGAGACAAACGAAGACCTGCTTGCCGAAGTGCAACGTCTTCGCATGGAGAATGAATACCTAAAAAAATTAAATGCCTTAATTCAAAAGCGGGAAAGATCAGAGAAACCGACAAAGTAGCTGTCATTACAGAATTAAGGCAGAAATATAAACTGGCAGCATTACTGGAACTGGCAGAAATGCATGGTAAGAATTAAAAAATATCGTTCCTACAAGGGAGAAGTTGGAAAGATTGCGCCTAATATACTGAAAAGGGATTTCAACACTACAGCACCGAACCAGAAG
>CAJTEW010000020.1 GCA_910575605.1 Lachnospiraceae bacterium
ATTACCATCTGGATCTGCCCGTTTTGCCTTCCCATCATAAAAAGTGACCTCCTGTAATTGGATACAATAAGTATACCATACAACAGGTCATTTTTCTTTAGTTTGTCAACAGGTCCTAATCTAATCTGTAAATTTTTATTTAATGTTCATACAGGACTTTACATTTGCTGAAAACTCTTCTGGAAAATGCTTCCAAAGTATGCAGCAGCACAATTTATTAAAGAAGGGGAATTGCCATGAAACGGGAAATTTCATTAATGAAGCATATACTGGGAAAAAATTTTACAAAAAGAAACCGCTTCACCAGACAGTGTATCGGTGAAGCGATGATTGCTTTAATGCAGGATAAAGATTACGAAGAAATTACAGTTTCTGATATCGTAAAGCGGGCCGGTGTGTCACGCATGACATTTTACCATTACTTCCAGTCCAAAACCGATGCCCTTAATAACTATCTCCATGAGATAATCGAATGCTATTTAGAGGAATGCAGCCGCTCTCTCGGCGTTAATAATTTCTATGATGCTGCCCATGTGCGCCATGCTTTTTTATTCTTTGACCAGTATTCTGAATTTTTCCTTACACTGGCAGGGGCAAACCTCCATTCACTAATGATACAGGCTATCAATGACTATATGATACGATTCGTGGATCCGGTCTATCCCCGCTCCCTTTACGAACTCTACTATTATGGTGGAGCACTGCTTAATATCTTTCTGAAATGGGAGGAAGATGGAAAGGTTGAATCCGTAGACGCAATTGTAGGGGTTATCTGCCACTGCTGCCACATTCCAGCCTCTTTGGGGACGGGGTAAAATTCAAAAGTGCCTGTCCCCAAAGAGGCTGGGGACAGGCACTTTTGAATTTTACCCCGTCCCCGACTCATCTTAATATAACACCGCCGCGCATTCATACGCCGCAAGCGTTACTGATTCCTCAAGCGTGTCCCTTCCATAATTGGAAATCAGCACTCTTCCCACACACCCTTTTAAGTCTTGCGGAATTTCCCAGACAATTTCCTTTTCTGTAAAATTACATACGACTAAAAGCTTCTGTCCTTCATAAGAACGCGTGTATACATATAATTCCCTGCTGTCCGGCAGAAGGAGCTCATAATCTCCATACACAATAATCTCATACTCCTTGCGAAGCCTTATAAGCTTCTGGTAATAATGGAAAACAGAATCTTCTCTCTCCATCTGTTCCTTTGCATTAATTTCTTTATAATTGGGATTCACGGCTATCCACGGCGTACCCGACGTAAAGCCTGCATAGGAACTGTCATCCCACTGCATGGGTGTCCTTGCGTTGTCTCTCCCTTTATAGCTGATATAGTCAAACATCTCCTCCGGCGCTATGATTCCCTTTTCTGTTAGTTCATAATACGCATTGATACTCTCAATATCACGGAACTCCTCCATGGACGTAAATGGGTAATTTGTCATGCCAAGCTCCTCCCCCTGGTAGATGTAAGGGGTTCCCTGCATCATATGAAGACAGGTGCCAAGGAGCTTTGCCGAACGTTCGCGGTACTTCGGGCTGTCATTTCCGATGCGGGACAGCATCCTAGGCTGATCATGGTTACACCAGTAAAGACTGTTCCAAGCTTTGCCGGCAAGCTCTGTCTGCCATTTACTCATGACAGCTTTAAGCTCTGGCAGACGGATTTTATTATGATTCCACTTAAAGCTCTCACCCCCGTCCAGATCCACATGTTCGAACTGAAATACCATATTCAGCTCTGTCCCTTCAGAGGATGCATATTTTTTCGCCTCCTCTACCGTAACGCCGGAACATTCCCCTACTGTAATAAGATCGTATTTTGAGAGGACCTTACGATTCATCTCCTGCAGGTATTCGTGTACATGAGGCCCATTGGCACAGCCCGGGTCGCCATAACCGCTTTGTCCCACCTCTCCGTCCTGAAAATCCGGCTTCTTAGAGATAAGGCTTATCACATCCATACGGAAACCGTCAATTCCTTTCTCACACCACCAGTTCATCATGTCGAATACTTCTTTTCTCACTTTCTGATTATCCCAGTTAAGGTCCGGCTGTTTTGGAGAAAACAGATGCAGGAAATACTGTCCGCTTCCTTCATCATATTTCCATGCAGAACCCCCGAAGCAGGAACCCCAGTTGTTAGGTTCTTTCCCATTTTTTCCATCTCTCCATATGTAGTAATCCCGGTAAGGATTATCTTTTGACTTCCTGCTTTCCACAAACCATGCATGCTCATCAGAGGTATGGTTCACAACCAAGTCCATCATAATCTTAATCCCCAGACTATGTGCCCTAAAAAGCATACGGTCATAGTCCTCCATTGTCCCGAATTCCTCCATAATTGCTTTATAATCGCTGATATCGTATCCGTTATCATCATTGGGGGACTGATATACCGGCGACAGCCAGATTACGTCAATTCCCAATTCCTTTAAATATTCTAATTTACCTGTGATTCCGTTCAAATCTCCAATTCCGTCCCCATTACTGTCACAGAAGCTCCTTGGATATATCTGATATACTACGCTTTCTTTCCACCATGTCTTTTCCATACTTTTCCTCCTAAATCTATAAAAATCAGATTATTGAAACAATTCCTGCATAACTCTCTCCCGGCATCTCTGCCGATATTCACTAGGGGATATGCCATAAACACCTTTAAATGCACGGGAAAAATGCAGAAGGTTGGGATAGCCTACTAAAGCTCCTACATCACCCACCGGCATATTGCCTGTCCGAAGCTCTGCCGCAGCCTTTTCCATCCGAAACCTGATTAAAAACTGCTGCGGGGACTGTCCGGTAACAGATTTAAAAACTTTTCCGAAATAGCTTCTGTCCAGCCAGCACCGTCTTGCCAGCTCCTCAACTGATATATGTCTGGAATAATTCTGCTCAATATACCGGACTGCCCCCTCTACATAGGTTTCACTGTTTTTTCCTCCCGTCGTCTGTCCCTTAAATCGGCATGTCCTTACAAGGCAATCCATAAATAGATACAGATGCCCTGTCATTTTAAGAGGACATTCCTCCCCGCTTTTTATGAGCTCCAGCATACACTGAAAAAGCATGTCTCCCTGCTCAGGCTCCTCTGGCATATATACCGGCTGGTTTTCCGTCAAACCGGAAAGCTTTGTATACTCTCCTGCTCTTAAACCTCCAAATTCGATCCATACGAAATCCCAGCTTCCCTCCGGGAAAACCTTCATGTCTTTTCCCTTTCCCGGTTCTACTAAAAATCCCATCCTTTCGGACAATGTGTAGACAAGAGTTTCTTTTTTCTCTTTTTCTACCCGCAAAACTCCTTTTCCTGAAACAATGTAACAAAAAAGATAATGACCGCCAGATTCATACTGCTTTATCTCCCACGGACATTGCTTTTTTTCATACCCGCATCGATAGATCAATAAATCCATAAAGCTTACCACTCCTTAATTTGTATTTAATTGTGCAGTCCTTTGAACATAAGAAGTTCAATACGCATACGTCAATCAGGTTTTGCGCATAACTATTTTCTAGCTAGGATTATAGCTAAAATAAATACATCTTTCAAGAGGTTTTGCGCAAAACGTCACATTACACAATACCGGAAACAGAGTTTTATTCAATTTACCTGTTTTTTACAGAATCACGAAGAACGAGAGTTACCGGAAGACGTTCTGTCATAGATATTTTCCGTTCCCCTTGTATAAATGCAAGGAGCTTCCTCACCGCATGCTCCGCCTTCCTCTCTACATCCTGGTGCACCGTAGTAAGCAGCGGCCTGCACATTACGGCGCTTTCTGTATCGTCAAACCCTGCCACTGACAAATCCTCCGGGACAGAGATTCCCATGTCTCTTAAAACTGCCATTGCTTCCACCGCATAATAATCAGAGGCAAAAAACAAGGCATCATATTCAGACGCAAGCTGTGCAAGATATTTCCTGTAATACTCCCTTCTTGTCCTTCTCTCCTCTGGAATTATTATATGCCGCACACATGCATCTTTAACACCATAATCTTCATGTGCCTTACATACGCCCTTCCAGCGCTCATGATCCACACCCACGTCATTGTCTGCCACAAATCCAATCTTTCTGTGGCCTGTATCCAGCAGATATTTTGTCATAAGGGCGCCGCCGCCTTTATCGTCAAGCCCTACATTTGCCATTCTTTCGTCGTCATAATATACGTCAATAGACACTATAGGCACCTTACAGCTCCCCTGGAGCCTTAGGTTATCTCCTGTGCCAAAACCAATTGTAATCAGTCCTTCCACATTCCAGGTAGCTGCAAACTGAATACCTTCCTCAGGTGTTGCTGTAAAATGCAAAAGCATATAGTAATTCCTTTCGTAAATTTCCCGCTCCAGTGAGCGCAGCAGTATATTGGCAAAAGGGTGGCCTTCTACACAGCGTTTTTCTCCTCCTGGCTCCGCCACAAGAATACCGATAACCCGGGTACTTCCTCCAGCCAGCATTCTCGCTCCCATGCTGGGGATATATTCCCTGTCCTTTAAAAGCTTTTCAATTCTTTTTACTGTTTCCCCAGACACTTTTTTACGGTTGCCGTGAATCACATTTGACACAGTCGTAGGGCTTACCCCGGCTTCCCTTGCAATATCCTTTATACGTATCATCTGTCCTTCCACCTTTTTATTTTTTCATTCTTATTATCTGTCTATTATTTTATTCTTCTGCCTGTACTCTCTGGGAGACATACCATATACCCCTTTAAAGGCCCGGGAAAAATGCAGAAGATTCGGATAACCTACAGAATTACCTATATCACTGACTGAATCGTTGCCGACAATCAAAGCGTCCGCCGCTTTTGTCATACGGTACCGGATAAGAAAATCCTGGGGAGACTGGCCAACTACCTTTTTAAATACCTTCCCAAAATAGCTTCTGTCCAGCTGACATTTTTTTGCAACATCTTCTATTGTGATATTTTTATCATAGTTATGCTCGATATATACAACCGCTTCTCTTGCATAGAACTCGCTTAGCTTCCCGCCCTGAAGCTGTTTTTTCGAGGACGAGTACTTAATGAGGGCATCTACGAAAAGATACAGGTTTCCAATGAGTTCTATAGAGGACGCATTCTGACTCTTTACAATGGTCATCATCCGATCCTGTATGATTTTTCCATATTCCAAATCGGAAGGAGAATATACCGGATTCTTATAGGAAATGCCTGCAAGCTCCACATACTCCTTTGCCCGCAGGCCTCCGAATTCTATCCAGACATATTCCCAGGGCTGCGCCTTATCTGCATAATAGGTATTCACATATCCTGGCTCAATAAGAAAGCCGTTTCCTGCGCCAATATGATAGTAGCTGGTATTATCTTTTTCATCATTAGCGTGAAGGCTTCCTTTCCCTGAAATTACATAATGGAACAGATAGTTATTCCTTACGTAAGGCCCAAAAGAATGGAGCGGTTCACACTTTTCATACCCATATTGGTATATTGTAAGGTCCATAAACCGCTCGTCCTGAAATACCGAAAATAAATGATTGATCATAATGCGTCTCCTTTCCTTTCGCCTTCTATTGTCATTTTATCTAAAAATGCGCATCACTTTTTGTAAATTTTAACGAAAATTTATGTTTTCTTTATATTATATACCATAATACGTCTATACTTCAACATTTGCAACACAATCTAGCATTTTGATATATTTCAGACACATCTTCACATTTACCTTCCTTCGTCAAACTGCTATTATTCTATGCAGAAATACACAATAATTCATGCAACTTACCAAAGCATGTAAAAAAGGAGAGGTGTGGAATGAAAAAGAGATTTTTTGCCACAGCGCTTGTGGCAGCAATGCTGATTGGGACCGTTCTTTCAGCCAGCGGATGCTCATCCGAAAGCTCAGACGGAAAAACCCATATCACCATGCTTCAGTACAAGCCGGAAGCAGTAAAGGCTTTCGAGAAGATGGAAGCGGAATTCAATGCGACACATGATGATATCGTGCTTAAGATTGAATCTCCCAACGATGCCATGACCGTACTGAAGACGCGTTTTATTAAGGAGGATGCACCGGATATTATCGGTATCGGCGGTGACGTAAACTTCTCAAACTTCCTTGACGCAGATATGCTTATGGATATCTCGGACTTTGAAGGACTTTCACTGATTAAGCAGGCTTATCTGGACATCGACAAGAACCTTGAGTTTGTTCCGATGGATGGTGTGTATGCTGTTCCTTATGTAGCGAATGCTGCAGGCGTACTGTATAACCGAGAGATGTTTCAAGATAATGGCTGGGAAATTCCCACAACCTGGCAGGAATTTATGGACTTGTGTGAAGAGATCAAAGCATCCGGCCAGCAGCCGCTGTACTTTGGTTTTAAGGATGTGTGGACCTGTCTGGCACCATGGAATGCACTGGCCTGTGACCTTGCACCTGCAGATGTCTGCCGTCAGGTAAACAAAGGCGAAACCAAATTTATCGACGAGTACCCGGAAGTAGCTGAAAAGATGCTTGAGCTTCTTGACCATGCACAGAATGACCCCTTTGCTTACAACTACAATGACGCATGTACTGCTTTTGCAAACGGCGAATCCGCCATGTACTGTATTGGAAGCTACGCTGTTCCCCAGATTCAGTCTGTAAACCCGGACATGGACATTGATTCCTTCGTTATGCCGGGATGTGACAATGAAAAAGACAATATCTTAAATTCAGGCGTTGACCTTCAGTTCTGCGTTACAAATGAATGTAAGAACAAAGAAGCGGCTTATGAAGTATTAAGTTTCCTGTTAGAGGATTCCACCATCCAGACTTATCTGGATGACCAGAACGCTGTTCCGTGTAAGGACACAGAATTTAAGCTTTCACCAGCCCTTGACGGTATGCTTGATTATATCAACGAAGGCAGAGTGGTGGATTATCAGGATCACTACTATCCGGCTGAAATGAGTGTTGATGCTCAGATTCAGACCTTCCTGTTAGACGGAAACGTAGAAAAGTTCCTCAACAAATTTGATACCGACTGGGTAAGATACAACCGCGATATTATCCGTAAAGTACAGGAGTACGAAGAAAAGGGAGGTAATGAATAATGAATAAAAAACTCAGCAGAAACCAGACCTTTTTATTAATCACCGTTCCCGTGCTGGCACTGTTCTTCTGTTTTAATACTCTGCCGCTGATTAAGGGTCTTATGTACAGTTTTACGAACTTTAAAGGCTTCGGAAGCTATGACTGGGTAGGCATGCGTAACTATGCCGACTTATTCACTGACGCACGTGTAGGAAAATCCTATCTGTTCACCTTTAAGTTTGCACTTGTTGCCACAATCCTTACAAATGTAATTGCCCTTCTTCTTGCACTGGGCTTAAACGGAAAGATTCGGGCAAAAAGCGCTTTAAGAGGCGTATACTTTGTACCGAGAATCTTGGGCGGACTGGTTGTTGGTTATATCTTCGGATATATTTTTACATACATCCTTCCTGCAATCACAGGCGGCTCCAGTATGCTTTCCAATACTGGCACAGCATGGATTGCCATCGTAATTGTTGCCGCTTGGCAGTCAATTGCACAGACAACTCTGATTTATATTTCCGGTCTGCAGACTGTACCGGAGGACGTATATGAGGCAGGCGCTATTGACGGCGCTACAGGATGGAAGAGCTTCAAGGAACTTACCTTCCCGCTCATCATCCCATTCTTCAGCATTAACATGGTACTCAGCATGAAAGACTTCCTGATGGTATTCGACCAGATCATGGCTCTTACGAAGGGTGGTCCTGCACAGAGTACAGAGTCCATCTCCTACCTCATTTATAACAATGGTATGGGCGGAGGACAGTTTGGTTTCCAGAGTGCCAATGCGGTTATCTTCTTTATCGTCATTGTAGCGATCTCTGTATTCCAGCTTAATTTCACAGGAAAGAAGGAGGAACAGTTATAATGAAACAGAAAAATAAAGTTGCTGCTACCACAAATTGGCCGCTTACAATATTATTAATTCTTGGCTGTGTGACCGTTATCTTTCCGCTTTATATGGCGATTGTAATCGCATTTAAGAAGCCGTCGGAAATGACTAATGACATTGGCGGAGCATTAAGTCTTCCAAAAAGCTTCAGCCTTGAGAACTTTGCAGAGGCTATGCGTGTGACAGACTTCTGGCATTCACTTGGCTACAGTGTTTTGATTACTGTTGCGACTGTTGTTCTTGCAATCCTGCTCCATTCCCTTGCCGGATATGCAATTGGAAGAAGCATGGCTAAGAGCAAATTTTATAAAGTCTCCTACCTTTACATTGTAAGTGGTATGTTCGTACCTTTCGCAATCCTTATGATGCCTCTGGTAAAACAGACTGCACAAATGGGGGTTGACAACTGGTTCGGTGTTATATTATGCTATCTAGTGTTCTACATGCCGATGAACGTAATGCTTTACACCGGTTACTTAAAGAACATCCCTATCGCACTGGAGGAAGCTGCTTTTGTAGACGGCGCCACCACTTGGCAGACTTACTGGAAAGTTATCTTCCCGATTATGGGACCTATGCACGCGACGGTTGCTGTACTTACTGCTCTTGGAACCTGGAACGATGTTATGACGCCACTCGTCATCATGTCCGGTACAGGCGCTAACACACTTCCCCTTGCGCAGCTTACATTCCAGACACAGTTTGGTACGAACTACAATCTGGCGTTTGCATCCTACTTATTAGCTTTACTTCCTATTTTAATCTTCTATCTGGTATGCCAGAAGCAGATTATCAACGGTGTTGTAAACGGTGCGGTAAAGTAAAAATACTAAGAAAAATGAATATGAGGACAGACTTATGGCGATTATACTTGACAAGACAAATACTTTATTTACCTTGCAGACAGACCATAGTATGTACCAGATGAAAGCAGACAGGTATGGAGTTTTACTCCATACCTACTTTGGTAACAGGGGTTCTGTTTTTGACTATTCTTATCTGGTTACTTACGCGGATCGCGGCTTTTCCGGCAATCCCTATGACGCCGGAGACGACCGCACATACTCACTGGATGCGCTTCCCCAGGAATATCCTTCCTATGGAAGCGGAGATTATCGGACAGGCGCGCTGAAGGTACGATATCCTGACGGAAGCTTTTCTACTGAACTTAAATACAAAAGTTTCGAGGTGAAGAAGGGAAAATATTCTCTTCCAGGCCTTCCGTCTGTATACGAAACCAAACATGCACAAGCCGACACTCTTATCATTACCCTTGAAGATACGAGGCGCCTCTTCTACGTGCATCTGTATTACGGTGTTTTTGAAAAGCTGGATATTATTACAAGGGCTGTGCGTATCGAAAATCACAGTGATGCTCCTTTTTATCTGGAAAATGTACAGAGCACTTCTGTCGATTTCCTTCATGGCAGCTTTGACCTTCATACCTTCTACGGAAGGCATGTGAAGGAGCGCACGCATCAGCGTGCACCGGTTTTCCACGGTATACAGTCCGTCGGAAGTACCCGGGGTGCATCCAGTCATCAGTATAATCCATTCCTGATTCTCTCTGACAGGGATACTTCGGAGGATACTGGACGCTGTTTCGGACTTTCTCTCTTATACAGCGGAGATTTTCTTGGAATGGCGGAGCATGACCAATTTGACCAGACAAGAGTGCTCCTTGGCATCCACCCGGAAAACTTTTCCTGGCGGCTAGAGCCCGGTGAATCTTTCCAGGCTCCTGAGGCTGTCCTGGCATACTCAGAAAGAGGACTTACAAATCTTTCACAGATTCTTCACAGGGCTTTTCGGAACAATTTGTGCCGCGGGATCTGGAAGAAAAAACGCCGTCCAGTCCTCTTAAACAGCTGGGAGGGAGTCTATTTTGATTTCAACGGCGATAAACTGGTATCAATGGCAAAAGATGTTGCAGAGCTTGGCGTGGAGTTATTCGTCATGGATGACGGATGGTTTGGAAAACGAGAGCGCGACGTATCTGGCCTTGGCGACTGGATTGTAAATGAAGATAAGCTTGGCTGTTCCCTCCGTGATGTATCCGAACGCATTCACGCACTGGGAATGAATTTCGGCATCTGGTTTGAGCCGGAGGGCCTAAGCGAGGACAGTGAGCTTTACCGCACACATCCAGACTGGGCTCTTAAGATTCCAGGAAAACCACCGGTACGGGCACGTTACCAGCTCCTTCTTGATTTTTCCAGAGAGGATGTACGGGAATATATTCTACATCATGTATGCCAGGTATTCGACAGCGCCAGAATTGAGTATCTGAAATGGGATTTAAACCGGAGCCTCTCGGACCTTTACAGCGCCGCCCTTCCCCCTGAAAGGCAGGGAGAAACCGCTCACCGCTATGTTCTCGGTGTATATGATATGCTTGAAAAATTGCATAAACGCTATCCTGATATGCTGATTGAAGGCTGCAGCGGCGGCGGCGGACGCTTTGATGCTGGTATGCTCTATTATACTCCACAGATTTGGTGCAGCGATGATACAGACGCTATCGAACGTTTAAGCATTCAATATGGTACCTCCTTTGCATATCCTGTCAGTACCGTAGGCTCTCATGTATCCAAATGCCCTAATGAGCAGACAGGACGTATAACGCCTCTTAACACCCGAGCCACAGCCGCCATGTCCGGTACCTTCGGCTATGAACTTGACCCGGACGAGATGACAGAAGAAGAAAAGAGCGCTGTAAGGCGGCAAATTCAGGAATTTAAGGATTATTATGATTTAATTCAGTATGGGAACTATTACCGCCTGACATCTCCTGATACAGCCGAAAGCTGGCATTGTTGGCAGTTTTCGTCAGAGGATGGAAGCGAAGCGCTGCTCTTTGCAGTATCTCTTCAGATTCATCCAAATGGGCCTGGATGCTGGTGCAGGCTAAAAGGACTTAAGGCCGATACTATTTACGAAGTAAACGGGGCACGCTATCCCGGAGATGTGCTTATGAATGCAGGACTTCCATTGCCGACAGCGAAAACAGAATACGAAAGTTTACGGCTTCACATAGTTGGGGACGGGGTAAAATGAAAAATACCCCGTCCCTGACGGACCTGGGGACGGGGTATTTTTCATTTTACCCCGTCCCCAAACTTTGTTTTAATATACATCTTTACTTCTTCCTTCGTCATGTCAAGTGCCATAGCAAATTCCCCGATAAGAAAATTCTCTGCAATGCCAAGATACTTATCATCAATATTTATTGATTTCTTCCCCAGCGAAAGCCGTTTCATCTTTCTGGCATGGGAAGCCTTAATAATGGAAATCCAAGATTTACATTCATTTTTAAGTAATGCTTCCTTATAAAGAGCTTCCCGTTTCTTTTCTTCTGTCACCCACAATGCCTCAATCTTCGGAAAATCATCAATCAATGCCCTTGCCTCATCAGCAGAAATAACCTCTCGTATCTGTCCTCTTTCATTCGATACCGGCGTATAAAGTGTCCCTTTCGCATTATACAGCGGTTTTAAGGTATAATATTCCTTCTTCTTGTCAGAACAGCTTATATCAAGCTTTCCTATCGCCGTTATCTCACAGATACCCTCCTTGTAATGTGCTACATAATTTCCTATTTTATACATATTTATCACCTGCTCTAATTGTAGCACGTAAAATCTAAAAATGTAAGTGTTTTTTCTGAAAATTATCTTATATAGCCTTCGTTATATGCTTTTATCTTATTATAAGTATATAATTCTGTATATGTGGCCTCCATATACGGCTTCAGGAAAAATAATCCCAGAATGCCGCAGGTGCACGCAGCTAAAAGAGCCCAGCCTACAAAGGAAAGTCCAAGTACAAATGCATTCCACTTCTCTCCGTCCATCATACGTTTACTGATAGCAAATGCTTCTCTTCTGTCCATTCCTGGATTGTCAGCAAGAATATATGGTACCATGAGGTATTCATAGGATTTTATAATTCCCGGAACAATAAGCAAAAGCATCCACAGACCTATATATAAATCCCTTAAGAACATAGTCAGTACAACATTGCCATAATGTCCGGAACCAAACGGTAAAAGAATCGTACTTATCTTTGTCTTAGATGTTCTGTTCTGAATAAAAAACTGCCTTCCTCCCACTGCAAATACATTTCCCACGAAAATTTTTAAAAATATGCCAAGAACAGTAAGCATAAGGTTAAAGGCTGCTAATGTTGTCAGAAATGTTGTCATTAAATACCACATGTCCGACGGATAAACAGCACGGAACGTATCCATATTATTATGGTAAACTTCCAGATTCACATTTGCATTAAATTCTAAAATGCCCATGATAAATGCAACTGCAACACATTCCCAATAGTTCCTATAAAATGCCTGCTTTGCATTTTCTTTCAACTGCACTCTCGTCCACATGTCCTACGCCCCCTTACTGTATATCCCTTATTTTCTTTCTGAGTGACAATACCTGATTTGGTGCTACCGAAAGCTCATCAATACCAATCTGTATAAAAAATTCTGTCATTGACAAATCTGCTGCCAAATCTCCGCATATGCTGATAGTCTTTCCTTCAAGGTGTACATTGTTCGTTACAATCCGTATCATTTTAAGCACAGCCGGATGATGAGGATCATAGTATTTTTCAAGTTTGTGGTTTCCACGATCAAGGCCAAGTGTAAGCTGAGTCAGATCATTGGTCCCTATACTGAAAAAGTCTACTTCCCTTGCCAGCTCCCCGCTTATCATTACGGCTGCCGGTGTCTCTATCATAACACCAACAGGTATATTTGCATTAAATGGCATCTTATCCTCCTTAAGTCCCCGTTTCACTCTCTCCAGTGTATCCTTCGCCCTTTTAACCTCTTCTAAAGAAGTTATCATCGGAAACATAATCTGAACATTTCCATAAGCAGAGGCCCTCAAAATAGCCCTGAGCTGCTCGAGAAATAAATCTTCCTTTTCAAACATGACACGAAGACCGCGAAGGCCGATGGCCGGATTATTCTGATGGCCCATCGTAATACACTGCGCCATCTTATCCCCGCCAAGGTCCGCCACACGAATAACAACACGGTTATTGCCCATAGATTCGGCAGCTAGTCTGTACACCTGGAAAATCTGATCCTCCGTTGGAATCCGGTTTCCAGTCTCCATATACAAAAACTCGCTTCTGAAAAGCCCGATACCGCCTGCATCACTCCTTAGAACACTTTCAATATCTTCCCTTGTACCTACATTTGCACAGATGTCAATCTTCTGACCACTCTGTGTAACATTCTCCTTACCTTTAAGACGCTCCAAGTTCTTTGTCTGATGTACACCGGCATCCCGTCTTTCCTTCATCTTTGTCAGGGTCGTATAATCTGGCTCTATATATACCTTTCCCTCATATCCGTCAACAATTATTGTCTTTCCTTCGTATTCTTCCTTAAGAACCTCGCCCAGTCCGATGACTGACGGAATTCCCTTTGTTCTTGCAAGAACCGCCGTATGGGAATTAATCGCACCATACATTGTCACAAAGCCCAGCACCTTTGTCTTATCAAGTTGTACTGTATCACTGGGATACAACTCCCTTGCCGCCATCACAAAGGGTTCATCCATAAACATCCTGTCCTTAAAGCTCCTGGAAAGTATTCTGATAAGCCTTAATGCAACATCTCTGATATCCCCTTCATGCCCCTTGTTGAATCCCTTCTTCTGGAAATCTGCGTCACTTAAAAGCCGCTCTGCCGCCCTCTGCACAACATATTCTGCATTCAGCTTTTCTTCAAGAATCATGGACGTTATCTTATCTGTAAATTCCTGCACCTCAAGTATCTCCTGCTGCATCTCAAAGATGGCAGCATTAGCCTCTCCCACCTCTCGCACCGACAAATCGTATAATACCTTAAGTTCTGATATCGCCTTTTCTCTTGCACGTTTAAAACGCTGAATCTCTTTTTCTACATCTTTTACATAAATTTTCTTTATTTCCTTCAGATCTCTTTTATAAAAAGCAAGCTTTCCGATAGCAATTCCTTCTGATATTTTCTTCCCTGTTAACGTTATCATATCCTCAACCTCTTTTTAACATAGTCTATATCTTAACTTTACACGCCCTGACAGACTTCGTCAAGAAAATATCTTAAAAAACCTTAAGGAATCCATTGACTTTTTCCCCAATACACGATACAATGGCAAAGTATCATAATTCGAAGTTTTTCGAATTATAACTTTTTCATTTTTATATGGAGGTATCACTATGAAGGGTACAGTGAAGTGGTTTAACAATCAGAAAGGTTACGGTTTCATTTCTGATGAAGCTGGAAACGATGTATTCGTACACTACTCAGGCCTCAACATGGAAGGATTCAAATCCTTAGAGGAAGGTCAGGCAGTAGAATACGATGTAACCGAAGGCGCTAAAGGACCTCAGGCAGTAAATGTAACGAAGCTCTAAGCCCTATTAATCATATTTTTGAAGAACTTTTTATTATTAAGAATAATATTGATTGCAATATCCAGGATTAATATATAAAAGTAATATATAAGTATTATATAAAATACGATTAATAAAAACACCCCGGCCGGTATGAACAACTGGCCGGGGTTGTTTTTCTGCTGTTTACTCCACTCACAGTAATGTTGTTTTGCCTTAAAAGACAACTGCCGATACGATTGGAATCGTTATAACAGACAGAAGCGTTGTCAGTGCCACACCTCTAGCTGCAAGCTCTGCCCCCCTACTGTCTCCGTACTGCTGCATCAGCATTGCGTCCATGCTTGCTGCAGGCGTAGATATCATAATCATGCAGACCCCGCACAGCATATCATTGTCTATCACATGGTTAATTACAGGCATAAAAAGAATCGGAAGCACTAAAAGCTTTGTAATAGAATAGGAAAGCATCCTTATATCCATAAAAAGCTCCCTAAGCGGCATGCCTGCCAGTGAAATTCCTATTACCATCATACTAAGGGGTGCTGTAAGTCCGCTCAGTCCTCCCATTGTCGTGTTAAAAAATGTCGGTGTCGGAATCTTAAGCAGATAGATAACAATGGCAAATATGCTGCTTATAACGCCTATATTCAATATTTTTATCCACTCAATCTTCCCCATTTTCTGGCCTCTTGCAGTCTGTATTCCATACGTATACATCAGCACATTAAACAGCATGGAAAAGATGGCAGCATATAGGAGGGCAGCCTGGCCATATACAGCCGCTATAACTGGAAATCCCATAAACCCGATATTATTAAAGGCTGACATAAGCCTGTAAACATTTTTCTCCTTTGCTCCTGCGCGGAAAATTACTGGAAGAAAAAGGGACAGCACTACCATTCCGCCTAAAATGACAACAGCGGTTAAAGCAGTCACAAGAAGGTCTCTTCCTTCAATCATTCCGTCCCCGTTCACGACTGCAGATAGCGTAAGTGCCGGATTCGCCACATTAACCACTATCCATGATATCTTTTTACTAAATTCTTCATCCATAATCCCCCGCTTCGCAGCGGCATATCCTATAACAATGTAAATAAACAATACGATCATCTGTTGTAAAAGCAGCATACTCTTCTCCCATCCCGTCCATATATTCAAAAAATTCATTACTATACATTCTATAACCAGTAATAAAAATTTTCAACACATATAGCATATCACATTTTTAAAGATGTTCAAGAGTTCGTTTTTGTTATACTACTTTTCATCTAGTGACTGCACAGCCGGACCGTCAAGGAGCTTTCCATCCCTGTCAAATCGTGAACCGTGGCATGGACAGTCCCAGGTTCCCTCCTCTTTATTCCAGGTCAGCTTACAGCCCATATGTGCACACCGCTTTGTATGTCTCATACTTGCCAGATTCTTCACTGCCTCCTTCTGATTTATGGAAAACTCTTTGATTCCTGTCATTGGTATGGGGCGCTTTGGAGAAAATACATCTGCCTCTGGCACCTTCATGCCATCTATCATACAGGAAATAATCCTCGCACTAACCATAGACTGAGTCATCCCCCATTTTCCAAATCCTGTGGCCACATACCATCCCTTTCTTCTTCCCGGACTGAACTCCCCAATATACGGGATGCCATCCAATGTCATGCAGTCCTGTGCTGACCAGCGCGATACCTCCTGTGCCTCTGGCCACAATTCCTCCGCTTTATTAACAAGTCCCTCATATCCTGCACTAAGGCTGTTTTTATCCTCTTTAAAGTCCCCTGTCCTGTGTCCGCCACCTCCAAGCAGCAAAATATCTCCCTCACTGCGGAAGGAATTCCCATCACTGTCTATCCCCAGATAATATCCGTCAAGGTTCTGTGCCCCTTTAAGCGCCAATACATAGCTTCTAGACTGGTACATCCTTGCAAAATAATATCCTGGCATATTAACAAATGGAAAATGGCATGCTAAAACAACATTCCCTGCCGTCACTGTCCCCCTGTCCGTAATCACCCTGCTTCTGCCCTGCCCGTCACATAAAATCTTTTTAACCCTCGTCTCCTCAAAAATCCGAAGCCCTTCTGAAATTCCTTTAATAAACTTAAGAGGATGAAACCTTGCCTGGTTTTCATATGTCAGTACACTCTTCACCGGAAAGGGAAGCTCGCATTCCTCCCTGTATACTGTCTGAATCCCAAGTCCTACCGCAGCTTCCGCCTCCCTCTTAAGCGTCTCCGCCTCTTTGCAGGAATAAAGGTTCCCATTACACCGCATAAAATCACAGTCTATCTTACTCCCTTCTATCACCCTTTCATACTCCCCTACCGCCCATTCTTGGAAACCGGCATAATGCTTCGCCCTCTCCCTCCCATACATCTGAATCAGCCCTTCATAAATCACTCCGTGCTGCGAAGTAATCTTTGCTGTCGTCCCGCCAGTCTGGCCGCTCCCAATCCTTCCCGCTTCAAGAATAACCGCATCGATCCCTTTTTTCCCAAGCATAAACCCCGTAAGGATCCCTGCAAGCCCTGCTCCAATAATCACAACCTCTGCATCCAAATCACCCTTGAGCGGATTCCTCTTCTGTAACATCACCGTATCCGTCCATATACTATTCATGCCATCACCTCAAAGATAGTATGTACAATTTACATGGTTTTAATATACAGTAACATTAATTTCCTACTATTTATTAATGAAAAGAAACCGTCATACAGAACCGCGCCATGTACCACAAGTACATGACATAAATACAGCTAAGACAAGAATTCTCATCTTAGCTGTCTGATGTCCTGTATGACGGCTTTTTTAAGTTTACAGATTATCCGTATCCAAACCGGTGTAAAACATGTTATCCCTACTGATTTGCCCTATACGCCTCATCAGCCCCATACACATCGAACCCGCTCTTCTTCAATACCTCCACAACCTTCTCCGGGTCATCGCTCTTAAGCACTGCCGCCGCATCGCTTCCGTTTGCAAATGCATACATATACTCCACATTCACCTTTTCTTCTACAATCTGGTGCATTGCTTTGCTTAAAGAGCCTGCTGCGTGGGGCACTCTAAGCGCCACAACTTCTGTAAGCATAGATGTAATACCTTCCTCCTTAAGCGCGGCCTTCCCTTTCTCTGGCTCTGACACAATCATGCGGAGCATACCGTACTCCGATGTATCTGCAAGGCTGAGTGCAACAATATTTACATCATTTTTAGCAAGGACCTTTAAAACCTCATCCAGTCGTCCTTCCCTGTTCTCCAAAAATACAGATAACTGCTGAATTGTAATACTAAAACCCATGACATTTCCTCCTTTTTAAAGCTCCCTGTTGTCAATGACACGCTTTGCTTTTCCTTCACTTCTCTGAATCGTCTTCGGCTCTACAAGCTTCACTCTTACAGATACCCCTAGTGCCTGCTTAAGTACTGCTCCTACCTTTATTTTTAACTGGTCAAGCTTTCGAATTTCATCTGAGAAATACTTCTCATCCACCTCTACCATTACAGTAAGGACATCCAGATTATTTTCACGGTCAACAATGAGCATATAATGAGGTGCAACGCCGCCTCCCATAGAGAGAAGTGCTGTCTCAACCTGGGTTGGAAATACATTGACGCCGCGGATTACCTTCATATCGTCTGTACGTCCGGTAAACTTCTGTATCCTCGGAAGGGTTCTTCCACATTCACAGGTACTCCTCTCCATGCTTGTAAGGTCCTTTGTACGATAACGAATAAGCGGCATTCCTTCCTTTGCCAGGGTCGTAAATACCAGCTCGCCGGACTCACCATCTCTGCAGGCTGAATGGTCTGAAGGACTTAGAATCTCGGGATAGAAATAATCCTCATAAACATGAAGGCCTTTATGATGGATACAGTCCATCGCAACTCCCGGCCCGGTTATCTCACACAGGCCATAGATGTCAAAGCTGTTAATCCCTAAAATGCTCTCTATCTTCTTACGCATCTCATCTGTCCACGGCTCTGCTCCGTTAATGCTTGCTTTTATCTGAAGACGCTCCACAACCCCTGCCTCCTGGGCCGCCTCCGCAAGATACAGCGCATAGGACGGTGTACAGGCAAATGCTGTAGCTCCAAAATCCTCCATGCACATGAGCTGACGCTTCGTATTTCCAGAGGACATGGGTATTGCCATCGCTCCAAGCGCCTGGGCCCCCAGGTCTAGGCCCATTCCTCCTGTAAACAGCCCATAACCGTAGCAGATATGGATGCGGTCTAAAGAGGTAAGCCCTGCCATTGTAAGCCCTCTTGCTACACATTCTCCCCACACATCAACATCCCTTTGGGTATAGGAAGCAAGAGTGAGCTTTCCTGTAGTACCTGATGTTCCCTGTACTCTTGCAATCTTTTCCTTCGGCACAGCCAGAAGTCCGAAAGGATAGTTATCCCTTAAATCCTCCTTTGTCGTAAAAGGCAGCTTTTCAATGTCCTCAATACCTTTAATATCACCCGGTTCTACTCCAAGGTCATCCATTTTTTTACGGTAAAATGTCACATTCTCATACACATTCTTTACCTGTTTTACAAGACGCTCACTCTGCAGTGCACTCATCTCGTCTCTGCTCATACATTCAATTTTCGGATCACGTATCGCTTCTTTCCAGTTTTCCAATGCTATTTTTGCCATCTCTTCTCTACTCCTATTCTTTTGTAACTGCTCAGATGCCTTCACAGTTACCTTTTCGCATTTTTAACTGCCAGCACTTCATCCTTTTCTGCCCTTCGCCTCTGGCTGGCTAACCCATAACGAGACGAAGGTTCATAAACGTAAACCTCAAATCAAATGCTTTCTGTTGTCTGTGCATTGTGAGCCACCTCCTTACAGTTACAATTCGTATCCCACGTCAAACGCCTTCTTATTTATTGTGATCGTCTTTTGTGGCACTGTATGCTCAATCACGCTATACCACTGCTCTTTGGAAAAATCCATATGCTGTGCGGCAATTCCAAGTACAATCAAATTAAACACTCTGGAATTGCCCAGCTTTTTCGCCTCCTCCGTTGCATTTACAGTATAGACCTTATACATTTCTTTTAAATTCTCTATAATGTTCTTTGGATACTCTGCCGCACCGATTACAACCGGCATAGGATCAATTCTCCAGTCATTGATAATAAGAACCCCGTCCTTTTTGAGGAAATGTGCATATCTGAGCGCCTCTAAACGTTCAAATGCGATAATCACGTCTGCCTGTCCTTCCTCTACAATAGGCTCTGCTACTGCTTCACCGTAACGCACAAAGGTAACGACACTTCCCCCTCTTTGAGCCATGCCATGCACCTCTGAAAGCTTCACGTCATATCCGCCTGAAATCGCAAGTCCTCCTAAGATTCTGCTGGTAAGGAGCGTTCCCTGTCCGCCTACGCCGACAATCATAATATTCTTTACAGCCATATTATCTGTCCTCCTTCGCCAGTTCAATTACACCGAATTTACACAAATCTGCACAGAGACCACAGCCGGTACACATCGTATCGTCAATATGTACTGTGCCGTCCCCGTTTTTTGTCATGGCAGGGCAGCCCGGCTTCATGCACATACCGCACGCTTTACATCTATCCCTATGGACAGTATATAATGGTTTTTTCCCCTTGCTTAAAAGCACACAGGGAGTCTTAGTGATAATAACAGAAACCTCTTCTCTTGCTGTCTCTACCTTTACCACCTTCTCCAGTGCCTCTATATCAAAAGCATTTACCTCTATCACATACTTCACCCCTACGGCACGGCAGAGTGCTGGAATATCAACCGCGCAGGTAGGTTCTCCCTGTAGCGTCTTTCCTGTAGCCGCATGGTCCTGATGTCCCGTCATACCGGTTGTGGAATTATCAAGAATAATAACTGTCCCTGATGCCCTATTGTATATCATATTCATTAGGGAATTTATCCCTGTATGTAAAAATGTTGAATCCCCGATAACTGCCACCCAGTTTCTTACATAATCCTTGCCTTTTGCCTTTTCCATCCCGTGAAGGCTTGAGATACTTGCACCCATACAGATTGTAGTATCTACAACACTTAAAGGCGCAACAGCTCCCAGTGTATAGCATCCGATATCTCCTGCTGCATGAAGCTTCAGCTTATTAAGAACATAGTAAACGCTTCTATGAGGACAGCCTGGGCATAAAACTGGAGGTCTCACAGGCACCTGCGCAGGCTCTTTTAAGGAAAGATTCTCCCCAAGAATCTTCTCCCTCAGCATATTAGCACTGTATTCGCCCTGAATCGTGAATATCTCCTTGCCTGTCACCAGAATTCCCCAGGACTTCACCTGCTCCTCGATAACCGGCTCCAGCTCTTCCACAACATATATCTTCTGAACCTTTGATGCAAATTCTTCGATTAATTTCTTAGGCAGCGGGTTCACCATACCTAGCTTAAGTACAGATGCATCTGGCAGGGCCTCCTTTACATACTGATAGGGTATTCCGCTTGTAATAACGCCAATCTCTGTACCTTTCATCTCGACACGGTTTACTGCAAGTGTGTTTGCCGCCTCAGCAAGCTCAAGGTTCCTCTTTTCAATCTCCACATGCCGGGGCTTTGCATTTCCCGGCATCATAACAGTCTTTCTTATATCCTTCACATAAGGCTTATCCTTTGGCTCTGTACGCTCACTAAGCTCTACAAGTCCCTGGGAATGTGCAAGCCTTGTTGTTGTACGTAAAATAAAAGGACGGTCAAAGCGCTCACTGAGCTCAAAGGCTGCCTTCATATATTCCTTTGCCTCCGAGCTGTCAGAAGGCTCCAGCACCGGCAAAGCTGCCGCACGAGCTACCATTCTTGTATCCTGCTCATTCTGAGAGCTGTATAGCCCCGGATCATCTGCCACTACAATCACAAGCCCACCGTTTACTCCCATATAGGATACAGTATAGGCCGGATCTGCCGCCACGTTAAAGCCTACATGCTTCATGCAGGACATAGCACGCACACCTGCTACTGACGCCCCAATTGCCACCTCTGTAGCTACCTTCTCGTTGGGAGACCACTCACAGTAAAGGTCATCCTTATACTGTACCAGATATTCGCTGATTTCTGTACTCGGCGTACCTGGATATGCTGCTGATACCTTCACCCCAGCCTCATACGCACCTCTGGCAATTGCCTCATTCCCAAGCATTATTACTTTTTTCAGTTCTGACATCTCGCTTTTTCATCCTTTCGTATGCCTATTCTTCTCCGTCCATTGGTGAAAGAACAGATAATGTTCCTTCCATTGTGCTATCATAAAGCTTATACTGATTCCTTCCGCCTCTTTTTGACGCATAGAGCGCCTGGTCAGCAGCATGGAAAAGGCTTTCATAATCCTCTCCATCTTTTGGTACAAGTGCCACACCCATGCTGACATCTATTTTAAAATTCTCATATTGTCCCGTAACAATCTGGAAAACTCTTTCTATCTGTCCCTCATAGTTACCGCCATGCTCTAAAAAGACCATGAATTCATCTCCACCGACTCTGGCCATTGTATCATCTTTTCTTAAATTATCCTTCAGCTTCTGTGCCACATTCTTTAAAACTTCATCTCCAAATAAATGGCCGTACTGATCATTTGCTTCTTTAAAATGGTCCAAATCAAACAGAATCAGACTGTATGTATTGTCTCTTCTTTCAGATAATATCATCTCAATCCTCTTCCGCGCATTTTTATGATTAAAAAGACCTGTCAAAGTATCATGGGCCGCCTCTTTTTCCAGGCTGTCCATCCGCTTATAGTCCTCATCTGCATTAACAAACTTTCCGATTGCACCTGTATAATGTATGTCCTCATCACTGCCTTCCCACATGGCACGCACTACCAGCTTGTGCCATCTTAACTCACCGCCGATGCGAAGGGGATAGGCGCCTGTAACAATGGGATTAGAGGCATCTGCTTTTCTGACCTTTTTCCGGATTTCCATCATCTTTTCTTTATCCAGAATCTGCCTCATTCTCTCGTCATCACAGGGATTCATGATAGTCTCCTCCACTCCGAGATATCTGGCTCCCCATTCGGTCAGTTCAACCATATCTGCATCTACATTATACTCAAATTGGATTTCCTTTGACATGGATGCAAAAAATTGATATTTAATCCTTTCCTTCTCTAACAGCCTGAGTGTCCTGTCTGAAGCACCCATATCGCCCTTTTCGAACAGCTCTGCTGTTATACTCTGTGCCTCATTCTGTGTTGACTGTCTGGAGGAATGAGTTTCAAGCTCCTTCTGAAGCTCTTCCTTTATATCCTGAAGACATTCTAAAAGAAGCGGATTAAAAGTACCGCATTCTCCATTCATAATCATCTCTACGGCCTTCTCATGTGGAAATGCCGGCTTATATACACGTTTACTCGTCAATGCGTCATATACGTCTGCCATGGCAACTACCTGTGCAGAAATCGGAATTTCTTCCCCTGTGAGCCTGTCCGGATATCCTCTTCCATCATACCGTTCATGATGCCACCGACAGATTTCATAGGCAACCTTAATCATCTCCTCTTCGCTTCCGTCAGATACATTCATAAGCATATCCCCGCCGATTGCCGCATGGGTCTTCATAATCGCAAATTCTTCATCAGTAAGCCTTCCTGGCTTATTTAGTATCTTCTCATCAATCGATATCTTTCCGATGTCATGAAGAGCCGAAGCAAGAGCAATCATAGCAATTCTCGTATGATTCAGTTCATATTTGTCTGTCTTTTCTGCCAGCATCTTAAGTAGCATCTCTGTAATCGTACGTACATGGAGCACATGAAGACCGCTCTCACCATTACGGAACTCTACGATATTGCTTAAAATCTCCACCATAAGGGAGCTGCTCTTTTCTTTTTCCAGAATCTGCTCTGTAACCATGCCTTGAAGCATCTTCTGCTTTGTATAAAGCATAATAGTATTATTTACCCTTCGTCTTACGACTTTGCCGTCAAACGGGCGGCTGATATAATCTGTAACTCCCATATCATAGGCCTGATTCACATGGGTTGAGGATGTCTCTGCAGATATCATGATTACCGGAATACTGCCTATCCACCCCCCTTTGTTCATAACTGCCAGCACTTCAAATCCATCCATCTCCGGCATAACAACATCAAGAAGCATCAGCGCAATCTCTTCCTCATGCTTCTTAATCTCCGCAATTCCTTCCAGCCCGTTACACGCCTCCAAAATCTCATAGTCGTCCCCAAGCATATCTGCCAGAATGGAACGATTCATCTCTGAATCATCTACTACTAATATTTTTTTCTTCTTTACTGTCTTCGCACTGCTCATAAACCAAATCTCTCATTCCTATTCAATACTTCTTATGCCATCTGTAACAACCTTGTAGTCCTCTTCTACCTGCTTAAAAAGTGCCAAAACCTGCGCCGTGTCCGGATTATCCCGCAGTTCTTCCGTCAGAGCACTGCTTGAATCTGCAAGAATTTTAAGGCTTAAATTCATACAGATTCCTTTTATTGTATGAGATGCCATAAAAGCATCCTTATAGTTTTGAGAAGATATCGCCTTCTTCAGATTTTCGAAGCTTTTATCATCTGCCATTTTCTTTAAATACTTATTTACCAGCCTCTCTGTCCCCAGTCTGCCCATAACCTCTGCATATTCATTCCCCGTCGGATCAATAGATGCATAAAATTCCTGTATATTCATCATTTTCCTCCTTTTTCCCATTTAATCTGAAAACTGCCGTATACAGCTAACACTTTAATATTACGATATCCATTATAATATTGTCAATTCCATTATTATTTTTCTTCCCCCCCTATATTTCTTTTATTTCCTCCTTAAATCCTTCTCCTACCACCTCATTCGATTCCATAATAATGGTGAATGCCTGCGGGTCAAGCTTATGCACCATTTTCTTAATCATATACATCTGTTTGTTATTACATGCACACATAATGACATCTTTTTCTCTTTTGGAATAACTTCCCATTCCTTTTAGAATTGTTGAGCCTCTCCCTGCAAATTCATCAATCTGGGCTGACAGCTTTTCTCCGTGCTCCGTCACAATAAGTGTCATCTTTCCTTCATCCATGCCGTACATAATTTTGTCCATAATAAGAGTCATAATATAAGTAACAATAATTCCATAGATGAATCCGTCTACATCTTTAAAAATAAGCAGGCTTCCAAGCAGGATTGTAGAGACATCCTGCACTGCTGTTATCATTCCAAGAGAGATATGTGGTTTTACTTTTTTTATTGCAACACTGATAAAATCCTGGCCTCCTGTAGATGAACCTCTCATAAATATCATGGCGTAACCAATTCCACACAGTACTCCCATACAAAGAGCTGCAAGAAGCCTGCTCCCGTCATATACAGGCAGAAGAGGCGCCACATAGTCCATGAAAACAGAAGATATGATCATCGTTTTAAGTGATTTTAGTAAAAATATCCTGCCTAGAAATTTGTAGCAAAAAATTGTAACTGGAATATTCAAAATAATCGTCCCCACGCCCACCGGAATTCCAAATAAATGGTACATAATAATCGCAACCCCTGAAAATCCTGCAACCGGGAAATTTGCATTCAGGGCAAAGTTATATACTCCGACTGCAATCAAAATGCTGGCTGTAATATCTGTCAGAATGTCCAGTCCTGTTTCTTTCCACCTCGTTTTTTTCATATAGCTCTCTCCTCCTTCATTCACACGAAAGGCATCCACAACAGGTTTCCCTGTGTGAATGCCATCCTTTAGTTGTTTTTACCGCTGTTTGGCAGTCAGCTTTCCATTCTCTGCATCAATGACAATTGTCTCACCTGTCCTGATATCACCCTTTAGCATCAGTCTTGCCACCAAAGTCTCCACATGCTTCTTTAGATACCGCTTCAAAGGCCTTGCTCCATACGCCGGTTCATAGCCGCCCTCCACAACCTGGATCTTTGCTGCATCTGTAAGCTTAACATCAATCTCTTTATCTGTAATACGCTTATTCATATCAGCTATTAATAAATCAATGATGTCACAAATATTAGCTTTCGTCAATGGTTTAAATAAAATTGTCTCGTCCAGCCGGTTAAGAAACTCTGGTCTGAAATGTGCCCTAAGCTCTCCCATCACCGCACTCTGGCTCTCCCTGCTGATATTTCCATCCTCACCAATTCCCTCCAAAAGATAGGATGAACCAATGTTAGATGTCATAATTAAAATTGTATTTTTAAAATCTACGGTACGCCCCTGCGAATCTGTAATACGCCCGTCATCCAGCACCTGCAAAAGGACATTAAATACATCTGGATGTGCCTTCTCAATCTCATCAAACAGAACAACAGAATAAGGTTTTCTCCTGACTGCCTCTGTGAGCTGACCACCCTCATCATAGCCTACATATCCCGGAGGCGCTCCAATAAGACGGGATACAGAGTATTTCTCCATATACTCACTCATATCAATCCGCACCATATTCTTCTCATCATCAAAAAGACTCTCTGCAAGGGCTTTGGCAAGCTCTGTCTTTCCCACACCTGTAGGTCCCAGGAACAAAAAAGAACCAATCGGCTTCGTCGGATCCTTAATCCCTGCCTTTGAGCGGATAATTGCTTCTGTCACAAGCTCCACTCCCTCATCCTGTCCAACGACTCGTTTATGGAGCTCCTCCCCTAGATGCAGTGTCTTGCTTCTTTCACTTTCATTCAACTTCGCTACAGGGATTCCTGTCCAGCGGGACACAATCTTTCCAATCTCCTCGTCTGTTACACACTCATGAACAAGGGACAGTTCCTCATCCTTAACCTTATTTTCTTCCTCTGTAAGCTGCTGTTTTAACTGCGGAAGCTTTCCATACTGGAGCTCAGCCGCCTTATTCAAATCATATTCATGCTGAGCCTTTTCGATAGCTTTATTTACCTGCTCAATCTCTTCTCTTAGCTTCTGGACACGCTCAATGCCGACCTTCTCATTATCCCACTGGGCCTTCTTACCTGCAAATTCCTCCCGAAGTTCGGAAAGCTCCTTCTGAATATGGAAAAGTCTGTCCTTGCTTAACCGGTCCTCTTCCTTTTTAAGCGCCGCCTCTTCAATCTCAAGCTGCATAATCTTGCGCTGCAGCTCATCAAGCTCTGCCGGCATAGAATCAAGCTCTGTTTTAATAAGTGCACATGCCTCATCTACAAGGTCTATTGCCTTATCCGGCAGAAACCTATCAGAAATATACCGGTTAGAAAGAGCTGCTGCCGCAACTAATGCACCGTCTGTAATTTTAACCCCATGGAATACCTCATATCGTTCCTTTAAACCCCTGAGAATAGAAATAGCATCCTCTACTGTAGGTTCATCTACAAGCACCGGCTGAAAACGGCGCTCTAATGCCGCGTCCTTCTCAATATACTGACGGTACTCATCAAGCGTTGTGGCACCGATACAGTGAAGCTCACCTCTTGCAAGCATAGGCTTTAACATATTTCCGGCATCCATTGCCCCGTCCGTCTTTCCGGCTCCCACAATTGTATGGAGCTCATCAATAAACAAAATAATTCTTCCGTCACTGTTTTTCACATCTTCCAGCACTGCCTTTAAACGTTCCTCAAACTCACCACGGTACTTTGCCCCTGCCACAAGGGCCCCCATATCCAGAGAAAATATTGTCTTATCCTTTAATCCTTCTGGTACATCACCCCGCACGATTCTCTGTGCAAGCCCTTCTACTACTGCCGTTTTGCCAACCCCAGGCTCGCCGATTAAAACCGGATTATTCTTCGTCTTTCTGGACAGAATACGGATAGCATCACGAATTTCACTGTCCCGTCCGATTACAGGGTCAATCTTCTGCTCTCTGGCGCGCTCTACCAGATCTGAACCATATTTATTTAATGTATCATAGGTACTTTCCGGGTTATCGCTTGTCACTCTCTGATTACCGCGGACAGTAGACAAGGCCTTAAGAAATGCGTCTCTTGTTATTCCCATCTCACGGAAAACAGACTTTAGCTCACGGTTTGCATATTTTATAAGGGATAGAAAAAGATGCTCTACCGATACATATTCATCTCCCATCTGCTTTGCCTCGTCCTCAGCATGAATCAGGGCTTTATTTAAATCCTGCCCCACATACTGCTGCCCTCCCTGAACCTTGGTACGCTTTCTTAATGCTTCCTCCATACGGGACAATATGAAATTCTTATCAATTCCCATCTTCTCCATAAGCTTTAAAATAAGGCTGTCGTCTTGAGTAAGAAGCGCATAGAGAAGGTGCTCCTGATCGATTTCCTGATTGCCATACTCTAATGCCGTTCGTTCACAGTCCTGAACAGCCTGCATGGATTTCTGTGTAAATTTGTTTATATTCATAATAAAGCCTCCTTTGATTATCAGACATATATTTTCTTGTTCTATATGGACTATAACATGTATTATCAGCCACGTCAAGTATTGAGTGCTAATTTTGTAAAATTATTTTTTTATGCACTATATACTCCAAAATATCTTTGTAAACAAAAATATCATAGCCTCACTATGCACCTGAGACTATGATACCTGCCGTCTATCATATATTCATTTCCAAATTATCCATAATAATACGCCCACATTGCCTGAAACTGGTCCACAATCTCTTCATAGCTCCACATCTTCTCACTGTTCTCTCTGCTAAAAGGATCAAGAACTCTTACATTTCCGTCATCATAATCTGTCAGTACAATAAAATGCCCATTACTTGTAAAATCTCCAGGCCCCATACTACAGATAACCGGATGCCCGCTTGCTAACTCCGCTGCAACAACTGTCTCCGCATTACTTATCTCAAAACAGGAAACACCCCAGTTCTGCGATGCCTGTTCCATAAAAAGCCATACTGTATCATTAGTATCATCAATATAGTTGTTCTCCATTCCATACGCTGCCACCTTTGCAGGTGTTATAGATGCATCTCCGGTAAGTCCTGTAAGAACCATTGACATACAAGTCGGGCCGCAGCCGCTTACTGCAACAGTACTTGTCCCGTAAACCGCATATCCCCAGCGTTCATCCCACTGCAAAAGATGCGGAATAACTCCCTGAGTTACTTCGCCGACTGTATCTGCAGAGGGAAGATCCTTCTTTGCGCTATAATGCTCTACAAATTCTATTGTCTCCTCATTTTTGCTGAGCAAATCCACAATCTCCTCCGGGCATCCTGCTGCCCTTGCCTCCTGCTCTACACGTATAATCCGCTCGCCAGGAGTCTCTTCCTTTTCTTTCTCTTTTTCCTTCTTTTTTTGTTCTTTCCCCGCCTCTTTCTCGATATTGGCTGCTTCCTGTGCTTTCTTTTTATGGATATGATTCGCTGTACAGGAAATAATTGACATTATAACCAAAAGAAGAACAGCTCCTATAAGCATAAGCTGTCTTCTTACCCGCTGCCTGCGCCGGCTGTGTATACGTCTCCGCCTTTGTCTGTTTCTATCTATCGTATCATTCAACATGTTTTATCCGCTCCTTGTAGACATTTATTATACTATAATATTTTCTTTCCTTCAACTTAATAAATCTTAAAATTGTATATAATTGCCGGGATACGGATAGAATATCGGTATAATATACAAGACAAACTGTAAAGACGGATACCAACTTTTTCATTGATACCCGCCTTTACTTTGATACTTCAATCATTCTTTTTTTACCTCTTTCGCTTTCGGTTCAAGTCTCTTGATGTTCCTTCAATTCCCTGTCCGATTGATTATGGTGTTTTAAGTTTAAGCTTTTGGTGGTCTGTACCTTCCTTTCATAAACTTTTCTGATCCCTGATACTTTAGCGCTCTTTCTCATGAATCACATCCAACACTTGTGTTGATTTGAAATAACTACCAATCACTTACAGCTCGCGTCTGTCTTGCAACTAGCTTTGTTATTTGTTAAGTATATAATAGCATATCAATTCCATATTTGTCAATATGTTTTTTGTAATTTATTTTATTTTCCATCTCTTATCACATCAAAATAAATTATATCAGAATATTCTGTCTTTTTCTTTTTCTAAGGTTCTGTCTTTTTTTGTATTTCCATATCTAATTTACCCTATTTCTTCTGATTTATGTTATAATTTTTTATTATGGAGGATTTAAAAATGGGAAGAAATGAAAACATAACTATTTTTCAGGATACCGAAAAGCTCTGTAAAACAAATGATATATTAATACATGCTGTCAAGTATTCTTCAAAAAATCAAAGGCTTATATTTGAATCAAAAGAGGTCACAGCGTCTGCCAACGCCCCCAAAAAATACGAAGCTCCTGCATTACTGCCTGTGTCAAAAAGGCGCACCCTTGAGGCTGCATCCCAGTACAAGGGGCAGAAAACAGCTGTTTTAAATTTTGCATCTGCCACAAATCCAGGCGGCGGAGTTATCAAGGGATCCGATGCGCAGGAGGAAGCTATCTGCCGGTGCTCAAGCCTCTATTTTAGCCTGAATGAAAGGGCCATGTGGGACGGCTTCTATTCCCCTCATAGAGCAGCCAAAAACCCTCTGCATAATGATGACTGTATCTATACCCCGGATGTCATAGTCTTTAAATCAGATACAGCAAATCCGGAACTCCTTCCTTTGAAAGACTGGTATAAGGTAAATGTAATCACCTGTGCCGCCCCGAACCTGCGGGAACGCCCCGGAAATTCCATGAACCCCGGTAAGGGAAATACTCCGGCGAGACTTACGGACAGAGATCTTCTGGCAATCCACGAAAAACGGCTGCGCAGAATCCTTGATATTGCGGCTGCAGAAGAAAATGAGGTAGTAATTCTCGGTGCATTCGGATGCGGTGCATTTTTGAACCCGCCGCGGATTGTGGCACGAGCCATGAAAAATGTTGTAAAAGAACGCAGGCATGATTTCAAAGTTATTGAATTTGCCGTTTACTGTCCGCCAAGAGATGACAGCAACTATAAAATGTTTGAGCGGATTATGAATTTCTAATAATTTTACATTAGGAGGACATCCCCATGAAGCTCATATTCCTAGATACTAAAACCATCGGCGAAGACTTAAGTCTTTCCTCTTTTAAAAGCTTTGGCGAAGTCATAACCTATCCCTTTTCTACCCATGAGGAAGCACTAAACCGGACTTCTGATGCCGATGTCGTCATTACCAATAAAGTACCAATTAACGAAGAGACTATCGGAAATGCATCACATCTGAAGCTTGTCTGCGTCACCGGAACCGGAACAAATCACCTGGATATGGATTATCTTAGGGAGAGGGACATAACATGGCGAAATGTAGCCGGATATTCTACAGATTCTGTAGCCCAGCATACATTTGCCATGCTTTTCTACCTTTTGGAAAAGCTCCGGTTTTATGATGATTATGTAAAGGAGGAACGGTATGTTGACGACCTGGAATTTACACATTTTGCGCAAAATTACCATGAAATTTCGGGTATGACCTGGGGAATCATAGGACTTGGGAATATCGGACGAAAGGTTGCCGCCATTGCAGAAGCCTTTGGTGCGAAAGTTATCTATACATCTCCTTCCGGGAATCCGCCCCAGAAGGGCTATACACAAGTAAGCCTTAATACTCTTTTACATGCCTCAGATATTATCTCTGTTCATGCGCCTCTTAATGAGCATACTGAGAATCTAATCAACGCTGGGACACTTCACAAGATGAAAAAAAGCTGCATCCTTCTGAATCTTGGAAGGGGTTCTATTATAAATGAACGGGATCTTTATGACGCACTAAATGGACATATAATTGCTGCTGCAGGACTTGATGTTCTCTGTACAGAACCAATGAGTAAGGACAACCCGCTTCGAGAAATCAAGGACAGTCAAAGGCTCTTTATAACACCTCATATCGGATGGGCAGGCGTAGAGACAAGAACCCGTCTTATGGAAATTATAAAGACACAGATTGAAGATTTTTTTAGCATTTAAAATTAAACTCAAGGCACCCGGAAGATTCCTGGTGCCTTTTGCATTAACCTCAAAAACTATCTAAGTGTCTTCAAAACCCGCAATGCGTTTCCTCCCCATATTAAATCAAGCTGGTCTTCTGAGACCCCTTTTTCCTTAAGCTTCTCCCAAAGCCTTCTCATCTGTGATATATTGGGAATATCCATATGCTCCATCCCGCCAAAGCCGTCGAAATCTGTACCTACTGCCGGAAACTCACGTCCCCCGATTTTTATCATATGTAGAATATGTGCCGCCATCTCTTCAATCCTTGATTCTCTCTCCGTTCCCAAAAAAACGCCGTAAAAATTAAGTCCGGCAATCCCGCCTTTATCCGCGAGTGCGTGAATCATATCATCGGACAGATTTCTGGGATGGCTGCACAGAGCGCGGCAGTTAGAATGAGAGGCTGCCACCGGGCCTTCGGCATATTTTATTATATCCCTAAATGTTCCGTCTGACGCGTGGGATACATCTGCGATCATTCCAAGCTTTCCCATCTGTCTTACTGTCTCAATTCCGAAATCCTTAAGTCCCTGCTCCATTACCCGGACGTCCCTGCTGTTAGGGTATCCGAGACAGTTTTCATAATTCCACATTAGCGTCATGAGGCGCACGCCCTTTTCATAAAGAATTTTAATACGATCCGGATTTTCGTTTAGAATCCCGCCCTCTTCTACTGTAAGTACCGCGGAAATTTTCCCTTCCTTTTTATTTTTCATTATCTCCTCATAAGACTGTGCCAGGGCAATCTCTTCTGGAAACATTGTGCACTGCTTTTCCATAAGTCCAATCATGTCAAGCACCTGATAGAAGCACTGCTCAAAGCCTTCCTCTTTGCCTCTATCCCCTTGCTGCTCCTTAAGGCAGGTAAAGCAGGCAAAAAACTGAGCCATTGTCCCCGTCTCCCTCATCCCAGAAAGATTCACGTTACAGTCTGTATTTTTTAAATCCTGCCCTGCCTTTTCGCCTGACAGCCGGAATAAAGTGTCGCAGTGCAGATCAATCAAATTCATACTCTGGTTCATATTTAAATTCTTCCTTTCATAGCATTTACTAATACTGCATATTTATTAACGCTTATATTAACAGTATACTTATTTCTTTTATATTTCAACTATAAATTTTTAAGGAGGACGACATGAATCCTGTTATCGGTATAGTTGTCTGCGGATGTGATGCCGGCAGGCAGTTTGTATCTCATTCTTACATACAGGCAGTGGAGGATGCCGGCGCCGTGTGTATTATTATTCCCTGTACGGAGGATGTCTCTCGTTTTCCATGCTACTATGGGTTATGCGACGGCTTTTTATTCTGCGGCGGGGATGACATTTCGCCACGGCTCTTCGGGGAAGATCTCCTTACGGACCGGGGACAAACAGATATGCATATGGACTGCTTTCACCTTAATTTTATGAAATATGCCCTCTCAACCTCACTCCCTATTCTTGCTGTCTGCCGGGGTATGCAAGTGTTAAATATTGCTCTTGGAGGCACAATTTACCAGGATATTTCCCTTAGAAACGGTATATCACAGAATCATATGCAAAGATCAGAAAGCCGCAGCGACGTCTGCCATCGTGTCGCCTGTGCAAAAAACAGCATGCTGTACAATATCTGCGGAAGCTTTCTAGAGACTAACAGCTTCCACCATCAATGCATAAAAACCGTAGGAAAGGGACTATCTGTCAGCGCAGTGGCAGCGGATGGAATTGTAGAGGCTATAGAGGATTCCTCCCGCTCATTCCTTGCTGGGCTCCAGTGGCATCCAGAATGTATGTATGAATCCTGTCCGCCCATGCGTGAATTATTTGCAAAATTTACCAGCCGGGCAAAGCACGCCAAGAATATTTCTGTGCCAATCCAATTTCCGTAAATATTTTAACTATTTTTCTCTTACATATTTTCTCCTTCATATGTACATACTAACCGTGTAAAAGATGGAAATAAAGGAGGAAAACCACATGTCAGAATTATCAGTCTTAGACCTTCAGAACCTGCGTCATCTCATCGGCGGCTACGATACATGCCACTGCAAAATGACCGATTATGCTTCCCAGTCCAAGGACCCGGAGATTAAGAAGCTTTTTCAGGATGCCGCTAACTCTGCAATGAAGAACAAGCAGGATTTAATGAAATTCTTATAGGAGGGGAAATTATGTTAGACGAAAAAACAATGGTATCTGACGCCTTAACAGGCGTTAACGGCGAACTTACAAGATTTGGGGAAATGATTCCTCAGACCGAAAACAAAGAGCTTAAGCAGTGCTTAAAGCAGATTCGCAATGAATGTGAAATGTCTCAGGAAAAACTTTACCAGGTAGCAAGGGAAAAGAGCTACTATGTACCGGCAGCAAAGGCTTCCCAGCAGGAAATCGACCATGTAAAATCTGTGCTCACAAGCTCATCCATGCGATAATTGTCAAAGAGGACCGTCAGACTGCAAAAAACGCAGACTGACGGTTCTTTTTAATTTTACACTATGCGCCTGCCCTTTCAAACTGAGAATTGTAAAGCTCTGCATAGAACCCATCTCTTTCAAGTAGTTCACTGTGATTACCCATTTCCACAATGTCCCCGTCCTTCATAACCAAAATAAGGTCCGCGTCGCGAATAGTTGACAATCTGTGGGCAATTACAAAGCTGGTCCGGCCCTTCATCAGATTATCCATTGCTTTCTGAATCCGCACCTCAGTACGGGTATCAACGGAGCTTGTAGCCTCATCAAGAATCAATATCCTGGGGTCGGCCAGTATCGCTCTTGCAATTGTCAGAAGCTGCTTCTGCCCTTGGGAGACATTACTTGCCTCTTCATTTAACTCCATCTGATAGCCGCCTGGAAGCGTCTGGACAAAGCGGTGCACGTATGCCGCATCCGCGGCAGCTACAACTTCTTCATGGGTGGCGTTAAGCTTTCCATATCGGATATTATCTTCAATACTTCCTTTAAAAAGCCAAGTATCCTGCAGTACCATTCCAAACATCTGCCTAAGCTCACTTCGGTTAAAATCACGTATATCCTGCCCGCCTACACGGATTACACCGCTATTTACGTCATAAAAACGCATAAGCAGCTTTACCATTGTTGTCTTTCCGGCCCCAGTCGGACCTACAATGGCAATTTTCTGCCCCGGCTCCACCTTTGCGCTGAAATCGTGAATAATTGTGTGATCCGGATTATAACCAAACTGTACATGTTCAAATTCCACGCTTCCCTCAAGTCCTTCCACCGATACGGCGTTTTCCACTGTCTGCTCTTCCTCCGGTTCCTCTAAAAACTCAAATACACGTTCTGAGGCTGCTGCTGTGGACTGCAGCATATTTGCCACCTGCGCCACCTGCATAATCGGCTGGGTAAAGTTGCGCACATATTGGATAAAGGACTGAATATCCCCTACCTCAATGGTTTGCTTCACTGCCAGATAACCGCCCAGAATAACCACAGCTACATAGCCCAGGTTTCCCACAAACTGCATGATTGGCATCATCATTCCTGATAAGAACTGGGATTTCCATGCAGAATTGTAAAGAGTGTCATTGTCCCTGTCAAATGCCGCAATCACATCCTCTTCCTTATTAAATGCCTTCACAATATTATGTCCGCCGTAAACCTCTTCCACCTGCCCGTTTACATGTCCAAGATATTCCTGCTGATCCTTAAAATATTTCTGTGAGTGCTTTACAATCACCGAAATAAACCCGCCTGCAAGAGGCAGAATCAAAAGCGCGATTACTGTCATAAGCGGACTGATGCTTAACATCATAATGAATACACCCACAATAGTTGCCACAGAAGTAATGACCTGCGTCGCGCTCTGGTTTAGGCTCTGACTTAATGTGTCAACGTCATTTGTAATGCGGGACAATATCTCCCCATGAGTCATTTTATCATAATAATCCATGGGCAGGCGCTGTATTTTTTCAGAAATTTCTCTGCGCATCCGGTAGGTCATTTTCTGAGAAATTCCTGTCATAATATAACCTTGAATGAAGGAAAACAGCGCACTTAGCAGATACAGGCACAAAAGGCCCAGCAAAATCCGTCCAATTTTTTCAAAATCAATACCATCCCCGCCGCTTATTTTTCCTATCAGTCCGTTAAATATCTCTGTCGTTGCCTTTCCTAATATCTTTGGCCCTGCGATATTAAAGACAGTGCTTCCTATTGCAAAGACAACGACAAATAAAATGGGGAGCCGGTAACTTCCCAGATAACCCATGAGTTTTTTCATGGTTCCCTTAAAATCCTTTGCCTTCTCACCGCCAGCTATAGGGCCTGGTCCTCCATGTCTATGTCCCGGCATATTACACCACCTCCTTCATATCTTCTGCAAGTTCCTTTTCTGATAATTGAGACGCTGCAATCTGATAGTAGGCGTCACAAGTTTTTAAAAGCTCCTTATGGGTGCCCTTTCCTGCAATTTTGCCATCATCCAGCACAATAATCTGATCTGCATGAAGAATCGTGCTGATACGCTGCGCCACGATAAGAACCGTACTTTCCGCCGTTTTTTTCTTTAATGCATTTCGAAGGGTTACGTCTGTCTTATAATCAAGGGCAGAAAAGCTGTCGTCAAAAATATATACTTCGGGATGCTTTGCAATAGCCCTCGCAATGGAAAGCCGCTGTTTCTGTCCGCCAGATACATTAGAGCCTCCTTGGGAAATGGTGCTGTCATATCCTTTTCGCTTCTCTTTGATAAAATCTGCTGCCTGCGAAATCTCTGCCGCCTCTTTCATATCTTCTTCTCTTCCCCCGGAATTTCCATAGAGAATATTTGTGGCAATAGTTCCGGAAAACAGAACTCCCTTCTGAGGCACATAACCAAGCATTTCCCTAAGGTCATGCTGCTTCATATTCCTGATATCCGTTCCGTCTATAGAAATACATCCTTCTGTCACGTCATAAAATCTCGGAATCAAGTTTACCAAAGTAGATTTCCCGCTTCCAGTGCTTCCAATAAATGCAGTGGTCTGCCCCGGCTTCGCAGTAAAAGAAATATCGCTTAATACATTTTCCTCTGCTCCTGGATAGCGGAAGGATACATGGTTAAATACAACCTCTCCCCTGGGCCTTTCTGGCTTCACCGGGTGTTTTGGATCATTTATTAGTGCTTTACTTCTTAGAACCTCATCCACACGTTCAGCAGATACAGCCGCTCTTGGAAGCATAACGGATATCATGCAAATCATCAAGAAGGACATAATAATCTGCATTGTATACTGGATAAATGCCATCATATCGCCTACCTGCATACTTCCGTCATTTACTCCATGACCTCCAACCCATATAATGAGCACAGATATTCCATTCATAATCAACATCATTACCGGCATCATAAATGTCATAGCACGGTTTACAAAAAGATTTATCTTCGTAAGGTCTCTGTTTGCCACATCAAAGCGCTGCTCCTCGTATTTCTCCGTACTGAATGCGCGAATGACTGAAATACCTGTAAGAATCTCACGGCTGACCAGATTCAGTCTGTCCACTTGATTCTGTACAATTTTAAACTTGGGCATGACTACTATAAACAAGGTTCCTACTACCAACAGGATCAGTACAACGCCCAGAGCAATAATCCAGGACATATCTACATTTGTATGGAATACCCTCCACACGCCGCCTGCTGCCAGAATCGGCGAGTAAAGCACCATGCGCAGTACCATAACTGAAAGAAGCTGTACCTGCTGAATATCATTCGTGCTTCTTGTAATTAAAGATGCTGTGGAAAATTTATCAAACTCTGCGTTGGAAAAGCTTACTACCTTGCGGAATACGTCTCTCCTTAACCCTCGGCCGATTCCCGCGCCGACTCTTGACGCCATAAGGCCTGCCATAATGCTTGCAGACATTCCCAGGGCTGCAAGCGCCAGCATTTTAGCTCCAGTACTCCAGATGTAGGCGGAGCTTATTTTATCAGTATCGATACCAAGATGATCGTACGCCTGCCTGACATATGCAGTACCTGCCTGCTCCAAAATGGAATCCGGCATATCGTCAAGCTTTTCTATGATTTCCTGCACGGTCTGTTCGCGCTGCTCCTTTGGCATCATAGAGAAGAAGTCATAAATGGACATTTCGCCCATCTTGGACATCCCCTCTTGTGCCTTCATCTGTTCTTCCATCTGTTTTGTCATATCACTTTCAGAGTCAAAGCCAGATACAAGCATCATAGGTTTTGTCAGAATATCAGTAAGCTTCTCCAATTTTTCTTCCTTACTCAGTATATCCTCCCTAAGTCTTAAAATTGTGCCTTTTACATCGCCAGTGTAATGGTATTCGTCAAATTCCCCTTCTTCATAGGCCCCCTGTACTGTTTTATGTTCATCCGATGGAACAAAAAGCAGAAGCTTTTCCAGATCTTCCTCCATAATCGTATTCGGTATGTTTTCATCAATTCCGCTTTGCTGGATTCCGATATTTACAATATTGGAAGTATAGGTCGGAAGCGACAGCTCGCAGTATGCCTGTATCATAAGCACACATAATATTGTAAGTACTGAACCGGCATAGGGCTTCATAAACTTAAATAGTTTGCTCATCTGCAAGTCTCCTTTCTATTTTTATTTATCCTCCAGATGTATAGGCGGACGCGTTTTTTCCATAACTGAATACATGTCCAGTCCACGCAGCTCCTTATGGTCCATAAGATTTTTTCTCATTTCAAGAAGCAGTCGTCTAAGAAACAGCTTCTCGTCATGGGTAATACCTCTAAAAACATTTTCTTCGATCTCATCCATAATCCCCTTTAGACTTTTAATACATTCTCTTCCCTTGTCTGAAAGACCTATCTTAAAAACCCGCTGGTCGGAAATATCGGCATCTTTTACAATATACCCTCTGCTCTCCAGCTTTCTGACAGCCGCCGTCATAGACGGAGGGGTAATTCCCATCTTTTCAGCCAGCCTCTTCTGCGACATACTTCCTTCGCTGCTCAATGTAAAAAGGATACCCACCTGTCCCGGCTTCAAATCCAATGCTTCCATTCTTTTCATAGCATGATAGCGGCTCAGATGACTCACCTGCTCTAAAAGCATGACTGCTGAAACGTCCTCCTTAAACAGCATGACAATACCTCCCTTGAAATAAAATAGCAATAATAACAAAACAATTAATTAGATGACTAATTAATAGATTAGGCATATTTACAATATATGTCAATGATTATTTTGATTTTTAATAATTATTTTAGGGAAATTTATTAGAAATTAATTAGATTAGCTAACAAGTTGGGGACGTAGTAAAATTAATTTTACTACGTCCCAGATTGAAAATACCCTGTCCCTTTTTATAATGCCTCTGAATCCAGAATTATTGTAAACGGTCCGTCATTCACCAGACTCACCTTCATATCTGTTCCAAATTGCCCCCTCTCCACTACTTTCACCTGTTCTTTGCATCTCTCAATAATATATTCGTACATGTCTGAAGCCATATCTGGCGCCCCGGCCTCTATAAAGCTTGGTCGGTTTCCCTTTTTACAGTTTGCATACAAGGTAAATTGAGATATAAGAAGAAGCTCCCCGTTCACTGCGTCTAATGACAGATTTGTTTTTCCCTGTTCATCTTCGAAAATACGAAGCCCCAAAAGCTTTTTTACCATTTTGTCTGCGATCTCTTTTGTGTCGGAATCTGATACCCCGATTAATACCATAAATCCTTTTCCGATTTTCCCCAGTGTCCTGCCATCTACCTTCACTTCACTTTCAGAAACTCTCTGTACTACAAATTTCATTCTTTATTTCTCCTTCTATATTTCATTTTTCTCTTACCCGGCGGCCGCGCCGGCATAATTACTTTATTTTCTTCTTATCCGGAAGCTGCGCCAGTATAATTGCCACAAACATAAGCGCACACCCTGATGCTTCTCTCACTGACAGTCTTTCACCAAGAACAAGCCATCCTGCAAGCACAGAAAAACAAGATTCCAGACTCAAAATAAGAGAAGCAACTGCCGGATTCACATTTTTCTGTCCAACAATCTGCAGTGTATATGCCACTCCGCAGGACAATACTCCCGCGTACAAAAGCGGAATTATGCCATCCAGCATAGCTCCTATTCTGGGCGTCTCCAGCACGAGCATAAAGGGAAGCGATACAAGACCGCACACAAAAAACTGAATACAGGACATCTTCACTCCGTCTGCTCTCGGCGCAAAATAATCAATCACCAGGATATGAAGAGAAAAGACCAGCGCGCACAAAAAAATCAATATATCCCCTTTTCCCACTGCAAACTCCTCTGTTATGCACAGGAAATAAAGTCCTGCGAGCGCAAGAGCCACTGCAACCCAGACCTTCCACCCGATTTTCTTTTTAAGAAAAATTCCCAGAACCGGGACTATTACAATGTAAAATGCCGTAATAAACCCTGCTTTTCCGGCTGTTGTATACTGGATTCCCACCTGCTGAAGACTGCTTGCCGCAAACAAAAGTATGCCACAGGCAGAACCTCCTACAATTAAATCCTTTCTACTCTCTTCTGATTTTCCGGATGCACCATTCATTTTATTCAACAGTGCTATGCACGGCAGGAGTGCAATTCCTCCGATAATACTTCTCACTCCGTTGAAAGTAAACGGACCAAGGTAGTCCATTCCCATACTCTGAGCAACGAATGCAGTTCCCCAGATAAATGCGGTTAATATCAGCATCAATGCGTTTTTTGTTTTCATGTTAAATACTCCTCATTTGTATCTTTTTTAGCAAACCAGTGCATATTATACCACATTTATCTGTACTGATGGTATAATAATTATAATCCAAGACACACTTTATAGGGGAGGTCTTGTATGTATAAACATAAAAAAATATTTTTCTGCTGCGGACTCCTCATGCTCCTGACAGAAATATGGAAGCAGTGGTGTCTTACTTACTATTTAGGCGGCGGGCAGTATAACTGGTGGTATTTCCCTTTTCAGCTTTGCAGCATCCCCATGTATGCCTGTCTGCTGTTATCCTTCATATCTTCAATAAAAATCCGCAGGGCTCTTATTACATTCCTTATGGATTATGGACTTCTTGCGGGCATTTTTACCTTTTTTGACACAAGCGGCCTGCACCATCCCTATCTCCTTCTCACTCTCCATTCCTACGCCTGGCACATTCTTTTAATCCTCCTTGGAGTCTATACCGGATACATGAATATGAGGGAAGTATCCATTAGGGACTTTGCAGGCTCTACGGCAGTCTACTTGTCCTGCTGCCTGATTGCGACCCTGTGCAATCTTGCCTTTTATCCTTACGGGACCATTAACATGTTTTATATCAGCCCCCACTACCAGATGACGCAAAAAGTATTCCGGCATATTGCCCTTCTTCTGGGAAATAATGCCGGAATCGCCGTCTATATATGTGCTACCGTCACAGGCGCATGTTTAATCCATCTGCTCTGGATGCGGATACGCAGAGCATAATCATTCAATCAAAAAACCTTTCTCCCGAAGCATTTCTTCTATCATATCCAATGTCCTTTCGCTGTCTGCACTGATAGTATGGTAGTGGTAATCGGACGTGATATTTTTAAGAGGACTAGATTTTCCGCGGCGGATATCTTCCATAAATTCCGCTGCCTCCCTCCTTGAGCTTATATAAAGTCCCGCCTCTATATGTCCGTATACTCTATGATGGACCATCACATTTTCCACACATCCCCCCAAATCCACGACTGCATATAGCTCCTCCTCCACCTGCCCGTCTGTATGCTGCACCTTTAAAACTCTTTCTGCTTTTGCAGGCATGTTTAAAATATATCCCCTGTTTGTAGAAATGATATCAAAACCGGATGCACGGATCAGCGCAATATCCTGTACAATAACCTGGCGGCTCACCTCATAGGCTGCAGCAAGCTTTTTACCTGATACGGGCACGCTGCTTTTGCGTATTATCTGAAGGATTCCATCTCTTCTTTCAGAACCAGTCATATGAACCTCCCTTGTGATAAATAATTTTTAAATTTCATGAAGATTTTTTAATGAAATATCCAGTATAGGAGCAGAATGAGTAAGTGCCCCGCTGGAAATGTAATCTACCCCGATAGATACAAGCTGCCTTATATTTTCTTTTGTCACATTTCCAGAACACTCTGTCTGTGCCCGGCCGTCAATATAGGAAACAGCTTCCTTCATATCCTCAGGAGACATATTGTCCAGCATAATAATATCTGCTCCGGCCTCCACTGCTTCCTTTACCATATCCAGATTTTCCACTTCCACTTCAATCTTGCGTACAAATGGTGCGTACTCCTTTGCCATACGAACTGCTTTCGACACACTCCCTGCCGCGCCGATGTGGTTGTCTTTTAAAAGCACACCGTCTGAAAGATTATACCGATGATTATATCCACCGCCTGTCCGCACCGCATATTTTTCAAAAATCCGCATATTAGGAGTAGTTTTTCGGGTATCCAAAAGCTTTGTTTTTGTTCCCTTAAGCATCGAGACAACACTGTGCGTATATGTGGCAATTCCACTCATGCGCTGGAGATAATTCAGTGCAACCCTCTCGCCAGAAAGCAGCACTCTAATATCTCCTGTTACCCGTCCCATAACCTGCCCCTTTTTTACCTTATCTCCGTCATTACAGTAAAACTCTATTTCCGTATTCTCATCTAACAGCTTAAAAACCCTTTCAAATACATTTAGCCCTGCAACAATACCGTCCTGCTTGCATAAAAGTGTGACTTTGCCTTTTACTGCCTCCTTGATCACTGCATTTGTTGTCACATCCTCACTAGAAATATCTTCTTTTAGTGCTTCAAGAATCAAATGGTCTGCCTGAAGCGTCTGTGTAATCTTATTCATTTGTCTGTCTCCTGTTCTATTCATTTTTTATAATATCTTCTGCTGCACATCTGGCAAATACCAGGCTTTCAAGAAGCGAATTACTCGCCAGCCTGTTTGCACCGTGCACGCCGTTGCAGCTTGTCTCTCCCACCGCATAGAGGTGGGGCATTGAAGTGCGGCTGTCACTATCTACCCAGATGCCGCCCATAAAATAATGTTGTGCCGGCACTACAGGAATACATTCTTTCAGCATATCATAGCCTTCCTCAAGGCAGCGCCGGTAAATATTAGGAAAGTGTTTTAAAATTGTTTCCTTTGGTATTCTCTCCAAAGAAAGCCATACATAGTCTGTACCGTCTTTCTCCATCTGCCTGAAAATAGCCTCAGCCACCACATCCCGGGGCTTAAGCTCATCTACAAACCGCTCCTTATGCTTATTGTAAAGCAGCGCACCCTCTCCCCGCACAGATTCTGATATAAGAAACCGCCGGCCTGGCCTGGCAGAATAGAGAGTTGTAGGGTGTATCTGTATGTAATCAAGATTTTGAAGTCTCACACTATATTTTTTTGCAAGACTTATGGAGTCTCCCGTCAGGTGGGGATAATTAGTAGAATGTTTATATTTCCCGCCGATTCCTCCTGTAGCAAGCACTGTATTCTTAGCATAAATATAATGTGTACCTTTTTCATTTTCCGCAATAATTCCTTCGCATACACCGCCATTGACAAGCCAGTCTGTCATAGTAGTATATTCATACATCTCTACGTTTGGAAGCCTCGTCACCTGCCAGAGCAGCTTTTCCGTAATCTCCTTCCCTGTGACATCCTCGTGGTACAGGATGCGGGGTCTTGAATGTGCTCCCTCTTTTGTATAAATAAGTTCTTCGCTCTCCTTTTCCCTTTGAAACTCCACTCCATAGTCTACCAGATCATCAATAATGTTTCTGGAGCTTCGAATCATAATTTCTACAGATTCCTTTCTATTTTCATAATGTCCTGCCTTCATTGTATCTTCGAAAAAGCTTTCGTAATCATTTTCATCTCTCTGCACACAGATACCGCCCTGGGCAAGAAAAGAATCACTGCTCTTAGCATCCGATTTTGTAATCATGACAATCTTTTTATCTGCCGGAAGCTTAAGGGCACAAAACAGCCCGCTGACACCAGTGCCTGCAATCACTACGTCTGTATCTATCCTCATGGCCTCTCCTTTACTGTTCCCTCTGCTTCGCCATATCCAGCATATTTTGAAGCGGTTTTACTGATTCTCTGATAAGCTCCTCTGAAACCTGTACCTCGTTTTCTCCGGTTTCCAATACATGGGCAGCCTTATCAAGGGTAATAAGCTTCATACCCTTGCAAACAGGCTCTGTCTCTGTAAAATAAAAGATCTTTCCCGGGTTTTTCTTCTCAAGCTCATACCGGACTCCATTTTCTGTACAGATAATAAATTCTTTCCTCTCACTTTTTGCAGCATAGTTCAGGATGCCAGAAGTACTTCCGATATAATCGGAAATATTTCTAATTCCTTCCGGACATTCCGGATGGGTAAGTATCTCTGCATCTGGGTGCGCCTCTTTTGCCTGTTTAATCTCGAGAAGCTTCATCCTTTCATGTACCGGGCAGAAGCCTTCATTAAAGATAAAATTCTTCTCCGGAACCTGCTCAGCCACAAAATGGGCCAGATTCCTGTCTGGAATAAAATAAATATTTTTATTTGGCAGAGCTTTTACAATCTTAACCGCGTTTGCAGATGTCACACACACATCTGAATGACACTTAAGCTCCGCTGTGGAATTGATATAGCATACCACCGCCACGTCCTCATATGTATCCTTAATCCTTTGTATTTCCTCCACCGTCGCCATATGTGCCATCTCACAGTCTGCCTCCATATCCGGCATAAGCACTGTTTTATCTGGGTTTAAAATCTTCGCGCTCTCTCCCATGAAGGAAACACCGCAGAAAACTATGGTTTTCTCCTTTAACCCAACAGCAATCCTGCTCAGATAAAATGAATCGCCGATATAATCCGCAATATCCTGTATTTCAGGCCTGACATAATAATGCGCAAGAATTACCGCGTCCTTCTCCTTTTTCAGTCTTTGAATCTTTTCTGTCATATTCATGGTAATATACCCTCTCTCGTTAGAATCCTAGTTATTATATCATTAAACATTACATATGACAAGACATATGTTAGGGACAGGGTAAAGTGCAATCTGGGACGGAGTTTTTCTAGAAAAACTCCGTCCCAGATTGCACTTTACCCTGTCCCCTCCCGTTTTAAAAGCAGTACAGACACTACAAGACACAGCGCCTCCGAAAGCGCCGCAGCCCACCAGATACCCTTTCCTCCAAATAGAGCTGTCAAAATCACCATACTGATTATAAGCATCACAAGCCCGCGTCCCAGGGATATCACAACTGCTGTCCCTGGTTTCTCTATCGCGGTAAAATATCCTGCTGCCGCCACATTATAGCCTGCCAAAAGAAAGGAAAGAATGAATACACGAAATACTTGAGCCGAATATTTTCGAAGCTCTATAAGATTTGCTGATATGAAAATACCTACAATCTTATCTGCAAGAAAGCAGCAGACACCCACTGCAAGTACTGAAGCAGCTGCAACCGTACATAGTTCGTATTTAAGAAGCCGCCGGCATTTTTCTTTTTCTCCCTTCCCATAATAATAGCTGACCAATGGCTGGCACCCCTGCGCCACCCCTACCATAGACATTATAACGATAGCATTTATATAGGAAATAATGGAATAACTGACTATGGCGTCCTCATTTAAATACCGGATAATCGCCTGATTAAACACAAAGGTAATAATTCCCGCCGACAGCTCCGTGATTCCGGACGGAAATCCATTCCTCATCTCCCGCAAAATAAGTACTGGACGGAAAGGATACCTGCAGAATTTGATAGTTCCCTTTTTCCCTAAAAAGTGTTTCAGATAAAAGACAATTACCACTGTCTGAGAAATCCCTGTCGCAAATGCAGCTCCGGACACGCCTTTATGCAATACAAATACGAACAGATAATCCAGTATACAATTTAGAATAACTCCAAGGCTTACAATCACCGTAGCCAGCGCCGGATAACCGTCCGTACTGATTAATATTTCAAAGGAATAGGATAAAATAAAGCAGACTGCAAAAGGTGCAATGGTAGAAATATATTCTTTTACATAGGGCAGCGTCGTCTCTGTTGCTCCAAGAAATTTTCCAAAACCAGTAATCCCTCCAAGCACTCCGACGGTAATAAGCAGAGATACTGCCGTCAGCACCGTCATATTCTGCGAAAATACTTCCCTCGCCTCCTTTATCTTCTTCTGGCCGAATAAAAGAGCCACAATCGTTGACGTTCCCACCGCAAAGGTAAGAGAAAGTGCAAACATCCCTGTCACAAAAGGAGAGGCTATATTGACTGCCGCCAGCGCCGTCTCCGATACCCCTCTTGCCACAAACATGCCATCTACCATTGTATACAGGGCAAATACCCACTGAGATGCCACTGCTGGCAGAATAAACTTAAAAAAATCATGCTTTAAAGACTTCCCCTCTAATTTCATCCTACTCTCCATCTCCCATCAATACTTCTGACAAATACTTCTTTTTTATCCTAAACCCTGGTATAATACTAAGGTCAAGTATTATTTTTTTAAGGAGCATTATGAAAAATTATTATAAAATAAGTGAAATATCAAAGCTTTACAACATTGGTCCGGATTCACTCCGATATTATGAACAGCTGGGGATTCTAAAGCCAAAACGAGATACGAACGGCTATCGCCTCTACGGCCTTCATGAGCTGTATAAGCTGAACATGATACGAGACTTACGGTCCCTTGATTTTTCCATGGATCAAATTAAAGAATATCTGGAAAAGCAAAGTGTCGCAAATACGCTGACACTGCTTCATGCAGAGCATTCCCTTCTTCATACCCGCATAAAGGAGCTAAAAAGAAGGGAAAAAATCATCAAAAACCGGATTGCCGACCTGACAGCCCTGCTTGCGGTTCCTTCAGGAGTATTTACGGTCCGGAACTATCCCAAGCGGCCTTGCGTACAGTTAAGTGAACGTATTACAAGGGATGAGGAAATGGATTTTCTCATCAAAAAGCTTCATAAAAAACATGAGAATAAAGTGTATGATTTTGGAACGCAGACGATAGGCGCTTTTTTTTCTATGGAAGAATTGAATCAGGGAATACCAAATGTATATACCTCTGTCTTTTTTGTATTGGAACAAATATCCGCGGATTACGATTTTACACTTCCTGCCGGGAAATATCTCTCTTGCTGTTACAGGGGCAATTATGAACAGAATGCTGCGCGTGTCCGTGAGCTGCTTACTTATGCAGAACAAAAAGACCTCCCGTTAGCCGGAAAGCCTTTTGAAATTTATAAAATCGACAACAGGGACACCATGTGTCCCGAAGAATTTCTGACGGAAATACAGGTTCGTATTGACAATTGATTCTGGGCCCTCTTATTTCCTCACAAACAAAAACTGCAAAAAACGAATCCATGTGTAAACAACAAGCACAGCCGCAGCAACTGTCTCCACCAGCACAACATATAATACTTTCGGCATCTAAAGCTTCTCTATAAACACCAAAAAATTATATTTCTTTCAGTCCAGCAAAAGAGAATAGTCTTCTGTGACTATCCCTGTCATATCCGGCGCCCCATAGGCGTCTCCAGTAATATATACCGTGTACATCTTTCCTTCCTCAATTTCATGTATAATCTGAAAAACGAAGGCTCCGCTTAGCGTTTCTGTTACATAAAATTCCTGTGTTCCCGGCTGAATCTGCTTGTATGCAGATACAGTCTTAAACCTCAGGTCTTCAAATCGTATGGAACCGTTTTGTACCGTCATATCGAGAGCCGGAGAATTATAGGACAAATTTACAGCCCTCACACAGGAACGCCCTGCCCGCTTTAACATGCATGGCATATCCGGCACCAGATACATGCACAGCCCATTTAGTCCGTTTACAAACGCTATCGTATACACATCCTCTTCCCCAAAGAAAAATGTTTCACTTGCAATCAGTGTTCTGCGGCCTCTTGCACTTACTACATTTATAGTTTTAAACTCATCTGTCTCAATGAAATAAGAGGAAACTTCTCCATAAGACAAATGATTTACAACTGGTTTGTTTCCTATAAATACATTCAGCGCCTCATATCCGACAGCAGCGTGAAGAAAACGTATAGTACAATACCCCTGCTCGGGTGTATCCGGTTCGGGCCTTGGTATAATAGGAATTGGATAAATCGCAATCGGCGGCCTCTGTCCATTTCCCGGTGTAATCGGACCAATCGGCAGTATCGGACGAACAGGCGCTCCTGGAAATTCTGGAGGCCCAGGAACTGACGGGGTAGGAAGTGGAATACCCGGTACCTCTCCTGGCACTGCCGGTTCATTCAATTCTGGTGGAGTCTCTGCCCCGGCTGGCGGTCTAAATGATGGTGTATCTGGCGATTCTGGAAGAAATATCATATCCTCCTGTTTATTGCTTCTGTTTTGATTCTGGCTATTATTATCTGGCATTACAGTCTCTCCCTTCTATAACTTGATATATTATATGTGTCATCTTGTCTTTTGTGATTTTCTCTGTTATTGTTATATCTAAGAAGAAAGACTGTTATAAGGCATTGCAATTTAGAAAGGAGCTGTTACTATGCTGCAAGAAAAGCTTTTGAATTTACCAGGCTTTTTATATGAAATTAATGGCATGTATTATTATCTTGGAAAATGGATTTGTAAAGAATGTACAGACACAGACGTATCTGACTGTGCTGTAATGTATAAGATGTGCCGAAGTGGCCGGGAAGAACCGGACACAAATCTATACTTTCAAAAAATACGTGCCTATAGCGACTTTGCCCTAGAGGTACCTTATAATTCTGTAAAGGTAAAGGAAGATATCGCACTCTTAATAGACGGAATATCTAAAGATGCCCTTGAATTCCTTAAGACACAGATACTGCAGTTTGAAGAGGACCTTATAAAATATTCTTAACCCAGACAGGGACAGGCAGCCCCTGCCCCCGGCCATCCTTATTTCAAATATCCCATTGCTCTTTGCTCATCGTCTCTGTAAGCTTCTCTAAGCTCCCGGATCTCGTACTCTAATAAAGGATTGTCTTCCTTATCTCCTCTTCTACTGTCAGTCTGTAGTTCTGCCGTATGTGCAGACAAATAACTGCTGTTCATAATTAAGCTGCTCTTTTTGCTTCTTTTATTTAAAATATGCACTAGACAGACCTTCTGACATCAACGGCTGCCAATCCATTTCATCGCCTGGACCACAGGCATATTCAAAAATGCCAGTCCATATACCGTAAAAAGTTGTCTCATATTAAGTGCTTCTACCTTAAATACACCCTCTGCTGCAGGGACAGTGAGCACGCAGGTAATGAGCACAAGCCCTATAACAAAGGCCCCGATTAAATACATATTATTAAATATTTTTCTGGTAAATACTTCTGGTTTACATGTTTTGCAGTTAAAGCCGTGCATAAGCCTGGAAATGCACAAGGTTCCGAAAGCCATCGTACTTGCGAGTGCTCCACTGCCATTTCCATATCCAATTAAAAATGCCGTCATTGTCACTGCTGCAATGCTTAAGCCCTCTATCCCAATACTAAGCAGAAAGTTTTTAGTCAATATAGATTCCGTTACTGGTCTTGGCTTTCGTTCCATCACTTCTTTTCTATGTGGCTCTAATCCCAGTGCAATTGCCGGAAGGCTGTCTGTCAACAGATTGATAAACAGCAGGTGTACCGGTGCAAAAGGCACCGGAAGTCCTGTAACAGATGCGTATAGTACTGCAAGGATTGCTCCAAAATTCCCAGACAGAAGAAACTGTATAGAATTTTTTATATTCTCATATATATTTCTCCCGTTTTCCACCGCCTTTATAATCGTAGCAAAATTATCATCTGTCAGCACCATTGCCGCTGCGTCCTTAGACACCTCCGAACCAGTAATTCCCATAGCCGCCCCGATATCTGCCTGTTTTAGTGCCGGTGCATCGTTTACACCGTCCCCTGTCATGGCAACAATATTTCCTCTGTCCTGCCACGCCCGCACAATTCGAATCTTATGCTCCGGCGAAACTCTTGCGTAGACAGATATTTTCGGAACAAATTCCTTAAGCTCTTCCTCCGTCATATTCTCAATTACTGCTCCCTCGCATGCCTCATGAGATTCCTTAAGAATTCCTATTCTCTTTGCAATGGCTGCCGCAGTCACCTTATGGTCGCCTGTAATCATAATCGGCCTGATTCCTGCCCGGATACAGTCCCTGACTGCTGTCGCCGCTTCCTCCCTGGGCGGGTCCATCATAGAAATGAGTCCAAGAAATACAAGTCCCTCCTCATCAGAAAGCTCCAGCTCCTTTTCTGCCTTAAACTCCTTATATGCAAAAGCAAGCACACGGAGGCCTCCCTCTGAAAACTCCATATTCTGCCTCTCGATTTTCTTTGTGTCCTCCCTGCCGATTTCCCGGACGCTGTCTCCGATTCTGATATAGCTGACACGTCTCAAGAGTACATCAACTGCCCCTTTTACCACCATCACATAATTTCCTTCAAATATGTGCTCCGTGGACATAAGCTTTCTTTCACTGTCAAACGGAATCTCCCATATCCGTGGATATTTCACCCGGACATCTGCCGCCTCTTCACCAAGACTTCTTCCAAGATTAATAAGTGCCGCCTCTGTTGGATCCCCAATCTCCTTGCCATCTGTGTTAGCTGCATCGTTACAAAGCATACTGTAATACAAAAGCTGCTTCTGGTTTCCTTCCCCAAGACAGATATCCGAAGCACATATCCGTTTTTCATCTATATAGTAGTCCTCCACTGTCATCCGGTTCTGGGTAAGAGTCCCTGTTTTATCAGAACAGATAACCGATACACTTCCAAGCCCTTCAACCGCCTGAAGCTTTCTAATGATTGCATGCTCTTCGGCCATTTTCTGTGTTCCAAATGAAAGCACAATTGTAACAATCGAGCTTAAAGCCTCCGGTATTGCTGCTACCGCCAGAGCCACTGCAAAAAGAAATGCATCCGCTATCCCATTGCCCCTAAAAACATTTATTCCAAATAAAATACCGCAGAATATTAATATAATAATAGACAGCCTTCTGCCAAATTCATCTAAGCTTATCTGAAGAGGTGTTTTCTTTTCAGATGTATTTTTAAGAAGACCGGCAATCTTACCTACCTCTGTATTCATCCCGATTTCCGTTACTTCAAAGGTCCCCCGCCCATAGGTGGCAAAGCTTCCTGAAAACACCCTGTTCCACTGGTCTCCTAATGCCGCTTCCTTCGGTACTTCCTTCATAGATTTCTCCACCGGCAGACTTTCGCCTGTAAGTGCACTTTCATCCACTTTAAGACTGGCAAGGCTAAGAAGTTTTCCGTCTGCCGGAATGTAGTCTCCCGCCTCTATGACCACCTCATCGCCAATCGTCACTTCTCTTGCAGGTATTTTTATCAGCTGCCCGTCACGGACTACCTTTGCCTCAGGGGCGGAAAGCTTTTTCAAACTGCTTAGCGACTGTTCCGCCTTTACGGTCTGAACCGTTCCCAGAGCTGCATTAATTATAATAACAATCAGAATAACTGCTGCACTCTCCCAGTCTCCTAAAAATCCTGACACAGCCGCCGCAGTTATAAGGATGATTACAAGAAAATCTCTAAACTGCTCCAAAAAAATCTGGGGAATACCCTTTTTCTTTCCCTCTGCCAGCTCGTTAAAGCCATATTTCTCCTGGTTCTGCCTCACCTGTTCCTTTGTCAGCATCACATATCCTCTCTTTCCTGCAGTAAAAAATCTCTCTTTTTATCATTTCCACTTACTTGCGAAAAAATAACCAAAGGTTTATACAATATAAAAAGAGACCCTTACTGCATAACATTGTTATGCAATAAAAGTCTCATCATTTCATTACGATACGGATGACTGCTCATCGTACTGACGACATCGTAAACGCAGCTAGAGATACTGCGCTGATTACTCCCTTTTATTAATATTTAATATAGACAAAAACCAGCATGATGTCAATATTCTTTTCTAAATTATATTAAGTAGTTCTGTTATCAAAGAAAATATCAATTTTTTTCTTTATGTCCTCCGGCTTTAATAATTTTGACAGATATCCGTCAGGCTTTAAGGATATTACATTTCTGACACTTTCCTGATCTGTCCTTCCTGTCAGGAAAATAACCGGAAGACCTGTAAACTGTGTCTCCGAACGGATCATCTCCAGCACCTTTTTTCCATCACAAACCGGCATTTCATAGTCCAGAAGAACTAAATCCGGCTTATCCAGAATAATTGACTGCAGAGCGGACATTCCAGACTGCGCCACTGCAATCTCGTAGTCCTCACAAAGAAGATTTTTCATACCCTCTCTTATCGTCATAGAATCATCCACTACAAGTATCTTCTGCTTTTTCGGTTCTTCCCTCTTCTTAAGGTAATTCTCAATTTCGTCCATGGCATTATCCACTTCAAGAGGGGTACCCACACCCTTATCAAGAAGGTGAGGCGCAATAACGCAATATGCAAAATATCCTGCACCTGTATCAAACAGCAGACTGACCTGCATTTTATCTCTCTCAAAAATCTCCCGGAACTGCTCATATGTAAGCAGGTTCTCTTCCTTCACCTCGTAAAGCTCCGCGTCCGGCAGATGCTCCCTGACACGGTCCACAAACTGACGTGCCGTATATCTGGCAGCATTGATTAGCATACTGTCAAGCTTATTGGTCTGGATTCCCATAGCCTTTCCGACAGTATTAATAAGCAGCTTTTCTTCAAATACTAAAATAATTTCCGACTTTTTCTCATTCTCGTCCGAGCCGTAAACCAGACGGTAATATACACCCTTTCCAAATTTTTCTCCGCCATAGGTCTCGCTGACTACCTGGGATTCTAACCGGAACATATCATACACAAGCTGAAGAATTACTTTCTTCATAGCCTCCAGCTCCTCGCTAGGCAGAAGATCCACCCACTTACTCACGCCTTCTCCTGTAATCGCACGATCCTCCGTTAGAGTATGTCCAATCAGCCATCCAGTACAGACACCAATAAAATGGTCAACTGCATCCTGAGAATAGTCACTCCTCTCCAGCTCCTCTTCAAGCGCCGGAAGTGTATTTTTGCGGAAATTCTCGTGAAGATGCTTGTGGGTATCATACCCTGAGTAGTTAACGGACCTCATGTATTTCTCTTCGTCCTCAAAATGCTTCATGGCATGTTCCTTAAAATATTTTATTCCTTCCTGACATGCCCACTGCCCCTTCTTCTCTTCTCCGAATGAAAGAAGCTTTGTAATGATCTTAAAAAGCCGCCTATGCTCCTTGTCAATGCTTTCTACTCCTATACTATATTCTTCTTTCCATTCAAATTGGCTCTCCATTATAAGTTCCTCCTTTGCCTGCTAATATTTAGTATATCATAGAATCATAAAAAAGCTATTTAAATTTTATCCTAAAGCTGTACCTCTGAGACAGCCAGCTTCATAAATTCTTCCATGCTTCTAGTAAAATATTTATTTTTGCGATAATAAAAATATACATTACGTTTCGCAGCCGAATCATCAATTTTATAATAATAAATATTTAAGTCTCTGGGGAGATATTTTATCGCTGTATCACTGATAAAGGAAATTCCCATTCCCTGTTCTGTCAGATGATAGGTTGTAAGCATCTGATCAAGCTTCCATGCCACCTTTGGCACTACATCTGCACGTTTACAGATTTCCTCTACTCTCTCCCTTGTATCATTATGCTCCTTTAAAAATACAAATGGCTCCTCTTCAAACATTTTAAGGGGCACTCCATATGTCTCCTGCTTTTTATGTATACCATTATGTATATCTGTGACACTAAGGCTCCAGGATTTTGCGGCTGCATTGCTTTTAAACTCAGCCGGAACAGCCAGCAATAGATTCTCTGTCTTTACATAACGTTTTTCGTACAGCTCTTCATCCATCGGATAATTATCCATGAGAAGATCAATCTCCCCGGAGAAAAGCTTTTGCTCAAGCTGCAGTGTATGTCCTTCAATCATTTTAAGCTCTACATTCGGGTACAGATGATGGAACTTTTTCAGAATCTTGGGAAATACATATGACACAAATAAATACGTCCCTCCCACACAAAGAGAACCTGTAGACAGCTCATTTAAGTTACTGACATATCCCGTAAATTCTTCTTCCATCTTCATGATCTGCTCTACAATTTTTATATATTTTTTTCCGCACTCTGTGAGCCGGACGGGATTTCTGCTTCTGTCAAAAAGAGGTGTTCCAATTTTCTTTTCAACCTTTTTTACAGTGGCACTAAGAGCCGGCTGTGATATAAAAAGGTTGTCTGCTGCCTTTGAAAAGCTTCCCTCCTTATATACCTCATATACATAACTCATATTTGAAAACATGCTGAATTCCCCCAGATATCCATCAAATTGCTAAACAAATACCATATAAAATGTCACAAAAAAACAATGTTACAAACACAATCAGCCTTGCATGCATAACATTGTTTTTATTTACCCAAATCGTATCAGCCGTAATAAGCAGACATACAAAAGCTCCTTTTCTCACGCTTTCAAACAGGGGATGAGAGAATCGAACTCCCGCCAAAGGTTTTGGAGACCCCTATCATACCACTTGACCAATCCCCTATGTATTTATCATACTAAATATTTATACCATACATAAACATACTTGTCAAGCAAATCCTATAACAATTTTTGCCAGACTTTTATCAAATTGTTACTGTCCACTTTGTTCACAGTAATATCAAATTCTCTGCAAAAAACCGCCTCCTCAGACCTTCGGAGACGGTCTTAAATATATTACATTTCTATAATTTATACTGTCTTTGCACCAGATGCGCTTACTACAGGAATATTCATCTTTTTAAATACCTGTATCAATACTTTCCCAAGAGCCAGTACAAGAATTGCAGCCGCAATTGCTTCCGGGATTCCCGACGCTGTCACGGTTCCCATAATAAGCCCCCATACTGCCGTAACTCCTACCTCTCTGGCATCAGCATACTGCTGTGCAAAGAGAAGATAAATACTTCCCATAACCGCCGCCGTATTCACCATGGAACCAATAAAGCCTACTATCGGAAGGGCAATTAACTGGCTTACTTTTAATCTGCCAAGCAGAATAAAAAGCCATCCTGACACAATGCCAATTAACATCCTGCAGCCTACTGATATCCATAGCGCCTTTACCGCCCCTAAAAGCCCTGTTGTACTCATAAAGGGAGAAAAGGCAAAAGATAAAAGAGTCGGTGCCATTGTGTTGCTTATAAGCGAACAGATGCCGAATACCGCTCCTAATACTGCTCCTGCAGACGGTCCAAGAAGAATCGCTCCAAGAATTACCGGAATGTGTACAGTTGTCGCCTTAATAATCGGAAGCTGAATCATACCGAGAGGCGTATTTGCCAGCACGATAACAATCGCTGCCATAAGTGCAACACTGACCATCCACTTTGTGTCGTGTCTTACTTCTTTCATTATTCAATTCCTCCTTGTTATCATTCCCGCTTAGGCGGGATACAATACAATTACCTGGACATTATAACATCTGCTTTTCTATAGGGCAAGTATTATATTTTGTACAATCTTTCTTCTTGCGTGTTTTCCCAAAACACGATATAGTGAAAGACAGAAACATTTTTTACCAGACAATACTTATAGGAGAAATTTTCTATGCTTTTAAAAGATAAAACAGTGCTTCTCGGCGTTACCGGAGGGATTGCCGCCTATAAAAGTGCTTCTCTGGCAAGCCTTCTTGTAAAGGCCGGTGCCACAGTACGGGTCATTATGACAGAACATGCACAAAATTTTATAAATCCAATTACCTTTGAAACTCTCACGGGACATAAATGTATCACTGACACCTTTGACCGGAATTTTGAATTTCACGTAGAGCATGTCGCCCTTGCAAAAAAAGCAGATGTGATTCTAACTGCCCCTGCGACTGCCAATATTATTGCCAAGCTGGCCCACGGAATTGCGGATGACATGCTGACTACAACGATTCTTGCCAGCCGGGCGCCAAAAATCATTGCTCCGGCTATGAACACAGGCATGTATGAAAATCCTGTGACTCAGAATAACCTGAAGCTTTTAGCTGAATATGGCATGGAAATTGTCCCTCCCTCCTCTGGAAGACTTGCCTGCGGTGATGAAGGTGCGGGAAAGATGCCTGAGCCGGATGTTCTGTTTCAGTATATCGTCCGTGAACTGGCATATGAAAAGGATATGGCCGGACTGCATGTGATGGTGACTGCAGGCCCTACCTGTGAGTCCATTGACCCAGTGCGGTACATCACGAACCATTCTACAGGAAAAATGGGTTACAGCATTGCAAAGATATGTATGCTTCGCGGAGCAGACGTAACCCTTGTAACAGGAAGGACGTCCCTTGTGCCGCCTCCGTTTGTAGACGTGGTCTCCGTCACATCGGCAAAAGATATGTTTGATGCTGTAACTGCAAGAAGTAATGACATGGATGTTATTGTCAAGGCCGCTGCTGTCGCCGATTATCGTCCTTTATACGTGGCAGAGGAAAAAGTCAAAAAGTCTGATTCTTCACTTTCTATCGAGCTGGAAAGGACGGACGATATTCTGAAATACCTGGGAGAACATAAAAGGTCTCATCAGTTTCTGTGCGGCTTCTCCATGGAAACTGAACATATGCTGGAAAATTCCCGCAGAAAGCTCACAGAGAAAAATCTTGATATGATTGTTGCAAATAATTTGAAAATACAGGGCGCCGGATTCGGGACAGATACTAATATTGTTACTATGATTACTCCAGATTCTTTAACGGAGCTTGCACTTATGTCAAAGGACGAAGTTGCTGTAAAACTTATAGACTTTATTTTAGAACGAAGAAAATAAAGTCTTTTCAAAAAAACTGCCTGGGATGGTGAAGTAAAGCCTCACCATCCCAGGCAGTTTTTTAGCATTTTTTATATTAGGCCCATCGCCTGATTAACCGACTTCACGCCAATAACTTCGATTCCGACAGCCTTCCCCACTGTTTTAAGTGATACTTCCGGTATGATGCATGTCTTAAAGCCCAGCTTTTTCGCCTCCGCTACACGCTGCTCCGGCATCGTCACAGCGCGGACCTCTCCGCTTAAGCCCACCTCACCGAACACAATCGTATCCCCAGAAAATGGTCTATTTTTATAGCTTGAAACAATAGACATAACAATTCCAAGATCTGTGGCCGGCTCGTTCATGCGGATTCCACCTGCAATATTTACATAGGCATCATAATTTGAAAGAGGCAGACCCATCCTTTTTTCCAGAACTGCCATTAAAAGATTAACTCTATTGTAGTCCACGCCTGCAGCTGTCCTTCTGGGCATGCCGAAATTCGTTTTGCACACCAGCGCCTGAATCTCCAGCAGCATGGGACGGGTTCCTTCTATGGCACAAGCCACCACTGATCCGGAAGCACACTCTGGCCTTCCATTTAACATATATTCAGAAGGGTTTTCCACTTCTATGAGACCTTTTTCCCGCATCTCAAACACACCGATTTCGTTCGTGGAACCAAATCGGTTTTTTACACTGCGCAGAATCCGGTAGGACGCATGCCTGTCTCCTTCAAAATAAAGCACTGTATCTACCATATGCTCTAAAACCCTCGGACCGGCGACTGTTCCCTCCTTCGTCACATGTCCGACAATAAAAATCGAGATGCCAAGCCCTTTGGCAAGCTGCATAAACACGTTCGTAGACTCTCTTACCTGGGATACGCTCCCTGGTGCAGAGGCTACTGTCTCATCATACATTGTCTGAATAGAATCAATGACTGTCATATCAGGCTTCTGCTCTTCAATAATCTCCCGGATGATATCTAAGTTTGTCTCGCAAAGAAGATACAGGCTGTCTGAAAAATCTCCCATACGGTTTGCCCTCATCTTAATCTGCTTTAATGATTCCTCACCGGATATATACAAAATCTTTTTATTTTTGTCTGACAGCCTCTGGCATACCTGCAGAAGAAGGGTAGACTTCCCGATTCCGGGATCACCACCTACTAATACAAGAGAGCCGGGCACAATTCCTCCGCCCAAAACTCTGTCAAGCTCTCCTATGCCGGTAATCTCCCTCTCGTCCTCGTCTGCCTTTACACTGGAAAGAACTACCGCTTTTGCTTCTTTTTTGATTTTTATGGCTCCTGCTTTCGCAGGAGCCGCTTTTTCCTCAACAAATGTATTCCATTCCTTGCACATAGGACACTGTCCGAGCCATTTGCTCTCTTCATGCCCACAGTTTTGACAGAAAAATATAGTCTTTTTTTTCATATTTTTACTTTTTCACAACTTTAACAGCTACACATTTATCAGGTGAAAGTTCGGCACTGACACTTAGCTTCCCGCTTAAATTTGTCTTCATATCACCCACATTCACATCATCCATATATACCACATATTCACTGTCAGCTTCAAGCTCAAGGGTAATCTGTGCATCCCTGTCCCCTGATACGGAAAAGCTTATCTCCTTTTCTGATGCCTTAAAATTCTCCACTGCCGTCCCTGGTACAGATTCATACACAAACATACCATTCTTCTCAACCTTTGTAATCTCAGCAAACGTCTTTACCTTATAAATATCTCCTTGGAACTCAAATCCATCAAGCTTCGTCTTGCTTTTTAGTGTATAATCTCCAAAGCTTAAGTTTCCGTCTGCTCCTGCTCTTAAAAGTTCTTTTACTGCTGCCACCTGTGCTTCCTCCTATGGTTTTTAGTATCTCTATTATATCTCATCTCTAAATCAATTTGTAGCCTTCGGTGTAAATTTTATTTCTTTTTTAGACATCCCTGCAGCAATATCCATGCCCCGCTTCACCTCTCCGGAAAGCACTGCCTCTGCAAGCTTATCTTCAAGCTGGCTCTGCACGGCACGTCTCAACGGCCTCGCCCCGTACTTTTTATCTGTACCGGTCTCCACAATATGCTTCTTTACCGAATCACGTATGGTAAGGCTGATATCTAACTGCTCTTTTGCACGCATTACAACCTCCCTGCACATCAAGCCTACAATGCGTTTCATTTCATCCTCTCCAAGAGGATGAAATACAATGGTTTCGTCTATTCTATTTAAAAATTCTGGACGGAATATGAGCTTAATTTCATTCAAAACATTGGACTTCATACGCTTATAATCCCCCTCTTTATCCTCCTTTGCATTAAATCCAAGCTTCTTCGGGTCTATAATTGCTTGAGCTCCGGCATTAGAGGTCATAATAATAACCGTATTGCGGAAATCCACCTTCCGTCCCTGTGAGTCTGTAATATGTCCGTCATCCAACACTTGAAGGAGAATATTAAACACATCTGGATGTGCCTTTTCAATCTCGTCAAACAAAAGTACTGAATATGGATGACGCCGTACCTGCTCACTTAACTGTCCGCCGTCATCATGTCCTACATAGCCCGGGGGAGAACCTATCATCTTTGCCACACTGTGCTTTTCCATGTATTCTGACATATCCACACGTATCATAGACTCCTCATTACCAAACAGTGTCTCTGAAAGTGCTTTTGAAAGCTCTGTCTTTCCAACGCCGGTAGGCCCAAGAAACAAAAATGAGCCTATGGGACGCCCTGGATCCTTTAGCCCTACCCTTCCGCGCCTTACTGCCCTGGCTACTGCGGTAACTGCCTCCTCCTGTCCGATGACACGCTTATGGAGAGTCTGCTCCAGTTTTTGAAGCCTTGCCCCTTCTGATTCCTGAAGCTTCTGCACTGGAATTTTTGTCCATTCAGACACGACATCTGCAACATCGTCCTCTGTAACCTCTACCTGTTTCCTGGCATTTCTTGCCTGAAAGGTTTTCTTTGTATGAAGAAGCTTTCCTTCCGCCTCTTCCTTCTCTTTTCTCAATACGGATGCTTCTTCCATATTACCCTCACATATTGCATCCTCTAGCTCTTGTGACAGCACAGAAATCATATTTTCCAGCTCATAGATTCTCTCTGGAACCTTAAATCCTCTAAGGGATACTTTAGAGCACGCCTCGTCCAGTACATCAATAGCCTTATCTGGAAGGAACCGGTCGCTGATATAGCGGTCTGACAGGTGTACAGCCGCCTCCAGGGCTTCCTCTTCTATCTCCACATGATGATGGGCCTCATACCGTGTTTTTAGTCCATTTAAAATATCAAGACAGTGGGCTGCATCCGGCTCCTCCACGGTGATCGGCTGAAATCTTCTTTCCAGGGCTGCGTCTTTTTCAATGTATTTCCGGTACTCTACTATCGTTGTTGCACCAATCAGCTGGAACTCTCCCCTTGCAAGAGCCGGCTTTAAAATATTAGATGCATCCATAGCACCTTCTGCCCCACCTGCACCGATGATGGTATGCACCTCATCCAAAAATAAAATAACATTTCCTGCGGCCTTTACCTCCTGAATCAAGCGCTTCATCCGCTCCTCAAACTCTCCGCGGTATTTGGAGCCTGCAATCATTCCTGCAAGATCCATCGTCAGAATACGTTTCCCCTTCATACCCTCCGGCACAACTCCTGTGGCAATCTGGGCTGCAAGCCCTTCTACTACTGCCGTCTTTCCCACTCCCGGTTCTCCTACAAGGCATGGATTATTCTTTGTCCGTCTGCTTAATACCTGCATCAGCCTGTGAATCTCTGTATCTCTGCCTATAACCGGATCAAGCTTTCCTTCCTCCGCCTGCATAGTAAGATCTGTCCCGTACTGGGAAAGGACACTTCCCCGGCCGTTCTCCTGAGCCATCTCGCTCTGGTATTCCTTTAAATCGACTCCAATTACATTTAAAATATCCTGGAATATCTTCTGGATATTAATATTCAGGGTAAGGAGAATACGTGCACCAACACAGTCTGCCTCACGAATCATAGCAAGCAGCATGTGCTCTGTCCCAATCTCCTCGGAATGAAAACGAAGGGCCTCATTCTTACTCTCCCCCAGAATATATTCAAGTCTGGGGCTCCTCTTTGGACTGCCCTCAACTGCCACATCTCCCACCGGGGAGATCAATTCCTCTACAATTTTATATATATTTTCCTCTTCTACTCCATTAGCCGCCAGAATCTGTCCTGCAACCCCGATATAGCATCTTCTAAGGCCCAGGAGCAGATGCTCTGTTCCGATATATGGATGATGTAATTCCTTTGCAATAGCCTTTGCAGTCTTTAACACATCATTTGCCTGTTTTGTATAATTCATGTTGCCTGTTCCTTTCTACTTATATATGCTGCACATACATTCTATTACCCAAATGTATATTCGTCAAACAATTCATCTACCAGCTCATGCACTTCCTCCCTGCTGATATTTTTACAGCATCCTTTGGCAAGAGCAATCCGAAGCTCCCTCTTTAATTCCTCATGGGCATGAATTTTATTAATATCAATCGCAATCACCGCTCCTTTTCTTCTGTCAAGCTGTATAAAGCCTTGCTGCTTTAATATAGAATATGCCTTATTCACTGTATGCATATTAATACCCACCGTATCTGCAAGCTGCCGGACAGAGGGAAGCGTGTCGCCCTCATGAAGTACTTCGGTCGCAATGCCCATGATAATCTGGTGCTGCAGCTGCACATAAATGGCTTCGTCACTGTTAAAATCAATCTCTATAAGCATTCTTCCACCTCTTTTGTTATATATAGGTTAGCACACATAGAATATTTATGCAAGACTTTTGTATTAGGGACAGGGAAAAACGAATCTGGGACGGGGTTTTTCTAGAAAAACCCCGTCCCAGATTCGTTTTTCCCTGTCCCTTAACTACCCTCAGGACTCAA
>CAJTEW010000021.1 GCA_910575605.1 Lachnospiraceae bacterium
ACTGGTCCCTTGTGGGGTTTGGGGCAACGCCCCAAGGTCTTAAATCACCAATATCTGCAGTTTTCAAGGTTCGGGTGAGCCTATTTTTCTGGCTCAGTTTTTCATAGATTACTTGACACTACCTTTTAGATACCATAATTATACAACAGGAATCTACAAATGAAAAGCAAATATATTATTCAGAAACCGTTCCTTTTCCTCGGTCTGCCGTATTGCCACACTGATTTTTTCAATACTTTTTGCTGATATCCACGCTTTATTTGAACGGTAATAGGAATCTGCAATTTTCCAAAATTTTTCTGGATAAATCAGCCGTATTTTAAGATACTCCATTTCTTCCCTGCTGATTGGCTTTATAGCAGAATATGCGTTGAGCATATTATCTCCCAAACGTTCCTTCCAGCCCTGTTTTTCTAAAACCTTCCGAAGAAAATAATACAAATCCTCCACCTGAATCTCTCTCTTAAACCTATCAAAATTTGTCGTCATCATAATATTGGAGGAAGGCTGCTGGCACATCATAATATTATGATAATTATATTCCCCATGTGTCAGATAGAATTTTTCTGCGCTTTCCCTATAAAGTCTCTCATAGTCCGACTTCTCCAATATTGTAAGCGCTGCGTTCGCCCACCTGTACATTCCGTCAAAATATTTAAGAAAAGAAAATTCAAACTCTCCCTTTGGCGAAACACCCCTCATAAACCTGCGCACCTTCTTAAGCTCCCGGTTATGCCGCATATACTCTTCCTTCAAATGCTGCGTAAGGGGCACATTATGTTTTCTCTCCCCCCTCATAAGAATATGAAGCTTTGCCAGATTTCCAGAAGCTTTCAGAAGCTCCGCCGTTTTCCGTATATCACATTCCCTTCCGTCCGCCCACCGCTTAAGCATAAATCTGCCGCCTTCCTCGGTAACACTTATGTATTCTCCCGCACTATTTTTCACCGGAAAATCAGCCTGCGTATATCCCTGGCTTTCAAGATATTCATACAGGTCAAGGAGTGCAGGTGTCTTCGTCTGTGATACATCCACTTCCCTTAACAAAAGAAGCCCCTTATCTGTGTCGCATAAAACAGCACCCCTTATCTTGCGGGTGCTGATCACTGCAACGTCATATTGTTCTAATATACTATCAATTTCATATTCCTGCATATCGTTCTCCTGCACCTTACTTACATATTCTCTCTATCGTATGCGGAATTTTCCTTAAATAGACCTTTGGGGACGGGGTAAAATTAAAAAGTGCCTGTCCCTGCCTAGGCTGGGGACAGGCACTTTTTAATTTTACCCCGTCCCCAACCCACTACTTTACGTATTTTAGAAGTTCTTCCTTTGTGTTTAATTCCGGATCCTCTATTACTAGCTCCAAAAGCTTTCTAAGCTTCTCCCCCATTTCTTTTCCCGGCTTCATCCCGGCCTCTATTAAATCCTTCCCTGTCACAGCCAGGTCTTTTAGCGACACACATTGTCCTGCTTCGACAATCTCCTGATAAATTTTCTCTATATTATCCAAATTTTTTATTTTTTCTTCTCTTTTATACATGCTCTGCGCCATAACATCTGCCCTGCGGACTTCCATATATTTTGGAAACAAATCTTCACTAATTTTATTCATAGCACGCCGCACATTTTTCGCAGATGCGGCCATACGGTAATCATGATAAAAAACAAGCCTTGTAACCTGATTAAAGGTATCATTATCAAACTTAAGTCTCTTTAAAATATGTTTTGCAATCTTTTCACTCTCTATTGCATGCTTTTTAAAATGTGCCCGTCCATCTTCGTCTATTGTCTTTAGCGCTGGTTTCCCCATATCATGTAAAAGCATAGTAAGCCGTAATATTTTATCTGCCCGTACATTGCAAAGAGCATGGAGTGTATGTTCACCCACATTGTACATATGGTGCGGCGTCTCTTGTTCTGTTTCCATCAGAACATCAAATTCCGGCAGAAATATTTTGGTTATTCCCATTTCATATGCATCCCGTAGAAGCTCCGGTCGTTTTGACATTAACATTTTCACAAGCTCAGTCTGTATTCGTTCAGCACTAATATTCTGCAAAGAATACGCCAGTATTTTCATCCCCTCACGGGTACTATCCTCTATTGAAAAACCAAGCTGCGCAGCAAAGCGGACGCCTCTTAAGATGCGAAGAGCATCCTCCGTAAAACGCTCTTCCGCATTTCCCACACAACGTATAATTCTGTTTTCCAAGTCATCCATGCCGCCAAATATATCCACTATTCCTTCTTCGTCATTATATGCCATCGCATTAATCGTAAAATCCCTGCGCAGTAAATCTTCCCGCAGACTTCTTGTAAAAGTCACTCCTCTTGGATGGCGGCAGTCCTCATATTTCCCATCAATACGATAAGTTGTTACCTCAAAGCCTTCATCTCCAAGCAGAACCGTAATCGTCCCATGCTCTATCCCCGTGTCAAAAGTTCTGGCGAACAAGGCCTTCGTCTCCTCCGGCCGGGCAGAAGTGGTAATATCCCAGTCCTCCGGCCTGCGTCCCAAGACAGAATCCCTCACACATCCCCCAACCGCATAAGCTTCAAACCCATGCTTCTGCAATGTCATAATGATCCGTTTCACTTTCTCAGGCAGAATAATTTTTATATTTCCCATAAAACCCTCCTCCTCCCACATTATAACACAGTTGGGGACGGGGTAAAATTAAAAATACTCCGTCCCAGATTGAAATTACCCTGTCCCAAATTTCTACTTACCCTGTCCCAGCTCGCTTTCTATTACTTTTCTTATATCTTTAATATATCTCTGTGAAATATTAAACCTTTCTCTAAGCCTCTCTTCAAATTTCTTTCTTGTCTTTGCATAGTCCAAAATTTCTTCTTCAGGAAGCTTCAACTCATACTTCATATCCTTCAAAACTTCTTTTGCAATTTCTTTTCTCTGCCAAAGCTCCTCTTCCGGCATGCCAATAAAAAAGTCCCTATCGCTTAGCTTATGGAAATCCATAAAATCCCTGCTCGTTTGAAACCGTTTTTCATACATTCCATATGCAGCATCCGATAAAATCTTTTCTTTTCCTTTCTCTGGATGGTTATATTCTCCCACACTGCTCTGCACATAATCCTCAATGCTTTTACACATTCCTGCTTTTACCGGATTTAAATGAATATATCTCAAGCAGCTCCAAAAATAACTTCCGTTTTCAATACACTGGCTCTTGAATCTGCCTTGAAACACATATCCGGTTCTATTATGTTTATAATTATAATAATGGGCAAAACTGGCTATGATTTTCGCCATAAAAGATGCAAGTTCTTTTAACTCTGCTTCTAATAACAAATGAAAATGATTAGACATAATACAATATGCATAGACTTTTATATTGTATTTTTCATAGTTTTCTCTGATAAGATTTAATATTCTTGTTTTTTCTCGTTTATCCTGAAAAACTGCTATCTTATTTAAACCTCTTACTACTACATGATAGCAGTTTGTTGCACTTTTCTGTCTCGGTCTCCTTGGCATTCTCTCCCTCCTTTTAAGAGGGACAGGGTTAATCCAATTTGGGACAGGCTTTTTTCAATCTGGGACGGAGTATTTTTAATTTTACTCCGTCCCCAAAGTAAGGGTTAGTAGGATTTTCCCCAGTATGCCATATGTTTTGCAGGCTTTCCACACCAGATACACTTGTCTGAAATCATCTCTTCGTCTTCAATCAGACACCTGGTCGCAGCACCGCCTGTCACATATTTCACTTCGCCTTCGCATTCCGGGTCACCACACCAGCATGCTTTAACAAATCCACGGTTTGCCTTAAATTTTTCAGTCATCTCATCCATCGTAACTGCTGTGTCAATATGACTATCTAAAAATTGCTTTGCTCTGTCATACATATCCTGCTGAATAGTCTCTAAAATGTCACGAAGTTTTGTCGCAATCTGGTCTATAGATACGACAATTTTCTCACGATTGTCACGCCGTACAACAACAACCTGATTCTTTTCAATATCCTTTGGTCCAATCTCAATACGGGTAGGTATACCAAGGATTTCCTGTTCTGAGAACTTCCATCCCGGGCTCTTATCTGAATCATCAATCCTTACTCTGTAGCCTGCCTTCTTAAGCTCATCAAAAATTGCAAATGCTTTGTCAAGTACGCCTTCTTTATGCTGCGCAATCGGTATCACCCGACACTCAACCGGTGCTACGTGCGGCGGAAGCACTAATCCATCGTCATCACTGTGTACCATAATAAGTCCGCCGATACTTCTCGTTGACCATCCCCAGGATGTCTCATATACACTGTGCAACTGATTATTCTTATCTACATACTTAATTCCAAATGCATCTGGGAAACCGCTTCCGAAGAAATGGCTGGTTGCAGACTGAAGGGCCTTTCCATCGTGCATCAGTGCTTCAATCGTATACGTATCCTGTGCTCCGGCAAATTTTTCATGCTCAGCTTTTCTTCCTGATACGAAAGGTATAGCTAATGTTTCTCTATAGCAGTCCTCGTATACATGAAGCATCTGAATTGTACGCTCTTCCGCCTCCTCATATGTTGCATGAATTGTGTGTCCCTCCTGCCACAAAAATTCTCTTGAGCGAAGAAATGGTCTTGTTGTTTTTTCCCAGCGAAGAACGGAATTCCACTGGTTCCATACCTTCGGAAGATCTCTATGTGACTTTACAGTTCTTGCCCATAAATCGCAAAACAGTGTCTCTGAAGTCGGACGTATACAAAGTCTTTCCTGAAGACGCTCCATACCGCCATGTGTTACCCATGCAACTTCCGGCGCAAAGCCATCAATATGATCTGCCTCTTTTTCTAAAAGGCTTTCTGGAATTAAAAGCGGAAGAGATACATTTTCTACCCCTGTTTCCTTAAAACGTCTGTCAAGATCTGCCTGTATCAATTCCCAGATTGCATATCCATTCGGCAGATAGTTAAGACATCCTTTTACACTTGAATAATCACATAGTTCTGCCTCCCGCACAACATCTGTATACCACTGTGCGAAATTTTCATCACGCGGAGTAATATTTTTTACCAATTTTTCCTTTGCCATATTTCCTCTCCTTTTCTCCTTACGGGCATTAGCCCTTGCTATTGTCTGTCGGGAGTATTGCCGCCCAGGTAAATTTAGAAAAAACACCGGGCTCTCACTCCCCATAAGGGACCGAAAAGCTCGGCGGTACCACCCTAGTTAACTGCCCATCCTGTGCAGTTCCCTCAACAACCGTTAACGCCGGCAAAACGCTGCGCTTTCACACAGAGGCTCCAAGGCGGGTTCTATACAAGTTTCAGGCAGAAATCTCACACCCTCTGATTTCCTCTCTGACGCCCACTTACATATACTATTCCTCTTCATAGCCAATTCATATTAGAATTTAACCGTAATTTTAATCTATGGAAAAATGTTTGTCAAGACAAAGCGGGAAATTATGCTCAATTTCCCGCTTTATATAGAAAAAACCGGAAAAGACATTCCAGTGAATTGGCTAACGAATTTGTATTGACAAATATATTATAGCACAAATTTTTCATATTGCATATTTACCAAATACATGCTTAAATAGTAAAAGCAAGCAAAATGGAGGAAAGAAATCTTATGAAACCCGCATGGTTACAGGCTTTTCACGAGGATGAGCACATTTTTGTATGTCTCAAACCGCCTCAAATTGCAACACAATGTAGCAAAGTCGGCAGTCCTGATATGGTTAGTTTAATTAAAAATTACCTTTTTACGTCCCATAATCTTTCCAAAGAACCTTATTTAGCCGTCATCCACCGGCTTGATCAGCCAGTTAGTGGAATCATTGTATTTGCCAAAACACCTTTTGCCGCAAAGGAATTAAACAAGCAATTACAAACCCGTGGTTTCGGAAAATATTACCGTGCATTAGTAGACGGAACTCCCGCAAAACCCGAGGGTGTATTAGAAAATTATCTTGTAAAAGACAGCAGAACAAATATCTCCATGATTTGTTCCCCGGATACACCCGGTGCAAAATTTGCACGCCTCTCATATAAAACCGTCAAAAAGGGACAGGGTATTTTCAATCTGGGACGTAGTATTTTTAATTTTACTACGTCCCCAACTGAGGTTGAGGTATGTTTGGATACGGGGCGGCACCATCAGATACGTGTCCAACTCGCCGGATATGGATGTCCCATCATCGGCGATACTAAGTACAATCCCACTGCTTCACGAGCAAAGCAATGGCAGAATATCTGCCTGTGCGCATACAGGCTGGAATTCTGCCATCCAAAAACTAGGGAACCTATGCATTTTGAAATTCCAGACATAGGGACAGGGTTAAATGAATCTGGGACGGGGTATTTTTAAAAATACCCCGTCCCCAACTTGTCAGCTTATTCTTCGGGCTGTTCTTGCAGTGCTTCTTCGTATTTTTTGAGAATAATGTTCTGAATCCTTTCTCTTGTCCCAGAATTAATCGGATGTGCAATATCCCGATATTCTCCGTCCAATGCCTTTTTACTTGGCATTGCAATGAAGTGGCCCTTTTCCCCCTCTATAACCTTTATGTCATGCACTACGAATTCATCATCCATCGTAATTGACACAACTGCTTTTAATTTCCCCTCTTTTGCGACTTTGCGCACTCGTACATCTGTGATCTGCATAACTTCTACAGCTCCTTTCTTTCAAGCCGCACTACAGTGCATACCTCTCGTTCTTTTCGACAACTACTTTTACGCCATTCTCACCTACATAGCGTGTATTTGCTCTTATCGTATCACGACTTTCTACAATACAGTTTTCAATATAAGTATTGTCCCCAAGATAAACGTCGTTTAAAATAATTGAATTTTTAATAACACAGTTATTCCCTACGAATACCTTTTTAAAGATAACGGAATTCTCTACCATTCCATTAATAATACATCCGCTTGCCACAAGGCTGTTCTTCACCACTGACCCCGGATTATACTTTGCCGGCGGCAAATCACTTACTTTAGAATAAATCTCCGGATACTGCTTAAAGAAATAATTTCTCACTTCTGGTTTCAGGAAATCCATATTCGTCTTGTAGTATGCCTCAGCTGTTGAAATATTGCTCCAATAAGACTTAATCTTATAGCCATACATCTTCTTCAGATTCTTATACCTGATTAAAATGTCCGTTACAAAATCATGCCTTTCTTCCTCTGCGCAATGCTCAACAAGGTCAATCAGAAGTCTTCTTCTAATAATATAAATTCCTGTAGAAATCGTGGTCGCATTCGTAACCATCGGCTTCTCCTCGAATTCTTCAATCCGCATCGTCTCATTCATCTTAATGGTTCCAAAACGGCTTGCATCTTCGCCAGGCTCCAACTCTTTACATACCACTGTTATATCTGCCTTTTTCGCAATATGGTACTCAAGTACCTTATTGTAATCCAGCTTATATACCGCATCGCCTGATGTAAGAACCACATATGGCTCATGGCATCTTCTTAAGAAATCAAGATTCTGGTAAATAGCATCTGCAGTTCCTCTGTACCAGTAGCCATTGTCCATCGTGATCGTCGGTGTAAATACATACAATCCCCCCTGCTTTCTTCCGAAGTCCCACCACTTGGAGGAATTCAGATGCTCATTCAGGGAACGCGCATTGTACTGTGTAAGTACTGCCACCTTCTGTACATGGGAATTTGACATGTTGCTAAGTGCAAAATCAATTGCCCTATAGCTTCCAGCGACAGGCATCGCTGCTACGGCACGTCTGTGTGTCAGCTCCCGCATCTTGTTACTGTTACCGCCTGCTAAAATAAGTCCTACTGCTCTCATGCCACTTCACCTGCCTTTATCAATGTTTCTCCACTTTCCAGTATTCCGTTTGGATAATCCTCCTTCGTCGTAATACCGCATATTGCAGTATTCTTTCCAACCTGTACGTCACTTGGTACTACAGAATTCTCTCCAATCGTCACAAGACCGAAGGAATAAACAGCCGGCTTTAACTTATTCGGCACATCACTGCCGATTCCAAGCGTAACGCGGTCACCAATCTCGCAGCTTTCTGCAACAATTGACTTATCAATCACACAGCCCTTTCCAATCGTAACATCCTTCATGATAATGGAGTCTCTTATTACAGCCCCCTCACCAATCGTAACGCCTGAACCCACAATACAATTATATACCTGTCCATGAACCTCAGAGCCGTTGCCAATAATACTTCTTTCAATTACAGCCTTCTCAGAAACATATTGCGGCGGAAGGATTCCGCTGTTCGTATAAATCTTCCAAAATTCCTCATACAGATTAAACTCAGGGATAATATCAATGAGCTCCATATTTGCTTCCCAGTAAGATCCCAGCGTACCTACATCCTTCCAGTAACCGTTATACTCATATGCAAACAGCCTCTGTCCCTTTTCATGGCAGTATGGAATAATATGTTTACCAAAATCACACCCCGGCTCGTCCTTTAACGCAACAAGAGCCTCTCTAAGTACCGGCCAGCTAAAAATATAAATGCCCATGGAAGCCAGATTACTCTTTGGCTGCGGCGGCTTCTCCTGAAATTCAGTTATCTTTCCACCGTCGTCTGTAACTACAATTCCAAAACGACTTGCCTCCTCCATGGGTACAGGCATTGCAGCAATCGTAACATCAGCTTTATTCTCCTTATGGTAATCCAGCATAACCTCGTAATCCATCTTATAAATGTGGTCTCCGGAAAGAATCAGAACATAATCTGGATTAAATGTCTCCATATAATCAAGATTCTGATAAATAGCATTAGCTGTACCTGTATACCATTCACTGTTCGCACTTTTCTCATATGGCGGAAGAATCGTAACACCACCAATATTGCGGTCCAAATCCCACGGAATACCGATTCCAATATGTGTGTTTAACCGTAAAGGCTGATACTGAGTTAACACACCTACAGTATCAATCCCCGAGTTAATACAGTTGCTGAGCGGAAAGTCAATAATCCTATATTTACCTCCAAAAGCAACTGCCGGCTTGGCCACCTTTGCTGTAAGGACACCGAGCCTGCTTCCCTGCCCTCCTGCCAGCAGCATTGCTATCATTTCCTTTTTTCTCATGTCATCACTCCTTCTAAAATGTCTGTTTTATTATTATACCACATATTTTGTATTAAGTGAACAAATTTTACAAATAAAATGAATTTTGTATTAACTTTTTATGAAAAAATACCAAAAACTTTTTAGTTGGATTTTTTTGTATATATGTTTATAATATATGAAAGAGATAATTACCTTATTACTACAATCCGTTGGAGGGATCTTAATGTATAAAATAAATTTTAAACAGCCTGTACACGTACATTTTATAGGAATCGGAGGCATCAGCATGAGCGGTCTTGCCCGCATACTTTTAAAGGAAGGCTTTACAGTCTCCGGTTCTGATAATAAAGAGTCAGCCCTTACTGACGATCTTGAAAATGCCGGCGCCACTGTTTTTTACGGCCAGAAGGCCTCTAATATTATAGAAGGAATTGATGTTGTTGTTTATACTGCCGCTATTCATGAAGACAACGAGGAATACCGTGCTGCAGCCGGAAAACATCTTCCCATGCTGAGCCGGGCCGAGCTCTTAGGCCAGCTCATGACCAACTATAATATTCCTATTGCCGTATCTGGCACACACGGAAAAACAACAACAACTTCTATGCTGTCACATATCCTTCTTGCTGGAAATATGGACCCGACCATATCTGTCGGCGGAATTTTAAAGGCAATCGGCGGAAATATAAGAGTCGGCAGTTCCGAGCTTTTCCTCACCGAAGCCTGTGAATATACAAACAGCTTTTTACATTTTTTTCCTAAAATTAGTATTATATTAAATATAGATGAAGATCACTTAGATTTCTTTAAAGACCTGCAGGATATCCGCCGCTCCTTCCGCAGATTTGCAGAGCTTCTTCCAAAGGACGGATGCCTTATAATTAATGGAGAAATCGAAAATCTAAAAGAGATCACAGACGGTCTTCCCTGCCGGGTTGTTACCTGCGGCCTTAGAAGCTCCATGAACTATGGAGCTGTAAACATTACACATAATAAAGCCGGAGAAGCCTCCTTTGATTTCACAAAGAACGGTGTCTTCATAAGCCGCATTTCTCTGTCTGTAAACGGGGATCATAATGTATCCAATGCCCTCGCCGCCCTTGCTGCCGCAGACCAGCTTGATATACCTGTAGAAATGTCCAAAAAGGGCTTATATGAATTCACCGGAACAAACCGGCGTTTCGAGTATAAGGGAGAGGTAAACGGCGTTACTGTCATTGACGACTACGCACACCATCCCACAGAAATCAGAGCCAGCCTTGCTGCTGCCAGACTTTATCCCCACAGGGAAATCTGGTGTATTTTCCAGCCTCATACCTATACCCGCACAAAAGCGCTGTTTTCTGAATTTGTAGAGGCGCTGTCATGTACTGACCACATTATCCTTGCTGACATTTATGCTGCAAGGGAAACTGATACTCTAGGTATCTCCTCAAAGGATATTGCTGATGCACTGAAGAAAAAGGGCTGTGATTCTTACTATTTAAAAAGCTTTGAAGATATCCAGAATTTTTGTCTTGAAAGCTGTAAAAAAGGAGACCTGTTGATAACTATGGGCGCCGGAGACGTTGTAAATATTGGCGAAAATCTGTTAAAGAACTAGTTATCCACATTTTCCACACAATTTTATCCACAAAAAACATGAATTTTGAAGTAAAAATTTCTTTTTTGCTTGTCCTTCTAATGCTATAATAGTTCACACGAGAGATTTATGGGAGTTTTTATCGTGAGGAGGACTGGCTGGGGATATGAAAAAATTAACACTAACTAATCATATACAAAGTGATACAACCGTACTGAAAAATGAATTTATTGATAAGTATATGACAAAGGCAAATGGAGAATATGTAAAGGTATATCTTCTTTTGCTTCGCCATCTGAATGCACCTTCCGGGACTCTTACTATTTCCAAAATAGCAGATATCCTGGACCACACAGAGAAAGATGTTATCCGCGCCCTGAATTACTGGAAAAGGCAGGGACTTTTAGAATACGAAAACCAGCCAGATGCTAAGGCACAGACCAAAGCCCATCCACAGGCAAAGCCGCAGGCACAGACCAAGTCTTCTGCTTCCCCTGAGACAAAGCCTCCCGCATCAGATGTCTCTGATATCAGGCAGTATAAAAGCCGAAAGGAATTTAAAGAGCTTTTATTTGTGGCAGAACAGTATCTTGGGAAAACCCTCTCCGGGACTGACGTAGATACCATTACATACTTTTCAGATACACTGCACATGTCTACAGATTTAATTGAATATCTGATAGAGTACTGTGTAGAAAACGGGCACAAAAGCATGCACTATATTCAAAAGGTAGCCCTCTCCTGGCATGAGCGCAGAATAACCACTGTAGATGAGGCAAAGGCAGGAACACTGACCTATAACCGCAACTGCTATTCTGTACTGAACGCATTCGGTATTAAAGGACGGGCCCCGGCCGCTTCAGAGCTTACCTATATAAAAAGATGGAATGAGGAATATGGATTTTCTCTGGATATTATTGTGGAGGCATGCAGCCGTACTATGAATTCCATCCATCAGCCAAGCTTTGACTATGCTGAATCCATTCTTCGGAACTGGTCTGAGAAGAAAGTACGCCGGATAGAGGATATTAAGGCTCTGGATGCAGGGTTCCACAAGGAAAAGGAACGAAAGAAAAAGCAGACGCCCAAGTCCATACCTTCCAAAACTAAGTTTAATAATTTTGAAGGCCGCTCTTACGACATGAATGAACTGGAGCGCAAGCTGATACAACAATAAATTACAATATATAAGGAGTTTCTTATGGCCTTATCTAACTCACAGTACGACGAGCTTATGCGTACCTATGAACAGCGACAATCAGACAATGAGTACAACCTCCGCCTGCGCTATAAGGAGGTATATTCCTGTGTACCAGCATTAAAGGAGATCGATGACACAATCTCTTCACTAAGTATAGAAAAAGCAAAAAGGCTCATAGAAGGGGATGATTCTGCTCTTTCTTCATTTAAGACAGATATTGCAGAGCTGGTGAAGAAAAAGAACATTCTCCTTAAGAAAAATCATTTTCCTGAGGATTACCTTGAACTTCATTATACATGTCCCGACTGCCGGGATACCGGATATCAAGGCCGGCAAAAATGTCACTGCTTCAAAAAAGCAGTGATTGATTTGCTATATACACAGTCAAATCTTCAGGGAATTCTGGAACAGGAAAATTTTTCTGCCTGTTCACTTGCTTATTATTCTGAAAATCATATTGATCCTCTGACCGGACGCTCCTCTAAGGAAGCTATGCTGACAGCATTGGAGGCCTGTCACGAATTTGTCGATACATTTTCTGAAACCTTTCGCAACATATTATTATATGGAGATACAGGTGTAGGAAAGACATTTCTTTCCCACTGTATAGCAAAGGAGCTTCTTTCAGGCTCTTATTCTGTTATCTATTTTTCTGCATCGCGGCTTTTTGACATTCTAGCGAAGGAAACCTTTGGGAAAAAAAGTTCTGTTGAAGATGATACCCATACCCATATATATGACTGTGATTTGCTGATTATTGACGATCTAGGCTCTGAACTTCCTAATACCTTCACCGTATCACAGCTTTTTACAGTTTTAAATGAGCGGATTCTCCGGAAAAAGTCAACAATTATATCAACAAACCTTGCACTGGAAGATATAAAATCCATTTATTCTGAGCGGATCTTTTCCCGTATCAGCAGTAGTTACACTATGCTGCGGCTTACGGGTGATGATATTAGAATTCAAAAAAAATTATTAAACTTGGGAGGTACTAATGATGCTACGCCGTAACGAACGTATATTGGACAATATTCCAATCGGAGCTTTGGGGATTATTGCTCTGGATGGTTGTCAGGACATGGGGAAAATGATCGATGACTATCTCGTAAAATGGCGCAAAGAAAGCGGACACATTTACAAGGATGATGTTGTATTCAGCGGATACGAAAAGGACACTTACCTGATTAACGCCAGGGTTCCAAGATTCGGTTCCGGAGAAGCAAAAGGAATTATTGGGGAATCGGTGCGCGGTAAGGATATTTACCTTATGGTAGATGTATGCAATTACAGTCTTACCTACTCTCTGACCGGACATATTAACCATATGTCTCCAGACGACCATTTTCAGAATCTAAAGCGAGTTATTGCTGCTGTTGGTGGAAAGGCAAGGCGGCTGAATGTTATTATGCCGTTTTTATATGAAAGCCGTCAGCATAAAAGGAACGGACGTGAATCTCTTGACTGTGCCCTCGCACTTCAAGAGCTTGTGAGGATGGGAGTTGACAATATCATCACCTTTGACGCCCATGACCCGCGGGTACAAAATGCAATTCCTCTAAGCGGCTTTGAAACTGTCAAGCCCACCTATCAGTTTGTAAAGGGACTTTTAAGACACTATGATGACCTGCAGATTGACAGCGGGCACATGATGGCAATCAGCCCTGATGAAGGTGCTACAGGCCGGGCAGTCTATCTTGCTAATGTATTAAACCTGGATATGGGAATGTTTTATAAAAGACGCGATTATACAAGAATCGTAAATGGACGCAATCCCATTGTTGCACATGAGTTCCTTGGTTCCTCTGTAGAAGGCAAGGATGTGATTATTCTGGATGACATGATTTCCTCTGGGGACAGTATTTTAGATGTGGCGGGCCAGTTAAAACAGCGTAAAGCGAAACGTATCTTTGCAGCTGCAACCTTCGGGCTTTTTACCAATGGGCTAGATAAGTTTGACAAGGCTTATGATGAAGGGATTCTGGATGCTATCCTTACAACAAACCTTATCTATCAGACACCGGAGCTCCTTTCCAGACCTTATTATATTAGCTGCGATATGAGCAAGTATATTGCACTCATGATTGACACATTAAATCATGACGGATCTATCAGCAGTATACTGTCGCCGAATGAGCGGATACAGTACGCTGTGGACGAATATAAGAAGAGATAGAATATGCCGGTGATAGGCACTGCGAAGGGAATAATACACCCTCTGGCAGTGCCTGACATAAAAATATATCTCTTGCAGACAGAACTGATTACGATTACATTAGAAACTCTCCCGGCTGGCTTACTACTTAATCTCTATTTTGTTGTATGGAATTTCCAGTTGTTTTAGCAGCTCTTCTTCACGATTCTGGCATGTGAAGAGAAGAACCTGTTTTTTATTTTGGTATAGCCATTTTAAGGTATACTGTAGTCTTTTATCGTCATAGGAGACAAAAGTGTCATCCAAAATAATTGGATATTCCTCTTCATAGAGAACTTCGGCGGAGGCCATGCGAAGGGCAAAGTATATCTGCTCTATTGTTCCCTGGCTCAGATGTTCTGCCGGAATTTTCCGGCCTTTTGACATTACGCTTAAAGACAAACCCTCATCAAGAACCATCTTTTCGTATTTTCCGTCAGTAATCTCACTGATTATAGCGGAAATACGCACATCCAGATCCTGCTGAAGTTTTTCCCCCAGGCCCTCTGACAGCTCGATAATTCTTTTGGCTGCAATCTGTACTGCCTCTTTCAACTCCTCGTATCTTTTGTGTTCATCGGTAACTTCGCAGAGTTCTTCTAATGTTTCTTTGAGATTTTCATATTGTATCTGTTTTTCACAAAGTTCCTCTGCGTTGCGATTAAATTCCCATAGGAGTTTCTGAACCGGAAGTTTTTCCTCCTCTGGAGTTATTTCTTCCAGTATGAGCTCTGGCTCTGTCTTCATCTGCTGTTTACTGATTTTCATACGGTTCCAGATGTAAATAATTCCGCACAGAAGCAGAACAATGGTAAGAAAGGAATTCCAGGGCTTTGGCACCAGAAGGAAGGACGCAATTATTCCTGCTGCAAAGATAAGAATTTCTATGGGGTGAACTCTCCATTTGGGCGGGCGGATTTCATCGAACACTCTCTGCTTTACTTCAGGTTCCTCTGTGCCGCCTTTTTCCATCCTCTCTCTCCGGCTTACAATCTCTTCCTCCAGACGGTCGTTTTCCTCTGTAAGTCTATGAACATCACGCCATACGTAGGACATTTCCTGCTCAATAGCATCACGTTTTTTCTGCTTTTCTTCTATGGTCTCGCGGATCTTTTTTTCAGCATCCTTTTTTCTCTCCTGCAATGCCTGAAGCGACTTTTCCAGATTAAACTCGTTTCCACCAGTCACATAATAGTTTGTCGCGTAATTCTTAAGCTCTGCCGCCAGGGACATGCCAGGCCTTGCCTTTAGCTGCGCCACAGATACAGTATCATCGAAGCCTGAAGCATCAAGGCCGTTAAGCAGCATAACAAGATCTCCGTCCTTCACAGACAGCTCTTCTGCATCCTCCTGGCAGACAAGGCTTGCCTTCCTTCCATATTTATCGAAGCTTCTATCAAGAATAAAATGCCGTCCTCCTGTTTCAAATACGATTCTTCCTGCATAATAACTAGAATTTTCCCAAGGCTCATATTTTGAATATGTATCATGGTTTGCTGCTCGTCCACGCCCTCTTTCTATACCAAACAGCATCCCCTTTATAAATGAATGAAGAGTAGATTTTCCAGATTCATTTTCCCCATGCAAAACCTGGATTCCCTCTGAAAAGGAGATGCTTTTATTTTCGAATTTACCAAAATTTTTAAGTAATAATTCACAGATTTTCATGTTAACCTCTTCTTGTTTCCATCAGGGCATGTACACCCTCGCACAATGCCTGATACTCTATGCTGCCTTCCTTGCTTCCACGAAAACTCTCAATAAACCGGCCAAGAATATTTTCCCTGTTCTTCGCCTCAAGCTTTTCAAATTGATACGCAAAAGTCGTATTATCCACAATTTCAATAATATTGCCAAAGGAATCGAGACTTCTTATATCAAATATAGTATCTGGATCCCGCTGTCCTATCAGGATAATCTTATAAATATGCTGTTCTCCCTTTTCCTCTATCTTCTCCTTTATCTTTTCCTTCAAATCATAGCCCGTCATTCTGCTGTCCACAAAAATCTCCATATGGACATACTCTCTGGATGCTGCCGGTACAAACACCGTTTTGCATCCCTTTCCCTTAATCTCTCCCTCTATGTATCCGTGTATGCCAGTATCATTTTTATCAACAGGCTCCAGTGCACCTGCATAAGCAATTCTGCCAGGGTAAATTTGCTGAGGCTTATGGATATGCCCTAAAGCAATGTAGTCATAGCCCAGGCCTAACAAATCCTCTTTTTTCACCGGAATATGCATCTCATCCCCTCCATGAGCCAGCAGAATTTTATAGTCCATCTGCCCCTCCGGGACTGCCTGCTTATAAAGCTCCTCTGTAATCTCCCTTGAGGAATAGCTAAGCCCGTAGACTGCAAGGGAATGTTGGGGAAATTCCACGGCAGATAACTGGGAAGATAAAATCATATGTACATTTTCTACCCAGGAAAATGTGCGGTAATAGGAATCTCTTTTCAAATAATCGTGGTTTCCTGCTATGATAACTACCTCCGTCACCGAAAGGCGGCCAAACATAGAATTCAGCTCCTTAAGCTCCCGTTTCAGAGGCTGCCTGTGAAATAAATCCCCTGCAATAAGAAGTAAATCTGTTCTTTTCTCCTCGCATATATCAAGAATCCTTTCCAGACTGTCCCATATTTCCTTTTGCCGTTTTCCCTGACGCGAATTTCCAATGTCCGGGTCTGCTCCTAAGTGTACGTCTGCGATGTGTATGAATTTCATGTGCCTGTTCCTCTTCTTTCTTCTCCTTAGACGGCAGTGTTACAATAAATTGTGTCCGGTTATCATCACTTTTTGCCCTGATTCTTCCTCCATGCATCTCCACAATTTCCTTGGCGATGGCAAGTCCTAAGCCTGCACCGCCTGTTCCGCTGGAGCGGGAGTTATCCACACGGTAAAATTTTTCAAAAATTGTCTGCAGCATATCCCCAGGAATCTTGTCTCCCTGATTGGTAAATACTATCTCCACATCATTTTTTTTCATCTGTGCTCCAATAGCAATTCTTGTTTCCTCATAGCAGTAGGCGATGGCATTTCTGAGAATATTGTCAAACACCCTGGCCAGCTTGTCCGGATCGCCGTATACTGCCAGATTTTCCTCTACCTCTACCTCACAGAAAAGGCGTTTCTCCTGAAGAACACCATACAGCTCATCTGCTATCTGTTCCAGCATCATAGACAGATTAATCTCCACCTGCTCCAGCTCAATATCCTGAAGATTATATCGTGTTATGTCAAAAAATTCATTAATCAGTTCTCCAAGCCGAATCGATTTCTCAAGAGCAATATGAGTATATTTCCTTCTCTCCTCCCCCTCCATATCCGGATGGCTGTCAAGCATGCTGAGATATGCAACAACCGAGGTCAGCGGGGTTTTTAAATCATGGGCAAGAAACAGCACCAAATCATTTTTCTTCTTTTCGCTTTCCACAGATTCCAGTTCCTGGCGTTTAAGTGTTGCCTTGATTTCATTTAAACGGATTTCAAGGGGCTTAAGCTCTGTAATCAAACGAATTGGCTCTGTAGAATCGGACACAATATTCTCGATACTATTTTCCACCTGGTCAAGGTATTTTGTCATCTTAGTAAGTGCCACATAAAAAAACAGTGCAAAGAGAAGAAGAAAGCCAATAATCATAAAAAATGTCTTATTATCGCCAATCAGCCTCCAGTACAAATCAATTGCCTTCTTTTCCTCTATATGCATAGACGTAAGAGCATTAACAAATGTCTGGGCAAAGCTGTCATTATATATCCCATCAATAACATAATTTAGCAAAAAACCACCGACAAATACCGTCAGCGCCGTAACAAGCACCGTCTGCAGTAAAATGCTGAATTTTAGTTTCCGATAATTATTCTTCAACCTTATACCCTACTCCCCATACTGTTTTGATAAAATCTGATTTTCCTGTAGGCCCGCTCATCTTTTCTCTCAGATGCCGGATGTGCACCATCACTGTATTATTACTGTTTTTATAATATTTCTCACTCCACACTCTCTCAAAAAGTTCTTCTGAGCTTATCACCTTTCCCCTGTTCTCACAGAGAAGCCATAAAATATCAAACTCAATAGGTGTAAGAGTAAGCGGGACCTCATTATAAACACATTCATGTGAATTACGGTCCAGAAACAGTCCTCCGAAATCAATAATATTTCCTTCCTCCCTCACCCCGTCATTGTACTGGGTATAGCGGCGAATCTGAGCTTTCACCCTCGCAACCAGCTCCAATGGATTAAATGGTTTCGGTATATAATCATCAGCCCCCAGCGTAAGTCCCGTAATTTTATCAATATATTCCGTCTTAGCTGTCAGCATGATTACCGGAAATGTATACTTTTCCCGAATCTGTTTCAAAATCTGAAAGCCATCCACATCAGGAAGCATAATATCCAGGATTGCCAAATCAATCCTCGTATTCTTGATACATTTAAGCGCGTCCTCTCCAGTATAAAATTTCATCACACTGTACTGATCATTCTGAAGATACAGCTCAATAACATCTGCAATTTCCTTCTCATCATCAACAACCAGAATATTCATACTGCTCCTCCTATGTTGGGGACGGGGTAAAATTCAAAATACCCCGTCCCAGATTGAATTTTCCCTGTCCCCAATCATGGGGACACCCTTTTCCCCATCTGGGACGGGGTATTTTGAATTTTACCCCGTCCCCAATTCGCTTACAGGTCGCAGTTATTCACTGTCCTTGGGAATGGTATCACATCCCTGATATTACTCATTCCTGTCAGATACATAATGCATCTCTCAAAGCCGAGCCCAAAGCCTGAATGTCTGGTGGAACCGTATTTTCTTAAATCCATATAAAACCCATAATCCTCTTCTTTAAGCCCCAGCTCCTTCATTCGTGTCTCAAGCTTTCCAAAATCATCCTCTCTCTGGCTTCCGCCAATAATCTCTCCAATACCGGGAACGAGACAGTCTACTGCCGCAACGGTCCTGCCGTCCTCATTCTGCTTCATATAAAATGCCTTTATCTCCTTCGGGTAGTCAGTCACAAATACAGGCCTCTTATATACCTGCTCTGTCAGATATCGTTCATGCTCTGTCTGCAAATCTGTCCCCCAGGACACTTTATATTCAAATTTATCATTATTTTTTTCTAATATCTCTATTGCTTCTGTATATGTTATTCTCGCAAAATCCGATGTCGCAACATTATTAAGTCTCTCAAGAAGTCCCTTGTCCACAAAGGAATTGAAAAAATTCATCTCCTCAGGAGCATGCTCCATAACATAATTAATAACATACTTAAGCATAGCCTCAGCAATATCCATATTGTCCTCAAGGTCTGCAAATGCCATCTCCGGCTCCAGCATCCAGAACTCCGCCGCATGACGTGTCGTGTTCGAGTTCTCCGCGCGGAAAGTCGGCCCAAAGGTATAAATATTCTTAAATGCCTGCGCATAGGTCTCTCCATTTAGCTGGCCGCTTACTGTAAGGCTTGTCTCCTTCCCGAAGAAATCTCCGGAGTAATCCACCTGGCCATCCTCTGTATGAGGAACATCCCCCATATCCATAGTTGTCACACGGAACATCTCTCCTGCACCCTCACAGTCGCTTCCCGTGATAATCGGTGTATGCACATATACAAAGTCCCTGTCCTGGAAAAACTTATGAAGCGCATATGCCGTAATAGAACGAACACGGAACACTGCCTGGAAAGTATTCGTTCTCGGACGCAGATGTGAAATAGTCCGAAGATATTCAAAGCTATGGCGCTTCTTCTGAAGTGGATAATCTGGCGCAGATGCCCCCTCGACCGTCACCTCCTTAGCCTGTATCTCAAATGGCTGCTTCGCCTGAGGAGTCGCAACCAATGTACCTGTCACAATAATTGCAGCGCCTACATTCAGTCTGGAAATCTCCCCGAAATTCTCCATACTGTCATGATACACTACCTGAAGAGTCTCAAAAAACGTCCCGTCATTTACGACGATAAATCCAAATGACTTTGAGTCACGGATACTGCGCACCCAGCCTCCTATCGTAATCTCCTTGTCAAGGTATTCTTCTCTGTTTTTGTATAAATCTCTAATACTTATCAAATCCATACCAAATATGCTCCTTTTTTATCTTTTTTCACCATCTGGCTAATGTCCGCCCCGCGTCCAGTAACCTCCTGATAAACAATAACAACATTTTACCATACTTTTTTATATTTTAAAAGGCAAGTTCCCACATGGAATAAATTATGTTACAATAAGAAGAAATAAAATCTAATATGACATGGAGAAAACACGATGAAAAAAATGACACTCGGCAAAACTGGAATAACAGTAAATAAAAACGGCTTCGGAGCCCTCCCGATTCAGCGTATTTCAAAAAAAGAGGCCGTTTATCTGCTTCAGAAGGCCTATGACCACGGAATCACTTTCTACGATACTGCAAGATTCTATACAGACAGTGAAGAAAAATTAGGACTGGCCTTTGAAGGAAAGCGCGATAAAATCTATCTTGCTTCCAAGACCGGCGCGCAGAATCCAGATGACTTCTGGATGGATCTTGAAACGACTCTTAGAAACCTGAAAACCGATTACTTAGATATCTATCAATTCCACAACATTCCCTTCTGCCCGAAGCCGAACGACGAAAGCGGATTATATGAAGCCATGCAAAAAGCAAAGGAGCTGGGGAAAATCCGTCACATTGCCATTACAAACCACCGCCTTTCTGTGGCCCATGAGGCCATTAACAGCGGACTCTATGACACTCTTCAGTTCCCCTTCAGCTATCTGTCCGGAGCGCAGGAGCTTGAGCTTGTAGAGAAATGCAAAGAAGCCGGCATGGGCTTTATTGCCATGAAGGCACTGGCAGGCGGACTTATCAACAATTCCAAAGCTGCTTATGCTTATATGCTTAAATTTGACCATGTACTTCCAATCTGGGGTGTACAAAGAGAAAGAGAGCTTGATGAGTTCCTTTCTTATCAGGAAAATGAGCCTGTCCTGGATAACAGCCTTGAAAGCATTATTAAAAAAGATCTCTCTGAACTTCAAGGCGATTTCTGCCGCGGGTGCGGATATTGTATGCCATGCCCGGCCGGAATTGAAATTAACAACTGCGCTAGAATGTCCCTTATGATAAGGAGAGCGCCATCAGATGCGCAGCTTACAGATGAGATGCAGGCAAAGATGAAGAAAATAGATGAGTGCCTGCACTGCGGAAAATGTAAGGAGAAATGTCCGTACGGCCTTGATACACCTGCACTGCTTAAAAAGAATTATGAGGACTATATGGAAATTCTGGCGGGGAAGGAATATTAGGAATATAAAAAGATCGGAATCCGTGCTTGATTTTTTTGTTTTCTCATGCTATACTTTCCTTCGTTGCAAAGCCCACAAAACCAAGGTCTTATTGGGCTTGCCGCCGATTTCCGGCGTTACGGGAAAATAGTAAAGACATCCGCCAGATATCTTTGCTGCCCGCTAAGGCGCGTGTGTTCGAGACCTTCCACACGTAAAACAAAACTAAAGGAGAACTAAATTATGAGAAACAAAAATGTCGTATTTCTTACGCAGGCTGCTATGATTGCTGCTATCTATGTGGTACTCACCTACATGTTCGCACCCTTTTCCTTCGGGGAAGTTCAGGTAAGAATTGCCGAAGCACTTACTATACTTCCTGTGTTCACTCCGGCCGCAGTTCCCGGATTATTCGCAGGGTGCTTTATCGGTAATATTCTGGGCGGAGCAATTCTTCCTGATATTATCTTTGGGAGTATTGCAACTTTAATTGGTGCCTTCTTTACCTGGAAACTGGGGGAAAGAAATCCCCTCTTTGCACCGTTCCCACCGATTCTTGCAAATACAGTTATCGTACCTTTTGTACTTAGATTTGGCTATGGAGTGCCGCTTCCAATACCGTTTATGATGATTACTGTAGGTGTTGGAGAGGTTCTGTCATGTGGAGTTCTTGGTCTGGTTCTTTATTTTGCGTTGAGGAAATATAAGTGCATGTTGAGGACAGCATAAAATTAGAAAGTACCTGGCCCTGGAATAGGGCAGGTACTTTCTAATTTTATACCGTTGCCGACCTGGCACCTTGTGGTTTTTCACCATTCCCGTCTTACATTGTACCTGCCAATGCAGCTACGAAAGTGTTTCCGCTTCCGTTTGTCATCTCTATCATCTGCTCGTAGCTTGCATTGCCTCGTTCCCCGCCTCCTGCGGCCTCGTACACAACGTATCCTTCTGCATATCCCACAAGCACTACTGCACTGACTGCATCTGTCATGGCTATTACAGGAGAACCTTTATTAATGATATACAAAAGCTCTTCGATAGTACACCCTGTCAAGTCAAGACTGTTTCCGTCTGAAATTTCATTCATAATTTCCATAGGGCTTACGCCGCTTCTAAGCTTTGTATGAACCGCCGCAAGTACACTGCTGTCACTTGGAATTGTATATTCCAAATCTCTGTTTCCCCGTTCCCAGATATATTCCTGTCCGGCTGACACAGCCACACCGTTATTTGCATCGGCTGCTCTCACAGCTTCTCCGGCGCTGTCGTAAATGCCCTGAAGCTCTCCATATGCATAGACATAGCATTTTTCCTTTAAAGCCTCGCTGTCAAAGCTTACCATATTTCCCCCTTGGCGCATAATCTGTTTCGGTTCCAGAAGCTTAGGCTGTGCACCCGCCGTTTTCTCGTAATCATCATAGGCAAGGCGGACCTGCCTCTCCTTAAGCTCTGTGACATAGACCTCCGGGTAAACGCAGTTTTCATCTGATTCTTCATTACTTGTAATATAATCCTCTGCAACACCAGTATAAGTTGCACCGTCTCTTTGGGCACGGTTCAAGGTCACCATACTACCTTCAAACTGCGCACCAAGAATATATATATTTGCCTGTTCATATGTTTTTACAGCTTCACCCTTGCTGTTTTCAATCTCAACCTTATACATGGGGACAACCTCCTGCCCCGATACGGTTTTCCCCACATCCGAAGTTTTTGAAACTCCATAGACAAAATCATTTTTTATAAAGCCAAGGGGCTTTATACGCTCTCCCTCTTTACATTCTACACTTCTTTCCTTCCCTGATTTAAAGTTCTTTATCTTAATGCTTCTGCCGTCTATTTCCCCTGCCTCCTCCTGGTAAGCGACAATGTGTCCGTCACTGGATACTACATACTGATCATCTAAAAGTCCCGTTATAAGCTCAGTCTCCTGCCCTTTGTCTATGTCAATTTCATAAAGCGTTCCGTCTGCCATCACATACAGCATATCCTGAGTTGTACTGTAGTACACCAGCTCTCCCAATTCCTTTACAATCCTGCCATAAGACCTGTTACTTGATAGAAATGCCTTCTCCTCCACAGAATTCTGTTCTGTATTGTAATAATAAACTAAAACCCCAGTCTCACCCTCATGACTTCCCCGGTTCACATAACCATACACAGCAAACACAACATTTCCTTCATCTTCCATAGCAAGAAGCCTGATTTTATGCTGTGAAAATAAATTTCTCGTGTCCGTATTCTCCGCATCAGCAAAGCTGAATACAAGGGAAATCTCATTGGATTCCCTGTTGTAGCTCCACAGCTCATCTGCCTGTACAAATGCTGTAACTCTGCTGTCTTTACTAGTCATATACTGTACACTGCTGTCCGTAATGCCAAGAATAATTCCCTCTTCATTTATCATCTGATGTGAGGCGTCAAATATCTGTTCCATTGTCCTGTCATAGTCTAAAAGATAATCTATTCCACCTTCGCTCACATGCCGCACACGGAAAAACTCCTTTACAGTATAAAGGTCTGTCTCATTTTCCTCTCCTTTACACCGTACCCGGTATTCAAGCTGTATGGAGGTGCAGGTACTGTTTATCTCCTTAACATTCCAGCGTTCTCCCCCTTCCACCTGAGGCATTAACTCTCCCCAGGTTACATGGTCATAATCGGAATGAATATTAACATGTGCAAATGTAGTGTTGTCACTCGCCTCATTCGGCTCCAGGGCAGCCCCGACTCCCACATCTGCAACCTTATTCAATGCATTTTCGTGAAAACTACGGGTATAGTCAAGACATTCCAACACATTTTTTCCCTCTGCATCAGTAATACGGGTATAAAGATATGACTTTTTTTCGTCCTCATGATTCAGAACAATCTGCAGCACCCGCTCTTTTTCCAAAAGCTGTTCACCTTCAAAGGTCAGAAGAACAGACTCCTTTGGACTCTTCAATGTATTTTCAAAAAGCTTTTCCTCACCATTAAGTGTGTATACAGAATACGTAAGGCTGTCAATCACATTTTCATATGCCTTAAGGTTCATCTCAATACGTCCTGCTGTAACAGGCGTAATAGTATCCCGCACGGATGTAATATCCATTTTTTTTGCATACACAGGCAGAGGATTCAGTGCATATCCATTGTAGGAAAAGGTGACCCAAGGACGCATAGCTGACCCCATGTCTGCTGTCATGTTACGATTTTCTTTGTTTGTACCGCGGTTAAATACAAGGACTGCAAGGATAAAAATTACTACCAGCATCCAGGCATCCGTTAGATGCTTCTTCTGTTTTTTCCCTTTCATCAAAACTCCCCTTATGTATCTAAAAGTTTTCCAAGTGTAGGCGACACCCCTAAAAATTCTTCACAAGCTTTCAGCTTATCGTGGTTATTTCTTTTTCTTCCTGTCCTGACTGCACGTATCAGAATATTTTTCGGTGTATGCTCCATATCAATAAACTCCAAAATCTGGGCCGCATAGCCCTCACGCTCCAAGTACCCGGCACGAAGTGCATCTGTCACAAGAGCTGCCATACGCTCCTTTATAAGGCCGTAGCCTAAAACCGGCTGCAAAAGCTCATTTCCAATTTGATTATTCAGCTCATGCTGACAGCACGGCACAGACATAATTATTTGGGCTTTCCATTCCACTGCCTTGGCAAGAGCAAAATCTGTCGCTGTATCACAGGCATGAAGTGTAACTACCATATCAACCTTGTCGCTGCCTGTATAGTCCTCAATATTTCCCTCCAAAAACTTAAGCTTTTCATATCCATATTTTCTGCTTAACTCATTGCATTTTTTGATAACTTCAGTCTTAAGGTCCAGACCAATAATACGAATGTCCAATTTTTTAAGCTCATGAAGATAGTAATACATGGCAAATGTCAAATATGATTTACCGCATCCAAAATCAAGAATCCTAATCTCCCGGCCCTTTGGAAGCTCCGGGAGGATATCCTCTATAAATTCCAAAAACCGGTTAATCTGACGGAATTTATCAAACTTCGCATGAATAACACGGCCATCCTCCGTCATCACTCCAAGGTCTACAAGAAAAGGCACCTTAATACCCTCCTCTAAAATATAGCCCTTTCTTCGATTATGTAAAAGTGTGCCCTGCTCCTTTAAACTCTTATAGTTTTTTCCCTTAATCGTGACCTTTCCCTTTTTACTTACTAGAACCGTATACCCTGTGTGTCTTGTCTCAAGCTGCATCTGCTTCATATTCTCCATACACAAAAAGAGCCTCTCGGCCGCTTCTTCCGCTTTCAGATTCTCGTGAAACGCCTGATTATTTCTAAATGTCTCTATCTGAAAGATAAAGCCGTCTCCCTTTAAGATTGGACGTACCTTTATCTTAGACGCCTTTTCACTGTCCCTGGGGTTACTCAATGTCGCAGCAATAAAATCACTATTTAAATTTTGGTGTAATAATCTTTTTAATTCATCCATAATAATATTGTAATGTTTTTTCATGAAAAGCGCAAGTGGGGATAAAGCAGAGGGCTGTTCTTTTGTTTTGGTTAATTAAAAGCATAATTAATGATACCAAAAAATCGCTGAAGTTTCACGGCCTCAGCGATTTTTCTTTAAAGGACTTTTTTACAGCCCCTTACCTTACTCTCGGAAAGGTTATTGTCACCTTAAACAAGTCTCCATCCAGATAAGGCTCAAACTTCCCGCCCTGCATCTGTGTCAGTGTCTTTGCTATGGAAAGCCCCAGCCCGCTGCCCTCGGTACTCCTTGAAATATCTCCTCTGATAAATCGTTCTGTCAGTTCGTCTGCGGATATATTAAGAGGCTGCTCTGATATATTTTTCAAACTGAAGCTTACCTGCAGCTCATCTACTGTCAAATCTCCATATATTCTAGTTCCTTCCATTGCGTATTTTGCCGCATTGTTGTAGACATTCTCCAGTACTCTCCATGTACGCCTTCCATCTGCACGTATCAACACCCCCTCGTCTGGAAGTGTCAGTATTTCTTTCAGTCCCCGTACCGCAAATTTCTCTTCAAATTCACCGCTCGTCTGCTGTATCATCTCTACAAAATTCAGATTCATATATTCAAGTGTAATGTTCCCGGAGCTTACCTTTGATGCTTCCACAACATCCTCTGTCAAAGTTTTAAGTCTCTGCGACTTCTGCTCTAAAACCTCAATGTACCTCTTAAGCTTCGGATCTTGGAAATCTTCCTGCTTTAAGAGCTCTACATAATTAATAATAGATGTAAGTGGAGTCTTAATATCATGGGAAACGTTTGTTATTAAGTCCGTCTTTAACCGTTCGCTCTTTATACTTTCCTCCAGCGCGGCCTCCAGGCCCTCGCCTATAGAATTGATCTTCTCCGCAATTTCCTTATATTCTCCCCGTAAATATTTTGTGGGAATAGCATAGTCCACTTCTCCGCTGGCAATCCTCTCTACTCCTGTCTTAATCTTCCCCTTCCCCACTGCACTGTAAATCAGATAACTAAATACCAGTACATCTGCCACAAACATCATGCAAACCAGCATTCTATTCAGATCCCTATATGTCATAAGGATAAAAAGAAGCTGTGACAGAACAAAACATCCAAAAAGTATTATTATCTTCCACACACTGCTTATGTTCTTATATATCATGACAATAAACTTACACATACCCCTCAACAGACTGTTTTTCCAGGCTATACGCGCCTTCAGCCTTCTCACCAGACTTAAGAGGCCTGTAAGAAACATACTGCATGTAAATATTGCAAATAAAGAGTAGCAGATAATATACGGAACTGAGCTGGATATATATGTCCGTCTGCTGATACTTAAGATTTCAGTTTCTTTGACGACATAATCCACTCCTCCAAAGCCCACAGCAAAAAGCATGATAAATGCTGAAAGCAGCCACCCCAGGATAATAACTGCCGCTGAAAGCTCCGTTTTCCAATAATCAAACCAGTTAAGATGGAGCTCGTCATCTGTACTGCTGCGACCCGCAGTCACAACAAGCCATAAAACATTAATTAAAAATATTACTGCTGCTGTAAGTCCCCAGAAAATATAGTATTTTGCGTTAGAACCGTATTTTTCATACAGCTTATTCTCTGTATAAAATTCATCCTGTATCGGATATTTCGTATCTACTGCTACGGCAAAAATAAAATCTTCACTTGAAAGTGCATCGTACCGAATTCTATTCCACCATATATCTGCCGAAATGTCCATATTTGATTCAAAATCTGCAAGCCGTGGTTCTATAATTACATATCTTCCTGATTTTCTTAATGTCTCAAGACTTTCCTCCAGCCCGGCATACTCCATGTATTTCTTCTCATTTGTGTAAATCCGTTTATTTTTTGTGTCTGCATAGATATATGAAAAATTCGTATCCCCCTGTTCAACATTTGAATCTAGAATTCCATAGTCATAAAACCTTTGATTCAGTCCATATAAAACTGATTCGAGAATACTATATGCCTCGTTTAGGCTGCCATTCCACCTTGGCTCTTCATTTGCAATCTCAATCAGGCTGCCCGCACCTTTTGGCTTATATAATTCCTGCCGTTTCAGTCCGTCATAAAGCCAGCAGTCTGAATATACTATTTGGCCTTCCCTATCCTGTATTCCGCGGTACATTCCCTGGTCCATCCCATACCCGGACTCTAAGCCTTTAAGTATCCCCTTATCCGTATAACCAGACTCACCATTTGCTGCTGCAAAATGAAACTCACCGCTGTCTATCATTTTGTAAAACTCTGATAACGGATAATACCTGAAATACTCCTCTTCTGTTTTGCATACAATAATATCCTCTGGCTCCGAGCTTAAATCTGTCAGATTATTCCCCCACTCTGCCAGATCGCCTAGTTTGTATATCAGCCTTCCTTTGTTTTCTCCTGTAAATGTACCCGTATTATAATATTCCTCAATATCAACCAATCTTTCCGGATCATATGTTCCATTTTCCTCAAACAGCATTTTTGCTGCTGTCCCCCTCATTACCTGGCTGCTAAGGGACAACACTCTATCGCCAAAGTCTGCAGTGTCCTTATACTCCTCTGCCGGATTCCCTTCAAAAATCTCTGTCCTAAGGGCTGGATAAGCCATAAGCCACAAAAAGCTTATAGTAATTATTACAGCCATTATGTGGGCCAAAATAATCTGAACTGCCTTCACAATGCCTGACCTGTACCATCTCTGGTTCATCTCTTCTCCCTTCTAAAGTTTCTCTATCTTGTACCCTACTCCCCAGACCACCTTCAAATATCTAGGGTCCTTTGGGTTGATTTCTATCTTTTCCCTGATATGCCTGATGTGGACTGCCACAGTATTATCTACTCCTATGGCCTCCTCATTCCATATATTTTCATAGATCTGGTCGATAGAGAACACTTTCCCCTGATTTCTTACCAACAACAATAAAATATTGTATTCAATAGGTGTAAGCTTCACTGTTTCTCCGTCAACAGTAACTTCCTTAAGGTCATCGTCAATTGACAGCCCTCCAGTAGAGTACACTGCTTTGTTCTCTGTGGTTACAGTGCTTCCAAGCTGCGTATATCTGCGAAGCTGAGATTTCACCCTAGCCACAAGCTCCAATGGATTAAAGGGCTTTGTCACATAATCATCTGCTCCTACATTTAAGCCTAATATCTTATCCGCATCCTCTGATTTTGCAGATAAAATAATAATCGGCATGTTATTTTCTTCCCTTATTCTAAGAGTCGCACGGATACCGTCAAGCTTTGGCATCATAACATCCATTACCAGCAAATCAACCTGCTCTGCTTTAAGTATCTTTAAAGCCGCTTCCCCGTCATATGCCTTTAAAACCTCATATCCCTCCTGCGAAAGATAAATTTCTATCGCTTCTACAATTTCCTTATCATCATCACATACTAATATTCTCGCCATTTTCATCACCTCCCTTATACTATACAAGAATACCAGAGATTTTTTAAGACCCTTTGCTGATTTTCTTAAGAATTCATGAAAATAAAACAGGCATTACAAAACCGCCCTCCGGCTTACTGCCAGACGGCGGTTTTAAATCCCAGCTAGTTAATCCGTATCACCTGTCCTGCGTAAATTCGGTTCGGATTCTGAATCCCGTTAAGCCTCTGAAGCTCCTGTACAGTTGTTCCGAAGCGATATGCAATACCACTTAAAGTGTCTCCTGGGCGTATAGTATATGTTCTCGCCTCTCCTGTACTGCCTCCTGCCGGAATCCTAAGACGCTGTCCTATATAGATACGGTTAGGATTTGTAATACCGTTATATGAAGCAATTGCCTGGTAGGTTGTTCCAAATCTGGCGGCAATGCCGCTTAAGGTATCCCCCCGCCGTACTGTATATATAATAACATCTCCTCCTGGATTAGGAGACGGCGACGGAGCAGGCGGAGGTGTTACTACCTCCCCTTTGAGTTTATTAAGCCCTGCTTTTGATATGACATTTGCAATATCATAATAGGCAATATCCATATCCACATTTCCGTTGATACCCGGAACCCTTCCAGTACTGCTGTACTGCCACATTGCCTGGCCGTCAAGTCCAGGCTCCTGGGCATACCTTGCAAACCACAGTGCATATTTTTGCCGGAGAGAGGAATTAAACATGTTATTTAAGAAATCCAGGTTACTGTAATACATTGCAAAATACCCCAGCTCCTCAACCCTTAGGCAGAATACATTCACCAGTGTGCTGGCAAGCTCAGGTGTAACGGTTATCCCATGTGATGCTGCATACTCTACGGACGCTGACTCGTAGTCAAATGCAACCGGATACTGCACTTCAAAATCCTTTATTGTCTGGATACAATAGTCTGCCTCCTGCTTTGCCCCCTCCTCTGTATAAGCATAGGAGAACCAGTAAACTCCAAAAGGAATTCCCAATCGGTTGCACTCTCTTGCATTTCTGTTAAACTGTTCATCTACATTCCCAAGTCCATAACCTGCCCTCAGAATGGCAAACTGTATCCCGGCTGCCTTTACAGCTGCCCAGTCTATTATACCTTGGTAAAAGCTTACATCAATACCTCGAATACTCATATATTTCACCTTTTTTATTTACTATATGAAGCAGCTTCTTTTTGTTTACCCTTTTCATTGTGAATCAAAATATTATTTTGTAAATATTCTTCTGAATTTTATGTCGTATTATGTCGATTTACATCTTATTTTGCCTTGATTTTCAAAAATTTAACGATTTACAGTTATAATGTACTCATAGCCTATTTCCTCTTACTGGACTCTTTTCAATGAGGACAGGAGAAAAAATTTATATGGATGACCTAAGAATTGAATGCCTGATTCGTTCCCTCGGAATAGGGGCCAACTATCGAGGCTATCGTTATTTAAGTTATGGAATTAAGCTCTGTATTTATGACGAAGACTATCTTCTGGCTATAGGTAAACTTCTTTATCCTCAAATTGCCAAGGAATATCAGGCAACCTGCAGCAGCGTAGAGCGGGACATTCGTACTGTCGTTAAAGTCTGCTGGGAGCGCGGAGACCGTTCATATCTTCAGAAGATTGCTTTACATCCGCTTCAGTTCAGGCCAACCTCTGGTGAATTTTTTGATATTCTGGTCGGACACTTAAAGAGGTCTGCTCATACTGAAATTTGGGTTTAAGAACTTCTTAAGATTATTTCTATTTCTTTTATAGAATCAACATATTTTAGACACATTTGTTTTATATACTTAATTTCAGATAGTTGAACTGGAAATCAACTATCTCCCCCTCATAAAGGTAACGCATCGGTTATACCGATGCCGCACTTTACTCTCATTCCTTTAGAATAACTATAAAAGAAGGCCCGCTGTCTTTCATGGACAGCGGGTTTTTCCGTTATATTTTCTCTTTCTCTTATTGATATTCCCCACATTTTCCTATTATAATAGTACTTAACAAACACATGATTATAAGGAGGTATTCAGATGGCATTTAAAATGGTACATGAGAACTATAATGTGGCAGATCTCGACAAATCAATGAATTTTTATGAGAAGGCACTAGGACTTCACGAGCTGAGGAGAAAAACAGCTTCGGATGGCAGTTTCATTATCGTTTATATGGGAAATGAAGAAACTGGCTTCGAACTAGAGTTGACCTGGCTTCGTGATATGGATCGGCCATACAACCTAGGAGACTGTGAATTTCATCTGGCATTTTCCACAGATGATATGGACAGTGCTTACAAAAAACATAAAGAGATGGGCTGTATCTGCTATGAAAACCCTGATATGGGAATCTATTTTATTGCTGACCCGGACGGATACTGGTTAGAGATTGTAGGGGACGGGGTAAAATGAGAAAGTGCCTGTCCCCTGCCAGGGTAGGGACAGGCACTTTCTCATTTTACCCCGTCCCAGCTTTACTTTACACGGCGTTTCTCCATCCACCTGTACAAATCCTTATAAACCTGCTGTCTGTCGTTCTCATTAAGTATCTCATGTCTGTATCCGCCATACAGCTTTATCTTCACATCCTGTATCCCGGCTGCACGGTATTTACCATATACCAGCCTAACGCTCTTTCCGAAATTTCCTACCGGGTCATCTATTCCAGCTACAAAAAGTATGGGAAGCTCCTTTGGTATCTTCCTGGCACTTCCTCTCTTCTCGAGCATCTTCATACCTTCAAACATCTGGTAATAGCCGTTTACAGTAAACATAAAGGTGCAAAGCGGATCTGCCTCATAACGTCTGCAGTTTTCCACATTAGCTGAAAGCCAGGTCGCTCCGTCCGGATCATTTTTAAATCTCTTATTATAACCGCCAAAGCTGAGATTATTAATAAAAGCACTTCTGTACTTCCAGCCTTTAAATAACGCAGTAATACGGCACAAAACCTGTCCTGCATTTAATGTAAACATCCCATGATGCCCGGTTCCCATAATAATGGCACCCTTCAGTCCTTTCCCATACATCGTCAGATATTGACGCAGGAGGAAGGAGCCCATGCTATGCCCCAGCATAAAATATGGTACCTCGGGATATTTCCTCTGTGTGATCCCCCGGAGCTTATGAATATCTCCGATTACATACTGGTTACCCTTTTTCTCATGAAAATATCCATAGTATTCCTCACTCTGTATAGATTGTCCGTGGCCAAGATGGTCATGACCGGTTACATAAATCCCCTTTTTATTGAGATACAAAGCAAATTCTTCATAGCGTCCTATGTATTCTGTCATACCATGGCAGATTTGCAGGACTGCCTTTATTTCCCCCTCTGGAATCCACTCAATCGCATGGATTCCAGTTACACCGTCTCTGGACGGATAGAAAAACTCTCTCTTCATCACCTAACTCCTCTCTGTCTTAACGCTCAGCCAGCGGAATATACGCACGATGCGGCGCTAATGGCTTGTATGCCGGGCGGATAATTTTATCTACATTTTTTAGCTCCTCCAGACGGTGGGCGCTCCACCCTACAATACGTGCTGCAGCAAAAATCGGCGTATACAGAGCCGGCGGTAAATCTAGCATGCTATATACTAGTCCGCTGTAAAAGTCCACATTTGCATTTACACCTTTATAAATCTTACGCTTCTCTGCAATTACCTTCGGCGCCATGTGCTCTACCATGTCATATAGAGCATATTCTTTTTCAAAGCCTTTTTCCTTTGCAAGCTGCTTCACAAACTTCTTAAATATATCTGCTCTGGGATCAGATACTGAATATATCGCATGCCCCATTCCATAGATAAGGCCCTTTTTGTCAAATGCATTCTTTTCCAGCAAATCAATCAGATATTTGCGCACAGCATCCTCATCTGTCCAGTCAGAAAGCTGATTCTTCATATCATCGAACATCTGAGTCACCTTAATGTTCGCCCCGCCGTGCTTTGGTCCCTTAAGGGAGGCCATAGCTGCCGCAATCGTGGAATATGTATCCGTTCCAGAGGATGTTACCACATGTGTTGTAAAGGTGGAGTTATTACCTCCGCCATGATCCATGTGAAGAACCAGCGCCATATCCAGAATCTTTGCCTCAAGCTTGGAGTATTTCCTGTCCTCACGCAGCATCATCAAAATATTTTCCGCTGTCGAAAGCTCTGGTGACGGCGCATAAATAAATAGGTCATCTCCCATGCGGTAATTATACGCATGAAAGCCGTAAACCATCAACATCGGGAACTGACTGATCAGATTCAGGCACTGTCTCAAAACATTGGGAATCGTAGTATCATCTGCTTTCTCATCATAGGAATAAAGATTCAAAATTGAACGCGACAGACTATTCATCATGTCTCTGCTGGGCGCCTTCATAATAACATCCCTTACAAAATTCGGTGGAAGTGTCTTTCTCTCTACAAGAGTTTCGTGAAATACTGCCATCTCCTCCTTTGAAGGAAGCTCCCCAAACAGCAGAAGATATGAAATCTCCTCAAATCCAAAATGCTTTTCTTTTAAAAATCCATTTACAAGGTCCTTGATATTATAGCCGCGATAGTATAAATTACCTGCACATGGCACTTCCTTTCCTGACACAATCTTTGTAGCGCATACATCAGATATATTTGTCAGACCAGCAAGCACACCCTTACCGTTTAAATCACGCAGGCCTCTTTTGACCTCAAATTTTGTGTACAGTTCCTTGTCAATTGCATTTTTCTCTTCACACAGTTCTGCAAAATGCTGAATCTCCGGTGTGATTTCAAATAATGCTCTTTCTACGCTTTTTTGCATATTCATCATCCTTTCTCTTGCTGCCATACCTACGGGTTCCCTGTCTGCGGGAAATCCTTATATCATGTACCCCGCTATATCATTGCTCAGTCTTGCAAATTCCTCAAGTGTAAGAGCTTCACCTCTTACACCTGCTCCCTTTCCAAGCTGTTCAACTGCTTTACTAATAACCTTCTTAGGAACCTTAAGCCTGTCCGAATTATTAAGGCCGTTAACTAGCGTTTTCCTTCTCTGATTAAAAGAAGCCCTTATAATGTCAAACATCAGCCTTTCATCCACCACCTCAACAGGAGGCCTCTCATGTCTGGTAAGACGGATAACCGCAGAGCCCACCTTCGGACGCGGCATAAAACAATTCGGGGGAACATTTGCCACAATATACGGCTTCGCATAGTACTGAACTGCTAGCGACAGCGCTCCATAGTCCTTGCTTCCCGGTCCTGTCTGCATACGGTCAGCAACTTCCTTCTGCACCATAACTGTAATACTCTCCACCGGGACATGATTTTCAAAAATCCCCATGATAATTGGAGTGGTAATATAATAAGGAAGGTTCGCCACTACCTTAATCGGCCAGCCTCCGTTCTCCTCCTTAACAAGCTGTACAATATTCAGCTTCAGAATATCTTCATTAATTATTGTCACATTATCATATCCGTTTAATGTATCAGAAAGAATAGGAATCAGATTCTTATCAATCTCTACTGCAATTACCTGCCGGGCTGCCCCTGAAAGATACTGTGTCATTGTTCCGATTCCAGGACCTATCTCCAGTACCAGGTCTTCCTTCGTAATATCTGCTGCCCGTATGATCTTGTCCAAAACATGGGGGTCAATCAAGAAATTCTGCCCGAATTTTTTCTGAAATGTAAACTGATATTTCTGTAAGATTTCTATCGTGTTCTGCGGGTTTCCCAGCATCGGCTTACTCATATGTTTACTCCCCGAATTTTCCTTAGTTATCCTATTATACAATAAGATGAAAGGAAATGGTATTAAGAATGTATGAATTTTCATTTAATACTACTTAATATATAGATACATGTAAAATAATAGAAGTATACAGGGCCCGCGTTAATTCAGCCTGTACACCTCCTTTGCATTTATCTCTGTCTGAGCTACAACCTCTTCATACGTAAGACCCTTCAGCCTTGCAATCTCTTCTGCCACATATTTTATATACCCTGAGTGATTCCGTTTCCCCCGATATGGTTCCGGTGCCAGATATGGACAGTCTGTCTCAAGAACAATCTTTTCAAGCGGAACTGCTTTAACCACCTGTTTAAGCTTTTTTCCGTTCTTAAACGTAACTACACCGCCAACCCCAATATAAAATCCAAGCTTCACGTACTCCTCTGCCAGCTCCTTTGAGCCAGAAAAGCAATGGATAATCCCCCCAAGGCCATTTGCATGCTCCTTCATAATATGAAAAGTATCCTCCGAGGCATCACGGCTGTGGATATTCACCGGGAGATTTAGCTCCCGTGCAAGTCCAAGCTGGCGGATAAACCATTCCTTCTGCATTTCCCTGGGCTGTATATCCCAGTAATAATCCAGTCCAATCTCTCCTACTGCAACCACCTTATCCTCACGGCACCAGCTTTTTAGCTCTGCAAAAGTTTCCTCGTTCAAAGCGCCAGTCTCATCCGGGTGGATTCCCACAGCGGCATATATAAAAGGATACTTCCTTGCAAGCTTTACTGCTCTTTGGCAGCTATTTAAAGAAGAAGCTACATTTACAATGGCGCCTACTCCTAACGATCCCATTGAACTTAAAAGAACATCTCGGTCACAATCAAATTGTGTGTCATCATAATGGGCATGTGTGTCAAAAATCATTTTTTCCTCCTTAGACAGGGACGGGGTATTTCTAGAAATACCCCGTCCCCAATTTAATAATAGACTTCCTCTCAACAATCGGGCAGGAAATGGTATACAATAATTAAAACAATCATCAAACAAATTTTACTTTTCATAATTCGTTTTTCTCTTCATAATTTTATACATTTCTCAAATTTTTATCGCTAAAAACAGCAAAGCTTAGATTTTATCCCATAATTCTTCTGCCTTAATGGTATTATACCCCTCATAATAATAACTAACATCAATTCCTTTTATATATACTTCCCTATCGTCTATCTGATCTGTTAATGCATTTTTCAGTAAAACCTTAATTTCTACATCCTTAATGGGACTTCTTTCCATAGCAGTCAAATAGTCTTCTTTGTCAACCTTATTCCAGTCAATGACTAATTTTAATTCCTTTTTTAAAATCAAATCTAGCCATATACGTGTACTTCTTCCATTTCCTTCCCTAAAAGGATGAGCAACATTCATTTCCACATATTTTTCAATTATTTCATCGAATGTTGACTGTGGCATATCATCAATATGTTTTAATGCTACACCCAAATACATCACAGGTGCAAATCTAAAATTACCTTTTGCAATATTTACCGTTCTTACTTTTCCAGCAAAATCATATAATTCATCAAATAGAAATTTATGAATTTTAGCAAGCCCAGAAAATTTTCCAACTTCAAATTCTTCAACAATATTACTTTCAAATAATTTAACGGCTTTCGATTTGCTTATTTTTTCTTCTACTCTCGCAAGTTCTGCCGAATCGCTAATATTCAATTTGTTTTCCAGAGCCATACTTAATCCTCCATAAATCTATTATTTCATCTGCTCTAATATATCTTGACATGCTTCTTTCTTTTGAAACAATTCTTCATAATAATAATCTGATGCATTCTATTTTTTTATTTATATTATCTTGAATTCTTAAAAGTTCTTATTTGCCCTTTGTTTTAAACAAATCTTGATAATCTCATTTCATTAATTTTTTTAATTATAACATTTCTTCAATATAAAAACCACCAGATTATCATTATCATATCTAATGGTTTTTATTTCTTTCCTACATTTTCTCCTTTCCTTATAACGCCGTCAGGCTCATCAAGTTGGACTATTATTTTCATTTGTTGCTCCAATTATATTAAAGTAATATTTTATACTTTGAAAATATATGATATAATCACCTTGGCTTTATTAGAATCTTATACATTTAGTGAAAGGAAGGATCATAACTATGGATAAAATCAGAATAGGGATTGTTGGATACGGTAATATCGGGCGCGGAGTTGAACGCGCAGTTTTTAGGAATAAGGATATGGAACTTAAAGCTGTATTTACAAGGAGAGAACCAGCCTCTATAAAAATCGAAACAGACGGGGCTGTGGTAAAGCATATGGATGACCTATCTTCCATGAAGAATGAGATTGACGTCATGATATTATGCGGCGGATCTGCAACTGATCTCCCGGTTATGGGACCACAGCTCGCGGCAGATTTTAACACTATTGACAGTTTTGATACTCACGCCAGAATTCCAGAATACTTTGCAAATATGAATAAAGCGGCAAAAAAGGGCGGAAATGTCAGCATTATCTCTGTGGGCTGGGATCCAGGAATGTTTTCACTGAACCGTTTATATGCGGAATCTATTCTGCCACAGGGAAGTACCTATACCTTTTGGGGAAAAGGTGTAAGCCAGGGGCATTCTGATGCAATCCGTCGTGTAAAGGGTGTAAAAAATGGAATCCAGTATACCGTTCCAATTGAGAATGCCGTAGAGCAGGTAAGAATCGGAAGTGAACCAGTACTGACGACAAAAGACAAGCACTTAAGAGAATGCTATGTGGTGCCGGAAAAAGGAGCAGACTTAAAAGCAATTGAAGAGGCGATTAAAACAATGCCTAATTATTTTGATGAGTATACTACAACAGTCTCATTTATTACTGAAGAAGAACTAAGGGAAAAACACAGTAAGATGCCCCATGGAGGTTTTGTAATCCGAAGCGGTGAAACAGGAAATACCGGAAACAAGCATATCATCGAATACTCTCTTAGGCTGGACTCCAATCCAGAATTCACAGCAAGCGTACTTCTTTGCTATGCAAGGGCGGCCTGCCGTCTGGCAAAAGCCGGAGATATCGGCGCAAAAAGCGTGTTTGATATTGCGCCAGGACTTTTGTCAATGAAAACAGCAGACGAATTAAGAAAAGAAATGCTTTAGTAATTCTCCAGGTATTCAATCTGGGACGTAGTATTTTTAAAAATACTACGTCCCAGATTGAATACGTTGAAGCTTGTCTTACAAATCCTCAAACACTTCCATTTGTTTTTTCAGCTCTCCCACAATATCCCTGTTGATATCCATACGTCCTGTAATATCTTCCATATCCTCAACCAGACTTTTGGTACTTCCTGCAACACCTGTAATGCCTTCTGCACCTTCATCGATAGCCTTTGCAATGCTGCCTATAGAATCTGCAATCTCAGCCATAGAGCCTCTGAGCCTGTCAGTTCTGCTATTAAATTCGTCTATCTTTTGCTCCACATAATCCGCATCTTCTTTATACCGCCTTCCCGAATTTACAAATTCCTGGAATTCCATGAGAATCGTTCCACTCAAATAATCTGCCATATCCTGTGAGTGTCTGGAAAGATTATGCACTGCACTTGTAACAATCTCATTAACCTCCTGAATCCGTCTGGCTGTTTCACCGCAGGAATCTGCCAGATTTCTGATTTCTTTTGCCACAACCGCAAACCCCTTTCCTGCCTCGCCGGCACGCATTGCCTCTACCGAAGCATTGATTGCAATCAAATTAGTAGAAGACGAAATAGACATAATATCCTTTGTCAGACTGTTTACCTGGCTCACACTCTTACTATCCTCAATGGCTTCCTCAAGCACCGCTAAAATGTCTGACGCCTTCCTCCTTATAACTTCTGCATTAATCTGCGCAGTTTCCTCCATATCACTTGCCCTCTTCTTCATTTCAGAAGAATAATCCATAATCGCACTGCATTCCGCGGCCATATTATTCACATCGTCTTTGACATCCGAAGCGCTGCTGTTAATAATCACCGAATTACTTGCCACTTTCTGAATAGCTGTCGACAAAGACTCTGCAAGAGAAGACAGCCCTCTGGCACTTTCTCCGGACGTACGCGTACGTTTTAGTACTTCTCCAGCCACGTCCTCAAGCTTTTTCGAGCTCTCCTGAAGTGTATCCACCGTACCTTTGATAGGTGTTATAACATACTTTTTAATAATTCCTATAGCAGCAAGCACAAGAAGGATACCCGTCACAATAAATACCGCTGTTATAACAAGCGATAGTATGTATACTGCCATAAGCTTTTTTCTTGCGCTAGTTGTCCGTGTACTGACCCCTTCATGAAGCTCATTCGTACCGCTTTCTATAGCCGCCCCAAAGTCAGCCACAGCTCCGTTAGCATATTCATATGCGTCCTGTGTCCTACTGTCCGCACTTGCGCATACCAGATAAACCAACGCATGTTTAAAAGATTCGTAATCTTTCAGCAGCTGCTCATAGATTTTTTCCTCTTCTTCGGTGACATAATCTCCATATTCCTTAAGGGCGGTTTCCAGAGCTTCCTCCTCGTCTTTAATCTGTGCCACAACCGTAATCATAGTATTATAGTCCGTGGCTACAATATGTGAGAGAGCCAATTTATGTATATTTACAGTTGCATGACGTATATTCTGTAATTTTTCTGAACCCACCATATTGTTGTCTACAATCCCCGAAGCATTAGAATTCACATTATTAATACTGAAAACAGACAGGATATTCGATATCAGCGCTACAACCCCCAGAAGAATAATAGGCAGTATCAGACGCTGCTGTATACTGAGCTTTCTTTTCATTTTGTACCTCCACATTCCCAAATCCGAAAATATTGACACCTCATCGGTAATGCCGCTTCAAAGCAGCTGTGGCACTATCTTGCCGTTACACCCTCCACCATACGGTCCATCTGGTCTTGCAGGCTCTCCCCGGAAGGGTTTCCTGCCGCCATACTTGCTGCAAATGCCGCAACTGGATCCCAGAATTTTCCTCCTATCCGCTGGAGCTGAGCAAACTCTGACTGCTCAATAAGCGCGGCAATTGCGGGAGACTGCTGAATTTCCTCAGACGAGGCGACCACTGTATTTGACGGACCCTGCCCGCGCATTTCAAATCGAAGCTTTTGATTCTCCTCGCTGGTAACCCACTCCGCAAATCTGGCTGCCCACTCCGGATATTCGGAATAAGCATTTACACCGATTAACTTACAGCCGGAAAAAGAAGCCATCTGCACTTGACGTCCGGCACAGGTATAGGTAGGTAGCTTCGCCGCACCCATATTTTCTCCCCATACCTCCTCTATCGCAACTGCATTCCAGACACCGCTTACACCCGCTGCTACAGAACCATCTCTTACACCATTCACAAACTCTGTGTCTGTCCGGCTCATAAAACTGCCGCTTCCTGCAATCTGAAGCATAGCCTGTGCCACATCCACACCCCGGATGTCTCCCTCTGCCTGATTCCATGTACAGAAGTTTGTAATCCCGTCATCATTAAGCCCTGCCTCAAGGCCCGTATTTCCGAAAAAGGCATACACATACCATGCCGAAGACCAGTCCATTAGAAAAAGCTTATTATTTCTTTCGGCAATTTCTAATATTTTGTCCAGTGTCCTTATGTCCTCTTCTGAAAAATACTGCTTATTATAATATAGAAAATACCCGTTATCTGACGTCAACGGATATGCATACAACTCGTCTCCTACCGAAGCTGCATCCACCGCACCTGGAAGATTGTTATTTTTTATCTCCTCCGCATTTTCAATCGGATCCAGCGCTCCAGCCGCCGCCAGCGCTTTCAACTGATCATCTGCAAAGGTAAACACGTCCGCGCCCTCTTCCAGACCGCCAATCAGAGCATCCTTGCAGGATGATTCACTCTGCACCTCAAAGGCAATCTGAAAATCCGCGTCATTCCCATACTCTGCCTGGAAGCTCTTAATAAGCATGTTCATAAGCTCCGTATCCTCCTCAGCCCCCCAGACTGTCAGCTCCACTTTCTCTTTTTTGTCCTCGGTCCCCTCTTCCTGTGGCCCCCCGCATCCTGTCAATGCTGCCGTACAAAGAATCCCTAAAAATATTCCCCAAATTCTTTTTTTCATCTGTACTTTATCCTCTTTCTGTTATATCTAAATAATGTTATTTAAACGTTCATATTATAACATGTCATGCAGCCCACAGCAATGGTAAACACAGTACAAATCAAATTTCTGCAAACTGCAATCCGGGACGTAGTAAAACTAGTTTTACTACGTCCCGGATTGCAGTTCTCCCTGTCCCCAATCAACAATTTCAACAAATTTCTGCTCCAGCAGGCATATCCTTCTCCGGCGTCATAAGAGCTAGATTCCCTTCTGCGTCCTCCGCACACAGAAGCATTCCTTCAGACAACACCCCTGCCAGCTTCGCAGGCTTTAAGTTCACAAGTACCATGACCTTCTTGCCTACCATCTCCTCTGTTGTATAATGTGCCTTAATCCCAGATACAATCTGCTTTACCTGACTTCCAACCTTCACCTGGGAGCACAGCAGCTTCTTCGACTTTTTCACTTCCTCACATGCAATAATCTCACCTACCTGAAACTGCATTTTCCCAAATTCATCAAAGGAAATTTCCGGCTTCTCTTCAATGTCCACAACTTCCTCAGCCTGCCCTGTGCTGCAATCTTCTCCTGATGCATTTTCCGTCTCTTCGACTGGCGGATGCAGTTCCTCCACCTTTTTAAGCACTTCCTCAATATCCAGTCTTGCAAAAAGAATTTCCGGCTTTTCTGTTACCCGGCCATCCCCAATCTGTGCCAAAATCTTCTCCGATGTTTCCGGCATAAACGGCTCTAAAAGCCTTGCACCTGCTTTAATGCTTTCCTGCAGATTATAAAGCACTGTTTCCAGGCGGTCCTTTTTCTCCTCCTCCTTTGCCAGTACCCAAGGCGTTGTCTCGTCAATATATTTATTACACCGCTTAAATAAATTAAATATCTCCGTAATGGCATCTGCTACACGCAGCCCATCCATTTTCTCATCCACAGCCTTCGAAGTCCCCTCTACTACTGCCTTAAGATCCTCATCCACTTCCCCGGCTGCTCCCTTATCTGTTACTGCGCCGCCAAAATATTTATTTGTCATAGAAATAGTTCTGTTAACCAGATTTCCCAGCGTATTTGCAAGGTCCGCATTCATACGCTCTACCATAAGCTCCCAGGTAATGGTGCCATCATTATCAAAGGGCATTTCATGAAGCACAAAATACCTTACTGCATCTACTCCAAAAAAATCAACCAACTCGTCAGCATAGAGTACATTTCCTTTAGATTTACTCATCTTGCCGTCTCCTTGAAGAAGCCACGGATGCCCGAATACCTGTTTCGGAAGCGGCAGATCTAACGCCATCAAAAAAATCGGCCAGTAAATCGTATGGAAACGGATGATATCCTTTCCTATTAAATGTAAATCGGCAGGCCAGTTTCTCTTAAACTGCTCTGTACTTTCACCGTCACATTCGTAGCCGATTCCCGTAATATAGTTTGTCAGGGCATCCAGCCACACATACACGACATGTCTATCGTCAAAGTCCACTGGGATTCCCCACTTAAAAGACGTTCTGGACACGCACAAGTCCTGCAGCCCCGGAAGAAGGAAATTATTCATCATTTCGTTTTTTCTTGACACCGGCTGGATAAATTCCGGATGGGCATTAATATGCTCAATCAGACGGTCTGCATATTTACTCATTTTGAAGAAATATGCCTCCTCCTTCGCAGGCTTCACCTCTCGCCCGCAGTCCGGGCACTTGCCGTCTACAAGCTGTGACTCCGTCCAAAAAGATTCGCACGGCGTGCAATAAAGTCCCTCATAAGACCCTTTGTAAATGTCCCCCTTCTCGTACAACTTCTTAAAAATCTTCTGAACCTGCTTCTCATGATAATCATCTGTTGTACGGATAAATTTGTCATAAGACGTATTCATAAGATCCCAGATACGTCTTATTTCCCCCGCCACATCATCTACAAATGCTTTTGGCGTTGTGTGGGCTTCCTCTGCCTTTAATTCAATTTTCTGCCCATGTTCATCTGTACCTGTCTGGAAAAACACGTCATATCCCTGACTCCTCTTGTATCTTGCGATTGCATCCGCAAGAATAATCTCGTACGTATTTCCAATATGCGGTTTCCCTGATGTGTAGGTAATCGCTGTTGTAATGTAATACTTCTGCTTCTCCATTATATATCCTCTCCTTTTACAAAATAAAAAAATCTCCAATCCTTCCATTGCGGAAAAATCAGAGAAGACGAGTAAATCCCGTGTTACCACTTCTATTCGCCTCATGCCTCACGGCAGAAGCCTTAGCCGGTGTCAGATAAACACCCTCCGCTTTAAAGGGCGGACCCTTTGCATACTTACACCCTTGCTCATACGCACCGCTCAGAAGCCATCTTCTGTCTGCTTCTTGTCCATCCTTCTCAGCATCCTTAGGATTTCTCTGTAGAACTTCCACAAACATACTCTCTTCGTCATTGCGTTTACATATTTATATTTATAACAAATCGTAGCATACTTTTAATGAGTATGTCAAGATAGAATACTATAATTATTTTGTTCAAAAAAATTATAGTTACTGTTTAGTAAATGCACAGACCAGTGTGAACAGCAAGAAAATATAAATCAATTTAATAAATCTCTTGAAAATGTCAGTCAATACTGGTATAATAATTTTATTAATCGTAACATGTTACGTACATGTTACGCATCGCTATTATATTTCATTTATAAGGAGGTGAAAATATTGAACCCTATCATGCATATTAAAATGGCTGAGGGCGGCATGATAGACATTGAATTGTTCCCGGATATTACGTGTAATACAGTCCGCTCTGTTATCTGGCTGGCAAATCAGGGATTATATGACGGCCGTGATTTTTACCGTGTAGTAAGAGACTTTGTTCTTCAGACCGACTGCGATTTACGTCCTGGAATTTACGAAACCGGCTGTGATTATATCATTGACGGCGAGTATATGCACAGCGGCTATACTATAAAGCAGCCTGCTTTTGGTAAGTATATGGTCGGAATGGCAGGACATGGAAAGGACTCTAATATTTCCAGCGGCTCTTCCTTCTTTATTCAGACAAGTACTGATAACAGTCTTGACGGCGATTTTGCAGTAATTGGACAAGTAGTCGATGGATTTGAGGTTGTTGACCGTATCAATAACACGCCTTGCAACCAGAAGCTTTTCCGAGAGAAAATAAGCTTTCATACACCTAAAAAGCCACAGCGCATTGAACGGCTTTGGATTGACACACATGGGAAATTCTATGACCCGCCAAAAACAAAGAAACCATCCGCCAAGTATCTTAAAAGAGAAAAAGAACTGGATAATTTAATTGATTTTTATCGTGATTAATTTTATGCGATAAGACCTTTTGAAAGGAGAAATTTATGAGAAAAACACGTTTATTAGCATTTTTACTTTCTTTATGTCTGCTTTTAGCAGGATGCAGCTCTTCAGATAATGGCAAAGACAAGAATACAGACTCTGAAACATCTGAAAGCAAGGACAGCCTTACAATTGTAGTCCCTACGGATGTTGGAAAGTTCAGTCCGCAGTATACTATGACACACGCAGATATTTTCCTCGGCTATCAGCTATACGAACATCTTGTACATTACATAGACGGCGAATGGAAAGGACAATTGGCAGACAGCTGGGAATTTAGTGATGACAAATTAACAGTGACCTTCCATTTAAGGGAAGATGCTACTTTCCACAGCGGAGACCCTGTAACAGCAGAAGATGTCAAATATTCTATGGATACAAATTTAGAAAGACCAGGCATGGCTGCTAATCGTCAAAAGATTCTTGACATCTCCGTTGTAGACGACCATACTGTATCCTTAAAATTAGCTTATCCAATGGAAAGTATTCTGTTTGAGCTTGCCACTCCTACGTGGGGTATCATGAATAAGGATTACTGTGAAGCAAATGGCGAAGAAGCCTTTATTAATCCAGACGGCTCTGGCGCATATAAGTTAAAAAGCTGGAATAAAGGCTCTTCTATTGAATTGGAGGCCTATGAAGACTATACTGGAGAAAGAGGCAATATCAAAAATGTAAAATTTGAAATTATTCCAGACCAGTCTACTGCAATTATCGCTTTAGAAAATGGTACAGTTGACCTAATTGTTAATGCCACTGCTGCAAATGTAACTCTCCTTCAGGATAATGACGATATAGAAATTCTTTCCGGCCTTTCGCACACAGCAAGTAAAGTATTTTTAAATGTCCGCAGCGGCACAACCGCTAATAAGGAACTGCGCCAGGCAATTGCTTATGCTATTGACCGGACCGCTATCAATACCGTAGCCTATGAAGACCGGGGAGAAGTTTCCACTGGAATTTTCAGCGATTTTATGTATTATTCCGGAATTGATTTTTCCTATGAATATGACCTTGAAAAAGCCAAAGAGCTTATGAAAGCTTCTGGTCTTTCTGATGTGACTTTGACAATAAAAACAAGCGAAAATTATGGAAGCGAGGTTCCCACACTCATTCAGGAAAACCTTTCAGCAATCGGTATTGAACTAAAAATTGAAAGTCTTGAATCAAGCGCACATTCCGATGATTATTTAAATGGAAATTACGAATTGTGGTATACAGCAAGTTCTCAGGTTCTCCCTGATGTAAGCGAAATGATGTATGTTAATTATCATGCTCCGGAAAATCTCGACAAGTATTTTGCTCCGGAGGAAGATTTTATTAATGAAAAGCTTGAAACTGCAAGATTAGAAAGTGACGCAGATAAAAAGACAGAGCTCTATGACGATATTCTAATGGATATAAAAGACAACGCCGGTCAATTAGATCTAGTTAATGCACCTTCCAACCTTGTATACCGAAAAGGGCTGCAGAATGTTTACCTTGACCCTAACGGTATGATATACTGTTATCAGTATTTTAACTGGTAAGCACCAAGCATATACAGCACTCAGACATGCTCTGGGTGCTGTGTTCCTAAATATATCACTTTTAGACTTTAATATATAAGGGAGGTAACATTTTGACACGATATGTATTAAAACGTTTACTTATGATGATTCCCATTATTCTCATCGTATCCTTCATTGTATTTACTATTCTAAGCCTTACTCCCGGTAATCCCGGACAAATCATTCTGGGGGCAACAGCTGAAAAGGAGGATGTTGATGCACTGAATCATGAATTAGGCTATGATCGTCCATTTTTAGAGCGTTACGTAAATTATATCATAGATGCACTGCATGGTGATTTTGGACTGTCTTACAGCAATCAGAGGCCTGTATTTGAAGAAATTTTTAATGCTTTTCCTATATCACTAAAGCTGTCAGTACTTGCCATTTTAACTGCGGTACTTATCGGTATTCCCCTGGGCGTACTTTCAGCCGTAAAGCAATACTCTCTTATTGACAATATCTGCACAGTGCTTGCTATGATATTTGCCTCAGTGCCAGGCTTCTGGCTGAGCCTTATGCTTATTTTACTTTTTTCTCTGAAGCTTGAATTACTGCCGTCACATGGCATGGATACACCGCTGCATTACATCCTTCCAGTATTTACAATGAGCGTATCTTCAGCAGCCTCCTTCATGCGTCTGACACGTACTTCCATGTTGGAAACAATCCGCCAGGACTATGTACGTACAGCGCGTTCTAAAGGTGTCCCTGAAAAAGTTGTTATTACCAGGTATGCTTTAAAAAACGCTCTTCTTCCGGTAATTACTGTTATAGGCTCCTATTTTGGTATCCTTCTTGGCGGTACTGTACTCACTGAATCCGTATTTGCTCTGCCCGGACTGGGAACTCTGATTCTTCAGGCGATTCGGATGAAAAACGTCCCGATGGTAATGGGTGCCACCATCTTTCTTGCCGGCATGTTCAGTATAATTATACTAATTACTGACATTGTATGTGCCTTTGTAGACCCCCGTGTCCGGGCCATGTATTCAAATAAATAAGGAGGTACAGCATGACAGATAATTTAAATTTAAGTAAAGAAATACTGACAGAATATTTTGGAGATAATGAGCAAGATTTTAAGAAAAGAAATCAGGTAGGTGAAGTCTGGCGCAGAATGAGGAAAAACAAAACTGCAATGCTGGGACTGGCTGTTATTATAATTTTTGCATTACTGGCAATATTTGCTGATTTTATCTGCAGCTATGATACAATGGCAATAAAGCAGAATGTAAGTATACGCTTACAGACCTCATCTAGCGAACATTGGTTTGGAACTGATACATATGGACGGGATGTATTCGCACGTGTTATACATGGCGGTCGTATATCATTAAGTGTCGGATTTGTTTCCGTTGCCATCTCATCTTTGTTTGGCGGTCTTTTAGGCGCTGCTGCAGGATTATATGGAGGCAAAGTGGATAATATGATTATGCGCTTTATGGATGCCGTTGTTTCCATTCCAAGCATGCTGCTTACTCTCGCCCTCGTAGCTGCTCTTGGGCATGGCATCCGTAACCTTTTAATTGCTATCACAATTGGTCAGGTTCCTGCATTTACACGTGTAGTACGCGCCTCTGTCCTTTCTGTTGCAGGACAGGATTTTATCGAGTCTGCACGTTCTTATGGAACTGGTACCTTTCGGATTATTTACAGGCATATTATTCCAAATGCTATAGGGCCTATCATCGTGCAGGCTACTATGAGTATAGCAGGTACAATACTTCAGATTTCCGGTTTAAGTTTCCTTGGTATGGGTATTGAAGCTCCTGCCCCTGAATGGGGAAGCATGCTGGCAGAAGCCCGGCCGATTATGCGTTCATCACCACATCTGGTTGTTTTCCCAGGTATGGCAATTGTATTGGCAACTCTTGCAATGAACCTTATCGGTGACGGCCTTCGCGACGCTTTAGACCCCAAATTAAAGGACTAGGGAGGTGTTCAAATGGAACCATTATTAAAAATAGAAAATCTGACGGTTGAATATCACGCAAATCAAGAAATTGTTCATGCCGTAACCGATGTTAATTTAGAAATCAAAAAAGGGGAAAGCTTAGGCTTAGTAGGAGAAACCGGAGCCGGCAAAACAACAACTGCACTTAGTATTTTGCGCCTTCTTCCAAACCGTACTGCGAAAATTTTATCGGGAAAAACTATATTTCAGGACAAAAATCTTCAGGAATTAACAGAAGAAGAGATGCGGGCTGTGCGCGGAAGTGGAATCAGCATGATTTTTCAGGATCCAATGACATCCTTAAATCCAGTTACCACTGTCGGACAGCAAATTTATGAGGTATTATATTATCATAATTATGAAAATAAAGGCCGGGATGAACTAAACAAAAGGGTTGATGAGCTTATGGAGCTGGTCGGTATCCCCGCAGAGCGCCAGAGTGAATACCCCCACCAATTTTCAGGCGGCATGAAGCAGCGTATTGGTATTGCCATTGCCCTGGCATGTGAACCTGCGCTGTTAATTGCTGATGAGCCAACGACAGCCCTTGATGTTACCATTCAGGCACAGGTTCTTGCCCAGATTTCTGAATTACGCAAAAAACTTCATACTTCTGTGCTCCTGATTACCCATGATTTGGGTGTTGTTGCAAAGATGTGCGACAATGTGGCTATCATGTACGCAGGCGAAATTATTGAATATGGGAATGTTTATGATATTTATAAGGGCAGTCATCATCACCCTTATACCGAAGGGTTATTCGGTTCCATTCCAAACCTGACTGATAAAATGGAACGACTTAATGCCATTCCTGGTCTGATGCCTGATCCGACACGGGTGGTCCGCGGATGCTGTTTCTTTCCGCGATGTCCGAAGTGTACACAAGTCTGTGCTCTGAAAAAACCGGAAGCTGTCTGGAATGGCACCCATATGCTGCGCTGCCATTTATATGCAGATATGAGAGAGGAGGGATAATGTGTCCAAAATACTTCTTGAGACAAAGAATCTAAAAAAATATTTTCCAGTTGGTCCAAAGCGGATGCTGCATGCAGTTGACAATGTAAATTTTCAGATTGAAACTGGAAAAACCCTTGGTGTAGTGGGGGAATCTGGCTGCGGAAAAAGTACTCTTGGCCGCCTTATTCTCCGCCTTATTGAGCCAACAGAAGGAGAAATACTTTTTAAAGGCGAAAATATTTTAAAATATACTAATACACAGATGAAAAAAATACGTCAGGACATGCAGATAATTATGCAGGACCCTTATTCCTCATTGAATCCACGTATGACAGTATTTGACCTTATTGCAGATACTTTAAAAGTAAATAACACTTTTGGGGATAAAAAAGAACGTGAAAAAAGAATATTTGAATTAATGGATATTGTAGGTATTGCCAAAAGACTTGCATATGCTTATCCCCATGAACTTGACGGAGGACGCCGTCAGCGTGTTGGAATCGCAAGAGCAATTGCCCTAAATCCTTCTTTCATTGTATGCGATGAACCGGTATCAGCACTAGATGTATCTATACAGGCACAGACATTAAATCTATTGATGGATTTACAGCGTGATATGGGGCTTGCGTATATGTTTATTACACACGATTTAAGTGTGGTAAAACATATTTCACATCGAATTATGGTTATGTATCTCGGGCAGTCTGTAGAAACTGCATCATCTGATGAATTGTTTTCAAATCCGATGCACCCGTACACTCAGGCACTCTTAAAGGCAATTCCGATGCCTGACCCTGAATTTTACAAAAATAACGATTTGGAGATTATTAAAGGTGAGGTAACTTCTCCTATTAACCCAAAGGCCGGATGCCGGTTTGCTGCAAGATGTCCTTATGCAATGGATGCATGTACACAGCAGGAAATACCATTAGTAGAAAAAGCACCAGAACATTTTGTCGCATGTATTCATTGCAAATAATTTTTGAAAGGGAATGGTTATATTATGCCAAGCACAACTTTTTACAATTTAAAATATTCAAAGCAAAAAGAAATGCTCGATTCTGCAATCATTCTTTTTTCCAAAAATGATTTTGATGAGCTTAGTGTCCGCTCTATGTCTAAAGAACTGGGTATTACAACCGGCGCTTTCTATCGATATTTTGGGGCAAAAGAAGAGTTTTACGTTTTTATGGTAGACTATACTTTAGAACAATACTGGGAAAAGCAAAAGCAGCTTATGAAAGAATTAGGACGTCCGGTCAATATGCAGGATGTCTTTGAAAAAGATCCTGTACAGGCAGATTTCTGGAAAAATTTTTACCGTTCATCCTTAGAAATACGTTTAAAATATTATTTTAGGACTAAGGATAATCCTCTTTACAAACGTAAGCTGGATGATATTTCTGCACTCAAAATGGCAGATACATATAGTCAGGAGGAAAAAGAAGTTACTGCTTTTGCTGTTTCTGTTCTTCAATATGTAATTACCAGTTTTAAGTACCTAGAACATAGAGATTACGACGATGATGAAATGTTCCAGATACTTAATAAAATGTTATTGAATGGATTTGAACTAGGAAAACCAAAGGAAGAAGCTCATCATGATCACCAATCGCCAGTTTCCAGTGATTTTGATGAATAGATGAATTAAGGAAAGGGTATTTTTAAAGTACCCTTTCCTTAATTAAGACTAGTTTGTAATTGTCTTTTCTGTCTCTTTATCAAATACATGAATCTTGTTAGCATCAAGAGCGAACTTAACTGTGTCGCCTGTTCTAGCCTTTGTTGTAGGCTCAACTCTTGCTGTCATATTTGCACCCTCATAATCGAAGTATAAGAATACTTCTGCACCAAGCATCTCGTATACACGAATCTTTGCTTCAATAACTGTCTCAGGTGACTTAGCAAGGAAATCAGGCTCATCATGTACGTCTTCCGGACGGATACCAAGAACAACTGTCTTCCCGTCATACTTACCGTCGATAAGCTTCTTAGCCTTGTCAGCGGAAAGCTTAATCTCTGAAGGACCAGCTGCAAGGTATACATCATTTCCTTTAACCTTACATGTTGCATCAACAAAGTTCATCTGCGGTGATCCAATGAATCCTGCTACGAACAGATTGCACGGATGATCATATAACGTCTGAGGTGTATCTACCTGCTGTACAATACCAGCGTTCATAACTACGATTCTTGTACCAAGTGTCATAGCCTCTGTCTGGTCATGTGTTACATAGATAATTGTTGTACCCAGTCTCTGGTGCAGTCTAGAAATCTCAACACGCATCTGTCCACGCAGCTTAGCGTCCAAGTTTGAAAGAGGCTCATCCATAAGGAATACCTTCGGGCTTCTTACGATAGCACGGCCCATAGCAACACGCTGTCTCTGACCACCGGAAAGAGCCTTCGGCTTACGGTCTAACAAAGCTTCAAGGTCAAGAATTCTTGCTGCCTCACGAACCATCTTATCAATCTCATCCTTTGCTACCTTTCTTAACTTAAGGCCGAATGCCATGTTATCATATACTGTCATATGCGGATACAGAGCATAGTTCTGGAATACCATCGCGATATCTCTGTCCTTAGGCTCTACATCGTTAACCAGCTTGTCACCAATATATAATTCACCTGAAGAAATATCTTCAAGGCCTGCAACCATACGAAGTGTTGTAGATTTACCACATCCTGAAGGTCCTACGAAGATGATGAATTCCTTGTCAGCGATTTCAAGGTTGAAGTCTTTAACTGCTTCAAATCCATTTGGATATTTCTTATTAATGTGTTTTAAAGATAAACTAGCCATTTTAAAAATCCCTCCTAAAATAATGTACTTAATTCCGCAACGTTTCTTACGTCCTGTTAAAAAGTATATAGAAAAAGACCATTTTAGGGTATACCCAAGTTGAACAATCTTTCAAAAAAATTTTATACAAGTTGAACAATTCTCTGCAGTAAGACCTTATTCCCGCCCAAGAAGCGCGCTATAGACCTCCCGCCTGCTTATGCCCCTGTCCTTTGCAGCCCGTTTCATTGCATCTTTTCTATTAATGCCCTGCTTTTCATAGTACTGCATATGCTCCTCTATGCTCATCATTTCCCAGGAGGCAATCTCTTCTTTTTCTATTTCCCGTCTGCTTTTTCCTTCAATAACAAGCACACATTCTCCTTTTGGCTCATACATTTCATAATAAGAGACAGCTTCGGCAATTGCGGCTGCAAATACAGTCTCATGCTTCTTCGTAAGCTCCCGGCAGATACGTATTCTCCGGTTTCCCAGCGTATCCTTCAAAAGCTTTAATGTCTTTACAAGCCTGTGAGGAGCTTCATACAGCACAATAGTCCGGGTTTCACCCTTTAATTCCTCAAGCACCGCCTGACGCTCCTTCTTGTCCGACGGAAGAAATGCCTCAAACGCAAACCTTCTGGAAGGCAGGCCAGACATGGTAAGCGCTGTAATGCATGCCGACGGGCCCGGAACAGCCGTCACTAAAACCCCGGCCTCCTGGCACATCCTCACTAACTCCTCCCCTGGATCAGAAATTCCCGGCGTTCCTGCGTCTGTAATCAATGCAATATTTTCTCCGTTAAGAATCCGTTCCACCAGTCTGTGTCCCTTTTCAATCTTATTATATTCGTGATAACTGGTCATAGGCGTCTTAATCTCAAAATGGTTCAAAAGCTTAATGCTGTTGCGGGTATCCTCCGCCGCAATTAAATCGACTTCCTTCAGTATCCTGACTGCGCGGAATGTCATATCTTCCAAATTCCCGATTGGAGTAGCGCACAGATATAATGTACCTGCTCTATTTTTTTCCTCTGACTGGGCCATCCTTGCACCTCTTTCATATCGTTAAGTTGGGGACGGGGTATTTTGAAAAATACCCCGTCCCCAAAACTTTAACTTACTTTCAGTTTAAATTTTTGTATTTCTCTCTCTGTAGAAACCTTCTCGATAATCCCGCCAATGCTGCGCAGCTTCTCCTCGAATCTCTCATAGCCTCTCTGGATGTATACAATATCATCTACGATTGTTATTCCGTCTGTTGCAAGCCCTGCTATACAAAGAGCTGCGCCTGCACGAAGGTCCGGTGCGCTCACCCGCGCAGCTGAGAACTTCTTAACACCTTCTATTGTTGCAGAATTTCCTTCTATCTTGATATTCGCACCCATTCTTGCAAGCTCGTCAAGGTATTTAAACCGATTTTCAAATATACTCTCTGTAATCGTACTTGTCCCCGAACATAAAGCAAGTGTAACACCTATCTGCGGCTGCATATCCGTCGGAAATCCCGGATACGGCAGTGTCTTTACATGTGTGCTTCTAAGTCCTCCTTTAGAAACAACACGAACTGCATCGTCAAATTCTTCTATTTCGCATCCAATCTCTGTCAGCTTAGCAACTGTTGCCTCAAGATGCTTTGGAATCACATTAAGGACTGTAACATCACCTCTGGTTGCGGCTGCCGCAAACATAAATGTTCCTGCCTCTATCTGGTCTGGAATTACGGCATATTCCGTACTGTGAAGCCGCTGCACACCGCGAATCTTAATCACATCAGTTCCAGCACCTCTGATATTGGCACCCATACTGTTTAAAAAGTTGGCAACATCAACAACATGAGGCTCCTTTGCGACATTCTCCATAATCGTAAGTCCATCTGCCATCGTGGCAGCCATCATTACGTTAATAGTTGCGCCTACACTTACAACATCAAAATAAATATGTTTGCCCCTTAAGTGATCCGCCTCTGCAATAATCTTTCCATGCTCAATATCCACATCAGCCCCCAGCGCGCGGAAACCTTTTAAGTGCTGGTCTATGGGCCGGCTTCCAATATTGCATCCGCCGGGAAGTGCCACCTCGGCATGCTTGTATTTTCCAAGCAGCGCACCTAGAAGGTAATAGGAAGCTCTGATTTTCTTAATATAATCATACTCGATACTAACATCATTGATTCTCTTTCCATTAACCTGCACCGTATGACGGTCAACCCGGTGTACACTGCCGCCAATGCCTGAAATTGCGTCCAATAAAACATTAATATCATTTACATCTGGAAGATTATCTATGCGAACAGTTTCATCTGTCATAATCGCTGCCGCTAAAATAGCAAGTGCCGCATTTTTTGCACCGCCAATCTCAACCTCTCCTACAAGAGGATGACCGCCTTTAATTATATATTGTTCCATAGTTACACCTCAATATTAATATATTTAATCCCTCAAACCCCTATACTTATATCTTCTTTCATAATGCATATCCATTAGTATACCATAAAACTGTAATTTGTAAAACATTTTTTACAAACACGTAACTAATTCGTAATATTTTATGTTACTGTTCACTCCGTTTACAGTAACCCGCGCAGCCTATCCACAACTCTGTCAGCCGTCTCCTCTAAGCCCAGCCCATCCTCACAGATTGTCACATCTGCATATTTTTCAAAAAGAACCGTTCTTTCCTCATATAACTCCTTAAATGTCTGTCCTTCCTTAAGTACAACCCCCCGGTTTTTCGCGTTCTTAAGTCTACTGTTTATTATGTCAAATGATATCTGCAAATATACGACTGTTCCGATTTCTTTATAATGCTTCATCGCATTTTCACAATACACAACACTTCCGCCTGGAGCAATTACAGAATTCTCTGTATCTATCTCTGCATTTACCCTGTCCTCAATCTCAAGAAATCCTTCAATTCCTTTTTCAGCAATAATTTCTCTTAAAAGCTTTCCTTCTTTCTCCTGTATCAATATATCCGCATCTATAAAACGATAACCCAGACGCTTCGCGGCAATAACACCTATCGTACTTTTTCCTGCTGCCGGCATCCCGATAAAAATGATATTTTTCATATCAGAACACTCCTTCATTCGTATTATCGACAATTATTTTAACACATTTTTTTACATTCGTCCACTGGCTAAAAAAAGCAGCGGCACAGACCTGTGTGAACAATAACCCATAAATGGCAGCAAGAGGGTCTGTCGAAAGTCATCCCGCACATACCCTCTCTTAGTATTTTAAATCAATCTAAATTTACTTAATAATAAAGTTTTTTTCTTATATTCCTATGTTCACATCGTCTTCTTAGCAGCTCCTGGTACGCCATAACCTCAATCAAATCACTAAGCCATTCCCCCGGGTTTTCTTCCTTTTCCTTTGCCTCCTCATAAATCCTCCTGCACATCAGCCTAAGCCCCAGCTTGTCAGGATACTCATCATACATCATGCTTCCGTCGTATTCCAGTCTGTCACACTCTTCCTCTACAAATGGCAGAAGCCTTTTCGCTGTCTCAGGATAGACACTTTTCATATAATCATAATCCCGTCTGTCTGTCCGGTCATCATCGTAAATAAGCGGCATCGGATACTTCATATAATAAGGCAGCCTGTTATCCATACAAATACACTCCCAAAAACAAATATCTGCTATATTATATGCCAGACTGCCTCTAACGTGAGGAATTCATAATGGGCTGTGCCACATGCGCTTTAAAAAACTGAATCAGCGGTCCGTTGAACAGCGCATTGCAAATTGTTCCGATTCCGATAATCAGCCAAAGGTTCCCGCCCGACATAAGGCAGAATACAACGCCTGTAATAACCACCGTAACATCACTCAATACCCTTGCATACTGAAACTGAATCCTTCCCTTCGTTACCTCCTCAATAATAATCGCCACACTGTCATAAGGCGCAATTCCCATTTCAGCCACCATATAAAAGGAAACTCCAAGGCCTGCAAACACACATCCGATAATAAGGGCGGCAGTCCTTAAAGGCAGCGTCATTTCCACCTTAAGAGCCTCCTGAAACAGCCAGCAGATAAAATCCGCCATATATCCCACGCCCACCATGTTTACAATTGTTCCGGCGCCGATACAGTGGCGGACCGTAAAAAATACCACCACAAGAATCCCTGCATTCATTATAAGCTGCCAGGTCCCAAAACTCATGTGAAGGAACCCGCTGATTCCAAGATTCATGCATGTAAATGCATCAACTCCAAAAGCGCTCAGCCGGAAAGCTCCTACACAGACCCCGATAAACAGGATTCCTGTAAGCATCATAATACAGCGTTTTAGAAAAAAATTTTTTTCACTTTTCATACTATAATTCTCCCACTGCCCGCAAGGTAGTGTCAAATCTACCCCTATGTTTTTTATTACAAACCTTATATTTTCAAGGATTACATCACTTTTTTATAAGAAAAAGCAATGACCTCCCTTTTTTGTGTAAATACTATTACCAACCCACAAACACTGAAAGGAA
>CAJTEW010000022.1 GCA_910575605.1 Lachnospiraceae bacterium
TTTGAATTCTTCGTTATAGACTTTGGCCATGCTGCTGATTCCTCCTTTGTTCATCTTTATTATACCTTATCCAAACCAACTGTTACAACTTTAGTATACCAGAACAGTTTAAGTAGCTGTCCACGTTCTCCGCAAGGGAGATAAAGCGGACGCCCATCTGCACAAACAGGTTATCAATCAGACTGCCCGCGTCACTGTAATTCCGGGCGAACCGGGAAAGGTCTTTCACAATCACGCAGTTGATTTTCCCGCTCATCACATCCCCCAAAAGCCGCTGGAAACTTTCGTGCTCCGTATCGGTTCCCGTGTGCCCATCGTCCACATACTCGGTGTAGCTTTCAAATTCTTCCGCATGGTTGAAGTGAAAATCGTTGAGTATGTCATGCTGATTTTTCACGCTGTTGCTATCGTCAAGCCCACGATTGATTTTCTGTAAATCCTCACGGGAGAGCCGGATATAGCCGCCCATTTTCCAGCGCCGGGCCATATAGGTAGGGGGTAAAATCTGCTGATACCCTCTGTTTTTTTGCCTTGCCATTTGTCCTCCTTCCCTATCACATTACAGTTATATTATAACTCCGATTAGAGGTATCAGCAAGGATGCCGCTGGGCATGAAAAGGGGGCGGCACTGTGAAAAGTACCGCCCCGGCTTTGGGACATTTTGTCCCAAAGGTATTAAATTCGCGCCATGCCTTAAAAAGCGCAATTTACATGAGATGCACAAATGGCAAGCAGGGCAAGTGTGGCCACACTTGCCATTTGTGACTGGCCGGGGGCCGTCAAAAATGCTTGTTGGGGAGCCTCCCCAAACCCGGCTCTTTGGGACAAAATGTCCCAAAGAGGTTGGCTGCGTCACCGCCGCTGTCGCGCCGGTTCCTTAAATCAATCTTCAGAAGAAAAACAACAAATAACTACTCCTCCACAAAGGGCTATGGATTGATTTATGATGTAGGGGGCGACAGCACTTTAGGCTGTCGCTCCTTAGCTGCCCAACTGCAGAAATAGGCGAGTCTGTCAACAGCGGGCGCAGCCCGTTCATCTTGCCGTTGACTGGCTCGCCTGGTTTTGCTATTCATACTTTTTTAATAACTGTTTAAATATTACGATACCTATTACAATTTGAAAAATTAAATAGCCGCCCAGATATAGCACTATTAAGCGTGAATTATCAATGACTTCAAGTTGTCCCAATATGGAGAAGATGATTATTGAAATACTAACAGTCATAAGCCCGATAGCATACGCATAGCGTCCGGATTTATCTCTTAATTTTGATTTTAATTCATCGTGAAGTTCGATTTTTTCATTTTCTATTTTTTCTTGATACCGTTCTTTGTTTTTAGGTGTACTCCAATAGAAATATTTACAAGTCATAACAGTACCAGAACAAATAGCTCCGGCAGCAAAACCGATAAGCAAACTGTCCAGCACACTATCAGTTAGCAGCGCTACACCCAAAAGAATAATGCCTGTCAAAACAAACAAAATACCCTCTAATAAATTACCTTTTTTCATCTTTGCAACTCCTTTCATGAATAAAAATTTCTTCAATTTGTTTACCAAAAAAATCTGATATTACAAAAGCTAATTCTAAAGATGGATTATATTTCCCCGTTTCTATTGAACTGACAGTTTGCCTTGAAACTTTAAGTGCTTTTGCAAAATCTTCTTGATTCATGCCTAATCTTTTCCTTAATTCTTCAACCCTGTTTTCCAAATAATATCACCTCCGTTTTGACAAGGTTCCTTTACAATTTCATTATAGTAGCATAGGGCAGTTTTGACAAGGTTCCTTTACAAAATTTTTAGCTTTTGTGGAACAAATAGGGCGCAGGACATATAAACATACCACCCCCCCTGCTGAACGCGCCCGGAAACCCTTGATACAATCGGGTTTCAAATGGCTAAATGCTAACAGTCCAGCCGTGGAAAATAAGCGGTTTTACAACGCGTTCAACCCTATGCAAAAATGCGCGGGGACAACGATTGCTTTGGGACATTTTGTCTCAAAGTCACTACGCGATAATTTTGACTTTGCGGGTAGAATGGCCGGGGTCTGCTGGGGGCCGCCTTGATAACCAAAACAGGGCGGCCCCCAGTAGGCTCCGGCCATATCGCGCAAAAAAGCCGCCCTATTTTCAAGGACGACTTTCTGCGCAATGTGATAGTTTCAATCTATTTTCTTGTATTTTCGTCAAAAATCTTGCGTTCTCGTGTTCCTAATAAGAGTTAAGCATATGATATCTGTGCGATTTGCAGTAATATCTAAAATCCCCAGGCTCTTTACCTGAGGCTCAAGGACTCTTTTTATTGTTTCAACTTCGGGCAGTTCGGGCATTTGCTGTTCTCTCCTTATTGTGCCGATTTCTTGATCTGTTCATGATAAAAATAGTTGACAATAACAGGCGGTGCATCAAAGGGGCGGCTCATACTGTCATCATTCGTCACATAATCAAGACCGATTTGGGCGGCGTAAGCTTGAATTCCGTGTCAAGCGCTTCCCAATAACTGCGGTTGCCTCGGTTATAAATATCTTGATACAGAGATAGAAGAGCAGGATATTTCTTTTTGATATAATCCAAAATGACCGCCTTGTAGCTGCCACGCAGATTTAGATTTTCCAGCCAGATCAGATTTCAATGCTCCTTTGCCTGCTTAATAACTGCCTTAACATTGGTAATGCCGGGAAAAATTGGTAAGATAAAGCAGGTAGTGCGAATGCCTGCCTGATGAAACGCTTTCATAGCGACAAATCTGCGTTCGATAGATACTGCCTGTTCCATATCGCTTTTAAAAATTTCGTCAAGCGTGTTAACCGACCACGAAACACGGGCATCGGGAAATGTTTTGATGATGTCTAAATCTTCTAAAATCAAATCGGACTTCGTGGCAATGGAGAGCTTTGCCCCACTGCCCTGCAGGTCTTCAAGCAGTGCACGGATGCGGCCGTATTTTTCCTCAATCGGCTGATAGGGATCGGTTACTGAGCCGATAAACAACTCTTTGCCGTTGTATTTGCTTGGAGTCTTGATTGGCTTCCAGATTTTCACATCCACAAATTTCCCCCATTCTTCGGGGTGGTTTGTAAAACGTTTCATAAAACAGGCGTAACAATACTTACAGGAATGCTCGCAGCCCGTATAGGGGTTTACTGAAAAATCACATACAGGCAGATTGGATTTTGTTATCACATTTTTTGCTTCAATTTCTTTTATAATCATTTCCATGTTCGTAACGCTGTAAATCCAGCGTTGCGGCCAACGATTTTACTTTAGGCTGCCGCTCCTTGACTGCCTACTAGCAAAGACGGGCGGAGCTGTCATACGGCGGGTGAAGCCCGTTCATTTTACCGTCGACTGGCTCGGCTGACTTTGCTATTTATCAATTCTTCGTAACAGCATACTACACATAACAGTAGCTAAAACAAAAATTAAGAGTAGTGGCAAAAGTCTTTCAAACTTAAAAATATTTTCTGCCATTAGTTTATATCCTCATGTATCTGGAAATAATTTTCCTATTGTTTCAAATACTTTTGGAAGTAGTTCAATCGGAAACATAATTCCAGAAAGCATGATTGACGGTAAAAAAACAATAATAGAAAACATAGAGGTTTTTGCTTGGTCTTTTACTGCCAGACCGATTATGCTGGCAATACTAAATGATACTGTAGTAAAAATAGCAAGGCTGATAAAGTACATACTCGGATTTTCTAGTATTTCAGCATTAAAGATCAGTGGTGCAGCAATATATAAAATAATGCTCATAATGAACAAATGAATATACGCTGAAATATTGGTTAAGGCAAGACCGAGATATAATGGAACACTATTTGCTTTATAGACCTTTTTTATATCACTGCTATAAATTTCAACAAGAGATGGGGGCAGACCAATTAACGCTCCCATTGTCACGCCCCCTTTGCAATTTTTATAAAGTGTTGTTCCAGTGAACCGCGGTCTATCTGAATATCTACTATGATTTCTCCTTTTTCTTTATACTGCATAAGCAATGCAAATAAAGAGTCTCTAATATTTTCAGATTCATATTTTTCTATACCATTTTCAGTTTGGATTGTGATATTATAATGTTTTCCGATTATTTTACCTAACTGTTCGATAGTCCCAATAAAGACAATTTTACCGCCAGAAAGAATAGCAATTCGGTCGCATAAATTTTCCACTTCTGTCATATCGTGGCTTGCTAATATAATTGTTTTTCCAATTGCTTTTAGCTGTCAGATTTGTTCATGTAAGGATAAACGTCCCTCAACATCAAGTCCTGCGGTTGGTTCATCAAGAAATAGAATATCTGGATTTCGTGTTAAATCAAGCGCTAAATGAAGCCGCCGCTTTTGCCCTGTTGATAATTGATAATACTGACTATAATTGAATACCCATGATTCCATTTATGGTAATGCTTCCGCTGTCATATTTTCGTAAACCCTCAATACATTCAAGAGATGTGGTTTTTCCTGCACCATTTACGCCGAGTAGAGCAAAAATTTCTCCTTGTTGTATGCAAAAATCTAAACCATTCAGCACAATGTGCGTTCCATAACTCTTTGTCAAATTGCTAATTTCTATAGCTTCATTCATTCTGTTTCCTTCTTAAATGGGGCAACGCCTAAATGTGAAAAATAGAATTCCAATGCCTGCCCAATATATATATTGGCAATTTCCTGCTTTTCTTTCCATTCATGGTCTGTATTTTGAAATTGCCCTAATTCAATAAGTTTGGGAAGCATACTCATATCTCCACCCGTAAAATCTGTTATCATATCCCAGTAGGCTTTTGCAAAAGTTTGTCCCTCATCACTGTCTGCGGAAACACCTGGATTTTGAAGCCTTAGTGCTTCGTCTTGAAGCTGCATAAAAGTGTTCAAAAAAGCCATTCCACTGTCTTTATCAAAACGACTACGAATATGGTCAAGCGTTTGGCCATCAAAATGTTTAATCAGCCAATAGAAATCGTTCTTCATCTGCAAATTAACAATAATATCAGCATATTTTTTGAAATCAACTGATTGCATTTGAAGGACTTCTTCCCGCAACACTTCTAATTCCCTCAACGATTCAGACAGACTTTCTATTTTCCGTTTGACAGCGGCTGTCTGCTCCACTAGAACATCAGTAATTTCATCTGGTGTAGCTTCGAAAAATTATTCTGCAGTTCGTGCTTCAAGCGGGAGCTGTCCGCCATTATATGTATGGGGACGGATATGATATACCATACAAATACATATCTGCTTAACCACACCTTGTTTTTGTCCCTCTACTCCAGAATCCTGCTTTAGAAGGTTGACAAAAGTTTTATTTTTTGCTCTCCTTACACACCCAGGCTTTTTACGCATGACAATGGCATGTAAGGATACATCTTTATCTCTACTGCATTTTCCGTACACCCTGTCCACCCATAATGCCCGCTTTAATAGCCATACCTCTTCCTATATTTTAAGAACATAAAAACGGACAATGCAAGCGCCATCAATTCCGCCGCAGGAGTTGCCAGCCAGATTCCATTCACCCCTAAAATAAGCGGTAGCACAATCATCGTGATCAGCATAAACACAAACGACCTTGAAAATGCCAGAATAGCCGAAACTACTCCGTTGGATAATGCGGTAAACATCCCACTGGCAAAAATATTAAAACCGATAAACAGAAGCGCTATGGTACATATCCTGTTTCCAGTCACTGCCAGATCGTACACTGGATTGCCTGGACGGGCAAAAACGGAAACCAATGGCCTTGTCAAAAGAAAGGAAGCCGCAACCGTCACAAGGGAAATCCCTGCGATCACTCTCATGCTGACTGCAGCCAGCTTCTTAAGCTTTTCATGGTTCTGTTCTCCATAATAATAACTGAGCATCGGAGCCACGCCATAAGAATATCCTGTATAAAGGGAGCTTGCAAACATCAGCACATACATGATAATGGTGACCGCAGCAACCCCGTCCTCACCCACGTAATAAAGCATCGTCCAGTTGAACATCATCGTAATGATCCCGGTAACGAGTGCAGTAGCCATCTCTGAACACCCATTTGCAGCCGCATTTGCAAGAACCTTAAACCGAAATGCCGGTTTTTTGAAATGCAGAAGGCTCTTTTTCTGACTGAACATAAACAGCCCCACAACCGCCGTCACAGAATAGCCAAGCCCCGTTGCAATTGCAGCGCCGCTGATCCCCATACCAAACTCGGCGATAAACACATAATCAAGCGCCATGTTCAGGACGCCGCCTGTCACAGAACAGATAAGGGAAAGGTTCGCCTTTTCGCTGGCAATCATGTAAAGTGTGAAATTATTCATCAAAAGGATGGGCACAGTAAACACTAGATACCGGCTTAAATATTCCACGCAATACCCTTTTACATCTACAGAAAGGTTCATGCCTGCAAAAATATGGTCCATTGCCAGGTACCCAACTGTACACATGATAATCCCTACAATGACATTCACCAAAATCAGAAAAGTGAAATCCTCCTTCGCTTCCTCGCACTTTTGTTCTCCCATCTTTTTCATGATGACTGCACTTCCCCCGGTCGCAAGCATGGTGGATATTGCTGTAACAAGCTGGATGATGGGCGCTGTCAGGTTGATGGCAGAAAGCGCATTCGTTCCAATCAGGTTCGATACAAACAGCCCGTCAACCATCGTATAGAAAGACATAAATACCGTCATTGCAATCGTTGGCACAGCAAATTTCAGGATATTTTTCAGTGTTACAGGCTTTTTATATACATTTGAGTTTTCCATAAATTTTTCCTCCGTTTTCCTTGTATTTGTTTCCTGCATATGATAGCATAAACCATACAGTAACTGTACGGTCAATACAATTTTTAAATTATTTTATGAGGTGACCATGAACAAGAACGACAAACTTCTCACAATCGGCCAGTTCGCAGCCATGCATGGCATCAACAAAAAGACTCTTATGTGGTATGACGAGATCGGGCTGTTCAAACCGGCTATCATAAACCCTGAAAACGGATACCGCTGCTATAATTACCACCAAAGCCCTGTTCTCGAAACTATCCTGCTGCTGCGGGAACTGGATATGTCCATCCATAAAATACAGGATTTCATGAAAAACCGGTCCGCCAGCGGCTTAAAATCCCTTTTGGAAGAAAAGATCGCAGACCTTGACATGCAGATCACCCACTTGCAGGCAGTCCGGACAACTTTATGCACGCATTACCAGAATATGGACACCCTTCTGACCATAGATTTATCCGAGATCAGCATTGTCGAAAAAGAGGAACGCTGTCTAGTCACTGTGGACATAGACCAGAATACCTCCTTTGAACAGGCAGTGGAACTGATTACTGCAGAGACCGAAAAATACCGTCTTGGCCGTCTCCATGAGGCATACTATGGCTCCATGATCTCCGTTGCCGACCTGCAAAACGGCAGCTTTGATAATTATTCCAGACTTTTTATTGAGATCCCATTTCTACCATACCAGACTGGGCTGCACGTCATGCCAAAGGGCAGATACCTGCGAGCCTTCCATAAAGGGGAATGGAGCAGTATCCCGAAACGATATCAGGAAATCCTCGGCTATGCCAGGGAACATCATCTGGCCCTTCACGGATTTTCTTATGAAACGGGCATCAACGAAAATGTCATTGACCGGATTGAGGATTACATTGTACAGATTGAAATCCCTGTTTCCGGATAAGCAGGAGCATCTTACAGCAGGGGTTCTTCCGCCTGATCCCGGCCTGGATTTGTTACCTTATCTGAAAAGATATTTAAAAATAATTTCAGACAGCAAAAAAGCACAAGAACATCTGATAAATATTGTTCCTGTGCCTTTTTAATTATTTCTGATGGCTTTAAAAGATAATCAGTTGTAACACCAAAAATGTTTTTACCCCTCCACCTCAACTACTGCCATAATCTCTGTCGCACTGCCTCCCGGAAGCTCATTGGCCCCGATTGCAAGTCTTGCGGCAAGCCCTGCTTCTCCGTACAGGTTCTTAAAAAGCTCCGATGCCCCATCAATCACTGCCGGGTGGTCTCCAAAGCCTTTTGAACAACGGACATAGCTGATTATCTGTACGAACTGCTTCACCTTATCAAGATCTCCAAGTTCTGCCTTTAAAACTGCCAGAATATTAAGTGCTGACACCTGGGCTGACCGCTTTCCGTCCTCAATGCTCAAATCCTCCCCCACGACTCCTACAAACTGTCTCTTTCCGTGTGCGTCCGGGGTCTGTCCTGCAATATAAATAAGGTTTCCTACCCTTCTTGCCGGAACATATAACCCGGACGGGGCCGGAAGCTCTGGGAGTTCCAAACCCATTTCCTGTAACTTTTTCTCAATTACCATAACCCTATCCCCATTCTCTGTCCTTTTACTGCTCTATAATTTACATTCCAACTGGCAGTCATATGGCTCTGCCTCTACATGCTTCTGGTTATATACTTTTGCCTCCTCACATCCTACAGCTTTATAAAATGCCTGTGTCTCAACTGCAGAATGACCTGATATATAAAGCTTGCGCGCACCCTTTTCTTTTGCCCATTTACATGACGCAGAAAAAAGAGCTTTTCCAATTCCTTTTCCCCGCATATCCTGGGATACATGAAGACTTGTTAAATCAAGGTATTTTTCTTCTCCTCCGAACAGCCCGCTCTCCACTGATGCAAAGCCCTTTAACGAACCGCCGCAGAAAGCAGCATATACCAGGCCTCCTGTTGCGGCCGTATTTTTCAGGCAGGCAATCAGAATCTGGTAGTCTGCTTCTGACCAGTCATCAAGGAAATGAATATCCTTTATAACCCATCTTCCCTCTTCCTTTCGCCAGCATTTTTTCACATCCTGACGGCGTATGAAATTTCCGAATAACTCCCGGCTTATTTCGTTTTCCTTTAATTCCCTGTATTGAATCATTTTCTCTCCTTTGTAATTATAGGGTTGGGGACGGGGTAAAATGAAAAAGTGCCTGACCCCTACCAAGGTAGGGACAGGCACTTTTTCATTTTACCCCGTCCCCGACTGCTCCTACTCCGCAAACAAACGGGTAGAATAGTACCTGTCTGCGCTGTCCGGAAGCAGAGCCACAATCGTTTTCCCTTTATTTTCCGGCCGCTTTGCAAGTTTAACTGCCGCTGCAAGAGCGGCTCCGGAGGAAATACCTGTAAGGATTCCCTCCTTTTTCGCCAATAGCCTTCCTGTCGTAAATGCTTCCTCGTTTTCGATTGTAATAATCTCGTCGTAAATGTCAGTGTTTAACACCTCTGGCACGAATCCTGCGCCGATTCCTTGAATTTCGTGAGAGCCGCCTTTTCCTGTGGAAAGTACCGGTGATGCTGCCGGCTCCATCGCTGCAATGTGTATCTCGGGCTTTTGGGATTTTAAATACTCTCCTATTCCAGTCAATGTTCCGCCAGTTCCTACTCCTGCGACAAAAATATCTATTTCTCCCTTGGTATCCCTCCAGATTTCCGGTCCTGTTGTATTTCTGTGGGCTGCCGCATTTGCCGGATTAACAAACTGACCTGGTATGAAGCTCCCTTTAATCTCTTTGGCAAGTTCTTCTGCCCTTTCGATAGCTCCGCTCATACCCTTGCTTCCGTCAGTTAAAACTACCTCTGCGCCGTAAGCCTTCAATATATTTCTTCTTTCTACGCTCATCGTTTCAGGCATGGTAAGAATCATGCGGTATCCTTTAACTGCTGCAATAGCTGCAAGCCCGATTCCTGTATTCCCTGAGGTCGGCTCTATGATAACGGAACCCTCTTTCAAAAGTCCCTTTGATTCTGCGTCCTCAATCATGGCTCGTGCCGTCCTGTCCTTTATACTTCCTGCAGGGTTCAAGTATTCAAGCTTTACGAGAATTCTTGCCTCAAGTCCCAGCTCTTTTTCAATATTTGCTGCTTCCATAAGAGGAGTATTTCCAATAAGCTCCAAAACACCTTTATATATGTCTGCCATTTTATTTCCTGCCTTCCCAACTATATAACAATTCTCTGGAAATTTTTCTTTCCTTTTTTCAGAATGATTCCTTCTCCCGCAAATATCTCTTTTCCGTACATCTGATGAATGTCTGTTACCTTTTCACCATCCACAGATACACCGCCCTGCTGTACTGCACGGCGTGCCTCTGCTTTTGAGGGCACCAGTCTGCTCTTTACGAGCATTGTCAAAATGTCAATAGCTCCTTCTGACAAATCTTCTTCCAAAAGCTTCGTGGTCGGCATCTCAGAGGCCGCTCCCTGACTGAACAATGCCTTTGCCGCTGCCTGCGCCTTCTCTGCCTCCTCCTGGCCGTGAACAAGCTTTGTAAGCTCATATGCAAGAATTTCCTTTGCTGTATTTAGCTGTGCACCCTCCCAGCTGTCCATCTTGTCAATCTCTTCAATAGGAAGGAAGGTCAGCATACGGATGCATTTTAATACATCTGCATCTGCTACATTTCTCCAGTACTGGTAAAAATCAAAGGGTGATGTTTTCTCCGGGTCAAGCCATACTGCGCCGCTCTGTGTCTTGCCCATCTTCTTCCCTTCTGAATTGAGAAGCAGCGTGATGGTCATTGCACACGCATTTTTCCCGAGCTTGCGGCGGATTAATTCCGTGCCGCCCAGCATGTTGCTCCACTGGTCATCCCCGCCGAACTGCAGGTTGCAGCCGTATTTTTCATACAGTGCGTAGAAATCATAGCTCTGCATAATCATATAGTTAAATTCGAGAAAACTTAAGCCTTTCTCCATACGCTGCTTATAGCACTCTGCCGTGAGCATGCGGTTTACAGAGAAATGTGCTCCTACCTCTCTTAGTACTTCAATGTAATTCAAATCCAGAAGCCAGTCAGCATTATTTACCATAAGCGCCTTTCCCTCTGAAAAATCAATAAAACGGCTCATCTGCTTTTTGAAGCACTCACAGTTATGTTCAATCGTTTCCTTTGTCATCATCTGACGCATATCCGTCCTTCCTGACGGGTCGCCAATCATGGCCGTACCGCCGCCAATTAGGGCAATGGGCTTATTTCCTGCCTCCTGCAGACGCTTCATCAGACAGAGCGCCATAAAATGTCCTACATGGAGACTATCGGCCGTCGGGTCAAAACCGATGTAAAAGGTTGCCTTTCCGTTGTTTACCAACTCCCTTATCTCCTCTTCATCTGTTACCTGGGCGATTAATCCTCTCGCCTTTAGTTCTTCATAAATTCCCATTTTTTCTTCCTCCTTCTACTTTATAGCACATTCTGAACTACTATTCCTTTGAAAGGTGATCTTTACTGAAATAATGCTGTTACAGGTTACCTAAAAACAGCAACAAAAAAGCCCTTATCTTTACAGATAAGGACGAAATCACTTCGCGGTACCACCTTCATTTACCGGCAGCTCACACTGTCGGTCTCCATAAGCTGCATATTCACAGCTTTAGCAATGATAACGTATGCCAACACGTCACAGCCTACATACATTTCTTTACAAATGCTTTCGGTGTGCAGCTCCAGGATGTATTCATAAACCATTCCTTCATGCGCCTCTCATCAGCCGGCAGCTTTCTGTCTGGGTGTATGGATTACTACTTCTTCCTATCAAAGCCCTTCATTTCTTCCACTTGATTGATATGCTAACCGATTTGGAGGGAAATGTCAAGTAGGGGACAGGGTATTTTTAATTGGGGACGTAGTAAAACTCGTTTTACTACGTCCCCAATTAAAAATACCCTGTCCCCTACTTGACATTCATGTGTCTTTTCTTATTATATAATATATACTATATATAAGGTATATAACTTAACTTCTCCCACAAGAATAGAAAGGAGGTTACTCTTATGGGATGTCTTGGTAATATTTTATGGTTTATTTTCGGAGGCTTCATAAGCGGACTTAGCTGGACGCTTGCGGGGTGCCTGTGGTGCATATCAATTGTAGGTATTCCGGTAGGGCTGCAATGCTTTAAATTCGCTTCCCTGAGCTTTTTTCCCTTTGGACGGGAGGTAAGATATGGGGGCGGAACAGTCTCCCTGCTGCTTAATATTGTCTGGCTTATGGTTTCCGGCATATGGCTTGCCGCTGAATCTGCAGTAATCGGTGTTATCCTTTGTATGACAATCGTCGGAATTCCTTTTGGTCTGCAGCAGTTTAAGCTGGCCAAACTGGCACTTATGCCATTTGGATCTACTGTATAACTAGAACTATTACATAACAAATCTTGGAGGTATGAATGATGGAAAAACAGCAATATGTATGTCCCAAATGTGGAAATACTCACTATGAAAGTGATCAGTTTCAGGCAACCGGAGGAAATTTTGCTAAAGTATTTGATGTGCAGAACAAGAAATTTGCAACTATAAGCTGTACACGGTGTGGCTATACCGAGCTATATAAGAGAATGAATTCTGAAGGCTGGGATATTATCGATTTCCTTATAGGATAAAAGCCGGGGACGGGGTAAAATGAGAAAGTGCCTGTCCCCAACTGAGGTGGGGACAGGCACTTTCTCATTTTACCCCGTCCCCAACCGAACGGAAGCGTATTCCTATTGCTGTCAAAACCACTGCCGCCGCGAACAGGCATATTTTTTCTTCATATTTTCCCATAGACATGGAAAATGGATAGAACATTTTTAAATATTTATCTCCGCCTCCTATGGCTATAATATAGTATACCATAGGTGCCATATATCCTATTATGAGATTATCTGACACTCCATAGAAAAACAGGCCCAGCCCTCCAAAAAAGAGCACTTCTGCAAATACTCCAAAGTAATATTTTAATACTGGGAACTCACACTGGTTCTGCTTGAGTACAAAAATATATATTCCCAGAAATGCTGCCAGTATAAGTATATTTCCCGCCAGCCGCACCATATACACTTGTGAGGCCTTTGTATATTTTGCATAGACCAGTCCGCGGATATCCCTATCCTGCTCCGGCAGAAATATGGGGGTAAGCATGATAATCCCGATAAGCGCCACATACCTCTCAAGTACTTTTGCCGTGTCAACAGCCGTAAGATTTTTCACTCCCATAAGAAGGGGTGAAATCCCCAGCAGGAGTACGCATACAAGAAAATGCAGAAGTACATGATGTTTTAAATTTACTTTTTCAATCTGCCAAAGCCTTTCCATGACACTGTGTACCTCCCTTTCCTTTTCTGATTATAGATAAATGCTGTAAATGCTACTAAAATTATTGAAATGGATGCATATACAATCCGGTTAGATGCAAGCTGTGAAAAATTATCATGGAATCCTGTCCAGTTGAGTTCTGTATTATGCCTTGGAATAAGACTCCATCCGTATATGCCACCCTTTAGTGTACTGATTCCTGTAAATACGGCTACAAACCACCATGCACCCTGTATCAGAACAGCAAGTGCCGTGTCTGTTAGTTCTGTGAAGAACATCCCCACTGCTGTAGCTGTCATAATGGTAGGAAGAAGCCATCCAAAGATATATTTTACATATGCCCAAATGTCTGCTGAAATCCCTGACGCAGAAGCGTATCTAAGACACTGGGAAAGGGGAATAACAGACAGCGCCAGCACTGGAAGCACCAACATTATCAGCATAGACAGATAACGGCTTGCAATAATGTTTACAGAGGAGCCCTTCCTTGTATAAATAAGGTCCTGCATTCCTGCACGTTTATCTCTCAATTCCCTTGTGACAGCCAAAAATACCGGAAGCAGCCCTAAAAAGATAACCATATAGTCTGAGAATAGTCTTGCATAGCCTCCAGTCAGCCGATCTTTTTCTGTAAGCTTACGGTATTCCTCCACTGCATCCTCATAGGTCATAGGAACTGACGCGCTTTTTCTAGAAACTTCCTCATATCCGGAGCCGCCGCCCAAAATATGGTCAGCCTCGTCCATAAGCTCTTCGAACCGTTCAAATGTCAGGCCCTCTACAGGCTCTGCCTCCATACTTTTTCTTAAAACTAAAGCACCCTCCGCGTTTGTTTCCTTTGGCTGCGCAGCATACCATTTTTCAATGGCCTTTCTTGTCTCCGTCCTTCCGGAAAGTCCCGTAGTTTCTTTTATAATCTCTTCGATTTGCTTATCCTCTTTATCATTTAAAGTTACACTCTTGTAAAAACCTATGGGATACGTGGAATAGCTTTCCCTGTAGTATTCCTCCAGAAGCTGTCCAAGTGTTGTTCTCATAATCATATTTTTATCGTCACTTTGCTTGTAGCCGTAATCCTCCTGCCCTTCTTTCGGCTTCTGCATTATATCCATATTGCCAAGCTGGGTGGCAAAATTAAAAATAAGTACAAGAACAATCAGCCAGTAAATCAAACTTTTAGCTGTCTGCCGGCATTCCTTTATAAATAATTGTCCAAACATCCATCCCCACCCCCTCTTTCCTGCATCAAATACATATAGGCATCCTCAACGCCTGCCTCACAGGGCTTTGCTGATGCAAAAGGCTTCTCATCTGAAAGAAAACGCACCATCACATTATTTCCCAGGGTGAGCATGCTGGTCACTACACACTGCTTCTTAAGAGTTTCCAGCTCACGCTTACTGATTTCCGCCTGAAACACCTTGCCTTCTGCCATACCGGTAAGTTCTGATACTGTTCCCTTGTAAATAATTTCACCCTCATCAAGGACTGCTATATTTTCACAAGTTGCTTCTATATCTCCAACTATATGAGTAGAGAGGATTACAATCCTGTCTTCGGCAATCTCACACAGTAGATTTCGAAAGCGCACTCTCTCCTCCGGGTCAAGTCCTGCTGTCGGCTCATCTACAATCAGCACCTTCGGGTCATGCAGGATTGCCTGTGCAATACCGAGACGGCGCTTCATACCTCCTGAAAGAGCCTTTACTTTCTTACGCCTGTTTTCCAATAGATTCACCCTCTCAAGAAGCTTTGGAATCCGCTGCTTTCTCTCTGATTTCGAAAGTCCTGACAATACTCCCAGATAATCCATCGCCTCATACACTGTCATGTTCGGATACATGGAAAATTCCTGTGGGAGATATCCGGTATTTTTTCTGACCTCCTGCGCCCTTGATACATTTGTACCGCAGACAGTCACCTCTCCTTCACTTTTTGGGAGAAGGGTGGCAAGGACCTTCATAAGTGTGGTTTTCCCGGCTCCATTTCTGCCAAGGAGACCGAACATTCCAGTTTCGATTGTAAGATTTACATTTTTTAGAGCCTGTTTTTTGCCGTAGTATTGGTTTAGATTTCGTATTTTGATCGTAGTAGACATAAAAAACATCCTTTCCTGTAGACTGATTATAGGATATAATACAAATCTCTATAAATTCACTACAAAAAATTAAGAAAGTCTAAGGATGTTTTAAAGGTTTTCTGTATTTGTTTATACATGACATGGCCGTCAGGATTATTGTGTTGTTTTAAAGGAAGCTGTTATAACTGCGCCTCCTTGTATGCTGTTGGCAATGCTTAGGGTGCCGCCATGTTTTTTGCACAGCTCCTGGCATATGTGAAGGCCGATGCCAAAGTGGTCACCGGACTCGTTTTTTTCGTGTTCTTTGTAGTAGGGCTTTAGGGCTTTTTTTAGCTGTTCTTCGGAAAATCCGGGACCGTCATCCCGGACAGTCAGGGTAAACTCAGCTTTTTCTTTATCATAATCAGACAGGACTTCTATTTTTTTCTCTGCATAGCGGATTGCATTGGAAAGAATATTTTCCAGGACTTCCATTATCATGCTGTCGTCTGCAGATATCTGTGTATCTGTACTGTTTCCCTCATGAACAATTTCCACATCCCGAATCTGGTTAAGGGCGAAGATTACTTCCTCTATTTTCTTTACAATACTATGAATTGATGTCTGTTCACAGGTGAAGGGCACCTCCTCAATGCTCCGGATTCCTTTCATAGTACGGCTGTATTCTTCCAGACGCTTCAGATGTTCTGCCATAAGGGCGAGGGTGCTGTTAAGCTTTCCGGTACTGATTTTTCCTTCTGGAATATATTTTGCCAGAAAATCTGTGTAGCCACGAAGTACCGTAAGTGGTGTACGCAAATCGTGTGCAAAGGCAGCATTAAGCTCCTTCTGCCGCTCAATAAGACTCCACATTTCCTCCTTCCCGCGAACCAGCTCCAGGCGCATGTCCTCTACAGAGCCGCAGAGTCTGCCTAATTCATCCTTACTTTCATATACCGCCTGAAAATCCAAATCATCTTTTCGTATTTTTTCTACGCTTTCCTCAAGAATTAAAAGAGGACGTTTAAGTCGTTTCCGGTAAAAGAGAAATATAGTTAAAATTATACCAGCAAATGAATAAAAAAACGGACACCATACACGGCAGATATCAAAAAATTTTAGCATTGATTCATCTGATTTAGAAAAAATACTGTCGCCATAAAGCCACAGCAGTCCTTTTTCATATACAATATTCCTTAGATTTTCCCTCTCTCCGTATTTTGCCCAGATGCTCATTTCCTGCTGCCAGCAAAGTATCATTGTAATATATGACAATCCCCATACAATGACTGCAAGTACAAGAATATACGCAATCATTGCCTTCCTAAAGGACAGGTTACGGATAAAGGTCAAAAATTTGTCTGTCTTTTCTTCTAGCCAGTCCATCTATAGCCCACTCCCCATACTGTTTCTATATATATTCTGTCCGTATGCTTCCCAATCTTTCCTCTGACTCTGCGGATATGCTCTGTTACAATATTGCTGTCAGCGGCTCCGTCAAATCCCCGGACCTTTTCATATAGCTGCTCTTTGCTGAAAACCTGTCCGGGATTTAAGGACAATATCTCTACTATATTGTATTCGGTCTTTGTAAATGGTACTGCCATCTCACCATAATAAACAGATTTCTCTTCATAATGGATAGCAAGATGGTCAAATATCTTTACTGTGCCTTCTGTCTTTTTACGGCTCTCGCGCCGCAGGTGGGCTTCCACTCTTGCACCAAGCTCATCGATACTGAAAGGCTTTAAAATATAATCATCTCCGCCGGACATCAGTCCTTTAATCCTATCTGATTCCTCGACTTTCGCAGTCAGAAATAAAATCGGACAGGATACATGGGCCCGAATACGTTCACATACCTCGAAGCCGTCAAGAAGAGGCATATTTACATCCAGAATGATAATGTCCGGGCTCTGGGACAGCTTTCCCAATACCTCGATACCGTTGACAGCTTCTATGACTTGGTAATTCTGCATCTCAAAGTAATCCTTTAAGAGCTGTATAATTCCTGGCTCATCATCTGCAATTAGTATTTTCTGTTTTTCAATCATAATAATTTTCACCTCTCAGTAAAATATTTTAGCAGACAAGATAAACCTTTAACAGTTGTATGATAGTAATTTAGCAAAAAGCCAAATTTTTTCTACCCGGCCTCTTATAAAATTACCCAATCCATACACCACATTACTAATTACATACTGGCCGTCATTTACAAACACCTCAATCAGGTTCTTATCCACCAAAATATCCAGACAACATTCTCCTTTTAGTCTCGGCGTCGTACTCACCAGACGGTGTCCTTCAATCCCTGCAAAGACCTCACTTCTGTCAGTCTTTACAAATCCCCTCTCTATCCATATCTTATACCCGCCAAGGTTCAGCATCTCCCCGTCCTTCAGCGTTGTCTGCACACGGTACGGATATTGTTTCACATTTATTTTAGAAATTCCACCAGCATTTTGCAGCTCCCTCTCTCCAAGTACAGAATATTCCTTTTCAAAAAATCTATCCACCTCCGGATGTACCCGAAAATAAATATGTCCGTCTACAAGCTCTGTAACCCTCGGAATCGACATCATCCCAATCCATGGCTTCTCCCCTGGTTCCTCCACCTTCTCCGGCATCCGAAGCCACGCAATCATAACCCTTCGTCCCTCTTTATCTACATTCGTCTGAGGGGCATAAAGATCCAGCCCATAGTCTACATATTGATATTGCTCCGGCAGCTTAAGCGTGCCCGTCTCTGCGTCAAATTCAGCCGGCATGCATACTGCATGATGTTCATATCCCCCGGCATCTTCCTCAATATACATAGGAGAACCCATAAATATATACTCCTGTCCAAGCTTAAACAAATCCGGACATTCCAGAATCCTTCCAAACCGCTCACTGCGAAGCTGAAATGCATATTCCCAGTTTACTGCATCCCTGCTTTTATAAATGACAGCACACCCTGTCTCCTTCCGATAGGTGCTTCCAAGAATCATGTAGAAATATTCTCCGTCCTTCCACACCTTCGGATCCCTCGTGTCCTTCCTGTCTCCTATATTTTCATCTTCAATAACTGGCACAACCACCCTTTTCCCAGAAAAATTATTAAAATACATTCCATCATCTGAGGAAATAATAAGCTGTGAGGCTGTAAATTCATCATTTAAACATATATGAATATTTGCCGGGTCTGCGTTCTTATAATGAATTCCCGTATAATACAAATAGAGCTTTCCGTCATACTCCAGCGCGCTTCCTGAAAAGCACCCGTTCTGATCCTCATACCGTGTCGGAAACAGCGCTGCTCCCAGATGCTCCCAGTGAATCAAATCTTCACTCACTGCATGCCCCCAGTGCATGGTCCCCCACACCGGCGCATAGGGAAAATATTGGTAAAACAAATGATACTTTCCTTTATAATATATAAACCCATTCGGATCATTAATCCAATTTCCCGGTGCCTTTAAATGTAATGTATGTCTAGTCATAATCACTTTCGTCTCCATTTCCCATTAAAAAATCTCAATGTCTACAGTATACTAATTAGGAGGGTACTTTACAATACCCTCCTTTAGAAATACACAATTCTTCATAGCTGCTGTCATTACCGTCGAAAGCAGCCCTTTTTGCATAACCTATTATTTAACAGCCCCGGCAACCACGCCTCCGATAATCTGCTTCTGCAATACTACATACAGAATCAATATCGGCACTACACACAGCAGAAGTCCTGCCATGATGGTCCCATAATCTGCCGAATACGTCCCATAAAAACTGTATGTAGACAGCGGCAGTGTTAGAAGCTTCTTATCCGTCAGTACAAGGGACGGAAGAAGGAAATCGTTCCAGAAAGCCAGTGAATTCAATATTACCATTGTAGAAATAATCGGTTTTAGCAGAGGTAGCACGATTTTGAAAAATGTCTGGGCATGTGTACACCCGTCAATATATGCCGCCTCCTCAAGAGCCATAGGCACATTTCCTTTAATAAAGCCGTGGAACATAAACACGGACATTGCCATAGAAAATCCAGTATGCATAAATATTAGTGTAACCCGGTGATTCAGTACATTCAATGTACCGCCGTAAATGCTGACAAGTGGAATCATGATTGCCTGAAACGGAATAATCATGGAGGCCACCATCAGCGCAAAGGTAAGCTTTGAAATTCCGTTGTTATGGCGCACGATATAATATGCCAGCATAGCTGCAAGAAGCGTTACAAGCACAGTTGCCGATACTGTTACAAGCAGTGAATTTTTAAAGGCATTTAGAAAATCCATCTGTGTAAATGCTTTCACAAAGTTATCAAAGGATAAACCTTTTATAGTAAACAGCCAGGAAAATGGACTTTTGATAATGTCTCTTTTCTGCTTTAAAGAATTAATTACAACCATTATAAAAGGGAACATATAAGCAATGAAAATAATAACCAGTCCTGCCATTGCAAGAGCATTTGTTACTTTTCTTTTTGTTCCTCCGATTGACGTCTGCTTCATTATGCTTCCACCTCCTGTTTCTTTGTAAGGTAAACCTGAATACCGCTTATAACTGCAACAATGATGAACAGTATAAATGCCTCTGCCTGCCCTATGCCGAACTGTCTGGAGGTGAATGCCTTTTCATATACATGCATTGCCGCCATCTCTGTTGTTCCATACGGTGCACCTGCAGTTAAGGAAAGGTTCACATCATATACCATAAAGGCACGGGACAATGTAAGGAACAGACAGATTGTAATGGAGGACATCATAAGGGGCATAATAATATTCTTAAGCTTTACAAACCCGGAAGCGCCGTCAATGCTGGCTGCCTCCATAACGTCCTCGCTAAGCCCCATAAATCCTGCAACATAGATAAGAATCATATAGCCGGAAAGCTGCCATACTGACACTACAACCAGCGCGATAAATGCATTTGTCGGGTCAGACAGCCAGGATACCTCAAACATTTTCCAGCCGGTGCTCTCTCCTATGCTTACAAATACCCTTGAAAATACAAACTGCCAGATATATCCGAGAACAATACCTCCAATCAGATTCGGAGTAAAAAAGCCTGCCCTAAAGAAGTTCTGTCCCTTAATTCCTCTTGTAAGAAGATAGGCAATGGCAAATGCAAGTACATTTACGATCAATACAACAAAAATTACATATTTAAATGTAAGAAGCAGTGATGTCCAGAACTGGCCGTCACGCATAACACCTGCAAAGTTCTTAAGTCCAATAAAATTTTTTACCTTTGACACGCCGTTCCAGTCTGTAAGTGTCAGGTAAACACCATATACAAACGGTATGATTACAACTGCAAAAAAGCAGAACATACCCGGCAGTGCAAACATGCAGAAATCTTTCCCATTATTTTTTGATTTCATACTGCGCTCCTCCTATTCCTGTTCATCCCAGTATTTCTGTATATCTTCGGTAAGCTCTTCCCTGCTGCTTCTATCTGCAAGATATTTCTGCATGGAAGCGCCTAAGACTGCCCAATGGTCATTGGGTACAATGGCAGACGCGTTGAATGCCTTTTCCTCATGCACCTTTGTATAGATGTCTGCACTAAGCGGGTCGCTGGGTTCATAAGGGTTATTTTTAAAAGGCGGAATGATATTACATGTTTTCACCAGCATCTGCTGCCCGATTTCACTGTATACAATCCAGTTTAAAAATTCCTTTGCGGCCGCCTGCTCTTTTTCTGATGCAATCTGTCCATCCAGCATAACCTGCTTTGATGGAGAAGCCTGAATCTGATGGTTTACAAAATCATTTCTGTCATTATTCAGGAAATAAGGAAGGAAACCATACTCATCCTCTTCCTTTGCTCCTGCCTCTGAAATATTAGGCCATGCCCAGTTTCCATTGAACCAGAAAGCCGTCTTTCCGTCTGCCAGATCAATTGCCATCTCATCATAGTCCGCTCCCAGAGGATCTCCCTTTGCCACATTATATTTCTTCAAAATGTCAAACATATTGAGGAATTCCCTCAGCCTGTCATAGGATTCAAGGTCAAGCTTTCCTGCCTTGATTTTCTCAATAACCTCCCCGGCGCCTTCGCTGGTTCCCTCATAGGTCTCATAAATATACTGAAGATGATGTGCTCCCAGTGACCAATCTTCCTTAGCCATAGATACCGGCTTTTCGATTCCAGCATTTACAAGCCTTTCAAGAAGCTCTTTAAACTCATCCTGTGTCGTAACAGAATCCGGTTCAAAGCTTTCCCCGAGTGCCTCTTCAATAACTGCCTTATTGTAGATAATGCCTCTTCCTTCAATACAGAGCGGAAAGCTGTAAATTTTACCGTCTACTTCTGTCAGATACCCTTCGGCTTCTTTTGTCCATGACTCATCTGAAAGGTCTGCTGCCTTCTCTTTTGCAAGGGCAATTACATCTGTCGTGTCCAGAATAGAGGCTGTCGGCGGCGTACCGGAATTGTATAGACTTACTACCTTTGTGTATGGAGAATCCCCATCTGTAACTGGCATAACCTCTACATGAACACCAGATTTTTTCTCAAACTCAGCTCCCATTTTCTCTAATGCCACCTGAATCTCTGCTTTTGAATTCAAAAGAGTAATATTCGTTCCGCTTAAGGACGAATCATACTCAAATGTGTCCACTGAGGTATCAATCGGTATTTCCTTCTCCTCTTCATTTGGATCATCCGGGTCACTGGCAAATCCAAAACGACAGCCTGTCAGCATCGCAGACATCAATACAAGTATAAGCCCCAGTGAGATGACCTTCTTCATGACTCCTTTTCTCATGAATCATTCCTCCTGTTTTAAAATATTTTATTCTGTTTATAACCGGTAAAGTAACTAGTAAAGTTACCGGTTACTTTATATGTATAATATCACTGTATTTTAGGCCCGTCAATGATTAAAAACAACTTTGTGAATTGCCTCCAAATTTCACATTCCTAATTTGTACATCTTTTACAAAACCGGTTACTTAACCGATTACTCGTTGCGTGTTACCCCAATTTTTGCTATACTGATATTGACATTTTTATACTATTTTTAAGTATTAGAAAGAGACAGGCTTATAACTATGAAACAGAAAAAAAACGTAACCTTTAACGACATTGCAAAGTATACCAATTTTTCGAAAACTACCATCTCACGGTATTTCAACAATCCAGACTCCCTGACATTGGAAAATCAGGAAATTATTGCTAAGGCTCTTGTTGACTTAGATTATAAAGAAAATAAAGTAGCACGGATTCTAGCCAGCGGAAATACAGAATTTATCGGAATCATCATTCCAAATCTGTTTCTTCATTATTATGCTGAGATGCTGAATCAGATTCTCGCCACCTATGAGAGCTTTGGTTACAAATTTCTTGTATTTGTAGGTAACGGACAGGAGGAGACAGAGCGGCGGTATATCGAGGAGCTTCTTGCATATAAGATTGAAGGACTAATTATTTTAAGCCACACCATTCCTTCCAAAGAGCTGTCAGAGCTTAGAATTCCCATTGTAACCATTGAGCGGGAGGACAAATACGTCTGCAGTGTCAACACGGATAATTATATGGGCGGCTATCAGGCCACCAGCCTCCTCGCCAGCCATAACTGCGATGTAATTTTCCATATTAATTATATAAACTCCCCTGCTAATCCAGATGTTCCAGCCTATGGACGTGTGCAGGGATTTCTCGATTTCTGCGAAGAACATCATCTGAAGCATGAGCTTATACTCAAGCAGATGGGTAATACCTATGAGTCTATTAAAAATTATCTGTCAGATATTCTGGAGGACATTACAAAAAGATATTCGGGCCTAAAAAAGGGGTTGTTCATTTCCAACGATACACAGGCAAATGTACTGGTTAATCTCCTTGTGAGAAAATACGGAAAGTTTCCAGATGATTTTCTTCTGGTGGGTTTTGATAACTCACCGATTTCGCAGGAGGCCGTGATTCCCATAAGCACCGTCGGGCAGCAGATAGATAAGCTGGCGTATGAGGCAGTGAAGCTCTTAGTAGAGCAGATGAATGAAAGAAAAAAAAGAAGGCCGGCGCCTCTTACAGAGCCAGTTCATAAGGTAGTTACACCCATCCTTCTGCGAAGGGAAACTACGGAGATGTAGGCCAGTCGGGGACGGGGTAAAATGAGAAAGTGCCTGTCCCCTCCCAGGGTGGGGACAGGCACTTTCTCATTTTACCCCGTCCCCAACACCTCACTAATTTTATCAAGAAACCGAACTCCATATTTCTCATACTTAAATTCTCCAACCCCGGAAACTTTAAGCATATCTGACTTTGACTTAGGTTTCAGAATACACATATGTATGAGAGACTTATCTGAAAAAACAATATACGGCGGTACCCTTTCTTCTCTTGCAATCTCAGTCCGAAGCACGCGCAGCTTCTCAAACAGCTGCGTCTCTTCATCCTTTAGACCACCGGCATTCGTCAGACTCTTCTTCATCTTTTCCTGTTTTTTCTCTTTCCTCTTCTTCTCCTGCTCCTTGGCCATCTTCATGACAAGCACGGCCTCTCCTTCTAAAACCTTCCGGGCCTTTTCTGTCAGTTTGACCAGCATATATTCATCATTTGTCAGCCTGATATACCCTTCCACAAGTAAAAAATTCATTACCTGCCTAAGCTTATATACCGGCGCTTTCGAAAGACTTCCGTAATAAGAATTCTGCTCCATCCGGTACTGGCGGATTTTCGCGGTATTTGCACCATGTACCGTATCAATCAGCACATTAATTCCGTACCGCTGCCCAGATTCCCGGACACAGCCCGTAAGCGCTGCGGCAATATCTGTCACATCTACTTCCTCAAACTGTGTCATACAGTTCGAACAATTTCCGCAGTAATTCCCTCCATACTCTCCAAAATACCGAAGCATGTAATCCCTCAGACATTCGTTGGTAAAACAATAGAAGGTCATTTTCCTTAGTCTCTCATGATCACGTTCCCGCACAAGCTGCCTTGTAATGTCATCAAGCTCTTTATTATCCTGATTATTCTCAATAAAAAACTGGTTCATGACTACATCCTGTCCGCCATAATACAGGATACATTCTGCTGGCTCTCCGTCACGTCCTGCCCTTCCTGCCTCCTGATAGTAAGATTCCATATTTTTCGGCATGTTATAGTGAACCACATATCTTACGTTTGACTTGTCAATTCCCATTCCAAAGGCATTCGTCGCTACCATCACGGGAGCGCGGTCATAGATAAAATCATCCTGATTATTTTTCCTTTCCTCATCGCTTAGGCCTGCGTGATATCTTGTGGCAGGGATTCCCTCTTTAATTAGGTTTTTGCACACCTCCTCCACCTGCTTCCTTGTCAGGCAGTAGATAATGCCGCTCTCACCTGTATGCTTCCCAAGATAATCCATCAAAGCTTGATACTTATTCTTCGGTGACTGTACTTCAAAATAGAGACCGGGCCTGTCAAAGCCTGTGCTCATAACTGTCGGATTCTTTAGCATTAAAATGTCTATAACATCCTCCCTGACCTCCTTTGTTGCAGATGCAGTAAAAGCACTGACTACTGGACGGTGTGGAAGCCGCTCTATAAATTCCGTAATCTTTAGATAACTAGGCCTAAAGTCCTGCCCCCACTGGGAAACGCAGTGAGCCTCATCCACAGCAACCATTGCAATATGCGCATGACAGGCAAAGTCCAGAAAGCTGTCTGTAAGAAGCCGCTCGGGAGCCACATAGATAATCGGATAGCGCCCCTCTTTTGCAAACTGCAGGGCTTTAAAGTATTGATTTGTACTTAGGGAGCTGTTCAGATATGCCGCATGGATTCCAGCCTGATTGAGCGACCCTACCTGATCTTTCATGAGAGAGATAAGCGGGGATATGACGATGGTGATCCCATCGAGAACCAGTGCCGGAATCTGAAAGCACAAGGATTTCCCGGCACCGGTTGGCATAATGCCAAAGGTATCCTTTCCACTTAGAATACTGTCGATTAAGACCTCCTGCCCTTCCCTGAAATCATCATACCCGAAGTATTGTTTTAGTATCTGTTTTTTCTCTTCTGTATCCTTCATACCTTCACTTTCTTTCCACACGAGCAATACAGCACAAATCCCAAAAACAACACTGCCGCTGCCATCCATCCTGCAAGTACAGCCGTACCCTGCCCCTTAAACATGTCATAATACCCCTTCAGATAGATAACAATAATGATAACCGGCAGCACAAACAGCATATACAGCCTTAATCCATCGGAAAACCGGGCTCCTTCTCCAGTATTTACCTCCTGGATAAAATTCTCCCAGCCCCATCCGTTTTCTTTCGCACAAAAAAGCACATACCCGAGACTTCCAAGCGGAAGAAGATTATTCGATACAATAAAATCCTCCAAGTCCAGAATGGTCGTTCCCTCCCCAAGCGGGGCAAAACTGCTCCACAGATTAAAGCCCATCACACATGGCATACTGAGTAAGCAGATAAGAACCGCGCTTACAAATACACTTCTATTCCGTGACCATCCAAACATGTCCATATCAAATGAAATAATATTTTCAAATACGGCAACCAACGTAGAAAACGCTGCAAAAGTCATAAACAAAAAAAACAGCGCGCTCCAGAACTGTCCCCCCGGCATCTGCGCAAATATATTCGGTATGGTCATAAAAATCAGGCTCGGCCCGGCCCCTGGCTCAATTCCAAATGCAAAGCAGGAAGGAATAATAATAAATCCGGCCATCAGCGCTACAAATGTATCCAGTACCGTAATGTTTACCGCCTCCCCGGCAAGGCTTCTCTTCCTGTCCATATAGCTTCCAAAAATCATCATCGCACCAATGCCGATGGATAAAGTAAAAAATGCCTGGCTCATAGCGCCAAAAATCACATTTCCAATTCCGATTTGCTTCACCTTTTGGAAATCTGGGACAAGATAAAAGCGGACTCCTTCTCCTGTACTGTCAAGAAAAGTAGAGTGCACAGCAAGCACCACCATAATAATTAAAAGCGCAGACATCATAACCTTCGACACTCTTTCAATACCGCCGCGGATGCCGAAAAAGCAGACTGCAAAGCCAAGCACTGTAATCAATATCGTCCAAAAAGCCATTGCAGGCATATCGTTTAGCATACCAGAAAACTTCTCCGCAACCAGACTTGCCGACGCTCCCTTAAATTCACCGCGGATACTCCGATAACAGTAGTACAGCATCCAGCCTCCTACCGTTGTATAAAACATCATAAGAAGATAGCTTCCTATAATCCCAATCCATTTACTCATATGCCAGCGGGTACCGGACGGCTCCAGCTCCTCATAGCATGCCGCCACACTTTTCCGGCTGCCGCGCCCCATGGCAAACTCACATACAAGTACAGGTATTCCTAAAATCAGAAGAAACAAAAGATATATCATAATAAAGATCGCGCCGCCAAACTCGCCGCACATATATGGGAATTTCCATACGTTTCCAATTCCAATCGCACATCCGGCTGAGACTAAAATAAATCCCAGCCGTGAACCAAATTTCTCTCTTTTCATATAACTCTCCAATATTTAAAATTACCTTGAACACCTGAATTTCAGGTCTTCCCATCTCCTGTCCACTTCCTTCTGGAATGCTTCAAGAAGAGATTCATTTCCCCTTTTAAACAAATGCTTAAATCTTCCCTGCGGCCTTAAGAAGTCCTCTATCGGGAGTTTCTTCTTCGGCTCGTAATTAAGTATCCATTTTCCTTCCACCACCTCAAATAATGGCCAGTAGCAGGTTTCCACTCCAAGCTTGCAGATTTCCATAATATCCGGCGTGTTATATCTCCATCCCCGCGGACAGGGCGCCATAATATTCAGGAATGCAGCTCCCGGTGTGTAAATCGCCTTTTCCGATTTGATATGTAAATCCTTAAAATTCTGTACAAAGGTGGTCTGCGCCACATAAGGTACGTCGTGCGCCGCGATAACCGCCGCCAGATCTTTCCTGTTTTGAGGCTTTCCGTTACTCTCGCTTCCCACCGGGGTCGTCGTTGTATCTGCATACATAGGTGTTGCAGAGGAACGCTGAATTCCGGTATTCATATACGCTCCATTATCATAGCACACGTATACCAAGTCATGGTTCCGTTCCATTGCGCCTGACAGGGACTGGAAACCAATATCATAGGTTCCGCCGTCACCGCCGAAGGTGATGAATTTATAGGTTTCATCCAGTTTTCCTTTTTTCTTCAATGCTTTATACGCACCTTCCACGCCGCTTAATGTCGCGCCTGCGTTTTCAAATGCATTATGAATATAACTATCTTCCCAGGCCGTATATGGATAGGTAAATGTGGACACCTCAAGGCAGCCTGTGGCGTTGCCGATCACTGCTTTGTCCCCCTCATGGAGTCCCCTCAGAACGTTTCTTACTGCAATGGTTCCACCGCAGCCCGCACACATTCTATGTCCTGGAGCAAGACGCTCTGGTTTATTCATTGTCTCTTTAAAATTGTAGCTCATCTCATTTCCCCCTTACTCTCTAAGTCCAAGATAACGATAGGTCTCGCCCGCGTCGCCTTCTTCCATGATCTGTTTCAGGGCTTCAAATACGCCTTCCATATCCTCCACACGAACGTCCCGCCCGCCAAGACCATAAATATAATTGACTGCCAAAGCATTCCCACGGGCCCTGTATAACGCCGACATCACGTCTGCGCCAAGGGGTCCGCCCTGATTCGTATATCCCTCTGCACGGTCCATGACGGCAACTGCCTTTACGTTCCTGAGCGCCTCTGCAATCTCGGAAGCAGGAAATGGACGGTAAAGCCGTATTTTGATTAAACCTACCTTTTCTCCCTTCTCCCTTAATCTGTCAATGGCATCCTTGGTAGTTCCTGCCGCAGAGCCAATCATAACAACCGCTCTCTCGGCATCCTCCATACGATACTCCTCGAACAGTCCATATGATCTTCCTGAAATACTGGAAAATTCCTTTGCAACATCAAGGACTACCTGACTTACATGCTTCATGCCTTCCGCCTGATTACGCTTTGCTTCCATATAGTAGTCTGTAATAGAATAGGGGCCCACTGCCATCGGACATTCCGGATTCAAAAGATAATTTTCGGGGCAGTATTCCCCTACAAATTTCTTTACCTCCCTATCCTCTAGCAGTTCAATATTTTCTACCGCATGGCTTGTAATAAAACCGTCCTGGCAGATCATAATCGGGAGTCTTACATCTTTATGCTCACTGATACGGTAAGCCTGTACCATATTATCATATGCTTCCTGGTTATTTTCCGCATACATCTGTATCCAGCCGGAATCTCTTGCCCCCATACTATCGGAATGGTCACAATTAATATTGATAGGACCGGATAATGCACGATTTACAAGGGCCAGCGCAAGAGGAAGCCTGTTGGAAGCCGCTATGTATAATTCCTCCCACATATAAGCAAGTCCACAAGAAGAGGTTGCCGTAAGACTTCTCGCTCCTGCCGCGGAAGCTCCGATTGCCGCGCTCATAGAGCTGTGCTCACTTTCTACCGGAATAAATTCTGTATCCACCTGTCCGTTGGCCACAAAGGAAGCAAAATACTGGGGAATTTCTGTGGACGGAGTAATGGGGAACGCTGGAAATACATCCGGGTTAATCTGTCTTAGAGCGATCGCCACCGCTTCATTTCCTGATAATCTGTCTCTCTTTGCCATTTTATCTCACTCCTTCCATTGTAATTGCGCCGAACGGGCATGCCTTTACACAAATGCCGCAGCCCTTGCAGTGGTCATAATCAAATGCTCCTCTTTTCATATCTATAACTGGAATACAGCTGTCCGGGCATACCGGCACACATAACAGACACTGTTTGCATTTATCTTCTATAAATTCCGGCTTGTCCGTAGACCATTCTCCCGTATTGAAAGCCTTAGAAGTTCCTGCACCAGCAATAATCATCCCTTCTGTAAGCTCTTTCCATTTCGCCTTTACACCTAATTTTGTAACATCCATCGCCATTATTGTACCTCCTTAAACGCCATCTCAAGAGCCGCCATGTTCCCTTCAATAACCTCCGGCTTGCTGGCAAACTTGTGGGAGAAGGACGCTTTCATCTCGCGTAAAAATGTTTCCTCGTCCATCAGTCCCGTTACTTTCACTATCGCAGCAAGAAGAGGGGTATTGGGGAAATATTTCCCCATCGCTTCCATAGATACTTTATGGGCGTCAATGGTATAGACTCTGCCCTCATATCCTTTTAAATGGGGAAGGATCTCTTCCTTTCTGCGGGAGGTATTAATAAGAATCGCCCCTTCCTTTCTCAGGCCAGCCGTTACATCCGCCGCCTCTAAAAGAGATTCGTCAACTACCACTACATATTCCGGGTCATAAATATTGGAGTGTGTTCTAATTACTGTATCGCTGATCCGGTTGTACGCCGTAATCGGCGCTCCCATACGCTCCGGACCGTACTCTGGAAATCCCTGTACATACTTTCCCGTCTGAAACGCTACATCTGCAAGAAGCAGTGCAGCTGTCTTGGCACCTTGGCCGCCACGGCCATGCCATCTGATTTCTGTTAAGTTACTCATATTCCTTCATCCTTTCTGCTGTTATATCCCTTTACAGCTTGGCAGTCAGCGTCTTAGCACTGACTCCCTGAAGCATTCCAAGCTTTCCTGATAATGCACTCACAGCGTCTCCAGGCGCATCCATGACAACACTGATAATCGATACGCTTCTCTCCCGGTATGGAATTCCCATTCGCCCTACAACGTATTGACGGTACTCGTGCAATATCTCATTTACAGCTGCTGCAGATTCCTCAGCCTTTACAATGATACTGATAACTGAAACTCTGCTCTCCATATGCTGCACCTCCTCTGTGTTGTATACTCATCCAGTCATCCCTTTAAATGCATACGTGTTTTTTATTATATCATAATTCTGTTGAAAACAAATAACAACTTTTTGTAATTCAGTTGCAATCCGTTGGTAATTATTCACAGGAATCAGGAATCTTTTATCTGCTTTCCCGTCACATCCATATGATAATCCTTTTTATAAATAAGCTCGGATACCGGCACAATCTCATATCCTTTCTCCTTAAGCCCTGTAATTAATGTCTCCAATGCTTCCGCTGTATACTTTGCTCCATTGTGGCAGAGGATAATAGCGCCGTTATTCAGTGCATTATGATTTAATACTGTGTTAATAACACTGTCTGCTCCATAGTCCTTCCAATCCAGACTGTCCACGCTCCACTGAATTGTATAATATCCGTTTTCCTTTGCATTCAGGATAACACGATCATCATAAGCTCCGTAGGGCGGACGGAAAAGCTTCATTTCTTCACCGGTCAGCTCCTTTACCTTCTTATGGACCTCCATAAGCTCCCGCGTCTTTTCCTCTTCCGAAATCTGAGACATATTTTTATGGTTTTCACTGTGATTTCCCAGATCATGACCAGCCTCATAAATCGCTTTCACATCATCAGGATAGCTTTCTACCCATCCGCCGGTCATAAAAAATGTAACATGCACATCATTCTTTTTTAAAATATCAAGAATTTTCTGTGTGTCCTCATTTCCCCACGCTGCGTCAAAACTTAAAGCCACCTTCTTTTCCTTTGTATCCACACAATAAATCGGAAGCTCCCTTCCATTCACATTGCTCGACACTGTTACATATCCCGACACATACTTATAAGAACCGGCAAGAGCCACCATAAGTGTAAGTATCAAAATTCCGCGATTTCTCCACCTGCGCCTCTTATCTTCCTTCATAAAATAAAAACCCCAGAACCTATACTTTACCTGTAGTATATGTTCTGGGAGGTTGTTTTATGAACCTTAAGAAAGGTCTCCCCTTTCGGCCTTCATGTCAAGCTCAACTGGACAATGATCCGACCCTGTCACCTCTGTCAATATCTTTGCATCAGAAAGCCTGTCCTTCAAGCTCTCTGAAACACAGAAATAATCAATCCTCCATCCTGCATTTTTGGCTCTTGCACTAAACCGGTAAGACCACCAGGAATAGATTCCTTCTGTCTCTGGATAGAAATACCGGAAGGTATCAATAAATCCCTCTTCTAAAACTTCTGTAAATTTCTGTCTTTCTTCATCTGTAAACCCTGCATTTTTCCGATTAGTTTTCGGGTTCTTAAGGTCAATCTCCTTATGTGCAACATTCAAATCCCCACAGAATACCACAGGCTTTTTCTCCTCTAGTGCTTTCAGATATGCCAAGAAATCCTTCTCCCATTTCATACGGTAGGGAAGCCTTACAAGCTCATTCTGGGAATTGGGTGTATATACTGTCACAAAGTAAAACTCTTCATATTCCAGTGTAATAACTCTTCCTTCATGGTCGTGTTCTTCTGTTCCGATTCCATAAGCTACAAAGAGGGGTTCTTTCTTTGTAAAAATTGCCGTTCCTGAATATCCCTTTTTCTCTGCATAATTCCAGTACTGAAAATATCCCGGAAGGTCAAGCTTCAACTGCCCTTCCTGCATCTTTGTCTCCTGAATACAGAAGATATCTGCATCCGCCTCCTTAAAAAAGTCTAAAAACCCCTTTTGCACACAGGCACGTATTCCATTTACATTCCACGAAATAAATTTCACTCTGTCTCCTCCTTGTTTTCTTCCTGTAAACAAGCGGACACACGAATTCAAAAAACCGTGTGTCCGCCTGTCTGCGGAAATTATTTTAATAATATACCTTCCGCAAAAACAGCCCCCTTGCCGGAGCAAGAAAGCCTGCCGAGCTTCTATCCTCCGCCGCAATAATAACCGGAATCATATCCGGCTTTCTCCTGCCTGTCCCCACTTCAAGAAGGGTTCCGGTAAGAATCCTGACCATATGGTACAAAAACCCTGTCCCATAATAGGTAATACGTACCTTTTCACCGCTGCTTACGATTTTAATATTTGTAATCTTACGTACTGGGTCCTTGCAGTCCTTATCATCTGTAAAGCTGATATAATTACGCAAACCAATCAGATACTCTGCCGCCTCCTTCATTGCCTCTATGTCAAGCTTTTGAGGATAATGATAGCAGTACCTCCTGGAAAATACATCCGGCTTTTCCCTGCAGTCAATGTAATATTCATATTTTTTCCCTTTGGCACTTTTTCTTGCATGAAATCCGTTCTTTACAAGCTCTGCCTTCATAACCCGGATATCCTCCGGGAGATAGCGGTTCAGGGAATCCCTCATCTCCTCCGCGTCGTAGAACTTGGACAGCTTTACACTGGCCACCTGTCCTCTTGCATGTACGCCTGCATCCGTTCTTCCGGAACCGTCCACATGGACGCGGTATCCGACAAGCTTTCCGATACTCCACTCCAGTATAAACTGTATTGTATTATCTGTAGCAGCCTGGCGCTGCCAGCCCTGATAGCGGCTTCCATCATAAGAAATAGTCAACTTATATGTTCTCATAGCCCGTCCTTATTTCAATATTTTCTTCAGTTCGTCCATAAATGTATTTACATCTTTAAATTCTCTGTAGACGGATGCAAATCTTACATATGCCACCTCATCCAGCTGTTTTAATTCTTCCATTACAATCTCACCGATAGTACTGCTGGATATCTCTTTTTCCTCACGGCTGAAAACATTTGTCTCAACCTTGTTGACAATATACTGGATATCTTCAGCAGAAACCGGCCTTTTATAACATGCACGCAAAATTCCTGTCTCTATTTTCCCCCGGTTATACTGTTCCCTGTTGTTATCCTTTTTCAATATAATAAGAGGAATCGTCTCAACCTTTTCATATGTTGTAAAACGCTTTCCGCATACATCGCAGGAACGCCTCCGCCGTATGGAGTTTCCATCCTCGGCAGGTCTTGAATCTATAACCTTCGTATCTGGATTAGTACAATATGGACATTTCATTTTTCCTGCTCCTTTTCCTTTGATGCCGCAGGCCGCAAGGACGCTGCAAATCTTTATTTTCTTGTATATTATATCACAGGAAATATGTAAGATTCAACAAATTTAGGTTTCCTCATGCATCTCCACAAGAATAATATCCGGTCCTATTTTTTTAATACATTTATATGGAATAATATATTCTGATCCATCACTGAAAAACCCACAGAATTTTCCTGCTTTTGGAATAATGATTGCTTCAATACAACCGTTACATTCATTAATAATAAGATCAACTACATATCCTAATTTTTTACAGTCACAGGCATTAATTACTTCTTTATCCTGCAGTTCACATAGACGCATGCTGTCTCCTCCTTCAAAACATAGCATTTTCTAATAAAATAAGCGAAACAATTTTTTTGCTCAAGTACGCATGCCCCGCAGGGTTTTTATAGTATGGGAAACAAAGCTTCCTATATTATAAAAAATCCGCAAATACTACTCTTTCATAGTATATGCGGATTCTACACGTCTGGTTCTACAGTTCTTTTTATTCTTCTATATCAATTACAGAAACCGGACAGTCATCTCTCGCTTCTTTTGCAGTATACTCATATTCCGGTGAAACCTCTGCGTAAGCCTCTGCCACACCATCATCATTAAAGCGGAACACCTCCGGGCAGGCAGCAACACATGCCCCGCAGGAAATACAGCCTTCATTTACCTTTGCAGTCATGGAAATTCCTCCTTCACATATTTTCAGGTAGTATTCCCATTTTTCTGCCTTTCATACATCCCTTTTAACTAATTAATGTACCTGTTTTTCCCTTCAAAGCATCAGAAAGCCTATCAAAGGAAGTAATAAGGGCATTTCTCCCTTTTCTTTTCTCGATAAAATCCACCGACGCCCGAAACTTTGGAAGCATATTGTAGACACCAAAATGTCCTTCATCCATGTATTTCTTAGCCTGCTCCACAGTGATTTCACCAAGCTCCTCCTCATTTGGACGGCCCATATTAATCTTCACCTTTTCTACGCTGGTCAGGATAATAAGCTGATCCGCATCTATCTCTTCCGCCATCCTGCCTGCTGCCAGATCCTTCTCAATAACTGCACTGGCACCCTTTAAATGGTTGTCCTGCATCAGAACTGGAATACCGCCTCCGCCGCAGGCAATTACCACCTGTCCTGCATCCAAAAGTGCATTAATCGCGTCTATCTCTATAATACTTACGGGATTTGGAGCCGATACAATTCTTCTAAATCCTTTACCTGGTTCCTCCACAACATAATTCCCTTTTTTACGCTCAATGTGAGCCTCTTCTGTATTCATGTATCTTCCCAGAACCTTTGTAGGCGTATAAAAGGCCTCGTCATACGGGTCAACAACTACCTGTGTAAGGATAGTACTGATCGTCCTAAAAATTCCTCTGTTTAAGAGCTCCTCACGGATAATATTCTGCAAATCATAACCAATATATCCCTGACTCATGGCAGAACACACAGACATGGGAGCCGCCGTGTAATCCTCATGCTGCTTTGCAAACTCATTTAGTGCTGTATGTATCATACCTACCTGGGGTGCATTGCTATGAGTAATGGCAACCTGATAGCCTTCTTCAATCAAATCTGCAATTGTAACTGCCGATCTCTTAACCGCAACCATCTGCTCTGGCAGGGTCGTTCCAAGCGCCCGGTGTCCAAGTGCGACAACGACTCGTTTCTTCATAATCTGTATCCTCCTAGAATTCTTTACAAGTGGTTTTATTATAGCATGCGTTGCACTATTTCACAATTTTTTATTGGTCCCTGTCAAATTTTTATTTTATGACAGTATAATATATAGTATAATACAAGAGTTAAATATTCTTGCATTAAGATATTAGGAAAATCAGGAAGTGAGGAATCAACTATGAAAAAATGTATTTTAAAGATACTGCTTTGTACCATATCCACCGGATTGTTGGCCGGCTGCGGGCATGCTGCAGATATCGGAAAAGAAAAAGCCGCTAAAATCGCTCTTGATGATGCCGGACTTTCAGAAGCAAATGTCACTCGTCTATACATTTCTAAAGATAACGACGACGGCACTATTCTCTATGAAGTGAATTTCACTGCCGAAAATATGGAGTATGAGTATGAAATACAGGCATCTGACGGAAATATTCTGAGCACAGATTATGAAAGTATCAATACTCTTGTCACAAAAAACCAGCAGGAAACTAGCAGCAGGAAGCAGGCAAAGATTACAATAGAAGAAGCTTCCAGACTGGCATTGGACCGTGTTCCGGGTGCCTCCGGGGAAGATATCAGGATTGAGCTTGATTACGATGACGGCCTTTATAAATACGAAGGGGACATCATTTTTGAACAGAAGGAATATGAATTTGAAATTGATGCTGATACTGGGGAATTCCTGGAATGGAGTGAAGCACGCATATAAACAGGCAGGCAAAGAAATGCTTCAAAAGGCTCATAGAGGGCATGATGAAACGGGCACAGGGCATACAACACACAAAAATGCTGTTCCCTGTTATATCCAGAAATTCAGCATTCTAAAATCCCGCTTTCAGAGCCCCTTCATCATGCGTGTGGACATCATACAGGTTTCTCCATTGGTAAAATAGAGAATTCGGTTTTTTACATCTACTTCTTTTATATTATTTTTATTTACCAGAAATGATCGATGGCAGCGCACAAAGTAATCGCCTAATGTACTTGTTAGTTCTTTCATAGTACTGGAAAATTCAATTTGACGCTCTTTCGCATGGAGAATAACTTTATGGACGTTACTAGAAGTCTCAAAAAAGAGAATATCATCATAATCTACGCCGATTTTTCGTCCACCGATTTCAATCGTATATACCTTATGTGTCTTGTTGGTCTCGAGCGTATGGCGTTCCATTGCCTTTAACAGGCATTCTCTGATTTTCACTTTCGCTTCAGCAGGGTTGTCTTTTAATATAAAATCCATTGCCTCTACTCGATATTGGAAGGTCATGTAGCTTAGTTCAGAATGCGCGGTTATGAATATGATAAAACCACGGGGATCAAACAATCTGATTTGTTGTGCCAGTTTCATTCCGTTCATATTGCTGTTCAGGTCAATATCAAGGAAATAAATACCTGTGTTCTGACTGGTCTTAACCTTTTCCAGCAGCATGTAAGGATCTTCGGCATCTGAAACAAGCTGCATATCCAGTTCTTCTATCAGCACAGTATTTTGAATGGTTTGTACGATAATTTGCCGCTGTGCGGTATTATCTTCACATACAAAAATGTTCAGCATATTATGTTACTCCTCTCTGGAAAAAAGCTCCATATGCTGTGTGAAACAGTCATATTTCATCGTTGTTTCCAGCAGCACATTGTCATAGGAACTAATAATTTTCTGAGCGTTGGCAAGCCCAATTCCCTGATGTCCGGTCTTTGTACTAAAGCCTTTTTGCTTCAGCTTATGCAGCAGTGCGCCGTTATCCCGAAACCGATTGCTTATTGTGATTGATACACCGTCTTTATTTTGAATAATATTTAAGCCTATTTGTGGTTGTTCCACTGTAGGCGCAGCTTCAATTGCATTGTCTAAAAAGATTCCCAGTATTCTGGCAAGGTCTACGGTATCTATCAGAAAACTGTCCACTCTGTCAGGAATGTCAATCGTGACATCAATCCCTGACTCATGGGCGTAAATCATTTTTGCGGAGAGCAGGCTTTTAATTTCCAGCACACCGATATTGCTAAGCTGGTTCAGCTTATAATCACCTTGATCAATCAGACTCTTTGTTGGGAAGATTTTATTTTCAAAAAAATTCTTTAATTCGCCCATATCACCATTTTCAATATAGCCATACAAAGAAAGCAAAATGTTAACATAATCATGTTTAAAGGAACGCAGGCTATTATACATGACTTCCAAATTATGTGTATAGTCCTGTAAATCCTGCAATGCTTTCTGCTTTGCCTCTGTCTGTATTTGTTCCAGCCAGGAACGGCGCATAGCCAGAAGCAAAAAAAGCATAACAAGCATATACCCTGAAATATGTAAGGCATTATTATATATCATTCTGCCGATCGAGCCATTTTGTCCCGGAATCAAATTATCGAACAAATAGATTGTTATAAGGAGCAGTAATGCGGCATCAATCAAATACCACGTCTGCGAAAGGCGTAAGATCCCTTTGCCTGGCAATAATAGCTTTATAATAAGCCTGCCACAAAACAGCGTAATAAAATGAAACAGTAAAATGTGAATCATCCTGACGACGAAAGAAACATACTGCTGATTAATGAAAGACAGGGGGATCAGCATATGCAGAAAATTTGTCAGAAAATTGTCTGTCACGATGGTAAGTACACATCCAATCATACCCATACAAACATTCTGGGCTGCGGTATCCCGGTAAACAGCCAATCCATAAATACAGACTGCCGCCAGAATACCAAAGAGGCCATATGGGATACAGGACAGGAGCGTTACAGGCATCCCGGCAAGCAGCAGCAGCATATAAAGTACGATAAACGCTTTTAAACTCATACGTTTGGGCCACACATTACGAATAGCAAGAGAAAGCTGAAAAAAAGACAACAGCATTTCAATAGATTCCTCCTTTCGAATTTTACCTCCCTGATTATACTGTATGTAATTCTTTGTATCAAGCTCTGCTCTGCGAAAATGATGAATAACTGCATACTTCGTAGGAAAAAAATGCACTTATTTACAGAATGGAGTATTTTATGACTATTTAAAGAGAATTGTTGTTTTCGCTGATATACTAAATATATATTTGTTTTGGAAGGAGATATAAAGTTATGAAATGTTTTTTTAAAGGAGCTGCTATAACAGCAGCAATACTGATTGTATTTATAGCAGTCAATATGTTCTGCAATATGAAAGGCATTAACTTAGATTCGGTATCAAATGGTGCAGTGATAGCAGTTTGTGCTATGTTGATTTACCAAAGTTTGACCAAGAATAATAAAGAATAACATAAAAATAACGGACGCAGGTGCGTAAGACATTTTTTCGAGAGTATAATTCCCAGTTAGCCAGTCTATAATCAAGACTTCACCAAAAATATATTCTTCTATAGTTAAAGTCTATTGAATTATCAATGTGCTTTGCATCCTTTTTATTAAAGCCACTGAAAAAGCCCCATAAAATGGGGCCAAAATCGGGGTAACAGGATTCGAACCTGCGACCTCACGGCCCCCAGCCGTGCGCTCTAACCAAACTGAGCCATACCCCGATAATATTATTTTATCGAATTACGTCGAAGAATGCAAGTATAAATTTTAACAATTTACATCACAATTTTTATTACCTTATTATTACTATTTATACTTCCCAATTTATGCTAATATAAACTTATATAGTAAAAAGTTATGCAAAAGGAGATTATATTATGAGAATAATTGTAATTGCTCCCAGAGGGAAAATGGGGAAATTAATTACACAGGCAGCAGCCTCACGAAGTGATATGCAGCTTATCGCCGGAGTTGCTCCGAAAGGCCGGGACTATATAGGAAAGGACCTTGGCATAGCAGCTATGGTTGGGAAAGAGCTAGGCGTACCTGTTGTAGACGAGCTTGAAAGTGTAATTGCCGGCTGTGATGTCATCATTGATTTCTCTACAAAAGAAATGGCAATGGAGGTTCTAGAGCTTGCTGTTACACACAAAAAGGCGCTTGTATGCGGTACTACCGGCTTCACCCCGGCACAAATGCAGCGCTTCCATGATGCTGCCGCATATATACCGATGCTGTATGCTGCCAACACCTCCAAACTTGTAAATATCATGAACAAGCTTTTGGAGCTTGTAGCCGCAACTGTCGGCGAAGAACTGGACATTGAAATTCTTGAAATGCATGACCAGTGGAAAAAGGATTCTCCAAGCGGAACATCCAAAGAAATGGGTGAGATTATGGCCCATGCTTTGGGAAAGCAGCTGTCCGACGTGGCAGTCTATGGAAGAGAAGGCGCCTCACCACGTGAAAAGGGTACCATTGGCTATCATTCGCTGCGTGCCGGAAATATTCCCAGCAGCCATACCGTATATTTCGGCGGAATGGGAGAACGCCTGGAAATCACCCACCACGCCTACAACTGGGAGTGTTTCGCCAGTGGCGCCTGCGACTGTGCCGCTTTTCTTTACGGAAAGGCACCCGGATTTTATACCATAAAGGATGTGTTAAATTTTTCATAAAGTATTGCTTTCTTCTCTGGCAGGAAGTATAATTGTATTAACTAAATAATACAATTTATTTTATGAGGAGGTCCACTATGATACTGGTAAACACAGATTATATCCCCGGGAAAGATTTTGAGATGATAGGATTGGTGCGTGGAACCATGATTCAGTCTGTACATGTAGGAAAGGACATTATGAACAGCTTCCGTACACTTGTAGGCGGAGAGCTCACCTCTTACACAGAGATGATGAACGAGGCAAGAGCCACTGCCACAAAAAGAATGGCTGATGATGCTGCCTCTATGGGCGCTGATGCGGTAATCAATATCCGCTATGCCTCCAGCCAGGTTATGCAGGGCGCCGCAGAGATTATGGCATATGGAACGGCAGTAAAGTTTGTGTAAGTCAGGACGCAGGACGGGGTATTTTTAAAAATACCCCGTCCCCAAATACCTATTTTAGCATATCTAATATTTCATTTTTCGGCTTCGCTCCAACCTCACGTTTAACCGCCTCACCGTCTTTAAATACAATCAGTGTCGGAATAGACATAACCTTATACTGCTTTGCAAGCTCTTTCTCGCTGTCTACATCTACCTTTCCGACTTTTGCATCTGTAACCTCTCCTGCGATTTCCTCAATTACCGGCCCTACCATCTGGCACGGACCGCACCAGGCTGCCCAGAAGTCTACAAGTACAGGAACTTTGGATTCTAATACCTCTTCCTTAAAATTATCTTTTGTTAAATGTATTGCTGCCATATTTATTATCTTCCTTTCTATTCAGATTTTCTGTATATATTCTTATTATACACGATTTCCATGAAATTACTATACTATCATCATTTTTTCTCTAATGATTAAGTACTTAAACTTCCAAAGCCTTCCCGTCAAGCGCCGCTGATATTAGCTTATCATGCCCGTCATAAACTAGCTTCAAGGAGAAAAACTCTCTGTCCTCATCTATCAGCCGGAAAAATATCTTATCTCCTTCCCAGATATTGAGCTTATACAACTCCTTTTTATCCACCCACTCAAGCTCCCCCTCATCACAGCTGCAAAGTACGCCCTCAAATCCATCTGCAGTAAAAAGAGACATATATTCTGTCACCCCGTTTCCTGACACGAAGGTTACAAGTCCTCTGTACCGATAAGAGGTAAGTATATAGCCAGTCTCCTCCCGTACCTCCCGAAGCAAGCATTCCTCCGGACTTTCATCCGCCTCAAAATGTCCTCCTACTCCAATCCATTTATCTTTATTCACATCATTTTTCTTAACCGTGCGGTGAAGCATCAAATATTTCCCATCACGTTCAATATAACAAAGTGTGCTAAGCCCTGCCATCCCTTTTATCCTCCGCTTCTATTTCCAATTCTGCCTGGAAATGTTATACTATATACCTATCTTACAGTAATCACAGGAGAAATGCAAATGAACCGCACTATTGAATACAAAATAGGCCCTGGGTCAGAAGGACTTAGAATCGAACAGTTTTTAAAAAGAAAAGGCTATTCCTCCCAGAACCTGTCCGAAATCAAGCGTATGCCTAAGAGCGTGCTTGTAAATGGCAGACATTGTTATATGCGGGATATATTAAGATCCGGCGTTCAGCTTACCGTACATATACAGGAAACAAAATACTCGAAGCACATCCCGCCGGTAAAGCTCCCTCTTTCCATTTTGTACGAGGATGAAGATATCCTCATCCTTAACAAGCCGGCCGGCATGCCTACCCATCCATCTATGAATAATTATACAAATACACTTGCCAATTCACTTGCATGGTACTATCAGCAGCAGAACAAGCCCTTTATCTTCCGCTGCTCTAACCGGCTAGACAGAGATACATCTGGTGTTACAGTTATAGCCAAGCATCTTGTCAGCGGAAATATTCTTTCCCGTCAGACCTTCCGCCGGGAAATCCACCGGGAGTATCTCGCAATCGTGCGCGGAAAGGTAACTCCTTCTTCCGGAACTATCTGCGCACCTCTTGCCAGAAAGCCCGGAACAATTATTGAACGCACAGTAGACTTTGAAAAAGGAGAGACCGCCATTACCCATTATCAGCTTGTAAAAGAAACAAATGGGCACAGCCTTGTTTCCCTACGTCTGGAAACAGGCCGCACCCATCAAATTCGTATTCACATGAAATATGCAGGCTTTCCTCTTATCGGTGATTACCTCTATAATCCAGATATGAAATGGATAAGCCGCCAGGCCCTCCATTCACATAAGATTTCTTTCTCGCACCCCATAACAGGGGAACACATGGAATTTACCGCCCCTCTCCCTGAGGATATGAAGGCAGTTTTAATCTAATACCTTTTTCAAAGTCTCAAATAATACTTTTACATTAATAGGCTTGGCAATATGGTCGTTCATACCGCACCTTAATGCCTCTTGCTTATCCTCCTCAAAGGCATTTGCAGTCATCGCAAGGATTGGTATGGACGCCAGCTTTTTATTTTCGAAATTTCGAATCTCTCTTACCGCCTCATAGCCGTTCATCACGGGCATCTGCACATCCATAAGCACCACCTGATAATATCCTGGTTCAGATTTTTTCAGCATATCGACTGCAATCTGTCCATTTGGTGCAACCTCTGTTGTAAACCCTGCATCGCCCAGTATCTCCACAGCAATCTCCTGATTCAGCTCATTATCCTCTGCCAGCAGAATCCGGCCGGCCTCAAAGTCTACAGTCATATTTCCCTTGTTTTCATCCTCATCAGACACATTTACAATGGAATTCAGACAACTCCTAAGCTCTGACAGGAATAAAGGCTTGCTGCAGAATGCCGTAACACCTGCCTCCTTCGCTTCCTCCTCAATATCCGCCCAGTCATATGCCGTCAGCACAATAATCGGCGTATCTTCACCTGTCTCTTTACGTATCCTTCTCGTAACCTCGATCCCATTCATATCTGGCAGCATCCAGTCAATAATATATACACTGTATCCTGCTCCCCTTGAAACAGCCTGGCGGGTACGAAGCACGGCCTCCTTGCCGGACAACGTCCACTCGGCCCGCATACCCACCTGCTCCAGCATATAGGATACGCTGTCACAGGTATTAAAGTCATCATCTACCACCAGTGCCTTTAAATTCCAAAGCTGCGGAATCTCTTTTACTTCTTTTGCCTCCGCATTAAGACGGAAGGTAAAGTTTACAATAAATTCTGACCCTATGCCCTGCTCACTCTTCACCTGAATGGAACCATTCATCATATCCACAATATTTTTCGTAATTGCCATCCCAAGTCCAGTTCCCTGTACACCGCTGTGGGTTGTATTTTTCTCTCTTTCAAAGGGCTCAAAAATATGGGATACAAATTCCTCACTCATACCAATTCCTGTATCCTTAATATGGAACTCATAATTTGCATAGCCCGACGACGCTCCGGCCTTTTCAATCAGACGCATACTGATGGTTCCGCCTGCACCTGTATATTTTATAGCATTACTTAAAAGGTTTAAAAGCACCTGATTTAGACGCAGCTTATCACAGCAGATATCTTCGTCTATCACATCTACAGTATCAATATACAAATCTAGCTGCTTTGAATGGATATCTGCCTGTACAATATTTCGAAGTCCGTGAAGAATCTCTGACAGACGGCACGGCTTCTCCTCCAGATGCATCTTTCCGCTCTCAATGCGGCTCATATCCAGCACGTCATTAATCAGGCTCAAAAGATGATTTCCTGAGGTCATAATCTTCCCCAGATATTCCTCCACCTGTTCCTTCCTGTCAATATGAGTAAGTGCAAGCGCTGTAAAGCCAACAATTGCATTCATAGGTGTACGGATGTCGTGGGACATATTAGAAAGGAACATGCTCTTTGCCTTGTTTGCCCTATTCGCCTGCATAAGAGCATCCTCCAGCAGCCCCTTCTGCTCTATCTCGTTTTTGATTTCCGCATCTACACTGCGAAATCCCAGAACAATTCCCTGCACATCTGTCCATGCTCCTGCACGAACTGCCTTCATCTGGTAATATTTCATCTCACCGTCTTGTATAACCCGGTAATTAATATGGTATACCTTATCTGCCGTCAGTTCCTTTCTAAGGGAATCCTGTAAAAAGACACGACGGAGCATTTCCTTATCCTCTTCGTACACAAACTTCTCTATGTACCCTCTCATGCTTTCTTCCAGAGAAATCTCACCAGAAAAGGCAGACTCATACATATAACAGTTATCCCCCATCCTAAGGGGCATGCCCATACCTGTGGAAAGGTCAAAAAAGCACACAAGATTATAATCGATAGAAAGAGCATGAATAAGCTCCATCTGCCGCCTCTCATTTTCCTTTTCCTTAAGCTTTTGAGCCGTACAGTCAAGAAGAAAACGCTGATAAAGCGGCTCCCCGTTTTCATTTAAAAGCTTGACATTGCCCATAACATGAAGAAGCTCTCCGTCCTTGTGGCGGACGCGGTATTCTATGCTGACACTGTCTCCTTCTTTATTAAGCTCCCGGATTGCCGTTCTAAGCCTCTCCTTATCCTCCTCTAATACAGATGCAGCAACCATATCAAAGCCGGCTTCACTCATCTCCTCCTGAGATTCATATCCCAAAATATTAAGTGCTGCCCTGTTTACACTCAAAATCTTTCTTCCATCCACTGTGTGACACATAACGCCGCATTCCATCGTCGTAAAAATAGTTTCTAGTGTATGGTTCTTCTGCATAATCTCCTGCTCATAGGCCCTCTCCTGAGTCACATCAATTGCTACGCCTACGGTTCCCATTACACTTCCGTCCAAATCATAAAGCGGGGATTTGTAAGTGGTGAGCAGCCTCTCACCATCTCCTGTCTTTACTGTTTCCTCTGATACACAGGTTTTCTGGCTCGTCATAACAATCCGCTCTGATTCTATGCATGCTGGATCATCATGCTCCACATCCCAGATGTATGCATGCCCCCGCCCTTCTACCTGCTTTTTCGTTTTATTAACTGTCCTACAAAAGCTATCATTTACCTTTTCATGAATACCGTTCTTATCCTTGAACCAGACAAGGTTCGGCACACTATTAATTGCCGTCTCCAGATACTGACTGGTCTGCCAATGGTCTCTATCCCTTTTAAATTCCTGCTGCCCTCTTAAAATACGGAATTTTATCTCTGCGTCCGACATAGGCATCATCCATATATCCTTAACCCCGGATAAGTCCTCCGGCAAATGCATAAATTGTTCTTTTTCTGCGATCAGAATAAGCTCTGTTCCTTCCCTTCTGTCCGAAAGTAACTTTGCAGCTGCTTCGCCTGCATCTATGTTCTGTAAATTAGCAAGAATCACATCCGCCTGACCCGCCGTTAATTCTTCAAATTCTTTTTCTTCTGTAAATTCATATGTAAAATATTCAAGCGGCGCCATTTCTTTCATAAGCTCAAATGCTCTGCAATGCTGACCTGCTAAATAGAAATGTATATGACAATGATACATCCTTGTCTTCCCCCTGTATTTTCATGTTTAAAACCATTATGTTACTATAATACTGTATTTTGAGAATCATATCAATTATTTTATTCCATAAAATATAAACAAAATATTAAAAAAATATATAAACTCTGGAAGTTTGGAATGTCCACAATTTTCCCCGTAATTTTTTGCCAAAAACAAAACTACAAATCTTGAAAATGTAAAACCCACATGATAAAATAATTGATGCAGAAATAATAATTTTCTGAAATCTATATTGTTTTACTTCGGGAGCAATCTTATGAAATTTCTTGCAAATCAAAAGCTTGCTACACGCATCAGTATTATTACCACGGCCATTACATGCGCAGGTCTATTACTATTATGGTTTATAGTATCCAGCCGCGTAGCTTCTATGGTTGAGAATGATATTACCAACCAGATGACCGACGCTGTGGAATCCAGGGCTGCCATCATAAATGATTATGTGGCCTCCGCCGAGGAATACATGACAGCCTTCGCCTTAAGCAGTGAAGTCCGTGAACTTCTTCAAAATCCAGAAGATCCGGCGCTTATTCAAAAGGGTCAGAAATATACAGAAGATTTTGCCGCTGTCAAGGGCATTTTTGAAGGATTGTATATCGGGACACCTTCCACGTATGTCCTGACACATACTTCTCAGGGAGCTATTGGAATTACTACCCGTTCCGGAGATTCGCTGACTGAATTTCGCGATACGATTTTGGCACAGCCCCAGTTAACCAATCTAGGAATTATGAAGTCACCGGGAACTGGAAGCATGATTCTTTCCATGTACTATCCGCTTTTTGAAGGCCAGGAATGTATCGGCTACGTAGGTGCCGGTGTCTATGCCAGCCGTCTTATGGACGTTCTGCTTGATTTAGATATCGAAGGTCTTCCCAACAGCGAATATGTATTTTTAAATGTTGAAACCGGTACATATTTGTATCATGAGGATGAGGAGCTTCTAAATACAGAAACAACTGACAGCGGCTATCTCGAAATCATCAACCGTATTAAAAACGACGGCAGCACACAGGCAGGCACCTATTCCTATCAGGATGAAAATGGAACAGACCAGTTGGTTGTCTACAAATATTTAAAGGATCGTGACTGGGTCTTCATGGTCCGCGATAATAAATCAGAGGTTTATGGAAAAGTAGTGGAAGTACGTATTACAGTAGGCATTCTGTGTGGGGCCGTAGCCGCCGCCATTATACTTATGACTCTGCTCATTCTCCACAGGGAAGGGCGGGAACTTATGGTTATGGAAAGTGCCATCCGCCGCCTCGGCAATCTAGAACTCTCCGCTGACCATGAATTAGAAGCTTTTTATGGCCGGACAGACGAGATTGGCATGATTGCACAGACGATTCACCATGTCTGTGACTGCCTGCGTAAAACTATAGAAGATATCGGTCGGATTTTAGGTGAAATGGCAGATGGCAACATTGCTGTGGATGTTGCAAAAAATGAAGAATATTATATCGGCGATTTTAGGGTCCTGGCTGAAAGCCTGAAAAGCATCCGTACCCATCTTACAGAGGTAATGCGTGATATTACACAGATTGCAAATCAGGTAGACGTGGGGGCGAATCAGGTATCCGCAGGAGCACAGGCGTTATCGCAGGGTACCATGCAGCAGAAAGACTCTATCAGCGGACTTGTATCTAATGTCACAGACATCACGGAACAGATAAAGAACAGCACCATTCGCTGCAATAATGCCAGCAATTTGGTAGACCGGGCAACAGGATACGCGGCTGAAGCTGATACAAAAATGGAACAGCTTATTTCCGCTACGAAAAATATTGATCGTTCCTCAACCGAAATCGGTACTATTATAAAGACAATTGAAGACATCGCTTTTCAGACGAATATACTTGCACTAAATGCCGCAGTGGAAGCGGCCAGAGCCGGCACGGCAGGAAAAGGCTTTACAGTTGTAGCGGATGAGGTCAGAACCCTTGCAGCAAAGTCTGCTGAAGCAGCAAAAAATACCGGCGCTCTCATTGGCCGCTCGGTTCAGGATGTAAAGACTGGGACAGAGTCTACGAACCTTGCCATTTCTGCAGTGCAGGTTATCAACGACTGTATTCAGTCTATTAAAGCATTGATGGATGAAATCTCACGTGCCAGCGTCCAGCAGTCGGAAATGATTGATTCTGTTGAAAACAGAATCAAGGAAGTTTCCAGAGTCATTCAGGCAAACTCCGCCGCTGCAGAGGAAAGCGCCGCAGTTTCAACAGAATTGTCCAATCAATCGAAAACTCTGAACCGCCTTATCAGTCAGTTTCGTATTAACTAAATAAAAACAGGGACGGGGGCAGAAGCCCTTGTCTCTGTTTTTTTGCTTTATAACTCATTTAGGATTCTCCTCAGATAATTTGCGCTCTTTACCATTCCAACCGACGCATCTGGTATATCCATGGGATGCCATCTGCGCTCATACTCAAGAGAAAGATAGCCTGTATATCCGATCTCCTGCAGCCGTTTTATAATCTCCTTCCATGGTAATATACCCTCTCCGACAATTCTAGTCACCACCGCTCTCTCCTCTTCACTCACATGGGTAACAGAACTGGCTTTGAACTTTTTTCCCTCCGCTTTGAATTTAAAGTCTTTCACATGAACATAATATATTTTATCCTTCTGTATCTCAATACATTTTTTATAGTCTTCTCCTGATAAAAAGCCAATGTTGGCCTGATCGTAGAGGATTCCTACATTAGCGCGATCAATCTCTTTCACAATATCGTATGTTATCTGAGGTCCTGTTGTCATTGTATTAAAATGATTCTCAATTACAAGGTTGATATCATATTGAGACGCCTCATCCGCAAGCATTCTCATAGTGTCTACGAGAATCTTTCGTTTTTCCTCAAAGCAGTCGTCTCCCTCTAGAAATGTCCCCCCATATATTCTGATATTATGCGCATCTAAAAGCCTTGCAAGCGTGATACACTTCCTACATTCATTTACTGCCGCCTCACGCTTTTCAACATTCGGAAGATTATAACCGCTGGCATAAGAAACAATTCCTGAAACCTCCAGCCCCATTATGTCCAGCTTTCTTTTCAGCCCTAATATTTCCTTTTCCGACGTATTACTGTGCAGCGCACTTTTATATCCGTCCTGATAGATAATCTCGATGGCATCCATCCCTGCATCTGCAAACAGCTGCGCTGCTTCCAACACCGTTAACTCTGGTGTTCCCATCGTATGTCCTGCTATTTTCATTCTTTTACTCCAATCCCGGAAGTCCCGCCTTTATCAAAATCTCATGCATCAATTCGTGTGTTTTATAGGCATCCTCTGCATTTGTAACAGGCTGCCGTCTCATAATAACACAGTCAATGAAATGATGTACTTCCTGTGTAAAGCCCATCTTGTCTTCTACTCTGGCCCATCCCAGGGCAAGAGGAGTCATAACTGTTTTCGTCTCCGTTTTTTCGTCTACTATCGTCACGCTGTCCGGAGCATTGACAAATACAGAATGATAATCCCCATAACAGTCCATTTTCTCCACCCATTGTCCCGCCCTTCTTGACGCAGCCAGTATTCCTATACTTCCGCTGTCAAATTTGATTTGTGCTGTAACAAGGTTTTCATAGTCAGGATCAGTAAATATACTGTGCGCCTCTATCAGAACAGCTTCGCCAAGAAGATAACGCATCAGATCTACCATATGAATCGCGTTCTCGAGCGTCGCTCTGTATTCTGTACCGTTTCTATTTTTCTGTACAATCACGACATCTGGAGCCTTATCCTTGTAAAATTCTTTCACCTTCGTATATACCGGGGCATATCTTCTGTTAAACGCAGTCATAAGAATCCGGTTATTACGCTTTGCGGCTTCTACCATCTTCTTACTTTCCTTCAGTGTCAATGCAAGAGGTTTTTCGCAGAATACATCTATGCCCTTGTCTAATAAAGGAATCACATAATCATAATGTGTCGATTTCGGAGTCAGTACAAAAGCGCAGTCCATCTCTATATCCATAAATTCTTCAAAGGACTTACATCCCTTTCCAATTTTATACTTACACATTGCCGCCTCCACCGAACTTCTAGAACGACTGTATACTGCCACAATCTCCACATTGCTCATTTCTGAAAGTGCCGGCAGCTCTGCAATGTGAGCAATATGTCCCAGTCCGATAACACCCACCTTCACAACTTTACACATAGTACACCTCCTTATCTAATTTCTTTTAATTTCCTTAATAATGGCTAAAACTTCGCTTTTCTCTTTGTCCGATATTGCATAAAACGGTATTCTGCATATATCGCTTTTAATAACTCCAATAGACTGCAGATACTGCTTGATCATTGGAATCTCCTGATATGGAGCAAGCCTGTCGCTGTTTTTCTGAATCTGGTATTGAAGCTCCAGAGCCTCGCTGTCGTTTCCCGCAGCAGCCAATTCCCACAATTTTATAAAGATGTCCGGAAATACCGCCGCAGGTCCGGTCACTGTGCCAACCGCACCGCTTTTATATGCAGGATAAATCAGCTTATCACATCCAATCAGTGTATCCAGTCCTTCCTCCCGCGTATTCACATATTCACATATTCTCATGATATCAGGATAACTAAATTTCACTCCTGCAAGATTGTCATACTCTGCTGCCAGCCGTTTTACTATTTCGGCAGACACGTCGTTATTTGTATTTGCAGGAATATTATATATGTAGATAGGAAAATCTCCCGCCGCCTCAAGAACCATTGAATAATATTCCTCCAGCGCCTTATCCGACTGACGGAAGAAAAATGGCGATACGACTCCCGCCGCATCTGCACCCGCCTTTTTTGCATGGATTACAAGCTCAATCGTATCCTCCAAAGTCTGCGTACCACACTGGACAGCCACATAAATCTTACCTGCAATCTCCTCAATCATAATTTCTGCAACCCTTTTTCTCTCCTCAATCGTTAATGCCAGTCCTTCCCCATTTGTGCCTAGTGGATATACTGCGTGAATTCCTGAATCTTTGAGGTATCTTGCCATTTTCCGGACACTTTCATAGTCTACATTTTTTTCATCGTCAAATGGCGTGATGTTTGCACATACAATCCCCTGTAAAATGCTCATGGCCCCTGCTCCTCCTTTTATCTTTGTTTCATTGTAATTGCTCTGTTGCACACCTGTGAACACAGACCACAGCCATCACATATATCTTTATGAATCACCGGCCTCCTATCCTCCTGTGTGATCGCCCCATAAATACACACCGGGAAACAATTCTGGCATCTGATACAGTTCTCATAGTCTACTTCTGCATAATATCTATGGCTTCTGTCTGCTTCCGAAAGCGGAAGCACCTTATTTGCCCCTATTCCTGTAAGCGTACTTACTTTATCCAGCTTATGCTTTTCCAGATATTCCACCAAGTCTTCAAGAATTCTTTTTACTATATCATACCCTTTCATATAGATTAATGAAGCAATCTGTACAGTGGCAGCACCGGACAGCATATAACGCACAACATCCTCATAATTGGCTGCGCCCCCTGTAGCACTGATTGGAATCCTTACATAAGGATAGCTTGCCGCAATCCATCTCATCACAGACTGTATGACCCAGGGACCGCCATGACCGCAGAACCCTTTATGCATAATCGGCTCCATTGTGTCAATATCAATTTGGAATCCCGAAGACCTGTTGAACATTGTAACCCAGTCTGCTCCGTCCTCCTCCAAATTCCTGGCGCACAGAATTGGATTAGACATCTGCTGAGTCATCTTAAGCCCTGCCGGAATCTTCACTACTTCTTTTACGCTCTTAAGCGCCTTACTGGCTGCCGGGTAAAATTCCGCTGCTTCTCTGACGAATGCCCCTACCGGACAGGACGGTACTATCTCAAGAGCATCTGCCCCTGCTGCCTCACATTTCACGGCATACTGGGCCCATGTTTGTTCATTGGCACAGTTAAGGCTTGCAATTACAGGTATATCCAGCATATCCTTTGTTCTTTTTATTTCTTCACAGTAATCCTCAATTTCCCCTTCAAATGCCTGTTCATAGGTCATGAACGTTACAGATTGATATCCAGGAATTCCATTTCTTATTATAGACATTCTTGGAAATGGATTATATCGGTTTATCATCTCCTCCTGGACAGATTTTAAAATAACTGCCGAATACCCGGCATCCGCTGCCTTTTTACAATGAACCGCATCCTTTGTCGTACCTGCTGAAGCTGCAATTAGTGGATTCTTAAGCTTCAGACCGGCAAATTCAATACTTAAATCAATCATTCTTGTCCTCCGTTAGTCTTCATGCAGGATTCCCATTTCCATGAAAATCTCCGTCACTTTTTTTCTATATGCAAGGAACGCCGCTGATTCCTTTACTTTCATGTTACGCGGTCGAGGCAGATCTATTTTAATAATCTCTTTAACCTGTCCTGGTCTTGGAGTCAGTACCACAATCTTATCTGCTAAAAGAATTGCCTCGTCTATGTCATGTGTCACAAAAAGAATTGTATTTTTCTTATCCAGCCACATTTTTTCTAAATCCACACGCATCTGCTCTCTTGTAAGTGCATCCAACGCTCCATAGGGTTCGTCCATCATCATCAGTTTAGGCTCATGCACAAGCGCTCTGCAAATTGAAACTCTTTGCTGCATACCCCCTGACAGCTCCCATGGGTATTTCTTTTCAAAACCCTTAAGACCTACCTGTTTTATTAATTCCATGGCCTTTTCTCTTGTTATTTTCAAATCCTGATTTCGAAATTCACCTTGAATGATAATATTGTCTAAAACAGTTCTCCACTCCAACAGAAGATGGTCCTGAAATACAAATCCAACCTCTTTGATCGGTTTAGTAATTTCTTTCCCATCTAAAACTGCTCTGCCTGAGGTACATTTTGTCAACCCTGTTCCTATAAACAGGAACGTACTTTTACCACATCCCGACGGCCCTAAGATTGTTACAAACTCCCCGTCATGCACATCAAAATTAACATCAATAAGCGCCTCTGTATAACCAGTAAGCGTCTTATATTTCATTCCTACGTGTTCAAATCTAAGCATATCCCTTCCACCTCCTTTATTAAATGAGCCTGCCTCGCAGGACAGGCTCATATCCAGATACGGCTTATCTTGCCGGCAGTTCCTTTGGAAGACATTCAAAGGTATAGAGCTCTTCAGCCTGTATGCTTTCATCTACTCCAAGATAATTTACCAGCAAATCTCTACAGTTATTCCAGTCCTCCTTTGTAAGATCAGCCAGGGTTTCTGCATCTTTGTCAAATAAGCAGTCAAGCGCTACTGCCAGGCTGCCCTTCACAACATTTTCGTCTGCCGTCGGAAATTTTTTCATAAATATCTCAACTGCCTCTTCTCCGTTCGTGCGGCATTCGTCCCAGCCTTTTAATGTCGCAGAAATAAACTTTTCTATAATCTCTGAATTCTCTGCAATAAAATCAGGATTTGCCACAAGTGAAAGACCGACTGTAGCAGCGCCGCAGTCTGAATATCTCATAGCATTGACTTCATAGCCGTTACACTCAAGCGCCACCGCGTCGGAATCACACCCTGCAAGAATAGCATCCACATCACCTTTCATTAAAGATGTTTCTTTTGAGTTCGCATCCATGGAGACAAACTCAACTTTATTTACATCAATATCATTCGCCGCCGCGGCTGCTGCAAAAAGATTAGACGGTCCGTCTCCTGTCGCAATACCCACTTTCTTTCCCTCTAAATCTTTCATAGTCTGAATGCCTGAATCCTTAAGAGCAATCGCTCCAAATGCATTTACCGCATAAATGGGACATACAATTTTAACCGGAATACCTTCTGCTATCGCCGATGCCACGGAAGCGGAATCTGTAAAGCCAATATCAGCGTCGCCTGTACCTATAAGTTTTGCTGTGGTTCCGGCGCCATTTCCTTCTCCGATCGTTACATTTAATCCTGCTTCCTCATAGTAACCTTTTTCAAGGGCATAGTAAAATGGAGCGTGTAATCCATCTGCTGTGTAATTCAGTCTGAAGGATACGTCAACCAATTCCTTTTCTGTTGTCTCTTTTTGCTCCTCCTGTCTGCTCTCTGATTTTTCTGACTCTTCCTTCCCATTAGATGCACATCCTGCCAGCGCCGCCATCATGGCAGTCACTAATAGGAGAGCCAAAACTCGTTTCTTCATCGCTGTTTCCTCCTTTTGTTTTTTATTTTAAAGTTCCCTTATGAACTTTAAATTCCTGACTGTTTTATTTCCCAGACTTTTCTGTCACCCTTTGACTGACATGCCAAGGAATAACCTTTTTTTCTATAATCTCTACAATTCCAAAGAAAATCATTCCCATCAGGCACAACACAATCAAAATAGCAAACAACAGCCTTGTATTAATATCTCCGTTTGCCCGCAGCAGCAAGTATCCAAGTCCGCTGTCCGAACCCAGAAATTCCGCTACTACAGCGCCGACCGTTGCCATTGATATCGAAGTTTTCAATCCTGAGAAAATACTTGGCAGTGCATTGGGAAGTTTAATTTTCCAGTAAAACTTCCATTCTGATTCACTCATTGTCCTGGCCATATAATAAAGCCTTCCATTCAAGGATTTTAATCCAGCTACGGTATCCATCAAAAGCGGAAAAAAGGACAGTAAAAATACCATTAGTATTTTCGGCATCATACCAAATCCAAACCACACAACAAACAATGGACCAATCGCAACCTTAGGAATTAATTGGAGAAATACCATAAATGGATATAACGTTTTCTCAAAAATTCTGGAATAAGAAATCATTGTTGCAATCGGTATGCTTATCACCACAGTCGCCCCAAATCCGACCCCTATTTCATATAAAGTAGTAAATAAGTTTATTTTAATATAGTCCCAGTACTGAATCAGAGCCTTTATTGAATCACTCGGAGATGGCAGAATATAGCTCGGAATCTCAAAAAAACGAACAGATACTTCCCAGATAACGATTACTCCACATACACTACAAATTCCAGGTATGGATTCTTTAAGTATATTTAGAATTTTTAACCATTTTAACAACATTTTATTTTTTGTAAACCTTTTCTCCATTTCCTCAAAAACCTCCTTTTGACTATAAATTTATAGTTTTTACAGAATCCCCTTCAATAATATTACTTTCCAGCACCTTAAGACGTACCGGAAGATTTGGGGTTCTCAAGCGTGACAATAACATCTCTCCAATATGTGTCCCTATTTCTTCCTGCATCTCTTTTGAATGGGTAATCTGAGGCTCAATTAAATCTTGAAGGGACAACGCTCCAAATGATATCAGAGAAATGTCCTCCGGAATCCTCACTCCCATCTTCCTGACCTGAATTAATATTCCCTCTGTAAGCGTTGCACTTCCACTTATGACCGCGGTAGGCGCTTCTTTTCTGGTCACCAGCTGTTTGAATGCCTTCATGCCATAAGCTCTTGAAAATGTCCCAAACAGCAGGTTTTCTTTCCTTGCAACCTGATCATTTTCGAAAAAGGCGCGAAGATATCCGTTATACCGATCAAAATTGGTACTTAACTTTTTTTCACCGCTTATCATAGCAATATTAGTATGCCCTCTTTTCAGCAGATAATCTACTGCGCTGAACATAGCTTTTTCTTTATCTACATATACTGTATCATAAATATGGCTCAAGGTATTTCTGTCAAAAGCTGCAACTGGATACATACCTGCTTTCAAAAATGTCGCAATGTCATTCGAAACTGGGCTGATAATAAGGCCGTCCACACATTTAGAATCCATCATATCAATGCATTCTCTCTCTTTTTTTTCATCATTATCTGTACTAGCCATTAAAAGAGAGTATCCCTCCGGCCTCAATATTTTCTCTGCCGCTCTTGTCACACCGATTATAAAGGGATCTGAGATATCTGTTACAACAACGCCAATTGTGTTGGTTACGTTATTTTTTAACCCTTTTGCCAATTGATTCGGCTTATATCCAAGCCTTGCAATCGCCTTTTCAACCTGTGCTTTCATTTCCTCATTGACATTCGGCATCCCATTAACTACACGCGATACTGTTGCTACGGATACCCCCGCTTCTTTCGCAACATCTTTAATCGTTACACCCATAGTACTCGTTCTCCATTCAGTAAACGTTATCTCATACTATTTAAAAAAAAGCATACAAACTCTCTACTTTATTTGCTCCTTTTATGGCTTTTATTATAATATTTTACTTTAATTATGTCAATATTTTTTTCATAAACACTCTACTATTTAAGATATATTGTTACTTTTATACAATTTTTCAAAACATATCTATATAAGAAAACGTTTTCAATATTTTGCTTTTTAGTGCCGATGACTAGCAATTTCTTCATATATTTATTTGACGTAAAAAACAAAAAAATGTATCATACTATCCATACAGAACTAAAAAAAGGAGGAAGTCTCAAGGGGAATTTGATAAAATAATGTAAGTCAAATCGAAAGGAGATAAACATGGAATGGAATGAAAAACTACAAGTAATTATTGATTATGTCGAAAGCCATTTGCAACGTAAAGAAGAGTTTATTGACAACGAAGAAATTTCAAAAATTGCAGAGTGTTCTTTTGGCTTCTTTCAAAAATTATTTTCATATATGTATGGTATTAGTTTTGCTGAATATATCCGCTCACGAAAATTAACTTTGGCTGGATACGATTTGAAAAGTACTAATTTAAAAGTGATTGATATAAGCTACAAATATGGTTATGAATCTCCTACATCATTTACAAAAGCGTTTCAGCTTTTTCATCGGTATTTTTGCAAAATTAATTTCAATAGATACTGCTGCTCCAAAGGGGCTATTTGGTCTATTTAGTGCTTATAATGAGCAATTAAATGAACTTGAATATTCTATCATGGTTATATCCGATCAAAAACTGCCTCAAGGTTTTACAGAAATAAATATTCCGAATGCTACATGGGCAGTTTTTGATTGTAAAGGTCCCGTTCCGCAAGCAATACAGAAAGGCTGGCAATATCTTAATGAAGAATGGCTTGTCAAATATCCATTTCAACATGCGCAATGTCCAGAAATAGAATGGTATAGCAATGGAAATGCATACGATAGCAGCTATTTGAGTCAAATATGGATACCAATTATGGTAGTGTCAAGTAATCTATGAAAAACTGAGCCAGAAAAATAGGCTCACCCGAACCTTGAAAACTGCAGATATTGGTGATTTAAGACCTTGGGGCGTTGCCCCAAACCCCACAAGGGACCAGTCCCTTGACCC
>CAJTEW010000023.1:0-36108 GCA_910575605.1 Lachnospiraceae bacterium
CATTAAATCTAAAGAGACTGGTAAAAGCGGTGTAAAAACTGAATTTACCAGCCTGTTTATAACATTTCATAAGATGGTATATAAAATCGGATCTGGAAAAGGGAGTTTGTCAACAGGTCCACTTTGGGATAGTCCCGCATATTGTATCTGTACGCTGTCCTTTTTACCATTTCACTTCTATTTTTTTAGTCTACCCTTCTCCAAATTAGGGCTTATAAAATTCTCATATGCATACCTCCACAATTCTTCCGACCCTTCAGCCGTACTTTCATTCCTTTTCATCACCTGATTTAAACGAACTTCATGCTCTATCCAGCTCTTCCCATCCGTCACGCCATTTAACATAAGAGGCTGTACATGATCCATAGCATGTGCAAACTTTGCCTCCGCAGTCTCTGCCGCCTCGAATTCCTCCCACAGTCCTAGAAGCTTCTCCTTCTGGTCCTTGGGAAGCAGTCCGAATATCCGCGCAGCTGCCTTCTCCTCGCGTTCACGCTTATCCTTATGGCCTTCCTCGTCATATGCATATGTATCTCCTGCATCAATCTCAACCAAATCGTGGATAAGAAGCATGGTTACCGTTTTCAGTACATCAATCTTCTCGTTTGAATACTCACTTAGCAAAATCGTCATAAGCGCCATATGCCATGCATGCTCCGCATCATTTTCCTTGCGCTTGCCGCCGGTAAGGTAAGTCTGGCGTCCTATAAATTTTTCTTTGTCAACTTCTCTGCAGAAGTCAAACTGCTTGTCAAGTCTGTTTTTTTCCATTTTAGTCCTCCCTGATAAAGTATTATTTTTTGAACAAATCATCATATTCTCCTCTATATCCTCACCTCCGAATACATCTTCACATGAAACTGCGTCCCCTTCCCCGGCTCACTTTTTACATATACCATCCCATTTTGCAGCATGATAAGCTGCTTTGACAGCGCAAGCCCAATGCCGACACTGTTCTCAGGAGAATTTTTCCCCTTATAAAACCGTTCAAAAATATGTCCCAGCTCCTCCGGCTCAATCCCTGTTCCGTTGTCCTTAATATAAATATTGGTAGAGAAATTATTCTTCTCCCCTGTTATCTCAATCCTTCCGCCTTCTCCTGTATGCTCAAGACTGTTTTTCACAATATTAGAAAATGCTTCGGCCATCCAGCGCCTGTCGCACTCCAGTATAATCTCCTCACCGAGCACTGTTTTTATCTCAATTGCTCTAAGCTCAGCCATAAGCTCAAAAGGCTCTATAACCTCATAAATTAGCTCCCGCAGCTTTATCCTTTCCTTTTTCATCTGAATCATATCTGCATCAAGCTTTGACAAAGTTAAAAGACTCTTTACAAGCCATGTCATTCTCTCCATCTGCCGCTCAATATTTGAAGCATAACGGATACGCATCTCTTCCGTAAGCTCCCGGCTTTTCAATAAGTCTACCATAATCCCCATAGAGGTAAGGGGGGTCTTGAGCTGATGAGAAATATCTGAAAGCATTTTTGCCAGATACTCCTTTTCCTTCTGAGAAACATCCGTTCTCTCTCTTAGCTGTACCACAAGCTTATAGATTTCACTTGCCAGAATCCCTGCATGGCCTTCTGAGAAATCCTCCGGCGGCGGCAGGAGCCGGCTGTCCTGTACCTTCATGAGATATTCTGTCAGACAGCTAAGCTCTTTTTCCTTTTTATACCTGACAGTCAGGAAAGCTGCCCACTGCACAGTCATTAAAATTACAAGTACAACAATTATCTTTTCCATTATTCCATCCGATATCCTATTCCCCTGACAGTTGTAATAAGAGGTTCTTTTTCCGAAGCTTTAAGCTTTTTCCTCAGACGCTTTACATAAACACTCAGCGTATTATCATTTACAAATTCACCTACATCATCCCAGATGTTGTTTAAAATCTGCTCTCTTGTCAAGACACGCCCGCGATTAGAAATAAAAATCATAAGAAGCCGGTATTCCATAGCGGTAAGCTGTACTGCCTCATTTTCGGCATACACACGTCCTGCTTCTGGATAAACCTTATTTTTCCCCACACTGATAACCGTTTCCTCTTCTGTTCGATGACCGGCCATTCTCCTTAAGACTGCTTTCATACGCGCAGTAAGCTCCCTGATACGGAAAGGCTTTACGATATAATCATCTGCCCCCAGCTCTAATGCCAGAACTGTATGAATCTCATCTTCACAGGCTGTCAGAAAAAGAATAGGCAGATTGCTTTTTTGACGGATTTTCTGGCACACCTGATATCCGTCCCCATCCGGCAGCATAACATCCAAAAGACAAATATCAGGCAGTACATCTTCTGAAAGAACCGCAAATGCCTCAGCACAACTTTTAGCAGCCGTAACCTCATATCCTTCCTGTCTAAGAGCAATAAAAAGCCCTTCTAATATCAATTCGTCGTCCTCCACGAGCAGCACTCTCATACCATGAACACCGTCCTCAAATCATAATTCTTTTCTCTAGTGTAATGATACAGCATAAATCCAAAAATAGCAATTACATCAAGAACCGCTGCCATCAAGTAAATTCCCCACGGGAAGTCCGCCTGAACATATCCAAATCGATTAATCAGGCACTTTTTTACTCCCAAAATAAGAGGAGTCCCTATAAAAACTGTCCAGATACAGCTCCTGGCTAGAATATATCCTGCCTCATATAACAGCATTCTCCTAATCTGCCTCTGTGTCATTCCCACTGATACAAGCATAGCAAAATACACCTTTTGCTCCACAATCCATCCATGAATCGAGTTATACAAATTCAAAAGGCAGATAATAGATGTAAGCAAAATAAAACATATCAGCAAAATGAGTATAATACTGTTTATTGCCTTCGGAAGCGTCTCACTGGCTTTCACTTCCCCCAATATAAGACCTGAGTTCTCCTCCTCTGCAAGCATGCCAAGCTTACTTAACAGTCCCGTATCCTTTCCATTCATATGCAGATATAAAGTGTGCTCCAATCCGTAGGAGTCCTCCGGATTTCCGTGATTTCTCATAATTTCTTCTATCTGGCTGCCCGTTTCCAGACTAATAATTACCCACAATGTCTCCGAATGAAAGGAAAAATAACCTTCAAGCTGTTCATTATCTGCGTAACCTGCAATACATAAGGGAAACTCTACCTGGCGGTCCTCATCTGGCGAATATACCGTCAGCGGAATACTCTCGCCTTTTTTTAAGTCTGTCATCTGCCCAATCTCATAAAACTCATATTTTTCTGCCTCCATGCCATATACTCTCCAGTTTTCTGTCGAAACCTCGCCGCTTTGTACAACAATTGCCGGAGGGATGTCTGTATCCTTAAGAAGCTCTATATCTGTATCCGACGCCTCTGCAATCTCCTCAAATATTTCTTCATCAACTGCAATAAAGTTCATAACTGCCGTACCTTCACCGGACATTTCCCTAAACTCTTCCTCCGAAAGCTCTCTGTGATAATACAGATTATATACCCTGTGAAGGGCCTTCTGGTATTCTCTGCTTAACACCTTTTTCGGAATATTACCGATAAACATTCCTGTATATTCCTCACACACTTTCTTAACACCTGTGTCGGACATAATTTCTTTTTTCATCTCTCTGTATTTTTCAAGATTCCCCCCATATTCCGTCACAAAATAATCCCAGCCGTCATGTTCTATATTAATGGTATTTGTGTCCACCATCCGGTAATAAATAAGCTTTGTCACAAGCTGGCCTGAGGACAGCACAACAGTCAGTATTATCATAAAAAGCGCCGCTGCCCGGACCATTCCTCTTGTTTTTCTTCTCTGATATTTCAGAGAATTATCTGCTAGCATTTTCTCTGCACTTGTATTAAGGTAATTCTTTTTCCTCCGTCTTAAGGCTTCTCCTCCTTTTTCCAGATTCCCCCGGATACATTCAACAGGACCTATTCTGCTTATTTTCACTGCCGGCAGCAGCGCAGACAAAAATACTGTCAGCCCGCTTCCTATAGTAATAAACAGAAGTATTTTCCACGAAATCACAAGATGTACCGGAAGTCTTTCTGGAAGAACTGCCCAGACTGACGTAAGGGAATAGATAAAGGGCAGAAGTAGATGCATCCCCAAAAAAATCATCAGTAAGCCGGCCAGAATTCCAAGGGGCAGCGCCGGAAGGAAGAGTGAAAAGGCTTCAAAATAAACGCTGCTCCTCTTCTGCCTTCCTGTTGCTCCTACAGAGCACAGCATCCCCAGATACCGGCTTCTTTCTTCAAAAGAAATATTAAACACATTATAAATCAAAATTATTGCTGCAGTTACAATAACTGCCAGAAAAAACACTGTCATAACCTGCGTAATAAAATTTACAACAGAGTCCGAAGAATCCCCTGAAAAAGAAAGGACATAATTATTAAGCTCTACTTCTCTATCCCCGGCTATTTTCCTGAAATCCTCATACAGATCACCCTTTACAGACTTTAAATCCATAATTCCCATAACATTTACTGATCCATCCCATTTCTCATCATAGCATGTAAATGCCATATATCCTGCTGCTCCTTCCTGCTCAAAAACAGGGCTCTCTATAATTCCTGCTACTGTAAGCTCTTCCCTTTTTCCCGTATAGCTTTTATCCACACGAAAGCTGTTATTTTCTTCATAAAAGGGAAACTCCTGAGAGACCTTTTTTGTCTCTCCATATTCCAGCTTCAAACTAGAAAAAGGAAAGATACTAGTGACCCCTTCCTGAATTCCTGTAACTGTCCTCTCAAAATATTCCGCCTCAAAAGTATCTCCAACCGAAACCTTAGCGCCCTCTTCTATTGCTTTCTGACTAATAACAATTTCACCCTTTTTTTCAGGCAGCCTTCCCTCTTTAAGAGTGATATTCATCCAGTCAAAGAGAGGAGCTTCATAGGATTTCACAAACAGATAGGGTCTCTCTGGATTCTCTGATGCAGAAAATCTGGTAAATCCATAATCTACCGACCTTCCTGTCTCCTTTACATACCCAAGTTCCTCTATCTTCTTAAGCTCATTCTCTGTCATGTTATACATACTGACATGCCATTTGCCCTTAACCTGTGAACCTACATTCTGAAGATAGTTTACTGCCGTCTCCCTCCCTGAAAATACACAGGTCAATAAAAGTACCATTAAAAAAATTCCAAGAAATGTGATACAGGTTCTTCTTTTATTCATCTTCATATGTTTCCAAGTCACTTTATATACAACCGCATTTCTCATAGAACATCACCTCCCAGACTTCGGATTCTCTCATCCCTGGTGATTTCTCCGTCCTCAATACACAACATCCTGTCTGCCTGCAGCGCAATATTTTCATCATGCGTAATCAGAAGCAGTGTCTGCTTCCACGTCCGGTTTGCCTCCTTTAACAGTCTTACAATCTCTGCACCTGTACTCCTGTCAAGATTCCCTGTAGGCTCATCTGCCAGAAGAATTGCAGGGCGGTTATAAAGTGCTCTTGCAATAGATACTCTCTGCTGCTGTCCTCCGGATAACTGTCCCGGAAGGTGCCTCCTTCTGTCTGAAAGTCCCATTTCGTCCACTATCGTATTAAGCCGCTCCCTGTCTAATTTCCTCCCGTCCAGCAGATGCGGCAGACCGATATTTTCGTCCACATTGAGCATGGGAAGCAGATTATAAAACTGATAAATAAGCCCAATCTGTCTACGTCTAAAAATTGCAAGCTTATCCTCCTTTAAGCCGTGGATATCTGTCCCGTCAATATATACTTTTCCGCAGGTCGGCTTATCAACACCGCCCATAATATGAAGAAGCGTGGATTTCCCGCTTCCTGACGGTCCGACAATGGACACAAACTCCCCTTTTTCCACAGAAAATGAAAGATTCCTTAAGGCGTGGGTCCGTATAGTGCCCTCCCCATATATCTTCGATAAATTCTCACATCTTAAAATCTCCATGATACACCTCCGCTTTCTGGGCATGACGCAGACTGACATGCCTTTTGTATTTTTCCCTCTTAAAATAGAAATTATAATGTTATATCTAGCATATCATGGCCTGGTGACGCTGCCGTGAATTCTAAAGTGACAGTTTTGTCACTGTGTATCGGCATCCCAGCTGTTCTTAATCCCTGTCGTAACTTTCATGTCTCCATTGTCCAACACTGCTTTATTCTCTGCCGGCAGTGCCTGCGGCAGGTTCTGCCCACTTTCCTTCGCAGATGATTTTTCTCCTGTCAGCGTACGGTACAGCCATTTTCCAGAATCACTGATGTCCTCCTCTATAAACCCGCTTGTTTTGCTGCAGGAGCTCTTAAATATAGCTGAAGTTTCCTCCTTATTTGACAGATTCCATGCCACATAGCTGATTCCAAGACTATCAAGCATCTCCGTCCACAAATCTGCCTGTGCCTCGTCAATAGCACCATTCCCGCTGGCGTCACAGATTCCATATTCCGATACAAAGACAGGAAGGCCTCCATCTACTGCAGACAAAAGCCTTGCCCGCAGGTCATCTGTGTGGGTTGCCGCATAAAAATGAAGTGTATACATAAGATTGTCATATCCTGTAACCGGGTCAGCGGCCGCCTCATCTACAAACTGGGACCAGTTGGGTGTACCTATGAGAATCACTGCATCAGAGTCATTCTTACGGATTACTCCTGCCACCTCTTCGGCATAGGACTTAATCTCACTCCACCCCGTACCTCCGTTAGGCTCATTGCAAATCTCATATAAAACATGCTCCGCGTCTGCATATTCTGCTGACATTTCCTCAAAAAAAGCCTTCGCTTCATCAATATATATATTTGGATTGTTGTCTGATAGAATATGCCAGTCAATAATTACATACATATCCTGCGCAAGTGCATATTTTACTCCGTCATGTATAAGTCCTTTTAAATATTCCTTGTCCCCGTCTGTACAATAACCGCCGGATTCCGCTGTATACATGGCAAGGCGGATTACATTTGCATTCCATTTCTCATGAAGCTCTTTAAAGCATTCCTCGTTTACATAGCCGGGAAACCACGCAAGGCCGTGGGTGCTGATCCCCCTAAGCTGTACTGGCCGGCCATCACTGCCTGTAAGCTGTGTGCCTTCCACATGAAGGGCGCCTGTAACAGACGGGACCGCGGTTTTCTCTTGGCCGTCTTTTGTCTCCTTTTGTAGGTCCTCTGTTTCCGCTTCCGTCTTTAGCTCCTTTTCCGGTTCCCCTAAAGGAGTCTCCTTCTCCTGATTTTTTTTACATCCCTGCAGACAGCAGGCTGCTATTATTAAAACAATTATAAAACAGATGCTCGCTTTTTTCCTTTTCATTTCCCTGTCTCCTATACTTTCCTATATCATTATACTATTTGTTTTCCACAGTCTCCCTGACAAAAGCATTCAACATCTTCCTCACCGTGTCCATTCTTTTCTTTGTCTCCTGATTTGAATAAGGAATCCGGTCAATCAGCCGGTTTACATAATTTTTCTCCCGTATGATATCTAATGTCTCTCTGAAATTAATGTCAAAAAAGTATGCCAGATAGGAAAGCCAGTAATCCATCTTTGTCCTGCGAAGCGATGACAATATAGATTCTTTTTTTAAAAATTGTTCCATTACTTCTGTACTGATTTCTGTCCTTCCGACCTCCCTGGCCGTCACTCCCAGCATTGTTTCAACTGCATCCTCTAACTTCACTCTGCAGTTATCCAGCTTATCTGCGTCCCTGATAAGCCTTGCGTGAAGAAGCATGTGTTCATGGGAGATACCTTCCAGCTTAAAATCACTGTGCCTCTCTATGGCGGTACGGATGACAGAATCCCACCTGTCCTCTTTTATAAATATACGTATCATTCCCTCTTTAAAAAGAATCTCTGCCCCAAATGCCGCATGGTCCATTGTATCCGGCTCAAAGCTGTCATAGCGCTTGAGCTGTTCAAATCTCCCAATATCATGCAGTAAACCGATAAGCCCGGCAAGCTCTCTTTCTTCCTTAGTAAGTCCAATACGTCCGGCAAGCTCGAGAATACAGTCCACGACTCCATAAGTATGTATAATTTTCAGCTTTACCTTATCATCTTCTCTGTCATAATTATCAAGATACAGCTCAAACTGCTGTTTTGCATATTGTAAGTTCATATTTTTCTCCCTGCTTTATTTACCTCAAATTTTTGACTATCTCTGTGGAACTATAGTATAATACGATTAAGACTATTATGTAAAGGAGGGTAAAGCCCTATGAATATGAACTTTAACCAGCTTGCCATGCTGCAGCAGTTAAAAGCAGGTATAGACCGTTTCCAGCTTAACCACCCCAAATTTCCTTTATTTTTAAAAGCTGTATCCCAGGAGGCACTTCACGAAGGAACACTGATTGAAATAAATGTCACCACAGCCGATGGAAAAACCTACTGTTCTAATTTAAGGTTAAAATCTGACGATATGGAATTTATTGATTCACTAAAATCCATGAATTCCTGAAACTGTATTGCTTTTTTGTCCAAAATCTGTTTATCTATTATTATAGAACATTTTATAAAATAAAACTTAAGAGAGGTAAGTAAAATGAAGCCAGTTAAAGAAGGAAAAGTACGGGAAATATACGATAACGGCGACAGCCTGATCATGGTTGCCACTGACCGCATCAGCTGCTTTGATGTAATTTTAAAAAATACTGTAACAAAAAAAGGAACTGTCCTTACACAAATGTCCAGGTTCTGGTTTGATATGACAAAGGACATTCTGCCCAATCATATGATTTCTGTTGATGTTAGTGACATGCCGGAATTTTTCAGAAAACCGGAATTTGACGGTAACAGCATGATGTGTAAAAAGCTCGAGATGCTTCCAATTGAGTGTATTGTCCGCGGATATATTACCGGAAGCGGCTGGGCAAGCTATAAAAAAGACGGAACTGTGTGCGGCATCCGCCTGCCGGAAGGCTTAAGGGAGTCCGACAAGCTGCCGGAGCCGATCTACACACCATCCACGAAAGCAGAAATCGGCGACCATGATGAAAATATTTCCTATGAGCAGAGTATCACACATTTGGAAAAGTATTTCCCAGGCAAGGGAGAAGAATATGCGGCAAAGCTCCGTGACTGTACACTATCTCTTTATAAGAAATGTGCAGACTATGCGCTGGAACGGGGAATCATTATTGCAGACACCAAATTTGAATTTGGACTGGATGAGAATGGGAATGTGGTAATCGGCGATGAGATGCTTACCCCTGACAGCTCACGTTTCTGGCCTGCCGATACTTATGAGCCTGGCCACGGACAGCCGTCCTTTGACAAGCAGTTTGCCCGTGACTGGCTGAAAAATAATCCAGATAACGACTGGACACTGCCTGAAGATATTGTAGAAAAGACAATTAATAAATATCTTTCAGGGTATGAGATGCTTACGGGAGAAAAGCTGGGATAGTTTAAATTACAAGCCTGTGTTACTGTTCATTTCGTTCGCAGTAACCAGGCTTAATTATTTTTTTCTTGACTTTAGTTTGGTAAACTGCTAATATGGTAGCGTGTCACTGATATTATACTAAATTTATGCTGCCATCCTGGCGGCGGAATGGAGAAGTTTATGAAAAAAATATTTGTATTTATGTTAACTATGGTTATGATTTTATCTCTGTCTGCATGTAACAGCGGTTCTGGTGCAGATTCTAAGTCCGAATCCAAATCAGACTCTAAGTCTGACATTTCTTCTGAAAGCGATATGGAATACGTAAAGGACAAAGGGACTCTAGTTGTAGGCATTACAGACTTTGAACCAATGGATTATAAGGATGACAGCGGCGAATGGATTGGCTTTGACGCTGATATGGCAAAGGCCTTTGGTGAAAGCCTCGGTGTGAATGTGGAATTTGTAGAAATTGACTGGGACAATAAGATTATGGAGCTTGACGGCAAGACAATCGACTGCGTATGGAACGGTATGACACTGACTGATGAGGTGACAAGCTCTATGGAATGCTCTAATGCATACTGCAATAACGGACAGGTTGTCATTGTTCCTTCTGATTCTTCTGACAAATATCAGGACACTGACAGTCTTTCTGACCTCTCCTTTGCTGTTGAAGCCGGAAGTGCGGGTGAAAAGGAGGTTGATGCTCTGGGGCTTAATTATACATCTATAAAAACACAAGCCGACGCTCTTATGGAAGTTGCTGCAGGAACTTCGGATGCAGCAGTTATCGACTCACTTATGGCAGCCGCAATGGTCGGAGAAGGAACCGGATACGACAAGCTCACTTACACCTGTCAGTTAAACAGTGAGGAATACGGAGTAGGCTTCCGCAAAGGCTCTGACCTTACAAAGGCTGTGAATGATTTCTTTAAGGAAAGCTTTGGAGACGGAAGCATGATAAAATGCGCTGAAAAATATGGTGTACAGGCCGCTGTTATTGAGCAGTAGGTACTGCACAGAAGATACCAATTCTAAATAAGTTTCAAGCAAAGGACAAAGTTTTATGGAGCGAATATTCGAACAGATGCCGATAGTTATAAGTTCCTTGAATGTCGGCTTTATCCAGACATTAAAATTATTTTTTGTAACGCTCATCGGAGCTTTCCCCCTGGGACTTTTGATTGCGTTTGGCTCTATGTCCCGTTTCCGCCCTTTAAGTTATTTTGCTAAGTTCCTTGTATGGATTATACGAGGCACTCCTTTGATGATTCAGCTTCTCATTATTTACTATTTTCCCGGTCTGGTACTGCATAACCCGGTCTGGGGAGGCGGTGAGACAGGACGTTTCCTTGCGGCATCTGTTTCATTTATCCTGAATTACGCCTGCTATTTTTCTGAAATATACCGTGGCGGCATACAGGGTGTACCTATTGGACAGGAAGAAGCCGGGCTGGTGCTTGGTATGACAAAGAGCCAGATATTTTTTAAGGTTACGCTTCTTCAGATGATTAAACGCATTGTTCCTCCTATGTCAAATGAAATTATCACTCTTGTAAAAGATACTTCCCTTGCCCGAATTATTGCCCTTCAAGAAATTATATGGGCGGGACAAGCATTTATGAAAGGCTCACATGGCATATCAGGTGCTATCTGGCCCCTGTTTTTTACGGCCGTGTACTATCTCATTTTTAACGGTATTCTCACAATGCTTCTCGGACATCTTGAAAGGAAGCTCAATTATTTCAGATAAAGGAGGCGCATGTAATGTCAATTCTGGAAGTAGAACATATTAGTAAATCATTTAACAAAACGGAAGCTTTAAAGGACATCAGCTTTTCTCTTGAAAGAGGACAGGTTCTTTCTATCATCGGATCCTCCGGAAGCGGCAAAACAACGCTTCTTCGGTGTCTGAACTTTTTAGAAACACCAGATAGAGGAATCATCCGCGTAAACGGAGAAACACTCTTTGACGCAGACAATCCGGCAGCAAAGCTTGAATCTGTCATCCGAAAGAAAAGGCTTCATTTTGGCTTGGTGTTTCAATCCTTTAATCTGTTTCCTCAGTATACTGCACTGCAAAATGTTATGCTGGCAAAGGAGCTTCTGGCAAGGGAACAGCCAGATTACAAGACACGAAAAAAAGAAATCTATGAGGAAATACGGAGCCTTTCCGAGTCCCTCCTTTCGCAGATGGGACTGGAAAAGCGGAAAGAGAACTATCCCCATCAGCTCTCCGGCGGGCAGTGCCAGCGCGTCGCAATCGCACGGGCACTCGCCCTAAACCCTGACATTCTCTGTTTTGACGAGCCCACCTCTGCCCTTGACCCGGAACTTACCGGAGAAGTGCTTTGTGTCATTAAAGAGCTTGCAGATAACAACACTACAATGGTAATTGTGACTCATGAAATGGCATTTGCAAAAGACGTGGCAGACCATGTAATTTTTATGGATGAAGGAAGTATCATTGAGCAGGGAAAGCCAGCCCAAGTATTTGGAAATCCATCCGAAGAAAGGACGCGGCAATTTTTGGGGACGTAGTAAAATGAATTTTACTACGTCCCAGATTCATTTTTCCCTGTCCCCAACTATAAAAATGTATAAATTTTGCCACATAAGTTTTCTTGTATTTCAATATTTCTTATGTTACAGTTATCTTACGAAGTTTCATTCCGAATCTTCAGACTCTAATGTCCGTAAATCGGACAATCGGTGTATCCGCTTGAACTATTCTTCAACCATACCCGTATTTTAATTTATGAGGTGATGCCTATGATTGTATAATGGAGCTATTCTCTTAAAATACAAGCCAAGTAAATTCTGAATCGTAATTTGGTGAAAGGAGTGCATGTCTTTTACATGTAACATATCTATGAAAAACACATCTAATACAGCCAACTCTAATACGAACAAATCTGATAGTAAAATATTTCAAATCTATGACCGGATGTTTAAACGGCTTCTGACGCTGTCATCCCGCATAGTCATTGCACTTATTAATTCACTCTTCAAAACCAGCTATCTTCCTGACAGTAAAATTACATATAACTGGACCGAGCACACCGGTGACGAGCTGGAGCGCACTGTCGCTGATGTTATTCTCACTGTTAATGATGAGCATTCCTACCATATGGAAGCCCAAATGTACCCGGATGAAGAAATTGAGTTTCGTGTTTTTGACTATGGATATAAACATGCTCTCACAACTAGAAGGGGACACTGTGAGCTTAAGTTTCCAGAACCACATATCATTTTTCTGTATAAACACAATAATTTCCCTGACAATGTATCTATTTTTCTTAACTTCGGAACACAGGGCATATTTGAATATAAGGTTCCTTCCCTTAGGCTTTTAGAATACAGCCCAAAGGAATTAGAAAAAAAGGACCTTCTTATTCTTCTCCCCTTTATGATTTTGAAACTCCGGCCAGATATCGAAAAAAAGCGTACTCCTAAAAATATGGAAGCCTTGCGCAGCCTCATTTTCAATGATATAATGGGATTAATCAGAAAGAATCAGGAAGCTGGAACTATTACCGCGGCCGATGCCGCTCATCTTCTTGAAATGACGCGAAAATTATATAATCATTTATATGCCCGATATAAAGAATTTGTTGAAGGAGGGCTCAACGATATGATTCAAGATGAACTTGTGCTGGAAACTGATATTATAATTGCAGAAAATACGAAAAAGGTAAGGGAAGAGCTTAAGCTTGAAACAGATTTACTTATTGAAGAAAGTACCAAAAAATTGCAGAAAGAGTTTAAGTTAAAAACAGCTTCTGCTATCGCGGAAAACACTAGAAAATTACGGGAAGAATTTAAGCTGAAAACCGATGCTGCTATTGCGCAAAATACTAAAAAAATTCAGGAGGAAGCCAAATTAAAGGCTGACGCTGCTATTGCTCAAAACACTAAAAAAATTCAGGAGGAAGCTAAATTAAAGGCTGACGCTGCTATTGCTCAAAACACTAAAAAAATTCAGGAGGAAGCTAAATTAAAGGCTGACGCTGCTATTGCTCAAAATACTAAAAAAATTCAGGAGGAAGCCAAATTAAAGGCTGACGCAGTTATTGCTCAAAACACTAAAAAAATTCAGGAGGAAGCTAAATTAAAGGCTGACGCTGCTATTGCTCAAAACACTAAAAAAATTCAGGAGGAAGCTAAATTAAGGACTGACATTGCCATTGCGGAAAACACCAAAAAGTTTGAGGAAGAATTAGAGCAGTATCAGCTTGATACTATCCACAAACTATACTCAAAGTTAGGCAGTATTGATCAGGTTTCTGAGCTTCTTGAGCTTCCGATTGAAACCATACAAGCGGCTCTTAGGTAAATTTTTAATATATAGCAGAAAGGAGTATCCTCAAATGAAAGTATACGGCGCTGATATCTGCATTGACTGCAGGAACCTCAAACACATCCTTAAGCTCCGGAAGTTAAATCTGGAGTATATTGACATCATCGCAGACACTACATCATTAAAAGAATTTTTAATGATACGTGACAAAGAAGATATCTTTAAAGCCTGCCGAGATCAAGGCGGAATAGGTATCCCCTGTTTTGTAGATGATGACAGGATGACACTGGATATTGACGAGGCTTTCTCATGGATTGGACAGCCTCCCGTGCGTGACGAAGAGATATTAGAAACCCGTGACTAATAATCACTTCGTAAATCTGGGACGGGGTAAAATGAGAAAGTGCCTGTCCCCAGCTTAGTTGGGGACAGGCACTTTCTCATTTTACCCCGTCCCCAAATGTCTTTTCCTTAGATTCCTGCAAAATACTCGTCTACTACTTCTTTCCAGTCGCCTTTGCAGATAATATGATGATTGCTGATAGGACGACAGGAAAAATATTCTGTTCCATCCTCCAGCCTAAGTCTCATCTGGGAGCGGCAAAGATCGCTTCTGTGCAAGGTTTCCAACAGTTCCGCCCGTCCTGCATAATATCGTTTTAACGTATCGTCGCATTTAAAAATAGTCATCTTCTGAGGTGCAAGGTCGCAGGAAACGGCCACGCCGATTCCCGATTCAAAATGGGTGGTCAGACTGTACTTATCCGGCATGTCTATAGGCAGCGTACAATGCGCAAAGATAATCTCACCTGTCTCAGGATCCATGCAGCTTGGATTTGCCATGAAGCCAGATTCACCGGTCAGCGTCTGAAGAACCGCCATGCTCACAAGACTCTTCTGATCCCCTTCACACGCCGCCGGAATCCCTTCTGCATTTAAAATTGCAAGTGCAAGGCATCCCGTCGTATGAATCGACTCTAACAGATCAAAGCATTTGACTGTAACTCCCTGCAGATTATATTTTGAAATCAGCCTTTTCAAAGCGCCGTACACATGCAGCGCCTTTTTTGTCTCCTCTGGTACGTATCCCTTTTTCAATAATTCCTCTGTATAGGAATTCTCAGGATATCCCCCTTTATGGTACTCCTCTACCAATTCGGAAAGATCATAGAGTACAAGCTCCATACCTCCCACCTTCTTAAGGACTTCAAAATCTGCGTCGCTGGCAATCAGTCCTCCCGGAGTTCCAAAACATCCCAGTCTCATCTGCGAAAGCCTTTCCTTCGCCTCTGCAACTTTCTTTAAAATTTTAAGTCTTCTTGCAATCGTTTCCGGAGAACCATGAAGAATTTCGCCTTTCAGCCCCTTTTCCTGCAGAAATCCCATAATTTCCATAGAAGCCGCCAAAGAATTATATCCTGGAGTCGTCAAGAGAATATAGGGTTCTTTCGTCTCTGTGTATACCTCTTCAAATCCCCGCTCTGCTCCTCCGGAAGCAATAAAATAAACCGGCAGAGCCTGCGCCTTAACCTCATTCATATCCGCGCACAGAACCTGCTCGCCCAGCGCTTCGCTTAAATTCCCCAGAAATTCCTCGCTGTATGCCGGAATATTCCTGTCGTTGCATTCTGCCGGACCCATAAGAAATTTAACTTTCAGCTCGCTCATTTTACTCTCCTCTCTACAAAACTCTTAATGTTTTATAAATATAGTTTTTATATTTTTCCGCATGCAATTTGCTGCAGATATACACGTTAGGCTCTCTGCCTGTAACGTGATTCACATCGACGATCAGCGCGCCATAGCACGGACCGCCGGAAATGTCCACCTCACAGTAATATTTCTCGCAGCATGCAATACATTCCGGAAATAAAGCCGCCGCCATCGCAGACGGATCCGCCATATCCAGATAATCGTCTCCGAATCTTTCCCGGTTCATCTCCAACAGGTTTTTGTTACAGTCAATGGCAAATTTCCCCAAAGGGCCGCCGTCCCTGATTCTGGCAATTTCCTGTGGATTCAGCATACTATCCCCCAGACACGCATCCCAGCCTACGAACATGACATAGTCAAGTCCTGCCTCCGCCACAATCTTCGCCGCCTCGGCGTCCTGCCATACGTTGAACTCTGCAAGGGGAGTCACATTCCCTGCTCCCAGTCCGGCGCTTCCCATAATGATAATTCTTCCTGCTTTTTTCATGGCCTCATAATCCAGGCGGATAGCCAGCGCCAGATTCGTAAGCGGGCCCAGCGCAACAATATCTATTTCTCCCGCCTTGCTGTTCCTGAGGGCGTCCAGCATCTTTATAACGCCGTTTCCTTCTTGTGCCTGAAGCCTTTCAGGCACAAGGCCGATGTCGCCCATGCCGTCGTTTCCGTGTGTCTCATAGGCATAAGTCATTTCGCGCAGCAGCATATCCCTGCACCCTTTATATACCGGCGGCTCGTAAGTTGCGGCATACTCGATGGTTGTCAGCGCATTTATCGTCGCCTGCTCCATCGGAACGTTTCCTGAAACCGTTGTAATCATGATAATTTCATATGCAGCATCATTCAGCGCCATTGCAATTGCCATTGCGTCATCGGAACCACAGTCTGTATCAATAATTATCTTCTTCTTTTCTGTCATAGTGCTCTCCTGTCCTTTTCAATTAATAATTTCACTGCATCGCACGCCAATTCGATGGTATGGTCGTTCATACTTCCATAAGCCATAATCGCGCCGGCGCGCGCTCCTCTTATCGATGATACAACAAATAATGCCGCCGTCTCCATCTCCGACGCCATAACGCCGCTTTTCTCCCAGGCCTCCCACCTCTGGTAAAGCCTTCCGCTGCCAGGCATATGCTCCGGGTCATGCTGTCCGTAAAACGCGTCCTTGGACTGTGCGATTCCTTCTGCAAACCGATAGCCTTTGTCGGCGCAGGCCCTTGCCAGCGCATCCGTTACATGCCGGTCGGCAATTGCCGGATATTCAACCGGCACATAATGAATCGTTGTCCCTTCGTCTCTTACCGCACCGGTGATAATCACCCCTTCCAGACTTTCATCATAGCTTTCCGGGCATACACGGCCGCAGGTTCCCACACGGATAAACGTATCTGCTCCGCAGTGTATCAGCTCTTCAAGCGCAATGGCTGCCGACGGGCAGCCCATGCCGGTACTGGTAACAGATACTTTCTCCCCGTTCAGCGTTCCTGTCCAGGTCTTATGCTCTCTGTTGTGCGCCACCAGTTTCGGATCATCAAAATACTGCGCGATCGCGTCTGTCCGAAACGGGTCGCCGGGAACCAGCACATATCTTCCGACATCTCCTTTTTTACAATGAATATGGTACTGCCTTCCATCCTCTGTCAATACTTCTTTACTCTGCATTGCCATCTATATTCCCTCCTTTTTCCGTCGTACTCACTTTAAGCACGACTGCCGCCATAATACTGATTACAATCATGATTGCCGCATAACTGAAGGAAAACCCTATACCCAGCTTCCCTACAAGAAAACCGGTAACAACCGGGGTCAGTATATCTGAAGCTCCTCCCGCGGTGGCCACCAGAGAGCTGGCGACACTGATATGTTTATAACCAATTCTTGTTGCAATTGTCACAATCACACTAAACAATACACCCAAAAAGAATCCTGCTATGAATAATCCCACAAAATAAACAGCCGTCTTGTTGATAAAAAGGGCCGCTTCTATCGCCGCCAGCGCACACAGACAATTTATAAGAAGCACTTTTTGTATCTCCGCCTTTTTCAGCACGATGACAAATACAAAAGAGCCCGCCACACATCCAATGTTATAGACGGTAAGCATAAACGCTGATGTTGACTGAGCAATTCCAAGGCTTTCGGCAAAGCTTGAAGTATACAGGCCGATGGTATTTACCACGGCGCTGTATGCCGCACAGACGATGATGATCGCTGCATATGCAAGAAAAATATTTTTTGCATAGAGTGGTTTCACTCCTTCTTCGCCCGCCGTCTCCTGTTTGTTCCCATCCATTCTGGCAAATGGAATACAGATAAGCATAACCGCCGGCACAATAAGAAGAAGGTAATAAGCGTAATAAAACGGTCTGTCTCCCGAAAGCAGTACGCCGATAAGAAACGGCGTCGCAAAATTTCCGAGTCCGAACAGCGCCTGCCCGGCGCTTAAAGAGCCTGCATAATTTTCTTTAAATGCAGCGCTCAAAAGGACGGGACACACTGTATCCTGCGCCCCCATTCCCACGCCGCCCAGAAAAGCAAAGACCAGTCCCGCATAATAATTTACAATTGTCGGAACGCCCAGAAGAAATACTGCGATCAAAGCAGTACCGCCTGCCAGAACCTTCATCGGCCCTGATTTTTCCACCAGACGTCCCGTCATATATACAGTAAGCACTCTTCCCATTGCATAAGCAGAACCTAAAAGCACTACCTGATTCAATTTCATCCCATACATTTCCACCAGATGCGGCAGACTGCTGCCTACCAGAATGCAAGCCGCTCCGGTAAGAAAATACATTGCAAAGGCCAAAAAGGCGATAAGTTTGTAGTTTCTCTGCATAAAATTACCTGTTTAAAATCCCTTCTACCGCATCCTCGATGCTTATAATGTCGCCGTCAATGTGAAGCGCTCCTAAAACTCTGCTGACATATGGCTGCTTCAACATCGCCTTTTCTAATGTCTCCAAATCCCAGAAGATTTCTCTAGGCGTGCCTGTCCGCACAATTTTCTTCTTCGCCATAACGATCACCTTCTCGAAATTTGCTGCCACAAACTCCATATCGTGAGAAATGGTAATCACGGTTTTTCCCTGGGCATGCAAAAGCTTTAAAATTTCACTGAGCCTTTTATTCCCTGCCATATCCTGTCCCGCCGTCGGTTCATCAAAGATCAGAATTTCCGTCCCCATTGCAACCACCGCCGCAATGGTTACAAATTTGCGGGTAGACAAAGGAAGATTTAAAGGATTTTCATCCTTAAACTTATCCATTCCTGTAAGCGCAAGCGCTTCCTCTACTCTTTTGTCTTCTTCCTCTTTTGAAAGCTTCAGCGTCTTCGGGCCAAACCTGACCTCGCTCTCTACCGTAGCGTGGAAAATCTGGTCGTCCGGATTTTGAAATACATAGCCTACAATTCTGGAAATTTGTGCCGTTGTGTAATCCTTTGTGTTCTTATCGCCAATCAGCACATCGCCTCCCGTAGGACGGAGAAGCCCGTTCATCATTTTGACCGTCGTTGTTTTGCCCGCTCCGTTCTGTCCTACAATGGCTACATTATCCCCCGCCTTAATTTCCATATTGATATGGTCCACTGCCAGAAAACCGCCGGGATAGGAAAAACTTACATCTTTTAATCTTAAATCTCTCATTGTTTCTTCCTTTCTTCCAGTGCTCTTGCAATGACTTCTATCGCCTGCTTTTCTGTTACCGGAATTTCAGAAAGGGGTAGTCCTCTTTCCTTCAGCATGCTTCCCAGTACCGCCACCTGCGGGAGGGAGGCTCCCTTTTCAAGCAGCGACATATCCGATAATATCTTTCTTTTATCTCCTGCTGCAATGACCTGTCCGTCTTTAAACACCAGTACCTCGTCGGCATACTCGGCAATCAGGTCTATTTTATGCTCCACAAGAATAATGGTTTTCTGCTTTTCCTTCAGCGTCTTTATAATTGCGAATACACTTTCTGTTCCCTCCGGGTCCAACTGGCTCGTAGGCTCGTCAATGATAAGAATATCCGGCTCCAGAACAATCACAGAGGCAAGCGCCACCCGCTGCATCTGCCCGCCGGACAAATCAAAAGGACTTTTCATTGCCAGGGCCTCAATGTCTGTCATTTGCATAACCTCTACAACGCGCCTCTCGATCTCCTCCGCTGGAATTCCAAAGTTTTCAAGTCCGTAGGCAACCTCTTCAAATACGGTATCCTTTACCCCGCTGATCTGCGTAAATGGGTTTTGAAATACATACCCGATTTTTGCAGACAGTTCGCCGCCGTAATCCGTTGTCTTTTTCCCTTCCACCAGCACCTCGCCTTTCAGCTCTCCTTTGTAAAAGCTGGGAGCAAATCCCCGAAGAAGCGCGCAAAAGGTTGTTTTCCCGGAACCATTTTCACCTACAACGCCATAAAATTTACCACGCTCAATTTCAAGACTCAAATCTTTAATCGCGGGCTCTTTTGCAAGAGGATAGGAATATGTCACATTTTTACATTCTATTACAGCACCCATAATGCAATCCTCCCTGCTATGATTAAAATCGTAATCATGACTGCGGCTGCCGCAGCCGTTTTTTCTGCCCCTGATTTTTCAAGGTTAAACAGATGGGTTTTTTCCCCCTGTATGGAAAAACCTCTTGCCTCTAGCGTCAGAACCCTCTCCTCAGAACCGATAACCGCTCCCAGAATCAGTGGAACCAGGGACGGGAAAAATGCTTTTGCACGCACGATCATGTTCCCCTCTGTCTCAACCCCCCGCGCTTTCTGCGCGTTCATAATGGTCTTGCTGTTTTCACTTAAGATATCAATCATCTGCAGGGTAGAAGTAAACACATACGCCGCCTTATAGTTCATCCCTGATTCTTCCAGCGCTCTTGCAATTTCCTTATTTTCTGTAGTCTGAAAGAGCCATACAAAGATACCGGCGATATTCATAATCATAAAGGACAGGGAAACCGCCGTCTTAAGTCCCTTCTCACAGATTCTAAGGAATCCGAACCGCACCAGCACCTCGCCGCCCGGTACAAGAAAAGTCTGTACCAGAAGGATAATCAACGCAATAAGCGCCACTGCCTTTAACGCCTTCACACATTTCCCAAGAGCGCCACTTGAAGCGCATAGAATCGGAATCACCAGAAACCACGGAATCAAAAGCAGCGACAGGTCCACCCTGGTAAAATGTACCGTTCCAAGCACAAATGTACATACTGTATATAAGACGACGACCAAAAGCTTCACGGAAGGATAAAGGCCTGCCAGCTTATTCGTCTTGTGAATCTGTATTCGCTCTGTATATGTTTTCTCCATAGCTATTTACTCTCTTTTATGTAATTGCTTCCACATCCGAACTTAACAAGCGTTCTCGGCGGAATGACTTTAATAACCAGCCAGCAGATGACAAATGAAATAATACGGTCAAGCACAGTAAAGATACCTTCTGTCCCAAAAAATGCCGCCCAGATATTCGCTCCTGCCGCCATAGCCGCCGCCGTAATAATCGATGTACCGCCGCCGGTAACTCCTCCGTATACGAGCACAACAATCGGTGCAGAAGAAATAATGGATACTGCCGCCATAACGAGCATGGAAATAATCCATTTCCACCACACACTGAACATCTTCCTCCTTGCAAGAAAACCTGTCACAAGGCCTGCCAGCACATTCACAGGAATAAACGCAAAGTTTACAGGATTGGCAATACCTGTAACAATGTTCGTAAGTCCGCCCGCTACTGCGCCTACCCACGGGCCGCAGAGCATTGCCGCAAAAATAGTGCCGATTGTGTCAAGATACATAGGAAGCTTTAAGATGGAGGCAAGCTGTCCTCCAACAAAATTGACCGCCACGCCCACCGGGATAATTAACAGCGCCAGCATTGAAAAATCTTCCTTGATTGAGTATTTCTTTTGTTCCATTTTCAGTTCCTCCTTTAGAATAATAAAATTAATTGTTGACTTCATTGTAGTATAATTCTATAATACAAAAAATGACATCTGTCAGTTTTTTTGTATATTTTTTACAGCAAAAGGAGCATATTTTACTTTTATGTACAGCAATACATCCAAAGCATTAGAAATAATACTAAAAGAAACTTATGACAAAAAAAATCCTATGGACTCTCTTCGCGGACTGATATCCGAAAGCCATTTTATAACAGCCAGAGAAAATGAAACTATTATCTACCAGAAAGATCCTGCTGTATATTTGTATATGCTGCTAAGCGGCCGGGCAGTCATACTAAATCAGATCTCATGGAACAACGATAACATCATAGACTATGTGGAATCCCCGCATATATTAGGGCTTGTGGAATATCTGAATAATATTGATTATTATACTGCCTTTGTTGTGGCACAGACAAAGTGCATTATGTTCCGTATCTGTGTGTCCGATTTTGTACAGATTATAAAAAAAGATGCTTCCTTGTGCTATCACACTCTGGTCATTATGGGAAAAATTACAGACTCCAACATGAATCATGCAGAAAGACATAAAACATTCCACTCAAAGGACATTTTAGGACACTATCTGTATCTTCGCTCCATGAACTGCCTTCCATACATTTGCCCCTTGACGCGAAGTACCATGGCCGAAGAATTACATATCAATCTGAGAACACTTTATCGTCATATCGACGATATGGAAAAAAAGGGATTTCTTACCCTTAGAAAAGGAAAAATCACAATTGAAAAAGAACACTTTGAAAGGCTGGCCGCTCGGTACGGCGACATCATATTATAAGGAGGACTTATGAAAAAAATAATTTTTGTATCACACTGTATTCTAAATACTGCATCCAAGGTCATTCTATACAACCAAGAGGAGATGGATACTGAAGAGGCTCTTCGAAAAAAATTTTTACAAAAGGCTGTTGCTAATGATATCCATATCATTCAACTCCCCTGTCCCGAGTTCACCCTTTACGGTGCAAAACGCTGGGGGCATGTAAGCGACCAGTTTAATAATCCTTTTTTCCGCTCCCACTGCCGCAAGATTCTTGCCCCTGTCATCCAGCAGCTGAAAGAATATCTTGCAAACGAAAATTGGTTCGAAATTCTTGGAATTGTAGGCGTTGACGGAAGCCCCAGCTGCGGCGTCGATTATACCTGCCGCGGAAACTGGTACGGCTCCTTTGACCAACGGACGGACCTGGAAGAAACTCTGGCCGGCTGCCGTTTCGAAAAAGGCGCGGGGGTATTCATGACTGTATTGAAAGAAATGCTGAAGGAGGAAGACCTGGAAGAAAAAATTACAGTATCTTCTCTGTTCGCACCAGAACCGGAGAAATGCATGGGTCTGATACAAACAGACAAATAACAGGCGGCAGCCCCGCTGAACATCTTTTCAGCGGGGCTGCCGTCCTTTCAGCTCCTGCCCCTTTAACGTTTCACAAAATATTCTTCATACCATACTAAAAAGGTATAAATCGTCCATACCTTTCTCCAGTTATCGGAATTTCCACCTACATAATCATCAAAAATTGTATTAATTTCTTCTACATTAAAAAATTTCTCTGCCATATCACTACGGAACTTCTCACGTACGTCCTGATTATACCGGTCATCTGCCATCCAGATACGAATCGGCACAATAAATCCAAGTTTCTTTCTAAAAGCAATCTCCTCTGGCAGCACCTTTGCCGCCGCAGTACGGAAAGCTACCTTATTCTGCTCCTCGTTTACCTTGTATTTTGACGGCATACGGGAAGCAATATCAAAAATTCTTCTGTCCGTAAGAGGCATACGTATTTCCAGTCCGGCGGCAGTACTCATCTTATCTACGTTCAGGTAAATATCTCCCTCCAGCCATATCTGGATATCCACGTCAGACATCTTCGTGAGCGGGTCCAATCCTTCTGTTTCCTCGTAAATCTCTTTTACCAAATTGATAGGCAGAACATCCTCGGAGTAATTTTTAAGAATCCTCTTCTTCTCATCCTCCTTCATAATGTTCGTATTCCCTACATAAAAGGTTTTCAGATTATCGCCATACCGCTCAGCATTTCGGTACATATTATACCCGCCGAAAAATTCGTCAGAGCCCTCACCGGAATAGCAAATCTTCGTATGCTCTGCCGCCGCCTGGCATGCAATGGCAAATGCAATCGCAGAAGCATCACCAAGCGGCTGCTCCATATTATACATAACATAGGGGACAATCTCAAAATATTCTTCCGGGGTAATCCGGCATCTTAAGTTCTCGCGGTTCAAAATCTGCGCAGTCTCTGCTGCCAGCCCTGACTCGTCGAAACGCTCCTCGTCATAGCCACAGGAATCTGTTGTCTGCACATCGGACATAGCCAGCACATAGGAAGAATCAACTCCGCCGGAAAGGAAAGACTCTGCCGTCTCATCCTCTGATTTTACCTCTGGCATAATACTTTTAAGGGTTGTATGTATTTCCTCTGCCCAGTCCTCTAAGGATTTACTGTCATCAGGATAAAATTCAGGTTTCCAGTACCGCTCTATCCTCATCTCCCCATCCTTCCAGATAAGATAACGGCCTGGAAGAAGCTTTTTTACCCCCTTAAAAAATGTATCCTCGCCTGCCACATAGGTAAGGCTTAAATATAATTGGAGCATTTCCTCATTCAGCTCCTTTACGAAGCCCGGCTGCTCCATAATGCCCCGGATTGTGGTGCCATAAAGAAGCCTTCCATCTGAAGTTTTATAATAATAAAATGGCTTTGTACCGAACTGATCCCTGAGACAGAACAGCTCCTGCTTATCATCATCCCACAATGCAAAAGCAAACATTCCATGCATATGGTCCGCCATACGGCTGTTCCATTTTTCGTATGCTTTTACAAGGATTTCAGGCTCCCTCTCCTTCCTTTTAAGTGACTTGTCAATTCCAAGCTCTTCGCAGATATCTTCCCAATTTCTGATATGTCCTCTGTATTCTTTAACCTTTATCATCTTAAGTACCTCTCTTAAAATTTTTGACAGACTATCATATTGTGCCTCTAACACTTCTATAGTTTAGCACGATATGTACAGACCGGCAACTGATGAATAACAATAGGACACTTTTATCATTTATCTCTAAGTATCCTATCCAAAAATCTCAAAAAATCACTCTTCGCTTCCGACAATATCTTATCATTTCGATATACATAATCATAATTATATTCTTCCACATTATCGTCCGAGGAATTTCCCCAGCTTTTCAAAATGCCTTCCCGGCGTATCAAAAGAGTAATGCATCGTGTCTTTACGCACTGCTTAAATTTGTCTATCTCTTCTCCCTCTCTGATATGTACGAAAAGAATCTCGCAGTCTCCTTTTAAAAACTCCTCATACTTCTCCGCCAAGTATCTGCATGGCAGATCATTATAATCAACAAAGGTTTTTTTCAAATCTGCAAGAAACTTTCGGGAACGAGGATCCTTTTCCCCCCGCCATCCATGCTCCAGAGCTATATTTTTAATAGGAGTAATGGCCGAAATATTCATCGTCTTATATTTCGCATTTGCAAAATCACATAAGGTATCCTTGCCCACTCCTCCATTTCCATTAATAATAATAACTATTTTTTCCATGTTTGTCTACATACCTTCCTACTTCTGTCATCTGCCATTTTTCCATCCGATCTGAATACTTTTAGATAATAAAAGAACTGTACGCTGCTTTGCTGTACCGATAAAGTCATCATAGACACCGGAATGCACAGTTTCCACATAGCTCTCCAGATTTTTATCACTGCTCCAATCATCTGCCCACGCAAAATTAAACAAAGAATTTCCACGGTCAAACAGAGTAGCCGGTTCCACAATTCAATTTGTATCATTATTAACCAACAAACTTAAACTGTCCAACTGTAAAGGTTTGTCCACGGTTTTCAAAAGTCCTTTTCAAAGCCTTGGCAAATATTTTCAAGATATTTCCAGTAAATGTTTCAATGATTTCTTCCAATACATGTTTCAATTGTCCAGGGGTATTTGGTATTTTCCGAAGAAAAAAATCAACATCCATTGTAACACGGCTATCAAAGTTGGTAACAGAATAAATAAACCGCCTTTGAGAACAAGAATGCTTTTATTATATAGTACTGCAAAATAGATTTCAATAATTTTAGACAGACATTTTTATTCCAAAAAATAAGAGGGTAAGATATTTCAACCCTGCCCTCCATTTTCAGTTTATATTATGTTATATCTATGCATGTATGATTTCCTCATTCACGATCTTCCTCGCACAAGCCGTCTGCTCTTCTTTGGCGGGCAATCTTAAATTGGGAATAAGATACCCACTTTCTTCATGGTATTTGCCTCCTAATTGCTCAAATAGTAATTTTTGTCATAGTAAATTACCATTCTATTCATACAGAAAAGTTCCCCCAGAACGATTTCCCAAACTGAAATTTTGACGCTGCCAGCCTAAAAATTTCAGACCACCCATAAGGACTCCTTATTAAGGCTGCCGTCCCGTATCTGTGAAGCGTAGGCCTCTGACAGCCCAGAGCTAAGGCGGCTGAAGGAGGAGCTTGCCGATGCGGAGGACAAGCTTTCTGAAACAAAACGCGGTCATGCCGTTGACATGCAGGAGGAGGGCTATCACGCCATGTCTGATGAGCTGGATGCCATCCTCTCGGACACGGAATACGAGAGCATCCACAGCGCAGACAAGCAGCAGTCCGTGATCCAGAGCATGCTGCAGAACGTTGTATCCATGTACTCTTCCGCCTACGGCAAAATCAATGAAATCATCCACAATACCGGATGGGCGGGAAGCGCAGGCTTCCAGTACAATCAGTCAGAATTAGGCACACAGGAAGGCGCCGCCAGCCAGGTATCCTATCGAAACTATTCTAACTCATCAATCATAACACACGGTATTTCATGAAATTGTTTTAATTGTTTATCATTCGATAAAAATAAATCACATCCAGACAGACAGGCAACGGCAAGCTGTAAAGCATCCATCGTTTTAAAAAACTTATATTCAGCCCTTATTTATGCTGCCTTTTCTGCAATCATTTTATCAATACTTTTAATTTCTATATCCATCCCATCAGCAAAGGCATAGAACGCATTGATTAGCTTTATATTATTCTGTCGATAAGGATATGTTAAATATTCCGTTACGGTTACAGCCGATGTTACGTAATCACAATTTTTATAATCATTCCAAAATTTCTTCATTTTTGGATAATATAACCCACTCTTTTCCAAATAATACACAATTGGAGATGTATCAAGGAAAACCTTTTTATATTCTGTCATCGTCCCTCATCTCCCTAATATATTTATCTATTTCTTCTACTGTTCTGCCACTTGGAATAACAAAAGCATCAGATTCTATTAAACGCTTTCTTTTCTCCGCTCTTGCATCAACTTTTTGGTTTTTTAATTTTTCTAAAATGGTAATAATAACTTCATCCCCCAAACTAAGGTTTTTACGCTCATTTTCATCTACTATTATTTGTTTCCCATCATAATATCCTTTTAAAGCTACTAACATGTAATCATCCCCTTTAATCATTTACTCAACTCTATTTGCATACACCAATCAGTTACTAATAAAAAATATCATCCTTTTATTAAAATATCTAAACGAATGTTACATCCTACCACAACAGAGCTTCTGACATCTGCTTACCACCCTTATCTATACTTATTATACCCTCTGTCTTTCATACTTACAATTCCTTTCGCAATTCTTACGGCAACTTTATATTGCTATGGTTACGGTTCACTCTGTTTTCTGCGCAATAAATGTGCAGATCTGTAAGCAGCAGCTTGCCGTACTGCTGCTCACTATCTGCCATTTCACCCAAAAAGTTCCCCCTGCCCGATTTCTCAAGTCAAAATTTTGCCGCTGCCAGCGTAAAAATTTCGCTCTGCCCATAAGGAACCTTTAAGGAAGAAGATAAAAGTATAACTATGATTCAACAAAAAACTAAAAAGAATACAATTATACCTCCCCTTCTCCCGGATTATGCATAATTCTTATATTCCAGTCTAACTGCCGGAACCCATTCCGGCAACAAAAACATTAAGAAAACAGGAGGATTACAACATGAGTGTAAATTCAAACAAGTACATTGTACAAAACATGGAAAGGATTTCTTTCTTTGACCTGGAAAACGGCGCCTGCCAGTTCGTGGCTGACGATCTCCAGGAAGCAACTATGACAAATGAACAGGAAACGGTCTACGCGACTGGTAAGAACGGCGTAAAAATCGGTTCCGCCGACAGAAACAAAGCGAGCAGGATTACTGCTACAAACGGCACTATTGTAGACGGCATTATGGCCATGCAGGTTGGTTCTGATGTCGTAGTCGGAAAAACTACTGTCCCCAACCATTTCTTCGCCCTTGAAACACAAGACGGCGTAAGCGCAGATGTTAAAATCAAGCCTATCGGAGCGGTAGGGAATGAAATTAAGTACATCTACAAAAGAAACACAGACGGCACCGTAGGAAAGGCATACCCGATTGCGGCCGCTGCAAGCGCGGACGCCTTCAAGTACGACCCTGCGGCAAAGAAAATCACCCTCCCGACAGGGGCCTTCCACGCAAATGAAACCATCTATACCTTCTACGATATCGAGGTATCTGACGCAAAGAAAATCACAAACGCGGAAAACAGGTTCTCATCTACAGGAATGTTAATCGCTGACGTATTCGCAAAGGACATCTGCACCGAGAAATCCTACTACGGCAAGATTATCTACCCGAAGGCAAAGGCATCCGGAAACTTCGACATGCAGTTCGGTACAGACCCTTCCGTACAGAGCATGGAATTCGAGGCGCTGTCCGGCGGCTGCTCTTCCACTGCCACAAAGACACTGTGGGATTTCATTGTATTTGATGAGGATGACGCGGCAGTACTTTAATCACACAAGCCGTTACTGTTTATTTTACTCACAGTAACTGCAGAAACCAGTTGATTCAAAATCAGATAACAGGGGACGTCCCGGCATTGTACAAAAAACATATGCAGGAACTTCCCCTGTTCCACAGGAAACAGCAATCCAGGTATCTATGTAAGCATGGCTGCCCGGCCTGCTGCCCCGCTGGAATAAATTTAACAAACTATACAAGGAGGAAAACACATGACAAAAACAAATATGAAGATAAAAAACCACATTTCCTTAGAGGATAAGATTCATGCCATAAACATCATGGCCCATTCTTATTTCCAGGAAAATGAATCCGGCGAAACTGAATATGTCCCCTACTTAAAAGAAGTGGGAAAGGTTATTGCTGCGGTAAAATATTTTATTGAGGGTATTACATTTGATGAGGACGAAAGCATCTACGATTCCGCGGTAAACGACACTGATGTAAAGCTCATGGTAAACAAGGTCTTATCTTCTCCGAAATTTACAGAGCTTCTGGATGACGTAAAGGATTTGGTAGAATATAAGAAAGTCAGAAGCCTTGCTAAGCTTCAGAACGAAGCCGCTGTCATACTGGCTTATAAGCTGGCTCTGCTTACTGACAGCGAAGCACAAAAAGCCAAAGCCGAAACAGAAGCCCTCACAACCTTAAATAACTGGATCAATGACCAGGGCGGATCCAATGAGGGGCAGGGTGAGTAATGATGGCTGATTATAATGTAAATGTCAAGGTAAACCCCTCTGATTTAAAACTTCTGGATGACATTGAAAAACGGTTGCAGGCTGTAGTAAAAACTCCTGTCAAGCTTAACTTTGATGTCAAATATAAGGATCTGGATAATGTTTTAAAACAGCTTTCAAAGAGTACAGACAGCTATAAGATAAAGCCCGGCATAGATACAAGCGTCATAGAAGAAGCCGGAAAAAGACTCGGCCAGCTCAGTAGCAGCGCCATACAGAAAATCCCTGAATTAATGGGCCGCATGGCAAAAGAGACGCTGAACATCGATACTGCCATAGCCAGCCTCTATAAGTCCACGGACGAGGCCGGTGCAAAATATACCCGGTTCCTGAATAACGCGGGCAGCTCCTCAAAATCTGTCGGCCGTGATATGTCATCCTACATATCCCAGACTGACGAATGGGCCAGACGGGGATACTCCTTAGACCAGAGCGCAAAGCTTTCAAAATCAAGCTCTGTCTACGCAAACATCAGTGGGACTGACGATAAGACCGCCATAAACGATCTTGACGCAGTTATAAAGGCATATGCTCTTCAATACACAGACGCCCTGTCAATCGTGGACCGCTACAGTAAGCTGGGAAGCGAATTCTCCGTCTCCGCACAGGAATTAGGTGCAGGCATGTCCAATGCCGCTTCTGCCCTCGCCCTTGGAGGCACTGACTTAAATAAAGCCCTCGCAATGCTCACCGGCGGCGCGGAGATAACACAGTCTGCCAGTGACCTTGGGAACACCCTCAAAGCAGGACAGCTCCGTATCCAGGGAATGAAGGACAGCCTGGAAGCCCTCGGCGAAGAAACGGAAGGCATGGGTTCTGTAGGTGAAATCCAGGCCCGTATTAAGGAGCTTACAAAGGGGCAGGTAAATATCATGGATTCCTCCGACCCTTCCAGGGTCAGGGATTACTATGACATCCTGCAGGATGTTTCCAGAGTATGGGACAGCCTGAAAAACACGCAGCAGACCGATTTGCTTGAAACTATGTTCGGAAAATCCGGCAGTAACCAGGGAGCTGCCCTGATAAAAGCCTTCCAGTCCGGACAGGTACAGAAGGCCTATGACGCTTCCATACATGCCGACGGTTCTGCCATGCAGGAACAGGAAAAGTGGATGGACAGCATGGACGCAAAGCTCCAGCAGTTCCACGGCCAGTTCCAGGAGCTGTCCACCACAGCCCTTGGCTCTGATTTCCTGAAGGGCGCCGTGGATGCAGGAACCGGATTTCTGGATATTCTGACCCGGATCGCAGATGTGGGAGGAACACTCCCTCTCATATTAGGCGCCGTCGGAGGCGTAAAATTATTTAAGAACCTGGATTTGTTTTATTATTAAGCTGGTCCAATCTATACGAAAGGATACGGCAGATATGGTGCCGTAAACAATCGTGTGGTGTTATGTTCTAAAACTGGAGGAGTAATTGCTGGGAAGCCTAATGCTCATTAAGCTACAACGTAACCTGAAAATGGTAAGCGTGACACGCGGCGAAAGCAGAAAAAATTAATGAGATGGTATATGGTGAAACAAAAGGCATCAGGATGATGCCCCTAAGTACCTGGAAAAAGGGCAGAGGCTATATATGGCAAAAGCTGTGTATATCCGGTTAACCAATCAGCAGTGCACCAATATGCCGTTACGGCATAGGGGTACATTCAGAGACTACCGATCCTCTGAGTAAATACAGACCTTATTGTATTTGCTTATAATGTATAGTCCAAAATAAAAGAACAAAATGACAGTATCCTGTCCGGTGTGCTCCCAACCGTTGTTGGCAGGGGAGAAAGAAAAGATTCAAAACATCAATAAAATTTAAATATGCGTTTGTATTGAAAATAAGGTATCCTCTAAAGATACCTTAACATGTTTTTCACATCAGATACTACTTCTTCGGCTGAAGTATATGAAGTTCGAGCAGAAGGAGAATCAGATGGCTACACGTAATTAAAACTTTTTTTGAGAAGATCTAGCATAAATAAATTTATCTCCCTGGCTTCCAAGTGTGTCCACAATTAGCACAGCGATTTACTGTTTTGTTACTTCCTAAAAATCCTGTTAGTAACGAATATCCACGTTGACCTGCAGTAATTGCGGTTGAGCCACATTTGGGACACTTAGGATCCGGTAATAATTCTTTATGGTTTTTTACATATTCTTCATTGAACATATAACCACAAACAGAACATACTTCTTTGATATTATCTTTAATAATATGTTTTTTTTGGACTCCGCACATAGGACATCTCGAATCAGACAAATCATTATCACCTAATGATGACTCCTCTATCGGATATCCACAATAAATACATTGTTTTGATTTGCTAGATATTTCTTTACCACATTCTGGACAAAGTATCAACATAATTATATACCTTCCTAAATTATTTGTTTTAATTATATCACACATAATTACTAACAACAATATTTTTACATGATTTTACCATATCACTTATTTTGAATTTCAAAATAAGAAAATAAATTTATAGAGCCCTAGCAGCTAAAAGGATTCTATAATATACTTATAAATGTAGGTGAAAATGGTGGAAACCAACTTTTATTTCTGAAAAATAATATAAAAAAGGGGGTAGGTTCATTTCTCAAAAGTTTCAGTGGACAAGCTACACTAACAATAGCTTCTGCTGTAGGCATATATAAAGCAATTGATTACCTTCAAACCGGCTGGACAAGGGCCGGTGAAGCCGCCGAGAAAGCGACTTCCGAGTTTCAGGATGCAAATTCAGAACTGGAATCTCTGAAATCACAGAAAGCAGACCAAGAGACAAGAGTCCAGGAAATTGCCGCCAAATACGATATCGATACTTCCGAACTGCAGGACGCAGACGGTAAGTTAAAAAGCGTAGACGAGATGATTGCCGCTATTAATTCCCACGGCGGCATATCACTTGTAGACCAGGCTGAACTTGACGGCTTATCTTCCGCAGGCTCAAAGCTCGAAGCCCAGTTAGCCATTCAGGAGCAGATAACAGAAGCGAAGAAGCAGGCAATGATTCACTCTGCCGAAAAAGCCGCTGGTACCGAAAAAACCTACTATGAACAGATGAAGGAAGAGCACGGCGGTTTTAAAGGGTTTTTCAAATGGCTCCAGGGGCAGAGCCATTTTGAAGTTGACGAGTACGGCAATCAGGTCTACAAGGCGCAGTCTGATGCTGACAAATTTTACGGTGAAAGCGGGGACACTACGGATCTCGGGTTATTAAAGACAAGGACTTCGGAACTAAAGGAATACAAGGCAGAACTGAAAAGCCTTGATGAGGAAATTGCCAATAGCAAGAAAAATGGAGAAGAAGTCTCACAAAGCACCCTTGACAGGCACAAGGAACTCTCTGCCTCTATAGACGACGTATCTGTCCGCCTCGCAGATTCGGCCGCAGCGGTATCTTCTGACATGGAGATCCTGTCCCAAAGTGACAGTGATTTCGCAGTTTCATACATGAAAGACGCCGAAGACGCGCTCCATGACTTCAATACAATGGATCTCTCCCCAAAACAGAAAGCCCTAAAGGATCTAGATTTTTATTTCAGCGGAGATAAAAATACCTTTATAAAAGATCAGTTACTGGACGCGGCAAAAAGCGGGGAAAGCCTTGAGGGTGTTTTAGGGCGTCTTGGGCTGAAGTTATCCGATTTAGGCGAAGGAGTCTCATCCGATACACTAAGGCAGTATTTCCAGGATATTGCAAAGTCTGCAAAAGACGCAGAAAAGGCTGTCAGCAAAACAAATAATAACCTGACTATGGACGATATCGGGGCCGCCTTTCAGTCAAAAAATGCCGGTGATGATTATGTTTCTTTTTATGGTTATATGAAAAAGGCAAAGGAATTATTTGACCAGGGACTAACCGGGACAGATGACTTTAAAGTTTTCGCAGAGGCCCTAAGCTATGGCATTGATTCTTCTGCTGCATCTTTTGCGGAAAATTATGAGAATGCACAGAAATTTTTCATTGAAGATGAAAAAGGAAACCTGACCGTCGAAGGCGTTGATAACTTTGTCAATGCCCTGGCGGGCCTTGACAAAGGCTATGCCTCATGGAATGAAGAGGCCGGCAAATGGGACATCAACATAGAAAATACCGCCAAGGCAGCCCAGGAGCTTGAAGTCAGCGTACAGCTTATGGAAGCCCTCCTGGGCAGGATTAAGGATTACGATAATGTGGGAAATTTCGATTTCCATTCCGCTGTCGAAGACTTTAACACGGCCAGATCCTCTCTGGAAGGCCTGCGCTCCATATATGACGAAATGTCAGACGATTCTCCAAAAAAGAAGCTCTTAGGCGCTAAGCTTGAAGGCTGGGAAGCCCAGCTTGGCACATGGGAAGAAAACCTGGCAGAGCTTGACACCGACATTGTCATGAACATCAGGCTGGAGTACGATCTGGCGGCAATCCAGGCGCAGATTGATGAAGCACAGGCATTAATAGATTTTGGTCAAAACACCGTCGGAAATAACGCAGAGGTACTGGCCGGTAATGAAAAATATATTGATACTGCCAGGGAAGGAACCGGACTAAATATAGAAGGCATAACAGCCCCTCCTGAATTTAGTGCCAACGAAGAAATCATAGAACTCTTAAAAACCCAGTTAGGAAATGCTTCCTCCGAGGAAGAAACCCTCGAAATCCAGGGAGTAATTGAAGGCCTGCAGGAGCTTCAAAAACAGCTGCTTGACGAGTTTTCATTCGAGCATCCCGAAATAAATGCTGACAGCACAGAAGACGAAGCCAGTGCGGCATGGGAATCCTTTCTTTCCTCTGCCGGAAATCAGGAAAAGCTTGCCGATATAGCTGTAAACGATGAGGAAGCAATTGAAAAGGTTGCTGATATATTAGGAGTCGAACCAGAAGATATAGTGGTTGATATAAAAGCCAATGATGAGGCAAGCGGTACGATAGACCTCATTCAGGGAATCGAGGTTATGGACAAGGTTGTTACACTGGTTGGCGAGGATGAAGCATCTTATGTGATGACCATATGGAATGCCCTGTCTGCCGATCCTAAATTTGCCATGCTGTCAGCCCAGGATCAGGCCACCTATGTCATCCAGCAGTGGAATTCCCTGACACCAGAACAAAAAGAGGCGTATATGAAGGGCGAAATCAGTATCGTAGATGATGCCACCGGCATAGTTGCTAATGTGAATCATTCGATTAATTCGATACCTTTAAATCCACATGCAAAAATCACTGCTTCCAATTTAACAGCAGGGCCGGCTGCGGCTGCAGCATTTACATTAAATACGTTAGATGGTAAAACCGCCCATACCTATATCATTACACACAGAAGTGAAACAGGAGGCAGCAGCTTAAATGGTTCTGCACAGAAAGACGGAACCTTAGGGGGCTTATCCCCCATTCCGAAGCTGTCAGCCCGGGCACTGGCCATGGGAACACTTCAGGATGATTCCTGGCTTAATCCCCGGTGGAAAACAAAAAAAGGCGAGGTAGCTTTAACTGGCGAAGTCGGCCAGGAAATGGTGGTCCATGGGAACAGATGGTGGACTGTAGGCAATAAGGGAGCAGAATTCTCTTCCATTCCTGCCGGTTCCGTAGTATTTAACGCACGGCAGACAAAAGAACTGCTGAGAAAAGGCTTTACCAATTCAAGAGGCAGGGCACATCTGGAGGGTACTGCTTATGCCGGAAGTGCAGATGGTTCCTTTTCCTTTAGCGGAGGGGCTGCACAGCCCAACAGCTATAAATCCTACTCTTCAACACTAAATAATGTTTCCGCCGCAAACACCGTATCTTCCGCTGCCTCCTCCATGGCGCAGGCCGCCGAGGATTTAAAGGATTTTGTGGAAATCTATCTTGACCGGGCATCCGATATAACCCAGAAACAGATTGATGCCATAGACAGAGCTGTCGGGCTTGCAGACAAACAGAATGAAAATGCAAAGGCTGTTTCTAACATTCAGGCTGAAATCTCAAAAAACAGGCAGGCTTATGACCTCTATATGCAGCAGGCTGATTCCGTAGGTCTGTCAGAAGCCTATGCTTCACAGGTTCGGGATGGCAGCCTTAATATCGAAAGCATTTCTGATGAAACACTCAGTAAAAATATTAAGAGCTATGAAGAATGGTACAAAAAGGCTCAGGACTGCCTGGACAAGGTCTCAGAATTACAGGATAAGGAACGCGAGCTTGCCATTGAACGGCTTGAACAGATAGAAGCCTTCTATAAGCTTGTAACGGATGTTCATGAAGCATTGCAGGATGCCAATGATTCAAAATTAGAGTTCTCCGAAGCAATGGGCTTTTCTGCCGTATCTGATTCTGTACGTAAAACCTATCAGGAATCCTTAAATGCAGCCGAGGAAATCTATCACAGCCTGTCACAGCAGTTAACGGACTACCAGCTTGAATTCAGCGACCTTATAGCCAAGGGCTATATTCAGAAGTATTCTGACGAATGGTATGAGGGATACGCCAAAATCCATGAGTTTAATGAAGCGCTGGATTCTGCCGGTGTTTCTGTTGTTGATTTCGAAGATAAGATAAGAGAAATCACTTATACCAAAATCCAGCAGCTCATAGACAGCTTTGAACGTACAATGGACAAGCTGGACGCCCGTATAGATCTTATGGAATCCCGTGATGAGGCTGTCCCGGAAGCAGTCTATCAAAAACAGCTTGACGCCAATAATTCACACATTTCGGGCAACAAACAGATGCGTGACGCAAAGCTTTCCGAGCAGGCCCTCTATGCAGTAGATTCCAAACGTTATCAGGAGCTTGCCAAGGAAATCAATAAGCTTGATACAGAGACATTAGGTCTGATGGAGGATAACGAAAAGCTTAAGGATACGATTTTTGAACTGAGGTTCACCCCGTTGGAAGAGGGCATTGATAAAATGGAATCCTTAAGGAGTGAGCTTAAGAATTTCATGAACCTGTTAAATGATGATGCCTACTTTGGCAGAAAGGGAGAGCTGACATCCGAGGGCGCTGCTGCTCTTGCACTCCTTGAGCAGAGTATGTATTCCGCAAAACAGGAAATCGCAGACTACCGCAAAGGACTGGATAAGCTGCAGGAATCCTTTGACAATAATGTAATCTCACAGGCTGAATTTGATGAAAAGTCCGAAGAGTACCGAAAAGGCATCCGGGATTCTATTGCAGATGTACAGGATTATTCAGAAGCATTAACCAAGCTGTACCTGAATCAGATG
>CAJTEW010000023.1:36240-55543 GCA_910575605.1 Lachnospiraceae bacterium
ATTGCTGCACTTGAAGGGGTGAACAATGCAAGTGCACAGGCTGAATTAAAGCGGTTAAAAGAGCAGCTCTCTAATGCAGAAGATGAGCTCTCTGAAACAAAACGTGACCATGCCATTGACATGCAGGAAAAGGGCTATCACACCATGTCTGATGAACTGGATGAGATTCTTTCAAATACGGAATATGAAATCATTCACAACGCAGACAAACAGCAGGCCGTGATTCAGGGCATGTTACAGAACGTAGTATCCATGTACTCTTCTGCTTACGGCAAAATCAACGAAATCATTCATAATACCGGATGGGTTGGAAGCACAGGCTTCAACTCCAACCAGGAGGGCTTAAGCACACAGGAAGGCGCTGCTAATCAGGTAACGAATGCCACACAGCATCAGACCAATGTAAGCTCTACCGGCACAGCCCAGGGTACAGTTACATCTCCTATTAAAAACAACGATTCATTTAATCAGAAATTTGAACAGGAAATATCACGGGACCCCAATGTAGACAACCGTCCTGTTGCAGAATTAAAGCTTTCCCAAAAGTCCCTTACGCTCGAAGAAGGTAAATCCACAAGCATATCTGCACAAATACGACCCACAGATGCTAAAAATAAGACGCTGTCATGGAAATCATCCAATGAGAAAGTTGCTTCAGTATCTAACGGAACCATCCGGGCAGTTAAGCCTGGCTCCTGCCAGGTTTCAGCATCTACAACTGACGGAAGCGGAATCAGTGCAAGTGTCGGCGTTACGGTCACAAAGAAACCCGACCCGCCGAAACCGGCTGTAAACGCACCATCTTCATCTTCCGGCGGTGACGGTATCCCTCGTGTGGGAGACGTGGTAACCCTTTTGGCAGGCCAGAGATATTATCACAGCTCATGGGGAACCTCTCCAGCCGGCAACAGATACGCAGGTGTTCCAGGAGGCGTAATTATAGATGGATATTCAGGTGTAGAATATGGAGGCCAGTCAGGAAACCACGGAGATTATGGTATCCATATAAGAAGTGCAGACGGTGTATATGGAGACCTTGGATGGGTGTCGTTAAGCCAGATTACAGGATACAGCAAAGGTACAAGAAGGGTTGCAAAAGACGGGCCGGCCCTGTTTGATGAAACAGCCGGAGGGAAGTCTGCACCGGGCTCAGAAGTTATTATAACCAAGTACGGAACATTAAAACAATTTCATGCCGGCGATACAGTTTTCAATAACGAACAGGTCCAAAGACTGTATGACTGGAGCAATACAGAAGGACTGCCTGATATAGTGCATCCTGGCATACAGGAGCTTTATACTCCTGCCATAGTTCCGGCATATAACACCCAGAATGTTGAACTGAATATCAACAAGCTTCTTACAATTGAAGATGGAGTAATAACAAAAGATACGATTCCTGATGTTAAAAAGGCAATTAAAGACTGTATCCCTATGATTCAGAAGGAAGTAACTGGTTATCTGTACGAGGAAGGACGTAAATTAGGCATGAGAAGATAAATTACCAAAAAGGTGTCTCAAATCAGGGTTGTCAAGTAAAGTATGTAAGTTTTTAAATTTTTTTGGTGGTCGAGTTATTCGGCCACCTTTTTTACATATGGAACTAAGTTATACTAGAGCTGGTCTAAAAATTTTCCTATTTAAGAATCCTAGCCTATATCTTATCATCCATGGACAACTGGTTTCTGGCCAGCGCCCAGTTGGCGGCGGTCTTCCATTCCAAATCATTCCTGCCTTCCGTCATCTCCAGATATTTCTTAAGCCTCTTCAGCATCCCGCCTGTCACTATCTTATCATAATGCATCCCCTCATAAGTAGGATGAAGGACCGGATACTGTCCTTTCGTTTTGAGTATAAAATGATTTTCTATCATCCACTCAACAATCACCTTAATCTCATCCTTTGGAACATTCTTAAGCTTTCCATACTCCGGTAGATGATTTAGTCCTGCTCCTGTTATCTTCTTATTATCTTCCACTCCCTGTAACGTATCCATTAAAATAGTCACGCCGTAATATCTTTTCTCGCTGATATGGGAGAGACAGTTAAGCACAGTACAGATAATATCGTTCAAATCCTGCTGCCGGTAAATAACCGGAGAAAGAGCCGCTTTCGCAATATGATCCCCAGCCTGTGCACCATCCACACTGCTTATACTTTTAATACCCTTATCTCCTTTTTCTGCCTGTTTTTCCGCCGTGTCCTGTACACCGCATACAGCCTGCCCAGCCTTAAAATCATCATTGTGTTTTTCCGGCTCCTCCTTATACTTCATCATCTCAAAGTATTTTTCCTTTGACATGGAATTATTACACCCAGTCCCATCCTTTTTATAATTACTACATCCTAAAAAATACTGGCCGCCTCTGCCCTTTTTTACAATGAGATACCCGTCACGGCACTGCTCGCATTTTGTAATAGAAAGCTTTCCCCCTCCATATTCATTTGTCATAAAGCCGCATATCTCCGGCTCATTTGTACAGATATAAAGCCGCAGGCCATATGCGTTTTTGTACCGGTACTGCATGGGATACCCACAAATCGGGCATGCCTTTTTCCCGAAATTATTGTTCTGAACCTCCTCATTCCAGTTTCCTTTAAGCACTATATTTTTATAATCCCTTTTGATTTCCAACAGAAATTCTGAAGGATTCTGCTCCGGAGCAATAAAATATACCCGGTTCTTAGTCCGCGTCATTGCCACATAAAACAGACGCCTCTCCTCCGCATAATCAATTGAACGATCACCCTTAATCACCAGCGCCAGCACCGGGTCGTCCTCGATTTTAGAAGGAAATCCATATGTTTCATTTCGCCCGTTCACAACAATTACATTGTCATACCCCAGCCCTTTCGAGGCATGAGCTGTCATAAATGTAATATTAAGCTTCGGATATTTTACAGACTTAAGTTTCCCTCCCCGGTTGATATATTCAAACAATCCAGAGCGTTCCAGTCTCTCTCCGTCAAAGCCAAACCGCCCCAGAAGAAGGATAGAGGAATCTTCTTTTTTGTCCTCCTTTTCTGTGTCCTTTGCCTTATTATATTCTACAATCTGCCCAAGAGCTGTCTCAATTGCATGGGCAATAGCATAATTTACACCGCTGCGGTTGTCACCGTTCCTGTCTTTACGAGTGCTGTCATAGGTGTAAATAATAACCGGATCCTCAATGTTTTTCGGAGACTTTAAGGCCTTTGTTATCTGAGCCGTATTTTTCTGAATAAAATTACCCGCAATGTCAATAACCTCCTGGGAATTACGGTAGGTTTTTGTTATCTTAAGAAGCTTTGCATATCCCATTTTCTCTGCAAACTTCGTAAACAAGGTTATGTCCGAACCGCTGAAGGCATAGATAGACTGCCAGTCGTCTCCTACTGCTATAATCTTTGCATCCGTCACCTCACGCATGGCCTTTACCAAATCAAACCGTTGTTTAGAAATGTCCTGATACTCATCTACAATAATGTATTTGAAATCCAGCTTCTGCTTCATTTCCTCCACTTCTCTTAAAACCTGCGCTGACTCATTTATCATATCCTCAAAGTCAACAGCATGGTTCTCCTTAAGATACCGCTCATATTCCAGATAACAGTCATTGCATATATTTAAAAACAGCTTCGTCCGCTCGTTTTTTGTTGTATGGTACATGCGGTTAAATTCTTCCGAAGTGTATCCGTTTGTCTTAAAATTTGTAATAAAACGGCATATGAGATTCACCAGCCTTTTAATATAACGGTTTTCCTCAGATGCCACTAGCTTTTCCAATATCTCCTTATTTGAGCGGGGCTTAAGTACAAATCCATGCTCCACCAAAAGCTCTTCAAGATGCTTTGTCAGGCTCCTTTTATCATTATAAGCAGAGAAGGTATAAAGCAGGTGTGTTCCGTGCTTGCGATGCAGCAGTATTTTATCATTTACTGCTTTTTTATAGCGGCTTAGCTCTCTGGAAGTATATCTGTTATTTTCTCCCTCTTCCGTAAGCCCAAAATGCTCAAGGTATGCCGTCCTCTCCCCTTGCTTAAGGACAAAATCAGGGGTATATGGCTTTCTGGAAAGCAGAATATGATACTGGTAAATAGGCTCGTACTCATAGTCAATTCCATTTAAATACAGAAAATTGGCAATCTCCACCTCCTGATAGGAACGTAGTATTTCATTCTGAATGGTCACCATCTTTTTCGTCCGGGTGTCCATAACCTGCCTCTGAAATTCATTTAAATCACTCCGCATTGTAGAGAAATCTGATTTGGCAATCTTATTAAAAAACTGGTTTAAATCGTCTCCCTTATATGGTGCGTCAAAATAGGATGCAAAAAATAAAATAAGGTTATTGACCAGACTTTCATTCTTCAAAATGTTCGTTCTGAAATAATCCTGAAGCACAAAATACAGCTTTGAGGAGTCCACAATATTCAGCTTTTCCGGCGAATGTTTATTTAAAATCGCATTTCCAGTGGAGTGAAAGGTTGCAATCGGACAGTCAATATTCAAATCTTTGTTAATCTTTTCCTTAAGCTCTTGAACTGCTTTATTTGTAAATGAAATCACAAGAATCTGCTTTGGATCAACTTCCTTTTTCTCTACAAGGTACCGTACCTTGGCGGCTACAGTTGTTGTCTTTCCTGCACCGGCTCCAGCAATTACAAGACAGTAGTCCTCATCTGTCAGTACAACTCTTCTCTGCTCTTCATCCAATAAAATCTTTGGATCAACACTTTTTAAAATACAGTCAAAATATTCCTTGTCCTTTTTTAGAGACTCTTTTATAAAATTCTCATTATGGGCTTCTACCAATTCATCTAGTTTTCCATATCTCTCAATAGTTTCATGTACAGCAGAGGTCTCTAGTCCATTTCTTTTGCAGTAGTCATCTATGGATTCGCTGTCAATCAAAACCTTGAAGTAATGAATTACTCTGTCATATGTATACAGTCTCTCTTTATAACTGCTCCTGGGCGTATACTGCCCTGAGTCCAAAAGCTCGTTTATAAATTCTCTTAAATTCAAAAGCTGCTCACACTCAGCGGAATACTCTGCCGGAACTTCGTTTTTAGAAATATCTGTTTTAGAAGCATCCGTCCTTTTATTATATTTAAAAATCCATTCAAATAAACCCATAGCAGTTACCGCCTGTCCGTATCCTTATTTTATCCAGTTTAAGTTTAATTCATTTTATTCTAATTAGCAATGTTATCTTTGGATTTCTCTTCTTTTATGCAGAATTTTAGGTCACCATTGTACCATTTATTAAAAATATGTTATGTTACTGTTATCTGGTTTTAAGGAAGGAATAGAAAATGATATACGAAATGACAGATACACAAAAAGCTTCACCCCTGTTCGGCAACTGGGAGGAAGCTCTCATCTGGTCCTGCGTGCAGGGTGTTATGGGAAAAATTTATACAGACAATTTGAGCAATCCTGCTTCTGTAATGGCTGTTATAGGCGATTTTACCTTTTTTGCAGGGAAACCAAATATTGATCTGGTGTCCTACAAGCCTGACTGGTATACTAAGAATTTTATGATTATGGTCCCCCAGAGTACTCTTTGGCAAAATATAATTATAGAATTTTATGGAAAAAAAGCAAAAGTTATTTCCCGCTTTGCAATTAAAAAAGAGCCTGATATTTTTGATAAAGAAAAATTACAAAAAGCTGTGTCCTCTCTTCCGAGGCAATATAGAATTTCCATGATTGATGAGAAGCTTTACCAAATATGCAGGTCTGAAGCTTGGAGTGCTGATTTAGTATCACAATTTCCAGACTATGACACTTACCGTAGATTTGGGATAGGCGCTGTTGTCTGTAAGGAAAATATAATTCTGTCCGGCGCTTCCACCTATGCCAGATATCGTGAAGGAATAGAAATTGAAATTGATACCAGAGAAGAATACCGCCGGAAGGGACTGGCCTACGCATGTGGTGCAAAGTTGATATTAGAATGTCTGAAGCTTGGATTGTACCCAAGCTGGGATGCACATAATAAAGGCTCTCTAGCTTTAGCGCAAAAATTAGGCTACCACTACAGCCATACCTATACAGCAGTAGAAATATGGGAATATTAATAAAGTCCATAATCCTCTTCCATTCAAAAAGCACCAGCCGTTCCTGACTGGTGCCTTTGATACTGCTTTTAGCAGCAAAAAAAACAAAATGTAATTATAGTCTTTCAACGACTTTCACATCCCATGGAGGAATTCTAATACTCTCTCCTTGTTTTACCAGTGTACCTTTCAGAAGCTCTATTCCATCCCCATACATATTCTTTAGCTTTCGTTCCTGGTTAGAATAATTAAGGTAATACCATACATTTTTTCCAAAATCATTAGTTCCTTTCCTGACAATTAATGGAAAGTACACCCTTCCTGCATTATCAATTCCTGCATCATCAAGCGCTTTTAAAAGAATCTTCTCAAGAAGCCTGTCATCCATCATGCATCCGATATAATATGCCGTTCCTGTTCCAAATCGATTCCTGGTTACTGCCGCATATCCATTCCAGTTGTAATGCTCATAAGTAAGCAGTGTCTCCGCTGTTTCCGGCAGCACAAGCTCCATAAAGGTTTTTACTTTATTGTTCTCATTATCTTTCAATTCCTTTACAATCTCTCCTGAAAGCTTCACATCCTTCGGAAATGTAAACTGGTGATAACAGATGCCAAGACTCTTTTTTATAATACGCGGCTGTATCTCATGGCTTACTTTCACATTTTCATCTGCAAAAGCTGTTTTAAATGTAGTAACCAGCGTACCGCCATTTTCTACATACTGGTTCAGCTTTTCAAGCAGTTCATCTGGTGCAGAATAAAGGGCAGGAACTACGATCATCTTATACTGCTCAAAATCTTCTGATTCCGGAAAAAGAAAATCACATTCCACATTCATCTTATACAGCACATCATAAACCCAGCGTACGATGTCATTGTAGGTTACTTTTCCATTATCAGCTGCCACCGCGTCAATCCCAAACCACTTTAACGCAGTCAGTGCTTCATTGCTCACTAATACAGCAGTTTGATTTTTCTTTTTCAGGTTAACCAGATGGCTGCCCTTTTCCTTTAGTTCTCTGCCGATTACACATGCCTCCCTATAAGTTTCATTTTCCTGGAAATCATGGCTTAGCAGTCCCTTCCAATATGTTTCACATGCGTTATGCAGGGAATGCCAGTGCCAGTACATAACACTGTTTGCCCCCGATGCAAGATGGCTGTACGCCTGCAGGCGGAGCTGGCCTTTGTACGGCAGCCATCCCGGAAAGCCCTGTGCCTCTGTCTCAAGAATAAGGTAATTATCCCTTTTTAAGGAACGTGTTATATCCCCTCCAAATGCAATCTCTATACCTGTCAGCCCGTCCTGTGAGGGATGGTAAATATCCGCTCCTGCAATAGTAAGACATTTTGCCGTATGATAATGATTTACATCCGGCTGTACCCCGTAAGAATATCCTCTCCATTCAAAATCAAAATTGTGTGTAATAAACTGATCCTCACGGCAGTATTCTCCCACAATATCCGCCTGCCACTTTAAAAAATCATCTACCAGCATCCGCTGAAATTTCTCAAATTCTGCGCCAAGACTACCGTTGATAGTTCCCCTCACATCCGGAAAATCCTCCCAGGCATTGATTCTGTTGCTCCAGTAATCGAGTCCAAAGGCAGTATTCAGGTCATCTAGATTATCGTGAAATTTTTCCCGCAGATATTTGACAAACCTCTTTTGTACATTTTTCCCCGCAGTTCCATAATGCTTTGTCTCATTATCAAGCTGGAAACCGATTACACTTTTCCGGCCTGCCGTATGTTCCATAAGTCTGCGGATTACACGCTCTGCATAATATAGATACACTGGATGCGTAATATCCATAATCTGACGCGGACCATAAATCCCTCGGCCATTAACAGTCATGGCAAGTACATCTGGATAAGACTTAACCATCCATGCGGGAACTGCATAAGCAGGTGTCCCGATAATAATATGAATTCCTGCCTCCTCCATGGCATCCACCACTCTGTTTACATGTGAGAAATCGAACTTCCCTTCCTGAGGCTCACAGGTACTCCAGGTAGACTCTGCAATTCTTACTGTATTGATTCCAGCCCTTTTCATCATCTGGATGTCGTCATTTAACCGCTCGCAAGGCATATATTCGTCATAGTATGCTGCACCAAACAGAATTTCTTTCATAGATTATGTTATCCTTTCCTTTTTTCTAAATACCTCTGCGTATAAGGACAGACTGCAAAGCATCTGCCGCATAGATCTGCTTCAATACCAGTTTCTCTGTGCATAATCTCTATCTGCTTTTTGTAACATCTTTCCACATCTACAATTTTTTCTCTCTTTATGCCAGCCTCCCACAGAGTTCCATGAAGCGCCTGTGCTGGACAGCTTTTCACACACAGGGTACATGTACCGCATAAAGAACTGTTAACTGGTTTGTCACATGTCAGAGGAGCATTTGTTAGCAAAGAGGAAATACGAACTGCCGGACCAAATATCTTCGTTACAAGCAGTCCATTCTTCCCTATCCACCCCAAACCAGCCCTTGTAGCTACTGTTTTATGCGGAAGCTTTGTGCATCTGTTCTGATTGATTTCTACACGTTCTGTAGTCTGTGCATAGGCTTCAAAGCCATTCTCCTGTAAGAAAATCTCCCCAGCTGTAACAATATCATTTAATTGATGGTTCAAAGTATAATACATGTCATAGTATTCTTTTGTAGGTGCAGTCTGTAAATCACGAATAATTTTTCCTGGAAGCAAAACTGCAACCGAAACTCCTATGCTATAATTACATTCCGTGATTTCCTCTAAGCTTCCAACTCCGACCAACTTTGCTCCTTTTTGATACAGCAGGCCTTTTAATTCTTCTGTTAAACCCATCTACCTGCACCACCTTCCTGTCCTGCGGTCAGCAGTATTATAACATTTCTCTTCTAACATATCTCTTTTCCCCTCTTTACACCTTGCTTTTTATCTTCCTGACTTCAATAAAAACACACCCTAAGACAGGCCTTGGGTGCATTGGTTTATCTGCACAGAATCCAATACGGCCAGTTACTTTTTAGCCTTAAGAAATACTCCTTTTTCTTTTCTATAAATCTGGACTGATTTAAATCCACAATTATAAAAGAACGTCTCTAATTCTTTTTTGCTGTATATCCTCACATCTCCACTTTTTGAAAAGAAAAACCAAAATTTATTTGCTAAAAATCTTATTATTGCTCCAAAATTAGGTTCAGCTATATACACTATACCGTTTTTCTTTAATACTCTTTTACATTCATTTACAAATCCTTGGGGATTATCAAAATGATGAAATGCACAACATACAGTTATAATATCAATGCTTTCATCACTCCATTCAAGCGGATAACACGGCATTACCTCAAAATTCATATTAGGATAACGCATTTTTGCAGCATGAATCATATTCTCTGATATATCTATTCCATTTGCCTGTATTTCTTCTTTTTTCGATAATTCCCTTAAAAGAGTTCCGTTTCCACATGCAACATCAAGGACGGCATTGCCTTTACTCAAGTCTATTGTATTAGTCAGTTCTTTAATATGAAATTTGGTATATTGTCCTTCTCTCGACGTATCATATTCAAATGCTATTTTATTGTACGTAATTCTTGATTGTTCTGTTTTCCTATCTATTGTGAAAATCATTTTCTATTACTCCAAGTCCTCCCAAAATGCGGTCTCCGTCTAAGCAAAGATACCAACCAGATTCTGTTTCGTTATTAAGGTAAGCTTTCATACATTCAAGATAAGCTTCTTGAGTGGTATATGTGTACTCTCTTATATTTTTGTCTCCTAAAATTCTAATGACCTTTTATAAAGTGGGTCTAATTCACACCCACAACTGCCACATTCTCTATCTGCTTGTTTGATGGAAGCAATGAGTGTATCTTTATTACCCTCTCCCTTCAACCACGCATGTGCAGGAATAGAAATCAAATCCCATCCAGATGCTCTTTGGTGACCCTTACATCTAAATCTTTCACATCAATTAGACTTCAACTCTGTTTCGGGTTTAATTTCCGCAGACAGGACAAAGTATCCATTCTACTTCCATTACGCTAAATCCTCAACATTAAAGCTTTCTGTTTTTAAATCACAATAATGCCTGCCCTTTATTGCTGTAAATTTCAATACGCAATAGTCCGGGTCAGTTACACCCAGCTTATAATACATAGTATCCCCTGTACACCAGATTTCCCGCTTTATATCATCATCTTGCAAAACATCCATTGTACCTGTCAGCATAATGCCTTCAAACTTAAAACGTCCTCTATTATAAAAATAGATACTTGCCTTTGGATTCCTCATAAACTGTTGTGTACGCATGGAAGATGTATTTGTCGAAAAATAAAAGTTATTTCCCTCGATTTTGCGTGGTGTAAACATTGCTTTCATATTGGGAAACCCATCTTCATCCACGGAACCGATAAATACTGTTTTTTGTTTTTGGATAAGTTCAATGATATATTGTCTTGTTTTCATTGGAAATTCTCCTATCTTTAAGATTATTTGTTTGAATGCAGATTTTTTATCAAGGTTTCAAGTATTCGGGCAAGATACTGTTCAAATTGGGTCTGCTCCTTTTCCGAAAAGCCTTGATAAAACAACATGTTCATTTGCTGAGATACAACTTCATATTTTTCTTGTAATGATTTTGCATACTCCGTAAGCGACACAATTGTCTGGCGGCGATTCCCAGGATTGATATTCCTTTCCACGATTCCCTTATTAACCATACCATTTATTACAACAGATACTGTGTTTTTAGCAAGAGAGGTTTTTTCACTTATTTCGCTGATTGTAAGATTATCTGTTTTCCATAAAATAAATAAGATTCTTCCCTGTCCACCACTTATTTCAATGCCATTTTCAAGTAATAGTCTTTCAAATATCCTATCTTGAAGCTGTTTTATCTGCGTAATATAAAATCCACCCTTTGTTTCCAATCCATCACCTCTAATCCTATTAGAACAATTCTATATAGAATAATTATAAGTTTACCATAACCTTGCTCAAAAAGCAACTTGATTAATCGTTTTCCTATCACTAGGTTAGTTATATACACAGCTATTCTCTCCCCGGTTTACAACGGTTTTCCGAACAGCCTTGTCTGTTCTGCGTGCAGGAATTATCTGATAATTCCAGATGCTCCACTTTGTCTGGTTTAGAATTATTAGAGCAAAAATAGAGAAAGTTACATAATGATAAATACATTCATATATTATATTTAGGTTTTCCAAATGACTGATATGCTCCCCTTATAATCAATGTCATTAAGTTAATATTTCTAAACTACAAAGGAAGAGAAAAATGACAAGTGTATTTTTGTTACATTTGGCATTTTTCTTTTTTGAATATCACAAAAGCAGATGACGTAATGCCATCTGTCCAATGCACATATAAAAGAAGACTTCTACGAAATTCGGTATGCAAAACTTACTGCATCTTTGTTGTTCTTATTTCGTTCAAAACTCCTTCCGGGACGTATAGGCGCTATAAACTTGTATAGCATTTTTTCTAAAATAATGTCACTCAACTGTTCTCTGAAGTATTGATAGCAGACATACTTAGATTTAGCAAAATTTATATTTCAAGGGGCATAGCCCGCATTTTTTATCAGATTCGTCAAGCTTTTTTATATGTCTATGACACAAAAAAGAGAATTTAAAGTGAGCTTTTAGTACAAATTCCAAGGTTGAAAGTCACCAATGCCTGCATTAGAATGTTCACTGATGTACATACCAGTAAAATCATAAATTGGTATTGATGTTAATGGCTCTAAAATATCTACACCAATTACAATTTCATATTTATCGCATTCCATTGTATATGAATCTATTTTATATTTTTGTAGATCTTTATATAACCTATTATTATTTTTAGGGTTAAGAAAAATATATACATTGTAATGAATCTTTTCTAACGCAATAAGTTCTAACACATTTTTATTTTCTTTCTTATAATCCTTTGCAATATTCCTTCTAACAATTGCTGGCGAAAAAGAAATTCCTGAAATTAATTCATATTTTACTATATCACTAAGCAACGGTCTACTAAAATTAAAATAATCCCTCATTGGATTATCTTTAGAAACAGGTTCTCCATTAAAATATGCAGTTCTGTGTATTCTATCTTTATGTCTTGTCGTATGATGCATTCTATATAAAAAATTTTGATTCACGTTGCTAAAACAGTTGTCATTCCACTTTCTATTACAATTTTCTTTATTTTTACATTCTGATTCACAATACTGGTCTTTGCAATATGTCTTGCTAAATCCAGGTTATATTTCATTTTTCCATGCATATTAAATTTATAATCCACTAACTTTCCCCTTCCATTTTTTCGAACAAAATGTATATTACAAACTTTACTTTCCAAAAATTTTCAACACATATTTTTATCGAAATATTGAAAATAATACCTGCCATTACTATATTTTACCAGTAATAACACACCTTAAATCCATCAACTTAAAATCAAAAACATACCGCATCTTATCTACCATAAACACCAAAAGATGCCCATAAATGCTTCTTCGTTGGATTAAAAAAGATTGTTAGCAGACCTACAACGTGGCTATTGCAGAAACCACACCAGCCGGCAGCAAAAACGGCGTTTTGAAGCAGAAAGGTACGAGGACGGAAGCTTCAATCCCTCTACAATTAAAATATCCTTTAAGACCTCTCTGCTCAATCATAAATTAGGCGTATACATGAAAGCAAGGGAATTACAGGAAAATCTTTTGAGCGATACAGAACGCTTCTCGTCAGAGGAAGAACACCAACGTGCAATTGAAGCACTCTCAAAGGATTTAGACACTGTTAAGCAGAGTATTCTTGATAACAGCAAGATTGTCAAAAAAGGCATTAGAGGTATCTCCGTTAAAATATATCCCGAAAATGAATGAGAAAAATTTTTTTAGAAAAGCATTGACTTCCACGTAACGTGATACTGTATTCTTTTCTCATAGGAGCAGAATAGATATAAGCCGGCAATCTCTGTCTTGCTTCTTCACAAATTTAAGGAGCTGATAAGAATGCGAACCATAAGCCAAGTTGCAGAATTAACAGGCGTAAGCACCCGAACATTACAATACTATGATGAGATTGGATTGTTAAAGCCAAGCGAATTGACTGAATCCGGCTACCGCCTATATGATGATGAAGCCTTACAAAAGCTACAACAAATCCTGTTTTTTAAGGAATTGGGATTTAAGCTGAAAGAGATTAAAGAAATTCTGCAAAAACCCGACTTTGACAAAATCAAGGCTTTTAAAAGACAAAAAGAACTGCTTCTGCTGAAGCGCAATCGGACAGACAGACTTATACAGCTTCTTAGCCTCTTAGAGAAAGGAGAACAATGTATGAGTTTTAAAGAATTTGACCTGTCTGATTACATTAACGCATTAGAAGATTTTAAAAATAACAGCACTGATGATGTTATCAAACATTGGGGAAGTACTGAAAATTTTAATATGTTTATTCAGAAAATCAAAGATGATGAAGCCGAGGTAGCGATACTCGCCATTCGGCAATTCGGCAGTATTGAAACATACACCGAAGCCATGAAACATAATTTAGAGCATTTCTCTGAAATCATAGAAACGCAATTAACGGAAGAAGTGAAAGAAATTGGAAAACAATCTGATATTCTGTATGGCAGATTAGCCGCCGATTTGTCAGAAGATGTTTCTTCCCCTAACATACAATCAATTGTAGATGAACTGTTGCAACTTATACAGAAAAACAGCGCTAGCGTATCCCTCGATAAGCCCTATATCAATGTTCTTATCGACACATATTCAAACGATTATATCAAAAGCATGACTGACAACAAATATGGCAAAGGGGCTTCTGATTATATCGTAAAAGCGTTCCGTTACTACTCGCAGAATAACGCTTCCGAAAACAATTAGAGGCAACAGGAACTCACTCTCTAAAAATATATCCTGACAATTAACCATTCTCACTATGCCGAAAAATAATTCTCCACTCTTTAGAGAGCCTTAGTGACATTTGAATTTTCTTGTGGTATAGTGGACTTCCACTTTTAAGAAAAGGAGTTGATGATATATGCCACAGATGAATAAAGGCGGTAAATTTATTTTCGGTAAATCGCTGATACGAGATGACTTGACAATCCATCTCCCAACACAGGCTCTTACAGAGTACAACGCCACAGCAGAGAGAAAAGTCTATCTTTTTACTGGAAGCAAGGTCACTGGCGGCTTTTGTGTAACGAGAAAAGGATTGTTAGAACCTTCAAAATTAGGACACATTCTTACTGATAATCCGGCTTTACAGAATTATCAGACCGCAGAGGGCGAATATGTCAAATACAAAGGGCGGTCATACTGTTGGGTAAATATTTCAGAGAATGGTGTAATTCAACTTAATCAGCAAATATTGGACTTCCTCAGTCTGAAAATTGGAATGGAACTATTATCTATCCGAAGCAGTGATATAGCTTTTACAATGGGTGCAACTGGTCCTCTGCTGGAAAGAGCCGATAATTATGAGGGCGAAATCAAAATTTACTGAACAATATCTACAGATTTTAGCAGAAATCCCTTGAAACATTTCACATTCAATGGTATTATAACAATACAAAGGGAAAGCACCCACTCCAAAGTGGATGCTCCGAGTTTAGGTTAATGATTGTCCTTACGGACACCGCCTATCCTGTGGATCAGACAGGATAGGCATTTTTATTTTCGCTTGTTGTTTCTCTTATCGAGAAAGGCAAGCAACGCAACAATTAAGCTACCAAAGGACATCAGCAATGCTAATATTCCAATGAAAATCGAAATGATTTCAAAAGCTGACATCGGCGCCACCTCCCTTCCTATGTATTCCGGCACGCCGGTTTTCATAAACTCGGGAGGCTACCACCCTGTCATGGGTACTTTCCGTAGATGTATTGTAACACGAAGATATATGAATGGCAATTAGTTCTTTAGATTTTGTACAGTTATCATGATACCCACCCAAAATCCAGTATTCATCAGATAATTAGAGCCATTTTAGAGCCAACAGGCATAAAGCAATCCCGGAAATGCCCATTTTTTATAAGCATTTCCGGGATTTTATCCGTTACTCGAACTCGACTTTTCCCAACTAATTTTGTTTAGATATTATTCTCTGTCGAGTATATAAATCTTTTGATTATTTGATATATCCATATTATCCTGCCTATATCAGCTAATGTTATCATTTTGTTATCACTGTTGATAACATTGGCTGTGTAACTGCGGATAATAGCTATATGCTATGGTTTAAATTATAAGCGATTTTATTTAGAAAAGCAACATCCTTTTATCAATAAAAAATCTACTCAACATAGCAACTCATAAAGCCTTTCAATCTCTTCATTAATAGCCACTGTATTCGCTTCATCCAAAATGCATGATAGTTTAATTTCACGTTTAACATTATCTTCTATATCTGGCAAATTTATAAACTCATTATATAGCCTATCTACAAAATCATCTATTTGGGTAAGTATTGACTTTGGTAGTTCATATAACAATTTAAGTAATGGTTTAAACACTTCATCTGTATGTATTGTTTTAAAATATAATGCCCATGCAACTATCCTTTCATAAAACGAAGCAAGCTGCTTTGAAATATATACCATCATCTCTAAATCACTCGGTACTCCCGCCTCTCCAATTGCATCTTGAATTGCAGAATTCAAAAGTATGCTTAAAATTCCATTTAATTCTACAATCTCATTCAGTTTTACAGAAACATCGTCCAACAGTTCATTAGGACTCATCTCAATAATATGTGTTGTAAATAAACCATATTTAAAATCCCATCTATGTTTCTGTAGTTTGTTAAACTCGTCTTTAATCACATATGCTAGAAATTTGTACTCCCATGCATACGGCTCTTCAATTAAAACACGTAAAGCTTCTGATGAAATATCACTCTCTAAAATATGTGGTTCTAACGTATTTGATATTTTTTTATATGCCACTCCATCAGCAAATATCAAACTTAATTGATGCTTCATGGTAGTGGTTATGTCTCGCACAGATTCATATGTATAAATCCACTGTTTTGATTCATTATATATTTCTGAAACAAATTTAAAAATCTGGGGGTTGTCAACAATAGTTGGAAAATTTCCTTCTTTATTGGCTTCCCATATTTTTAATTGACTATGTAACTGCTTGTCCACAAACACAAATACTGGAATCCCTTTAGCTTTTGCATGTAGATATTCTAAATTCGTAATAGATTTCCCTCTCTCTGTCACATATCCATATCTTGTTCCAACAATAAGTATAAAAATATCAGCCAATTTATCAACATTACTCAAGCAATTTTCAAAAGTACCAATACACGGGTCAATAGGAAATGAGCTAAATTCAGACAACATAGCTTGAAAACCGTAATTGATTTCAAAAAAATCTTTTAAGTCTTCTCGAACCTGTTTGAGGTCATAGCAAGTAGAACTAACAAAAACTACTGGTATATGTCTATCTGTATTCATAATTTCTCCTTATCTTGTTTTATACTTTGTTAATAAGATTTTGCCTCAACGCTTCAATGCTCTCTTGATTCCTTCTTAGAATTTCCAGCTGCCTATATGCTTTTTCTCTTAATATTTTTAACCTCTCAATTTTAGGCACTTCCTGTCTTATCAAATCTGCATTGGTGTCCTCCAAATTAATAAGCACAACTAATTCCTCTGCCGAAGCAAAATCTCTGATATTAGGTGATTTTCCGCTTATTCCCTTTTCGTTTCTCCGTTGTGCCGCCGTCTTACCAAACAAAGCCATATTAAGAATATCTGCTTCGGATGCGTATGTATATGCCATTTCCTGCGGGGATAATGTTGGTGTTATCAGAAATTCCTTTACCGCATCTGTATGAATACGATAATTTATTTTTGAAAGTTCCCTCTTAGCATCCCAACCAATCGCTAATCGGTTTGCTTCATCTTTCTTTAACCGCTGATAGTCCTTAATAATATAGAGCTTAAATTCTGGGGAAATCCACGACGCAAACTCAAAGGCTATATCTGTATGGGCATATGTACCTCCATATCGTCCTGATTTTGATATAATACCGATTGCGTCTGTTGCTCTTATCCACTGTTGCGGTGTCAATGTAAATACATTATCTCCCGATTCCGCTTTAAACCTATCGAATTCGATAGGTTTAAAATTGGGATTATGAATCTGTTCCCACAAACCCAAAAATGAGATTGTGGAGTGATTACGCATCCAGTTCGCAACCACGATAAAAGCATTGTCTGGATTTTTATATTTGGCAATAATAACAGACACTCTTGCAGCAATTTTTCTGGATTGTGTTCCAATTCTATTATCGCTTTTATCTCCACTTTAGCCTTATACGGAATATTGTTATTATTCTCAATAATCTTTTTTAAGACTTCCTTTACTGTTTTTTCATCTAAATTACCAGCCATTTACAAATACCCTCCTCATCACATTACAACCGACAAACCATAATGTATTCTTCTTCATTTTCGTCAATGACTTCAAAACCTACTTTCTGATACATACAAGCCGCATAATTTTCCTTTTGCACAGAAAGAGAGGTCTGCTTATAGCCTTTATTCTTTAAAAATTCAAGCATATCTCTCATAAGCACTGTACCAATGCCCATATTTCTGTATTCCTCATACAGTGACATAGCAAATGAGGGTGTCTCATCATCAATATGCCCGTAATCATCCATAACACGCACCCATACTGCGCCTACAATCTTTTCTTTTACTTCCGCAACCAAACACCAATCGTCTGATTTTCCAAAATCAGCAATATATACCTGAAGTTCTGGCTGTTCAATAATAGCTTTTGGCGGCTTTTCCATTCCCACTGGAATAAAAATCGCCTCATACAGAAACTCAGATAATACGTAATATTCATTTTCTCTGATTTCTGTAATCCGATAATCCATACTTATATAACCTCAAAAAATCAAACAACAAAATTAGCGATACCATATATTAAATGACAAATTAGAAAAATGGAAATTGGCACAACTGCTATCATATTTTTTCTATCAATAGCAAAAAACATAAATGCCAAACATGGGGAAATTGTCAACCCCAATATAACACATGTATTCACAACACCTACATAATAGCTTACCCAACTTGCAAAATATATTAAGCAACAAATTATCACAAAAATAATCAAAGGAGTAATATAGAATTTATGGTTCTTTATGTTTACAAAAATACACGAAGCTATAACCATCAAAATCTGACAGACAGAAGCTATGATGTCAATCACTTCAGTAACCGATTCCGTCCTTAATACATCATTAGGTGCTGGAGCAGCAAACCAAATAAAGTTAGGTATCATTATAATCAAAAACAATAACAGTCCATAAATATTGAAACCAAACTTATATTCTTTTAGCACCAAATTCACTCCTTTATTTCCGCTTTTAACAAAGAGTACATTTCCATATCAATCACCTTGCCATTCTTCACAGCATTGCTTCTCAATGTACCCTCATACTGAAACCCTACTTTTTCAAGCACCCTGCAAGACGCTATATTATAAGCAAAGGGCTCTGCATAAATACGGATAATATCGCTTTTAGCAAAAACATATTCGCAAATTTGCTTAACAGCTTCGGTCATAATGCCTTTGCCCCAATATTCTTCGGCAATATAATATCCCAACTCGGCGGTTTGTCTATGAATATTGCCCTGTCGAAAAATGCCGATACTGCCAATCACCATATTATCTACGGTAATAGCAAAAGCAAAGGTTTCGCTTTCATCTGCGGAAAGCATAGCAGAAATAAACTCTTTTCCATCCTGCTCCGTGTAAGGATAGGGCAAACCATCACGAAGATTATCTTGTACTTTTTTATTTGAAAGCGAAGCCGCCAAATCTTTTGCGTCTGATAGTTCCCATTTTCTTATTCTGCATTTCATTTTTCATGTCCTCTCAATCCACATTTTCAATTATCTTTTAGTTTTTTCTCCATGATTTCATAAACCAACTTCACATCATTTTCCAATTCGTATATCCCATGCCCCACCGTTTTATAGCCTCTATGCTCATATACTCCTTTATGGAAATCTTCAAAAGAGCTTGCTGAATTAATCTCATCGCTCACGCTCTTTACTAAACTGCCAGTATCATCTGTGGGTTCTTCCGCAATTATCCGTATTCACTACTTGACAATATAAGCTTTGCGGTCAGTAACTCCTTGCCACAACGGCCATACATGGTACGTTTTATCATTTTCAATTTGCTGTTTGTGCCCTCAAC
>CAJTEW010000024.1 GCA_910575605.1 Lachnospiraceae bacterium
CTCCTTGACATGTTCAAAAACTGCATTATAATACAAACAAGGACAGAACCCTTAAGATAAGACTCTGTCCACAGTAACTAATGATATATCTTATATCAGTTTTTTCAGTTTACACAAAACTTGAAACTCTCTCTTATGGTAGTCTTATCACCAGATGGCACAGAAATTCAGTCTATTTTGTTTCCCTGCTGTTTATATTCTCTGAGGGTTCGCAAGCTGCTCCACTTCTGCCACACTAAGGGCAGAGTATTCCGCAATCTCCTCGACCGTCAACTTTCCCACTTTCAGCATCCTAAGTGCTATTTCTTTTTTGCATTCACTGATGCCTCGGTTTAAAATGGTTCTTGCTTCTGTTTGAATCAATGGTCCTCTCATCATAGCACCTATGCCTTTCTGCACGTTTTCATATTTTCGTGCGATTTCATTGATCACAATATTTGGAAGCTCTGGGATTGAACTGATTGTATATGGTGCGAAAAAGGAAGAAGGTACTAAAATCCAAACATTTCCCTTATTTCCGCATCGGAAGGTTCGGTTTCTTCGTGTTCATATTTTTCGGCAGTATAGTCTCCAGAACCACCGTTATCAAACTGTTCTAAAAATTTGAGGGTTCCAGTAACACTTAATGCAGTTTTTAAAGCATTTATTCCATTTTTTTGTAATTCTGTGGTATTTGTAACATTTAATCTTGTTGCTATCATTAATATAACACATCCAACAACCATTCATTAGGATTCATAACCTTCGTATAAGTTGTAATTATTTGGAGTCTCCTTTCTCTCAGTGTATTTATTATAGTCTATTTAAAATAGTTTTACAAGCATAGCAACTATTTCTCTTATGTCTGAAGTCAGGGGAAGTTACAGCTTTTCCCTTGAATAAAGATTCTTCATTTTGGACACAGTACATTTTGCTATTTGGTATTATGACTTAATATCATCTGCAACCCTCGCAGCAGTTTTTCTGCATTTTCCCGGAACTGTGGCAGGAAGTCCTTTTCCAGATCATAACAGAGATAGAGAATGCCAAAGACCGGGTTCCATACTTGCCGCATAGCTGCTTCGTCCAATAATCTTTCAGCTTCTCTTATGAGCATTACAAAATTCTTCTGGAATGTCGCCCATTCAATAAAGAAGTTATCATTAAGCGGAATACCAAAAGAATCAAACCATTCACGTAAGGTCTGTGTTCTGGTATTGTCTCCGCATCCTGGATTCATATAAAAGTATTCAATCACTGGTGCTTTAGAAGAAGTTTCATATTCCGGAAACGCAATGACACGTCCAATTGGAAACATGGCACACATTGCAGGTTTTGCTTTGTGGACGGAGCATCTGTGATTTTTTAGCAGAGGGCACCGTTTGACAGATCCCTTTGGCTTCAGACGAATAAGGGGAAAATGCGAATCCGATCCAATATATAACTCACAGTATTGACCGATGAATTCTTTTAAGGACAGCTTCAATCTGTTTGCAATCCGGAAGAGATCCAGCGGTGTCAGCAGGATATCTTCTCTGTTGATGCAGCATTTTCCGCATTGTGTACAGTGAAAACGAAACGGATCGTCGGCAGTCAGTTTGTTATGTTTAATAGCGTTCATGATTTCTTCCATTCTTGTATTCATATGTAATCCTCCTGATTATCGAATCATTGCTTCTAAGGAAGCAATCGTTTTTTATTGTTATTTTCGTATTGTTTCTGGAATGGCTGATCCAGGTCAAAGTCTGTGTATTTATATAACAGGAAACAGAACAGTGCCCTGTGCTTGTATGCCTCTGGTATCTGCCTGAGCAGCCGTGCGATCTCTAACGCTGCTGAAATGTCCTCATTGACAAATGCCCGGTCTTCCTGTGTAAAATACTGGTTCATCCAGTCCCGCGCTTTGAATTTCCTGCCTGTGAAATGATGGCTCTTCTCCATACTGAGATAATACTGGAAAGAAGAAGCGCCATCCGGCTCCGCTACCAGTGGATAGATACGGCAGGCACGCGGTTTTGCGGCCTGGATCATACACTGGTTATTTTTTAGGAAAATGCAGGCATCATCCGAACCAACCGTCTTTAGTGTATAGATAAAGTAACCGCACTCATGAAGCGGGACCGGCTCTGCGTACCGCGACAGCATATCGTCTATAGAATCAAAAGTTTTGTCCTGATCCCGCAGGAATTTGGCTATCCGGTAAACATCCAGGCTTTCCAGTGGAATGCTGTCTTTTACGTGGCGGCAGCATGCGCCGCAATGGTGGCATTCAAAGTGGATCCGCTCATTCCATGCGATAGGAGTGAGGTTTTGCATTAATAATTCCTTCATTTTGTATTTTCCTTTCGTAAATTTTTATATGTAAAATATGAAAGCGAGCCATTCCGGATGGAATGGCCCTGGTTCTATTCTTTGGTGTATATTGCTTTTTCATATTCAAGAATCTGCTCCCATGTTAACCATTCTGGTTTTTCCTCTTCTGGAAAACTAAGCCAGATTCTTTTCATGGTCTCTATGTGTTCCTTTTCATCTTTTGATGGAAGAATGTCAGGATTTCTGTTACCGTATCCAAGGTAGTAGTCGAAATCGCATCGGAATCTGTCCAGCAGTTGATATTGAAAACTCTTGTCTTTATCAACCTGCTCTTCCTCTGCTGCTAAAATAAAAAATGGTCTCCGGATTGGAAGATCCGGTTCGCCGTCAAATGCATTGTTCAGTGCAGAACAGAGCTCCGGCGTATGGCTGCCTAATGTAATATCCTTCCATAAGCGGCCGTACTGGTCTTCGTAGACCGGACGTGACCATGAGTCGATGCCAATAGGTTTCATTGTTAAAATTTCTTTGTTGTTTTCTGGTGATTTCATATAGCTTCTCCTTTCATTGATCAATATTTCCTGATAAGGTTATCCCCACGTTTCACCCAGAATCTCCAGCAGATATTCTTCAAATGGAAAATCTGGAGGCAGGATGTCTCCTATCCTTGACTTTACTTCCTGAATGATCTCCTCAAAATCCGCATAGGCCGTATGGAATAAGGAAGGGCTTCTGTTCAGGTCGAGGAAATAGAAATAGTCGCCAATTTCCTGTTCGGAAGCTTCCTGATCGCAAATCCGGTAATAACGGAGAGCGTCGGCATTCCCATAGAGATTGACCTCATAATGAGTGTTCAAGTAGTCGCCAAAATCAGTAAAAGGAGCTTCCCCTGAAAATCTGTTATATAGATCCGGTTCCTTAGTTTTCCAGATTGGAAGCATGTAGGACAGAATTTTAGAAATAGAATTTTCAGAAATTAAAAGTCCATAGCTGTGAAAAACAGATATATCCATACTCATGCTCAGTCCCTCCTTTGTAATCGTATGTCTTTGAAAAAATCTACAGCGTCAAAAAACCCCTGCTGGTAAGCAACCCTTCCATATTCGGAAGCGCTTGCATTGCTGCCCTCCAGCGCATCGTTAATCAGCTCCCATTGTTCGGATGTGAACGTGTCTTTCGCCAATCTGTCAGTTATTGCTTCAGCTTTCTCTTTTGACCTCTGATATTTCTGGTCTTTTCTCAGGGCTTCTTCCAGGGCCGTATCCAGCCGATTTCGGATAAACTGCTGTAGAACCGTATGCTGGATTTCTGGCTCCATACCTGCATCTGAGCCTCTATCAAATTCTATATCCGGCTCTTCATCAGATTTTGTATCCGGATTCTGTTCTTCCTGTGTCTGATGGTTATTGGGAACCTTGCTGTTTACAGTCTGGTTCCTTTCCCGGCAGATATTTTGGAACAGATCGGTGACTAACAAAAAGCCTGCCTGCAGCCCCAGTTCCATGTATACGCTGGCATTTTCATCCACCAGCTCATTTGCTGCGGATAACAGCACCGAAGCTCCGTCTTCATCATATTGCCTGGCAACCTTTTCGTAAGCCAGATCCGCATCATCCAGACGTGCCTCGTAACTACGGTCATCCCGGTCTGGAACCATACCGTATAACAGATAGTCTGCAACACCTTTTACCGTTGCCCTCTCAAATATTTTCTCTGCAAATTTCATATCGCTTTCCTTTCCAAAAAGAAAGGTACAGCATAAGCCGTACCTTTCCATTCTCTTATTTGATTATTCTTTTTGTAATCCAAACAGTAATAAAATCAATCTGTTCAAAACCAGCATTTATTATATGATATGATGTTTCAGATTAATTTTTTGCTCATAATTTTACCATTACATAAGAAAAAGTCAAATGCACAGTTAAATCCGGGCAGAGAAGTGGTTAATTCAAAACCATCGATGTTATCTGAATCCCGTAATATAATTGCCTGTAAGACATCTTCTGGAGTAATCGGTAAGTTATCTTTGGATTTTTCTACAAGGCTTTCTTCGTCAATGTCGGCCTCTATGATAATTTGTATCCTTTGATCCATAATCTTTTATCTCCAACTATTTTTTCCTGCAGATTTTCTTTGTTTCTGATTGCCGGTTGTTGGTCTTTCTTCAGTCCTGTATTTTACATGATCCGTTGATATGTTTTTACGCACTCAATTTGTTGGTCATTTCTAGAAATTCTGTTTCTGAAAGTACTGGAATACCGAGAGACTGCGCTTTGGTAAGCTTACTGCCAGCTTTTTCTCCGCAGATCAGATAGTCTGTCTTTTTGGAAACGGAGTTTCCAGGCTTGCCGCCAAGAGATAAAATTTTTGTATTGATTTCATCTCTTGTGAAATGCTCCAGTTTTCCAGTTGCTACAACCGTGCGTCCCATAAATGGATTTTCTTTTACGTTTGTCATGGTGATCTCCTCCTTAGATTTAAAATTCATTTCTTTTTGTAGTTCTTTCCATAAACACAAGTTCTCCTCATTGGAAAACCATGTGTGGATGTTGTGGTTCAGTGTTTCCCCAAAATCCTCCAGTGCAGTAAAGTCATAACTGCCGACCGCAGCATATTCAAAGTCATTAAGGCTTCCGGAAAATACGTTATTTAAGATACGGCTCTTAGTGCGGCCGACCATGGGAATGTCCATTGCTACCAGGAAATGCACGAAATCTGTCTCCCGGCTCTTGGTAATGGCACTCCAGAGACGTTCATAGGATTTTTCCCCAAACCCGTCCAGTGAGGTGATGTCCTCCCGATACTGGTCCAGATGATACAGATCCTGAAAGGAATCTATGTATCCAAGCTCTAAAAACCTTTCCAACGTAGCGGAGGAGAGCCCCTCGATATCCAGTGCCTTCTTACTTACGAAATGCTCGAATTTCCGCAGGATCTGGCTGTCACAGGCCGGATTATTGCAGTGGACAGTCTCTACGATCCTGCCGTCACTGGTTTTCCGCCGTTTAATCCAGGTAGCCGACTGGCAGCACGGACAGAGCGGTGGGACGGTATCCTGGTATCTCCCACGGTCCAGATTTTCTTCAATATGCGGGATGATCATATTCCGTTTGGAGATCAGGATCCTGCATCCCGGAACCAGCTCCAGGTTCTTGATGAAGCTTAAGTTGTGAAGGGATGCCCTTGACACTTCGCAGCCGTCGATCTCAACCGTATCGAAAATGCCGACCGGTGCAATCTCCCCGAAACGGGTAGGCGTCCATTCGATTTTCCGAAAAATGGTTTCGTACTGTTCATCCTCGAACTTGTAAGCAAGCCCGTCTTTGTAATGGTGTCCGGTTTTTCCACAGCTTCTGGAATAGCTGAAGCTGTCAAAAACAGCAACGATTCCATCAATCGGAATATACCGTTTTGCTGCTTCTGCTACCAGGGTATCTATACTGATCTTAACCAGTTCTTCTGATGGAGCAGGCCCTTCTATGGAAATATAGGGGCAGGTATCAAAACCCAGCTCTTTTAAGAGCGAAAGACGCATCTGCCTGCTGTCGCTGTAGGGGCTTTCATCCAGTCCTTCTAATACATTGAACGGGGAGAAATAGACGCAGCGCTTTGCGCAGGTTTCCGGATTCAGGCTCCGTACCGTGCCTGAGACAAGATTGCGTGCATTCCGGAATTTCTTCCCATTGCTGTCTGTGAGTGTTTCCTTCAGGCGTTCAAAATCATTGGTGTGGATATAAGATTCCCCGGTGATGACCAGACGCTTCTGGTAAGGGATTGATAACGGAACATTCTGATAGGCAGGGAGATTGTGGGTGATCTCTTCCCCGGTTTCCCCATTTCCACGGGTGGATGCCTGTATCAAATGCCCGTCCTCGTACACCAGCTTGGTTGTCAGCCCGTCCAGCTTCAGCATCAGTAATGCCTGGTTCCTGGCAAGAAGTGCAGTGATCTCCGATACCTGCTTGGTCTTATCTAAGGAAAGCAGGGGGATGGGATGCTGTACTTTTTTCAGGCTGCTGACCGGGTAATAGCCGACCGTCTGAGTTGGGGAACAGGATAAGATGAATCCGGTCTCCGCTTCCAGATTTTGAAGCTCATCAAACAGCCGGTCATATTTCTTGTCTGTGATCGTCGGTGCATTTAAGTTGTAATAAGCATGTCTGTGCTCATTTAATTTCTGCACCAGAGAAGTAATTTTCTGAATCTGGTTCATAATAGTTGTCCTTTCTTTTGTTGATTTTGAGGGTAATTAAGGGTAATTCTAAGAAATGATTCCGGATGAATGCTGGAACAGGCTCTTATAACCTTTGGAATCCTGTCCGGATCTGCTGTAGTAATAGGCATGGTCGGAAAGATAATCCTCTGGTTCCAAAGCTTCCCGGTTGACCTCCTGTACGATTTGGTCCAACTCCTCTTTGGAAGGAGCCTTGGATTCTGGAAGCAGGAGTACTTCATGGGTACTGCTTGGGAGAATATAGAAATCCTCCCCCAGGAAATCAGCAATCTTATCCATCAGATTTTTACAGGTCATCAGGACAGCGCCGCCTGTTGAGAACTCATTTGTTAAACAGTACAGGGCGTCCCTCCAGCTATTTTCAGATAATGCAGCATAATCTTCCTTGTCTAAAAGGCCGCGCTCCAAAAGAAGCTGGTTCAGGCTGCCAAATTTTATCGGCAGCAAACGGTTATAATTTGCCATAGCCTGCTGATGCAGTGTCAGGGTATCAACACCCCATCTCCTTATTAAGTCATCATTCACCGGCATATCCATGAACCTGTTGCCTGCGTTTCCCATGAAATAGAAATAAACGATAGACAAGTCCTGGAATGGGATATGTGGAACTGTTTCCAAGAATGCGCGGTTTTTCTCTGTGTTGACCAGCTTCATAATGATCCTGCTTTTTGCGGTGGAAAAATCAAAGAGTTTCTTTTCATCCACCTGTATTGCAGGCAAAGAGCGGTACAACTTGGCAAGCATGTCAATGACTGCATCAAGATCCTTTGTTATCTGGTAAAATTCGTAGTATTCTTCCAGATAGATTGTAGGAGATGTATTCGTAACAGGATTGTTGAAGACAATCCCGTACCTAATCTGCCCATTGGATTTCAATTTCTTTGTGAGGCTGAGACTGGCATTGCCAATGTCCCTGCTCTGTAAGCCCTGTAAAACTTCTCTTCTAAATGTTTTGTATGTCATTTGAGACCTCCTTTTCTTGTGGTGTCATCCGGAGGGATTGCTGCTTCTCCTCCTTCCGTCTGCGTTCAGGCAAAAAAAGAGAATGTACACCATAAGCGTCCATTCTCTAACATCCCATAAGATATAAAAAGCGGTCTGCTCTCATCTTATGTCTGACAATAAAAAAAGCCAGAAGATGCTGCACTGGGGCAGAATTCTCCTGACTTAACATACAAACCTAAACTGCGTGTGAAATCCTTTCCGGAGTGACACAAAAAATAATTACAATATCATTTTACCACTATATCTAGTTTGTGTCAAATAATAATATACAAAATATGGTATTCCTGTGTGAATATAATACGAAATATAGGGAATACTATATACCAGAATCTGGAAATAATAATAGGAAAGATCCGCTTGAATAAAGAACACAAGTTCTGTATAATGAAATATAATGTCAGAAATGTATTGATAAAAATACGAAGAGATAAAAAGAATGGGGAGGATAAGACAGATGATGAATGTATTTAGCGTATGCCCTGAATATGAAACAGGGCATTTTAAGATAAGGAAACTGAAAGCAGAGGATGCAGACGAACTGTTTCTTTGCTATTCCGACCCGGAAGCAGCACGTTTTTTCAATGGGGACTGCTGTGGGGATGATTTCTATTATACAGATAAAGATAAGTTCCGGGAATGTGTGAAGTACTGGCTGAGTCGGTATGAAGCACGGGATTTTGTCAGATGGAGTATCCAGGATAAGGATACGAAGTCTCTGATTGGGACTGTTGAGGTATGTCCGTCCTTAAAATATGCAGTTGATGGCAAGATGATGGGGATTCTGAGAATAGATTTGAAATCAGAATATGAACAATGGCCCGTATTAAAAGAGCTGATGGATGTGTTAGTCTGCCATATCTATGAAGATTTTGAGGTTGTCTCTATTATCATGAAGATCCAGAAGGATGCATTCGGGCGGCAAAAGCTTTTGAAAGAATACCAGTTTGTGAATGCAAAGGAGGAATGCAATATTTCATTGGAGGATTATTATATTAGGTATCGGTAGATATGATTTTGTTTGCATTATTTCGATTATCTTTTCCAGAGGGTATTATCAAAGTGGTCACAGAAAATTCACAAAAATCATTAGCACTCTCTGTTGACAAGTGCTAATGCATGTGTTATAGTATATATAGAACAAAGGAGAAGGAAAGAAAGGAACCACGTTGAAGTCCAATTTTCTTCCCAGGCATCCCCGGTTCGAGTTAGCAAGTTGTTTTTAATAAGAAAAGGAGCGATGACTTATGATGACACCCAGTATTTTTGGAGAAAACTTATTTGATGACTTATTTGATGAATTTTTTGATTTCCCTGTATATGATGATAAGGCAATGCAAAGGGCGCAGAGAAAGTTGTATGGCGGCCACGCAGTGCATATGATGAAGACGGATGTGCAGGAACATGATGACCATTACGAGGTAGATATTGACCTTCCTGGCTTTAAGAAAGAGGAGCTTTCCCTGGAATTAAAGAACGGCTATTTGGTAGTGAGTGCAGCGAAGGGACTTGACGAAGATGAGAAAGATAAAAAAACCGGGAAATTTGTACGCCGGGAGCGTTATGCCGGAAGCATGAGCCGGTCTTTCTATATCGGGGAAGAAGTGAAGCAGGAAGATATTCATGCAAAATATGAGAGCGGAGTATTAAAACTGGCGATTCCAAAGAAAGAAGAGAAAAAGCCGGAAGTTGAAGAAACAAAATATATTGCCATCGAGGGATAATGGCCCCTCTTTAAAATAGATAAAGGTAACCGTATACAGCCTGGAGTGCAGTACAGCTGAAACTGTCTGACTCCGGGCTTTTTGAATTTATGGAAAGAGCCACCCATGAAAGGCGGCTCAGGTTTTGATCTTATGGTTTCCTTTTTATGTAGTATCCATTGGAATCGTAAGCTCCAGTAGCCAGCAATTTCCTCCGGAATCCTTCTAATTTCTTTTGGAACCGATTGCCTTTTTCTACAATCGTCTGCATGGTAAGTGCATCAATCAAGCCGTCTATATGCCCAGCGATGCGGTAATAACGGCCAGTATTCTCATAGGGCGAGAGGGTAGATAATATTTCTTCCAGTTTTTGCTGTTTTTCACGTAGCCATTCATTCCAGATGTCCAGCTTTAAATCAGTCATTTTAATCTTATCCGATGGAGCTGGTATATCCAACTCCGTAATAGACCAACAGGTCCAGTCGCCGTGTATGACAGCCCTGGCGCTGAACCCTCTCAGGTAGGTGTTTTCCTGCTCTTCCTCTGTCTGGGAAACGTGATCCAGAGTCATCCGGTAGCTTTTCTCCATCTTTTCATAGAGTTCTTGATAATCTGTAGAGACGTTCGGATCGTTCAGACTGTCTCCATAGCTGCATAATACATATAATTTCATGTGTTCTACTCCTTTTTAATTGGTATCGACACGTGCTGCTTCGCGTCACCTGCCATGTCGTCGGAAAGCATTCCTAAAAATGCTTCGCATTTGCCTTCCTCCTATCAGTTATTCGGGGAATAGGGATCTTGAAATCTGTGTACCTCAATGCCCGTATCCTCTAAAAGCCCGTCCAGTATTTCTAGCGTGTGTGCGGGATAGCCCATCTCGGCAAAGCGTTGTAGCAGACTGGACTCTGTAGGAAACATTTCCCCATATTCCAGTTTCTTGCCTACGGGAATATCTGCTGGCGTCAGATAGGATTCGTCTTCGATAGACACAGCATAGTGGTCGGGGAAATACTGGCCGGAATGGTCGGTATTGATATAAATATTACACCCCGGTTCTATGCTTTGCATGGCAAAATCCACCTGATAGGCTTCGGCAATCGCATGGTACGCATCATAAAGCGGGGACCATGCTGCAGAAGTACCAAGAAGGATATTGTCGTCATTCCGCTCCATATAGATAACCGTTCCTCTTAAGGAGATTCCATCCGTGGAGATATTTTTTAACCGGAACAGGTTGCCGATCCATGCAAGGTCTTCGTTTCGGCAGAAAACAATGGATGTTTCCAGGTCTTCCCATAGTGCAGTCAGATATTCCGGATGCGATTCCGAATAGAAATAGACATCATCACAGCAGATATTTGCCATTATCCATCCACCTCCAGTTCTCCCGTTATGTTTTGAAAGAGTTTCGCATTTCTTATCAGTTGTTCGATTTCATCAATGACCAGATCCAGTGTTACATTGTATGCTGTATTGGAATCTTCCTTTTTATTGTAGATTTCATATGCTTTATCCAGAAGAGTTTTTTCTTTGGCAAGAGTTTCATATGGAAGATTGCACAGGCCGTCTTCCTCCTGTTTGCGCTCAGTACAACGGGTGATAAAATCAACTTCCCAGTAAAAGCGGAGCTGCCTGCGGTATATTTCTTCTATTTCCTGATCCGACAGGTGCGCTGTTGTTTTCAGTTCCATATTGGTATTCATATTTCTTTTCCTTTCGTAATTCTGTGTTTATAGAGTCCTTTGAGTTAGGGTAAAATAAAAATTTCCCCCAGAGATTTAATTCCTGATTTGTCCAGATTCCGTTCCTTAAAATTTGTCTGGTTAAAGTATTATAGGTAACAGGTTCCGTCTCCGGATTGTCCAGATCAAACACCAGGCAGGTTTTCAGGTCAATGTACGGCCATAAGGCACATTCTATTTTCTGCCGCAGTTCCAGAGCCATCTGGTAAAGCTGGTCTGAATTGTAGGTTCTGGAAATACAGGAACTCATCTGCCTTTCCATGCCGGAATCTGCGATCACCTGGTTGACGACAGCAGCCTGCTCAGTGATAGGGATATCTGGATTGAGGATCAGCCGGTCTGTGAGGACTGCTTTCACAAATGCCGTCGCAGTACCGCCAATCTGCCGGAGCAGGGCTTCATATGGCTGCCGATAATAGGTTCTCAGGACATCCGGGGGTACGGCCTCCCGGTTTTTCTTTAGGGTGGAAAGCAGCTTTTCAAGGCTGCTTCCCAGTTCCTGCATCTTTGTCAAGCGCACATCACCCCACTCTCCGTAGAGACGGTTTCGTATCTGAGATGGTAAATGGTATTACAGGTCTCAAATTTTATGCCGTCTTCCGCCACTTCCATAATCTTTAAAACCATAGAAGTTGTAAAGAGCTGGTGACGGGTACGGATCCATGCATGCTCTCCGATACAGAGAGGCAGGGATGGGGTGCCGGCCATGGTGACGATTGCTTTCTTGACATTCTGTAATGGTTCTTTTCGGTGCCTTTTCATGGTAAATATCTTCCTTTCTTTGGGTGATTGTGTTATATTTCTAAGCCACAGCATAGTTTAAGCGGTAGCATCCCTGGGCTGTCCTGAGATACTGGTCCGGATGCTCGTAGATGGTTGCCCGGATCCGGTCCTCATAGTGTGGGTTCTTCCGTGCTTTGGGATGATCCCGCAGCAGGTCATACAGATCCGATAATGCGGCTGTCCCGCCGATACTTTCCATGGTCATCCGGATCAGATGGTGCCAGGTGATGGTCTGAAGGTCTGTACAGCTTACCGACAGGCAGCCTTCCTGCCTGCAGGAAAAGGGAACCGTCAGGGAATCGGCTTTCTTAAGCATCAGCACATATTCCGTGACGACCGGTATGAACGGCTTCTTGTACCTGCGGTTATCGGATACGCAGTTGAACTGGCCTTTTACAAGAAAAGATTCAAATTCGCCCATACGCATCAGGTCGTTCTGCATGCTGTAGAAGTGTCCGTCTTTCCGGATGTCCCCCACCAGTACCGCGAGCCTGCCGTCTTTCCGTAATGCAAAGAAGAACTTCCGGATACAGTAATTTAACTTTTCCAGGAAATCCTGATAGTTCTCACATCTCGACAGGTCATCCGGGTGGGGCCTGCCCCACATATTTCCGCTGTACTTGATGATGTCATGGTACGGCGGATGGAAAAAGATCAGGTCGGCCGAGTCCTCCACATCATTTCTTAATGCGTTCCAGTTCCCATAGCCGTAAGCAGGTGCAGGATTCAGGTCGTAAAGTAATGACCGTACCTGAAAATGATCTGCCACGGCCTGGGAAGTCCCGGAACCGCTCATCGGATCCATCAGGGTAAACTGGCTGATGTCCTTTCCGTAATAACGCTTGCAGTCCAGAACATAGCGCAGGATGGAAGCAACCACTTCCGGAGAGCAGTTGCCTCTCCAGTGGCTGTCCCCGCCGTTTCCGCGCTCCGGAAATGCCATAAAGGAAGTAAGCTCTTTGCCTACCCGTTTCCGCAGTCCCTCCGTGCCGAGCATTCCAGCGATGGTCTGCCATTCTGTACCAAATTCCTTTTGCAGAAGCTCTGCTGCACGCTGTATCTGTGAATCATTCATAGCAATTCTCCCCTACATTAATGCAAGTGCCCGCAGCCTCTGTCGCATCCGGCTGAAACGGCTTTCCACACCATAGACTGAGATCCTGCATTTTTCTGCAATCTCCTGATAGGTATAGCCGTCTGCCTTCAGACGGACGACTTCCTGCTCTTTCGGCGTGATATAGGCAAGCAGTTTGACTAGTAATTTCTGGTTGTCCAGAGTTTCCGCGGCTCGCTGCATTCGGTTGGGGAGAAGTGTGTCAATGGACAGGCATTCCTCCTCTAATGGGTTGGTAACAGCAGAACGCTTTTCACGGTTCCAGTAGGTATATTCGTTGATCAGACAGTCATTCATGTTCCGCCATGCAATGGTACTGAAGGCATAGTTATCGGTTAACCTGGGGGTTTCCAGATATTCCTGTACGGCTAACAGATAGCCGAAGATGACCACATCATAAAATTCGTCCGCATCCAGTCTCTTCCTGGAGAGGAAACATTCTACGATCTGATGGTTCTGTTCTGCAAACTGCTGTTGCTTGGGGGTTAATAGATGTATTTTTTTCATAGTATTTTTATCCTTTCTTTCAGTTAGATTTTATTTCTTGTTCAGATTGTCTTTGACCGATAAATTCATGTGTAATTGTGGCTGCCACTAACCGTGCACATCCGATCTCCACCTCGGTAAGAGGCTTTGGGGAAAGCACTGCTAATGCCAGAGGCTTTTCGGCATGGACAGGGAAAAGCGCAGCAACTGGTGTTCCTGAACTGGAGGTGAGATAGATTTGCCTGCTCATGTCCGGGAGATACTCTTTTTCAGCCTGGATGCAGGCAGAGAGTTCCTTGGAGACAGGGGTTCTGTCTGGAAGAAAACTTCCTACTGCACGAACGACCTGCGTATCAGAACAGAGTGCAACGGTGTGCCGGCTGCTGTTGTACAGAATGGTAAGGAAGGATGCGAGCCTGTGTGTGTCTACAGGCAGCTCTCCGCATTTCCTGAGATGGATCTCCCGGCCGGAAAGCTCCGCTTCCAAAGCATCCTGATTCACAAGGTTTAAACTCTTTCGCATCTTGGTCGGAATCACGATTCTTCCCTGTGCGTCCAGTGTGCAGATATCGGTATATTTCATAGGTTCACCTTCTTTCTAACAGAAAAGAAGCCGCCATGAGGCCGCTTCCTTTCCGAAAATGATAGTACCTGAAATCTAAGCGGCATAAGCATTTCCCTGCGCCTGATTCTGGTATGGGTTATTCTGTATATTATTTTGCATATAGTCCGGAGCCGGGTTTTGATACTGTCCGTTTGGTGCATAATCCTGAGATTGTCCTTGGTATTGCTCGTTTTGGGGATAATCGGGATTCTGCCCCGGATATTGCCCGTTTTGGGAATAATAGGAGTTCTGCTCCGGATATTGCCCATCCTGTGCGTAACCCTGATCTTGACCCTGCGCCTGATTCTGCGCCTGCCAGTCCTGTTGTTGCTTCTCATACGCCTGCTTTCCGTTTGCAATCAGTGACGGTGCCATACATGCCTCCCAGTTGGTGATATAGGAATCCGTGCGCTTTAAGAGCGTATAGAGATCCATATCCGTCAGCTGGATAAATGCATTCTTCTCCGAGAGAAAGCTTCCGGATTTCATATAGGAACCGCCCTTCTGGTTCTGGACTTTCACGCCCTTCCCGTTTACAATCTGAATCCGCCACGGACTCTTCATTGGACGCCCGCTGGAATCGTTCGTATGGCGCGAGATGGAAAACTGCTGCGCCGTAGAATACCCCTGTGCATCGGGAGCGCCGTAAATCTTGCTCTGGGACCATTCAAATTCCTGAAATCCGGCAGTGATCCGTGTTAGGATAAACTGGATCTGTTCAGGAGCCAGATTAAACTGTGCGATCACATTCTTATCGCCAGTGCCGTTGGAATAGTCCTGGATCGTGACCTTGATCAGCGAATTTGCCTTATGGTCATTTTCCTTATACTCTCCTTTGGCATGGAGCTGAGCATAATGGGTCAGCGCCGCGCATTTCAACTGGTCATAGACAGCAATCAGCTTCCGGTCGGTCTGGACTTTGCAGATCTGAGGGGAAATTCTCGTTTGGTAATTCTGATTCATAAATCAATGTCCCTTCTTTCTGTTAGTTAAAAATGTTTTTTCATGTTTCTTATGGCCTATTTCAAATACTGTTTTACAAGGAGAGCCATGTTCTTCGGCAGTTTTTCGAGCTTTGTGATATCCAGGAAACCATCCTGATAGATCCGCTTGATGTTCTCCTTGTCTGAGCCGATGGCTGCCGCAAAGAGGATGATCCCTTTCTTTGAATATTCCTTCTTAATCCCGCGTAGGTCTGCCTCTGCTTCCGTACCGTAGTATCCATAATCCGCTGGCTGCCCATCGGAAATGATGATGAGCAGCTTCTGGGTTTCCGGACGTTTGCTTAAATGCTCTGCAACATAGCGTAAGGCGGCTCCGTCCCGGTTACCGTTTCTGGCGCTCATGTCCATCAGCCGGTAGCGGTCGGAAGTATCTAAGGAATCAAATTCTGCATAAGAATAAAGCGCTACCCCAGCTTCACAGTCCGGTGTGGTATGCCCATAGATAGTGACCGGTATCTGCAGGCTCTGGCAGAAATCGTAAAGTACGATCGCTGTCATCCTTGCGTAAGTGATCCGGTCAGCACAGCTCATAGAGCCGCTTTCATCGATCAGGAGTCCTACGGCCAGCTTCTGTTCTTCAGAAGGGAGCCTTGTCCGTGTAAAAAATGTGCCGTCCTCATGGTGGAGCGCCCTTGTGTCCAGGCGTTTTCCAAACTGCAGGTTCTTTAATTTCCCGCCTTCGCTTTCTTCCTTCAGGAGTGGGGCGATGGTTTTCTGCAGTCTTTTGGAAACCCGGAGAAGCGGCGGAGCAATGGACTGGTAAGATTGAATCAGATAATCCGGTACACTGCACATCCGGTTTACCGTTACATGGATTCCTGCATGTGCATTGCCGTAATGGATATCATTTGCTGCCTTCTGCAGTTCCTCCGTCATTTCCTGCTGGTATTGTTCCTCTGCTTTTGCCGTTGCCACGCTGTTTAAAATACGGAATAAATCACTGGCGGATTTCTCATAACCGGAACCCAGATACTGGTGGTTATAAGTAATGCCGGGATTATTACCGTCTAAGATCGTGGACGTCTTAGCAAGCTGGATTCGGTTGCCCTCTTCAGCTACGACATCCTTCGCATTTAACATGGCATTCTGGCGTTCCTGCGGAGGCAGTGCGGTAAATGGATTTGCTTTCTGCATCTCCTTCCCTTCGTCTGCCTGCTTCGGCAGATTCCCGCCTTTTCCTGAAGGCAGAGGAGTACCGCCGTGAATCTGGCTTCCCAACATTCCTTCTAACAGCTGCTCTGCCTCATCCTCAGAGGTATTCTGAAGCTTTTCTCTGGTATCTTCAATTAATGGCTTGATATATTCCCATAGGATCCCAAGGATATGGTTGGCCGCATGTAAACGGTCTTTCATATCATCTGAATACAGCGATTCCTCCACATATGGCACACAATCCTCCAGATAATCCAGATAAGGGCCGGTATAGCCATTCAGATTATTGATAGTACCCGCCCTGCAATATTGCAGGAGAAGGTTTGCCATAATGGAAAAATCTGAGTATTCCTTGTCTATCTGGCTCTGAAGGGACGGCATTAATTCATTCATCCGCATACTGTTCAGTTCAATTCCCTGCTTAAAGGTTCCGGGAAATGCTTCGCACATACGGGCCTCAATATAGATGTCTTCTAAAATATTACTGATATGGGAAGCACATCTGGAGAGTGTCAGGCATGCCGCCTTATCTTTTTCCTGCATGGCTTCCAGCATCTCTTCACATCCCGTCTGGTACTGGTCATCAAAGGAAGGGGGTTCCGGATAAAAGGCGCCGTTATCCATACTGCCCAGATACAACCCCAGGGTTGTGAAATCTGTAAACAGCAGGTGTGCGGTTTCGTGTCCGTTTAACCCTGCCAGGCTTTCCGAGCGCAGCATCCGGGACGGGAAACTCTGGGTAATGTGGTTGCCGGCATTGATATGGATCTTATAATTGTCCGTATATGCAACGTCAGCGCCACTGGAGGTATCCCATTCCATAAGAGTCTGTAACCCCTGGCGGTAGCGGCCAGTAGCCGCTTTCGCCATAGAGGACAGGTATTTCTGGTAGGCAGAGGACAGGAACAGCTCTTCATCCGTCAGGGTGAGGGTCTGATCCTTGATCATCTGCTGTAGTTTTTTCTGGTTGCTGTTCAAAATTCATTCATCCTTTCTTTATATAGTTTATATTTCCAATCGCAATGGTCCACAGCCGATTACTATGAAAGGTGCAAAATCACTGCGATTAAAATACTTTTTCCGTCAGAAGTTCTTCCATGGTACAGCAAAAATACAGCGCCATACGGTAAGTGATATAGGTCGGTGGAAGGACTTTTCCGGATTCGTAATTCATGATGGCTTTCCTCGGTACATGCAGGATCTTCGCCAGCGTTTTCTGGGAGAGCCTCCACCGTTTGGATTTTCTGAGATAAGAAAGATTGGTGGCTAAAATTCCCCGCATCTCTTCCTCTGTGATCTGATAATCCCTCATAAAAAGCCCCCTTTACGCCGCAAGGATGGAATCCAGACAGCCGTTTTCCACTTCCTGACGGCTCTCCGCGTCTGCCGAAACAGAGGAGGGGATGGTGTAATGGGCGGCTTCCCGGATATCCCCGCAGACCATGAAGGACTGCACCCAGGAGATCAGCTCCCGGACTCCGCAGCATCCGTCTGTGATCAGATTCTCCCTGCAGTATTCGGATACGGCTTTCACAATCTTTGCCATGGTGGTTACGGTGTTTTTATCCGTACAGCCGGTAATGCCAAGGACTCGTTTGACTAAGGTATCCTCATCCGGTTCGTCCAGATCGATGACCAGGTTCATTCTGGAGATGACAGACTGGTTCATCTGTTTGCAGCCTGCATAATCATTGTTGGTGGTTACTACGATTGTCGTATCCGGATGGCGGCTTATGACTTCCCCGTTTGGCAGGAACACGCTGTTGCAGCGGTCCAGCAGGGAATTTAAGCCCACCAGCACGCCGGGATTAGCAATAACCGTAGGCTCCTGTAATTCCACAAGATAGCCGTAACGGATCGCCTCTACTAACGGTGTGTCCACATATTTAAACTTCTGGTGGGAATCCTGCTTTGCATAGTGGTCATGCATTTCATCGAAAATGGTATCCACCAGCTTCTGATAAACCGTATCCTCATCCACCGATTCATCATAGGTGCCGGTGAGCTTCTGGTAAGCCGTTGCCGGATCCATCATGATGTCCTGGAAGGTGGGATATTCGCTCTGGAGAGCGGAAAGCTTTCCGTCCACATCGGGCAGGATCTGTCCGAGCAGGTCGAAAATCTCGGTATTTGCAGAACAGGTAATGCAGCGGTAAGGAAGATGGAGGCCGGAAGCAATCGCTTTGGCGCCTTCGGTCTTTCCTGTCCCCGCAGGTCCTCTTAAGAGGAAGTTCCGCATGGGTGATACAGTATTTGTGGTTAATTTGGCGTGTTCGCAGATCCGTTTGATCTCCGGCGGTATGATGTACCAGTCGGGGAGCTGCGGAACGGTGAGTTCTTCCTGGGGAGTCAGTGTCCGGGAATCGGACAGGATGTATTTGCCTACGAAATCATGTTTGGAGACGCTTGCCATTACTTTTCTGGTAGAAGTACCAGGTTTGATGACCTGAAAGGTTCCAAGAATGACATCCGTTGGGGAATAAGTGCCTTTCTGTACGGTAAATGCCTTCAGCTGCGGAACCGACCCGTTGTTTGGCGTGTCGCTCGGAATCCCCCCGGTTGCCAGGGATGTTCCATACCGGACGCGCCGGTAGAGGTTATCGCACAGGACTGCCGCGGTCTCCACAGTATTGTCCATATCCGGATACCCGTTGTCCCGGTCGTTTTTCAGCTTCTGGTAATGTTCATTGAACTCATCATCCGCCAGAGCGGTTGGGAGAAGTGCAAAGATCAGGGCAGCGCCGCTTTTCTCGTCTTCTTTGAGCATGTATTTTTCCGGGCTGCTTTCCGGATCCGGCGGCATCTGGTAACAGCCTGCCGTAAATTTCCCGTTTGTCCGGTTGTAGACTGCTACATGCAGCTCGCCCGTTTTGCTTGGATATTCCGCAATTGTAAAGTTGTTGCCCTGGCTTCCGACTGCACCCAGTTCCTCCGGTGGCTTTGCGCCTGTTGGTGACTCTAATTCCATGTATGCCAGGATTGCCCGGAGCGTTGCCGCATGGAGCGTGGAACGCTTCTGGGGCTGTGTGCAGTACTTGGAATAGACGTTTTTGCATACCGGGTCATCCGAATAATCCTCAAAGGGTTCCGGAAGCTTCCTGCGGAAGGACCAGTTGGGTAATAAATTTCCATTTGCCATAATCAATCTCTCCCTTCTATACCCATGATAATTCCAGTGTGTTCCCGGTTTCCTTTGCTTTCAGCTCATCGCGGTGAAAGATGTCCGTGAGGGCTGCCCAGTAATCTCTGGGCGGGAAATGCTGGAAGGTATCCTTTATTTCTGGATTATTATTATTGTCGAAGATAAATATTTCTCCGGCTTCGTTGATAAACAGCTTCTGGTGTCCCCTTGCCTGCAGGTCTCCAATCAGTTCCGTCAGCAGTGGTTTCCCAATGAGGGAATACCAGGATTCCGGATCTACATGGACGGGAGGTTCTGCCGGGTTTTCCGGGCCATTTGTTTCTGGATGATCCGGATTTTTCTGTCCCGGAAGGGGCGTGAAATCCGTAATGGTCATCATGAAAAGCTTCAGATGCCCGTACCGGTCCAGGGAAACATCCGCAAAATTATAATCTCCCGTGTGGAAGGTCCGGATGCGGATAATGTCACAGTTTAGCAGGGACTCCGCCTTGACAGGCCGGGTATACTCCCAGGATGCATCCGAGAAAGCCGCTTTGATCTTATCCGTGACCTGGTAACTGATCTGACGGATCAGCAACGTCTCCATGTCAAAGAAAGGGGATTCCTCCTTTTGTTTCTTACGCTTATGCGTGTGAGTATTTCTTAAGAAAGACGGGGCTGAGATATGCGGTAACATGGGCATCAGGAGGAAGAGAAAGCTTCCTGCAATCCCGGTGATTGCGATGCCGGCAATGACAGACCGGTTCCTTTGTTCTGGGGTAAAGAACAGAGCCAGGAATAAAATAATGGCGACTGCTTTTATCATTTTGATACTTTTGTGTTCTGCTTTTCTTGTTTTCATTTGGAGTTCCTTTCATATAAATAAATTACGTTTAAAGATGATTTGCAAAAAAGGAACTGCTGTGTTCAAACGTAAACACGCAATTCCTTTCCTGAAGTGATCTGTTGGAGAGGCTGTCGATGGCAGGCTCCGTAGCCGGGTAATTCTGAAGTTATGCAGTGAAGGGAAGCTGTGAGGCCATGCCTTCCGGGATATTGGCAAACCCGTCCCCCGCAAAGCCGCCTGATGACTGGCCGTACTGGGTGTTCCCGCCCTGCCGCTGATACATCTGGTTTCCAACGGAACCGTTCTGTGCAGTGGTATTTGCCTGATAAGAGCCGCCTTGCGGGGCTCCTCCGTTCGCAGGCTGCGGGCCGCTTCCCATGTTGCTGCCTCCGTTCGGATAGCTGCCGCCTACAGCACCATTCCCGTTATTTGGGTAGTTTGCATCTGCATTGCCATTCCCTGCATTGGAATAATTACCATTCGCATTGCCATTTCCGCCATTGGGATAGCTGCCTCCACCGGATAGATTATTGCCGCCCGGATAATTTGCATTTCCGGCAGCATTTCCACCAGCAGGATACGCGCCTCCTTGTGCAGCACCGGCAGGATTCTGATAACCGCTGTTTTGCGGGCCTGGATTCTGATAGCCCCCGGATCCCGGCGTTGCTGCGCCTCCATTGTATGGTGGTGCGCCTGCCTGGTTTCCGCCTGTCTCTCCTTCTGGTTTGTTGGAAAGACAGAACTGCCAGTCCCGTACATTGATCTTAGCTCCTGAACCAGCTTGACCGGATCTCTGTCCCTGGCTGTAAACAAAGGGATGAAGTTCAAGTTCCCCATAGATATACAAGCAGGTTCCTTTCCTGACTCCCGCCTTCAGAAGCCTTTCTGCCAGATGCTTGTTTAGATAACACTGATAGAAAACGGATTCATAGGGATTTTCCGGGTTATTCTGTGCGTTCTGGCTCCTTTGTGAGGTGGCAAGGTCTAAGGAGATGTACTCCGTACCGTTGTTCCTCCCCTGCTGCATGGCGGGATCCTTGGTGACCCTTCCCATGAGATGAATGATTGCTGACATAAAATTTCTCCTTTCTGCCCTCTTAGGCGTTGAAATAATAAAAATAGATAAAAGAATAGGAAATCCATGTCTTAGATTTCCTAAAATAAAAAAAGAGCCATTAAGTGACCGCAGGGTGCGGCTATCCTAATGACTCTTATTTCCAAACTTAAACTCGCGTGTGCTCTGGAGGAATGGTCCAGACTCCCAATATGGGATAACACAAAAACTTAAATACATGATTATAATAACACAAGATATAGAACGGGTCAAGCATAACAATCTATATATAGATTGTTTGTTGAAAATATATAGTTGACAATTTTGATATTATATGTTAATCTTGTGTTAGCACTCAAGTCAATAGAGTGCTAACAAAGGAGGAAATATGGCATACGAAATAGATTTTATAGGTATAGATAAGGAAAGTAAAGATGCTACTGCAATCTGTATGAGATGGAAGGTTAGTAAAGAAAATTACATAGTAGGTGTGTTTGATGGCGGCTTAACCGATTATGGTGAGGCTATGAAGAAACATATGGATCAGTACTATTTTGATGGGATTGAGAGAGGACATATTAATTTTGTTATTTGTTCACATCCCCATCAAGATCATGTTCCAGGATTGAAGACAATCCTCGAAAACTTTGATGTTGACGCGCTCTATATGAATAGACCTTGGGAACATATTGAAGAACTTTTTGAACGAGTAAAAGATGGTCGTATTACAAAGAAGAGTTTAGAAGAGCGACTTAAAAATAGGTATACTTATATTGCAGATTTAGAGTTAGTTGCAAATGAACAGGGCATCCCTATTTATGATGCTTTTGAAGGTGATATAATTGAAGAAAAGCTTACTATTTTATCTCCCAACAAAGAGTTTTATTTAGATTTACTTGCTGAATCAGACAAAACTCCAGTAATGGAAAGTGCTGCTCAAGATAGTATATTCCATAGTGTTAAAATTCTTGCTGAGAAAGTTATCAATTTTATCAAAGAAGCTTGGGATAAGGATTCTCTTCGGGAAAATGTGGTAACTGAGCCTGATAATGAAACAAGTACAGTAGTTCTTGGTGAGATGGAGGATGAGTCATTTTTGTTGAGTGGAGATGTAGGAATTCGTGGATTGCGTCATGCTATAGACTATGCAGATGATGTAGATAAAAGTCTTCAGACTAATGTTAAACTTTATGAAATTCCACATCATGGTGGTCGCCATAATGTAAGTCCTTCCATTCTTAATGACCTTCTTGGTGAGATTGTAGAAAAAGGGACATCACCTAGTAAAACAGCTATTGTCTGTACAGGAAAAGGTACAAATCATCCCAAGCAAATGGTTGTTAATGCATTTTGGCGTAGAGGTGTAAAAGTTTATAATGCTTCAGGTTATACTATTCGACATCATTGTGGTGATATGCCTTCAAGGAATTGGTCGAGTTCTGTACCAGTGGAATTTAATGAACAAGTAGAAGATTGGAATTGATATCATGAATAAGGCAAAAAAGAATTTTGATGAGTTTACTTGGCAGACTCGCGTAATGCCGGTACTAGTTGCAAGTGTTCCGCTTTTTTTTGCAGCAGTAGCCAAGGGTTTTTCTACATTAGCTTGGACAGAGGCAGGACTTATGGTGTGTATTACGGTTGTGGTGCTGTCATTATTATATCGACTTACAAGAAATATGGGCAAAAAATGCGAAAGAAAAATAACTGATCGTTTAGGTGCAATGCCATCTGTCATTTTACTTCGATATTCTGATTCAACTATTGGTATCGTTTCAAAGCAACGGTATCATGAGCGCATTAATAAAGTTTATGGGTTAAATCTACCTTTAAATATATCTGATGAAAGGCCTGAAGACGATGCCCAGTATGATGCTGCAATACGAAGTTTGAAAAATCGCGCTAATCAAATGAGAGACACCGAATTCCGTGTATATCAAGAGTTGAAGGAATATCACTTTTTTCGCAACTTATATGGAATCAAGCCAATTGCCTTTAGTGTGTATTTAGTTTTGGCTATTAGAGAAATTTGTCTGATTCCAAATTTCAATATTAAGAACCTTTTCATTAATCCAGTTCCAAATTACGTTTCATTTCTGATATTTATAGTTGGAATTTTATTAACTGCTTTAGTTACTAATAAGGGAGTTGAGGAACGTTCTTTCTCATATGCCAATGCTTTAATTGAGTCATGCGAAAGGATATAATTTTTAGATATGGCTTGATTGAGCTGATATACTTAGATTATATTGTTTAATAAAAGTACCTGATTTAATCAGGTACTTTTATATGCTTCTTATTTCAAAGTTTAGCTGAGTGAAAACAAATTAAGACATATTCTTGTAACTAAAGGAAATGGACTAGTGATGGTATCTTATTCATAATTTGTATAAACATAGTTAAACACTACTTGGCTGCAAAATCTTTTTACTTAATTCCAATATAAAATCACGAGTGAGTGATGGAATTGATTTTGCAACAATGTCAACGGATACACCATTTTCTAAAAGGTTTGAAGCAGTCCGAATTTCAGACTGTCTCAGTTTCTCTGCTGCATAATCTTCTACGAGTTTGCACATAATAGACGCCCCCTCTCTGGTTTTTTTGAAATAGTCAACACGGTGGCAAGTTTTCGGAAATTTGGAGTTCTGTCCAACACTTTTCTTAAAATACTGCATCAACTCAGCGATATCGCTTTTGTCATCAATAGCTGTATTTACATAAATTTCATGCGTCCCATTCTCAACAACAGTTCCTGTTTCCTTGATAACACGGTCGATATGGTAAATGGTACGGTTTTCATGAAAAGTATCAAACTTTGATATGAAAATGATATACACATCCGGAAGTTCTTTGTAATCAAGTCCCTTTTCTACAAAAATAGTATCTATGTTGGAACGGTTGAAACGAACCCGTCTTTGGTGATCATCGTCATCTTCTTTCTGAACCTCGCAGTTTATGATGGAATGGTTCTCATCTTCACAGATTAAATCCAGCACAACGGAGTGTGCGCTAATATTTCTTAAAAAGCGCTGTACTTTAGAGTCGATTACTCTTAACTTCGGCTTTTTGAGGATAATTCTTAATATTTCCTCTGCAACTTCCCTGTCCTCAGCCATTTTCTGAAAAAATACATCATCAATCACATTCAGCTTGGAGACAAAGGCTTTCTGCTCTTCATATGTCTGCATAAAACTTCCTTTCATAAATATTGTAGCTGCTTCTATTTTTAGTATACCATGAATTTAGGTATACTCAACAGAAATTTTCGGTTGTCTGAAGTATTCTAAAGATTTTCTATAACCACAGGCAGTTCCTCATATCCAAGTAAATCCGTAGAAGAATAGTTATTATCACCAGAATCCAATCCATCAGACTGCCGGAAGTAGAGCCGGTAATGATGTCCGGAAAGCAGGTTAATATTTTTATCTAATGAAAGTCTGTATTCTCTTTGGGCTTCATCTATAAGTACAATCTGTCTGTCTTTTTTGAAAGACATGGATGTCTGCCTGATACAAGTTCCTGATAATACCTGATAAGCTTCATTGTGGATCAAACGATAGAAACTACAGGTACGGATCAGGCTGCAAAGTCCTATGAGAAGGCTCAGCATGATAAAAATATCATCCTTGGAATGGATGCCATAAACACATCCAACCAATACGAAGAAAAAGCCGACTGCCGCCTGGACAATCAGCTTTGTAAATAATGGTTTTGGAATAGTTCTCCTTTCAAAACTGCTGGAATGAAATCTGTTTGTTGAGATACAGGTTCCCGACTGCCTGCAGTACCGGGTACTGGATATGGAGAAGCTGTGCTTCATCTGCCAGGGATTTATAGGTCTCATCCGTATCCTCATAAAGCAGGTTCCAGACTTCCTTTGGATTTTTGGCGGTTGCCCCCTGTTCTACACAGGCGAGCAGTTCTGCTGTGGTAAGATCCGTTGCTCTGGTAAGTTCCAGAACAGTCTCTTCCATTGGTTCACATTTTTCATTCTTCAGATAACGCCCGAAATCACTGATCTTTATTTTCCCCTCCAGGTAGAGCTGGATACAGGTGAAGAGCCGGACAGAAAAACGGTCAGTAACCGGCTGGATATGCAGCTTCCCAAGGAGCCGGTACAGGGCATCTACTCCTGTCAGCCCGTCTCCCTTTACAATCAGCCCGCGAAGGAGCAGGCGGTTTAAGTAGTGGGAGAAGGAAAGCCCTTCCGGCCGTCCGGAATCTTCAAGCCGTGACGCATAGGCTCTTTCCAGTTCGTAGATCTGCAGGATCTGAAAGGCAAGACAGCTCCAGAGTACAAGCTCGTGTTCGGATAATCCGTATTCCCGCCTGTTATTGATCACTACCGGGACCGGGTGGCCCATCTCATCTCTTTTGATTTTTAATCTTCCGATTGCAGTATATAATGTCAGCATAAAAATTACCTCCTCTTTTCTGATGTGCTACGCTAAAAGCGCATATAATTCCTGATCCTGTCTCAACTGTTTCCTTGCTTTGCTCTGCCATGCCCGGACATGGTTGGACGGAACACCGTAAATTTTTGCTACTTCCGCACTGGTATATCCACTTTGCTGGAGACGGAGCGAGACAATTCCCTTTTTCAGATGATTACTGCCCGCATATTCCAATCTCTTCAGATAAGAGGCAGATTCCTCCAAAAGCACAGCCTGTTCTGGGGACAGCGTGTCTGTTTTCTGAAGCATAAATTCCGGTTCATAGATACTGCCATCCTCAGCAGTAAGGAGTGCATCCAGTGAGCAGAAAGCATTTTTCCGTTTTCCGCAGTCCCTCCAATAATCGTAAATCGCATTCCGGATCGCAGCTCTTGCATAGGGTGGGAATGGCTGTGCGGGACTGCACTTCATTGCGGCATTGCACAGGGCAAGGTATCCGGTCTGTGTCAGCTCATCAAACTCATCCTGTGACAGATGGGAAAAACTCCGGGTAAGTGAGCGTACCATCCGGGGGACGAGGCTTAAATGAGCCGTTACAAGCTGTTTTTGTTTGTAATTCATAACTTCCTTCATGGAATCCCTCCTCTTCATCCGGCCATACTAAGCGGGATGTGGTTATTCTTAAGGACCTTTGATGCTTCCTGTATCAGCTGGTCGCACATATAATCGCTGAAATTCCCGATATGCGCCTGACGGGTCTGCAGGCAGAATCTATCAGCAATCCATCGGTAAGCCTCCTGGCGGCTGAAGACCCCCTGTCTCCAGAGCTGGTCAAAAATCCGGTGTGCCTGGATTCGTTTCTTCCGAAGCCCAGGTCCTGCCAGGGAACCTTTCGGCAGGAGGGTTCCCTGATGGACGCCTACATAGGAATCACAGGCCGGATAATGGCTGCATACATAGACCTTTCCGTCAAAGGCATTGCTGCCATACACATAGGAAGCATCTCTCAGGATTGCAGGACTGCCACAGTATGGGCAGCGGATTGTCTGTTTTTTCATAAATGTTCACCTCTCTTACGTTTTGTATATGTATAAAATACTTAAAAATAGTGGTCATTACGTTTTGTATACGTATATTATAAGTAAATAAGCAGGGAATTCCTATAAGGCAAGAGCAAAAACAGGTGCCAATTTGGGACTTTTCCCCAATTTCCTCCAGTTAATACGGTAATGCGATAAAGTAAAGAAATAAGCACTGGAAAATATGTCTGCGCAAACCTTCCAATGCTTACTGTTTTTCAATCTTCTTGTATTCTATTATTTATTTGCCACCCATCGGCTATTGAACTTCCGGATAAAAGACTGCCTGGATCAAAGGAAACAGGCCGCTGTCCGTAAATCGCGGATAGTTGACTGCAGTAAAGATGAATTTATCACAGAAATACCGGAGCAGGAACAAAATCACCAGTATGATGCATACCCGGTAAAAGATACGTGTTTTTTTGCTTCTCTCTTTGGAAGGGAAGAACCTGCAGTATAGGATAAAACACATAGGCAGGAAGATAAAACTGGTAAAAAGCTGGTCAATGGATTGTATGATGGTAGTAAGGTTTTTCATGGGTTGTCCCTCCGGTTTTTCTTTTCTCTGTACGTGGCAGACAGAATAAGTGCAACTGGTAGTAGAAAAATATATTTATTGCTGCTTCATTACCAGTCATAGCAAGCCTTATTCTGGATGTCCAATAGCGCCATACAGGAACAGTCCGGAGAGATGATCTTATGTCCTTCCAGGAATTGTGCGTACATATCCAGAAAGACAGAATCTCCTAATACTGCAAGGCATTCCCCGGGTTCAGGACGGCAGGCGAAAAGTATATCTGCATCCGAAAGGGGAAGAATAAGCGGAACCGCACGGTAATCCGGACAGAACAAGAATCCAGAATGATTGCAGGGATTCTTTACTTTGCAGTTGGCACATTCTACATAAATACAGCGATGCCAGTTCCCGTCACAGGCATCCAAAAAGTGGCGGATATGTTTGGCGTCCGCAAGGCAGTGTGTTGTCTCCATAGTTATCTCCAGATACAACAAGCAGCCAGTAAAAAGCTGCCTGTGTTGAAATAATGCCGGCAGATGTAGCTGTCAGTGTTTCATCCTGCAGTCTGCTAAATCTGCCAGCAAAAGTGAACGAGTTACCATATATAATTACTTCTGGTGCTTACGTCTCCAGTAGAAAACAAGCCCGCTGATAATGATAAGAAGCAGGGAGCCTGCAGCAATACAGATATAAAGCAGGATCGGCGCATCATCCCCGGTCTTGACAGGAGAGGAAATGTCCGGTTCCTTTGGTTCGGTTGGCACTTCCGTAAGCTTCACGGTCTGGCTTTTAGCTTTGATGTCTTCATGGCTGGTTACTTCTACCTCTTTCTCCTTGTCTTCTTCCTTCAATGTAACAAAGAGCTTTTCAAAGACAACCACATCATGCCCTTTCAGTTCTGTCGCATCAAAGGTAAAGGTAACATCGACGGAGCCGCTGAATTCTTCTGGTTTAAAAGTGGTTTCTGCAGTAACCGGCTTGCCATCAATCAGGATTTCCTTACCGGTTTCTTTGTCCATTAAGGTTCCCACCAGGCGGTAGGACGGGCCTCCGGCAACCAGATCCTTATATTTCACCGTATCTATGATCTGTGTCTCCTTTTCTGCCAGGGCTTCCTGATCCCCGTCCCTGCCATCTTTGGCAGTGGTGCCGATTTCCGGGATATAGATGCTCTGTGGTTCGGACTCAATATCTGCATGGACTGCGACCTCTTTTTCCTGATAGGAAACGGATTCAAATGCAACAACGGTTTTTCCTTTCAGGGCACTGGAATCAAAGGTAAAGGAAAGCTCTACGCTTCCTTCTGCTGCTTCCGGTGTAAAGACAAGCTCAGATGTGACCGTTTTTCCGTCAACCAACAGGAATTCGCCATTTTCCTGATCCATAAGTGTGCCGGTCAGTTTGTATTCCTTCCCCGGAATCAGACGCTGGTAGGTAACGGTATCTACAATCGTTAATTCTTTCTTAGCAGGCGCCATCTGGCTTCCGGTTTCCGGGCAGTTCGCCTTTGTGCCAATCTTCGGGAAATAGATGCTTTGCGGTTCGGATTCGATGTCGGCATGAACCGTAAGTTCCTTCTCCTGATAAGAAAGGGATTCAAACACAACAATGGTTTTGCCCTTCAGAGCGTTGGCATCAAACGTGAATGACAACTCCACAGTCCCGTCTGCTTTTTCCGGTGTAAATATCAGTTCGGAGGTCACCGGCTTTTTATCAACCATCAGGGACTTGCCGCTCTCCTTATCCATGAGTGTTCCGGTTAATTTATATTCTTTTCCCGGAATCAGACACTGATAAGAAACGGTATCTGTAATCGTTACTTCCTTTTTAGCAGGTGCCATCTGGGATTCAGTTTCCGGACAAATGGCTTTTGTGCCGATTTCCGGGAAATAGATGCTCTGAGGAGTGGATTCAATGTCTGCATGGACAGCGATCTCCTTCTCCTGATAGGATACGGATTCAAACGCGACGATGGTTTTGCCTTTCAGGGCGCTTGCATCGAATGTGAAGGATAATTCCACCGTGCCATCTGCCTCTTCCGGCGTAAAGACAAGCTCGGAGGTCACTGGCTTTTCTTCAACCATCAGGGGTTCACCGCTCTCTTTATCCATAAGTGTTCCCGTCAGCTTATATTCCTTTCCCGGAACCAGATGATAGGAAACAGTATCTACTATTGTCAGATCTTTCTTGGGGATTGCCATCTGGCTTCCGGTCTCCGGACAGCTTGCCTTTGTGCCGATCTCCGGGAAGAACATCTGCTGGTCTTTAAACTCCGGATCTGCATGCATTCCAACCTCTTTTTCTTCCTGGGTGACGGATTCATAGATGACTGTGTTTTTCCCTTTCAGGGAGCTTCCATTAAATTCAAACACAACATCCACCGTGCCTTCGCTGGCTTCCGGGGTAAAGGTTGTCTGTGCAGTGATCGGAGTATCGCCGTCCAAAAGCGGTTCCTCTGTTTCTGTATCCATCAGCCTGCCGGTAGCGACATATTCCAGCTTCGGAACCAATCCTTTAAAGAAAATGGTATCGGTAAGCTGTACCTTTTCATCTGCATTGGCGATATTCTCCTCGGTATCAGAGTCTTTCGCCTTCGTGCCGATCTCCGGGAATGAAATCTGCTGGTCTGTATCCTTTAAATCTGCATGAACCGCCAGTTTCTGCCCATCCTGGTGCAGCTCCTCGAAGATGACCGTAGTCTTGCCTTCCAAAGAAGTTGCATCAAATGTAAAAGTGACTTCCACAGTTCCGGAGGACTTCTTTGCCGTAAATTCTGTCTCAGCAGTTACAGGCTTTTCATCAATCAGGATTGCTTCTCCAGATTCAGCATCCATCAGCGTACCGATAACCTGATATTTTTGACCCTTCTTTAACCCAGAATACTCTACGGTATCAATCAGTGTCACTTTCTTCTCCGGTTTGCTCATATGGGTTCCGGTATTCTTATCCAGGGCAGTAGTGCTGATCTCAATCTTATCGTCGGTCAATGTTCCTAAATCCACACTGACAGAATCTTTATAAACAGTGACTTCAAACTTTAAGAGATCCATGCTCTTATTCGCCTTACAGCGCTGTTCTTCTACGGTATAAGTATCATAGGGCAGTGCGCCTTTAGAATCGTTTGGTTTTGAGGTTCCAAACCAGATTCCGTCTTCCGAGGTTTTCCCCTGATTGGTATTGTGGGTGTGCTTATTCCATTTGGAAGCGGTGCTGGCGTAACCGTTTTTGTCGGTAACAATCGTGTGGCTTTCCCCGGTTGTAACAGAGGTAATGGAAAATGGGATGTCGGAAAGCCGTTTCTGTTCGCCATCGGACACTTTTACCAGTTCCAGGTCCCCGCGGATGACCTGGTTTGATATGGAAGCCTCCTCAGAAGTCAGATCTACAATCTCACCATTTTTTGTGATGTCAAATTCTACAGAGAGTTTTCCTTCATTCAGATATCCTTCCGGAGCTTTGGTTTCATCTGCGCAGTAATGCCCGAAGGGAAACGCATCTTTTTTTGTGGAGACAGAGCCGTTGCTATCGGTTGTCAGGCTCATAACTACCTGATTCTTGGTATAGGTTTTGCCATCTACCACAACAGGATTCTCATTTAAGGACGTGATGGTAAATACAGCTCCTTCTAAAGTGGCAGCTCCCTGGGGTTCTGCCTTCTTTGTCTCAAAATCCCGTTTCTGAAGCTTCACGCCGCCCCGGCAGACCTGTTCTTCTACAGAAGAGGCATTATAGCAGGATACGGTCTCCGCTTTGCCGCCTGCTGTGATTTTCTGTACAAATATGGTATCGTTGGCAAGATATCCGGCTGGAGCCTTTGTCTCCTGTACCGTTACGGTGCCAAGTGGGAGGCAGGGTGTCTTCCCGTCTTTCTGGGTATAGAACGCATCTCCGGAAACCAGATAATTGTTGGAAAACTGTGCCTTCCCTTCGGAATCTGTTTTGAAAATCCAGGTACGTGCAGGCTTTGCACCGCTGGCAGCCGGGTCTTTATCAGATTGTTCGGTATAAAATTTCACTGTGAACTGAGCCTCTGCCAGGGAAGCTTTTCCCGGCGGCTGTGCGGCTTTCAGTTCCTTGTCCAGTTTTTGGAGAAGCAGGTCCATCGGATCATTCTGGGGTACTTCCGTTACATTCAGGGAAGCCGTCTTTTCCGGCTCTACTGTCACATTGTGGGTATTCACGTCAACAATATAACCCTTAGAAGCAGTAAGTTCTTTGACTGTATAGTTTCCAGATTCCAGCTCACTAGATTTAGCATAGCCGTTTTCATCCGTAACTAATTTTGCAACCTGCTTTTCGCCCTGATAGATTCCATACTCTGCACCCTTTAAGGAATAATTTCCGTTTCCTTTAGAGACAGCAGCATTTGCGGAAGCTTTGTGGAGCTCTATGTAGCCGTAGGGAACCTGATACCAGCTTCCAACCAAAGTCTGGTCGTTATTGCCCGGAATGATGAAAGCCCTGAAGGTTGCCGGGGGTTCCGGGAGTCCCTTGATGGCATTCGCTATTTCCACAGATTTATCAATATAGTTCTGGGGCGCACCATGGAAGGCTCCGCTGTCTGAAGCATAGCCTGCATAGATGTAGGCAACGACCAGATGACCGATGACATAAGAATTATCATCGGACCATCCGCCCAGGTACTGGTTTTTGATATGCTTGTTATACCCATATCCGCCGTTCAGATAGTATAATGCTTTCCGGATGGGAGAGTCATTGCCAAGCAGGGTATAAGCATAAGTCCCAGATGAGGGCGTAGGCTGTAATGGTTCTACACAATAGGCGGTGTTGCTGCCGTCAAAGGTCATTCTGGAAGTAGAATAGCTTCCGTATTTGATAGAAGCTCCGGCTTGATACTGGATGGTGCCGTCTGCGGCATGGACAGGGACGCTGTCGGAAAGGCAGGTGCCTGCAGTGACAAGGACTGCAAGCAGAAATGCGGACAGCCGCTTCATATGATGTTTTGCTTTTTGTAACATAAGTTTCCTCCTTGAAAATGAAATTTGCCATTACTACGGAATCCGCTGTCGGCAGATTTCCTCGTAGGACGGCAAAGAAAAAAGCAGCCAGTAGCTGCTTGTTGTATGGATTATTCAGTTGTACCGGGCGGATGTTTCTTCATACCGCTTTCTTTATTCTATGGTTCGGACTCTCTGGCGGGCCGCGGATTTTCCATATCCGTAAGAGCTGTGCTCTAAGAAAGATGCGTTTACGTATACTGGAACATATCTGCACTTATTACACCTCTTTCTGTTTCTGGCGCGCCAGAATCTCCAGGAGTTCCTGACGGTCGGTGGTGATCAGTTCTTTCTCCAGTGCAGAGGCTTTAAACTCCACCGTAATATTATTGTTGTTTGTTGAAATTAAGCCATTCCCCCTTTGAAAATGTGTGATGTTCATGACTTCCGTTTCTGAAAGGTGCAGGATATGCTCTACCCTCTGAGCCTCCTCATCTTCCATGTTCAGGATGATCTTTGTCTTGCAGTTATTGATGATCCCCTTTCCATATTTACCGTCATCTAAAGCGAAGAAATCATTTAAGTCCTGGGTGGCGAAGATCCCGGCTCCTGAGTAGGCACGGATGATCTTGGCAATCTCCAGCACGAATTCTGCAGCCAGACGGTTGCTGGAAGCACCGATTAACTGCCATACCTCATCCACAAAGATTGCCTTTTCCTCCGTCCGGTTTTCCTTCGCCTTATCCCAGACATAATCCAGCGCAACAAACATGCCGACCGTTAAGAGGTCGCTGGAACCGGTCAGCTCTGAGATATCCAGTACCGTATATTTATTGGTCAAATCTACATTGGTCTGCTGGTTAAAGGAAGAGGCAGAGCCATGCACCAGGCGGTTCAGGATGTGTGCCAGCCGTTTCGTGTCCCGGCTTTCCATCAGGATATCATAGACATCCTCCAGGATTGGCATAGCTTTGTATTGGTCGGGATGTTCCGGATCGAGCAGGGATTCATTCTTATGCGTGATCCCTTTCCTGGCATAGGTCTTGATCAGCGCCTCATCTAAAAGCTGTTTCTCCTCGTGGTTCATATCCGGAATCAGCAGGCTGAAGAAGATATGCAGCTTCTGTATTTTGGAAGCAAGAGCCGAAGCATCCAGGGTCGGACCGTCTAACAGCTCATTAACGGAATTATCGACCTTACGGATCTCCATGATGTTGATACAACTCCGGCTGGCCGGGGAAATCTGGATAAATTCTCCGCCTACATTCTTGCAGGCGCGGTAGAACTCATGCCCCTTTAAGGGGGCGATGATGAATACCTGGATACTCTTCCTGCGCATCCGAAGCGCCATGGTCTGCATGGTAAAAGTCTTTCCGGCTCCGGAGCATCCCAGGATGCAGATGTTGGAATTCTTATACTGTTTGGAGTCGAAGATATCCGCAATGACCAGCGAATTATTATGCTTATTGACTCCGAACAGGATGCCGTTGTCGTCACAGATGCTGTAGCTGGTAAAGGGATAACAGCTTGCGGCACCGGTAGTCAGCACATTCCGTTTGGACAGCTCATAAAGCTTCTTATCTAAGGAAGCAAGTGGCAGGGATGACCGGAATCCCTGCTCCTGCAGGAAATAGCAGGAGCGTAAGTCCATGTCCTGGGAAATCAGGAGTTTTTTCATCTCCTGTATCCGCCACTGCAGTTCCTCCAGATCTGACGCCGTAATGGTAATAAGGAGGTTCATATAGTAGAAATCCTCATTATTGGCAAGTCCGGCTTTCAAAAAATATCCGGAGCGGATGGCAGAATCCAGATCGTCAAAATCCGAGTTCGTATCCGAGGCATCCTTGATTTTGGAACGGTTGATACGGATCTGCTGTCCCAGACGCTGCTGGATCTTGTCCTTTGGCTGCTTATGCAGGTAGAAATCAATGTCAATCCCTTCCCCTGCGTTGATGAGGAGGGAGAGCCAGCCGGGAGTGACCTTATTCTTATAGCCGTCTGACGGGACCATGAGATAGGTGTGGTAAAGCCCGTTGATCCGTACATAATTGCTGTGCTTCAAATCCAAAGATTCCGGTGCAGTAAAGGCATTGCAGTGAATGGTATCCACATCTTTCCCCTCCGCCATGCGCTGTCCCAGAACTTCGGTGATCCGTTCCGGGAGAGGTTTGTCGGTACACAGCGTCCGGTTCAATAAGGTATAGAGCACATCCGTGGTAAACTCATCCTCATTTTCATGCATGACCACATCATTGCCGCACTGATAGAGGAAGGTCTTTGCTGTCTGTGCCGCAGTCTCCAGCGCCGCCAGGATTTCTTTTTCTTCCGTCTTCCGGTTTACATTGAACGGCTCATATTCAAAAATAAGAAAAAAGCGGCGGGAGACTGCCTCTCTGGAGCTTAAATGCCGGACGAACTGGATATAATCCCTCTGAAGCTCCCTGCATCTGGGATCGGATTCCCGTTCCAGCTCTTTTGCGGACTGCTCCAGGTGGCGGTTGATATCCGCTTTCTTGGAGATCATCTTGATCTGGAGCTTTACAGGGCTGATTTTTAAATAAGAGATAAAGCTGTAAATAATACTCTGCTGTTCTCTGGCGCTTCGTAACAGGAAGTTGATGGGTTCGATCTCCAGAATCTTGACGTAACGGTGGTCGGTGGTATAGACGATACCGTTTGCAATCTTCTCGACTGGCAGGTAATCCTCCAGTGTCTGAAATTTGCGTTTCTTCTTTTTTACCGGAGCGGAGGGGCTGTCCGGATGTTTCTTCCGGTAAGCAGCCTCCTTCTTCTCATATTTCTCCAGCCGTATTGCTTCCTTTTTCTCATATTTGGCTGTACGGACGGCTTCTTTCTTGTCCTCCTTTCTCTGCCGTTCGCGTGCAGCTTTCTCTTTCTTTGCATCTTTTAACGCCTGAGTCTGCGCTTTCTTTGTCAGCTTCTGCTCTATTTTGAGCACCCGGATATCCTCTTTTGCCTGCTTTTTAATCCCACTGCTGGTGGAAGTATCGTAGATCCGGCGTTCCCGTTTTTTCTCCATTTTCCGGTGTGCAGCCTCTCTTTTTCTGGCTTTCCGGACGGAAGATTCTGACGGAGAGGTTTCCTGCTCTTGACCAGCAGAACCCTGCTTTTTTCCCGTCTTCTGATTTCTTCGCTTCTGGCTCTTAGGCTCCTGGCTCCTTGCATGCTGCCTCCGCTTCCGGTAATCCGGCATAACGTCAGAACGGTAGATGATCCTCCGATTTTTCATGAACCGGAGGGCATTCATCAAAAATGCAGTCAGGCTTTCCCCGCCAATCCCAATCAGGGCAACCATAGCGGCCGGGAGGGAGGTCATGCAGAGGATGACGATGCGCGTTGTCAACGACAGGGGCAGGTGGACAACCGGAATCCCAATCCCGGCTGCAAGCACAGCCCCTTCGATGGCATTACGGATCTTGAACATCCCGCCCATGAATGTGCCGCGTTCCATAAAATTACGCGGGATTAAAGCCACCTGCTGTTCTTCTGGGCTATTCATGGCGTCACCTCCTCTGTGTTATTTCCTGAATGGTTTATAGTACCATCAGTTTGAACACCGCTTTCGGTGGAATCTGAAACAATATTACCATCATTATTTTCCGTATCTGCATAACCGCCTTCCTGCATGGATTCAATCTCTTTCGTTGTTACAGCAGGAAGGGAATTATCGGTCTGACGTGTATAAATGCGTGTATATGCGTTTTCTGATGATGAGATCTGTCGTTCTTCTTCTCCAAATGTAAATGTCCCGTCTGCAGTGAGGCAGGTCACAGGAAGCTTGCTGCCATCCGATAAGGAGAACTGAAACAGAGTTTCTCCATTAGAGGGATAACTGGTCTCATCTACAAGAAAAGTTACGGATGTTATATTTCTATATCCCGTATCCTGTAAATAAGAAACCATCTGTGTTTTTAAATCCTCTATCTGAATGAGGGCTAGAAATGTCTCCAGATCCTCAAATCCCAGATACTGCAATCCAGACAGAGAAGAGTTTTCTTTTATTGGTGATGGTTTCGTTGTTTTTCCTGTAGCTGGAATTTGTTTCTTTCTTGCCGGCTGTTCTGCTGTCTGATTCCGGTGCATGGACGGCAGTATCATGCCGACTGATACGAGTGCAGCCATCAAAAAGATGGATAAAATTAATTTTTTTCTGCTCATAGGTTTTCCTTTCTATTTCTTGTCAAAAATCCAGTACGCATTGGAGGTAGCATGGACTTCCGACATCATGTCAAATTCCCGGTTGATATAGTTCTTGGAAGCGCTGTCGTTCAGGTCATTCACCAAAACCTTCCCGTTTGCAGTGACTCCCCGGAGAACAATGAAATGCCCGCCGCTTGTAAATAAGCCTGCCCGCTGTGAGCTGATGACCGGATGTCCTTCCGATAATGCCTTCAGGACTGTATTGGCGTCGCTGGTCTGGGTAACGGAACCGCATCCGAAATGAGATGCCGCCGCTGCAAAATAAGACCAGTAGGTTCCCACACCCGGTTTGTAATAGGAATTCCCGCACCAGGAAACCGCATCTACCGGGGTAATGGTTGTCCCTGTCAGGTAGCTTGCAATCATGGCAAAGCTGGTAGGGCCGCATCCGCTGGAAGCAATGGAGCCTCCGCCGTAAGGGATGTTCCCGTAATCTGTCTGCAGGTAATGGGGAATCTGCATCCCGTTTGCCGGATAGGTGCCGCCTGTGGAAGTCACGATATAATATCGAAGGACGTGATCCACATATTCCTTGTCACCGTATACAGAATAATTCCAGCCAGGACGGGCGCACATCATATCGGAGTAAGCAATGGCGTTTTCCTTGGTGTAGCCGCCGTCCCGTGCCATCGCCCAGTCAATATAACCAGAACCGTAATTATATCCCTGCAGAGCCAGCTTGATCCGGTCCAGGTCTGTCGGCCCGGTACATCCGGCTTTTGTGAGTACGTGCTTTAATGCCTGGACCCCGCATTCGATGCTGTATTCCGGATCGGTAATGCTGCCCGGTGAATGGGAATATTTCTGGTTGTATCCGCTTTCTGATGCCTGCATGACATCCGTTCCCCGTCCACCGGATTCCTGCATCATGACTGCCAGGATCAGCTCCACGTATTGTCCCATATCGTATTTGGAAGCGATCCGTTCCACTGTAGCCCGGTAAGCCAGCACCTCTTCGGATACATTCGCAGTCGCAACCCCGGAAGCGGACGAACCAAAAAAGAGTTCCAGGTTCTCCGCATAAGCTTCGGCCAGCTCTTTCTGTTTGTCCGTCAGATGGAAAACGTGGTCTGCAAAATAGGCGTCACCGGCATATTTCACAACATAATTATGGCGCGTAAAAGTAACCGTTTTGGTCTGTGGTGAAGTATTTCCCTCACTATCGCTATTGCCGGACTCACCTTCCACACCTGTCTCCACCTGGACTTCCATGGTGACGGTCTCCGTTGATACATCATAAGAAAAAAGATCATCCTTATTATCCCGGATGACCTTTTGAAGCTCTTTTATATTAATTTCCCTGTAACTTTCCCTGCTGGCACAGAACTGCGCAATCAGCAGGTTGGAATTGACTGAGATGGAAGAGGCATAGGGATCCGTAATGGATACGGTATCCCCTTCCGGAACTTTGGACGCTTCCTTCTGGATTTCTGCCAGCACCTCATCATGGCATTCCATTAAGACCTCCACGATTGCCTGGTTTGCTTTCTGCAGGTTTTCGTTAATCAAGGTGCCGCTGTTTAATACACCGGAGTTCTCCGACAGGTCCCCAAAGGTAAGTCCGGGAAGCATGGTCAGGAATAAGACCGGCAGCATCAACGCCGCAGTAATAGCGGCTGCGGATTTTTTGATTCCTTCCTTATGCTCAAGGGCCATGCCGATTGCAGCGCCCGCAGCACCGCCAACTCCCCCTTTTACAGCTTTTGCAAATGGAGCTGCCCGTTTGGGTTTAAACAGGTTAGAGACAGCCGAGCCTACACCGGCTGCTTCAGATAAGCTGCTTTGCTGTTCTGCCAACTAAATGCGGTCCTTCCTTTGGGGAGCCTGCGGAAGCTTCTGGACAATGGATTCGTGGTAGGCAACTTTTCCATCCTCCGTTTCGTAAGGCGTCTTATTGACGGTTGGCTGGGCGTACTGCTTGTACCAGGTAGCGCCGTCAACGGACTGCACAGTATCGAATGTCCCCGGTGTGGGAGCCATATACTGGTCAGCATGGTACAAGGCGAAGTCCCGGCTTCCGGAATCGGCTGTCGTCTCCGTCCCGGTCATGCGCCCGCCGCCGATCTCCATGTTGGTAAATACCGGAAGCGGCTTGTCCTGTTCTTCCTTCATGCCCATATAGGAAATGAAGGCTTTTTCCGCCTCTTCCCCTTTGATAGAGCCGACCTGGCTGTAATTTCCCTGGGCGACATTGCTGATGACGTTGTTGGCAAAATCCCCGCCCTTGTTCAAGGAAGAGTGGTACATGGCGCTTCCGATGCTGGAGTGTTCTGTATATCCGGTCACATGGTTGACCGCGCTCCGTTCGGTCTGCCTTCCTACGGATCCGGCGAGCCCGCCAGACAGGAAATTTCCCCCTACGGCTGCATCGCCCGGAGAACCGGATTTCCGGTATCCGCTGCCTCCGCCGCCCTTTAAGTGCATGGCCCCGGCCAGGCTTCGGCCGGCGATCAGAAGCTCCGCCATCATATTTCCGCCTGTATTCCCCACGTTGACGCCGAGGCTTGCCATGAAAGAGTCAATTTTCTGGCTGACCTTTAGAAAGGCAATGGCGCACAAAAACCAGATGAAGACATTTCCGGTTACGACTTCCTTTCCCTGGTCTGCTACCGCCTGCTCGACCTCAGCTTCTGTCAGTTCTGAAGCAAAGACCGGCATGGAAGTAAGAAGTACCATACAGGCGACCAGCAGAATTATATACAATAGTTGTTTCTTATGTTTCATCATCTTCTCCTTTCATCAGATGGACAGCGGGTTCGCAAGGAAGGTGCCGACCATGGAGGTAAACAGCCTCAAACACCAGGCATTCATTAATAATAGAAAGAACTGCCCTCCAAGCATCCGGCACCAGCTTTTGAAAATGTTTGCGGTGGACTGGGAAGCTCCAGTGGCAAAGGCAACCGGCGCTGTAAAGACCAGGACCCCCAGAAGGATGTATCGTTCTGCCGCTTCAAAGAGGAGCTTGATGTAATTCCACGCCAGGATCAGCACCAGGATCAGGGCAATCAGTGCGACTGCACCATTTGCACAGACTCCTAATATAACGGTAATGACTGAGTTAAAATCTGCAAACTTTAAGGATGGCAGGTCATCGGTCAGGATCCAGCTGTAAGGCGTCCCGGCGATGTCCAGAAGCAGGTCTACAATGTCTTTTGCGTAAAAGGTCAGGAACAGGAAAAGGAAGGTCCGCATGGATAGTTTCAGCGGATCCTCCGCCTCCACGCCTGCTCCTGCAAAGTAATTTTTAAAAAGCTGCCAGACCCAGTTTAAAAGGATCAGCCCGATAGCCAGAGCCAGAAAGATCTGGTACATGCTCTCGGCTGCCGGGAAGTAGCGGAGGAAGGTATCCATGGAACATCCCAGCGCGCCTAATACCGAAGTGGTAATGAGGTCCAGGATGTTCATGACCTGTTCTGCGATCCACTCCACGATTCCGTCTAAGATCTTCATGCGGATGCCTCCCTTCTTATCCTAGCCATTCCACTGGCCGCCCGCAAAGAACGGGGTGATGTAGGCCATAATGAATCCGAGCCCGTTTAAGATTGCCCAGGTGATGATGATCCGTTTGAGCCATGCACGGGATTCGTCCACAGTCTTGCCGGATTTGGAAAAGTTCATCATAAGCAAGGCTACGGATGCGGTCACAACAGCGGCGATGGTGGAGATCAGGACGATCTGATTGTAAACATCCTTCATGATCTCTTTTGCCTTGTCCCATACATTTGCCGCCATGACCGGCTGGACGCTGCAGGCTAAGAGCGTAAATAAAAGAGCCGCCGTATAGAGGTATTTCATGTAGTCGATATGGCGCTTTTTATCATGCGAACGATGAAAGCGCTTCGTAAACGATTTTGGATTCGGCGGTGTTTCCTTGACTTTGTGTTGTCTCATATCAGTGTTGTCTCCTTATTCAGAATCAGGCAGGGAGACGGTGTGTCTGCCCTGCCTATGGTCAATACCTGAAATCAGGCTTTCTGCAATCTGCTGTTCGATAAGGAACAGAAAGACTGCTTCCTTTATTAAAAGAATGAAATCTTGTTTCAGGATAGTTTCCTGCCTCTGGCCGGATTTTCCGGTGGTGCAGGGAATGTATGATTGACGCATTCCTCTGCATTTGATTAAAAAAAGCAGCCCGGTCAATACAGGCTGCTTCCTACGGTTCCATATGAAGTTGTAAGTCCTTTTTCACCCCCTGCAGCAAAAAACGCAGCCAATATCCGGGATGAGGCAATGCCCCGGATACTGCTGCGCTGTTTCTGCACATAATTTTGACAATATCAATTTTAACATATGACTTTTACGGTGTAAATCGCATAACCGTGCCAGTTTAAGAAATTATTGTGCCAATTTTATAGCACGTTCCAAAAGCGTTGGATTCCATTCTGTTAGATACTGTTTGTCGATTCCGGGAACAAATATACTGATAGAAATGGTAGCAACGCTTTTGTTGGGAAGAAATGGAGGCCGAATGGATGAAAGGATTAGGAAAACGGATTCAGAAATGCCGGGAGGAGGCTGGGATGACACAGGAGGCACTGGCAGAGCGTGTAGGGATCAGCTGGAATTATCTTGGGGCGATTGAACGGGAAGTGAAAACACCGAAGCTTACCACACTTGTCCGGATCATCAATGTCCTGGAAGTATCTGCAGATGATGTGATGCTAGATGTACTTCGTGTTGGGAGGAAGGCGCAGTGTACAAAGTTAGAGGAGAAACTTCAAAGCCTTCCGGAAAAGAAACAGGAGAAGCTTCTGCGGATCCTGGACTTTCTGATTGAGGAAGAGAGAAAATAGCCTGTGCCGGTTATTTTTGCATTCATTTGAATTTGCTATCTAACGTAAAGATCATCCGGGCATTTCTAAACCCGTTATACGCATTATAATACTGGAAATATCTGGTAATAAAGCAATATATGATGAAAGCCCTGCTTTTCTTTGTTATACTGATTCTGATAGCGTTGGAACTATATCTATTAGAATCAAGGAGGGAGTATGAGCAGGAACAGGAGAATATTTGGAATCAGAGTTGTGTGTTTTATCGCAGGGATGTGTGTTGGAGGGGTTTTAGCAGGATTTAAGATGCAGGATATTCCGGCTGAAGGACAGGAAACAGGAAAGACATGGGAAAGGCAGGAACAGTCCCCGGCAGACAGTACGCTTGATGCTCCGGCAGAGTGCTATCTGTGTGGGAACCATAACCGAAGCCTGATGAGCATGTTCCGGGGAAGAGATGACCTGGGAGTGATCTGTGTCAATGACTGGTATGTGATGGATATGCAGATCCGGAATCTGGACGGAATGGGCGGAGGCGGTTCTGGCTGGACAGTTGGTGCAGAGGGAGCCTGCAGCTTTCATACGGATCGGAATCCGGAACGGGGAATTTCAGAGGTTACGGTAGAATATGGCACAAACAGTATCTTTGATGTGAAGAAGGTGCAAAACCACTTGTGCCAGACCTGTCTGGATAAGTTATTGGAGGTCATGGACAGTTATGGATATGAAGGAGAAGAATCCGGGGCAAGGGATATATGTCTGGTGGATTTTCAGACGCTGGAGCTGTATTCCCTGCAGGAGCATTACATATCCCATTATATCCGGGATTATTATGTCCAGGTAGACGGACGGGATGGGGAGAAACTGGAGGTAACAGGCATCTATACGCCGGTACTGGTGAATGGGGAGCGGACAGCGGAATGATTGCGCAGGAAGAAAAAGCAGGATATAATAGAAAGAAAATGCTGATAGGAAAGGATAGATGCAGTGGAAAACAATAAGAGAATCTGCCCAGGCTGCGGAAGAAAGATGAAACAGCAGTTTATTGGTCTGAAGCATTGTAAATGCGGCATGAGCTGGAAAAGAGACATCGGTTATTTTGAACGCACGGAAGATATGGTTTTCGCATTGGAAAGGAGAAAATGCGGGAAAAAGTGGAAACAGGTGCCGGTAATCAGATATAAATAGATAGAAAGCCTTGAAACAAGGGGAAGGGATATTCGAAAATATGAGACGGAAGAAACGGATTATTATTCCGGCACTATTGTTCTTTTTTATAGCAGTCCTTTGTGCCGGATATGTAAGTGACTATTATCATACAGATGAGAATGTACAGGTATATCTGCAGAAGAAAGATTCCGTATCTATCCTGGAGATGCCAGACGGCCTTTACTTAGACGGATCAGGAGATGATACGGCAGTGATCTTCTATCCAGGCGCGAAAGTAGAATATACTGCCTATCTTCCTCTTTTGAGTGATCTGGCTGAACGTGGGATTGACTGCTTCCTTATCAAAATGCCGTGTAATCTTTCATTTTTCGGGCAGAATAAAGCGAAAAAGATTATGGATTCTTATGAGTATGACCACTGGTATCTGTCCGGGCATTCTTTAGGAGGGGCGATGGCCGCATCCTATGCTTCCGGGCATCTGGAGAGTCTTAATGGTCTGGTGCTTCTGGCAGCCTACCCGACAAAGAGCTTAAAATCAGATTCCTTTTCCGTCCTGTCAATCTATGGCAGTGAAGACGGAGTTCTGAATATGGAAAAGGTGGAGGAAGGAAAAAGCCAGATGCCTGCAGACTATACGGAAATCTGCATAGAGGGCGGGAATCATGCACAGTTTGGAAACTACGGAGAACAAAAAGGCGACCATACCGCAGGGATCAGCCGGGAGGAACAACAGAAGCAGACGGTGGACGCTATTTTAGACCTGATGGAAGCTCATAGGGATCAGAAGCAGGAGGATGCAGCGATGACCTATGAACAGGTGAGTCCACAGGAAGCAAAAGAGAGAATGGAGGCGGAAAAGGATGTGATCATTCTGGATGTCCGGACACAGGAGGAATATGATTCCAGACATATCAAAAACTCAGTATGTTTGCCGAATGAGAATATCATAAGCGAACCGGACATACTGCCGGATAAAGGCCAGGAGATTCTGGTATACTGCCGGAGTGGGAACCGGAGCAAACAGGCGGCGCAAAAGCTCGCAGATATGGGATACGAAAATGTCCTGGAATTCGGTGGGATTCTGGATTGGCCGTATCCAGAACTGATAGAATAAATCAAATTAAGGGGGACCAAAATGATCAACAGGGAAGATATGCTGGAACTGACCAGGCGGATGACGCCGGCCCGGACATCCATGACGAGGATAGCCGGGTGTTACATAGACGGGGATGGGGAGTTTGACGGAAGCTTCAATACCAATTTCTTGAAGCTTTCCGTTTCCGACAGAGCGAAAAATCTCAAACTGGCAAAGACGGTGCCGTTTTCCGATACGAATAAGAATCTGAAGAAATATGAATTTGCGCCGGAAGCACAAAAACCGGGAAGCATGTGGCAATTACTCATGACCATGAAGGAATGTGGATTGAAGAACGACGCTTTGATGGATACATTTTACGATGTAGTTATGGAGCGCTACACTGCAGATTCCGAATATGCCATCCTGGTATTCCATGACCGGTATGATATTCCGGCGAAGGCATCTGATAAAGAGCGGTTAGGGGAGTCAGAGGAAGTGTTTGAATATCTGATCTGTGTGGTCTGCCCGCTTTCCGGAGAATACGAGCCGGGAGAACCAGAGTGCGGCTTCCTGTTTCCTGCATTTATAGACCGGTGCGGGGATCTGAACCATGTAAATGTTTATCAGAAAAATCCGGCCAGGCCGCATATGGAACTCGTAAGGGAGATTCTGGGGGCAGAATAATAGAAATGAGCAAAAAGAAAGGTGGAGGCTAAATGGCATATAAGCCGGAATTATGGGCGGAAGCAAAGAAAAAATGTCGGTTGAATGAAGAGGAAATCCGAATGGCGAAGGAAATGGGACTGAATCCGAAAAGCCTGATCAAAAATATTCCCAGTCCCAGGGAGCAGTGGAAACAACCGGTGAAGGTCTGGATTCATGAGATGTATGAAGACAGATATGAAAAAAAGAAGAACAAAGCGGCATCGTCTTAGCGGTGCTGTTTTCTTTTGCATATCCAAATAATAAATCGTAAGACATATCTTCTATGCGGGTCTGCTTTAAGGTATAGAAACAATCCAGGCGTAGATAATAATGAAAAAAGAATTTGAGGTGAAGATATGGCAGTCGCACATAAGGGAAGTATTTCTATGGGACTGGTGCTGATTCCCATAGGAATGTATAAGGCAACCCAGGATCATGATATCCATTTCAATCAGCTTGATAAGGAAAGCAAGGCCCGGATCAAGTATAAAAAATACTGCAGCCATTGTGGGAAAGAAGTAACGGCAAATGATATCATAAAAGGATACGAATATGAAAAAGACAAATATGTTGTCATGACGGATGAGGAGCTGGAGAAGATCAAGACCAGGAAAGACAAGACCATCCATATCATCCAGTTCGCAAAAATGTCTGAGGTAAATATGATCTATTACGAAAAGGATTATTATGCCGTTCCGGATACAGGTGCAGAGAAGGCATACGAACTCCTCCGCCAGTCACTGCTGTCCCAGAAGAAAGTCGCTATCGCAAAAACCGTAATGGGAACCAACGAAAAGCTCCTGGTACTATATCCTACAAAGGAAGGCATTATCATAAAGACATTATTTTACCATGATGAGATCGCAGCAATGCCGAAAGCGGTTCCTAAGATGAAACTGGATGAGAATGAGCTTAATATGGCTAAAATGCTGATTGAGAATATGACAAGGCCTTTTAAGGCAGAAGAATTCCGGGATGAATACCAGGCGAGGCTGCGGGAGGCGATCATGAAGAAGATCCAGGGACAGGAAATTGTTGCAGTGGAAAGCAGCGGGCCATCCAATGTCATTGACCTGATGGAAGCTTTGCAGAAAAGTTTGGAATTATCGAAAAATCCAGATGAGGACAGCAAAAAGCTGCTTACGGGAACTGCATGATGGGAATTTATGAAGCCCGCAACGCAAGCCCTATGTTGATTGCACAGCAGATGGAAGCATTCGATGATCCAGACTGGATATATGAACTGAAAATGGATGGTTTTCGGTGCCTTGCTTATATTGACCGGAATTCTGTAGACTTTCGGAATAAACGGAATATGCAGATGCTGCCGAAATTTCCGGAGCTTGCAGAGATCTATAAGAATGTAAACGGAAGATGTATTTTGGATGGGGAAATCATAGTGCTTGCAGACGGTGTGCCGGATTTTTACCGTCTTCAGAAACGAACCCTGCTGGCTGACCGGTTTAAGATTGAACTGGAGGCAGGCCGGTTCCCGGCTTCTTTCGTGGCATTTGACTGCATTTATCAGGGGGATCAGGAGCTGGTTTTTCAACCACTTATGGAAAGAAAACGGAAGCTTTCAGGGATGATTACGGAAAGTGATAGGATTGCAGTCTTCCGTTATATCGAAAAAGAGGGAACGGCGCTTTATCAGGCGGCAGAGGCGAGGGAACTGGAAGGGGTTGTGGCAAAAAGAAAAGAGAGCCTGTATTTTATGGGGAAGCGGACAAAGGACTGGGTAAAGTTTAAACGCATGGCAGATGAAGAATTCATTGTCGCGGGATATATACAAAAGGGGGAACATACCTTTAGCCTGGTACTGGCGAAATACCGGCTTGGCAGGCTGGTTTATAAAGGGCATGTCACTTCCGGAGTGACAAAGGATGCAGTAATGCATCTGAAGAAAACAGGAAGGAATCCGTTTCAGATGCTGCCGACAGGGAACGAAAGCGCTGTCTGGGTAAAACCAGATCAGGTCTGTGTGGTGGAATATATGCCAAATACGCTGCATTCCCTTCGGCAACCGGTTTTTAAAGGATTTCGTGATGATATCCTCCCGGAAGATGTGCAGGTAAGTGATGAGCATATAAAATAACGCCTGGAAAAAGGCAGGGTCATTCATGCCGTACTTTGAAATACATCATAGAAAAATCCTGATACTTGTGTTAAGATGGTGACATGAAATCGGAAGTTGTGGAGAACATTTCTATGAAAATATTGGTAGATGCGGATGCCTGCCCGGTTGTTTCCATTGTGGAGCATGTGGCAAGTAAATATAGGATACCAGTCATTCTCCTGTGTGATACGAACCATGTACTGCAGTCAGCGTACAGTGAAGTCAAGGTGATTGGAGCCGGTACAGATGCAGTGGACTTTGCACTGGTTGGCTTATGCCAGAAGGGAGATCTGGTGGTAACGCAGGATTATGGCGTTGCTGCAATGATTCTGGGGAAGGGAGCTTATGGAATCCATCAGAGTGGGAAATGGTATACGGATGAGAACATTGACCGTATGCTGATGGAACGGCATATCAGTAAGAAGGTACGGCGCTCAAAATCAAAGCATCATCTGAAAGGACCTGCAAAACGGACAGCAGAGGATGATATAAGGTTTGAGGAGGCACTGGAGCGGCTGATTTTGAAAATACTTTGACTCAGAAAAGTTGCAGGGAAGATGAAAAGATACAAGGAATTGATGATTGATTAAGTGGAGTGTGGAATATGAAGATTCAAACAGTACAGGGTGATATTACAGAGGTTGAAGATTTAGAGGCTATCGTAAATGCAGCGAACAGAAGTCTGCTTGGAGGTGGAGGCGTTGACGGAGCCATACACCGGGCGGCAGGAAAAGAGCTGCTGGAAGAATGCAGGACACTGAACGGGTGCAATACCGGAGAAGCAAAGATTACGGGCGCATATAAACTGCCCTGTAAATATGTGATCCATACAGTGGGGCCGGTATGGCATGGCGGTAAAGACGGCGAGCCAAAGTTGCTGGCAAATGCTTATCGAAATTCTTTGCAGACGGCTGTTGAAAACGGTATCCGGACGATTGCATTTCCGTCCATATCCACAGGCATTTACAGCTATCCCGTAGACCAGGCGGCAGCGATAGCTGTGAGGACGGTGAAAGAGTTCTGCATCCGGCATCCGGATGATATTGATATTGTACGTTTCGTGCTGTTTGATGCGGATACGCACCGTGCCTATGACCACGCAATTTACGAAGCCGAAATAAATCAGGAATAAGGTCTTTTCTATATGGATGACAGCCTAAACTAAGGGAGAACAGTATGGAACACCTGCGATGCGTAGTTGAAAGGATTACTTATACGAATACGGAAAATGGTTACACCGTATTAAAGGTAGCGGCTAAGAACTATAACGACCTGGTCAATGTTGTCGGAATCATGCCGGATACGCATGTTGGCTCTGTTCTATCTCTGGAGGGTTTCTGGAAGATGGATGCCAAATACGGCAGGCAGTTTTCCGTAGAGAAGTTTGAAGAGACTCTCCCTGCAACAGTCTATGGAATTGAGAAATACTTAGGTTCCGGCTTAATTAAAGGTGTCGGGCCGAAGTTTGCAAAGCGGATTGTCCAGAAATTCGGAAAGGATACACTGGATGTGATCGAGGATACGCCGGATGAACTCATTACAGTGGAAGGGATAGGGAAGATCCGCGTAGAACGGATTAAGAAGAGCTGGCAGGAGCAGAAGGAGATCAAGAATATCATGCTCTTTCTGCAGAGCCATGAAGTGAATACCACCCATGCCACAAAGATTTTTAAAACCTACGGAAGTGACAGTATCAGCGTGGTACAAGAGAATCCTTATCGCTTGGCAGACGACATCTGGGGAATCGGATTTAAGACTGCGGATATGATCGCCGAAAAACTGGGTATTGAAAAGGGACGCTTTATCCGTTTGCGGAGCGGACTGTTCTATACATTAAACAAGCTGGCAGAAGACGGTCACTGTTATGGGGACAGGGAACAGCTGATTAAAAAGGCGGTGGAACTTTTGGAAGTGGATACCCCGGAGCTGGAGATCACATTGGATGAAATGCTCCGCACCGAGGATGTGATCAGAGATGAAGAATCAATTTATCTGCCGCCCTTTTTCTTTTCTGAGACCGGGTGCGCCAAAAGGCTGATCAAACTGTTAATGTCCGAACGCAGGATGAAAATGGATGTGCAGGCAGTTCTGTCGCAGGTTCGCAAGCAATCGGATATTACATACGATGAGATTCAGTTGGAAGCGATCTGTACAGCGGTTTCATCGAAAGTGATGGTTCTGACCGGTGGGCCGGGGACCGGAAAAACGACTACAACTATGGGAATTATTTCCGCCTACCGGATGGCCGGATGCAGGATCATACTGGCGGCGCCTACCGGAAGAGCGGCAAAAAGGATGTCTGAAACTACTGGGATGGAAGCGAAAACGATTCACCGGCTGCTGGAATATAAACCTCCGGAAGGATATCAGAAAAATGAAGAAAATCCTTTGGAGGGTGATGTTCTGATACTGGACGAGTGTTCTATGATTGATGTGATGCTTATGTACAATCTCCTGAAAGCGCTTCCGGAACATATGACATTGATTATGGTGGGCGATACGGACCAGCTTCCTAGCGTAGGGGCGGGAAATGTCCTGAAAGATATCATCGTCTCGAACCGGATCCCGGTTGTGCGGCTGACCAGAATATTCAGACAGGCGCAGGGAAGCAGGATCATCATGAACGCTCATCGGATCAACAAAGGCAAACCTATTGATATGCGCGGCGGTAAGGAGTCCGATTTCTTTTTTGCCGGAAGAGATACCAACGAAGAAGTGGTGGACACGCTGGTTAAGTTCTGTACGAAGAATCTGCCCCGCTATTATCATGTGGATGCCTTTCAGGATATCCAGGTGCTTGCACCGATGCAGAGGGGGATCTGCGGGGCGGCAAATTTAAACCAGGTGCTGCAGGAAACCATGAATCCGTCCAAAATCTTCCTTCGCAGGGGCGGCACACAGTATCGGCTCCATGATAAGGTCATGCAAATCCGTAACAATTACGATAAAGAAGTTTTTAACGGCGATATCGGAACTATTTGTAAAGTTGACATGGAGGAACGGGAACTGATAGTAGATTATGAAGGCCGGGAAGTTCTCTATGATGTCAGCGAGCTGGATGAACTGGTGCTGGCCTATGCGACCACGATCCATAAGGCGCAGGGAAGCGAATATCCGATTGTAGTCATGCCTTTTACCATGAGCCATTTTGTGATGCTGCAGAGAAACCTGCTATACACAGGGGTTACTAGGGCAAAGAAGATCCTGGTGCTGATCGGGGAGAAAAAAGCGGTCAGTTATGCCATAAAGAATGAGACTACCGCCGCAAGAAATACGAAGCTTGCCAAACGTCTGGTGGAGGGCAGCATGGAGTCAAAGACTGTAGAGGTAGATATTTTGAAGCGACGGTTAAATGGTGAAAATGAAAGTCAGCTGGAAAAGAAACCAAAGACGATGAGCTATAAGAATCACATGCAGCCGATGAGGATTGAAGAGGAACCAGCTGGGTATGGGGGCGATTTATTTGAACGGCTGGCATGTTCTAGGTTTCGGAGCAGTTTTTCCTTAAACGCCAACGACAGGGCATATATTGCTGACAAGGGAATGGATACCATACGTCGCCATGCACATGATTTCGTAGAAAAGCGGCTGGCTCCTTCCGAACCACAGAATGATGGAAAGCAGACGCCGATGAGAGGACATCCGGTGTTTGTTGCCCAGCATGCGACAGCTACTTGCTGCAGAGGATGCCTGGAGAAATGGCATAATATCCCTAAAGGCAGGGAACTGACCATACAGGAGCAGGATTATGTAGTAAATGTTATTTTACAGTGGATAGACGGGCAGAAGGCTCAATAAAAATATTTGTTGATCTGATGCCCACAGTAAGAGTATAATGTCAATATATACTGCATCTATTTTGGCGAGGGGATGCAAAGGGGGACTTGAAATTTCCAAGTCCCCAGTGTATAATCAAGAAAAAGAAGGTACTCAGATGCAAGATCTGATGCCCTCAGTCAAAATGATAAGTAAAATAGAAATAGCATCCTTGACTTTGGACGGTGTAGGATGCTATTTCTTATTATGTCGGTCTATATAAGTCAAAGCCGCAAAGATCACCAATAGTAATGTTAAAATTTCCATTGTGTTCATGGGCATCACCCTCCTTCTTTACTAGAGGGCAGGAACGAAATGCATCCGTTTTCTTCTTTTAATGATTATAGGACATAGTATAACATGAGAGTGATCTGCAGGCAATAAGGTAAGGGTCTTAGCGAAGAATCTAATATTGAAATTATAGATTCTGCCGGATAATCCGGGAAATCAGCCCAACTGCTACATTCCGCTCTTCATCAATGTGCGTCACGACAAAGGATACTTCATCCTTCTTTCCTACTGTCCGGCTGTCATAGCAGGAGTGGGCAATGGCATTGACTCCAATGGAGAGCCGGACAAATACTGTCCCCTTGTGGATATCTTCCACGGTTCCGGCATATTTGCCTTGAATCTTGCATTTCTTCATGTTCTCCTTGCTGGTATTGCCTTCCACACTCTTGACATCTGCCTTGACTGTGATCTTATCCAGGCTTTCAGCAGTCACGGACAGGATACGCACCAGGATATGTTCGCCTACATGGAATCGCTCCCGTGCGTCCCCTAACCAGTCAAAGGACAGATCGCGTGCCAGGATGGAAGTTTCCACACCAAAAATCTCTGCCCGTACAACCTTTTCTGCAACAGCGACAACCCTTGCCTGCACGATACGGTCTTCATAGATCTTGGGACCTCCGGATGCATCCCGGTCCAGATAAAAGATCTGGCGTTTCTTCAGCATAGCCTCTTTCCGGCTGGCAACCACACTTCTCGATTGGGCATCCAGTCCCTTCACAATAAAGTCGATCTCACAGCCGAGCATGTTGTTAAGGACTTTGTTCTGGCGGAGGGAAATGTCTCCGTAATCATGGGATTCATCCTGCACCAGATTAATCATCATCTCCGTGATTGGGATGACGGTACGGAAGTCCTTATAATAAACGATGGCAATTAAACTTCCATTCTCCGTCTTTTCAATTCCGCCCAACATCCCGGTTAGGATTTTCTTTGTACGGTAGGCATTCTGGATCTCGTGCCAGATGAGGTCTGCCTTCGATTGTGCTGTTTCCAGCACAGCATCAGAATCAAGAGTTAATACAGGTACGTTTGTGATTGTGTTCTGTTCGTTTTGCATAAATGGTCTCCTTTTCGTTATGACATGATTGAATTTTTATCTAATGGAACCATCTCCGGTTCATCCGGACATAAGTTATCTGGCGGCCTGTCTGAAGAATCCGGAAATGGTGGTTCCTGATAAATGTGTTTTGTGGTTTCATTAGGTGTTGCCAGTGGCTTACGGGGAGCTGAAGCGGCACCGCTTTTCTGCCTGCGCGGTTTCGTAGGAGCTTTGGGGAGGTAGTCATACTCTTCGGTTTTCCCCTCCTCCCGCCATTTCGGGATATGTTCTGCCGCTTTTTTGGTCACCAGTTTTTTTGCATCCGGGTGCAGTGTGTAATCATATTTCTGAACTTTCAGCACTTTCTGCCCTCTTAAGATAATGAGTGCAGTATCCAGAGGGAGCCGCAGGATCTCATCCGGTGTCAGGAGCTTCCGCTTGCCGATGGACTGGGTTTTCCGGTATTCCGGAGAATAATCCGACACCCGCCAGGTATTGAGCTGCTTCGCTTCCGAACTGACACCCACAGTCACGTCTCCAGAGCGCGAACTGATAAATTCAGCCGTTACTTCGTCGGTACATCCAAGAAATAACTGGCTGTCACAATTCCCTATAATTTCCTGCCATTGGTTGAAAGGATAGCGGTTCTGCATCTGGGGCAGGTTCTGGAAAATGCACGAAATGCTTAGGCCCCTGGAACGGCAGACAGAAATCTTCTTATTCAACTCCAGGATAGCCCCAGTGTTGGCCAGCTCATCCGCGAGGATATGTACTGGGACTGGCAGATGGCCGTCTACTCCGTGTTTATCCGCAAACCGTACCAGCTTGATAAACACAAAGGTCATAAACAGTGATGACAGGAAATCAAAGGTGCTGTCCTGGTCGGAGGTAATGCAGAAGTAAGCGCATTTCTGCTTCCCCGGCAGTGTCAGGTCAATCTCATCATAGGAAGTGATCTGCCGGATCAGCTTATTCTGGAACACCTGAAGCCTGGCTCCAAGCCCAATAATTACCCCGGACCGCACCGTATCACTTGCCTGCTTATAGATGCAGTAAGGAACCTTTGCCGGATGGCTGACCGGAAGCAGGTCAAAGAGGCTGTTCAGTTCCTTTTCAGAGCTGAGCGTCAGCAGTTTGTATACCTGCCCGATGTTCTTGGACTCTGGGGGGAATCCCTGCTCTACATAGAGAACCAGCGCCTTTAACAGGTTTAATTCCGCGTTATCCCAGAAATGATCCCCTTTTGCGGAACCTGTATTTTGGATGATAACATCCGAAAAAACCTGCGCCATCGTCTCCTGTCCGTCAATCTCCATCAGGCAGTTCCATGCATCCGAGTTCTCCGGATTCACAAGGTTAAAACACCGTACAGTGTAGCCCTCATTCTCCAGATATCCAGCCATGCTTTCGTACAATTCACTTTTAGGATCTGTAATAATTAAACTCTCCCCGACTCCGCCGTTTTTCCCGCGTGCGACACACTGGAAGATCATATTGCGGGCAAATGCCCTGGACTTCATAGAGCCGCTGGCACCATAGACGGCAATGTTGCGGTTCATGCGAGTTTCATAAGGAAGACAGACCGCCTTTCCATTCAGCTTTCCAAGAATTGTCCCTTTGGTTTTCTTCACATGGTCTGTCAGCTCCAGCACCTTGCACATCTCATCCAGTGTCATAAATCCGGATGTGCCATAGGTGCCTTTCAGGGAGTAATGGACCTATGTCAATACTTTGGACAAAAAAAGTCGAAAGATTATGCTGCTTTTTTTAGTTCCTCATCCTCCTTTTGCTGTGGTGTCAAATAACCAATAGAGCTATGTATCCGCTTACGA
>CAJTEW010000025.1 GCA_910575605.1 Lachnospiraceae bacterium
TAGAAAACATTTAACATGTGTAGCATAAGAATACTGCCAACCACAAAAATGTGATTGGCAGCTAAAATTTTTATTTTTTCCACTGTCTACTTGACAGGGAGCGGTTCATTACGAAACAGCCAGTCGGCTTTTTTTATTGCCATGAATCCTTTACATAGCCACCTTGACAAAGTGGCTAAATCTATGCGAAAGGAGGACGCACCCTATGTCAAATTGCAAAGTAATCGCTTTAACCAACCAGAAAGGCGGCGTTGGAAAGACCACCACGGCGGTCAATCTGGGCGTGGCTCTGGCACAGCAGGGCAAAAAAGTTCTGCTCATTGATGCCGATGCACAGGCAAATTTAACCATGTCGCTCGGTTACAGCCGACCAGACGACTTGCCCGACACGCTCTCGACCATCATGCAGGACATCATTGATGATAAATCCGTCGATGTTTCCAGAAGCATCCTGCACCATGACGAGGGCGTTGACCTGCTCCCATCCAACATTGAACTGTCGGGACTGGAAGTAAGGCTGATTAACGCCATAAGCCGTGAAAGCGTACTGAAAACCTGCATCAACGAGGTAAAAAAGAATTATGATACTGTCCTCATTGATTGTATGCCGAGCTTGGGGATGCTGACAATCAATGCGCTTGCGGCTGCTGACAGCGTGGTTATCCCGACACAGCCCCATTATCTTTCCGCCAAAGGATTAGAGCTGTTGCTTCGCTCCGTATCAAAAGTCAAACGGCAAATCAATCCGCATCTGCGGATTGACGGCATCCTTATGACGATGGTAATGCCACGCACGAACATCTCTAAGGAAATCACGGCAACGGTGAAAAGTGCCTACGGGCAGAGGATTAAAGTATTCGATACGCAGATACCCCACTCCATCCGAGCCGTGGAAGCTACCGCAGAGGGCAAGAGCATTTTTGCCTACGACAAGGGCGGCAAGGTAGCCGCCGCTTACGAGCAGTTCGGAAAGGAGGTGGCGGAGCTTGGCGAAAAACAGAGGAAGCAAAATCGAGCTGACCGCATACGATGACCTCTTTGAAACAGACGAGAGCCGTGCGGAAGCGAATCTAAGCAAAATAAGGGAAATCCCGATTGCGGAGATTGATGAGTTTCCAGACCACCCGTTCAAGGTCTTGATGGACGAGGACATGGAGCAGCTTGTGGACAGCGTAAGGCGGAGCGGCGTAATGACCCCTGCCACAGTCCGCCAGAAAGAGGACGGGCGGTATGAGCTTATCAGCGGTCACAGGAGAAAAAAGGCTTGCGAGGTTGCAGGGCTTGAAACGCTCAAATGCGAGGTTAAGGAGCTGACCCGTGACGAAGCGATTATTGTCATGGTTGAGAGTAATCTCCAAAGGACTACTATCTTGCCGAGTGAGAAAGCCTTTGCGTATAAGATGCGGCTTGAAGCTATGAACAGGCAGGGGCAAAGAAGTGATTTAACTTCCTGCCCAATGGGCAATAAGTTGACAAGTGCTTCAGAAGTATCAAAAGAGGTTGGAGATAGTGAAAGGCAAATTTTTCGCTTTATCCGTCTGACAGAGCTTGTACCCGAAATCCTGCAAATGGTTGATGAACGCCAGATTGCGTTCCGCCCTGCGGTGGAAATCTCCTATCTTTCAGAGGAACAGCAGTACACCCTGCTTGAAGCGATGGGCTATAACGATGCCACGCCCTCTCTTGCACAGGCTATCAAGATGAAGAAGTTCATGCAGGAGGGAAAGCTCACGGATGAGGTTATCCAGAGCATCATGCAGGAGGAAAAGCCGAACCAGAAAGAGAAACCCGCCTTTAAGGACGAGCGGATAACCAAGCTCATACCGAAATCCATCCCCAGAGGGCAGGAAACGGATTTTGTCGTAAAGGCGTTGGAGTTCTACAACCGCCACTTGCAGCGGAGCAAGGCTCACGAGAGGTAAGGCAGGAAAAATAGGGATTTTGGAGATGGACGCCGAGGGGAAAGTCTGCCCTTTGGGAAACAGAAAAAATTTTTTGACTTCCCCCTCTCCACACCTCTCCCCCTAGATACTGCCAGTAACTATCCGAGAAAAGAAATATTAAAAGCTGTCCAGATGGGCGGCTTTTTTTCTGCCAGAAAGTCAGCTATCAACATGAGAACGAACAGGAGGTAATGAATGAAGATATGTAAATTATTGAGGAGAGCTGCGGCGTTTGCTTTAGCTGCGGTCACGGCACTGTCCGCCGTCCCTGCCACGACAGCGTTTGCGGCAGGCGACATCGGCACGATTTCCTTTACCCACACTTACGACGGCGCAGGGAACGCAATCAGATATAATTCCAGTGCGAACATCGGCGGTCATACCGCAGGAGGGACGGGCGAATATAAGTACCGCATGTATGTGGACGGGGAAACGGCGTTCTGCCTTCAGCCAGGAGTGCCGCTGAAAACAGGAAATACGCTTGCAAAAGCGTCTTCCAACGCTTGGAACTCCCTTTCCGCAGAACAGAAAAAGGCGGTGGGGCTTGCCCTGCTTTACGGCTATCAGGGCAACAGCGGGAATCTGTCTGGAAGCGATGACGAGAAATGGCTTGCCACCCAGACCCTTGTATGGGAGTTCGTCACGGGATGCCGCAATTCTGCAAGCCCGTACAGCCAGACAAGCACGACCGTTTACAGCCTGCACTTTGGCTCGAACTATGCCAACAGCGGGGCGAGGGCGGCTTACGACCAGATTGTATCATTCATGACAAGGCACAGCACAATTCCGAGTTTTATGTCAGCAGGCAAGAAAGACATTACAAAGGAGCTTGCCTATAAGGACGGGAAATACAGCCTGACGCTGACGGATAAAAATAATTCCCTCTCCGAGTATTCCTTTACCAGCTCCGACAGCAATGTGAAAGTTTCCAAGTCTGGGAACAAGCTCACCATCACGTCAAAGAAAGCCATTGACGGCAAGGCGAGGATTACGGCGACAAGAAATAATACGCCGACGGTCAGCAGCGGGGCGATGATGATTGCCTATGGCGACCCGAACTTGCAGGATGTCATTACAGGCGTGGAGAACGTGGACACCATGACGGCGTATATCAACGTGGAAACGCCGACAGGGACGGTCGCACTGAAAAAGACTTCCGAGGACGGCGTTGTCAGCGGGATTTCCTTTACCATCAAAGGCGACGGCTTCAACAAGACCGTAAAGACAGATAAAGACGGAAATATCACGGTGGAGGGCTTATTCCCCGGCACTTACACCGTCACGGAGCAGTCCATCGACCGCTATGAGCCGCAGAAAACCCAGACCGTGACGATTATCGGGGGAAAGACTTCTACGGTCACATTCAGCAATACTTTGAAGCGTGGCAGTCTGGAAGTCGTCAAAACATCCGAGGACAATCTTGTGGAGGGCGTGAAGTTCCACCTTTACGGCACTTCTTTAAGCGGATTGGCGGTGGATGAATACGCCGTGACCGATAAGAACGGGCTGGCAAAGTTTGAGAATGTCCTTATCAGCGGCAGCACGCCGTACACCCTTGAGGAAGTGGACACGGCTATCCGCTACGTTGTCCCCGCATCCCAGACCGCCCCGATTGAGTGGAAAAAGGTCACAAAACGCAGTTTTACCAACATCTTAAAGAAATTCAATGTCACGGTATTAAAGACCGACATGGAAACGGGGAAGAAGCCGCAGGGCGACGCTTCCCTTGCAGGTGCGGTTTACGGCATCTATCAGGGCGAGGAATTAGTTGACACTTATACCACCGATGAAAACGGGCAGTTCACAACGAAGTATTATATCTGCGGGAACGATTGGAGCATCCGTGAGATTACCCCGTCCGAGGGCTATCTTTTAGATACTACAATCCACCATGTAGGGGCAGAGCCAGAGCTTTACACCGTGGAATATAACTCTGCCAAGAACGACGTAAACGAGCAGGTCATCAAGGGGAACATCGCCATCATCAAGCACACCGACAACGGCGAAACCCAGATTGAAACGCCAGAGGAGGGGGCTGTCTTTGAGGTGTATCTAAAATCCGCAGGCAGCTTCGATGCGGCGGAGGAAACCGAGCGTGACACGCTTATCTGCGATGAAAACGGCTTTGCCCAGACAAAGGATATGCCGTATGGCATCTACACCGTACACCAGACCTCTGGATGGGACGGGCGGGAACTGATGAAAGACTTTGACGTGTTCATCTGCAAGGACAGCCAGACCTACCGCTACCTTATCAACAACGCCAACTTTGAGAGCTATATCAAAATCGTTAAGAAAGACGTGGAAACGGGCAAGGTCATCCCCTATGCAGGCGCAGGCTTCCAGATTTACGACCCGAACGGCGAGCTTGTGACGATGACGTTCACTTATCCAGAAGTAACGGAGATTGACACGTTCTACACCACGGCGGACGGCGGGCTTATCACGCCGCAGACCTTAGAGTACGGCAAGGGATATTCGCTTGTGGAAGTGCAAGCCCCATACGGCTATGTTTTAGACTCCGAGCCAGTCTATTTTGACGTGGAGCAGGAAAACTCCGAGGAAGAAAGCGGCGTCACCATTGTAAAGGTGGAACGCTCCAACATGGCGCAGAAAGGGAAAATCACGGTAGCTAAGTCTGGCGAGGTGTTCAGCAGGGTATCGGGAAACAAGGGATTATACCAGCCAATTTTTGCCGTTGATAATTTAGAGGGTGCGGTCTATGAGATTACCGCAGCCGAGGACATCATCACAACCGATGGAACAGTTAGAGCAGAGAAAGACGAAGTCGTAGATACGCTTACCACTGGCGAGGATGGAACGGCAGAATCTAAGGAGCTTTATCTCGGAAAGTATGAGGTAAAGGAAGTGACTGCCCCGTATGGCATGGTATTAAACGGTGAAATCCATGCCGTGGAGCTTGTGTATGCAGGGCAGGAAATCGAAGTGACGGAAACAGGCACGGAGTTTTACAATGAGCGTCAGCGTGTGGAAATCGACATCAATAAAACCCTTGAAGTGGATGAAGCATACGGCGTAGGAAACAACGGGGAAATTAAAGACGTTACGTTCGGTCTGTATGCCGCCGAGGAGCTGACCGCAGCCGACGGCTCTGTTATCCCTGCCGACGGACTGATTGAGGTTATTTTTCTTGACGAGAACGGTCACGGAAAGGCAATCAGTGATTTGCCGATGGGCAGCTATTATGTGCAAGAAATATCAACAAACGCCGCTTACCTTGTCAGCGACGAGAAATACCCTGTTGACTTTGAGTACGCAGGGCAGGAAACCGCCGTTGTGAATATCACGGCAAATGAGGGCGGAGCCATTGAAAACGAACTGATTTACGGCTCTGTCAGCGGCAAAAAGTCCAATGAGGACGGCGAGGACTTGGGCGGTGCTTTAATCGGCATCTTCCAGACGGGGACAACGGAATATACAAAGGAAAATGCGATTGCAACTGCCACATCCGAGGATGACGGCAGTTTTTCTTTTGAGGAAGTTCCGTATGGCACATGGGTAATCCGTGAAATCGAAAGCCCGAAAGGATATGTACTCTCCGAGGAAGAAATCAGCGTGACAATCGGCGAAGTAGACGAAGTTGTGGAAATCGAGCTTGTAAATTATTTCATCAAAGGCAATCTCTCTCTGACTAAGGTAGACAAGGACTATCCAGACAACAAGCTCACAGGTGCGGTATTCGAGGTCTACTCTGATGCCAACGGCGACGGGAAACTGGACAAGAAAGACGAGCTGCTCGGCGAGATGGGCGAGGTGGAGAAAGGCGTATACCAGATGAACGACCTCAGATACGGCAAGTACCTTGTCCGTGAGAAAACCGCCCCGACAGGCTTCGTACTGGATGAGAACGTCTATCCCGTATCCATCGAGGAAAACGGCAAGACCTACAACGTGGAAAATGAAGCGGGCAAAGGCTTCTTGAATGAAGCCCAGAAAGGCTCTCTTAAAATCGTCAAGACATCCTCTGACGGCAGGGTGGAGGGCTTCTCTTTCCGTGTCATCGGCAAGGATTACGACCAGACATTCAAGACGGACAAAAACGGCGAAATCATCATTGATGGCTTGCGTATCGGCGAATACACCGTGTCCGAGGTCAGTGACAAGGCATCCTATGGCTATATCCTGCCCGCCGACCAGAAAGTGACCATCAAGACGGACGAAACGGCAACCGTAACCATGCACAACGAGCTGCGTGACACACCGAAAACAGGCGATGATTTTAATCTCGGCTTGTGGGTGAGCCTTGCGGCGGCATTTACAGCCGGTGCGGGAATCTTCGGGTTTGCAGGCTACCAGTGCGGAAGAAAGAAAAAGGAGGACTAAGCAGGATGAGGGGAAAGACAATCATTGCCATTGTACTTGTGGCGTTTATCGGCGGTGCGGCTGCGTGGCTGCATCTCCGCAGGAAGAAATAAATCAAAGCAGATATTATGTGGATTGGGGCGGTTCAGAATAACCGTCCTCTTTCCATGTATGGAGGTAATTATGGACAGTCTGAAAACCATTGAGGGCAAAGTCAGAGCCGTCCTGCAAGAGAATGAGGACGCCAGAAATGACGACATGGTGCTGTATCTTGCCCTCTGCAACCTTTATTTGAAAGATGCGGGGGCTATGCCGCTTGCCCAGATACTTTTGAACCATAAGGAGCTTGGCTTGCCGAGCTTTGAGAGCGTGGGCAGGACACGCCGAAAGTTGCAGGAGAAATGCCCAGAGCTTTTAGGGAGCGTGCGGATGCAGAAAATCAGAGCCAAAGGGGAAAAGGCATACCGCAGATATGCCAAAGAATCGTGAGGTGAAAGATGCAGGATAAGTCTTTTGAATACGGCGGGCATCATTTTATCCCAGAGCGGCAGTTTACAAAGCGGGAAGATGATTTTTTTAAGATTACCCGCAGATTAAAGACAGATAGGGAACTTGGCTTTTTTGCCGCCGACTATTACGGCAGGGGAAGCCAGAAATTCCCTTACTCTTACGATGATTTTTACGCTGCGTCCACGGACAGGAAGTGCGATATTTTCCGCTGCGTGGAGAACGGCAGGCTGTACGTCCCCTGCCAGTATGAATTGCAGCAGTATATGGACGAAAAACAAAAAGAGAGGAGGAACGCCTATGAACGGTGAAACACGCTCCAATCAGGGCTATGAAATCATAGAAAGCTGCACTATCGGGAACACGGAGCTTGTCATCGGGCATCACCCGAAAGCCCCGAACCCTTATGTATGCTGGTACTGCAAGGGCGGCGACAACTACTATTGGGGCTGCTACTGCAACACCCTTGAAGCGGCGAGGGATAAGCTGAACGAACGCTACCAGTCGGAGTGCCAGATGCCATATAACCAACAGCACGATAAAAAGGCGAAGCAGCACGATGGGCGAGAGCGGTAAGGAAAAGAAATATGACTGCACGGACTGTCCTTACCCCCGATATAAGGACAGCCGTGTTATCTTCTGCGACGTCTGCATCCGAAAGGTTTTGGACTGGCAGAGGGAGAAAAAGCAAAGAAAGGAGAAGCCCGATGGAGAATGAAGAAAAACGGATGATTAGCTCCTACGAGGTCACGCAGAGCATCCACATCGGCAAAAAGGAAGTCGTGTTCGGCATAGATGAGAAAGAGGAATACCCGTATCTTGTCTGCTGCTGCACTTACGACAACCCGCTGTCCGCAGAATGGGTGACGGATGCGGTCGGCTCTGACGACTATCTGGAAGCCATGCAGATGTTTACCGACAGGGTGCAGGAACAGATAGGGAGTGTAAGAGCCGAGCAGGAACAGTTCAAGTTTGACATGACCCCGTTTACCATAGACGACTGCATCCCAGACGACAAATGCGGCAGCATTGTGGGAAAGGTCGTCGTCATCAATGCGGAGGTCAACCGCCATGAGTACAGGCATTCTGCCTACCAGCTTGTACTGGCAGACGGCGGTCATGGTGCTTTGGGCGGCAGGGGGCAGGCGGTGTTCGGCACTTCCCTTGCGGACGGCAAGCACGCCCGATGGGAAAGGTATGATGTGCTTGGGGAAATCAAGCCAGAGAAGATGCCCGACTGGGCAAAGGAAGCACTCGCAAAAATCCAGTCACAGGAAAAGGCGAAAAAATCAAAGAGCAGGGAGGAACGCTGATGGAGATACGGGCTTTGACACAATCCGAACAGAAATACACCTATGCCCAGAGTATGCAGCTTGAGGGGCAGACGGGGTGCATCGGTCATCTCCGTGGGGACTTTGGCGGCTCTGGGAACGAGTTTCATACCGATTGGTCTGACACAAGGGAACAGTGGAAAACCGATGAATTTAAGGCAGGGCTTGCCGATGTAATCAACGCCCTGCGTGAAGATAAGGGGCTTCTGCACAGCCGCCGTGATATGTCGTCGGCTGCAAGGCAATCCCCCGATGCCGCCTTTATGGGGAATTACTGTACTGAGTACGGCTTCCGTGTAGATACTGACAAACACGCTTTCCTGCTCCGCTGCAACCCGACAAAGGGCGACTATAACTTTTACTGCTACTGCTATGTGAAAGAATGGCTCGATAAGCATATATCCAGAGCGGAACAGGGAATCCACTTTATAGATCCCCATTACAAAGAGCTGTTCCGCATCCCCGATGGCGGGAAAATCATCTATATCACAAAAAAGAATAAGTCCATAGCCTGTTTTGATTGGCTATAAACTTATTATACGAGGAGGTATGGGATATGGCAGTCAACCCAAAAGCCATAAGAACCTTAAACAAGGTTCTGGACGCAGGCTTTACCGAAGAAAAAGCCATCGCCGCCATGACGATGGACGACATTCTCTCCATGCAGGGCATCACAGTGGCGGACATCACGCTCATCAACGAGCTGCAAAAGAGCATCAAGGGGAACAAGGTTATCTCCTTTCTGGGAGGTGGCATGGAATGAGCGCAGCAAGGCAGGTCTGCATGACGGACAGCAAAGGCAGGACGCTTTTTTCTGTTCCCGATGGCGGTATCATCCGTATGTTTTATGGGAACGGGGAGGATTATTTTGCCGTCTGCCGCTATCTGGACGAAACCCATGCAGAGATTGACGGCGTAAGGTACGCCGTTCGGGAGTTCGCAAGGCGAATGGAAAGAAATAAAATCAACTATGCCCCTGCTTAAATGTGGGGCATGGACAACAGGAGGATTGATATTTTTATGGAACAGATTGTTTTGTCGGGCGGTGATAAAGAGTGAGTACCGAGTTAATCAACCGCATCACGGTAAAAAAAGACGGCGTGTATGTATCTTCCCACAGCTCCAACGACACCTCGCCCTACCATTCATGGAGGTGCAAGGGCTTGTCGGAAATCTATGATGCCGAGGGTCAGAAAGGGCTTGACCGTGAGGTTATCCGTATGCTCTATGAGTATGCCGAGCTTCGTGGGACGCATAAGAGCCTTGCCCGTTACCGCTACGCAAAGGACGCCCCCGCTGCCCATGCCATTTATCAGAAATATATGGACAAAATAGACGACCGCTACGGGCAGATGGACGAAGCCGACCAGAACAGCGTCTGGTACAAGCCCACGGAAAAGGCAAAGGAGTACCGAGCCTATGAGCGGGACATGCGGGAAAAGATGTATTCCGAAATCGCTGAAAGATGCGGGGAATACGACAGGAAGCAGAAAAACAAAGATTTGGAACGATAAGGAGGTGTGAGCCTATGGCTGCAAAGTACCAGCTTATTACGGAGCTGTACCGCCGCACGGGAATGGCGGTCGCAAAGAACCCGCAGGCTTGGCAGGGCTTTTTATCCTCTGCCTGCCACAATTACAAGTGCCGCTTTGACGAGCAGCTCTTGATTTACGCCCAACGCCCCGATGCCACCGCCGTAGCCGAGATTGGCACATGGAACAGGCTCTTTAAGCGTTGGGTGAACAAGGACAGCAAGGGGATTGCGGTCTTTGACCCGAAAGGGCGCAGGAACACGCTGAAATACTATTTTGACGTTTCCGACACCCATGAGGGCTACTACGGCAGCCGAGCCGTCCCGATATGGCAGATGGATAAGCGGTATGAGCAGCCCGTCATGGAACGGCTTGCGGACAGGTTCGGCGGCACGGAGGGCGGCGACCTTGCCACGTTTTTAATTCAGACAGCGGAGAACGCCGTGGAGGACAATTTACCCGATTACCTCTCACAGCTAAAGGGCTGCACGAAAGACAGCTTTTTAGAGGAACTGGACGACTATAATATAGAAGTGATTTACAAACGGCTTGCCGCAAACAGCGTCGCCTATATGCTGTTAAGCCGCTGCGGTCTGGATGCGGGAGGATATTTTGAGCGTGAGGACTTTGCGGAGATTATAAATTTCAACACGCCCCAGACGCTGAACGCCATCGGCATCGCCACAAGCGACATCTCCGAGATGGCGTTGCGGGAAATCTCGGCGGCAGTCCGAAATGTGCAAATCGAAGCGAAACGGCAGAACCGCACATTTGCAAGGGACACCGCAAGCCAGTATGATAAAGGCAGGAAACAACCCGAAAGGAGCGAAGAAAATGAGCGAAATCACTTACACGAGGCAGGCGGACTACCTTATACCCGACCTGACATTACCGACAGAGCCAGAGCTTCCGCTTGGCAGGTACGCTTTGATGCACAGGGATTATCTGGAAAACCACAAAAGAGTGACGTACCTCAACCTGCTGACAGCGGGCAGGCTGAACGAACACTTACACCAGACCGAGCAGACGGCGTTGCAGAGGTTGGAGCTTCTGACGAAGCAGCTCGCCAAAGAGCAGGAAGTGACGGAGGAGCTGAAAGAGAAAGCCCCGATGCAGTGGCTCGGCATGATGAACAATATCCGCAGCCAAGCGGAGGAAGCCATCTTGAGCGAACTGATTTACAATTAGGAAATTCAGAACCAGAGTCGCAGTCGGACGGCGGCAGGCAGGAAAAAAAAGCGGCTGCGGCACAGACAGCAGAGCCAGAGGGACAGACAGAAAAAGGCAGCGTTGCCAACGAGGAAGAAGTTGCCGCCAATCTCCCGACCATAGACGAACAGATTGAAAGGATAGCTGAAGCAGAGGATGAAAAAGTCTCTGCTTTTGCTGTTTCACAGGAGGATATTGACAGCGTACTCACGGAGGGAAGCGGATACCAAAACGGCAAGTACCGAATCTACCGCCAGTTCCAGAAGCGGGAGGATAAAAAGAGCAATATTGACTTCCTTAGAAACGAATACGGCACGGGCGGCGGCACACACACCTACCCAGATGGGACGGACGGTCATGAATGGCACGATGGAAAGGGAATCGCCATTGAAAAGCAAGGCTCATATACCAACCCAGATTTACTTCTTAGCTGGTCTAAAGTAGAAAAAAGGCTGCGTGAGCTGATTAAGGATAACCGTTATCTTAATGCAAAAGAAAAAGACCACTACGCCGACTATCTGGATGGCATATCTGCCCCGCAGTATGAAATCGACACCCAGAGGAAACTGGCAAGGCAGCGTTTTATTGAGGAAAAAAGGGAGCTGCCCCCTGCGGACAAGCGGGACACGCTCGCCCTGCGTCTCTCCGACTTCATCCGTGACTCGGACGGCTATGAAAAATCCCTGCTTGGAAACGTGGGGCGTGGCGACCTTGCCAACGTGACCGAGGGGCAGATGGAGCAGTTTTTCTCTGACCCTGCCACCGTGCAGCAGCTCCTTGATTTTCTTAAACTTGTGCAGGACAAGACAGGCGACGTTTACAGCCGCAGCAATGCGTGGCGTTTTTCGCAGGAGCTTACGGAGCTGTACCCTCTCCGCTACCTCTACCACGAGGGCGACGTGGTGTATATCGGGGCGGACATATATGAGGTCACCGCCTTTGATGAGAACGCCGTTTCCCTGCGAAATGCGGAGTTCCCGTTGTTCGGAAAAGAGTTTAGCAGGGAGGATTTTGAGCAGAAATTAAAGGAGAACCCTGCGAACGACCATTTAAAAACGGTCATTACCGAAAGCCAGAAAACAGAAACACTTGCCGAGGAAAAGCCCGACAGCATTACCCTTTCAATCGGCTTTTCCGAGCATCCCGCCTTTTATGACAGGGAGCTGAACGACCGATTTACGGATTTGAGTTTTGCTCTTGGGAATAAGCTGCTCGGCATTCTGGACGAAAAACAGCATCGGGAAAGGGAGAATGAGGAGAACCATGTCGGCTGGTATCACAAGACCGATTTTGAAATCCATGCCGTCATCGGCGGCGAGGAATTTAACTACGAGGGGCGGTTTGACATCGGCGACGGCGAGGGGGATTTAACCGCCCATATCCGAAATTTCTATGAATATTCCCTCTCCCCCGACTGCCCGTTTATCCCAGAATGGAAACGGCAGGGTGAAGATTACTACCGAGAGAAAATGGAATCCCTGCGTCTTGGGCGTGACGTATTTATCCCATTCTTGGAGCGGAACACCGAGCTGACCCCAGAGGATGAAAAGCGGCTTGGCGAGATAATGGCTACTGAGGAGGACTGGTTTCACAGGAGGAAAGAACCCATCGAGGAAGAACTTCTGGAACAGGCGAAAGGCTGCATCGACGCATACTGCGATGCCGAGTTTGGCGGCGACGCCGAAGTGGACTATACGGATTTATCCAACGTCAAGATTGCCTTTCGGAATACCGAGGACGGCTTGCACGGGATACAGGCATCCGTCAACCTCTTGCAGTACCGCATGGAAACGTATGTGGACGGCGTTCTTGCAGAATATACGCAGTACAGCGACCTTGCCGACCTTATCCAGAACGCACTTTCCAATCTGTACTACCACGATTTAGTGTCTTTGACGGAGGAACAGCTTGAGCCGTTCTATCGGGAAGAAAACGCAAAAGCGGCTGAAAACCCAAGCCCAGACATTATCTCCGATGAAACAGAACAGAAGCCCCATTACACGGTAGAGCAGACTTCCGATGCCTTTGCCGACCAGTTTATCATACGGAATAACGAAGCCCCAGAGGACAGTGCCGACCGATATTACGACGTAGGCGGCATCTACCAGACGTTTGAAAACGAGGAAGAAGCGCAGGAATACGCCGACACTTTAAATCATGCGGAGCGTGAGGGACGGCAGAAATTAGAGCCTGCCCAGACTGGAACAGACAGGACGCAGGATAATTCTGACCTTATCGGCAAAGAGCTTATGATTGACAACCGCCGTTATCTTATCGAGAGCGTCGGGAAAATCAGCGGCGATGTTTCCATGCGTGACGTCACATTTCAGAATAGCGTAGGCTTCCCGATAAACCGTGTGGAGAAAGTGGGCTATGTCCGCAGGCTCTTGGAGCAGGAAAAAGAACAGAACCAACAGCAAAGACAGGCACAGAACGAAATACCGACCGAAGAAAAATCAGAATCCCCCGCAAAGCCGACCACGGAAACCGTGGCGGAATACCCCGCCGTGGAGAATGGGCTTCCTTATGACATTGTGGTGGAGAAGATAAAATTTGACGAGCCAGAGCAGAAACCCCAGAGCCACAATCTGGCAAACACGCTCCGCTCCAAACTGGAAAAGGCAAAAGACAGTGCGGGACATGCCGCATTGGAAGAGGATATAAATACCCTTTTCATGGATAAGAACGGCGACAGCCTTGTGGGGATTGCTTCGGATGAGTGGCTGAAACAGCTTGCGGCAATGCCCGATGATGAGTTCCGCAGATATGCGGACAGTTACCAGAAAGGCACTCTGAACGCCTATAAGCTGCTCCCCCTCTCCGCCGACCGCCGTAACTACCGCATTACCGATGATAATTTAGGCGTTGGCGGAGCAAAAGAGAAGTTCCGCAACAACATGTCCGCAATAAGGCTTCTCCATGACCTTCAGATAGAAAACCGCCTTGCCACGCCCGAAGAACAGGAAACCCTTGCAAAGTATGTCGGGTGGGGCGGTCTGTCGATGGCGTTTGACGGGAACAATGCGGCATGGGCAAATGAGTATAAGGAACTGAAAGTCGCACTCTCCGATGAGGAATACCATGCCGCTATGGAATCCACGCTGACCGCATTTTATACGCCGCCCGTCGTTATCAAGGCGATGTATGAAGCACTTGACCGTCTGGGATTTTCACAGGGAAACATCTTGGAGCCGTCCTGCGGCACGGGTAATTTCTTAGGGCTTCTGCCCGACAGCATGGAGAAATCAAAGCTGCACGGCATTGAGATTGACCCGTTATCGGGCAGGATTGCAAAGCAGCTTTACCAGAAAGCCAGCATCGCCATTGAGGGATTTGAGGAAACGAAGCTCCCAGACAATCATTTTGACGTGGTGCTTGGCAACATCCCGTTCGGGGAGTTCAAAGTCAACGACAGCCGCTATAATGCCCAGAAGTTCCTAATCCACGACTATTTTATTGCAAAGGCTCTGGATAAAGTGCGGGCAGGCGGCGTTGTGATGTTCATCACCTCTAAGGGGACGATGGACAAGGCAAGCCCAGAGGTGCGGAAGTATATTGCACAGAGAGCCGAGCTTTTAGGGGCGGTAAGGCTTCCCGACAATACGTTTCGGGCAAATGCAGGAACGGAGGTCACGAGCGACATCCTTATCCTGCAAAAGCGTGACAATATAATTGACATTGAGCCAGAGTGGGTACACCTTGACACAGATGCAAATGGAATCACGATGAACAGCTACTTTGTCCAGCATCCAGAGATGGCACTTGGCGAGATGAGGATGGAAAGCACAAGGTTCGGCATGGACAGTGCCTGCAAAGCCTACCCAGACGTGCCGCTTGCGGGGCTTCTCCATGAAGCCATGCAGCGGATAGACGGCGAAATCACGGAGCAGGATGTTGGGATTGACGAAATATCCGATGAGAATGAGAAAGCCATCCCCGCCGACCCGAACGTGCGGAACTTCTCGTTTGCCCTTGTGGGCGGCAAAGTCTACTTCCGAGAGAATAACGAGATGACCCCTGCAAACGTGTCCATGACGGCGGAGAGCCGCATCAAGGGGCTGCTGGAAATCCGTGACTGCGTGAGGAAGCTCATCCAATACCAGACCGACGACTGCCCAGAGGAAATGATACAGACCGAGCAGGAAAACCTAAACCGATTATACGATGCCTTTACCAAAAAGTACGGCTTGATTAACAGCAGGGGGAACTACCTCGCTTTTGCGGCGGATGAAAGTTATTTCTTACTCTGTTCCCTTGAAGTGCTTGACGATGAGGGGAAATTCAAACGCAAGGCGGATATGTTCACGAAACGGACGATAAAGCCCCACCGAGAAGTGACCTTTGTGGAAACCGCCAGTGAAGCCCTCGCCCTCTCTATCGGGGAGAAAGCCCGTGTCGATTTAGAGTATATGGCACGGCTCACCTGCAGGTCAGAGGAAGAAATCATCAAGGAATTGCAGGGTGTAATCTATAAAGTGCCGTCATCCGAGTCTGCAAGGTATGTGACCGCAGACGAGTATTTGTCGGGGAATGTGCGGGAGAAACTGAAAATTGCAGGGATAGCGGCAAAGTCAGACCCAGAGCTTACAGTCAACGTGGCGGCTCTGGAAAAGGTCATCCCAAAGGATTTGCCTGCAAGCGAAATCTCCGTCCGTCTCGGCACGACATGGATACCGCAGGAGGATATACAGCAGTTCATGATGGAGCTTTTAACGCCCTCAAGCTATGCGGCGGGCAGATTGAAAGTACGCTACACGGCATATAACGGGGACTGGTTCATTGAGAATAAGAGTTCCGACATTGGGAATGTCAAGGCGGACAGCACTTACGGCACGAAGCGGGCAAGCGCATACCGCATCATGGAGGACACCTTAAATCTCCGTGACACCCGCATCTTTGACTATGTTTACGATGAACACAACAATAAAAAAGCGGTGCTGAACCATAAGGAAACCACGGCGGCGCAGGCAAAGCAGGAGGTGATAAAGCAGGCGTTCCAAGACTGGATATGGAAAGACCCAGAGCGCAGGAACAGGCTTGTACGCTACTACAATGACACATTCAATTCCATCCGCCCCCGTGAATATGACGGAAGCCATATCACGTTCGGCGGCATCAGCCCAGAAATCCAGCTAAGACCGCATCAAGTAAATGCGATTGCCCATATCCTCTACGGCGGCAACACGCTCCTTGCCCACAAGGTAGGTGCGGGGAAAACCTTTGAAATGGTAGCCGCCGCACAGGAAAGCAAACGGCTCGGCTTATGCCAGAAATCCATGTTTGTTGTGCCGAACCACCTTGTCGGGCAGTGGGCGTCGGAATATTTACGGCTCTACCCAAGTGCCAACATCCTTGTCACGACCAAGCGGGATTTTGAAACGGGAAACCGCAAGAAGTTCTGCGGCAGGATTGCGACGGGGGCGTATGATGCGGTGATTATCGGGCATAGTCAGTTCGAGAAAATCCCCATCAGCGAGGAACGCCAGAGGGAACAGCTCATGCGCCAGCTTGACGATATTGAGCGTGGCATTGACGACGTGCAGGCGTCCCGCGGGGAGCAGTTCACGGTCAAGCAGCTCATGAAAACAAGGAAAGCAATCAAGGCGAAGCTCGACAAACTGAACGACACCAAGCGGAAAGACAGCGTGATAAACTTTGAGGAATTGGGCATAGACAGGCTCTTTATAGATGAGAGCCATTTTTATAAGAACCTCTATTTATTTACCAAGATGCGGAACGTGGGCGGCATAGCCCAGACCGAAGCCCAGAAAAGCTCCGACCTCTTTATGAAATGCCGCTATCTGGACGAAATCACGGGCAACCGTGGCGTGGTTTTCGCAACGGGGACGCCCGTCTCAAACTCGATGGTCGAGATGTATTCCGTGCAGAGGTACTTGCAGTATGACACCCTCGCAAGGAACGGGTTGCAGCATTTTGACAGTTGGGCTTCCACGTTCGGCGAAACGGTCACGGCTCTGGAACTTGCCCCAGAGGGGACGAATTACCGAGCCAAGACGAGGTTTGCGAAGTTTTACAACCTGCCAGAATTGATGCAGATGTTCCGTGAGGTTGCGGACATCCAGACCGCCGATATGCTAAAGCTCCCCGTGCCAAAGGTCAATTACCACAACATCAAGACCAAGCCGAGCCAAATCCAGACGGAAATGGTGGCGGGGCTTGCGAAGCGGGCAGAGAAAATCCGTGCAAGGCTCGTCAAGCCCCAATTTGATAATATGCTCAAAGTGACAAACGATGGGCGGCAGCTTGCCTTAGACCAGAGGTTGATTGACCCGATGCTGCCAGACGACCCAAACAGCAAAGTCAACGCCTGCGTGGACAATATCTACCGCATCTGGGAAGAACACGCCGACACAAAGGCGGCACAACTCGTCTTTTGTGATTTATCGACACCTGCCAAGAAAAAGATAATAGAGATGCAGGAAGTCAGAGAAAATGTCTTTGAGATGCTGCCCGACCAGTTTGAAAATGTTTATGATGACATGAGGAAAAAACTCATACAGCGTGGCATCCCTGCGGAGCAGGTGCGGTTTATCCACGAAGCGAATACTGACGCACAGAAAAAAGAGATGTTTGCAAAGGTAAGGAGCGGCGAAGTGCGTGTATTGTTTGGCTCTACCCAGAAGATGGGTGCGGGTACAAATGTGCAGGACAGACTGATTGCCATCCATAATCTCGACTGCCCGTGGAAACCATCGTGTTTAGAACAACGCCAGGGGAGGATTGAACGTCAGGGAAATATGTTCCCAGAGGTTGAAGTTTACCGTTATGTAACGGAACAGACATTTGATGCGTACCTCTATCAGCTCGTCGAGGGAAAGCAGAAATTCATCTCCCAGATAATGACGAGCAAAAGCCCTGTGCGTTCTGCCGAGGACGTGGATGAGGTTGCCCTCTCCTTTGCGGAGGTAAAAATGCTGGCTACGGGCGATGAGCGTTTCAAGGAAAAAATGGATTTGGACATGCAGGTGGCGAAGCTGAAAGTCTTGAAGCAGAGCTACCTTTCCGAGCATTACGACCTTGAGGACAGGATACTGAAGCACTACCCGCAGGAGATTAAGGAGTATGGGGAACGCATTGTAGGATATGGGAATGATGCCAAAATTGCCAGCCAGCACATGCCGCAGGGCGAGGACAAGTTCTGCCCAATGACCTTAAACGGCGTGACCTACAAAGAAAAAGCGGACGCAGGCGAGATGCTGCTTGCCATCTGCAAGGAAAACCCGCTGTCACAGCCGATACAAATCGGCAACTACCGTGGCTTCCAGATGGAGGTTTTCTATGATACTGTCAACACCTGTTATTGCCTAAACTTATGTGGAATGAGAAAGTACAAGGTGGAATTAGGCGTGGACGCCCTCGGAAATCTGACCCGAATCGAGAATGAGATTGCCAAGCTTCCTGCCCGACTGGAAGCCGCCAAGACGAGAAAGGACGAAACCATCGCACAGCTTGAAACCGCGAAAAAGGAAGTGGAGAAGCCGTTTGCCTTTGAAAATGAGCTGAAAGAAAAGACGAAGCGGCTCAACGCACTCAACATCGAATTGAATCTAAATGAAAAAGACAAGTCTGTTATTGACGATGAGCCAGAGCAGAACGATGAGCAGCCAGAGAAAAAATGCACGGACAGGGAGCGTTAAATCCAGTTTGCACATTTGTACTGCTGAATTTGGGGTATTATAATAAAGGACGATTAGAAAAAATCGGAGGTGAGGAAGAATGTCTGATGCGTTCAGATTTGAAACTTTTGTAGATGTTCATGACAATGTTTTTAATGAATATCTCGGCTCTGCCATCACAAAGTTGTCCAGAGAAAACGAGGAATACCGTGCCATAAGAGCCGAGATTGAGAGCCTTTATGAAAAATATCCGAAAGTTTTAGGCGTGTTTGACACGGAAACGGCGGTGGAACTGACCGAGGAAGAATGTGCCGCACTGATTAAAGTGATGGAGTTTAGGAACAAACTTACAGACATGGAGATGCAGTCGGTCTATTTCCGTGGATGTTATGACAGCGTGGGGTATCTGAAAAAGGCAGGGATTTTATAACGGACTGACCGAAAAAAGGCGGTGTCGGTGTGAAGCTGATGCCGTCTTTTACATAGCCGAGAGGTGGAAAATTTTGTATTTATGTAGTATAATGAAAACAAATTTTTTAAGGAGACTAAGAAAGATATGAATAAGGTAATTACAGTTAATCCATACTCTATGGCATCATATTATGTAGATATGTTTTTTGATGATATAAAATTATCTAATGCTACTTGTTTTTTCACGAAAAGGAAAGATAAGATATATTTAGTAACGAATTGGCATGTGGTGAGTGGACGAAATGCTGACACTAAGAAATGTTTGAATGAAATGGGGAGTGTTCCTAATAAATTGCGTGTGTATGTGCCAAGAGAGGGGGAAAATTCTACTATAAGTTATGATGATGATTTCTATATGGATGTTGATTTAATAGACAGAGATGGCAATGAATTGTGGTATGGAATGCAAAAAAATGGCAGAATGATTGATGTTGCTGTAATCCCTTTGCATGAAATGAAAGGTAGTTATATAACCGTAGAAGATGCAGAAGAACCATTTAATGAGCAAATTGATTTGGAAGTAGCATCCGAAATTTATATAATTGGATTTCCTTTTGGAAAACAAACTGGATATATTCCAATCTGGAAAAGGGCGAGTGTTGCAAGCGAACCAGAATTAGATGTTGATGATTTACCATATTTTTTTGCAGATACTGCAACTAAATCAGGAATGTCTGGTTCGCCAGTAGTATTATACAAAGATAGACCTGCTACTATAATTAGCGAAAAAGAAAAAAGGGTCAGTAAGCACAAGACAAAACTTGTTGGAATATATTCTGGGAGGATTGGTGCAGATAGTGAAAATAAAGGTGATGCTCAATTAGGGCGAGTATGGAAATCACATATTATTCAAGAGTTAATAGATAGTTATGAATCAGAAGTTTTAAAATTAGAATAAATGTTTTGCTGAGAAACTTACATAGCCGAGAGGTTTTCACAACGAAAATCCCTCGGCTAAATCTATTTTTGGAGGTGATTTTTATTTGAATGAGAGGTAACAGACCTTATGTGCAGATTGACCCCGACGTGCTTGAGCAGGCAAGGCAGATAGATTTGTTGTCTTATCTTAGAGCCTACGAGCCGAGCAACCTTGTCAAAGTCAAAGGCACGACGAACGTCTATTGTACCGCCGAGCATGACAGCTTGAAGATTTCCAACGGCAAATGGTACTGGTGGTCGAGGGGCTTCGGCGGCTATTCTGCCCTCGACTATCTGATGAAAGTCAAAGAATACGGCTTCGTGGAAGCCGTGGAAACCCTCACGGGGCAGACAATGGCGGACTGGAAGCCGCCGCCCCCTGCCGTGAAGAAAGACGAGCCAAAGGTGCTTCTCCTGCCGCCGAAAAATAAGGACTGCGGCAGAGTGATGGAGTATCTTTTCGGGCGTGGCATTGACTATCAGATTATCCAAGAGTGCATTGCCGAGGGGATTATTTTCGAGAGTGCCGACTACCACAACGCCGTTTTTATTGGGAAAGATGAAAGCGGGACGCCAAAATACGCCGCCTGCCGTGGCACAATGGGGAACTTTAAGCGGGACGCATCAGGCAGCGACAAGCGGTATTCGTTTCGACTTCTGGCAAAAGAGCCGACCGACGCCGTGCATTTATTTGAGGCTGCCATTGATTTATTATCCTACGCCACCTATTTAAAATGCGGGGGAAAGGATTATAAGACGGAGAATCTTCTCTCCCTGTCGGGCGTGTACCAGCCGAAGAAAGAGCTGAAAGAAAGCAAAATCCCCGTTGCCCTCACGACTTTTTTAAAAGCAAACCCACAAATCAAGACCATATTTCTGCATCTGGATAAGGACAGGGCAGGTCGGTTATGTACCGCCGCTTTGAAAGAATTGTTGCAGAAAGACTACCGAATCGTTGATGAACCGCCGCCAATCGGAAAGGACTTCAACGATTTTTTAATGTCCTATCTGGGGATTGCAAGGCAGAAACCGAGCCGTGAGAGGAGGGATGCCCGCTGACTGAATGAAGATTTTCAGCAAAAAATGACCGTAACCACAACAAAATTTCAGACTGAAAGGGAGGAAAGACCGATTGAAAAATTATGAAGTGACCCTCGTCGCCCACTATGCAAAGACCGTTTCCATCCATGCCGACAGCCCCGAACAGGCGGCGGAGAAGTTAAAGATTATCCTGTTTGACACCGACCTTGTGAGGTTTTCCGACGGGGATTTTGTCTGCGGCGAAGCCGAGATTAACGACCCTATGGAGGACGCAGGGGAAGAAAGCGAATCCGAGGGAGAGGATTTTGAGGACGATTGTTGTTCGGAATGTCCGTGCTTCAGAATGATGTGTAAAGGATGCTGTTGCGGGGGCGGGGATTAAAGACACGTCTTACCAAGCACTGAATTTGGTTATCCATCTGCCGATGGAAACAAAATTCGCTTGTTAGGGGAAAGCTCCCCTAATACCCCGTGGAAAAGACCGCCGCCAGAGTGCGGCAGGAAGAAAGGAGTTTTTAAGGATGAGAGATTTATTGTTCTTCGCCCTCGGCACAACGCTCGGAGGGATGTGCGGCGTGGCGTGTATGTGCGTGCTGCAGATTAACAGGCTCTCCGATGGAAAGGGGGATTTGGATGCGGAAACGAAACGTGCAGATACTGTTCCGACTGACCGAGGAAGAAGCTGAATACCTCTGCTCCCTTGCGGATAGGGCGGGACACTCCAGACAAGCCCTGCTCCAGTCGATGGTTATGGGCTACCGCCTATGTGAGAAGCCAGACCCAGAATTTTATAAAATCATGCGGGAGCTGTCCGCCATCGGCAACCGCATCAACCAGCTTGCGGCAAAGGCGAACGCCTTGAACTTTGTGGACACGCCGATGCTCTATGACGAAGCCAAGCGGTGGCGGGACTTCCGTCTGGACGTGGGCAGATGCTACCTTGTGCCGAGGAAGACGTCTGGCTGATGGCGGTCTGCGAGATATGGGACGTGAAAGGCAGGCTCGACCACCCCATCGACTACGCCGAGAACCCAGAAAAAACCGCCAACCCAAAATACACGGATGCGGACTTGCAGGCGATGGGCGACGTGATGAAGTACGCCACTAACGGCGACAAGACCGAGCGGCAGTTTTTCGTCACGGGCGTAAACTGCGACCCTGCCACTGCAAGGGACGAGATGATGATGGCAAAAGCCCAATGGAACGACCAGAGCGAGATTGTCTGCTACCACGGCTTTCAGAGTTTTAAAGCGGGCGAGGTCACGCCAGAGCAGGCACACGAGGTCGGCGTGAAGCTGGCGGAGAAGATGTGGGGCGGAAGGTTTCAAGTGATTGTGGCGACACATCTGAATACGGAGTGCCTGCATAACCACTTTGTCGTCAATTCCATTTCTTATATTGACGGAAAGCATTACCACGACAACAAGAAGAACCTGCGTCTGCTCCGCCAGCGTTCGGACGAATTGTGCCGTGAGTATTCCTTATCGGTCATCGAACACCCAAGCGGCAGGAAGAAGCCCTATGTCCTCTGCCAAGCCGAGAAGAACGGCTTGCCTACGAGGGATGCCGTGGCACGGCAGGCGGTGGACGAAGCAATCTCAAAATCGTTCACGCTGAAAGACTTCGACCGCCAGTTGTCGGAAATGGGATACCGCATCAATTTTGACCCCAACCGAAAATACTGGACGATAATCGGGAAAGGATGGCAAAAACCGAAGCGGCTCTATAAGCTCGGCGAGGACTACACCAACGAGAGGATAACGGAACGCATCAAGGAAAATTCCTATGCGGTCAAATTCCAGAGCTTTTCCAAAGAGCAGCCACAGGTCAGAGTGATAAGGGTAAAAGGCACGTTAAAGGACGCCAAGAAAATCGGCGGCTTGCGTGGGCTGTATCTCCACTACTGCTACAAGCTCGGCATCCTGCCAAAGAAGAAACCGCAGAATTACGCAAGGCTTCACTATCTTCTGAAAGACGACTTGATGAAGATGGAAGCCATCACCAACGAAACAAGGCTGCTTTGCCGCAACCATATCGACACGGCGGGGCAGCTTTTGTCTTATAAAGGTTCTCTGGAATCCGAGATGCAGGAGCTGACCGAACAGCGAAAGGGGCTTTACTCCCAATCCCGAAAATCTGTCGGGGAAGAAAAAGAAGCGGTCAAGGCTCGGCTGTCGGAAATCACGGGGCGCATGAAAACACTGCGGAGGGAGGTCAGATTATGCGACGGTGTGCTTGCCCGAAGCGATACCCTCAAAGAAAAATTAACTATCATACGGGCAGATGAAAAAGAACAGAAAGGAAAGGAGCTGATGAAGCATGAACACAGGCGGCGAAGCGGCGGAGCAAATCGTAAGGATGAGCTTGGAGGGATTTGAGGTCGCAGCCAGAATCACGGGGGCGGGTGCAAAGAACATCGCCATCCTGCTCTACTCCATTTTAAAAGAGGAACAGAAAACCAAAGGAAAGGCAAGGCTCACAAATATGCTCCGCTCTGGAAAGGAGCTGAAAGTCTTTACCGTAAAGAGCGGCGACTTGAAAAAGTTCACGCAGGAAGCGAAAAAATACGGCGTACTCTACTGCGTCCTCGCAGACCGTAAGAACAAAGACCCCGATGCGGAGGTGGATGTGATTGCGAGAGCCGAGGACGCATCGAAAATCAGCCGCATCGTGGAGCGGTTCAGCCTTGCTTCCGTAGATACCGCTTCCATCGTGACCGAAGCGGAGAAATCGAAAGGGGAAAAAGGAAGGGCGAAAGATGCCAAGACCGCAGATGCAAAAGACGCAGGGGCAAAGGACGGTCAGCCAGAGCCAGACGTCGGCGTGGAGGAAAAGGCGGAGAAAGACAGGCTCATGGACGCCCTTATGGGAAAGCCCGTGCAGAAGGAGGAAAACGCCCCAAACCCCTCGGTGGCAAAGACAGAAAAATCCCCTCTGTCCGAGCCTACCTCAAAGCAGCAAAGGAAGCCCGCAGAGGGGGCTACTATGGCTAAGACGGAGAAGCCGTCAGTCAGGGAGGAACTGCGGAAAATCAAGGAGAGCCGCAAGGAGCAGGAAGCGGACGCTTCCCCGAACCTTGACAAAGAGAAATCCCCCGACAGGGCGAAGAAGCCGCCCGCAGGAAAGACGGAGCATAAGCAGCCCCAGAAGCGGAAACGGAAACCAAAATCGAAAGGAGCAAGATAAGCATGAGCATTTATGACGTATTCAGCGGCGGCGGCAGACCTTTTAACAAAGAGGAATGGGCGGCGCAGAAACAGGAGCAGCGCAAAGCAGCCTATGAGCTGATAGACACGACCTGCGAGAAAATGATGGCGGACGGAGGTGCGTTTCAGCAGTACCTTGACGTGCAGGGGCATTTTGACCGCTACTCCGTCAATAACGCCATCTTAGTTTCGGCACAGATGCCCGAAGCGACGCAGCTTAAAGACTACGGCAGTTGGAAACAGAGCCGTGCCTATGTGGACAAGGACGCACAGAAAGTGACCATCCTTGAGCCGGGGAAAGAGTACGAGCGGGAGGACGGCTCAAAGGCGGTCGGCTACAACGCTAAAGTGGTCTATGACATTTCCCAGACCTCGGCAAAGGACAGGCAGCAGCCGCAGGAGCAGAAAACCATGCGGGAGCTTGTGTCGGCGATGATTGACGCAAGCCCCGTTTCCTTTGTGCCAGTGGACGACCTTGAGCTGCCTGCATTTTACGACAGCGCACAGCAGACCATCTTCATCAAGACGGGATTAAATGAGGAACAGCTCTTTGTCAGCATGGCAAAGGAAGTGTCGGCGGCGGTCTTTGACTTCAAGCACAAGGAGAGCCGTGACGTTTCAGAGTTCAAGTCGTTCTGCGTCGCCTATATGGTAAGCTCCCGCTACGGCGTGGACACGAGAGGTTTTAACTTTGACAATCTCCCGAAAGAGTTTGCGGGCATGGAAACGCAGGAATTTAAAGGGCAGCTTGGCTCGATGCGTGACGTACTCGGCGAAATCCAGTCGGACATGTATAAGAGCCTTGAAAAGAACAAGCCGCCCAAATCCAAAGAGCAGGAACGCTAATCGGAGGTGCAGACCATGAAGGAAGAACGATACCACTTGGCATTGGACAAATACGACAAGAACATCGTCCTCAATGCCCTCAACACCCTGCGGACGCAGCAGATACAGGAGGAACGCCCCACCGAGCCTGTTGACGAGCTGATAAGCAGGGTGGCATTCGCCCCGACCAAGAAAGTAAAGGTCGCCCCGTGCAAGTGCCATGAAGAACGGTGACGATTACAAAGTGAGCCTAATCCTTTCTCTGTTTGGCATCATCCCTGTCGTGTGGCTTGCCCTGCTGACTGCCCCTTATGTCAGCGGCGGCATCGTGGAGATAATTCAGAATTTATCCGTGGCAATGGAGAACCCGTTTTCCATAACGGTATGTGAGGATACTCCCAGAATTGTCCTTATTTTTCTGCTTGCCTACGGCATGGGAATCGGCGTTTATTTCTCCACACGCAGGAATTACCGCAAGGGGGAGGAACACGGCTCTGCCAAATGGGGCAGCGCAGGTACTTTGAATAAAAAGTACCGAGATAAAAACGCATCGGAAAACAAGCTGCTGACCCAGAACGTCCGCATCGGGCTTGACGGGAAGAAACACCGCAGGAATCTGAATATCCTCGTGGTGGGCGGCTCTGGCGCAGGAAAGACCAGATTTTTTTGTAAACCGAACGTCATGCAGTGCAACACGTCAATGGTAATCTTAGACCCGAAAGGCGAGATTGTCCGTGACACAGGCGGGCTTCTGGAAAAGAAAGGCTATGAGGTGCGTGTGCTTGATTTAATCAATATGCACAAGAGCCACTGTTACAACCCGTTTGTCTATCTTCGGAACGACAACGACGTGCAGCGGCTTGTGACGAATCTCTTTAAGGCAACCACGCCAAAAGGAAGCCAGTCGCAAGACCCGTTCTGGGACACGGCGGCGAGTATGCTGCTTTTATCCCTCGTGTTCTATCTGAAATACGAAGCCCCGCCAGACGAGCAGAATTTCCCGATGGTGATGGAGCTGTTAAGGGCGGGCGAGGTACGGGAGGACGACGACGGCTATGTAAGCCCCCTTGACGAACTGTTTGACCGTTTGGAGATGGTGAACCCAGAGCATATCGCATTAAAGTATTACAGAGATTATCATTCTGGTTCAGCCAAAACGCTAAAGAGCATCCAGATAACCCTTGCCGCAAGGCTTGAGAAGTTCAATTTGGAAAGTCTTGCATCCTTGACCGCTACGGACGAACTGGATTTGCCGTCTTTGGGGGAGAAGAAAGTCGCACTGTTCGCACTGATACCAGACAACGACACCAGTTTTAATTTCCTTGTGTCGCTGTTATACACGCAGCTATTCCAACAGTTATTCTACCTTGCCGACCACAAGTACGGCGGGAGCCTGCCCGTCCACTGCCAGTTTATAATGGATGAATTTGCGAACGTCAGTTTGCCAGATGACTTTGACAAGATACTGTCAGTTATGAGGTCAAGGGGCGTGTCCGTTTCGATTATCCTGCAAAATCTGGCACAGCTTAAAGCCCTGTTTGAGAAACAGTGGGAAAGCATCGTCGGGAACGCCGATGAGTTCCTCTATCTCGGCGGCAACGAGCAGAGTACCCATAAGTTTGTAAGTGAGCTTCTTGGAAAAGCGACGATAGACACAAACACCTACGGGAAAAGCTCTGGACGGAGCGGCAACTATTCCACTAACTACCAGATTTCGGGGCGTGAGCTTTTAACCCCAGACGAGGTGCGTATGCTTGACAACCGCTACGCACTTCTTTTTGTGCGTGGGGAACGCCCCGTCATGGATTTGAAGTACGACATCCTGAAACACCCGAACGTGAAACTGACCGCCGACGGTGGGAAACCGCCGTATCTTCACGGTGAGCCGACGCAGGCGGTCGCAACATTTGTGTTTGGCGGGGATATTCCAAAAGACGCTGTTGCGCTTAACCCTGTCAGCACTTCCTATGAGCTTCTGTCCGATGAGGACTTGGAAGAAATATTCAATTTATAAGGAGGATTTACCCTATGAAACTTTTTAAGAAGAACGAGAAGAAAGCAACCCAGAAACTGCCGATGACAGGCAAGGTAAAAAGGGGCTTCCGCCATTACTGCGTGGCGGTGCTTGCCGTTATGATGGTATTTGGCACATCCATGACCGCCTTTGCCGCCAATGACCCGATTGCTGTTGTCAACAACCTTTCCAATTTCATCTTCGGTCTGATACGGGCGGTCGGGATGATTATGCTTGGCTTCGGCATCGTGCAGGTCGGCTTGTCGTTGAAATCCCACGACCCGTCCCAGAGGGCGAACGGCTTCCTCACACTGGCGGGCGGCGTTGTGATTACCTTTGCGAAAGAGATTTTAACCCTCATCACGGGCTAATCCAAAACAGACTGAAATAACAGACTGACACAAGACAAGATAACGGGGCAGATCCGCTCTGCGGGGCTTGCCCTGCTATCAAATTTTAAGAACGGAGGTGGTCGAATGTCAGACAACTGGGTAGTCCAGAACTTGGAGAACGCCCTTGACACATGGAATGAAAAGTTAGCCGAGATATGGCAGCTCATCACCCAATCCCCCGAAACCTTTAAGGGCGGTGCGATATGGAAAGTCATCGTTGACATCCACGGGGCGTTGCAGGCTATCGGGCTTGCCCTGCTCGTGCTGTTCTTTGTCGTCGGCGTGATGCGTACCTGCGGCGACTTCGCAAGCGTGAAGAAGCCCGAACACGCTTTGAAGCTGTTCATCCGCTTCGCCCTTGCGAAAGGTGCGGTCACTTACGGCTTGGAGCTGATGATGGCTCTGTTTAAAATCGTGCAGGGCGTGATTTCCGCCATTATGAAAGCCGCAGGCTTCGGCTCCGCACAAAAAACGGTGCTGCCGACAGAGATTGTGACAGCCGTCGAGGACTGCGGCTTTTTCGAGAGCATCCCTCTATGGGCAGTCACGCTGATAGGCGGGCTGTTCATCACGGTATTGTCGTTTATTATGATAATGTCCGTGTACGGCAGATTTTTCAAGCTGTACCTTTACACCGCCATCGCCCCCGTGCCGCTGTCCTCGTTTGCGGGAGAGCCGAGCCAGAGCGTGGGAAAGAGCTTCATCAAGAGCTACTCCGCCGTCTGCCTTGAGGGGGCAATCATCGTGCTTGCCTGCATCATCTTCTCGGTGTTTGCGGCATCCCCGCCCGCAGTCAACCCCGATGCGGCGGCGGTCACGATGGTATGGGGCTATATCGGGGAATTGGTGTTCAATATGCTCGTCCTTGTCGGTGCGGTCAAGATGGCAGACCGTGTGGTAAGGGAAATGATGGGCTTGTAATTATCCAACAGGAAAGGAAAATTGAAATGAAAAAAGAAACGAAGTATTGCCAGAATTATAATATCCATCTGTTAAATGGAGAAGTCATTGAGGCTTCCGAAGCCTATGACCTGCCTGCTGAAAAAGGGCTGGTCGGAAAATTTGGAAAAGCGGACGATAACGAGATATTTGAAATCGGGGATGCCATTTCTGGGTTTGCATATATCCCGAAACGCAGCATCCTCTTTATTTCGACGGGAGACGTCCGAGAGGGGCGGTGCTGATATGGAAGTCAAGATAAATAAGGAAATCCGCAACTACACGGAATCCATGTTCTTCGGGCTGTCAATGCGGCAGTTCCTGTTTTCCGTGCTTGCCTGCGGCGTGGCGGTCGGCTTGTTCTTCCTGCTCCGTGGCAGGTTTGGGACGGAAACAGTAAGCTGGATGTGCATCTTGGGGGCTTCCCCTTTTGCGGTCATGGGATTTGTAAGGTACAACGGCATGACCGCCGAGCAGTTTGTTTGGGCATGGGTAAAGTCGCAGTTTCTGATGCCGAAGAAGATTTTATTTGTCCCAGAGAATTTATATTACGAAGCGGTGAAGCAGGCACTGGACGCACATGAGAGAGGCTTGCCCGTCGTGCAGGATAAGAAAAGGAGAAAGAGGAAACGCAGGAAAAAAAGAACAAAGACAGACAGGCGAAAGCAGCCTAAGAAATCAAGAAAGCGTAAGGAGGTAGACCATGATTAAGACGCTGAAAACGCTGTTTAAGCAGGACAGGGAGAAATTCATTGTGCCGAAGTCGGTGCAGGCGGTCATCCCGTTAAAGACCATGTGGGAGGACGGCATTTTCCTTGTGGGTAGGAACAAATAGACACCAAAGAGCAGCTTGACAATGACACGGAAGCCCTGCTGACGACGGCAAGGAAGCATCTCTGCCAGTTTGCCGTGCTGAAGTACCAGCAGATGGACGGACTGAACACCGCCCTGCCGTTCGGCGTGAGGAAGATTGATGCGTTGAGGACGCTGACGACGGAGAGCCTTGCGGTGTTTATCCCTTTCCGTGTACAGGAAATCTACCATAAGGACGGCGTGTATTACGGGCAGAACGTCATTTCAAAGAACATGATTATCGCCAACCGCCGCCACCTGTTGAACGGAAATTCCTTTATCCTCGGCGTGTCTGGTGCGGGCAAGTCGTTCACGGCAAAGGAGGAAATGACGAACATCATTCTGACCGACCCCAACGCCGATGTCTTGGTAATAGACCCCGAACGAGAGTACGCCCCTCTTGTAAAGGCGATGCAGGGCGAGGTTATCCACATCTCGGCGACAAGCGACAACCACATCAACGCAATGGACATGAACTCTGATTACGGCGACGGTGCAAACCCCGTCATCTTGAAATCAGAGTTTATTTTGTCTTTGTGCGAACAGCTCATTGGCGGGGCAAGCCTTGGTGCAAAGCAGAAGTCCATCATCGACCGATGCACGGCGAGCGTCTACCGTTACTACCAGCAGGGCAACTATATGGGTACGCCGCCGACCTTACAGGACTTCCGTGAGGAGTTGCTCAAGCAGGACGAGCCAGAAGCGCAGGAAATCGCCCTTGCGATTGAGCTTTTCACGGACGGCTCTCTCAACACCTTTGCCAAGCATACGAACGTGGACACCCACAGCCGCCTTATCTGCTACGACATTCTGGATTTAGGCAAGCAGTTACAGCCTATCGGTATGCTTGTTGTCCTCGACAGCATCTTAAACCGCATCACCCAGAACAGGGCGAAAGGCAGGAACACCTTTATTTTCATTGACGAGATTTACCTGCTCTTTCAGCACGAATACTCGGCAAACTTCCTTTTTACCCTCTGGAAGCGTGTGCGTAAGTATGGGGCGTACTGCACAGGAATCACGCAGAACGTGGACGACCTCTTGCAGAGCCATACGGCGAGGACGATGCTTGCCAACAGCGAGTTCATTATCATGCTGAACCAAGCGTCCACGGACAGAATCGAGCTTGCGAAGCTCCTTAACATTTCCGACCTTCAGATGAGCTATATCACGAATGTCGGTGCGGGGCAGGGATTATTGAAAGTCGGCAGCTCCCTTGTGCCTTTCGTCAATAAATTCCCACGCAATACGGAACTGTATAAACTGATGACGACGAAATTTGGGGAGTGCTAAAAGGAGGGATTTTTATGTCAGAGATAAGGTTTCGCAACGCAGCCCACCGTGATTTTTTTCTGGAAAGCATGATGAAATGCAAGGTCAACGACTGCTACCACAGGGCATTTTTCTATGTGATGGGGATTGCGGGGGAAACAAGGCAGAACATCAACGCCATGTTCGATTTTAAGACGGACTGCATCAAGCCAGAGGGGATGCACGCAGGATGGCAGACGAGCGGCACGGTCAAAGTCTGCCACCTTGCCTTTAACCTCTGGAACGGTTACGCCGAGGAGGGGCGTGAGAAACTATTCACGCCAGAGGAATTGTTCTGCTGCGAGTTCGCCCCGTATTTCATGGAGGGCATCAAGGCACGGTATCCCGAATATTGCAGGGATTTACCAACGCCCAAGAAGCAGGCAGAGCATACACGGTAGCTGAAAACAAGAAAAAAGGAAATACCCTGCGGGCATACCTCTATGCCCAAAAGCAGGGCAAGAACAAAGAAACACCCTGCGGGCATACCTTTATGCCCAGAAAGCAGGACAGAATAAAGAAAGGAATATTTTATGAATCTGAAAAACTATAAATGTATTCTCTGTATTACCGCCGCTGTTACATTTTTAGGAGCAGCGGTTTTTTGTGGCTTTAAGATTTATAGCCATTACCAGCAGATAGACGAGCAGACGGAAGCCTTTGCGGAGATTGCAAAGGTCGTGGAGAACGCCGAGCCAGAGGAAGAACTGCCCAGAGATAAGGATACGCCCGTCAGCGAGGGAGAGGATATTCTTGCAAAGTACAAGGAACTGTATTTGCAGAATGAGGATATGGTCGGGTGGATTGCCATAGACGGAACAAGCATCAACTACCCCGTCATGCAGAGCAGGAACAGCCCGAATTTCTATCTGAAGCACAGCTTTGAAAAGGAATACAGCGATTTGGGAGTGCCGTATATCCAAGAGGACTGCGACCTTGCGGCAAGTGATAATCTGGTTATCTACGGACACCACATCAAAGGCGGCAGGATGTTCGGGGCGTTGGAAGATTATAAATCCAAGAGCTTTTATGAGAAACACAGGAATATCCAGTTTGACACCCTCACGGAGCAGGCAGAGTATGAAATTATTGCTGTTTTTAAGACCGTGGCGTACAGCTCGGAGGGCTACCGCTACTATGATTTTGTCAATGCGGAGAATGAAAAAGAATTTAATGCCTTTGTCGGGAAGTGTAAGGAACTTGCCTTGTATGATACGGGCGTGACCGCTGAATATGGGGATAAGCTCATTACCCTGTCCACCTGCGAATACTCCGCACAGAACGGCAGGCTTGCCGTGGTGGCGAAAAAAGCAGACTGACATGACCGCAAATCTTCTGGGAAAGGAGGTCGGATTTTATGGCTGATATAAAGACCAGAGATGCGGTCAAAGGTACGATTAAAACTTTAGACAAAGCCGCCATAGCAGGCAGTCGAATGAAATCCGCTTACGCTAAGACAAAGGACAAGGCGGAGCAGGGATATTATGCAGAGGAAAATTCCCCCACGGAATATGCCGCCGACAAGGTTTCCCATGCTTCGGGATGTATCAAGGACGAGGGCATCCACCAATTCAATAAGCAGGGACAGAAAAACGCCGAAGCCACAAGAGAGAATATCGGTAAAGTAAAGGATAAAATCGCCGACTTTAAGGCAAAGCGGGCGAAGAAAGCCGCAGAGCAGAAAACAATGCGGAATAAGGCAGGACAAAACGCCATGCGTACAATGGGACAGGACGGCTTGCAGGAGGTTCAAGGGACTGCAAGCCGTCCCGCTGTTTCTGCTACTCATTCTACTCCTGTCAAGACCGAAACGCCCCAGACGGCGGCAAACTCACTAATAAAGACCAGACAACAGGGAAGCCCCCTGCGGGGATACCATGATGCCATTCGGCGGGGACAAGGAAAGCAGACGATAAAGACAACCGCCAGAAATGCGGAAAAGTCCGTCAAGACCACAGCAAAAGGGACGGTCAAGGCGACGGAAAAAGGCGTGAAAACTGCAAAGGCGACATCCAAGACAGCGATTAAGACCACGGAGCAGACTGCAAAGGCGGCGCAGAAAACGGCGAAAGCATCTGCCAAAGCCGCCCAGAAAGCGGCGCAGACAACGAAAGCCACTGCAAAGGCGACAGCCGAAGCGACGAAAGCCACGGTCAAGGCTACCATTGCGGCGGTCAAGGCAATCATAGCGGGGACAAAAGCGTTGATTTCTGCCCTTATCGCGGGCGGCTGGATTGCCATTGTGATAATCATTATCGTCGTCCTGCTTGGGTGCGCCGTTTCCCTGTTCGGGGGCGGCAGCGACAGCACTTCCTATACCCCTGTCAGTGCGGAAGTGGAAGCCTACACGCCGCTGATACAAAAGTATGCGAAGCAGTACGGCATCCCCGAATATGTGGAGCTTATCAAGGCGGTGATGATGCAGGAAAGCGGTGGACGTGGACTTGACCCGATGCAGGCGGCGGAGGGGAGCTTCAACAAGAGATACCCCCATGAGCCGAACGGCATCAAAGACCCAGAATATTCCATCGAGTGCGGCGTGCAGGAACTGAAAGCCGCCCTTGTTTCAGCCGAGGTGGAGAACCCGATTGATATGGAGCGCATCAAGCTCGCCTTGCAGGGCTACAACTTCGGCAACGGGTATATTTCATGGGCAAAGACCAACTACGGCGGCTATTCCTATGCAAATGCGGTGGAGTTTTCCGCTATGCAGGCACAGCGGCTCGGTTGGGAGAAATACGGCGACACGCAGTACCCCGCCCATGTGCTGCGCTACTATCCATACGGGAGGGCGTTTACAAGCGGAGGAAACCAAGCCATTGTGGAGGTTGCATTGACGCAGCTCGGCAACGAGGGAGGTCAGCCTTATTGGAGCTGGTACGGCTTTGGCGGGCGTGTGGAATGGTGTGCATGTTTTGTGTCGTGGTGTGCCGACCAGTGCGGCTATCTGGAAAGCGGCATTATCCCGAAATTTTCCCTTTGCTCAGACGGCGTAAACTGGTTTAAGAGCAAAGGACAGTGGCAGGATAAGAACTATGAGCCGCAGGCAGGCGACCTTATTTTCTTTGATTGGGGGAGCGACGGTTCAATCGACCATGTGGGAATCGTGGAGAAATGCGAGAATGGAACGGTCTACACCGTGGAGGGCAACTCTGGGGATGCCTGCAAACAGCGGAGCTATCCAGTCGGGAGCGGCTCAATATACGGCTACGGATGTCCAAACTATTAGTTGAACAAGGTAAAAGGAAACCAGAGGTCAATCCTCTGGCTGCTCTTTTGCCTTACATATCCCCTGCGCCGTCCCTGCTATGATTGTCAGCTCTGAATCATCGAATGTGTCAAAGAGTGAGTCCAACTGTCGGCGGAGTGAAGATTTTTGTATGTGTTTATCGGAAAATATGTATTGGTCAGCCGAGATGTCAAACATTGTGATAAGTTGGATGAATAGCATAAATCTTGGCTGCTGTCCCTCTTTTTCGATAGACTGGAGGTATCTTGGCGTAATGTCAAGCTGTTCGGCTAATTCCTCTCTTGTCAGACCATTTTTTTCACGGGCATCCTTGATTGCTTCTCCAAAAGGCATAAAGTCAAAAGTTTCTGGTACTTCATTCATAAAGTATCACCTCATTTTTCGTAAAAGTTCATACAGATATTTTACGGAAATCAAAGTTCTTATGAAACGAGGTGACATTTCTACATATAGGATATATGATTTCCTATGTATAGAAGCGAAAGAACTATCCCCTCTTTTTTATCCCCTTGCATAGAGTTGTTATTATTCTTTATAGCGTATATAATAATAATCGCAATCAAAATATGATACGGAAATTACAGAGATACCTTGAATCTATACGGCGATTAGGAAAATCTTAACAATTTCTTATTGGAAAGTGCAGGATTGCTTATGTGCAATTTAGTAAAATAAAACAAAAGGAAAGGAATGGACTGATATGGAGAATAAAATACTGATTGTAGATGATGAACAGGAAATAGCAGACCTTGTTTCCCTTTATCTTGAAAATGAGAATTTTACTGTATATAAATTTTATAATGCCAAAGATGCAATGGCTTGTATTGAAAGTGAAACCCTTGATTTGGCAATTTTGGATGTTATGCTGCCTGATATGAACGGTTTCCAAATATGCAAAAAGATAAGGGAGAAATATCGCTATCCAGTGATAATGCTCACGGCAAAGGGAGAGGAAATTGATAAAATAACGGGATTAACATTAGGGGCAGACGATTATATTACGAAACCGTTTTTGCCTTTAGAATTGGTCGCTCGTGTGAAAGCCCAACTAAGGAGATATAAAAAATACAATGTGGGAAATGAGCCAGAGGAAGATATTTTGATTCATTCTGGTTTAGTTCTAAATGTGAAAACGCATGAGTGTACTTTAAATGAAAAGCCTCTTTCATTAACGCCTACGGAGTTTTCTATATTACGGATTTTGTGTCAGCAGAAAGGAAATGTAGTCAGTTCGGAGGAACTTTTTCATCAAATATGGGGGGATGAATATTTCAGTAAAAGCAATAACACCATTACTGTTCATATTCGGCATCTTCGTGAGAAAATGGGAGATTCATTTGAAGAACCACAATATATAAAAACAGTCTGGGGGTGTGGATACAAAATTGAAAATTAAGATTTCAAAGACAACTACACTAATTGGCACTTGTATCCTCGGCATTGCTGCTTGTTTTGGATTGTATTATCTGGTAGATAAGGTTTGGAACGGCTTTTTTGTGGATTGGTTCACGGCTAAGTACATGAATACGCATGAGGTTTATTCTGCTGATGTGGGAAAAGATATTCTTGTTACAGAGCCTTTGTGGTCGGAGCTGAAAGTATTTATCTTGACAGTTCTGATTATAATCGTACTTATCTGCATTGCAATTACTTTTGCGGTTGCAAATTTACATGCAAAGGCAGAAGTGAGAAAATCCATCACTGCGACTTCGGTGATGCTGCATGACTTTATGATAGAAGAAAAAGGAAATATAGATATTTTTCCAAAAGAGTATGCCGAAATTTCAGCCCAGATGTCCGAAATAAAATCCACGATGCAGCGGCATGAACAAATGTTAAAGGAAGAAGCAAGCAGAAAAAATGATTTGATTGCTTACCTTGCACATGATTTAAAGACACCGCTTACCTCTGTTATCGGATATTTAGCATTATTGGATGAAGCACAGGATATGCCGATAGAACAAAAAACAAAATATGTAAATATTGCATTAAGCAAAGCACTTCGTTTAGAAAAGCTTATCAACGAATTTTTTGATATAACAAGATATAATCTGCAACAAATTGATTTGGAAAAAGAATCTATAAACCTCTGTCATATGTTGGTTCAAATGACAGATGAATTTTACCCGCTGTTAAATGCTCATGGTAATCAAACAGAGGTATGTGTTGATGAAGAAGTAACGGTTTATGGGGATTCTATGAAGTTAGCCAGAGTTTTCAATAACATTTTAAAAAATGCGATTTATTACAGTTACCCAGATACGATAATTAAAATATGGGCTGAAAGCACAGATACGGATGTTTGGATTTATTTTTGCAATAAAGGAAAGACAATTCCTGCAGGTAAGTTAAATTCTATTTTTGAGAAGTTTTTCCGTATGGATGAAGCACGTTCGACGAATACGGGAGGTGCAGGATTGGGGCTGGCGATTGCAAAAGAAATCATAACACTGCATGGAGGTAAAATTACTGCCGAAAGTGAAAACGAATCAACAACTTTCCATATCTCTTTACCTATAACACATTAGTAAAATATATAGGCTCTCTTAGCATTTTCTTAGGAATTAGAAAATTGAATATTAAAGTATGGATAGCTTCTGTTCAGTAGAATGAATACTGAATAGAAGCTATTTGCTTTGTATGAAAAAGGAGGACTTCATAATGAATCAACAAAAGAAAGTTGCTGTTTTTTTTGGCGGCTGCTCCACGGAATATGCAGTTTCGTTACAGTCGGCATATGCGGTAATTAAGTGTATTGACACAAAGAAATATGTACCAATCTTAATAGGCATTGCCCCTCACTCTGGCAAATGGTACTGGTATCAAGGGGAACTGGAAAAGATAAAGGAGGATAATTGGCAGTCAGAAGAAAACTGTACGCCAGTATTTCCGTCTTTTGACAGAACAGTTCACGGGTTGTGTTATTTGGACAATCATCATTTAGAGATAATTTCATTCGATGCTGCATTGCCAGTTTTACATGGAAAGAACGGAGAAGATGGAACAATTCAAGGGGTTCTGGATTTGATGGGGATTCCTGTTATCGGATGTGGTTTATTATCTTCCGCTTTATGTATGGATAAAGAACTGGCTCACCGTATCGTAGAAATGAACGGAATAAAAGCTGCACGGTCTTTTACTATTAAGACAAATTATTCAGAGGAAATGGTTCAGAAAAAAGTCCTAGAGCTTGGTTATCCTTTATTCGTAAAGCCTGTACGGTCTGGTTCATCGTTTGGGATTTCAAAAGTCTTACATGAACAGGATTTGCTTTTAGCAATCGAGAGTGCCTTTGAGCATGATTCTACCGTTATTCTGGAAGAAATGGTTGATGGTTTTGAGGTTGGATGTGCAGTTTTGGGGAACAAGGATTCCGATTTGATTGTGGGTGAAGTTGATGAAATTGAATTGTCGGATGGATTTTTTGATTACACAGAGAAATATACATTGAAAACTTCCAGTATTCATGTACCTGCACGTATTTCTCCACAAAAGGCAAAAGAAATTAAAGAAACAGCTCTTGAAATTTACAAAGCATTAAGTTGCTGCTGTTTTGCAAGGGTGGATATGTTTTTGACTCCCGCAGGGGAAATTTATTTTAATGAAGTAAACACAATTCCCGGCTTTACGGAGCATAGCCGTTATCCCAATATGTTAAAAGAAGCAGGTCTGCCATTTGATGAAGTAATCGGACGCTTGATTGAAATGGGGGTATCGAAGTGACACAGATTGAATTAACAAAAGACAACACTTATCATGGGAACTTAATACTTGTAACGCCAGATTATCCGCTTATGAAGTTCCCGTGTATGGAAGATATGCAGCCAGCAATTAAGGAACAGCCAGAAATACAGATGAATGAGCAGGCGGCTAATTTATTACAGCTAATATTAGCAAAAATTCATTGCAAAAATGAAATTGTAGCTGTAAGCGGTTTCCGCACACAGGAAGAACAGGAAAAAATATGGAATGATACGTTAGCCAAAAGCGGTCTTGATTTCACAAAAAAATATGTGGCAGTACCCAGACATAGCGAGCATCAGACAGGACTTGCCATAGACCTTGCAGAGAACAAGGAACAGATTGACTTTATCTGCCCGCATTTTCCATATACGGGGATTTGCGGGGAGTTCAGAGCGACCGCTCCCCGATTCGGTTTTGTTGAGAGGTATGTGTCTGGGAAAGAACAGATAACAGGTATTGGAGCAGAACCGTGGCATTTCCGCTATGTGGGTTATCCCCATTCTGTCATTATGGCAGAAAAGGATATGGCTTTAGAAGAATACATTTGCTTTTTAAAGGAAACTACCGATTTAAGGCATCCTTATATTTATAACAGTTCTAAAGCGGACAAAATCGAAATTTCGTATGTTTTTTTAGATGGCGGTCACTCTATAAAACTTGATGTATCGGAGATGTCGCCGTATATGATTTCGGGTACAAACGAGGGAGGGGCTATTTTAAGTAGATGGAGGGAATATTATGCGTCATAAAACATTTGCAGGAATAGATTATTTCCGCTTAATAGCTGCTTTCATGGTAATTGCAATTCATATATCGCCATTGTCAGTCTGGAGTGAGGGAATTGATTATTTAATTACCTATTGTATTGGGAGAATTGCTGTTCCATTTTTCTTTATGACGACAGGATATTTTGTATTAGCTCCCTATGTGCTTAGCAATTTTAAAAAGAAATATCCTCTCCGTAAATACCTTGTTAAAAATATAAGGCTGTACCTCATTGTGACCGCTGTTTATATACCTATTTCAATATATTCTGGGAATATGCCAAAATCTATCATGGAGTTTATAAAGCAGCTTCTTTTTGACGGCACGTTCTATCATTTGTGGTATTTTCCAGCGGCAATTATTGGGTGTGTTCTTCTTGCGTGTCTGACAAAAAAATCAGTTCAGACAGCAGTTTACTTTTCGCTCATTGCTTATGTGATAGGAGTATTTGGTGATTCTTATTATGGTCTTATAGAAAACGTGCCTTTACTACGCACGTTATATACTGGCATTTTCTATGTCAGCAGTTATACAAGAAACGGTATTTTCTTTGCGCCAATTTATATCCTGCTCGGTATGCTGCTGGCTGTTCCCGAATTTCATTGTGGGGAACAGGTATGTAAATGGGGACTTGCATTAGCATCGTTACTTATGCTTTTAGAGGGATGGATTACTTATTCTTTCCATATCCAAAAGCATAATAGTATGTATTTCTTTTTGCTGCCAGTGATGTATTTTTTGTTTCAATTACTGCTTAAAGTTTCTGGGAAAGCTCCCGCTTGGATACGAAATGGTTCAATGGTGCTGTATATTATTCATCCTGCGGTAATTGTTGCCCAACGGTTAATCGCTAAAGTGACAGGACTTACAAAAATACTTGTGGACAATTCTTTTTTACAATATATTTCGGTCTGTCTATTGTCATTGGCAGCCATGTTTATGATTCAAATGTTTTTTGAAAGGGGAGGTAGAAATGTATCAAAAAGGTAGGGCGTGGATTGAACTGGATATAGACAATCTGGCTTACAATATAAGGCAATTCAGAAAAATACTTTCTCCTAAGTGTGCGATTATGCCCGCCGTTAAAGCAAATGCCTATGGACATGGTGCTGTCCTCATTGCAAAAGCATTGCAGGATTTGGAAATTAAAGATTTTTGCGTGGCATCAGTAAATGAAGCGGTTGAGCTTAGAAAAGCAGGGATTTTAGGGCAGATTTTGATTTTGGGATATACCTCGCCAAATCAGTTTTCTGATTTGGTGAAGTACAATCTTACACAAACGGTAGTTGATTACCCCTACGCAAAATTGTTAAATGACTTTGGACAAGTCATCTTTGTCCATATTGGAATAGATACGGGTATGCATCGTTTAGGAGAAAGAAGCGAAAACCTAAAGGAAGTTTATAAAATGTGGGAGTTTGAGAATCTGAAGATAACAGGCGTATATTCCCATTTATGTATGTCCGATGGGGCTAGTGATGCGGAACGGGATATTACTCTGAAACAAATTGAGGAATTTAATATGGTAATAAACTCGCTGCATAGAAAAGGAATACATCATTTTAAAACGCACATACAAGGAAGTTATGGCGTACTGAATTACCCCGCTTTAAAGTTTGACTATGCACGATTAGGAATCGCACTTTATGGTGTATTAAGCTCTCCGAAAGATAGAATTATTTCTAAAACAAAATTGAAACCAGTTTTATCATTAAAAGCCAGAATTGCGTGTGTAAAGCAGTTACATAAAGGTGAAGCACTCGGTTATGGTCTGACTTATAAGGCTGGAAAAGAAATGCAGATTGCTACTGTTGCAGTCGGATATGCAGATGGGATTCCCCGTGAATTGTCAAATAAGGGATTTGCTTTGATAAACGGGCAGAAAGCAGCCATTGTCGGTCGTGTTTGTATGGATCAGTTAATGGTAGATGTGACAGATATTAAGGGCGTGTCTTGCGGGGATGAAGCCATATTTATTGGGAAAAGCGGAAACAGTGAAATCATGGCTGCCGACCTTGCAGATAGTATAAACACTATATCAAATGAGATTTTAAGCCAATTAGGAAGTCGTTTAGGCAGAGTATCAATAAAAAAGTAATAGCAGAAGATAGCATTTTCTTATAGGCATAGCAGGAAGTTTAGAATAAGATTTTTGATTGGATTTATAACTCGTCAAATAAAAAAAACAGCGTTTTGGCGGGTTGTATTTTCATGCAAAAATAGTTTTTCTCTCCAAATCTGTTTCAAGTTTGGAGGGATTTTTATTGCCTGCAAATAGCAAGTTCCATTTACATATATCATATCGGGGATGGGTGGACAGCCTGTTAAAAAAATCCTTGTCAGTGCAAGGGGGATTTCTACCCAAGAAGTAGAAGTCAAATTTCTACATATAAGAACTAAAATATCTATAAACCGTAAAGGTGTGACAGCCCTTACGGTTTTTTTTTTGTCGTTTTTTGTAATATCACGCCGCAAGGCTTTTCTGGGTGTGGGATGCCGCTCTCCGCCTTTCAATCTGGATTATACAAAAAAATTCAGATTGGAGGTAACGGATTATGGCGTACAACAAAGCCAGAGAAGAAAGAAAATGGCGGATATGGAAAGAAGCCGAGGAAAAGCAGCTTAGGAGCTTGGGTGTCAGCGAGGGCGATATTGAAAAGCTCCGTGTCCATGATTGGGCGATATTCAATTCCGACAGACGGTACTATGAGAAATTGCAGGATGCGGGTACATATCTTGAGGAAGTGGCAGAGGACACGGCACAGCCCGAAGTAAAAACGGTTGAGGAATTTTTGGACAGCATTGAAAATGCAGTGCTGTACCAAGAACTGCATCAGTTGGACAAGCTCACGCTCCAAGCGTTGCTGATGAGGACACAGGGCTTTTCAATCACTGAAATTTCAGTGGAATTGAGTTTAAACAAGGAAGTCATTTACAAGCGTTTGAACAGGTTTAAGAAAAAAATTAAAAAACTTTTGGGATAGTGTCCAAAATCGCACTCTCCCATCGGCTACTGGGTGAGAGGGCAAAAACCTCTTGCCCAGTTTTCTTTTATATCGAAAACGGGACGGCTCTTTGACAACCGAATACCCATTCACCAAATACATTCTCTTTGTGGCTGTAATAAGCGTAAGCGTGTGCAGCGGTACGCCATGACCCGCCGAAAGACGGCAAGCGAAAAATACCGACTGAAAATATCGGGCAGCTCCCGATTCCGCCAAGACCCACAAAGAGGACAATGATACTCCCGTCCAGCCACAGTCCGAGCGGTAACCAATCCGCCGCAGGCAATGGGGGCGGCTCTGTCAGACCGACAGTTGGGGTGTAATTCCCGTGGCGTCAGTTCGCTGCTGACCGTTTGGTGACTTCCCTTGCGTTATCACGCATCAGCATTTTCGGGGTGTCGGGGACAAATAGAAAATGCCTTTTATCATAAAGCCAGATGCAGGGCGGTCTATTGGAACAGGGCTTGTTTTATGCTCTCCCGACCTTAAATACTTCCTTGCGTCTGGCTGTTACATAGGCAGGGTATTCCTGCCTAAATCCAGATGGAGGTTATAAAGAATATGGAAAGAACAATTAGGCGTGGCGACATCTACTACGCAGAGCTTAATCCCGTTGTCGGTTCGGAGCAGGGCGGCACACGACCCGTACTTATCATTTCCAATAATATAGGAAACAGGCACAGCCCGACGGTCATTATCGCAGCCATTACGAGCCGAGTGCAGACAAAAGCGAAACTGCCGACACATACCGCCGTGAAAGATTACAAAGGGCTTGATAAGGACTCCATTATCCTGCTTGAGCAGATAAGGACGATTGACAAACAGCGGTTAAAACAGCATATGGGGACAATGCCTACGGACATAATGGCAAGGGTTGACAAGGCTCTTGCCATTAGCTTATCCATGAAGCAGCAGAAAGCGGGGTGTGGCGATGGAGCAGAATAGGGAGCAGGATTTTGTACATTACAGCATCCAATTCGCATGTTTGCAGAAGCTGAAAAAAAGAAGTTTAATTACGGTAGATGAATACGAAGCCATCAAGAAGCGGCTTATGAGAGATTACAATGTCGTTACGAACCTTGCGGCATGACATTCATCAATAAATATTTTGGAGGTAAATCATATGAGCGATGTGCAGGTAATCAAAGCAAACCGTAGTGAAAACCGTATCCGTGGCAGAAAGGTCGAAGTGTTAAGGGTAGCCGCTTATTGCCGTGTCAGCACGGACAGTGAAGACCAGCTCAACAGTTATAAGTCACAGGTCACATATTACACGGATTTGATTAAGAAGAAACACGAATGGACACTGGCGGACATATACGCTGACGAAGCCATAACAGGCACGCAGGTAGCGAAGCGAGAGGATTTCCAGAGAATGATTAACGACTGTATGAATGGGGATATTGATATGGTAATTACAAAATCCATTTCAAGATTTGCCAGAAACACACTGGACACTCTGAAATATGTCCGTATGTTGAAAGAGAAAGGCATTGCCGTTTTCTTTGAAGATGAAAATATCAATACCTTAACGATGGACGGCGAGCTGCTGTTGGTGGTACTTAGCTCCGTTGCACAGCAGGAAGTGGAGAATATATCTTCCAATGTCAAAAAGGGATTGAAAATGAAGATGCAGAGGGGCGAGCTTGTAGGGTTTCAAGGCTGTCTGGGATATGACTACCATAAGGATACAAAAAGCATATCCGTAAATGAAAAGGAAGCTGAAATTGTACGGTATATTTTCAATCGTTATATTGAGGGCGCAGGCTGCACGGTCATCGGGAACGAACTGGAAAACTTGGGATACAAGACAAAATACGGCAGTTCAAAATGGGTACAGTCCACAGTCATAGGAATTATCAAAAACGAGAAATACAAAGGTGACCTGCTTTTAGGAAAGACATTCACGGTTGACCCGATTTCAAAAAGGCGGTTGGAAAATTTCGGGGAAGAAGATAAGTTTTATATCCGTGACCATCACGAACCGATAATCAGCGAGGAAATTTTTGAGGAAGCACAGAAGATACTAGCGAAGCGGAACACAAACCGCAACGTGCATCAAGAGGGGCAGAAAAGGAACAAGTTCAGCAGGAAATATGCGTTTAGCTGCATGATAAAATGTGGATTTTGCGGCGGCACTCTGACACGGAGGAACTGGCACAGCAGCTCCGCATACACTAAGACAATCTGGCAGTGCGTCACCGCTACAAAGAACGGGAAAAGACATTGCCCGCACTGTAAGGGAATCCCCGAAGAAGTGATTGAAAAAGCCTTTGTAAAGAGCTATCAGCTTTTATGCACAGACCAGCAGGAGATTGTCGATGAGTTCCTGCAAAAAATTGAGGGAATCCTTAATGACGATACTTCTCTGAAGCGTCTTCCTAAGATTGAAAAGGAAATGGCTGACCTGCACAGGCGTAAGGAGAAGCTGCTTGATTTAAGGCTTGATAATAATATCGACAGAGACATTTACGAAAAGAAGAACCAAGAGCTGTCCGAGCAGTTGAGGAAGCTCCAAGAGGAACAGGAGCGGTTGATGGAATTGAGCAGGAATCAGGATAACACCAGAACACGGTTGAGGGAGTTCAGAAAAGTATTAGGTTCTGGGGAGATACTGGAGAGTTTCGACAGGGTGGTTTTTGAAAGCGTGGTTGAAAAAATAGTCATCGGAGGTTATAATGATGAGGGAGTGGAGGAGCCTTTGAAGATAACCTTTGTGTATAAAACTGGTATCCACTCCAATTTTAATGGAAAGGATTTTAAGCCAAAGCGTAAAAACGCTGCGGCTGTACATAATGACGCAGAATTGTGTTCCTATACGAGTGACGAGGCTGAAAAATTGTGTTTACATAGTAGTTCCGACACATGTGGAGACGGTCTGTTTGCTGTCAAGAAAATAAAATCAAGTGCTGAAAAGCGGCGTATTTCCGGGCTTTTTGTAAGGTTGGTATCTCGTAAGAAGCCTTGCGGAAAGCTCGGTTTTCTTGTATGGAAACATATCTACTTTTCAGTCTGGCTGGAGAAAAAATGAGTAACCGGAGAATAGCGGTAGGGTTTAGGCTGTGGATTAGATGTCAGAGATTGTGGCACCAGGATTGTTGTCAGAGCCGACCACAGTTTAAGCCACTCGATACTAAGGGGCAGACTTGGCAGTGGAATAGATGACAGAAAAAATTACTGTATAAGTGGAGGATAAAAGATGAGTAAGAATGCACAAATATTGTTAGAAAATTTAATTGAACAGGAATTTCAAAACAATGATAACTATAGCAGCATATCAGATTATTTTGAATTTTTTTCAGCTAGTCAAATATTGAAAAATCAAGGATTAAGTGACGATGAAGTAGATAATGGTATTGTGGGAAAAGGATTGGATGGAGGATGCGATTCGATTTATTTGTTTTTGAATAATTTACTTATTACTCCAGATGTTGTTGAGCATATATCTGCTCCAAAAGATTCTATTCTGGAAGGTTCTTCCGTAATTATCCGTTTTGTAGCTTCCTATATTATCAAATATGTAGTATACTTAACATATCAAACGAGATGAGGAGGCTGTCAAATGCCAGGTTCACACTGTACCTTATGTATAGATAGTTTTTATCC
>CAJTEW010000026.1 GCA_910575605.1 Lachnospiraceae bacterium
CCGTATACATCGAGAGGTGTACGTGCGGTTCCAGGGCGAGGGTTCGGAAACCTGCTGTCGTGAGACAGTAAGGCGCCGGATTCTTAGCCTACAATATCGGGCAGATACCGAAGTTTGAAAAGCTCATTGCAACGATACGGAGCCGGGAAATATCCGCGTCAATCATCTTGCAGAGCCAGTCACAGCTAAAGGCAATCTACAAGGACAACGCCGATACCATAGTCGGCAACTGCGACACCACGCTTTTCTTGGGTGGCAAGGAAAAAACGACGCTCAAAGAAATATCGGAGATTTTAGGCAAGGAAACGATAGACAGCTTCAACACGTCCGAAACAAGGGGGCGGGAGCTTTCGCATGGGCTGAACTATCAGAAATTGGGAAAGCAGCTTATGACGGAAGATGAAATCGCAGTCATGGACGGAGGGAAATGTATCTTGCAGCTACGCGGGGTGCGCCCGTTCTTTTCGGACAAATTCGACATAACGAAGCACCCGAAATACAAGTACCTGTCCGACGCAGACCCGAAGAACGCCTTTGACATGGAAAAGCACCTAAGACGCCGCCCCGCCATTGTCAAGCCCGACGAGGTTTTTGACTATTACGAGATTGACGCGGCAGACTTACAGGAGGACGCAGACCATGAGGAAACGTAGCGCAGAGGAAAAACAAAAGCAGCTTGAACGGTTTTTAATGAATGTTGCGGAAGCCGCCGACGCTGCATTATGGGAGTATTGGCGGGAAAAGGAAGCGGAACACCGCCGTTTTGCAACGGAGTATGTCACGCGCCGGGGGGCTTATCCCGCAACAGTGACAGCATGGCAGACCGCCGGGGGACAGGGGAAGCTACACTTCCCCTACGCTGCCTTGCGGCAGCTACCCCTTTGTGAACTTGCGGGAAGCGAACACCTTGCTACGCAAGCTATTCACTTCCCGCAAGTCTGAAAAAAACGTCCGGCAGCACAGCGGGACACAGAAAGGAGCGATTGAAGCAATCACATCTATCCATACCGGCTACATGATACGCGCCCCCACTTTCCGGCGCAGTACACAGCGGCAGGAGCCGCACCCCCTACAACTGAATACCGCCGCGCCGCAGAACTTACGCAGCGCGGGGACAGCCGCCTTTACCAGAGGGCGGTTTTTTTGTGCGGCGGCATATGCTGACCGCCTTTTGTCCGCTTGCCGGACAGCCGCAGACGCGGCAGAAAGGATATATTTATGGCATTTTTCAATAGCGCAGTAGACGTTTTGCAGACCCTTGTTGTAGCACTTGGAGCCGGGCTTGGTATCTGGGGCGTAATCAATCTGATGGAGGGCTACGGCAACGACAATCCGGGCGCGAAAAGCCAGGGCATGAAGCAGCTTATGGCGGGCGGCGGCGTTGCCCTTATCGGCATGACCCTTGTACCGCTGCTTTCCGGGCTGTTCGGTTAAGAAGCGCGGGTAAAGGCTTATGCAGAGCATACTTGACGCGATTAACGAATGGATAAAGGAAATCCTCATAGGAGCCATAAACGGTAATCTGTCAACTATGTTCGGGGACGTAAACGAAAAAGTCGGCACTATCGCCGCAGAGGTAGGGCAGACCCCGCAAGGGTGGAACGCAAATATATTCTCCATGATACAGACCCTTAGTGAGAATGTAATCGTACCCATTGCGGGGCTTGTCATTACCTACGTCCTATGCTATGAGCTTATCAGCATGGTAACGGAAAAGAACAATATGCACGACGTTGACACTTCCATGTTCTTCAAGTGGGTGTTCAAGGCGTTTGTGGCAGTCTACCTTGTGACGCACACCTTTGACATCACTATGGCGGTGTTCGATATGGCGCAGCACGTTGTTTCCGGCGCGGCGGGGGTAATCGGCGGCAGCACAGAGATTGATGTTGCCGCCGCCCTTGCTTCCATGCAAAGCGGGCTTGACGCTATGGAAATCCCCGAACTGCTCTTACTTGTCATGGAAACAAGCCTTGTGAGCTTGTGCATGAAAATCATGTCCGTACTGATAACCGTTATCCTCTACGGGCGTATGATAGAAATTTACCTTTACTGTTCGGTATCGCCTATCCCGTTTGCAACTATGACTAACCGGGAATGGGGGCAGATAGGAAACAACTACCTAAAATCCCTGTTCGCTATCGGTTTTCAAGGCTTCCTCATTATGATATGCGTCGGCATTTACGCGGTTCTGGTAAACAACATGATAATAGCGGACAATCTGCACAGCGCGATATTCTCCCTTGCAGCCTACACCGTTATCCTCTGTTTCTCCCTGTTCAAATCCGGCGCACTGGCGAAGTCGATTTTTTCCGCGCATTAGCGGCGTGTCAAGGGCAGGGTGGAGATTTTCAGAGCGAAGCGGCGAAAATACGACCCGACCTTGACGCGGATAACCCCCATATAATACGGGCGGGCAAAGGGCATAGATTGACCTTTGCCTTGATTACCCTTATGGAAAATTACAGCAACACCAAACCCAGAGAAAGGAGGTTTTCACTTGGCGTATGTACCCGTACCCAAAGACTTATCCAAAGTCAAGACAAAAGTAGCGTTCAACCTTACCAAACGGCAGATTGTATGTTTTGCGGCGGCTCTCCTGTTCGGCTTGTCGCTTTTCTTTCTGCTCAAAGACAGCACAGGCACCAGCCTTGCGTCTATGGCTATGATTGCCGTCATGCTGCCCTGTTTCCTCTTTGCCATGTATGAGAAGCATGGACAGCCCCTTGAAGTGGTGGTGAAGAACATCATTCAGACAAAATTCATAGCCCCCAAAGAACGACCATACAGGACAGACAACTTTTATTCCGTCTTAGAACGGCAGAGAAAACTTGAAAAGGAGGTATCAGCGATTGCAAAAGGAAACACGAAGAAACAGCGCGGCGGGAAGCGCAAAGCCTAACCCGCCCCGCAAGCTCACCCGCGCCGAGAAAAAGCAGATTGCGGAAATCATCAGACAGGCAAAGGGCGACGGGAAAGCGCACACCGCGCAGCAGACAATCCCCTATATCCAGATGTACCCGGACGGTATCTGCAAGGTTACGCAGCGCAAATACTCAAAGACCGTCGCCTTTGAAGATATTAACTATCAGCTTGCACAGGCAGACGACAAGACCGCCATTTTTGAGAACTGGTGCGACTTCCTAAACTACTTTGACGCTTCCGTTTCGGTGCAGCTTTCTTTCATCAATCAGGGGACGCAGCGGGGCGAAGCGGAAAAGGCGGTCAATATCCCGGCACAGGAGGACGCTTTCAATTCTATCCGCACAGAATACCGGGATATGCTGAAAAACCAGCTTGCAAAGGGCAACAACGGGCTTGTCAAGGCGAAGTATATCACCTTTGCCATTGAAGCCGACAGTCTGGGCGCGGCGAAATCCCGCCTTGCCCGTATCGAAACGGACGTGCTGAACAACTTTAAGCTCTTGGGCGTAGCTGCCCGCCCCATGACAGGCTATGAACGCCTTAAAATGCTGCATGGCATTTTCCACCCGGAGGGCGGGCAGTTTTCCTTTGATTTTTCTTGGCTTGCCCCGTCCGGGCTTTCCACAAAGGACTTTATCGCCCCGTCCTCTTTCCGTTTTGGCGAGGGGCGTTATTTCCGCATGGGGCGCAAAATCGGCGCGGTTTCATTCCTTGAAATCCTTGCCCCGGAGTTAAACGACCGTATCTTATCGGATATTCTGGACTTGGAAACGGGCGTTATCGTCAATCTGCATATCCACAGTATCGACCAGACCGAAGCCATAAAGACAATCAAGCGGAAAATCACCGACCTTGACAAAATGAAAATCGAGGAACAGAAAAAAGCGGTACGCAGCGGCTATGACATGGATATAATCCCGTCCGACCTTGCCACGTTCGGCAGCGAAGCGAAGAACCTCTTACAGGACTTGCAGAGCCGGAATGAAAGAATGTTCCTCTTGACGTTCCTTGTGGTGAACATGGCGGACACGAAGCGGAAACTGGAAAATGACGTATTCGCGGCGGCGGGCATAGCACAGAAGAACAACTGCGCCTTAACCCGCCTTGACTACCAACAGGAAGCGGGGCTTATGTCCTCTGTACCGCTTGGGGAGAACCTTATCCCCATTCAAAGAGGGCTTACCACGTCAAGCACCGCTATCTTTATCCCCTTTATCACACAGGAGCTTTTCCAGACGGGCGCGGCTTTGTACTACGGCTTGAACGCCCTGTCTAACAACATGATACTCTGCGACCGCAAGCAGCTAAAGAACCCCAACGGCTTAATCTTGGGTACGCCGGGAAGCGGGAAATCCTTTGCCGCCAAACGGGAAATGACAAACGCTTTCCTCATTACAGACGACGACATTATTATCTGCGACCCGGAAGCAGAGTATTTTTCCCTTGTGCAGCGGCTTGACGGGCAAGTGATACGGTTATCGCCTACGGGCAAGGGCATTGACGGGAAGCCCCAGTATGTGAACCCTATGGATATTAACCTCAACTATTCCGAGGACGACAGCCCCCTTGCGCTGAAATCCGACTTTATCCTCTCCCTCTGCGAGCTTGTCATAGGCGGTAAGGAGGGCTTGCAGCCTGTCGATAAGACCGTCATTGACCGCGCTGTTAGGAACGTGTACCGCCCTTTCCTTGCAGACCCCGACCCGGAGAAAATGCCTATCTTGGGCGACCTCTACGACGAGCTTTTGAAGCAGCCGGAGCCGGAAGCGGCGCGTATCGCGGCGGCATTGGAGCTTTACGTTTCCGGGAGCCTTAACGTATTCAACCACCGTACCAACGTGGAGCTGAACAACCGCCTTGTCTGCTTTGACATCAAGCAGCTTGGGAAGCAGCTCAAAAAGTTAGGTATGCTCATTGTGCAGGACCAGGTATGGAACCGCGTCACCGTCAACCGGGCAGAAAGGAAATCCACCCGGTATTTTATGGACGAATTTCATCTTCTCTTGAAAGAGGAACAGACCGCCGCCTATTCCGTTGAAATCTGGAAGCGTTTCAGAAAATGGGGCGGCATACCCACAGCCATTACGCAGAATGTCAAGGATTTGCTTGCTTCCCGCGAAGTGGAGAATATCTTTGAAAACTCTGATTTTGTCCTCATGCTCAATCAGGCGGCGGGCGACCGGGCTATCCTTGCAAAGCAGCTCAACATCTCCCCGCAGCAGATGAAATATGTCACCCACACCGAAGCGGGCGAGGGGCTTATCTTCTACGGGAACGTGGTGCTGCCCTTTGTAGACCGCTTCCCGAAAGACACCGAGCTTTACCGGGTAATGACGACGAAGCCGGAGGAAGTAGGCGAAGCATGAACGGGCTGAAAACTGACACCATCATCAACCGCGACGCGCTCTATGCCTTGCGGGAGCTTCCAGAGGAAAGCGTACACTGTTGCGTCACAAGCCCGCCCTACTATGCGCTTAGAGATTATGGGCTTGATATGCAGATTGGGCGGGAGGACACGCCGGAGCAGTACATTGACAGGCTGACCGAGGTTTTCCGCGAGCTGCGCCGGGTACTGCGTTCTGACGGTACGCTCTGGCTGAATATCGCGGACACTTACTGCGGCACAGGAAATAAAGGCTACCATGCAGACCCGAAGAACCCGAAAGGCAGAAACGGACAGCAGATTGCAAGAAACAACCGCGTTTCCGGCTGCAAACAAAAGGACTTAATCGGTATCCCTTGGCTTTTAGCCTTTGCCCTACGCGCTGACGGGTGGTATTTACGGAGCGACATTATCTGGCAGAAAGAAAACCCCATGCCGGAGAGCGTGAAAGACCGCCCTACCCGCTGCTATGAACATATCTTTCTGCTTACGAAGTCAAAGAAATATTTCTATGACGCAGCCGCCATAGCCGAGCCGTTAGCCCCCACAACGGCGGCGCGGTACCGCACCGGGCGCAGCGCGGGACAGAAATATGCGGACGAAATACCCGGACAGGGGAAAGTACAGGGGCTTAACCGGGCGCGAAGCGGCAGCTACTACGACGAAGCCCTCATGCCGACCATGCGGAACAGGCGGGACGTGTGGCTTATCAATACCGTTCCCTACAAGGGCGGGCATTTCGCCGCGTTCCCGCCAAAACTTGCCGAAACCTGTATCAAGGCGGGCTGTCCGAAAGGCGGCGTTGTGCTTGACCCCTTTTTCGGCAGCGGCACGACGGGGGCAGCCGCAAGGCAGCTTGACAGGCATTATATAGGCATTGAGATAAACGCCGAGTATTGCGCCCTTGCAAGGGCGCGGATTGGAGGGACAGAAAAATAAAACAGTATCGAGCGCGTGAGAAAGTCACGCAGAAAATGACCCGCGAGGGGGCTGTCGAGGTAAACGCCGCCACCGGGAAAAAGAAACGTATCAGCAAGCGGATAAGGGACGCGGACTTTGCAAAGACCGAAGCACCGCAGCCGCCGGAACAGGCAGCGCAGCCCCTACCGGGCGGCGCAACTTCCCCGCCCTTAACCGACACGCCGCCACTTCCCCATGCGCCGGGGGCAGAACGGGAACAGGACACCGCCGCAGCCGAGCGCGTCTTGGAGCGTATCGACGGGGCGCGTACCAGAAAGGCGAGCAAAAAGGCGGCGAGGAAAGCACAGGCAGAAGCCACAGCAAAAGAAAAATCTTCCCGCTTGCAGTTTACCGACGAGGAACGGGCAACGCCGGAGCTTGAAAAGTATATCCGAAAATCGGACAAAGCAGCCGACCGTCTGGACGCGGCAAAGGCGGCTATCCCCAAAGAAAAGAAACTTGTACGGGAGCGCACCTTTGACGAAGCTACCGGGAAAGGCAAGACCCGCCTACGCTTTGAGGAACGGGAAAAGCCCATAGGAAAGAATAAGCCCCACAATAACCCGCTATCCCGCCCCGCACAGGAAGCGGGTATTTTCGTCCACAACAAGATACATTCCGTTGAAAAGGACAATTCCGGCGTTGAGGGGGCGCACAAATCCGAAGAACTGGCAGAGCGCGGCGCAAAGTACGGGGCGAGGAAAGTCAAGGAGGGCTACCGCAGCCACAAGCTGAAACCCTACCGGGCGGCGGCAAAGGCAGAGAAAGCGGCGTTCAAGGCAAATGTGGATTTCCAGTACCACAAAGCCTTACATGACAATCCGCAGATTGCGAGCAATCCCCTTTCCCGCTTCATGCAGAAGCAGCAAATCAAGCGGCAGTATGCAAAGGCAGCGAAAAAAGGGGGCGCAGCCACAGCAAAAAAGGCAGCGGAGAATACAAGGAAAGCGGCAAAGAAAACCGCCGAGGAAACCAAACGGGCAATCGCTTTTGTAGGGCGGCACCCGGCGGGCGTATGTATCGCCGTTGCCGCGCTGCTCTTATTCATCATGGTATCGGCGGGGCTTTCCTCTTGCGGTTCCATGTTCTCCGGCTTGATGAACGGCATACTTGGGACTTCCTACACGTCGGAGGACAGCGACCTTGTGGCGACGGAGAACAATTACGCCGCAAAGGAAAACGAGCTTCAGCAGCAGATTGACAATATCGAAAGCACCCACCCCGGCTATGACGAATACCGCTATGACCTTGACAGTATCGGGCATAACCCCCATGAGTTAGCGTCCTACCTCACCGCCCTTTTACAGACCTACACCCCGCAGAGCGCACAGGCAGAACTAAACCGCGTCTTTGCCATGCAGTACACCTTGACGCTGACGGAAGAAACGGAAATCCGCTACCGCACAGAAACAAGCACCGACCCGGAAACAGGGGAAACGACCACCGAGGAAGTACCCTACGAGTACCATATCCTTAATGTGAAGCTGACGAACAAGCCCATTTCCGAGATTGCGGAGGAACTTCTAACGCCACAGCAGCTTGAAATGTACCGCGTCTATCTGGAAACAAGCGGAAACAAACCGCTGATTTTCGGCGGCGGCTCCCCCGATATGGGCGCGTCCGAGGATTTAAGCGGCGTACAGCTTGTAAACGGCACACGCCCCGGCAACACCGCCGTTGTAGACCTTGCAAAGCGGCAAGTCGGCAACGTGGGCGGGCGACCCTTTTGGAGCTGGTACGGATTTAACAGCCGCGTGGAATGGTGCGCCTGTTTCGTTTCATGGTGCTACAATCAAGCCGGAAAGAGCGAGCCGCGCTTTGCCGGGTGCCAGTCACAGGGCGTACCCTGGTTCCAGTCACGCGGGCAATGGGGCGCGAGGGGCTATGAGAATATCGCCCCCGGCGACGCTATCTTTTTCGACTGGGACGGGGACGGGAGCGCAGACCATGTGGGGCTTGTTATCGGAACGGACGGGGAGCGCGTCTATACCGTCGAGGGCAATTCCGGCGACGCCTGCAAGATAAAGAGCTACCCCGTCAATTACTCCTGTATCAAAGGCTATGGGCTGATGAACTGGAATTAACATATTTTTGAGCAAAGAAAGGAGAAATTTATTTATGGCTATGAACAAAATTGAACGTATCGACAGGGAGATTGCAAAGACCCGCGAGAAAATCACCGAGTACCAGAACAAATTAAGGGGGCTTGAAGCGCAGAAAACCGAAGCGGAAAACCTGCAAATCGTACAGCTTGTGCGCTCCATGCGCCTTTCCCCGCATGAGCTTTCCGCTATGCTTTCCGGGGGCGGTATTCCGGGCATGGAAGCCGCGCCGGGCTACCCCGCAGAACCCGCAGACCATGACACCGAAGAAATGGAGGACACCGAGAATGAATAAGAAAATCCTTAGAACCTTGACCGCACTTTGCGCCGCCCTTGTACTTATGGGCGGCTTTTCCGTCACCGCTTTTGCACAGACCCCGGAGGGAGAGGACGACACCAACGACAGCGGCGTTGTCTACGAGGAACCCCAAAAGGAAGAACCCCTTACCCCGGACGGGAACGCGACCCTTGTAGACGATTTCGGCGGCAACAAGCAGCTTATCACCGTAACGACCAAAAACGGCAATTACTTTTATATCCTCATTGACCGGGACGACGAGGGCGAGGACACCGTACATTTCCTTAATCAAGTGGACGAAGCCGACCTCTTAGCACTTATGGAGGACGGAAGCACCGAAGCAGCCCCGCCCGCCGTTTGCAGTTGCACCGATAAATGCGAAGCCGGAAAGGTAAATGTGAGCTGCCCTGTCTGCAAGGACAACATGACCGCTTGCAGTGGCAAGGAAGCGGAGCCGGAAACCGAGAAACCAACAGAGCAGCCCAAAGAGAAAGGCAATACAGGCGGGCTTGTGCTTTTCCTTGTCGTGGCACTTCTTGGCGGCGGGGGCGCGTTCTATTATTTTAAGTTTATGAAGCCAAAGCAGAACGTCAAGGGCGACACCGACCTTGAAGATTTCGATTTTGACGATTACGACGAGGACGAGGGGGACGGGCTTTCTGATGAAGAACAGGAGGACGAGGAAGCATGAGGCTTTTCACCGAAAATCCTTTGGAAAAAATGATGGTACAAAGACCCACCGGGCGGCGTGACAGTGCGCCGCCCGTTCCAAAATCCCCGGCGTGTGTGCGCTGCCCTTATAAGGCGCAATCCCCCTGTATCGGCTATTGTCTGAAACAGGCACAGGAGAAGAAGCACACCGCGCCGGAACGCTGAAAGGAGGATTTTTTCATGGCACTTAGACTTGTGATTGCAGAAAAGCCGAGCGTGGCGCAGACTATCGCCGCCGCGCTTGGCGTTAAGGAAAAGAAAGACGGATATATCGAGGGCGTCGGCTACCTCATTTCATGGTGCGTCGGGCATTTGGTACAGCTTGCGGAAGCTGCCGCCTACGGGGAGCAATATAAAAAATGGAGTTTTGACAGCTTACCCATTCTGCCGGAGGAATGGCAGTACGCCGTTGACCCGGACAAGGGGAAGCAATTCAAGACCTTAAAAGAGCTTATGCACCGCGCCGACGTTTCCGAAGTGGTGAACGCCTGCGACGCGGGGCGCGAGGGAGAATTGATTTTCCGCTTTGTCTACGAAGCGGCGGGCTGCAAGAAGCCCATGCGCCGCTTGTGGATTTCCTCAATGGAGGACGGGGCGATTAAGGCGGGCTTTGCTTCCCTCAAAGACGGGCGGGACTACGACGCGCTCTTTGCGTCTGCCCTCTGCCGCGCAAAGGCTGACTGGCTTATCGGCATTAACGCCACCCGGCTTTTCTCCTGCCTGTATGGAAAGACCTTGAACGTGGGGCGCGTCCAGACCCCGACCTTAAAAATGCTCACCGACCGGGACGCGGCTATCTCCCATTTCCAGAAAGAAAAATATTATCATGTTCGCCTTGATTTATCCGGCGCGGAAGCGGCAAGCGAAAGGATTTCAGACAAGGCAGAAGCCGCCGCGCTGAAAGGGGCTTGCGAAACAGAAACGGCGGTATGCGTTTCCCTTACCAGAGAGAAGAAAACCGCAGCCCCGCCGAAGCTCTTTGACCTTACCTCTTTGCAGCGGGAAGCGAACCGCATTTTCGGCTACACCGCGAAACAGACCCTTGACCTTGCACAAGCCCTTTATGAAAAAAGACTGCTTACCTATCCGAGGACGGACAGCAGCTTTCTTACTGACGACATGGGCGGCACCGCAGCGGGCATTATCGCGCTGCTTTGCGAAAAGCTCCCCTTTATGGCGGGCGCGGACTTCACGCCGGAGGTTGCAAAGGTAACAGACAGTAAAAAAGTATCAGACCACCACGCAATCATTCCCACTATGGAGCTTGCAAAGGCTGACCCGGACGCGCTGCCGGAAAGCGAGAGAAATATCCTCACCCTTGCGGGGGCGCGTCTGCTCCTTGCCACCGCCGAGCCGCATATCTTTGAAGCGGTTACGGCGGTTTTCTCATGCGCCGATACGGAGTTTACGGTGCGGGGAAAGACTGTTATTTCTGACGGTTGGAAAGAGATGGAACGCAGATACCGGGCGACGCTGAAAGATAAGCCCGAAGCGGAGGACGGGGAAAATGCAGACGTGACGCTGCCGGAGCTTTCCGAGGGACAGGGCTTTCCTAACCCCGCCGCAAAAGTAACGGAGCATATCACAACGCCGCCGAAGCCCCACAGCGAAGCAAGCCTTTTGTCGGCTATGGAACGCGCCGGGAACGGGGACACCGACCCGGACGCGGAACGCCGGGGGCTTGGCACTCCCGCCACCCGCGCCGCCGTCATTGAAAAACTGGTAAAGGGCGGCTTTGCAGAGCGCAAAGGCAAGCAGCTTATCCCCACGCAGAATGGAGCCGCCCTTGTATCAATCTTGCCGGATATGCTCACTTCCCCGCAGCTTACCGCAGAATGGGAAAACAATCTGACGCAGATAGCAAAGGGAGCCGCAGACCCCGGCGAATTTCTGTCCGGCATTGAAGCTATGGCGCGGGAGCTTGTGCGGACACACGCCGCAGCACTTGACGGGAAAAAGGATTTGTTCCGGGAGGAAAAGCCCTCTGTCGGCAAATGCCCCCGTTGCGGTTCCCCCGTCCATGAGGGGAAGAAAAACTATTATTGCAGCAACAAAGAATGTGCCTTTGTCATGTGGAAGAACGACCGCTTTTTCGAGGAACGCAAGACCGCTTTTTCCGCGAAGATTGCCGCCGCGCTCCTTAAATCCGGCAAGGCAAATGTAAAGAAGCTCTACTCCCCGAAAACAGGCAAGACCTACGACGGAACTATCGTTCTGGCTGACACTGGCGGAAAATACGTCAACTACCGTATCGAAGTACAGAAGAACTAAAAACTTGAATAGCAAGCATAGGAAGCGGGTACCCACTTCCGTAAATCCCCGTTGCGACGCTGACGCGCCGGACGGGGATTTTGCTTGTTGGGAAGTTTCCCAAACCCTCTTTTGCGGAGGGCTTCACCCTCTAAAAATTTTCAAAAATATTTGGCAGAAATGCGGGCGTACCCGTAGTAGACCATGCAGCCAAAAAATGCAGCTTATGACGCTGCCGCAGAGAAAGGAGGTTTTTCACTATGGCAAGTTTACGGGACACCGTAAAGGACTATCAAGACGAGCTTAGGGACGGTATCGCATGGGTGGCGTTCTGGAAACAGGGGCGTTCATGGAACGCGGAATATTTTCATCTTGATATGGACGATACGCTCTACCCGGAGGACAGGAGCCGGTTAGAGGAAATAAAAAGCATTGACCCCGCCGCCGTTATCTTAAACGGCTACTATTGCGGGCATTTAGGCGAGGACATGAGCCTTGACGAGCTGACCGCCGGAGTGCGTTACCACTACGAAAACAGCATGAACGACATTGACGGTTTTATCGGAGCGCATGACGACAGGCTTCCCCCGGAGGTTATCGAGGAAGCGAGGGCAGCCGCCCATGAAGCGGGGCTTCCCTTTTCCGAAAAGCCCTACCGGGACGGGGAGGATTTTAACCCCTATGTATTTGACGGGAGCATGAGCATTGAGGATTTTGAGCTTATGCACCGCATGATTGAAAAAGAAAGGAGCGAACAAATGGCAGAACCGATTTTAAGCGGCTATCTTTCCAATCTTGGGAAGTACACCGAGGGCAGACCCGCGGGCGAATGGGTGACATTCCCCACGACTGCCGAACATCTGAAAGAAGTCTTTGACCGTATCGGGATTGACTTCAAGCACTATGAGGAATGGCATTTCACAGAATTTCAATCCACTATCCCCGGCTTGACGGAGCATTTAAGCGAGTATTCCCACCCCGACGAGCTGAACTATTTAGGGAAGCTCTTGGAAATGCAGTTTGACGACGACCGGGAGAAATTCATTGCAGCCATTGAATACGGCGACCATGCCGACAGCTTACAGGACATTATCAACCTTGCACAGAACCTTGACTGCTACTGGATTTATCCGTCCGTCCACAATGAAGAAGAATACGGGCGTTATCTGGTTGATGAACTGGAAGAACCGGAACTTCCCGAAGAAGCGAAAAAGTATTTCATGTATGAGGAATACGGGCGGGACGCTTCCATTAACGACGACGGTATGTTTACCGAAAAGGGCTATATCTACAACAACCGCAACACCTTTACAGAATGGTACGACGGGCGCGACGTGCCGGAGGAATACCGGGTAACGCCGCAGCCCCCGCAGCCGGAAAGACCCGACCCGTCAAAGGTAGAAATGGACGCAGCCGCGCCGGGGCAGAGAACGGCGCAGACCGCAGAGCAGCCACAGGAGCCGCGCCCGGTTATCCCTATCGTGCTGACGAGCGAGAAGCCCGCCGAAAAGCTCAAAGAGATTACCGACCGTCTGGAACAGGGTATTGCGGAACTCTTTGACAGCGAGCGTTACCGGGAATATCTGAAAGTCATGTCAAAATTCCATAATTACAGCTTCCGAAACACCGTCCTTATCGCCATGCAGAAGCCGGACGCTTCCCTTGTGGCGGGCTTTTCCGCTTGGAAGAACAACTTTGAACGAAACGTGATGAAAGGGCAAAAGGGAATTAAAATCATTGCTCCGTCACCCTATAAAATCAAACAGGAAATGCAGAAAATCGACCCGCACACGCAGAAGCCCGTTATCGGCAAGGACGGGAAGCCCGTCACCGAGGAAAAGGAAGTCACCATACCCGCCTACAAGGTGGTATCCGTCTTTGACGTTTCCCAGACCGAGGGAAAGGAGCTGCCGGACATTGCGGTTGACGAGCTGACAGGCGACGTTGACCGCTACAAGGATTTTTTCGCAGCCCTTGAAAAGACTTCCCCCGTTCCTATCGCCTTTGAGAATATCGAGGGCGGCTCTCATGGCTACTACCACTTGGAGGACAAGCGCATTGCTATCAACGAGGGCATGAGCGAATTACAGACCTTAAAGACCGCTATTCACGAAATCGCCCATGCGAAGCTGCACGACATTGACCTCAACGCGCCAAAGGACGAGCAGCAGCCCCACGTTGACCGCCGCACCCGCGAAGTCGAAGCGGAAAGCGTCGCCTATACTGTCTGCCAACATTACGGGCTTGACACGTCGGACTACTCTTTCGGCTATGTCGCCGGGTGGAGCAGCGGGCGGGAGCTGTCCGAGCTGAAAAGCTCCCTTGAAACGATACGCAGCGCAGCCGCCGAGATTATCAATTCCATAGACGAGAACTTAGCGGAGCTGCAAAAGGCACAGGACAAGGAGCAGACCGCCGGACAGGAGCAGCCCACCAGAGAGGGACAGGAAGCCGCGCCGGAGAAGCCGGAGCCGGAAGCAGCCGCACCGGGAAAATCCGGCGCACAGGAAAAAGCGGGCGCAGCCCCGAAAGAAGCCTTTACCCCGGAAACGATTTACAGAGTGCGCCGGAACCTTTACAGCGACAGCCGGGAAAACAGCTACCTCTTGCAAGCCTATGTGACACAGGAGAACGGGCGGGCGAAAATGGGCGACGTGCTTTATACGGGAACGCCGGAGAAATGCCGCGAGCTTATGGGGCAGCTCAAAAGCGGCGAGCTGACCGAGGGCGACGTGAAGCAGCTTTACGCAAAGGCACAGGAAACGGCGCAGACCGCCGGACAGGACAAAGACACCTTTTCCATTTACCAGATAAAGGGCGGGGACGAAACAAGGGATTTCCGCTTTGAGCCATACGACCGCCTGCAGGCGGCGGGAAATGTGGTTGACAGGGCGAACTATGAGCTTGTCTATTCCGCGCCCCTTGCGCCGGAAACTTCCCTTGAAGATATTTACACCTGTTTCAATATCGACCACCCCAAAGATTTTAAGGGACACAGCCTTTCCGTTTCCGACGTGGTAGTGCTTCATCAGGACGGACAGGACGCGGCGCATTTCGTTGACAGTGTAGGTTTTCGGGAAGTGCCGGAGTTTTTACAGGAGCAAAAGCAGCTTACCCCGGACGACTTGGAAACGGGCGAAACTGTCAAGACACCGAGGGGGACTTTCCATGTGACCGCCATGAGCCGGGAGCAGATAGAAGCCGCCGGATATGGCTTTCACCACCAGTCGGACGACGGAAAGTATCTGATTATGGGGAATGGGACGCGGGCGTTTGCCGTTGCCGCAGAACAGGCGCAGCGGGACAATCCCTTGAAAACCGCCGAGCAGACCACAGAGCAGAACGGGAACATGATTGACGGTATCATCAACAACACCCCCACCGTTGACGAACTGGAAGCAAAGGTAAAGGCGGGCGAGCAGATTTCCCTTGTTGACCTGGCTAACGCTGTCAAAGCCGACAAGGAGCGCGGCAAGGGAGCGAAGCCGGAAAAGAAACCCTCTATCCGGGCGCAGCTTAGAGCCGACAAGGAAAAGGCACAGAAGAAAAACGCAAAGCAGAAGTCACAGGACTTGGAAAGGAGCTGACCCATGCCGGAACAGAGCAAATTTGAAAACATGGATTTGTTTGCTTCCCTTGAAGCGATTATGAAGCAGAACACAGGCTTTTACCAGAGCGACTTAGACATTGACAAAGAGATTATCGCAAAGGCGGCGGCAAGCCCCCACAGGGAGGACAAAACACTTTTGTGGTTCTGCCGCCCGTCCGGGACGCACTGTTTCCGGGAGCGCGACGTTTTCCTCAAAGACACCGCGCCCCACAACACATGGCGTTTCTACATGGAGCAGACAAGCGACCGCGTTCTTGCCTATGCAATCGAGCTGACGGGAAAGGAGCGCGGGAAAATCAAGGGCAATCTGTACGAACTGGACTACTCTAAACATTATGAGCGCGTCAAGGAAAAGGAGCTGCCCGCCGATACGGTGAAGCTGATTTATGAGCATGGGGAAAGGGTACAGGAAGCCGGGAGATATTTTGACGGAACCCCAGACCCGCAGCTTGGGAAATTTGAACGCTTTGAAGCCGTACCCAACGACCCGGACGCGCTGCAATCGCTCTTACAGGAAGAACGGCGCAGCCGGGAGCAGCTTTCGCCGGGGGATTTCAAGGCGCATATTGCCGCTTTGCGGGACGGGCTGATTGAAACGGAAGCGCGGCGCATTGTGCGAGAAATGAAGCGGCATTACGAGCCGAACAGCCCGAACAAGACCCATTTCATGGCAGAGCTTTCCCCGGCGTTCATGCGGCTTGCAGCCACAAAGGACACTGACCGCCTTTTCTCCATGCTGCCCTACAAGACCCTTTCCTTTTCCAAAATCGAGGGCAGACATGGGACGTATGCGCTGATTGACAAGGGGGAGAACCGGGACAGGGAGATAAGGAAGCCCCGCCCCTCTATCCGGGCGCAGCTTAAAGCAGACAAGGCAAAGACCGCCCCGAAAAAGGCGGCGGCAAAAACAAAAAATCACGATATGGAGGTATGAGCATGATTAGACTGACTGTTGAAGAAACAAACCTTTTGAGCATTTACAACGAGGGCGGCAAGCGGGCTTTGATTGAGAATGTCAACGCCGCGCTGCCCTACATGGACGCGGATATGCGGGAGCTTGCAAAGCGCACCCTTTCCAAAGTGGACGCTTTGACCGAAGCGGAATTTGCAGAGCTTCCCATTTACGCCGCTGATGAAGTATGAACGGGGTTAAGCGGCTGACGCCGCCCCAGAGCCGGAAAGTCAACGCCCTTGTGCGCCGGACGTGCTGCAATTATGATAACGGGAACTGTATCTTACTGGACGACGGGGACGAGTGCGTATGTCCGCAGCTCATTTCCTATTCGCTTCTCTGCAAGTGGTTCCGGGTTGCGGTGCTTCCCGCCGACAGGCTGCTTTATGCGGAGCTTTACCAGACAGGGGATAAGAAGAAATGTACCGAGTGCGGCGCGTTCTTTGCGTCAACCTCTAACAGTGTCAAATACTGCCCCGTCTGCCGGAAACGTATCACCCGCAGACAAGCCGCCGAGCGCATGAGGAAAAGACGCGCCCCTGTTACGCAGTAGGCGCGGAAAATCCCTTGATTTACAGGGCTTTCCGGGCGTGAAAATCGGATAGGCGATACTTTATACCTTTTCCCCCGAAAATGGCGTTCTATTGCGTAACATTTACCACAACAGCACCCACAAAAAGACAGGGCGCGGAAGTCATATACTGACTTTCCGCGCCCTGTTCTTTTTATTTCTTTGGCAAACATTTGTATGTATTTGTAATCCAATCATCAAATTTTTGACCCTTTTCAAATTCCATTACATCATACATTTCTGCCGCGATTGTTTTGAACGCTTCCTTGAATAATTGTAAATCTAATTCTTCCATTGATTTTTCACGTTTGATACGTAGAAAAACTTTAGTAAAGTCTTTTGTCTTAAAACCAATATCTTTACGTCCTAAGCGAATAGGATTTCCGCGGTAAGTAATCCCCATAGCTTGTGCTGCTCTAAATGCTTCCTCTTTAACTTTATAAACTTTGTCATGGAGAGCAAGACGAGTAATAACATCTCTTGATTGTTGACAATCATATTGTTTTAGTTCATTCAACGCAGCAAGCCTAATTTTCCATGATGATTTATTGTTTGCGTCTTTGACAAGCTGACTAATATTAGCTGGTGTTCCTTTTGTCATGTACTATCAAATCCTTTCAAAAGTTGTAGATAATTTTATTATACCACATACCGCTTTCTGTTTCTATACGAAAATCATTTTTTGCTTAATCAGTGTTCCATTCCCTTTTCCCGTTCCGGCTGTCTGTCTGCCTGTAAAATGTTGTCAATGTTCTGCTTGATAATGTCATATTCCCGGACTTTCTTTTTCAGCTTCCCATAGTCGGCGTAAAGGGCTTCTTTCTGCGCTTGGAGGGCTTCATATTCCGATTGCAGCGCGGCGAGGTTCGGGAGCTTCGCAATGCCCGCAGCTTTCAGCGACCTTGCGGCGGCTTCATGTAAGATAATCGCCTGTTCCTGTCCGGCGCGGTATTTCTCCCTGTTCCTTGCCTTGCGGTATGCGTCATAGACGGGCTTTGTCTTTTGGTAGGTGGAAACATTCTTGATAAGCACCGCCATGTCCGCAAGCCGCTTTTCGGCGTTCTTCAATGCGTCTGCCGCCTGTCCGCTTTCCGCTGCCATTTCCTCAATCCGGCTAACTAAATCCGCGTACTGTTCAATCTTGTTTTCGGTGAGAAAGTTCATAGTCTTTGCCGCCTGTTTCAGATTGTGGATTTTCGCCCACTGTTCATAGCCCTTACTCTGCGCCGCCTTGATACTGTTCTCAATGTCGATAAGCAGCGAAACGCCGCGCTGCTCTCTGGGAGCTTTCGCCACCTTTGTCCGTCTGCCCGCTATCCGTTCCCTTACGGCTTCCTCTGTATAGTCTGCGCCGAGGGTTTTAAGGCGGGTGAAGCGTTCCTGTCCGGGGGCGCGGCATGATACATATTTCCCCGGCTTTATCTCATAGCCCGCCGCCTGTAACCGCGTTAGCAATTCCTCAAAACTGGAAACTTGGGGGATAAGCGCGTCAACAGTGGTTTTCAGCTTGCCTTTCCAACTTGTACCCGTCTTTTCTGCCTGGTACTCTGCATAGCTCTTTCCCTTGCTGCCCTTGCCGGGGACGACAACGGACAAGCCATTTTCCCGGCACAGCTTGTCGCTCATGTTCCGTATGCCGTAATAGCTCCTTTTGTTGGAATTGTATTTGTGGTGGTCTACGAAGTTCACCGCGCAAAAAATGATATGGTTATGGACGTGTCCTTTGTCAATGTGCGTCGTGAGTACATACTCATGCTGCCCCTTTGTTACCGCGTCGGCAAGCTGCTTTCCGATTTCATGGGCTTTCTGATAATCGACTTCCCCCGGCTCAAAGGACTGTATCAGATGAAAGGCTAAATTGTTCCCCTTTTGGAGTGCTTGCGACAGGGTATATTCAAACTCAATATCTGCCGTTTCATAGGAGCAACCGAAAGAGGACACAAGCATTTTCCCGTCCGTCTTGTCCGGGTTTTCGATATAGTCAAGGGCTTTGCTTAGAGTGCTTTTAATAGGCTTAATCTTTGTAACCGCCATATCTCCGCAAGCACCCCCTTTATTTCCTCTATGTCCTCTTGGTATGCGTTCCCCGTCGCGTTTACGCGGCGTGCTATCTGGTTGACGTTGACACCGATTTTCTGTATCTCTGCGGTCATAGCCTTTATATCGGCGTGGTCTATCTGAATGATATACCCGTCAATGGCAATCTTCCGCAGATACGCCGCCATGTTCCGGGTGGGTACGAGCTTCATTTTTTCCAGTATTAAATCCCGTTCCGCTTCCGTCACTCTGAATTTGATTTGTACCGTCCTTTTGCGTCCGTCCATGTATTCGCTCCTTTCCTTTCCGTTCCGAGGGTTTGGGACACTTCCCAACAAGCAATTTTCAACCGACGCGCCGCAGCGCGGGAGGGCGAAAATACGGAAGTGGGTACCCGCTTCCTATGCTTGCTACGAATGTTTTTATCCTTTAGGCTCTTATCACCTACTACGGAGAAAAAGCGATTTTGCCAAACTTACGCAAAAGAAAAACGCTGCAACCTCAAAAAAGATTACAACGCTTTCTAAATCCTGTTCAGTTTTAAGTCGGACATTCCTATTCGCCCTCTTTTTCGACTTCGGAAATCTCCTTTGCCGTTGCGGTTACAATCCGTATGCCTGTATCGCTCATACCGTCAAGAAGCGCGTCAAGCTGCCGCCGCTGCGTGTTCTTCTCCGGCGGCGTTTCTAAAAGGAATTGGTCTACGGATATATGGTAACGCTGTATCAGCTCAAAGAATATCTGTAAACTTGGGTGCTGCCCCTTGTTCTCAATGTTCGCAAGGTAGCGCGGCGAGATAAACATTTCGTCGCCTACTTTCTTGCGGCTCTCCTTGCATCCCTCACGCGCTGCCTTTATCGCTGCCCCAAAAGCCTTAAAGTCGTATCGTGGTACTGGTCTTTTTGCCATAGTTATTCACCCTATTACATTTTACTGTTCCCCTTTCTTCTTGGATATGTCTACGTAGTTCTATCAGTTAGCCAAAATAATTCATATATATATATGTTGACAACAAGCTGCTTTTGTATATAATATTATATAAAAGGGGGGGAATGTTTATGTTACATAGCATGCGTATTCGATAAGCATTGAAATCAAAAAAGATTTTTCCCATTTTCAATATGGGCTTTTTTGTCATGCTTATTTTGCGTATGCTATACAACAAAACTAACGACGTATAGACATAGTATAAAAACTATGCCTTAATTTTGTTGTAGTATTATATGTATAAATGCAGGTCAATGCTCATGTTGAGAATTGACCTGCATTTTTTTGCGCAAAAGGAGAAATATTATGCTTGAAAAATATTGGATAAAATGTCCAATTTGTAACGGAAAGACGAGGGTTCAAGTATTTTATAATACGGTATTAAGAAATTTTCCTCTTTTCTGCCCTAAATGTAAATTAACGCATATCGTTGATGTTGAAAAACTAGAAATCATAATCAAAAACTCTGAAAAACAAACTTTTTAATTTTGAAAAGGAAGGATATTTAAATGAAACACTTACCTAAAAGTACACCTACGGAAATATTGAATGACCCATACGGATTTACTTACAAAGAAATGTCGGAAGTAATTGGAGAGGATAAAGCAAGAGCCTTATATACGGAATTGTATAAACAGCCATTTCACAAAGAAAATCTATCAATATCAACAAAAAAAGTCTATAAAAGTAGCGATACTGAAAAGTATGTTTATGAATTGAAAGATAACAGGTATATTGAAACGGTTTTTATTAAACGGCGAGATGGTGGGACTGTTTGCGTAAGTACGCAAGTTGGTTGTTCTGTTGGCTGTATTTTTTGTGAGTCCGGACGCAATGGTTTTGTTCGTAATCTAACACCGTCTGAAATTGTGCAGCAGGTTGTATTGATACGTCAAAAAGTAAATCGTATCGTTTTTATGGGAATGGGAGAACCTTTATTCAATTACGACAACTTGATTGCAGCAATCCATATTCTTCGAGATAGAAATGGACTTAACTTTCCAACCGACGGCATTACCGTATCAACAGTTGGTCCAGTTAATCAATTAAAAAAATTGCGCGAAGAACATCTAAAAATTCAGTTGACAATATCTTTACATGCAGCAACACAGGCTGCGAGAAACTGTATCATTCCTCATATGCACATGTACGCTATTGAAGATGTTGTTAAGCAAGCATTGTCCTATTCTCAAAGGCATAATCGAAAAGTGGTATTTGCGTATTTGCTTTTACCAGGTATAAATGACCGTTCCTCAGATATAAGGCAACTTGCAAAATGGTTTAAGGGCAAAAATGTTATGATTAACGTGCTGCAATACAACCCGACGAGTAATTCAAAAATTAGAGCACCACAAAAACAAGAAATGGTTGCGTTCAAACATCAATTAGAGCAAACAGGACTTGAAGTTACCATGAGAGTTTCTCATGGTAGAGAGATTAAAGCAGCTTGTGGACAGTTAGCTAATACATATAATAAAGCCAAAAAACAACAGAAATAATTTAATTAAAAGAGCCAGACGCACAGACGCAGAGCCGATAATATGCAGTTTGAAATACTGCTGTTATCGGCTCTTTTTTGATTTTAATTTGTGCCCCTAATAACCATATTGGAGCAAAATCAGAACTGTTGCTTGTCGTTCTTTGATTTCCGCAGCAGCTTTGAAAAATCAAAGCCGCCGTTTCTTTTTATCTTCTAATGAAATGACGCGGTATCACTGTTAAAAGCGGCGGCTAAAGGAGGTAGCCGCCATGAAGCACATACCCTATCGACAAAATCCGACGGTCATTGACATATCAAAAAAAGCCCGACCACCGCCGGGAACCTCTCTACCCTTGACTATGAACTGTCTAATCATCTAAATACTGCTTACAATACCTATACGCCTGTCCGGGCTTTTCGGACAGGCGTATTTTGCTGCTCAAAAAATTTTTTGAAAAAATTTCAAAAAATCTTCGGCGTTTTTCAAAAACGCCGTATTGCCCCGCGAAAAGGGGGAAGCACCACCAACTTTCCAACGAGAAAGGAGGTGAGAATGTGGAACCTAATAGCAGGGAGTTTTACAAACAATGTGCTTTTCAGAAGTTTTGTAATACGGTGCTGCACAATGAAGCGTGTGACGCTCACAGGGAGCTGCACAGGCATAAGGCAAGGGAAGTCACCTTTTCCGATTTGCCCTTAGACGAAGCGCGGCAGCTTCATACCTTTGATGAATATTTCAAACGGGAAACCGCCGAAACCGTCTTTGAGAAAGCCGGGAAGAAAATCACGCCGAAGCTGCTTCTTGAAGCAATCCGTACTTTGCCGGAAGAAAAGCGCAAAGCCGTACTCCTGTACTATTTCGAGGGAATGAACGACACCGAGATTGCGAAGTTGTTCAATACATCGAGAAGCACGATACAGTACAGGCGGACAAGCTCTTTTGAGAAATTAAGAAAATATCTGGAGGAAAATGCTGATGAATGGGACGAATGGTAACGAACCCGGCTACCCGGAAAATGCCCTTGTTCCCTATCCTGTCATTGTGGCAGCGACAAAGGGTGACCCGGACGCCATGAAGATTGTCTTGCAGCATTTTAGCGGCTACATAGCCCGCCTCTCCATGCGGAAGCTGTACGACGAGCGCGGGAACGTCTATTTCGGCGTAGACCACGACATTCGGGAACGGCTGCAAGCAAAACTGATGATGGCTGTCCTCACCTTTAGGACAGAGGAATAACCGCAACGGCGGCGGGACGCTTTCTCTCACCCCCTTTTCCGTTCCGCTGTTGACGCGGGTAGCACAGCCATTTTGAACCTTGAAAAAGAAAGCGGCGCAAGATAACGGCGGCGCAGCATAGGGCAAATCGGATACGTTCCTTTTGCGTCGAGCCATACGGCGGGTGCGCCATGACGCTATCCGGGCGAGGTTATCACCGCCCGGACAGCCGAGCGACCAACACCGCGCCGGAAAGCAAGTGTAGCGGTTTGCGGGCAACGACACGCAGAATATACAATGATACTTCCTTACAGCCACAGTCCGAGCGTTAAGAGCGTCGCAGGCAATGGGTAGGGCTGCATGAGAACCATGCCGGGGTGAAATTCCCATGAGGTTATGCTAATAACCGTCCGATTAAAGCCTTTGTTTTATTGAATAGTGGACTTGCTGCTATTCATAGACTGTATTATATGTTTGCGAAAGAAAGGGGGATTTTCTTTGACGCAAAACCAAACGCCCGTTACCACAACGGAGCATAAAATCGGAAAAGTTACTTACCTTGTATGTTCGTCTGCAAGTGAACGCGCAACGGACACACTGGATAAAAAGATAAAAAAGCTCATTCGCAAAGACATGGAGCTGAACCCCGCAAACGCCCGAAAATAGGGCGTTTCTTCACATTTTATACATGACACAGGCAGCGGTATGTGGTATAATATAGACAGTACAAATACCATGCTTGTCTGTCGTCGGAAAGGAGGACAAAATGTTACAGACAGACAAGATTACCGCTTTATATTGCAGATTGAGCCAGGAAGATATGCAGGCCGGGGAAAGCGAGAGCATACAGAACCAAAAGCTGATTTTACAAAAGTACGCTGACGAACACCACTTTTTCAATACGCGCTTTTTTGTAGACGACGGATTTTCCGGCGTGAGTTTCGAGCGTGAGGGGCTTCAAGCCATGCTGCATGAGGTTGAAGCCGGGAACGTGGCGACCGTCATAACAAAAGACCTTTCCCGTCTGGGACGCAATTATCTGAAAACCGGCGAACTGATAGAGATTGTTTTCCCCGAATATGAAGTGCGCTACATTGCCATTAACGACGGTGTAGACACAGCGAGGGAAGATAACGAGTTTACCCCTCTGCGGAACTGGTTCAACGAGTTTTACGCCCGCGACACCTCAAAGAAAATCCGGGCTGTTAAACAGGCAAAGGCACAGAAAGGCGAGCGTGTCAACGGCGAAGTGCCGTATGGTTACATAGCCGACCCAAACGACCGCAATCATCTATTGCCCGACCCGGAAACGGCGCACATTGTAAAACAGATTTTCGCTATGTATGTGCGCGGCGACCGTATCTGCGAAATCCAGAACTGGCTACGGGAACATGAGGTACTTACTGTTTCAGAACTGCGCTACCGTCGTTCCGGCAGTTGCCGCCACCCGCGCCCGCACCCGACCTGTATTTATAACTGGCCGGATAAGACACTGTATGATATTCTTGGACGCAAAGAATATTTGGGGCATACCATTACGGGCAAGAGCTATAAGGTATCTTACAAATCGAAAAAGACGAAAAAGAACCCGGAGGAAAAGCAATACTTTTTCCCCAACACGCACGAACCTTTGATTGACGAAGAAACCTTTGACCTTGCACAGAAACGGATTGCTACCAAACACCGCCCTACAAAGGTTGATGAAATTGACATTTTTTCGGGACTTCTCTTTTGTGGGGATTGCGGCTATAAAATGTATCTGCAACAGGGAGCCGGGACACTGGAACGCAAACACGCCTACACTTGCGGAAAGTACCGAAACAGGATAAGGACTGGCGAGCTTTGCACTACCCATTATATCCGAAAGAGCGTCCTTAAAGAACTTGTCCTTGCTGATTTACAGAGGGTGCTGTCCTATGTGAAAGAGCATGAACAGGAGTTTATCGAAACCGCCAACGAGTGCAGCGCAAAGGCAGTACAAAAGACGCTGACACAGCAGCGGAAAGAGCTTGACAAGGCGCAGAGCCGCATTAGCGAGCTGAACATCTTATTCCGCAAGCTCTACGAGGACAACGCTTTAGGGAAACTTTCTGATGAACAGTTTGCTTTTCTGACTTCCGGCTATGATGAAGAAAAAAAGACGCTGACCCGGAGGATTGCGGAGCTGTCACAGGAAATTGACAACGCCACCGAGCGCAGCGCGGACGTGAAAAGGTTTGTCGCACTGGTACGCAAGTACACCGCGATTGAAGAACTGACCTACGAAAACGTCCATGAATTTATTGACCGTATTCTTATTCACGAACTGGATAAGGAAACGAACACCCGCAAAATCGAAATCTTTTATAGCTTTGTCGGCAGAGTTGATACAGGCGACAAGCCTACCGAAAGTATCTCCTATTTCAGACAGATAGGAGCCGACGTAAAGAGTTATGCTATCTAACATACATCAAAAAGAGGTAAGATAACACCCTCTGCAAAAAAGGTTACGTTATCTTACCTCAACAAATTTATATCCAGACACGCCATCATCCTCATACCAGCGGTCGATAACCATGTTACTTTCTGCCGCAAATTGGTTAATTATTAATTTCTGATTTTCGATAGAAACGTAGTTTCGTTTGTCATCATCTCTTGATAGACGTACATATCCAGCGTTCATAGACTCACTTCCTTTCCATATATGAAATATATTAATATGAATAATGTAAATATGGAATATATTTTGAAAGAATATTTGTCAACTGCTGATATTGCAATAGTGATTCTTAATAACCGCCTTTAATCCATCGTGAATATTCTTATCATTCTGTCCATCCAGATATGTGACAACTCGAAATCCCAGTTTCCTATATTTATCCTTTGCTGTTTCATATTCTTCTGTTGATGAAAAATCGTTTTTCCAAAGATAATAGGTTGGTTTACTCAAGTGTTATCACATCCCCTCTGCCTTATCGTTATTTTATGAAGTCCTGTTCCTATTGTTGCAAGTCCCATTTGCAGCTTTATCGATTGAGCCGAGATTCCAGTTTCTTTGGTGAACGGTCTTTCACGTTCCTCTTATGGACTTATCCATAACTCGCCGTTTTAGTGCCGAGCCTCCCCGATCGTCTATCTTAGAAGTGAGTGTCATTATATGCTTACCGCTGATTCCGGTTTCTCTAATTGTCAAGGTGCGAGAGCAATTTCTGCTCTTTTGATAAGACGAGGATAACACGGATTTTTGGAGTGACTCGGATATTCACGGCGATTGCAATTTGGCAATGGGTATAGGATGAGAAATTGCAAATTTGCAATTGTAGAGTATGAACGGATGAGCTATAATCAAGGAAAAGAACAAGGGGAGATTATACGATGTTAGAAACAAATAGATTGATATTGCGTCATTGGGTAGAATCTGATGCAGAAAGTTTGTATGAATATGCGAAAGACCCGGAGGTTGGTCCGATTGCCGGATGGCCGCCACACAAAGATATTAATGAAAGTTTAAGTGTTATAAAGAATGTTTTTACTGGTGCTGAGTGCTATGCCATCTGCGAAAAAGGGAGTGATAGAGCGATTGGTGCAGTTGAACTTAAATTGAATGGACACACAGATATGACGGAAAGAGATGATGAATGTGAATTGGGCTATTGGCTTGGAAAGCCATTCTGGGGAAGAGGTTATATGCCAGAAGCGGTAAAAACTCTTTTGCGTCATGGTTTTGAAAATCTTGGTATGACAACGATTTGGTGCGGCTACTATGATGGAAATAACAAATCAAAACGTGTTCAGGAAAAAGTTGGTTTTGTTTATCATCATACTTGCAATGAAGTTCCAGTGCCATTGATGAATGAAATCAGGGTTGGCCATACGAATTTTATGACGAAAGAAAGTTGGGAGAGCAAATATGGCGTTTGATTTTAAGAAAGAATACAAAGAATTTTATATGCCGAAGAATAAACCAGCAATTGTAAATGTACCAAAAGCTAACTATATTGCTGTCAGAGGTAAAGGAAATCCGAATGAAGAAGGTGGAGCATATCAAAAGGCAATTAGCGTGTTATATGCTGTTGCATACACATTAAAAATGAGTTACAAGACAGATTATAAGATTGAAGGATTTTTTGAATATGTTGTACCGCCACTGGAAGGTTTCTGGTGGCAAGACGATGTCCATGGTGTGGATTATGCAAATAAAGATGCTTTCAACTGGATTTCGGTTATTCGATTACCAGATTTTGTTACGAAAGAGAATTTTGATTGGGCAGTTGAAACAGCAACGAAAAAGAAAAAACTGGATTGTTCAGCAGCGGAATATCTTACGATTGATGAGGGATTGTGTGTTCAGATTATGCACTTTGGACCGTTTGATGATGAACCGGCAACTGTTGCATTAATAGATGATTATGTGGAACAGAATGGCTATGTAAACGATATGAGCGAGGAACGGTTGCACCATGAGATTTACATGTCTGATGCAAGAAAGGTTGCTCCGGAAAAATGGAAAACGGTTATAAGACATCCGATAAGGAAAGCATAAAATTGAATATGGATTTTTAAGCGAGGTGAAAGAGGTTGAATTATATAGAATACGGAAAAGAAAATAGTGATGTAATTGTCCTCTTGCACGGAGGCGGTTTGTCATGGTGGCATTACAAAGAAGCTGCTGAAAGACTGCAAATGGATTATCATGTAATTATACCTATAATAGATGGTCATGCAGGCTGTGATAAACCATTTACAACGATAGAGAATAATGCTTCGGAAATTATAGAATTTATAAATAATAAATTAGGTGGTTCAGTTCTATTGATTGGAGGATTATCACTTGGAGGGCAGATTTTGCTTGAGATTTTATCTCAACATAAGAATATATGTAAGTATGCAATCGTGGAAAGTGCACTTGTGATACCTTCAAAATTTACATATTCTATGATTAAACCGGCGTTTGGCAGTTGTTATAACTTGATAAAGTATAAGTGGTTTTCAAAATTACAATTTAAATCACTGCGAATAAAATCGGATTTGTTTGATGAGTATTACAAAGATACTTGTGCTATTACAAAGAGTGATATGATTTCATTTTTGCAGGAAAACTCTGTATATTCTTTAAAAGATGGTATTAGGGATTGCGAAGCAATTGTCTGGATTTTTGTGGGAGAGAAGGAAAATAACTCAATAAAAAAATCTGCTAAGCTTATTCATGAAAAATTACAGGGTAGTTTTATACAAGTTCTGCCTAATATGTATCATGGAGAGTTTTCAATAAATTATGCAGACAGGTATGTAAGCAAACTATTGGAAATAATAAAGCAATGAAACTTTGAGTTGTGGAAGCATAATTACAACAATGTATAAGTTTGGAAAGGATGAATCTATGAAATCATTACCAGCTGATAATATTCATCAGCGTCTGTGTGATCTCCGTAACGGAACTGGAAAATCACAGAAAGAAGTTGCTGATGAATTGAATATACAAGCATCTGTATTAAGTCGTATTGAGCGTGGTGAAACCAAATCAGTTAGTCATGACTTGATTATAAAGTTTGCAGAATACTATAATGTTTCGACAGATTATTTGCTTTGTATATCAGATATTCGCATTAGAAGGAATGTGGAACTGGAAGAATTGGGATTGACAAATAAGGCTCTGCTCCAGTTGTTACAAGGGAACGTGAATGGAGATATTCTGAGTAGATTGTTGGAGCACCGTTATTTCCCGCAACTTCTCGATACGGTTAATTCCTATTTTACGGAAGAACATAATGCTGGATTCGCAAATAGAAATGCTGTCATAGATATGGGTACAGCAAGTTTAAGAGAACTTATCAAAGAAAAGCCAGATTGCAAAATTGAAACCCAACATGGGATTCGTGAAATCAATGCTCAAAAGATTACTGGAACAGAGGCAGACATAGAGAAAATAAAGAGTATTTTTTTCGTTATCTTAAAAGATATCAAGAAAGAATTTGATATACCATTGTCGGATGTTAGTTCGGAAGAATTGCAAAAGCAACTGGCTAATATGCGAAAACAGGCATTGCTTCAGAAAAAGAAAAATCCAAAGTTTAATGAAACGAATATGGCAAAACTGGTCATGAATATGTTTCAGAATATAGGAATGGATTTGGACGAATATGAACAGGAATTATTCCAGAAAATGATGGTGCATATGTTGCAGAGGAAAAGATAGGAGAATTTTGATGGGGTTATTTGATAAATTATTCAAGAAAAAAGAAACACAACATGGTATATCAGAAAGACAAGTTGAAATAGAAAAACCAATAGAACAAATGACTTTTCAAAAGGCGCAACCTGTAATAAAAGAGCAAATCAAAAGGGGCCATATTGGTACATATAAAAAGCAAGTGGATTACGATACAGTTAAAGAATTGAAAGAACGCTATATTGCTTTTGATGTGGAAACAACAGGATTAAGCCCGATGAATGATAAGATAATCGAAGTTGCAGCTGTTTTGTTTGAGAATGGAGAGATTATCAAAAGATATAGTACATTGGTTAATCCAGAAATCTTTATTCCATACAGTGCCACTGCTATTAACCACATTACAAATGAAATGGTAAAAGACGCACCGCAAGAATGTATTGTGTATGCAGAATTAGTAGACTTTCTAGGAGATGCTTTAAAACAGCAAACGACTATATGTGCACATAATGCGTCTTTTGATATGAATTTTCTGTCAGAAACATTAATGCGTCTTGGATATGATGGGAAAATTTCTTATGTAGATACACTTTCACTTTCTCGTAGCTTGATCAAAGGGTTGCATAACTATAAACAAGATACGGTTGCTATGTATTTTGACCTTGTTAATAATCAATCTCATAGAGCCGTTACAGATGCAGAAATATGTGGGAAAATTCTTTGGAACTTACTGCAAATAGAAGAAAAAGAAGAAGAAAAAAGATTAAGAAACTTAGAAAAAAGTAAACCATGTGACGAAGAAATGGAGATATGTGCTTACATTCAGAATTGCATCATGAAAAATGGTGGTGATTCTAAATGGTTAGGGTTTTATAAAAACAGTAGCAATTATGTTGATGTAAGTTACCTATATTCCATTTTGAAATTTAAATGTGCCAAAAAGGGAAAATACATTATTGTTGAAAAGTCAAGTGTTGGAAAACTAAATTGTAATATAGAGCCATGTACAATGAGTGAAGGTGGTTCGGATTATGTAAGAGTATATTTCAATAGTCCGTTCGAATTGGAGCCGTTGGAATCATATCTATTTGACATTTATGCGAAATGTCGTAAGTCAGCATTGGATTATTTTAAATATAATAAGCGATATGAAGCAGAACATAAAAACAGTCCAGCTATGTTAAACCATCTTTCTGATATGGATGTTGCAGCGTTTCTTGAAAGTGCTGAAAAGAGAAAATTGACGGAGAAAATTGTTTCGGAAACCATAGAGAATTCTAATGATAAATCTCGAATCTCTAGAGAAGATATCATTATTCAGCCTATTCATAATAGAGTTCCATTAGCTGGTATTCGCAATAAAAATAATTGGGAAAGGGGCTATGATGAAGGATATTCGCTCTGGGAAAAAGGAGATAATCTACGTAAAGAGGGAAATGTGGAAGAAGCAATCAAACTGTTTGATCAGGCAAGATATAATGGATATGATGCTCCGGTTCTTTATGACTCTTATGCAATGGCATATCATAAATTGAAAGACTATGCAAACGAAATAGATATTTTAGACGAAGGCATTGTTCGTGAAAGGAAAAATGGAATAAATGTTAGTCGTTTAGAAGCTCGACGAGAGAAAGCAATACAATTGCTATACAAACAGCAAGAGGCTGAAAAAAAGAAATTAGAAAAAGAACAGATAAAAAATGAAAATATAAAAATTATTTCAGAGACTTCTACGAAAACAACAGGGCGTGCTATTTTGCAATTGACGGATGATATGACTTTAATCAAACGATATGATACTATTGCACAAGCTGTACGTGAAACTGGTGTAAACTCCAAGAGTATACGAGACGCGGCAAAAGGTGTTCAGAAGCATGCAGGTGGTTATGTTTGGAAGTATGCTGATGAAATTGGCAATTGAACTGTTGTTGCAAATACGTTATAATTCAATATGGTTGTGCTATGGAACCTTGAGATGCCCATAGCCCATAGGAGTTCATGTGTGGACTCCTATTTTATTTGTACAAATAAGTTGAAAATAATAATATATTGATTTTGTAATGATGAAATGGTATGGTTATTCATACAAATCATACTTTTGGAGGAGCTTATGGAAGTTAATAATGGAAAATATGCATGGATGGTTAAAATAGGAGAAAAAGGTCAATTTGTTATCCCGAAAGAAGCAAGAAATTTATTTAATCTTCAGCCGGGAATGGAAATTTTAGTTTTAGGTGATGAAAAAAGAGGTTTGGCGATTTTGCCAAAGGAAATGCAAAAAGAATATATTTCAAGGATTTTTTCAGAAATGGATTCCTAAAGGGTGGTGAGTTGATATGAGTAAAATCGTTTTCTTTTGTATTCCAGCACACGGGCATACAAATCCAACATTAGGTGTTGTCCGCGAGCTTATCTGCAGGGGACATGAGGTTTTCTACTATTCCTATAATATGATGCGTGAAAAGATTGAATCCACAGGAGCAACTTTTATTTCTTGTGATGAATACGATCAGGAACAGCGATTAGATGCGAAAGACGGAGCCCGAATAGGAAAAGATTTGGCTTTTTCAACACAGATATTGGTGGATACTATATTAGCTCTGGATGATGCAGTGTGCGAACATATGAAAGGATTAAAACCAGATTGTATTGTTGCAGATTCCATGGCTGTATGGGGAAAGATTGTAGCGTTAAAACTTGGGATTCCTTTTGTGTCTTCAACGACAACCTTTGCTTTTAATCAACATTCAGCTAGGATTATGAAGCAAAGTTTAGGACAGATGTTTGGTATGATTTTTTCAATGTCAAAAATCAATAAAAACATTAAACGTCTGCAAGATAAAGGATATCCTGTAAAAAGTGTTTTGGATATTATCCAAAATGATAACAATACAGATACGATTGTGTATACATCTCCAGAATTCCAACCATGCTCCGAAACATTTTCGGAAAAATATGTTTTTGTAGGACCATCAATACGACCTGTTGAGAATATGATTGAGAAGAAGTCGGATAAATTGATTTATATATCAATGGGAACTGTAATCAATGATTCAACAGAGTTTTATAAAAAATGTATAGAAGCATTGGCTAATACGAAATACCAGGTAATCATGTCAGTTGGTAATTTGATAAATATTGAAGACTTAGGTGCTGTACCGGATAATATTACGATTTCGAGGTTTGTAGATCAGATAGCTGTATTAAGTCAGGCGGATGTATTCCTTACCCACTGTGGTATGAATAGTGTGAATGAAAGCTTATACTATAAAGTCCCACTTGTAATGTTTCCTCAAACATCGGAGCAAGACGGCGTAACTACCAGAGTAGAACAACTTGGTGCAGGTGTCCGGTTGAAGCATATAAATGCAAAAGCTATTAGAGAGACAATTGAAAGTGTGTTAAATACAAAATCTTATTATGAACAGGCGTCAAAGATTTCTCAGGGCTTTCATAAATGTACTGGTGCAAAAGGTGCTGCAGATAAAATTGAACAAATGTGCAAATGTTCGCAAATCAACACTTAAATGAGAAAAAGTCGAATTTAAGTGTTGATTTTTTGTTTAAAATGGATATAATAGATTATGAAAGGAAGGGTTTAAACTATGTTGATACAATTTAATTTTAAAAATTTCAAATCATTTCGTGATGAAGCTACGCTGGATTTATCCGCAGCAAAAATGACAGAGTTTTCCAATCGTGTTATATCCATGGGTAACGAAAAGATATTACCTGTAGCTGCTGTATATGGTGCAAATGCAAGTGGAAAATCTAATGTTTATGGTGCATTTGAATATATGAGCGAGTATGTAGTTCACTCTTTCAAATATGGAGATGAAGAAAAGGACTTTGATGATATCAGACCACTTCCATTCCTTTTTGATATATCTTCCGAAAATGCAGATACAAGCTTTGAAGTATACTTCACGGTTCCGGGTGATAAAACTGAGAAATGTTACAATTACGGTTTCTGCATCGGAAAAACTGGTGTTACAGAAGAATGGCTGAACTACAAGGCTAAGACAGCTCGTAAGTATTCTACTATATTTTATAGAGATGAAGAAGCTTTAGATTTAGCAGGTATTCCAAAAACAAGCAGAGAAAATATAGAAATCGCATTGGAAAAACAAGTTCTTATTGTTTCATTAGGAGCTAAATTAAAAATAGCTAAATGTAAACTTGTTAGAGATTGGTTTTTAAACAATGAATTTGCAGATTTCGGTGATGTTGTAACAAATTTCTTTATGTCTCGTGTTCTTCCTACGGGCTTTATTGAGGACGAAAAAATCAGAGAAAATGTTGTAAAATACTTCTCTTCTTTTGACGAAACAATAAAAGGATTTGAAGTTACGAAACTTCCTGCTCAGGAAGATTCCAAAGAAGAAAAATATCTGATAGATGCACTTCATAAAAAAATCGGATCTGAAGACATGGCAAAAATTCCACTTGCTCATGAATCAGCAGGTACTTTAAAAATGTTTGCACTCTATCCAGAATTACAGGATGTATTGCAAAATGGTGGGGTATTCTTTATCGACGAGTTAAATGCTAGGTTACACCCACTTCTTGTTCGCAACTTCATCCTTACTTTCCTTAACCCAGAAATCAATGTAAATCATGCACAGCTTGTATTTACAACACATGACACCTGGCAGTTATCTAATCAGTTATTACGTCGTGATGAAATCTGGTTTACAGAAAAAGACGATATGGGATTATCTACATTATATTCCTTGGCTGATTTTATCGACGAGGATGGTTCCCGTATCCGTAAGGACGAAAGTTATGAAAAAAATTATCTGTTAGGAAAATATGGAGCTATTCCATCCTTAAAGACAATCGATTTTTTTAAGGAGGAGTAATTTATGGCAAGAAAAGACAGAACAGGTAATAGAAAAACAAGAGAACAGCGTGCAGTACGTCGTATCCCAGAAATGGGGTACTATCTTGTCGTGACCGACACAGAGGCTACTGAACGCTGTTTTTTTAACGGGTTACACGACAGTCTTCCAGAAGACGTAAAGAAAAAACTTGTTATTAAAGTTGTAGAAACAAAAACACAGAATATGATCGAAAAGTGTCTTGAGATGACAGCTTATGAAGCGCAATACCGTATACCATGGATTGTATTCGATCGTGATCAGGTTCCAAATTTTGATCAGATTATCAGGGACGCAGAGAAAGTCGGAATAAACGTTGGCTGGTCTAATCCATGTTTTGAAATCTGGATGTATGCTTACTTTGAAAGCATGCCAGCAATCCACGAATCATGGACCTGCTGTTCAAGATTCGGTGATCTTTATGAAGCAAGAACCGGTCAGAAATATTCCAAAGCGGACTCTGATATGTATAAACGGCTCTGTGAATGTGGAGATGAGGATAAAGCGCTTCAGATTGCTGCTCAAAAATATGAACAGTGTTTGAGAGAATGTAAACGAATCCCTTCAGAAATGTGTCCGGCAACAACGGTACATAACTTGGTAGGAGAAATTAGAAGAAAGGTACATAAGTCATAATGAATAACACAAATAAGATAAAACATTTAGAAATGATTGAAAATATCATTGAACGAATGGCAAAGAACTGTTTTCAATTAAAAGCCTGGACGATGACTCTGGTTGTATTAATTGGAGGTCTTGCAGCAAAGGATACTGAGCGTAAATTTATAATAATCGCATTCATACCGATTATTGTGTTCTGGCTACTTGACACGTATTATTTACGTTTGGAACGCCAGTACAGAATTTTGTATAAGACTGTTACTGAAAAGCGTGATGATGAAATTGATTTTTCGATGGATTTATCACAGATTCAGAATATGAGTATCTCTGATAGCAAAAAGATTTGTCCTTTAAATTGCTTTTTGTCAACGACAGAAATCGTCTTTTATTTACCTATTACGGTAACATTAGGTGTAATTATTTACATATTAAATATTTTTGGCTAAGGAGGATTATGAATGGGTCATAAAATTTTTGTTTCTTATAAATACGCAGATGCAGATGTGAAAAACCTCACTTGGTGGGGAAACTCTACAGTTCGTGATTACGTTACTGAATTCCAAAATAAACTATCCGATGAAGATGACATCAATAAAGGTGAAGAAGATGATGAAGATCTTAGCGGACTGAGCGAAGAAGTTATTTGGGAAAAGTTGAAAAATCGTATCTATGATAGTTCTGTGACAGTTGTATTTATTTCTCCAAATATGCGAGAATCGGGTAAAGCTGACAGAGACCAGTGGATTCCATGGGAAATCTCGTATTCCCTTAAAGAAATTTCGAGAAAAACAGGTAAAAGTGTTACCAGTAGAAGCAATGCCATGGTTGCAGTAGTTCTTCCGGATAGTAATGGATCATATTCTTATTATTTGGAATCAAGAACCTGCTGTTCTTCGTATTGTACAACACATCATACGGATAAACTTTTTACGATATTAGCAAAGAATAAGTTTAATCTCGAAGATCCTTCTACCAGAGAATGTACCAACAATGAAGGTAAAATCTGGACAAGTCCGAATCCAAGTTATATTGGTGCAGTAAAGTGGGATGCATTCATTGCAGATTATAAAAAATACATAGATGCTGCAATCGAACGTCAGGATAATATTGATGATTATACAATCCGAAAAGAAGTATAAATTTGTGGTAGGTTTGTCTTGGTGGCGATATACGAAGGGATGAAAGAATATATGGAAGATAAATTTATATCCGAATTTTTCGAGTTAGATGATGAGTTGGATGAATTAGGTGTTTTTGATTCTATAATGAATAAAGACAGTCACTTTTTTATTAACATATTGCGTCTCAAAAAATCAAAAACACCTGAATTTGCGAATGCATATAATAGGGTCAATGAATTCTTTGGAACTCTTATGCTTTTACTGGATAATTCAAAAGAAAAAAATGATAAGTTATATAATGCAGCATTAAATCGTTTTGATTTTCCAGGTGTAAATGGAATAAATCTTGGTCTGTCAGAAACGGGTGTGGATGCAGGCTTTGGTCCTGTTTTATCAGCACAAGTAATCAATGATGCTTTTGAAATTGTTAAAGCTGGATCGAAGCAACCAGAAATTTTTCAGTTGGTGGGTTTGTTTGAAAATAATGTAGCAGCTGATCGATTAAGTGATATGATTGCTTCAATCATACTGGAAGATATTAAAGAATACACACGACGTATAAATAGAGAACTGAATCTTGATTCAGAACATTATGGGGAAATCACGTTTCAAGATGGTATAGCAATAAATCCATATAAAAAATGTGAATTACTATATGTTCCGAAAGAGATTTTACATGAAATTCCAATAGCTCGATGCTGGAGTGATATAGATCGGGTCATATCCGAAAACGAAGCAATACGAGCTGAAGTAAATGAGGCTGTTGGTTCTGAATGGGGAAAAATGCGTGCAGCTGAAAAGAAGGATTATTTAAAACAATATGTTTTCAAAGATGCTAAACGCTGTGGACGTTTAATAAATGGTTATAAAAATGCAGATATTGAAGAATATTCTGTAGAAAAAGATTTGGACTACTTTGTATCAGATACTTTTAAGCGAATGAAAAAAAGTGGGATGTTCGAATTTTTAGAGCATGCAGATAAATCTGAAATTAGTAGTTTAGACGCTGCCATTAGTATTTTGAAGATTTTTAAAGAGTGGGTTGAATGGAACAAAGGCTGGGACGAAATACAATCAGCCTCAACTACCAGACGTGAAAAAGCCGTACAGAGATTACTTCATTTAAGTGGAAAACACTATTGTACAGAAAATAATATCGATATGTCATTTGAAGCCAATGAAGGACCTGGTCCAGTAGATTTGAAAATCAGCAGAGGAAATGACAAAACGGTTGTGGAGATAAAACTTTCATCCAATGATGATTATATGCATGGATACGAGCAACAAATTGAGGATTATGCGCGAGCAGAAGGTACGGACAAAAGGATTTTTGTTTATGTGCAAGTAGGCAATCCTATCAGAGATTCTAAAATACAGAAAAGACATCAACAAAGAGTTGAAAATGGAGAAAATCCACCAGTACTTTTTATGATTGATTCTCAGAAAAAGAAATCTGCAAGCAAATCATAATATAGATTCTAAGGGCTGATCTGAAAGTCTGGTTCATCAGATACAGCCCTTGTTTAATATTGAATTTGATGAAATATTATGACAATACTTCCTATAATTCCTGTGATTGATGAATTTTTTGAGCAACCGATTTAAGATTAGTTTTTTCGTTAATTTCTGCCTTTTTGCGATTCAATTTATCCAAAACGGACGTCCTTGCCTTTGCCCTAATCTGTTCTGTTCCAGCCCTTTTCACTTCCGGCTGTATAAGTTTATTCTGAATTTTCAGAACAGCACTTTGCATAGCATTTTTGATTTTAGCAATCACGCCATCCAATCGCTTGGCAGCATATTCACGCTCTTTCTTAGATGTTTTTCGTTCTGGAGAAAGTACCCAGTTTTTTGATTCTTCTACCAATCGGATATCTTCCAGATGGGTTTCTTTTTTGACAGCAGCAGTAACAACTTCAACTGCTTTGTCGTAAGCAATATCGGAAACTTCATCAATCAGTGCTTCCACATCTTCAATTTTTATAGTCAATTCTTCGAGCTTTTCTTCCTGCAAAGCCAACTGTTCTTTCTGTTTGGCAAGGATATAGTCCTGTTTTTCTAAATATTTTCGTCCGCCATACTCCGGTTCTTCTTCTAACTGTAATCCATATTTTTTTGCAATATCAAACAGTAATGCACGACAGGCAGAATCAAATACCATCTTACGATTATTATTTCGCCCTGCTGGTTTTTCTGGATTTGGCAAATCAAAACCAAGCTTTTCTAACGCTTTTTCCTGTTGTGGAAATAATTCTCCATATTGATTTTCGCAATCGAATACATGGCGTTCATGGATATGCGGTGTGCTCTCATCCAGATGAAGTGCCCAATCCAATATGTGAACATGAGCACCAAATCGTTCGGTAATTTCAACCATAAAATCCATAACTATCTGTAATAATATATCTGGTGAAATGTGATTGTCTAAAGTGCCAATTTGATAGATGGTTTCTTCCGGGCAGGTTTTCTTATGTTTTAAGATATCTGATGTGGTGCGATTGCGTTCCGGGTGCCGATTCTTAATATTACGTTCATTTTGTCTTTCAATAAATTCTTTATAATGAACAGAATAATAAAGTTCTTCTACTTCTTCAAATGTGTTTGCCAGTTCACATTCATTTTCTTTATCATAGAAAGTACGATAACCTTTGAAACAGTCCCAGTAGATATTTCCTTTTGCTCGTTCTCCATCAATGTGCCCACTATTGTTAATATTAAAACTGCGGTCATTGTGCTTAGGATTGTAAGCACCATTTTTCCCGGCACGACCATTGTGTCTTGTTAATTTCATTATGATAGTCCTCCATTCTTTGAAAATTTCCCTGAAAGGGATTTCGACAGCGAAGCTGATTCCTGGCTGCTTTTAGCGTCAAGTAATACCCAGTATTAAGTGGCGAAGCGCCACTGAACTGGGCAAGGCGGCTGCCCTTGACCTGCACAGGGGGATTGCATTCCCTGTACTCATGCACAAAGGAATTGCATTCCTCTGTACACCTGCTCCGAAAGAGCAGATTTCATCACAGATGTGATTTCAAGCAGTTCTTTCGGTTTATGCCAAATCATTCGCAGGATAATTTGGCATAAGAAAAGCCGATGCATTGACTCTTTGTTCAAATGATATGCTCCCCTTATGGTAGACAGATAAAATAATAAAACTGTCACTATAAGGAGGAGCATATTTTATGGGACAACATTCAAAATACTCTTTTGAGATGAAACTGGATGCCGT
>CAJTEW010000027.1 GCA_910575605.1 Lachnospiraceae bacterium
GATAGAATATAGAAAACATTTAACATGTGTAGCATAAGAATACTGCCAACCACAAAAATGTGATTGGCAGCTAAAATTTTTATTTTTTCCACTGTCTACTTGACAGGGAGCGGTTCACTCATATATGCCGGATCTATGTATATTTTTAAAGAAAAGCAACAGGAATTTCACAGCCTGCCACTTATAAGAAGATACGTGTATGTAACTTTTGGATATGTACCGTCTAATTGCGCAAATATTGATTTTCCACAAAAAATTTTTAAAGTTTCATTTTTCTTGTTGACAGAAGCAGAAATATGGACTATAATAATTTTTGCTTTGAATGGCAAAAAGAGCATATATATGCTGTGTGGGCGTAGCTCAGCTGGATAGAGCGTCTGGCTACGGACCAGAAGGTCGGGGGTTCGAATCCTCTCGCCCACGTTAGAAAGCACTCCTTTTAATGGAGTGCTTTTTATGTCTGATTTTTATGTTATCATTTCCTGCAGAAAACTCTACACAAATAACATTACCTCAATGGAAGGATATTGCGTAATGAAAAAAATTGCTGTAATCAATGATTTATCCGGCTTAGGCCGCTGCTCCCTTACTGCCGCCATATCTGTCATCTCTGCTATGGGTGTGCAGCCCTGCCCGCTGCCTACTGCCATTCTGACAGCACAGACCGGATACCCAAGCTATTTTATAGACGACTATACAAATAGAATGGAGCACTTCCGGCTGGAATGGGAAAAAATGGGACAGCATTTTGACGGAATTTATACAGGATTCGCTGCCAGCGAAGAACAAATCCGCCAGATTTTCCGTTTTATCGAAACCTTTAAGTCTGCCGGCACATTTCTTCTCGTAGACCCCATTATGGGGGACGACGGAGTAAAGTATGATATGTTTACGCCAAATCTCTTAAAAGAAATGAAGAAACTAGCAAAAAGAGCGGATATTATTACCCCAAACCTTACTGAGCTCTGCCTTCTTACAAACGCAGATTTTCACTATATCCGGAAGATTCCAGATACTAAGAAGCTTCTTGATACAGTGCAGAAGCTGGCACTTGAATTTTGTGAAGAGGGACCCACACATGTTATCGTAACCGGAATACATTTCACAGATGAGACTGGGATTATGCAGATGGGCAATCTGTATGTATCAGAAACTGCTTTAAGCTTAAGCGCTTTTCCTTATATCGGAAAAAGCTATTCGGGAACAGGGGATCTCTTTGCTTCATGTCTGGCAGCAGGAGTCGCAGAGAAAATAGAAATACCGCAAATTATTCAGATGACAGGAGAATTCCTTGAGGCTGCCATCGCAGATTCAGTGAGAGAGAACGTGCCCCATAATGATGGGGTGAATTATGAAAAATTCCTGGGGATGCTGATGTTGGGGACGGAGTAAAATGAAAAAGTGCCTGTCCCCAACCTAGGTGGGGACAGGCACTTTTTCATTTTACTCCGTCCCCAGCCCGATACTCTCTCGGCGTGCATTTCATATACCGCTTAAATATCTGCCCATAATACGCCGGGCTTGAAAATCCTGCCATCCCCGCCGCCTTCGTAACACTCTCTCCTTCCCGCAGCAGAGGAAGGCTCTTTTGTATCCGCAGAAACATTATGTACTCAAACAATGTCATCCCCATATGTTTTTTAAAAAATCTGCAGCACTCACTTTTACATATATTCACATGCCCTGCCACGTCATCCAATGTAATATCCTGACTACAGTGCTCCTGTACAAAGGAAATGATGTCTCTAAGCCTCTCAAGATATCTCTGGGGCTTTTGTTCCTTTTCTGGCAGTGTATTGAAATACTGAAAAAATTTCCTCCATATTTGTAACAACGTCATATGAACCCCCAGCTCATAATCAGCGGGCGGGTTCTGGGACATCTCGTAAATATTTCTCAGCATTTGTATAATTTCCTGATGCCATACCGTCTTTTTTTCAAGCTTTAAGGATGACCATGCATCATTAGATGTCACAAAATCTACATATTTTGTCTGCAGCACGCTGTTTTCATATCCATACAGGAACCTCGGATGAAAGGTGACGGAAAGATAGGTACATGCTTCCCTGTCCTTCTGGTAGCCCGCATGAAGAGTATTGCTGTTTCCAAACATTCCATCTCCTTCCTTCAAAATATATTTTTCATTATTGACATGGTACTCCATCTGCCCTGACATCACCCATGTAAGCTCAATCTCCGGATGCCAATGCCATAAGAAGGCTCCCCGCTCGTAAGCTTCAATCTTTTCCACATTAATTCCCACTGGAAATTCATAATTTCCATGTGCCTTTATCTCCTTTTGGTTTTCACTAATATTTATCTGCATTTCCTCAATATCCTTATAATTATGTGTAATATTCTTATTGTTATTTCCTTATTTTCTCATTATCATTATAATCATAAAACAAAGAGCAGGTTCCCGCAAGGGAAAATAGGGAAGAAGATAAGGAGAATGGAAAATGTTAGAGAAATTAATGCAGAAATTTAAAGAGCTCTATGGAGAAAACGGAGAACTGCGTACCTACTTTGCACCAGGCCGCGTAAACCTAATCGGGGAACATACGGATTATAATGGCGGTCATGTGTTTCCGTGCGCACTGACTCTTGGTACTTATGCTGTAGTACGGACTCGGAATGACCGTACTTTACGCTTTTATTCTATGAACTTTGACTCCTTCGGCGTTGTAGAGACAAGTCTTGACGATCTGGTTCCAAACAAGGCTGCCTCCTGGACGAATTATCCAAAGGGCGTTATATGGGCATTTGAAAAACGTGGAATGAAGCTTAGCCATGGGCTTGACATTGCTATTTACGGCGATATTCCGAACGGCTCCGGCCTTTCCTCCTCCGCCTCCCTGGAAGTACTGACAGGGGTAATTTTAAAGGACATCTTCGGATTTAGCGAGGTAACTATGGTGGATATTGCTCTTATCGGGCAGGATGCGGAAAATAATTATAATGGCTGCAACTGCGGAATCATGGACCAGTTTGCAAGTGCTATGGGCAAAAAGGATCATGCAATCTTCCTTGATACAAATACCTTAAATTATGAATATGCTCCTGTTAAGCTCCCGGATGCTAAAATTGTTATTACCAACAGCAAGGTTAAACACAGCCTTGTGGATTCAGCTTATAATGACAGGAGAAATGAATGTGAAACTGCTTTAAAGGAGCTTCAGACTGTAGTAGATATCAAGACTCTGGGCGAGCTTACAGAAGAACAGTTTGAAGAATATAAGCATGCTGTCAAGGATTCTGTAAGGCAGAGACGGGCCGGACACGCAGTATATGAAAACCAACGTGCTATCCGTGCCGTAGAAGCGCTAAAGGCAAATGATATTGCTTTATTTGGAGAGCTTATGAACTCTTCCCATATCTCTCTTCGGGATGACTATGAGGTTTCCTGTAAAGAAATCGATATTCTTGTAGATCTTGCATGGAAAACAGAAGGCGTTATCGGCTCCCGCATTACCGGAGGCGGCTTCGGAGGCTGCACAGTAAGTATTGTAAAAAATGAGGCTGTAGACACATTCGTAAAAGAAATCGGTAAGGCATATCTTGATAAGGTCGGACACGAGGCTGAATTTTATGTTGTAGATATTGGTGAAGGTGCAAGGAGATTAGGTTAAGGAGGCGATGCTTTTATGTTATACGAAAATATTAAAAAGTTAGTGGAATATGGAATCCAGACAGGACTCACCCCTGAAAGCGAGCGCATTTATACAACAAATCTTCTGCTGGAAATTTTCCATGAGGATAATTATGAAGACACCGATGTAGATACTTCTTATGTGACAGAAGAGCTAGAATCCATACTTAAAAATCTTCTGGATGAGGCTGTAAAACGTGAACTCATCACCGACAGTATTGTTTACCGCGATTTATTTGACACAAAGCTAATGAACTGCCTTCTGCCAAGGCCGGCCCAGGTACAGGCTGAATTCGCCCGCCATTATAAGGAATCCCCTGAGACAGCCACCAATTACTATTATAAGTTCAGTCAGGACAGCGACTATATCCGCCGCTACCGTGTAAAGAAGGATATGAAGTGGAAGGTGGATTCCCCCTACGGTGAAATTGATATTACCGTCAACCTTTCCAAGCCAGAGAAGGACCCAAAGGCAATTGCCGCCGCCAAAAACGCAAAAGCAAGCAGTTATCCCAAATGCCTTCTGTGTATGGAGAACGAAGGCTACGCCGGCCGTGTAAACCATCCTGCAAGAGAAAACCACCGTATTATCCCGATTACAGTCAATGACAGCGCCTGGGGGTTCCAATATTCTCCGTATGTATATTATAACGAGCACTGTATTGTATTTAATGGACAGCATACTCCGATGAAAATAGACCGGGCTGCATTTACGAAGCTGTTTGATTTCGTAAAGCTGTTTCCACATTATTTTCTCGGATCTAATGCAGACCTCCCGATAGTAGGCGGCTCCATCTTAAGCCATGACCATTTTCAGGGAGGACACTACACCTTCGCTATGGCAAAGGCCCCCATTGAAAAGGCCGTGTCCGTTCCAGGCTTTGAGGATGTGGAGGCAGGTATTGTAAAATGGCCTCTCTCTGTGCTTCGTATCCGCCACAAGGATGAAAAGCGGCTTATTGACCTTGCAGAACATGTGTTAAATTGCTGGCGTTCATACACCGATGAGGCTGCATTTATCTTTGCAGAAACAGACGGTGAACCTCACAATACAATTACGCCGATTGCAAGGAAAACTGGCGATATGTTCGAGTTAGATTTGACACTCCGCAATAACATTACAACTGAAGAACATCCGCTGGGGGTCTATCATCCGCATGCACAGTATCACCATATCAAAAAGGAAAATATCGGGCTTATTGAAGTAATGGGACTTGCTGTTCTGCCTTCCAGACTTAAGAAAGAGCTTGAACTGCTGGCAGAATATATTGTTAATAAAAAAGATATAAGAACCAATTCAGACATTGAGAAGCACGCTGACTGGGCAGCCAATTTCCTTCCCAAATATAATACTATTACAGAGGAAAATGTAATGGATATTCTAAAAAAAGAAGCAGGCGAAGTATTTGTCCATGTACTGGAGGACGCAGGCGTTTATAAATGTACTCCGGAAGGAAGAGAAGCATTTATGCGGTTCATTCGGACATTATAAAAAGGGACAGGGATATTCGAATCTGGGACGGGGTATTTTTAAAAATACCCCGTCCCAGATTCATATTATTCTAATTTCTTTATTGCATCTTTCCCTGTTCCTGTGCTATAATTCATTCGTGCGTAGCAATATCAACTAAATTTTAAAGGCACTATGGAGAGATGTCCGAGTGGTTTAAGGTGTAGCTCTCGAAAAGCTATGAACCGAAAGGTTCCGAGGGTTCGAATCCCTCTCTCTCCGCTAGTTGGGGACGGGGTATTTTTAAAAATACCCCGTCCCCAACCTTATTATTTTAAATCTTCCGATTTTCTTAAGAAATTTTATAATTATTTCTGTTTTTTGACACATCCGATTCACATTTTCAAATTATAATAATTATATCAATTAAAGAAGACGGTAGTCGTACTTATCGCTTACATAATCTGTATGATTACCGCACTTCGCCTAACAATTAGTTAAAATTTAGATAGATTGTTTTCATTCCTCTCCAATTGGCCGGTGTCCGAAAAGACACCGGCCACTCTCTTTTTTTATTATTTTTTAAATGTCTTTAAGTTAAATGCTTTTTAACCATTCATAAGTAAGATAATATGTCCTTCATGCAATAATTTGTATTTGATTATATTAGACAATGTTGTTATAATCAAGACAATAAAAACAAGCGTTTTGTATAAATACTACATATAATTATCTATTAATTTGTGCAGTATGTACAAACACAAGAATTGGAGGACAAAGAATGAAACCTTTACTATTGATAAAAAATGTTAATTTATATGCTCCCGAGCATATGGGAATGAAGGACATATTAATATGTAATGAAAAAGTTATTGAAATACAGCCGGAAATTAATCCAGATACAATCGGCCTGCCCTGTGAAATAATAGACGGAGAAAATGCGGCAGCTGTACCTGGTTATGTAGATCAGCATGTACATATCACAGGCGGCGGGGGAGAGGCTGGTTTCTACAGCCGCGTACCTGAAATTATGCTGTCAGAAATTACCAGCGCAGGAGTCACTACAGTAATCGGCGTTTTAGGTACAGATGGTACGTCAAGAAGCCATGAATCATTACTTGCAAAAGCAAAAGGATTGGAAGAAGAGGGAATAACAGCCTATATTATGACCGGCTCCTACGAATATCCATTAAAAACAATCACTGGAGATGCACGTAAGGACATTATCCTTATGGATAAAGTTATTGGAATTGGTGAAGTTGCTGTTTCAGACTATCGGTCATCTGAAATGACATATGAAGAATTTAAACGTACTGCAACCCAGGCCTTTTTAGGAGGAATGCTGTCTGGAAAATGCAGTCCCTTACATCTTCATATGGGAAGCGGACAAGATGGGCTTAAATATTTATTCAGGCTGATTGATGAAACAGATATACCTGCTTCCAGAATTATACCTACGCATGTTAACCGAAGCGCCTCCTTGTTTAAGGAAGCAATGGAGTATGCTAAAAAAGGTGGTTATATTGATATTACTACTGGCGTCCGCCCGGAAAGCGGTTTCTTAAGCTCCATATCATTACACGAAGGATTAAAGGTTTGTATCGATAATAATGTCCCAATAGAGAAGATTACTATGAGTTCTGACGGCAATGGAAGCATGAGCGTTCCGCAGAAAAATGGAAAAGCAAAATTACTGACTACAAAGCTGTGTACATTACATGAGGAAGTCCGTATTGCTGTAACAGAAACTGGTATTCCACTAGAGACTGTGCTTAAATTATGTACAGTAAATCCTGCCAAAGCATATGGTCTATATCCTTCGAAAGGATGTATCCGTACTGGAAGTGATGCAGATATCCTTCTCTTAGACAATGATATGTATATCGATTCTGTAATTGCAAAAGGTCAATTCCATATAAGAAACAAAAACAAAGTACTCAAAGGTACTTTTGAAAATTAGAATTAAATATTTTCATTCATGAGGAGTATATATTAAATATCCATAAACAGTTTGCCTCTTTCCCGGCATCATGTTAAGCTATTTATAGACAGCCATTTCACATGTAATATAGAAAGGACTATCTCCTCATGAATGATTACCGCACAAGATTTGCTGAAAAGCTTAAGGAAGCCTTAACTGCCGTATTCCCTATCATCGGAATCGTGCTTGTTCTTTCCTTTACAATCGCTCCCATTCCCTCAAGTATTCTGCTTCTTTTTATCTTCGGAGCAGTCCTGCTTATTATCGGAATGATGTTTTTTACTCTGGGCGCAGAACTTGCCATGTCGCCGATGGGTGAGCGTATGGGCACGAAGATGGCTTCTACCCGTAAGCTTCCTATAGTTCTTCTCCTTTGCTTTGTTCTCGGATTTATTATAACAATTTCAGAACCAGACCTTCAGGTCCTTGCAGAACAGGTTCCCTCCATCCCTAATATGACGCTCATTTTATCTGTCGCCTGCGGTGTGGGAATATTTCTGGTTGCCGCCATGCTTCGTATGCTGTTCTCAAAGGCACTGGCTCCTCTTTTAATCCTGTTTTATATCCTTGTATTTATACTTGCTGCCTATGTGCCAGGGAATTTTTTGACAGTGGCCTTTGACTCAGGAGGCGTTACCACAGGGCCTATGACAGTCCCATTTATCATGGCTCTCGGCGTTGGCTTTGCTGCTGTCCGAAGTGATAAGCATGCAGAGGACGACAGCTTTGGTCTTGTCTCCCTCTGCTCTATCGGTCCCATCCTTGCAGTCCTTATCCTCGGACTCCTTTACCATCCCGAGGAGGCAGGCTATACTCCCAAGGTACTGCCGGAGCTTGAAAATTCTGTGGAAATGTGGCATTATTTTGCATCCGGCTTTCCTGAATACATAAAAGATATAGCCATATCTCTTCTTCCGATTGTTTTGTTTTTTGTTTTTTTTCAGGCGGTATCTTTAAAACTTAAGAAAAAGACACTTTTTAAGATTGGAATTGGTATTATATACACCTATATCGGCTTAGTCCTTTTTCTTACAGGGGTAAACGTGGGGTTTATGCCTGCCGGAAACTATCTGGGACAGATTATTGCAGGACTTTCCTTCCGGTGGATTATCATCCCTATCGGCATGCTCATTGGTTTCTTTATCGTAAAAGCAGAGCCAGCGGTATATGTGCTGATGGAGCAGGTAGAAGAAATCACCTCCGGCTCCATCTCCGGAAAATCTATGGGGATTTCCCTGTCCCTTGGTGTAGCCGTTTCTGTAGGACTTGCCATGATACGTGTGTTGACCGGCATCTCTATATTCTGGTTTATTATACCGGGATATGTGCTTGCGCTTCTATTGTCCTTTTTTGTGCCAAAAATATTTACGGCTATTGCCTTTGACTCCGGCGGCGTTGCCTCTGGCCCTATGACAGCCGCCTTTCTTCTTCCTTTTGCCATGGGAGCGTGTCAGACAGTAGGAGGAAATATCGTGCAGGATGCGTTTGGAATTGTGGCTATGGTTGCCATGACCCCTCTTATTGCAATCCAGCTTCTAGGGTCCATATATAGATTTAGAGCTATGAAAAATGAGAGCAGAGAAATGCTTTCTGTGTCCTATCTTGACACATGGGATGAAGATGATATCATTGAATTATAAACTTTAGAAACCGTACTTGTAAATTTCCCCTGAGAAAGGATTTTAATCATGAACGAACTCTATATTATGGGAATTATAACAAACCGGGGAATGCGCGATAAATTTATTGCTTTCTTTAAGCACTGCGGAATTCATGTGACCTTATCTGTACTTGCAGTAGGCACAGCAGACAGCGCAGTCCTCGATTATCTGGGCATGGAAGCTACTGAAAAGGTAATTTATATGGCTTTCGTCACTCCAGATACGTGGAAAATAATAAAAAAAGAACTTTATCATAAAGTAAAAATAGATATTCCCGGCAGAGGGATTGCATTTCTTATCCCATTCAGCAGCATTTATGGGAAAAAAGCGCTTCATTATATCACCGATGGACAGGATATTTCCATAAAGGAGGAAAGCACATTGAAGGGAACAGAGTATGAACTTCTTATTACCATTGCAAATGCAGGATACACCGATACGATTATGGACGCTGCCAGAAGCGCCCACGCTCCCGGCGGCACAGTAATTCACGCAAAAGGGACGGGAATGGAGCATGCAAAAAAATTCTTCGGCATCTCACTTGCCGAAGAAAAGGAAATGATATTTATTGTTGTCCGCTCTTCTCAGAAAAATGATATCATGAAGGCTATTATGGAGCAGGCCGGCCCGAAAAGCCCCGCAGGAGGGATTATTTTCTCCCTTCCGGTTACAGGCACCGCAGGCTTGAGGCTTCTGTCTGAGGAGGAATAAGAACCTCATCCATGCTGCCTGAACGGAAGCCCTCAAGATCAAGGGTAACATAGGTATAACCCAGCATTTTTAAATATGCCGTTATCTCCTCCCTGAAATGAAGCACTGTCAGTAAAGCGTCAGAATCTACTTCGATTCTGACGGTTTCTTTGTATACCCGCAGCCGCACATTATAAAGCCCTAATTTCTTTAAGTGTATTTCCCCCTTTTCAACCCGCCTCATATCTTCATAGGACAGTCTGGTCCCATAGGGAAATCTTGTGGCAAGACAGGGAGACGAGGCTCGGCCTGACACGGAGATTCTGTATTCCTTCGCCAGACTTCTCACTTCTTTTTTCGTAAGTCCCGCCTCTGCAAGCGGACTTAGAATTCCAAGTTCACGCACTGCCTTAATTCCCGGACGATATACATGCAGGTCATCCTCATTTGTTCCTTCTAAAATCCTTCGTATCCCCAGGTCCTCTGCCTTTTTCCGAAGCTCTCTAAACAAATATTTTTTGCAGCGGTAGCATCTGTCTACAGGATTATCTTCTATTCCTGCAGCCTCAAGCTCATCAACTTTAAGCACAATCAGCTCGGCCCCCGCCTCCTGTGCAGCCCTTCCGGCATTCTCGGCATCCCCCAAAGGGTGGAGCATCGTATGAAGGAAAATACCATATACCTTCCGCCCTGCTTTTTCCGCTGCATCACAAGCCATTTTCAGCAAAAGGCTGCTGTCCACCCCTCCAGAAAATGCTACTGCCACATCTTCTAAGGCATAGGATTCCATTATTCGTTTTAAAACCTCCACTTTATCCCTATAGCTCTTCATCTAACACCTCGCGGCAGACTTTACCCCACACCTCCTGATAAGAAAGCCCGGTGTCCCTGCAGATTGCTGCAACACTTTCGTATTCAGGATAAACGCGCCTGCCTTCTCTAAGATGACAGATCTTCACCTGTACTTTTCCCAATGTTGTATCCACTGTCTGAAGCTCCCGGCTTAAAACCGTGCGCTCCATCTGAATTCTGCGGATTCCAATGGTTGTAGTCTCCGTAAAAATAATATCTTCAAGGGCTGCAATCTGCTCTTCCTTACAGATAATATTAAGCTGATAAGCAGGACGGTTCTTTTTCATGAACACAGGAATATAATGGACATCCCTCGCTCCCGCCACAAGAAGCCTGTCCATCACGTAGCCAAGCGCCTCCCCTGTACAGTCATCTATATTCGTCTCCAGCTTATAGATAACATCGGAAGCCTCTTTTTCCTCCTCAATCAGCATCGCCCGGAGAATACTTGTCCTTCCATAGTCCCGTTTTCCTGCACCTAGCCCGGTTTTCATAATTCTATATTTTGACGGAAGCCTGTCAGACGTACGGACTGCTGCCACAATAGCCGCGCCTGTAGGCGTCACAAGCTCTGCTTTTGTTTCCGTCATATGCAAAGCGAGTTGGTACATCTGCGCTATATTCGCCGTCGCAGGAACCGGGACCGGTATCAAACCGTGCTGACAGCGAATCACCCCCCGTCCTTCATAGAGCTCTGGCACAATCACCTCTGTAATTCCCAAGTTATCAAGGCAGATAGCCGCGGCTGCAATATCTACAATAGAATCCACTGCGCCCACCTCATGGAAATGCACTTCCTCAATGGTTGTTCCATGGGCCTTTGCCTCCGCCTGAGCAAGAACCTTAAAAGTATCCGAAGCAATTTTCTTTGCACCCTCTGTAATTCTCGAGCTTTCAATAATCTTTAAAATCTCCGGCAGGCCACGGTGAACGTGAGAATGGGCATGGGTATGGCCTTCATGGACATGCTCATGGGAGTGTCCTTCATGTTCATGAGTATGCTCATGGGTATGCCCTTCGTGCCCATGAGTATGCTGCTCATGGGAGTGCCCTTCATGGCCATGAATATGCTGGCCGCCATACAAATATTCAATATCATGATCATGGTTCTCATGCTTCGCATCAAGAATCACGTTAAAGTCACAAGCTGCGAGTCCTGACTTTTTTACCCGGCTTATAGAAACCTTATAACCTTCTACCGGAAGGCTTTTAAGCTGATCCTCCAAAGCTTTCTGATCTGCTCCCAGATCCAAAAGCGCACCTACCGTCATATCCCCACTGATTCCGCTATAACATTCTAAATATAAAGTTTTACTCATGTCCTACCCCCAATTTATTAATCTGTGCGGCCATATAGCCTGCACCGTATCCATTATCAATATTTACAACTGCTACTCCATTTGCACAGGAATTAATCATTGTAAGAAGGGCTGAAATCCCCTTCATATTAGCGCCATATCCTACAGACGTCGGCACCGCAATAACCGGTTTGTCCACAAGTCCTCCGATGACACTTCCAAGAGCTCCTTCCATTCCGGCAACTGTAATAACACAGTTTGCCTTCTGTATTGTCTCCATGCTGGACAAGAGCCTGTGAAGGCCGCTCACTCCCACGTCATATACACGCTCCACATAGGCTCCAAAATATTCCGCCACCTGGGCTGCTTCCTCCGCTACAGCAATATCCGCCGTACCTGCTGTACATACTGTAATACATCCCACACGCTTTTTGTCCGGCTTTTCTATTTTTATAATTTTTGACACTTCATCATACTCAAGCAAAGGATAACGTTCCTTAAGGAATGCAAACTGCTCCTTCGTCGCTCTCGTGCCCATTACCTCGCCTTCCGCCTCATAGAGCCTTCCGACAATTTCTAGAAGATGTTTATCCGCCTTTCCCATACAGAAAATCACCTCCGGAAAGCCGGAGCGAAGCTTTCTATGTGTGTCAAGTTTCGCGTAACCTAACTCCTCGAAGGGCTGTCTGCGAAAATATAGTTCTGCCTCCTCTACAGTCACTTCCCCGTTCTTTAATTTTGTTAAAACCTCTCTTGCGTCCATCTATTCCTCCGTCAGAATTAATATAATTAATCCTAATAGTACTATATATCCTTCTTTTCGTCAAATTTCAGTTATCCCTGTGGTGCATGATTCTGTAAACTGCCGCCTTATAAGATACGGAATTAAAAAGCGGTGAGTCCTAAGACTGACCGCTTAACATTAAAAAATAAATTTTATTATTTCTTTTCTTCTTTTTTCTTCTTTCTATCCCACCAGTTTCTATCCCACCAGGTACCTGCTAATGAACACCTTCCACCTATAGCTATAAGAACTATCATTATAATCCAAAATTCCATATTTCTTCCTCCTCTTAATTTCATAAATGTTGGCAAATAAAGATTACAATCAAACATACAGCAATTGCGATTACACCTGCTAAAAGTGCAAATATAATTTTTTGATAATTTCTTTTTCCTATTTCCTGTTGTGTTTCATCATAAGTTAATTGTTTTCCATCAATAAATGCCAGAATTTCTTTACACGTTTGAATGTCATAACTTTTCTTAAACCTTTCAATCTTACTTGCTGTAAATAATGTTACGGCAAACAAGCACAGCCAAATAATAATTCCAATATAACCGTCAATACTAGCTAAAGGATAAGCACTTATAGTTACAATTATCAATTCAGCCAGGTAAACACAACTCATCATATTAAACTTTTTAATTGTTTCTTTTTCAACAATTTCCCTCAACTCCTTTATATCTTCTTTTATAAAACTATCTAAAGATACATTGAAGATATTGGATAATATTATTAAACTTTTAACATCAGGACAACTTTTATTTGTTTCCCAATTTGAGATTGTCTGTCTCGAAACAAATATTTTAAGAGCCAGTTCTTCTTGAGAAATCTTTTGTTGTTCTCTAAGTTTCTTGATTCGTAATCCAATATCCATCTTGAATCTTCTCCTTTATTTTATATGAATATATTCTATTTGTCTGTCAAAAGTCTTTGACATTGGGATTGTCATTCAAAAATATGTTTCAAATAAAGCTTTTTTGTCTGTCAAAAGTCTTTGACATCGCCTTTTTGCTTCCAAAATTACTGTAAGATGTTACAAATACGTCTGCCAAATCATTTTTACAAAAATAGATTATATACTGTAGGAGGCTTAAGTGCAATATAGCATTCTGTTATTTTCCAGCTCTCCCTGCGGTGCATAATTCTGTGGAATTGCAAAAAAAGACAGTGGGTAAAGGCGGTAGCCCATAAGGAAACATTGAAAAACTTATGACTTATGTCAGGTAAACGGAAAAATAAAAAATGCTATGCAAAAATTCCACGGATTGCATAGCATTTTTTATTTCGCAAAGATATTATAGGTTTCAATTTTTCAGTGTTCCAACGGAACGCGCAGCCATCGCAGCAGGTGATGATCTCAGGGGTTTGGGGATATGTCACCAAGAAGGCATTTCTTACTTCTTATTATGTTGATGCAGCACAGACAATCTGCTATAATTGACTGAAAGCAGAGGAGGCGGTATCCTATGGAATTTCGAGTTTTGAAGTATTTTCTGATGGTTGCCAGGGAGGAAAACATTACAAAAGCAGCGGCTCTTTTACATATTACACAGCCCACACTGTCCCGGCAGCTTATGCAGTTGGAAGAAGAATTAGGAGTTAAATTATTTCATAGAAGCAAACACAGTATTATTCTGACCGAGGATGGGATGCTGTTAAAGCGTCGGGCGCAGGAAATGGTTTCTCTGTCAGATAAGACTGTGCAGGAACTTTCACACAAAGATGAAGTGCTGTCAGGCGAGGTTGCTATTGGGTGCGGAGAAACTAAAAGTATGATGTTTCTTTCAGAACAGATTAGGAATTTTCAGCAGAAATATCCTCTTGTGCGATTCAGTATTCACAGTGCGATTGCAGATGATATTAAAGAACGCATAGAAAAGGGTATATTGGATATGGGGCTTCTGGTAGAGCCTGTTGATATTAGTAAATACGAATTTGCACGTATGCCGCATAAAGAACAGTGGGGAATCCTTACACGCAGGGATTCGGAACTAGCATTGAAAAAGTATATTCGTCCGGAAGATCTGGCAGATGTTCCCTTATTGATGGTGAAGCGCGATCTGGTGAAAAATGAACTGTCCAGTTGGTTTGGAGAATATTATGAGCGGCTCCATATTTCCGCAACATATAATCTTATTATCAATGCGGCGGCAATGGTAAGAGGTGGAGTTGGAATAGCTTTATGCTTTGATCTCGGTATCAAGTACCATGACGATTTATGTTTTGTACCGCTTATGCCTGTGATGGAAACGGGTTCCGTTCTTGTCTGGAAAAAAAATCAGGCAATGAGTAAGATTTCCGCACATTTCATACAAACAATAAAAAATGCTATTTAGGCATTTCTTATCATATAAAATAGGTATTATACATTTATTATGCGGTTAGCTATAATGTAGGTGTTCAGGAAGAATACCTGCATTTTTTATTTTCTGTGGAAAGGAGTACACAAATGACAATTGATGAGGCGAGTACCCGCTACAATATTCCACTTGATATTCTTAGGGAATATGAAGGCTGGGGATTGTGTAATGCTGTCAAAAAGGTCATGGGGGCATGGCAATATGACGATCAGGATATTGAACGGTTGAGTATGATTATGACGCTGCATGATATTGGTTTTAACAGCAATGAGGTTGAACATTATATGCGTCTGCTGTTGGAAGATGGAAATACCGAGGCGCAGCGGCTTGAAATGTTGAATAAAAAACGTAGTACAGCCCTTGACGAAATTCATTTCAAAGAAATGCAGCTGGATCGATTGGATTATCTTAGACATAAAATTCAAGCGTCAGGCAGAAACAACGGGGGAAAATAACTATGAAAAGTTTGATTGTGTATTACACATGGTCGGGAAAGACCAAAGGAATGGCGGAGATTATTGCACGTCTGACAGGAGCTGATCTGTTGGAAATTAAACCGGAAACACCATATACGACGGATTATAACAAAGTGGTTGAACAGGCCAAGAAAGAAATTCGTGAGGGCTATCGCCCCATTATCGCCCCGGTTCATGCAGAACTTGAACTGTATCATGTGATTTACATTGGCACACCAATCTGGTGGGGAACAATGGCTCCGCCACTGGCGGCATTTTTGGAGGAACATGATTTCAGCAGTAAAATAATAATGCCTTTCTCAACGCATGGCGGAGGCGGTAAAGGCCATAGCGACCATGACATTGCGAAACTATGTCACGGCGCACAGCTCATGGAAATGTATACTGCTTATGAGGGCGGAGGGCGCACTGCTGAAAAGGAAATTTTCGGATGGATTAAAAAAACAAACTGATTTAAGGGAGGATAATGGCAATGAGAAAATTATTTGCAGGAATGATGGTGTGCATGTTGATGCTTGCTCTGACAGCCTGTGGAAATGCAGAGGATAATCATTCAGAGGAACTTTCACATTCAGCGCAGAGCACAACGGAAAAGCCTGCTGCAGAAGCAGAGAGAGAACCAGAAAACGAATTGGGAACAGAGGAAAGCACTTCTTCGGAGGGTGCGTTGGAAACAGATTCAAAGCCGGAAACAGAAGGAATCGTGAAAGAACTGGTTGTATACTTTTCCTGGTCCGGAAATACGCAGTCCGTTGCCACTGAAATTCAGAATCAAACGGGTGCAGATGAGTTCCGGCTTATGCCGGCAGAGCCTTATACAGATGATTATGATGCTCTTTTGGATATTGCACAGGAAGAACAGCGAAGTGGCGCACGGCCTGAAATTTCCGACAGCATAGAAAACTTTGAAAATTATGAGGTAATCTATCTTGGTTTTCCGAATTGGTGGGGCGATATGCCAATGATCCTTTATAGCTTTTTGGATGATTATGACTTGTCAGGCAAAACAATTATTCCTTTTGTTACAAGTGGCGGCAGTGGATTTTCTGATACAATCAGTACGATTAAAAGCATGGAACCGGATGCAGAGGTATTAGACGGACTTTCTTTAGGCAGCTCACAGGCGGCAGAACCTGCCAGTGCGGTAACAGATTGGCTGAATGGGCTTGCGGAATAGGAGGCTGCGTGATGGAATATACAAAACTTGGAATATCTGATCTGACCGTATCTCGTATTTGTATGGGATGTATGGGATTTGGCGAAGCAGGAAACGGGCAGCATACATGGACGGTTGACGAGGAACACTCCCGTCAGATCATCCGCCGGGGACTGGAATTGGGCGTGAACTTCTTCGATACGGCAATCGCTTACCAGAGTGGAACCAGCGAGCAGTATCTTGGCCGGGCGCTTTGGGATTGTGCAAAGCGGGAGGATGTTGTGGTTGCGACAAAATTCCTTCCCCGTACACAGGAAGAAATCAAGGAGGGCGTAACCGGGCAGCAGCATATTGCGCGGATGATAGACAAAAGCCTCGCGAATCTTGGTATGGACTATGTTGATTTATACATCTGCCACATGTGGGATTACGAAACGCCGCTTTATGATATTATGGAAGGCTTGAACAATGTGGTGAAGGCTGGAAAGGCACGCTATATTGGTATTTCTAACTGTTATGCTTACCAGCTTGCAAAGGCAAACGCACTGGCAGAAAGGGAGGGGTTTGCAAAGTTCGTATCGGTACAGGGACATTATAATCTGATTTTCCGGGAGGAAGAACGGGAAATGGCAAAACTGTGCGCGGAGGATGATATTGCGATGACGCCATATAGCGCATTGGCAGGCGGCAGGCTTGCGAAACATCCCGGCGAAACTTCAAAGCGTATGCAGGAGGACAGCTATGCAAAGATGAAATATGGTGCAACTGCGGGGCAGGATGGCGTAATTATTGACAGAGTAGCAGAACTGGCCGGGCAAAAAGGCGTTTCCATGACAGAAATTTCCCTTGCATGGATTTTGACAAAGGTGACTTCACCTGTGGTTGGCGCAACAAAGCTCCACCATATAGAAGGAGCGGCAAAAGCAGCGGAGCTGACATTATCGGTGGAGGAAATTTCCTATTTAGAGAAGACTTATGTTCCGCATAATTTGGTGGGCGTTATGGCACAAAATACGCAGGATTCTGCGAAAGAGAGTCATGTATGGTCTACCGGAAACCAGAAAATCTGAATGGAGGATTAAAATGAATTTGCATGTAACAGATCCGGAATTTATGGAGCGTTTTGAACATTTTGCTTTTGAAGAAGTCCCCAATGAGGAAGGACAGCAGCTTGATGACAAGACCCGGTATATGGCGATTCTGGCAACTCTGATTGGCTGCCAGGGAATGGAAGAATACCGCCTTGTATTATCCAGGGCGTTGGATGCCGGCTTTGCACCGATTGCAGTAAAAGAGATTGTGTATCAGGCGGTAGATTATCTTGGAATCGGACGTGTTCTCCCATACTTGAAGGCGTCAAATTCTATTTTGGAAAGCCGTGGTATAAAATTACCTTTAGAGGGGCAATGCACGACAACACCGGAGAACCGTCTTGAAAAAGGGATACAGGCACAGGCAGATATTTTTGGAGAACACATGAAAGAAGCATGGAAGGCCGGACATATCAACCGCTGGCTGGCAGCAAATTGTTTTGGGGATTACTATACCCGGACAGGACTTAATCTGGCACAAAGGGAAATGATTACGTTCTGCTTTTTAGCTGCTCAGGGAGGGTGCGAACCGCAGCTTATCGCCCATGCAACGGGCAACATAAATTTAGGAAACGATAAGGAGTTTTTGATTCGGGTGGTTTCCCAGTGTTTGCCTTATATTGGTTATCCGAGAAGTTTGAATGCGATTAACTGTATTAACAAAGCAGTTGACACCGGAAAGAAAACACTTTTTCCTATGGGCGGCCCCAACAACGCCTTTGCGTCATATTTTGTGGGACAGAGTTTTCTGAATATGCTTACTACGGAAGGCGTGCCGATTGGCAATGTCACTTTTGAACCTGGATGCCGCAATAATTGGCATATCCATAAGGCAGATAAAGGCGGCGGGCAGATTCTGCTCTGTACGAATGGACGGGGTTGGTATCAGGAATGGGGCAGGGAGGCGAGGGAACTATTCCCCGGAGATGTCGTGACGATCCCCGCCGGCGTCAAGCATTGGCATGGTGCAGCAAAGGATAGCTGGTTTACACATCTTGCCGTGGAAGTTCCTGGAGAAAATACGGGCAGCGAGTGGTTGGAGCCGGTGGACAAAGCTGCCTATGCTGCCTTGAAATGAAGAAAGTGGGTGGTGCTTTGAAATCTAAATTGCAGACAATAAAATGGGTGACGGATGTTTTGATGACTTTAGCAATGCTATTTCTTATGGGCTATCAATTTTGGGGAGAGCAGGCCCACGAATGGATTGGTGCAGGTATATTTATTCTCTTTATCCTGCACCACATATTAAACCGGCAATGGTACAAGACGCTTTTCAGAGGTAATTATACGCCTTTTCATGTCTTTCAGGCTATTGTGAATGTATTGGTGTTTGTTTCCATGCTTGCGCTTATGTACAGCAGTATTGTAATGTCGCGCTATGTTTTTGCTTTCCTCCCAATTTCCGGTGGAATGTCGTTTGCCAGACGGCTGCATATTTTAGGCTCCTATTGGGGCTTTCTGTTGATGGCTATACATCTCGGTCTGCATTGGAACATGTTTATGAACATTGTTGTAAAAAGATTTCAGATAGAAAAACGGTCAAAAATTTGTATCTTCCTGCTCTTTCTTATTGGACTTGTGGTTTCTATATTTGGACTTACGGCATTTATAAAGAGGGACTTTTCTACATATTTACTGTTAAAAAGTGAGTTTGTATTTTTAAATTATGGCGAACCGGTCTTGCTGTTTTACTTTGATTATTTTGCTTTGATGGGGCTTTGCATTTTTGTATCCCATTGTCTGTCAAAGTTGTTAAAGAAGATTCATAAGCGAAAGGCGGTTGCAAAATGAAAAAATGGATTACAATGCTTTTGTCTTTCTGTTTGTTGTTTGGAATGACTGCTTGCAGTACGGGAAAAACAGAAGTGTCCGGTATAACAGAACAAAACAGCGAAAATCAGATGCCAAATAAAAAAACGGAAATAACATTGGCAGAAGGTTCAGAAACATTTGCAAATAAAGTTGCAGGCAAAAGTGGCAGCAATATTCTGATTGCTTACTTTACATGGGCGGAGAATACGCAGGTCGAAAATCCAGATGAGGTGGATGTGGATGCTACAACATCAGCAAGTGTCCTCTTACCCGGCAATGCAGCACAAATTGTAGCATGGATTCAGCAAAAGGCTGGTGGTGATTTGTTTCCTATTATTGTGTCAGAACCGTATTCCAGCGATTATGACGAGTGCGTAGATAGGGCAGCCAATGAAAAAGCTGAAAATGCCCGACCGGAGCTGGTAAATCATGTTGATAATATGGACGAATATGATGTGATTTTTCTCGGTTTTCCGAACTGGTGGTATACAGCTCCGATGGCAATTTTTTCTTTCATAGAGGAATATGACTTCTCTGGCAAGACAATAGTACCCTTCTGTACACATGGAACTGGCGGACTGGCAGGCTGTATTGAGGATATAACGGCAACATTGCCGGATTCCGCGGAGATACTGGAGCCGATAGGTATTTATCGACCAGATGTGGATTCGGCACAGCCGGTTATTAACAAATGGTTAGAAGGGCTTGGTTTTGAGGATGGAGAGAAGGCTTCTAATATGGCGGATGGTGAAAGAAAACTGCGAATGATTGTAGATGGACAGGAAATCGCAATTACTCTTTATAATACGCCAGCAGCAAACGCATTATATGATTTGCTTCCTTTGGAATTGACTTTTGAAGATTTCAATGGGATTGAGAAAATCAGTTATCTTTCGGAAGAACTGCCAACGGACGGCGAACCGGACGGCTGTGATCCGGATGTGGGCGATTTGTGCCTATATGCTCCGTGGGGGAATCTTTCAATTTTTTATCAGGATTTTCGGTATTCAGAAAGTTTGATTATGTTGGGACATGTTGATTCGGGCATGGATATTGTTTCATCTATGGAAGAAAATACTGCTGTTGTTCTTGAAAAGTTAAATTAAGTATCTAATTTTGTTGATGTTGCAAGGCAAGCGTATCTTGCCCGGAAAGGTCAGTCTGTCTTGTATGGATTGGCCTTTTTATTATGTTTGAATTGTGCAGGGAGGTGAATGTATGAGTGAATATAAATCAAAGCGAAATTGGATTAATAATGATCCCTTAACGATTGTTGATTTAGGTTCATTACATTTTTGCCTTGAATATCGATCTGTTGAAATTTGTGGGAAAGAAATCGAATTGACGGCTAAAGAATTTGATATTTTGGCATTACTAATCTTAAATCCTCATCGTGTTTTCACTTATGAGATGATCTCGGACATTGTTTGGAATGAAGAATATAATGAATATTCCCGTAAAGCAATAAATAATCATATCAGTAATTTAAGAAAAAAATTGAAAACCACACCGGACATACCCAATTATATTAAAAGTGTCCATAGTGTCGGATATAAATTTGAACCGCAGGAATAAAACAAATAAACTAATACTAAAATTAGCTTTAAGAAAAGTAGCAACAATCTTATCTGTAAACAGAATCTTTCGGGAAAAATAAAAGAAATATCCCAAGTATAATTTCCACGAAAGGGAGACTGACCGCAATATAGCCCTCCGTTCCTCTTTAGTCAGGAGGATTAGAGGATGTTTCCGAAAGATACAGAGCAGCAGTTATTCCATTATATATGTGAGGCTCTAAGCGCCGTAGTCCATGAAAAAAGGATTACGGCGCTTTTTCCCTAACATTGAATTGTTATATGATAGAAATTTTTAATTGTATGAACAAGACCAATGATAGCATTGGATAAGCTGTTTGTAAATTTTTTGTGAACTTTTCGTATAGGGGACGCCGTTTTCCCTCTAAAAATGTACTGAATAGTAGAGGGATATATTTCAGACCGCCAGGAAGGAGGCATGCCTATCCAAAATAAAACACCGACTATGGCCTACTCACAATACCGTAAGGCAAGAAAGCTGGTGCATGAATGCTGCAACTATGACAACGGGAGCTGTATCGCACTGGACAATGGGGAAGGATGCGTCTGTGTCCAGAGCATTTCCTATTCGCTGATCTGCAAATGGTTCCGTATTGCCGTCCTTCCATTGGACAGGCCGCTGGAAACAGAACTGCTGTATCGGGCCAGCATGAAACGCTGTGATGTCTGCGGGCAGCCATTCCTTCCCGGTTCCAACCGGGCAAAATACTGTAAGCCCTGTGCTTCAAAAATCCACCGCAGGCAGAAAACAGAAAGCGAAAGAAAAAGAAGGCTCTTGTGTGGACAATTAGAATCAAAAAAGAGTTGATTATACAGGCTCTGCAGACAGCGGTCAGAGGGTATGAGGGATAAATCCCTTATGCCTCCCGAAATCAGGTTTTTAACTGTCCATAACACTTATTGAACCTAAAAGGGATTTTCCCAAACAGGTACAGATTTTCATCTCGCGGTCTTTGCAGCCAACAGGAACTCCGCCAGTATGGGGAAATCCAGGATTGGATTTTCAGAGACTGGAAAAGCTGACCTTCCGGACGAACCGAATCCGGCATTTCAGACGATGGATTTTCCGACGCTTTTGGCAGCCCATATTCAGACGGAAATTAAAGAGAAAGAAGTTAATTACAAGATAATCAATATCAATCAAATCAATCCGTGGATGGATTGATGGAAAGGAAGATATATGCACAAATATGAATTAAGTCCCTACAAGAATGGTACTGCTGTACCGGCATATCTCCCACTCCCCCGTTTTCTCGTATCAATGGATTTATCCAATGACGCCAAAATATTGTATGCCCTTCTCTTTGACCGGGCGGGCATATCCAGAGAAAACGGGTACATAGAGCCGGATGGAAGGATACGCCTTTATTTCACCTTGGAAGAAGCAAAGGAAAAACTCCACAGGAGCCGCCAGGTGGCAACCCGTGCTTTTCAGGAACTGGAAAGAAACGACCTGATTGTACGCAGGAAACAGGGGCTTGGCAGACCGGCGGTAATTACGTTAAACATTCTTTCAGCTAAAAAGGGGGACAGCCTGCATGAGTGACAAAAAAGAGTTAAACAATCTCCCCAAATATTTGAAACCAGAGATTGCGGAACGTGTAGCAGAGCATTTCAAGGACGGATTTTTTGAATTTGGCTTTAGTAAGGAAGAATCCATTGCTGTAGAAGGAAACACCGTCTACCACACAATTCCCCATTATGCGGAGGATGGGGCAGAAAGCGTATTGGACAAGCTGCGCCGTATCATGGCCGGAAATCTGGAGGAAACAGAATGAAAGCTGCTGAAAAAACAGAAACAGTGCACTATAATATAAGTATCCGTTTACCTGGCTGTTATCCCGATATACGGGAGGAAAGGAGCTGCTTATGATGAACCAACAGCCAGATAAAATCACTGCTTTATATTGTCGTTTAAGCCAGGATGATACCCTTGACGGGGAGAGCAATTCCATCACGAACCAAAAAGCACTATTGTCCAAATATGCCGCGGAGCATGGCTTTTGCAACACTATGTTTTTTGTGGACGATGGATTCTCCGGTACGAATTTTCAAAGGCCCGGATTTTTGGAAATGATGAAATATGTGGAGGATTATTCCGTTTCCACGCTGATTGTCAAAGACCTGTCCCGGCTGGGGCGCGAGTATTCCTACATGGGCCGCCTGCAGGATTTCATATTTCCTGCTTATGATGTCCGCTTTATCGCCATCAATGATGATGTGGACAGCGCTAAAGGCGAAAATGATTTTGCCGTATTCAAGAATGTTTTTAACGATTATTATGCAAAGGACACCAGCAAGAAAATCCGTGCGGTTGTGAAGATGCGCGGTGAGGCCGGGGAACACCTGACGAGCAATCCGCCTTACGGATATGTCAAAGACCCTGCGAATAAAAAGAAATGGGTGGTGGACGAAGAGGCTGCAAATGTGGTTCGGAGAATCTTCGGCCTGTGCATTGCAGGCAAAGGCCCCATGCAGATTGCAAAAATCCTGACAGCGGACAAGGTACTGACCGTCACGGCCTATAACGCAAAGCAAAAAGGGCAGGTCATGCCAGAAAAACTTTACCAATGGTGTTCCAAATCTGTTGCCGGAATATTGGAACGGCAGGAATACACCGGCTGTACTGTCAATTTCAAGACCTATACAAAATCGTTGAAATTCAAGAAGCGGATGGAAAACCCGAAAGAAAACCAACGGATATTTGAGGGGACGCAGCCGGCAATCATTGAATATGGACAGTGGGAACGAGTCCAGGCACTAAGAGCCAATAAACGAAGGCCGACAAAGACAGGAAAAACAAGCATATTTTCCGGGCTTGTCTATTGTGCCGACTGTGGTGCAAAACTGTATTATTGTACCTGCACCAGCTACAAGGATGATTCACAGGATCATTTCCTCTGTTCCAACTACAAGAGCAACACCGGTTCCTGCCAAATCCACTATATTCGGAAGATTACGCTTTATAAAAGAGTGCTGGAATGTATTCAAAGGACTCTGACCTACGTCCGCTTGTTCCGGGATGATTTTACACAGGAAATGCTGGCACAAGACGAAGCCAGCCGGAAAGCGGAATTGATGCAAAAGCGGAAAGCGCTCTCCGGGTCACAGAAACGTATGGAAGATTTGGACAAGATCATTCAAAGGCTCTATGAGGATTCGGTCCTCGGCAGGCTGAGCGAGCTACGTTTCCAAAAACTTTCGGCACAATATGAATCAGAACAGGCGGAAATCCGGCAGCTTGCTGTTTCGCTGGAACGAGAGATTGAGAACGAGGCCGGACAGATTGCCGATGTGGGGCGTTTCCTCAAGTTAGCGGACAGGTATTCCGATTTACAGGAACTGGACGCTTCCACGGTGAATGAGCTGATTCACAGGATTGTGATTCACAGCCCGGAGAAAATAGGCGGACGGAAACATGTCACGATTGAAATCTATTTTACCTATGTTGGAAAAATCCGCATCCCACTTCACAAACCGGAACCAGTCAGCGGCACAGAGAAACCGGCATGACCTAAGCCACGCCGGTTTTGCCGGAGACTTGATATACTTCCTTATGGGCTTCCGCCTAACCCACTATCTTTTTTATTTTACTACTATCTGATATCATATACACTTTTCAATCGGATTCCTTTTGCTTCCCCGGAAATAATCTTCACACGCTTCTCATCTCCATATAAAGATATTCTATATTCCCATAATTTTAATCCAAAATAAAGTAGAGAAAGAAAAGATTTTACATTATAATAATATACAACATCTATTTCACTAAAAAAAGGTAACCAGAAAGGTTTAAATTACAAAATGAAGGAGGAACTGCATATGCCGTTTACTGAAATCTGTATTTATCAGGTCAAGCCTCAAAAGGCGGCGGAATTTGAGGCGCTCATGCTTGAAGCCAAAAGCCTTTTGGAAAAACAGGAGGGATTGCTTCTGCTTCGTCTTGCGAAAAGAGGATACCGCATAGACATGGAGCAAATTAAGGATGGACTTCCACCCCTGAAAATCACCCGTATTGTAAAAAGTGTTAAGTATATGCTTTACTGGGAATTTGATACGAAAGAAAGCTACGGAGCCGCACAAAAAAATCTTTACAGCAGCTATTGGAAACCTATCGAAAAGTGTTTGGTAGTTCCTCATGATAAATATTTAGGAGAGGTGGTATTTTAATGTCTATTAAAGAAAATATTCCCAAAATAATAACCAATACAAGCATTTCCTCATCCTTAATAGCTAATATAATAATCGGGATAAGAATTGCCGCCACAAATATCATAATACCATAAAACCACTTAGAAATTTTACCTTTAAATCTCATAAGTCCGCCTCGCAAAATTCTTTAGATTTTTAACCTGTCTACTTGATAAAGGACATATCAATTTACGGGCTGTACAACTTTGTACAACTTTTTAAGAAAAAACAAGAAGTGCCTCAAGCCCTCTATTTACAAGGGTTTGAAACACTTCTTACCAATGCCGCAGACCGGAATCGAACCGGTACGGGAGTATAAGTCCCGCAGGATTTTAAGTCCGTAGGGGTCATTTAACCCCATTAGTACAAATAGGACCTCATTGGAACTTAGAACCCTTAGAAAATGCAGGAAATTCAAGGTTTTTTACAGCGAAAAGCTAGTAATCCTTTTAAATACAAGATACACCAAGAATTTGGTTTTGGCAAGACAAAAATCATATTGGAGGGATGTTGGAGGGATGTTGAAGGGATCCAGCCCGGATTTCATCTTCTCTCTCATGTAAAATATAATGTAACTGCCATAACTACTATTAGCAAAGACGGACGGTTTTTAGCCATCCGTCTTTTTCAATTCAAAAGAAAGGAACTAATATGGAAAATCAAACCTATCAATTAGAGCTGAAACAAATCGTAGAATTTCCACGCTGCAGAATTTACAGAGATTTCATACGGTCACTCATCACTAACAAGGGCATCCGAACAAACGGAGGCTCTTTTCTTTTTTATTACATCGTCCTTTGCTCTTATGCAAATTATCGGTCGTCTTATCGCCGTACAGAAACTATGACTTATCTTGTCGGGCCTGGGGAATGGATCTGCACTCTGGCAGATCTGCGCACATGGTTCCGGTGCCGGTTCCAGCATCAGGCAGTTTCAATCCTGGATTATCTGCAGAAACAGAACTACATCACTTACTCTCTTCTGGAGAATAAAAAGGTCGTAAAGTTCAAGATAACAGACTGGCCAAAAGACAATACTGTACTGGAATACAATTTCCCCTGCAAGAAGGATGACGGCTTTTTCTTTTTCCCAATCGCCAAAGTCCATGAACTTATCAGTATGGGCAAATGCTCGGAGATGGATATGCTTCTGGACATGTGGATTCATGCCATCTATAACGATCCGTCTGTACAAGGCTCCTACTCCGGCCCGGTTGTATATTACCGCAACCACACCGGCAATCCGGTTACCAGTTTTCAGACATTAGGTGACCGCTGGAACCATTCAAAGACAACCGTATCACGTACCTTAAAGAAGTTTGAAGAAATGAATTTCATCACATTAGTCTCTTTTACCGGAAGGCATGGCAGTATGATCTATTTGAACGATTATCTGTCAGTTATGTTCGACATCAGTGATGTAATGATTGATAAGGAGGAGATCGCTATGACCATGCAACTGCCAATCCACATACCCGAAAATAAGGAAGAACTCTGCGTTTCAGAAGCTGTGAAAGAGGAACAAGTCAGCGTTCCAGAAAATGATTCATGCGTTCCGAAATCGCACATGCAGTTTATCATCCAAAAAGTCGCGGAAATGCTGAAATCACAAGGCATTCCGTGCTGCGAGTGTCCCAAAACCCGCTATATATTATCTCCTTTATCCTCTGACTGCAGGAATATAGTAAATATATATACTCTAAGTATTATCTGCCCTTATGGAAATGCTGCCTACCGTTTTGAGCTGACCGTCAAGCCTGAAGAGAAGGACTATCTGGAGAGGAATCCCATCCTAAAAGATCATGCAGATATTGTGGAAAAGATTCTAAAGGGGGCTGAATAAAAGATGGATACAAGCAGGAAGGATGCAGGAAGGAATGGTGCAAAGTTGGAGGATACAAGAAGAGATGGTGGAAAATCAAAGGATATGAGGACGAGCCGAGTGAAATCAATACATATGGATATAAATGGTGCAGGAGGAATGGATGCAAAGATAGAGAAAAGCCTGAAGGGGAATAATGCAAAGATAAAGAGTGACTTGAATAAGCAGGGATATCTAAAGCCAGAAGAGGATCCACGCTTTCACGACACCTATAAATTTCTTCGTAGATACCGAGATGCAACCTATAGCCTGAAGGTGGTAGTTCACCAAATGGAGAAGCAATTCCGGCTGAAATATGGAACAAGTGTGGATGAATTCCTTGATTCCATTTATACTGCAGGAGCCGATCTGTCTGGAGATGATATTGAAGAACGGGCAAAGAGCATCAAACGAAGTAACCGGATGCTGAAGATGCTGGATTCCTCTGTAGACTTGCTTAGAACTAACCACAAACACGGAGAACAGTATTACTGGATCCTTTACTATACTTTCCTTTCTCCGCAGGAGCCGAAAGGTACGAACGAAATCATAGAGAAGCTGAGACCCCATATCGCCAACATTTCCTATCGTACCTACTACCGGAAACGCCATGCTGCCATTGAAGCATTAAGTACGATTCTGTGGGGATTTACAGCGAAAGAGACTATTGAGATACTAAACGAATTTTTCCCCGAAGATTAAAGTAATCGACATTTCATAGATGGATACTCATAATAGATATAAAAAACTAAGGAGTATCCATTTATGAACAGATTAGAGACTTTAATTGCAAGCTACATGAAAAACTGTGAATCCATTAAAAAACTGGATAAGAAAACCCTGAAGGCTTATCGCATTGATCTGGCGCAATTTCAGACATTTATGCTGGCATACCCTGATTTTGAAGATAAGAATGCTATAAATGATTACATTTCCTCACTTCATGACCAGTATAAGCCACGTACTACCAAAAGAAAGATTGCTGCTTTAAAAGCCTTCTTCCATTATTTAGTTTATGAAGAGCTGATTGCCACAAATCCCTTTGACAAAATAAATGTGAAATTTCGGGAACCGCAAATACTGCCCCGCACAATACCGGAAACCACGATTGCCACATTTATCTCCACGATGTATAAACAAAAATCATTTGCAACTACAACGTACCAATACAATGCTGTTCTTCGTGACATCACTATCATTGAGCTACTCTTTTCAACCGGTGTCAGGATTTCAGAATTGTGCGCCTTAAGAATACAACAAGTGGATCTGGTATCCTACAAAATAATCATTTATGGTAAAGGCTCTAAAGAACGCCTGATCCAGATCGGCAATGATGACGTAAAAAAGGTAATAGCCGAATACTATGCTGCATTTCAAACTGATATTGCTGCCACCGGATGGTTCTTTATCAATCGGCTCCATCAGCGGTATTCAGAGCAGTCTGTGCGGGCCATGATCGTAAAATACTTAAAATTGGCTATGATTGACATGCATATCACTCCACATATGTTCCGTCATTCATTTGCCACTTTACTGCTGGAAGCTGACGTTGACATCCGTTATATACAAAAAATGCTTGGTCACAGTTCGATCAAAACGACTGAAATATATACAAGCGTATCCATGGCAAAGCAGAATAATATTCTGACAACCAAACATCCTCGGAACTTTATGCATCTAAATGAATGTTAAAAGCAAGTTTACTTTTTAGCTTTCCTGAAAAAAAGCAGTGAACATTTCTTCTGAACCGTGTTCACTGCTTTTCTATTACTGTCAATGACCCACTCCGCCGATAATCCTATCCTGACTTCTATTTCTAGAGTGTAGCAAATGACGGAGAATTTTCCAAAGAAAATTGTTAAAAAGTCACAGAATAAGCAAAATGTGGCAAGTTAAAGCCGTCAATCGTAGTAAATACGTAGTAAGAATTGAGGACTCTTACTACTTTGGTATTTTAGCATGAATTTTGTTGTTTGTAATATATATACCTTTAAACACTAATCCTCTATTCCTTCCTCATTAATTGGTTTCTGCAATATTGCATATTCACAAACGATATCTACGAATTCATTAAAAAACCCTGAATATCCCAATTGCTCTTTCCCAAAAGAATATCTGAAATCTTCAAACAGATTTGAAATATTAGTAAGGTTAAATTTCAACGTTTCTTCATTTTGGTGTGCTTGCTTATAGATTATTTCCGTCAAAACATTCTTGTGGCAATCAGGCAGTTGCTCAAAAAGGCGTCGAAGATTATGAATACATTCGTATGAGCCCATTTCCTTAAATATCAGAAACTTAAGAGCTAATTCTGCTGCTAATGCCCCATTCACAACAAGAGGCGATTTGAGAGATGGAATACCTTCGTGTTGTTTTGCATAATCATCAATGCTCTCTTGATTTTTTTCCATACTTTCACAAAATGTAGGAAATTTCTCAAATTCTTCCAATCGCTTAAATAAATAATAAAAACTTTCACATTCAAGCACCATCATTTTGACTGTCAATGAGTTATCACTATTTCTACACTGCTCAAGGTGTTCACAAGCAGCACATTTAGACATAGGAGTAAATGGAACACCAGTAAATTTACGTTTTGAAGACATTATACATACCTCTCTGACTACCTTTCATCAAATCTTAATCTCTTTTTCTCTATACTAAAATTCATGAATAATACTCCATATTAATATTCTTTGATACACATTTCTCTCATATAAAATTTACTACTCTGGTATTTTAGCATAAATCCAACCATTTTGATATAGCAAGTATAAATAAAAAGATGCCCTACCAAAGCAGAGCGCACAAACTTTCCATATATCAGATTGCCTGAAAGATTTTTTTGAAACAGGCTTCTTTTCCATTTCCTTCCTTGCCATCTCTAAATCCTCCATCCTCTTCAACTCATCCGCAGCATCATCCGTCATAAGAAGTTTCCTCGTTCCTGCATTCTTCGTGGATTCAATCACCAGCTTCATATTCGCCGCCACCGAAGCTAGTGGTCAATGTTGAGGATTTTATATTCCAGATCAATATCCCGCAAAGTCAGCCCGCAGAACTCCGAAATTCGCAACCCCGTATGGAAAAGAATACCGTCACCACCACCATCGACAGTTCAAAGCCAAATGGATTCTTATAGCACATCATCATCCACCGCCATCTGGAACGCTGGTCACAGGATTCCCCGGACTGTTTTACCCTCCACAAATTCTCCGTTTTTCTACTATAAACCAAGGATAATCAAGTATTATCTCTTGTATAAAGAGGATTCTTATCTACTAAAAAGGATATAAATATGAAACAAGAAAAAATGGTGAGCATCATTATTCCTACATATAACAGAAGTTTGCATTATCTTTCAAGGGCTGTTCATAGCATTAAACAGCAAACATATATACATTATGAAATTATTGTTGTTGATGATAATATATGCAGTTCAAATTATAGTCTAAGTATTGAAAAGTATTGTATATCTCATAAACTTATATATATTAAAACAAAAGGTAAAGAAGGTGCTAACAAGGCTCGAAATATTGGTGCACATCATTCCAGAGGAGATTATCTGGCTTTTTTAGATGATGATGATATGTGGTTGCCAAATAAATTAAAAATACAATTAGAAAATATTTCTGATGATATTGGCATGGTATATTCGAATGGATATGTTATAACATCAACTTCTCAACAATTATACACAGATTCCGCTAATTTCGTTTCTAATGGGAATCTATATAGACTCTTACTATATAACTATATTGGTCCTACAGTGACAGCATTAATAAAAAAAGAATGTTTTTTTGCAGTTGAAATGTTTGATGAAGCTATGCCAGCCAAACAAGATTATGATTTGTGGATAAGAATAGCCACCAAGTTTAAAATCAAAGGGATAAATCACCCATTATATTTATATACTCAGCATAAATCACATCAAATTACCAAAGATTACTCTTTGCTACTTAAAGGCTATCAAATGATTTATGAAAAAAACAAAACATATTTTACACATGATTATATTTTAAAAGCATTTTTTTATTTAAAAATTGCAAAATTATTTAAATATGATAAAAAATACTTTAAATACTACAAATATATTTTGCTAGCATTTATAAATATATATAATGCACCCATAAATACTATATTTTAATTACAGACTGCACTAAACATATCACTTTAACAATATGCTTTAATAAAGACATTTAAGATAAAGGAGCGAATATTTTGATTACAAAATCACAGTACTATAATTTATTAGATGAAATTGCAGGAAAAACGATTGCTGTAGTATATATATTTGAAAACGAGAAAGCTGCCGGCTTTAAGCATTATGATGTTTGGAAAAGTAATCTTATATCTTGTTGGATTAATGCTATACAAGAATTACGATGCATTCCATATATTTTAGATGTACGTACATTTATATTTAAAATTACAAATAATACTCTTCCTCATATTGATTTTGTTATAAATATGAATGCTGGTTGTGAAGATCTTTCAACATTAGGATTAGTTCCTTCTGCCTGCGGTTTCCAAAATCTGGAATGTATACCTTGTAATACATCAGCAATAATTACTGGAGAACACAAAAGAATAGCTAATATGATTGCGCAATGCTGCGATTTTAATGTTCCAAAAGTATCGAAAACATCTAAAAGTATATTTAGACCTTTGAATTTTGGGAGTAGCAAGGGTGTTTATTTGACAAAAGATTATCCTGATAATAATACTAATATTGAAGGAATATTTCAAGAATTCATCCCAGGATATGATGTAACAACCCCTCTAATGTATAATCCTTTGACAGAAGAGATAAATCCATTGCCGAGTATTATATATTATCCGGAATGCAATGATATCAATTGGTATTTAAGTGATACTGCAAAAAAAACATCTTCAGGATTTACTCGTGAGATATTCCCTAATATTAGCGATAAATTAACTGATAATTTTATAAATTTGATGCAAAATTTTGATATTGATACATATTGTAGAGTTGATTCTCGTTTATATTCTGAAAAACGCTTGTCTCTATCAGAAATAAAAAGGTTAACATTTAATAAAGAGAATTGTTATTTTATAGAAATGAATCCTATGCCTACTATTGAAATAGGTAATAATTTTTATGTTTCTATGATGAGTATTTCCCAAGACTTTGCTTTTTATGATACCATAACTTATTATAACGAGAAGACAGAAAACCATAGTTTTCATGGTTTTATACTGTCATGCGCTATAATCAAAAAAATTATATCCAAACATAAAAAATAAGAGGATTGTATCCATAACGTTCAATAAATTCAGCTCTGCGTCCAGAAATTTTAGATTTTTTAGACGGCAGAATAAGTTTATTTATAAGATCAAAATTATGATTTTGTTCATATAATGTTTTTAATTGCAAAATTAGTGGACCTGAAGACATTATATTTGAATATAATGACAATTGAATTAACCTTTCAACCGGAAACAATATTAATAAATTGTTATATAGATTAAAATTCTGTTTACCTGCAATTGCCAATAAATTTGTCACATAGCAAGCCGATAAGTATGGAAGTTCGTCTCCCATGCTGTCAAAAATTTGTCGCATGTTAAATATAATATTTTCTTCACTTACTTTTTTTAATGAATATGACTCTGCTATTAAAATATTAACTTGAATAGCTAAACGTTGAACAGTTCTGTCTTCTTTTCGTGCTAGTTCATAGCCTTTATTGAAATTTTCAAGTGCATCATTGGGATTTCCTGCAAGAAGATATGCAACTCCAGTATTGTTATATATATGAGAAATACCGACTAAGCCATGAACGTCGTTTATGGCTTTTTCCGATAAAGCTTTAAATTGTCTGGGACGCACTTTATTTGAATTAAACTGTAAAATGAGCGCATTATTTTCACAGTATATGGCATGATCCATCATTCCGTTTTGAGTAAATATATCTTGGGCTTTTTGTAATAATGGAACTTGATCTAATTCATTTTCTTGTGGTAAGAAATACGCATATCTATATACATGAGCTAAAAGAATATCATTATTCAATTCTTTAGCAATTGTAAGTGCATCTAAAATATCTTGATTACCAGAATCATTACAAAATACACGATTCAATTTTGCTAAACACAAAAAACTATTTGAAAGATATAAAGACTTTTCATTACATTGGGTGTTGTTGCTCAAATCATTTATAATAATATCAAGGTCGGTCTTACAACTTTCTTTTTCATCAAATAACAACTTTGATCTTATTTTAAACATCAATGGTGAATAAAAACTTATAATGGATTCTTTACGTAATTCTTCTGAAAGTAATATTTCTCTTTGTGTATGAGAACAGGTGCTAAAGCACTGAGTAGCAAACATATCAATAAATAATTCTATATCATCTGCTCCACTATTAATTACTTTATATATTGTTGACTCTCCATTATTGCGTATGAATTTAATATTCATTCCATTCGGACAAAATTGTAAAAGCTCCTTTGCACGTTCAAAATTATTATCCTTTAATATTATTATAATAGTAGGTTGAAGTATACTATGTTGATGCAGGCATACTAACTGACTAAGTCGTTTTTTTGAAATACCATCTTCTTGAATGATAATTGGATCAATTACTTCAGGGCCTACTGCTTGATGATTATAAGTAGTAAACGTTTGTGACATTATTAAAACAATTTCATCTAATGCAGCTCTTTTTTGATTTAATAATAAATTTGTAATAAGGTTCTTTAAATTAGGTGCATTCTTTCCAAGCCAATTTGTAATTTTAGCCAAAAATTTATTAATTTCAACTTCTGTAGATATGAAGTTCTCCTTTCCTTTGAAAGAGTTGAAAAATTTTCGTCCTCTGTCATTGGCAAACCTTTGTTCTACCACATAAATTGTAAATGCTTCTTGATGCTCGTTAAATAGTTCTTCTGTATCTATAAAATTTTCCATGCTTCCTCCGAATAGTATTAGGTAGCTTTCAAAATAATTTCATTTACTTCTAATGTAAAATAACAGATAACTAAGAATCCTCTTTATACAAGAGATAATACTTGATTATCCTCTGTTCGTACTCTCCCCCTTTTATTTTATACTAATTATACAATTTTTTCCAGTATATGACAATTTTCTTACATCATATCCGTAGTTTGTTACATCACATTGTAAAAATATCTGGCACAGACGATATCTCTACAAGTTTGCTTCCGAATCTAATAACCGAAAGTCGATTTAGGGATTCCATTTTCCAAACACATCAATCTTTGCAGGACAGTCTGCTATTCATAAAAGCCTATCTGACCAAATGTATGATTTTACCGATTGGGTCGGCAATTATCCTGAACTTCTGACTGATCCAGCAACCAGAGAGATATGCAAGGTTCATGCGTTTGCTATAACATTGGGCTTTAGCAGCCGCGTATGCACAGAGATCTTTCCTGATGAAAAACTTCCAAATTTTATTGCTGGCATTGTCCATGCTCTGGAATACTATAGAGCCGTTCCGAAAAATCTTGTTCCGAACAGCCTGAATACTGCAGTCTCTAAACGATAAATTAATCCTAAATTCAGCTTTTCATTTATGTTCCTACAAGGGAACTGGACACAACTGCGATTGAGTAGCTGGCAGTCTGCCATTGGATTAACGAAGGAAAGAACCTGCTGATTATCGGGATGCCAAACATGGGAAAACACACCTAAGCATTACCTTGTGTATTTGCTCTTCGCTAGCTGAAAACAATACAATATATCCGAACAAACATGCTCATGTTCGAACTGGAGTAGGCCAGACAGAAGTCAACCTATCTGGAATACGTTACTGCGCTGTCCAAACTTGATCTGCCTGCAATCGATGACTTCGGTCTCATGGAATTGGCTCTGGATAAATGTCACGATCTTTTTGAAGTGATCGACGGACGGGATGGATGCGGATCCACTATTATCATCTCACAGCTTCCGAGCAAGTCCATGGTTTGATCTGTTTCGGGAACATACCCATGTAGATATATATCGTCCGTATTACCGATAAACGACATAGTTATCGTCTTGAAATGAATAGCATCAGTACGCGCGAAGCTGAGAAATAAGCATTTATCAGTAAAGGAGTGGTGCTCCGCACCGTTTAAAATGGGCTAAGTACATCGTTGGTGCGAAACATATGCCCCTTTTACAGGAATTTGCAATAAATCGTAACCTTATAATCGTTAACTCGAATCTAAACATTGGATAATTTATAGTTATCCTTCATTTATACTGTTTAGTTAGAAAGAAGAGAGATACTTATGCCATCTATCGCATTAAAAAAATTAAAAAAATATGGCTACAGCCGTCAAAACATCTCAGAATTTGAAAAAGATAATCGTACTATTCACAAAAAAAATTATAAAGGCATGTCTTTAAATCGCAGTATTTTAGAGTATACCGAAATCAAAGAATGCAATTTTGATTTTGCATCCATTACAGGAAGTATCTATAGGGATTGCACATTTACAGATAATTCTATACATGAATCAGACTTTGAATTTTGTGAGTTTTCAAACTGCAATTTCCAAAACAAATCTCCCATTAATTGTTCCTACAATAATAGTAACTTTATAAATTCACGATTCTTTGACGTTACCTTTGATGCCTGCACTTTCACGAGCGCTTACTTCGAGAGATGTCAATTTAATGGCGGCGAGATAAAGTATTCAACTCTTGAAAATTCAGCATTTAAAGACTGTACATTCAACAATATGGATTTTCGTAATCTCAACATGGATTTTGTTGAGATTACCAGTCCACATATGAACTATGTTGTGCTGCCGATGGCTCAGATACCTTTTATGTACGGCTGCATGAATTATTTGCTGGAAACAAAAGACGCTGTAAAAATTTCGAAAGGAAAAGATGCGGACATTTCTGTTCATGAGTATTTTGAAAAGGTGATTCCTTTAATGAAAAAATACTTTGATGAATCGGGTCAATACTTCCCGTTGTCCAATATTTATATTGCACTAAAAGAGTACGATTCGGCGATTCAGGCATTGAAGAAGGGATTGTCAATTGCTGTTGAAAACCGGGATTTCCGAATGCTGAAATATTACTGTTATCTGATTGCTAAGAGCGGTTGCTTCCAGCCAGATACATTACATATGTTTTATAACAATATCTGTCGGTTGAGTCCCCAGGGAAAAGGTTCGATGAATGAACTAAAAAACTATACCAGACATATTGGGGAAATAAAAACGATTTTGTTCGAACAGACATCTATATCCAACTTGAATATGACGATACGATCAGATATTCAGTCAAAAAATATTTCGAAATTGTCATATATTTTGGAATCAATATTTTCAATTTCGAAGACAGATATTGGATATGGCGTAAATCAAGTTGAAATACTTATTACAGAAAATTCGCCGCTTATTATTGAATTACGAGTAGGCGGGGATGAAAATGGACTGGTTTGTCTGTTAATCGCGATGATGAAGTTATTGAATGTTGAAGAAAGGGCAAGTTTGTTCTTACCTTATATTGACACGGATAACAATTGTATACAACAATTATATAAAACCGCGAAAGAATATAGCAGTATAATAAAGTCATATGCTGTAAATCTTACGCTTGCTGAATACTACCTTGGTAATTTTAGAAAAGATTGTTTTAAGGACATACCATGTTATTACCATAACAGTTCTGTTTGCAATACATCATATTCCGCATTATTAACTTAAAACCGATGGAAGGGAAAGATAAATGACTGAATCATATTATATAATTCAAGGAGGTCTGTTTAGTCAGCCAGATCAGAATGCATTCACATATTACCGTAGGCAAATCTGGCTACGTATAAAAAAGATATTTATTTATAGCATTATTTTTTTAATAAGTTGTATAGTAACAGGTAATATATTTTTGAACTGTATTTCAGTTAAGGTGTCGGCAGAAGGAACTTCTATTATTAACTTAAATGAATGTATTTCACTGGGATCTATTTTTGCTACTTTTGGTTCCGCTGTTATATCGTTTCTTTCATTGACATCTGCCCATCAGATATCTGAATTTCAGGAAAAAGTAGACGTCCTCGCCGGAGAATTTACAAAGCAGGGGATTCCAAACTGGAAACGGTGGGGATTTTTGCCAAGATTCAGTCGAAAACGTTCAAATAATGGAAAATATCAATATTTTATATTAAGAAATGCTATACTTGCATTTGAACTGAAGAATGAAGAAATGAAAATCCAAATTCCATCTGTAGAGCAAGATTTCAAGGATTTACCCGTTTCCAGCAGCTATTATAAACTATGCGGGAAACGGAAATCCTATTTGAAATATGTTCAAGAGAATAATTGTTTGGGTGACCTTGCCATATGGGATTGCCTCGTGTCTCTTTACAGAAATATTATTTTATATAAACTGAGTCAGGTAGGTGTCTGGATTGGGACATCATTTATCATAAATAGTATTATATATGCATTCTTCTATACGAAAATTTACTATATGATATGGACCTGTTGACAAACTCCCTTTTCCAGATCCGATTTTATATACCATCTTATGAAATGTTATAAACAGGCTGGTAAATTCAGTTTTTACACCGCTTTTACCAGTCTCTTTAGATTTAATG
>CAJTEW010000028.1 GCA_910575605.1 Lachnospiraceae bacterium
AAATGAAGCCCTCACATTGAACCTACTATCTTGCTAAAGATAGATTACAAACAAGCCCGCACGGAACGAATGGGTTCCGCTTACGAGCGCACCGCAAATTCATCAAACAAGCAGCGCACATGGACTGAAAGCCGCCCGCCGTATTCATCATCTGCCTTGTCGCACAAGAGGTTGAATAGCTGTGTGTAGAGAATACTCACGACAAAGTTAAAGGTGTCGTCGGTGTCGCTGATAATGACGAAAAGGGCGGTCTTTCTGTCGCCTATGGTGTCAAACTTCATTTCGTCGGTTTCCATAAGCTCCCGCAGCTCTTTAATGTCGAATGGGGCTAACCTCGCTCCGCATGAGATAAGTATGCTTTTTGCGGTCTTGCCAGAAACGTTTTGTAAAGGACTTTTTCACTGAAAACACTATAAAGTGTGCCCTCTGCTCAAAAAAACAGGAAACCTTTTCTTGATTTCCTGTTTCATGTACCGCTCTGTATGTACGGCTGTTATTCAATTTTTAGTTGGCTACAATTCTACAAATGCGAATTTGAATAGCAAAAGTTAGTTGTTTGCAGTCGGAGAAATAACGGGTTTTCCGTCTTTGTCTAACAGCAGTGTTATTCCTCCTGCATTTCCAACTTTGCGAAACACATAATTCACTCCAGTCTCTGTATCTACCAAAATTTGCGTTACATCAATAGTCCCTTGTGAATAAACCGTCTCAAATCGTTCTTTCTTAGCCATTTTGTTTACCTCCAACAATTTTGATTTTTATATATAAATTCCCAACAAGCGGGGATTTATCAATGAATTTCCTCATAACGCAATCGTAAATGTTTGTACCGTTATTCTCTCACAACCATATTCTGATTTGAGCTTTATAAGTGCATTTTTTAGTGATAAATGCCTGTTATCTATTACCACAAAAGATACAGGGATTCTTCGCTAACCCCTGCAATTTGGAGGAAATCTTTGTCTACATCCTTCAAGTAAAGTTTTATATAATTGATGAAATTCAAAATGATATTTATTTTCTAGTATACAAATTGTCTCCTTTTACATTTTCCTCCCTTTGCAGATACATAAGCTTTCAAATGCAACCTCGACTAGAGAAGTTGGATTTATGACAAAACCGGCAGATGTGATTTTATTATTAAAAAATTCAACAGATGTATCGTGGTCAAGGAATTTATTGAAAGTCAGATATTGCTCAACTTCATCCGTGAGAATAAACGCAACCCGTTTCAGGCGCTCATCTGGAAAACCATTTGCAAAATGAACGCTTTTCATCGTGCGTTTTAGTTTTGTGTGTGGATATGTCTCTTGAAGCTTTTGCCTGAGCAATAAGACAATTTCCTCATAGGTCTTGTTTTTTAATTGATCCAGATCATCCATTTTTATAATATTTTCATCGTACAAGTGCCTGACAAGCGCAAAAGCTCTCTCTTGTAAGTCCATGAATAATAGCTCCTCTCTAAATCGAAGTGCCGTAAACGATATGCTCTTTGTGATATTGTATAAAATCCTCTTTTGAAAAATCCGGCAGCTCCCCATACTCATCAAGCAAAAGGCTGATCATCGCAGCAGCTCTCGCCTGGGTATTAATACTTTTCGCAGGATTAAACTCAATATCAGTAAAATAATTATAACTTGAAATTTCTTTGATTTCGTCCGCTGCGAATGAATTTTTTACCGCAGCAATATAGATGAAATCATAGAATACTGTTTTGGGAATTAAAGGAAAATCCTCATTTTGATAACGAAAAGCTTTTATGTTTCCGGAATTACGCAGCCGTTCATCGCGTTTGGCCGCTTTCGGCGGCACATTGAGTAAATCAGGATAGGGGCCGCCGTTTGCAAAAACTTTAGCACTCTGGAAAATATTCTCGAGGGTATAGTTATTTAACCTGAGATTGAATGCACTTAAGTTTACTCCGATGGCTTCTCTGCTCTTCGTGCTGATTTCTAATGGTCTCGCGTCTGCATCTGCTTTTAGGATCGCATGATGCAGACTCTCTATAGACTTTTGCTTCTGAGAAATTGCAAAACCAGAAAACCATTCAAATGAAAATATATTCTGTACAACTTTTTCCTGACGGATAAAAAATGCCGGTCGTTTTGCCATAATAGCCCTCCTAAATAAAATTAAAGATAGACACTGTGCCCGGAAGTCCAAATGTCGATTAAAAAATGATACTCATCCCGGGAATCGAGGCCGGATTTTGGTTTTCGCCATATAAGCTGAAGATATATAATCTCTTTTAAAAAAGTGGTTCTTCAATCTCTTGGCAGTCCACTAATCGTTCTTATTCAGCCATTCCTTCATAAGTTCAACATACCTGTCGTTGTCCTCTACAAAGCACATATGACGACAGGTGCGGAACAGCTCCCACTCGGAATTAGGTATTCTGTCATACATATATTTAGCAATATACGGTGTACACAAATCGTTGCCCCCATTAATGACCAGTGCAGGCTCTTTAATATCTCTAAGCTGCTCTGTCACGTCATAATCCTTAAGAGTTCCCATTGGTGTATACTCATTCGGCCCCCATCCTATTACATATGCTTCTCTTCCTTTTTTCACCGAACGCCTTAAGCACTCCGGAGAGTCCTCTGTCACGGCTCCTGAGGCATGGCGAAGCATATATTCTGCCTCTGCCGCCTGATATACCGGATCACTGTAGTCATTCGAGGATGTAGCTTTTTCAATGGCATCCTTCATTTCCTTTGGCAGCTCCTTAATCATACGGTGCTGCTCAATTCCCCACATCCATGAGGCAGGCAGTGTACTGGACAGAATGAGACTCTTAAGTCCCTCCGGCTTATAGTTACATACATAATCTAAAAGAAGCATGCCTCCCCATGACTGCCCAAGAAGGTGCATCTCCTTTAATCCCAGATGCTCCCTGAGTGCAATAAGCTCGTTAACCCACGTTTTTGCATTCCACAAGTCAGGACGGTTCTCCACATAAGACTCCCCACAGCCAATCTGATCGTACATCACAATCTCACGTCCATCTTCTTCTGCAAGCCTGTCTAACACCTCGAAATAATTGTGGGTAGAACCCGGTCCTCCGTGAAGCAGTACAAGAGGCTTCTTGTCCCCGCTCTTTTCCCCAACAACACGGTAGTACGTCTTGTACTCTAAGTATGGCATATAGCCCTCTCTAATTTTCATTTTTGTAAAACCTCCTCTTTAACCTTTGTTTTTTATTATAAACCATTCGTAAGTTTCTGACAAATATTATTGTACTTCTCTACCCCTTATATTGCTATCCACCCTGCTCCAAGAGATTTTTATATTCTATCCACCTTCTCATTTCTCCTTTTACATCCCCAAAGTCACTAAGCATTGGCTTTAACATGCCATTGTCGTCAAAAAATAAGGCAGTCAAATTCTCATCCTTAAAAAGCCTTTATTTATGCAAACCGTATCCTGTCTATCAGCCTCTGCTTTTTAAAGCTTCTGTTTACCAGATACATCACTATCATCTGCACTGCCAGCACAGTCAGTATAAGGATTACTGTTGGAATCAGAGGATATATATAATCCCTAACCCCTCCTCCTTACGTATACCCTGTTCATGATTGTATTAATCAGATTTAATATTCCGATAAGGCCAAGAGTCAGTAGGAAACCATAGCAGGCATATCGAATCATTCCAATTGATTTTTCTGCAGTTTCATACTGGTTATTATAAGTGTCCATGGTTAAAAATATTTGTATGTCAGATCTCTTTCACTAAATCCTCTTAATGCTTTATCCGGCATAGAAAAGGCATATCCTCCGAGGGTCCGGGGAGCATCTACAATGGCTGCTAAAATAAATTCTTTTTTTATGATATTCTCACCATCATAAAGCTCAAGAAAAACCTTATCTCCGGGTTTAACTCCCTTAAATGCAGGCAAGTTTAGTACAGTATTCTTACATCAATCTTTCAGAAAAAATAACAGTTTTGTTATTTTCACGCAATTGGGGACGTAGTAAAAGTGGTTTACTACGTCCCCAATTGTTCGTCCCCAATTAAAATTTACCTTTCTTATTCCTGAATGTACACAATTATTTTACAACTTAAATTGAGAATGCAGAAAAAAACTTTCCGTAATCATACATTTTCATAGCCAAGTATTCCCCGATATCTATTAAATCTGTTATGATACTTTCCACATCTCTATCTTCTTCCACGCCCAGCTTTTTACACAAACGACGATTCGCATTATAAACTCTTCGATAAGCTTCGTCACAAAATCCACCTAGAAAAAACTCATTTTTTACATATTTACTTTCTTCCACTGGATATTGCTCTAAATTTAGTGAACCGTTCATTAAATCAAAAACTAACTTTTTAAAATCTTCATCATTTTTCTGCATATTATATTCCTTTCTTTTTGTTTTTAGTTTTATTTTATATCAAATTATAACTTTCCCTCAATTTACAATCAATAAGCAGAATACCAAATACAACATATTTTTATCATGAAAATTTGACATGTTTTGACATTTTTCTTGTTTTTACTCAAATCTGTACTTTGCCGGCAGCATCATTTTAATCACTGTTCCTCTTTTTCCGGACGCAGATGCACATACACTTCCGCCCTGCCCCTCTAAAATCTGGTGGACTAGGTAAAGGCCTATCCCTGTTCCTTCTGTATTTTCTACTTCCGGAATGCTGTCCCTGTAAAAGCGTTTGAAAATATTCGGATAGTCCTTCTTTAAAATCCCCACTCCTTCGTCCTCGACTTCGATAAGTACATAAGAAATAAAACGTTCCACCCGTATTTCTACCTTCGTTCCTGCCGGAGAATATTTAACTGCATTATCAAGAACATTTGAGACCGCTTCTGCCGTCCATTTCGAATCATGCCATAGCATTATATCTTCAAATTCACACATTTCAATTTCAATCCTTAAGGCCTGCTTCCTTTGGACACAGTTTGATAATGTCCGCCTCCAAACGTGATACATTTGTAAGTACACCTACAAGATGGCTAAGCTTCTTTGTCTCCTTTCTCCCCCTTTCCAGAAACTCCTGTTTTTCCTGCTCTGTCAGGCTTTCATCCTGTAAAAGCTCAAAGCTTATTTCCAAAGCTGCAACCGGCGTCTTCAGTTGATGGGAAATATCAGTGACAAGCTCCTTTGTCTTTTCTTTCTCCTCAGTAAGTCTTCTTTTCAATGTCTCAAAGGCCAGCCCCATCCTCTCAAGCTGCTCTGTAATCTGCAAATATACCCCTGTTCTCATATAGTTATTTTTCATATGATATTCATAATTTCCCGTCTCAAATTCCTCCAGATACTTGATAACTTCCAGATACTTCCGGTATTCAAGGCGATAAGAGATATAGCACCAGATTCCGTTTGCAAGAAGTGCAGCCATAAAGCATCCTGCCCAGTAATGCACAGGCGCTTCCAAGCAGAGTATAACCAGGGAAAATATAAAATACTTCCAACGTCCATAGATCTCCTAATCCCCTAATGTTCTTTATATATTCACATTCTCCTCCTCCACCATGATGTCACTTATAATCAAATCAATGTCATTTCCATGAAATAATGCTTCTGCATCTGTAACTTTAGATGCGTTCAAAACCTCATATCCCTCCTTTTCAAGCTTCAGGCTGATGCCTCTATTTAAGCTTTCGTCATCCTCCAGAAGCAATATTTTTGCCATATTGTCCTCCTCTCTGGCATTTATATCAATCCTGTATGCCATCATAATTATATATATAAAGCTCATGCAGTGCCCTTGTGGCACTGATATAGAGAAAATTTTTATACATGGCATGCTCTTTGTTTCCTCCAAGCACAAACACCTGGTCAAATTCAAGACCTTTTGCCATATAATAAGCCGTAACAGTAATTCCTTTCCTGAAATTCCTGCTGTTTCTGTCAATATAGGACACATCTGAACACCTTTCCTTCAGATATACATATGCCCTGAGTGCATCTGCATCTGTCATCACAAGCACTGCTGCAGTCTCATATCCATCCGGGCGTCCCGTGTTTTCCTGTAAAAGTACTGACTCTAAAGCTTCCTCTTGTGTCCCGTAATAGGCCTCACTGACTTCTCTTCCATGACGCTTTAAATATCCCTTTGTTTCTGCCCCCATAAGCTTTCCCGCATATTCTGCAATTTCCAGCGTATTGCGGTAGCCCTTGTCCATCTTAATCCTCTTCACCTTCTTTCCAAATATTTTCGGCAGAAAAGCAGATACATCCTGCTCCTTAACATCAATGGTCTGGGCACAGTCCCCGAGAATAGTCATGCTGCATGGAAAAAGTTTTTCCAAGAGAACATATTGAAGATAGGAGTAGTCCTGCATCTCATCTATCACCAGATGCCTGATATCCCTCTGCTGTTTCTTTACGTACAGCCTGTACTTGAGATAAAGAAGGGGATAGACATCCTCATACACAAGAAAACGTTCCTCCTTTGGAATTTCCGGCAGGACCGGAAATCCGTTTTCTTCAAGGAACCAGTTATAGATTACATAAATATCCTCTGTCACATACATAGACGAAAACTGACTTTTAATATTCTCCTTTTCTTCCTCCTCAAGAACTCTGCCCTTTAGCGTCTCAAATTCATCTATAAAATACTCCATCACTGCGTTCATTCTAGATAAGAGTGAAATACTTCCGAATCTGTCATAAAAGAGTCTCATAATCTCTTCTGTACTCTTGTCATAATGCCGGAAGGAAACATCCCGGAAATCCACCAGGCGGTCCTCAAGCTCTACTAAAAATCCCTCTACTGCCTGGACAAATTCCTCTGACTGCTTCCACCGGTAACGTTTTTCATCCTGTTCACTCCATCCGCCTCCAGCCTCTCCTGTACTGCCGCCAAGATATCTCTCTATCTGGTGACAGCGGTCCTCACAGTCCGCTGCTACATCTGAAAGCTCCCTGTATGCAAACAAGTCCATACCCATCTCCTGGATGTTCTCCTCACCAAGCTCAGGAAGTATATGGGAAATGTAGTCTGCAAATACACTGTTTGGAGACAGTATTAATACATCTCTCGATCTAAGATGCTCCCTGTCATGATAAAGAAGATATGCAATCCGATGAAGTGCCACCGAAGTCTTCCCGCTTCCTGCCACCCCCTGTATTACTAGAATCCTGTCTTTCGTATTTCGGATAATCGAATTCTGCTCCCTCTGGATAGTACGGACAATACTTTTAAGCTGTGTATCACTGTTTGTCCCAAGCTCTTCCTTCAAAATATCATCATCAATTTTCACATCGCTTTCAAATTCATAAAGCATGCATCCGCCCCGAATTTTATACTGCCATTTTGACAGAATTTCACCCTCCAGTATTCCTGCCGGTGCCTCATAAAAGGCCCTCCCCTTGTCGAAATCATAGAAAAGCCCGCTGACTGGCGCACGCCAGTCGTAGATTAAAGGCACACTTCCACGTTCCTTTGCAAAGTTCCCGATTCCGATATAGAAATTCTCCGGCTCTTCCTCCCCGTCATAAAGAAATTCCACACTTCCAAAAAACGGAGAGTCTAGAAGCTTCTTATAACGCTTAAGCATCTGTTTGTTGTCCTGGTTGGCATTTACCTGAGAAAGAAGCGCCTGCTGGTTGTCATAGTTTTCATAACCATACTGGTCCATCTCGGTATAGTTCTGCCAGTAGTATTCGTTCATACTCTCAATATCCTTCTGAACATTCTGAATCGTCCCGCTAAGCTTTCGGATTCTGTCTTTTAGTTCTTTAGTTACGTACATGAGAAATCTGCTTCCTCTGCTCATATTTAAGGCTCCTTATTGTCTTTGTTGTTTATAGTTAGTTTCTTCATGCATATCCAATAATTTTTGTCTTCTGTATATCTGACTTCCCCGATTTTCCTAGCAATCTCTAAAGGATCCTGTTTCCAGTCAGCACGTACCCTGCCAAGTGCAAGACACCGAAGAGCTTCCTTGATTTTGGGGCTGTCAGCTCCGTCCTTTTTCATCTGTTCCAGCAGAGCCTTTGCCCTGACATCATATTCAGGATTCTCAAAGCCTGGAACACAGGAATGATATTTCGGCTCAAAAATACTTCCTTTTTCTACATTAGGAAGAAAGCAGACATCCTCTGCTGTCTCCACCATATGGAGATAATAAAGGGAAGCCCGGTCTTTACCCTTCCTTATAATACGCCCCATACGCTGGATACGCTGTCTCTTTAAGGATGTACCAGACAGAATAATTCCTACCGAAACATCTGGGACATCCATCCCTTCGTCCAGTGCTCTGCAGGTAATCAGAATTCTGATGTCACCTGCCCGGAAACGTTCTACTATATTTTTATTTGCCTGCTGTCCCATCTGAGAATGATACCGTCCTACCCGTTCAGGGTACTCTCTCTGTAAAATTTCATAAAGCTCCTCTGCCTGACGGATGCGTTCTCCAAAAATGAGTATTTTTTCACTCTTGTTAAGGCACGCAATAAGGCTGCGTGCACAATAGATACGTTCTCCTGCTTCACAGACCAGGTTTTTTCTCCTAAATGTAAGCTGCATATATCCAAGGGCTGTCTTTGCCGTTTTCTTATCCTTCCCGGAAGCAATCTGACGCAGCATCTCGAAGCGTTCTTTATTTCCCATCTGCTTTAAAGACGGATATTTCGCTGTAAGAGCTTTGTATAAAATATTCATCCTGTCTGTCAGCTCTTCATAGCCTTCTCTCTCTTCTTTTAAAAGCTTCAGCTCAATATGGTAAATATCATATTCACACACAGAACCCTGCTCCACTGCTTCCTTCATTCCATAGGTGTAAATCCTTCTGCCAAGGACGGATTCCAGGTACTGCCGTGCCTGTCCTCCCGGCAGAGTAGCTGAAAGCCCCAGAGAAAAAAGCGGCGATTTTGCAGAGCAGATGCTTGCCGCGTGTGAGGAAAAATGTATAGATGTACAAGGACACTTCCCTGTATATGAGATGTTTCCCTATAAGATTAAGTTAGATGCTGAAAATCAGGATGTCTATATGGACAGAAAAAAATACAGTGTATGCGTCCTAGGAGTCTTGCGGGAATCATTAAAGCCGGACAGGAAAAGCTTAATAAGGCTTCCTTCAACGCTCAGGCCTTCTTAGGTGAGCTTGCAGAGGCTTATGACATAGCAGCCCTCAAGTTAAAAAACACCCCGGCGCAGATATCTATCTTTCAAATCTGTACAAATTCCTCGCTCCCATGAGCCGCTTCAGAAGAGATTATGACCAGCAGAACTTTGCCTATGACCTTGCAAGACTTTATAACTCTGGCATAGAGGAAACGAAAAACGGAAGACGGTTCCAGTTCGGCCCAAGTAAAAACAACAGCAAAAAATCTTTCCGTATTCTTGACAATAATGGCAACGAGCAGTTTCTTTCCATGATTTGCTTCTTTGACAGGCAGGAGGATTAAAAATGTCCGATTATTATGGAGCTTCTGAATCATCTATATCCTTCCCCGTTCTTTCTGCAGAACAGCTCACCTGCGGGATTGAGTTTCTTGCCGATTTCTGGAAGGAAAAATATCTTCAGGAGTATATAAAGAATGGCGGCAGCAAAATTAAGTTTGTCACAGGGCGCACTGGAAGCGGAAAATCCCATTTTCTTTGCCTCATGGCTTTTGCTGCCAAAAATGAGAACTATAAGGTCGTCCAATTTTCCGCAAAAAATATATGGATGCATGATTTTAAGGAAATCTATGTAGAAATCTTTCGACAGTGCAATATTATGGAATGTCTGGAGGCTGTAAGCCGCCATCTGATACAGGAAATGGGATTCAATTATCGAGATATTCCCCAGGGAATGAAATTTATTGACTATCTTTCACAAAATAATTTTGGAGATGCACTGACCAAACGGGAAATCCGTTCGCAGCTTCGCCAGATTTTTCTGGACAATCCCTTACTTGACAATAACTTTGCCCTTGCCTTAAGCATGCTGACGGGAAGTATTCTCGGTTACCCAGTTTTAGAGGAACAGAACCGGGAGCTCCTTCTTTTGTGGCTCAAGGGCGATCGTACTGTTAAGCTTTCACAGCTTCGGGCACTTGGCTTTTTCCCAAGCCGTATTACAAAATATAATGCAAGGCATATGCTTCGTTCTCTTGCGGAGGTCATTCGTATGGGGGGATATTCAGGATTATTTATTACCATTGATAACCTGGAGATTCTCATAAGCTGGTCAAGCCTTGAGCCTTTGCATTATACAAAAATGAAACGGGATGACACATACGAAAATATCCGCCAGCTCATTGATGACATAGACAGTATGAAAAATATTATGTTTGTGTATGCCTTTGACCGTGAACTGACTGATAATGAAAATACCGGCGTTAAGTCCTATCAGGCGCTTTGGATGCGGATACAGAACGAAATTATAGGCGAACGCTTCAATCGGTTTACTGACATGGTTGACTTAGACAGGTTTGCTGCCCAGGAATATTCCCCGGAGATCATCATGGCTATCTCCCAAAATCTTGCAAATCTCTCTAAATGTATTTCCAAAAATCCTCTCGATTTGGAGGCGGCAGCGGCAGTTGCTGCCCAGGCCCGCGCTGGAGCTATAGGTGTTCCTAAGCTCATTCAGATTGCTATGCAGGAGGTGGACAGTGATGTATGATATTGAAGCCAGACATATAATTGAAGCGCTGCGCTCGGGTATTCCGTCCCGGGCAGTAGGACAGTATTTCTCTGAAGCACGCCCAAAGATTATGAAGGAAATTTGTGACAGGCTGGATATGGTCTGTGAGCAGGGAAAATCAAACGGAATGATTATCACTGGAAAATATGGAGAAGGAAAAACACACCTTCTAAATACCGTTTTTAATCTTGCCCATTCCAACAACATGGTAGTTTCCTATCTTTCTCTAAGCAAAGAGACACCTATGGACAAGCTTTACCTTGTCTACCAGAAGATTATGCAGAACACCTACCTTCCCAAACGCCGCCAGCCAGGATTTATGCACGAACTGGAAAAAATATCTGCAGGCAGCCCTGCTGCAAACGAAATGCTTCTCTACTCGGCAAAGCAGTTAGAAACAGATAAGCTCTACTACCTGTTCCGTTCCTACCTCAATACAGAGGACTCAGATGAAAAGTTCCTCCTGCAGGCAGATTTGGAAGGTGATTTTATTGCAAATGCACCTCTCAAAAAGATTTACCGGCGTATTTTTAACCATCCGGTAAAATATAATGTAAACTTTACAAAGACAAAGCACTGCGGTGACTATTTCTCCTTTATGAGCCACTTATTTACCCAGATGGGCTATCACGGATGGGTCATTTTAATTGACGAGGCAGAGCTTATGGGAAGATTAGGCAAAAAGGCACGCCTTAACGCCTACCGCAGCATGGCGCGTTTCCTCCTGCCTGACAGATGCCCAGAAGCCACATTCAGTATTTTCGCCCTCAGCGCATCCTATATAGAAGATGTTATTGAAGGAAAACATGAATACGAAAATCTTGAGGCTGTCTACCCGCAGGAGCAGGAGCCGGCCTGCACTGTTTTAGACCTCCTGACAAAGGCTCCTCAGCTTCTGCCTTTAACAAAAAATGAAATTAATGAAATATTATACAAGATACAGGATTTCCATGGAAAAGCATATAAATGGACGCCGAACCTTTCCCTTGACTCCCTTGTAGAAGCAACCCAGTCCGGCGGCTATCTGCTCCGCACAAAAATACGGGCTGCTATAGGGTTTTTAGAGCAGCTTTACCAGTACGGAAAAGCTGGAAAGACAACAATTAATGAACTAGGTGAGGAGTCCTTCGAAGAAGACGTACCGGCCCTCGATGACTAATCGGGGACGGAGTAAAATTAAAAAGTGCCTGTCCCCAGCCAAGGTGGGGACAGGCACTTTTTAATTTTACTCCGTCCCCAAAACTGTACTGGTCAATTTTATAATTACTGGCTCTTTATATCAATCCAGTTATGGTGTAGAGTATACAGACAGAAGGGCCTGGAAGTGGTTTTAATGATTGTAGCAGCGTAAAAGCTTTAGTAAACAACTTTCATGGTCAAAGGCTCCTTTCAAGTGGTATAAAGAAGCCTTTCATTATTATTTGTGCCGCCGGTTTGGCGGCGGAATGGAGACTACTATGAGCATCAATTCTAACCTAAAAAAATTTATCATGACAGCTCTATTTGCCGCACTTGCATGTGTCGCAACCATGTCTATACGCATCCCCACACCAGGTACAGGCGGGTATGTACACCCGGGAGATGCCGTTGTTATTCTGTCTGGTGTTATATTGGGACCGGCATGGGGATTTCTAGCAGCTGGAACCGGCTCTGCCATGGCTGATCTTTTAGGCGGATATTTTATCTATGTCCCGGTTACATTTGCTGTCAAGGGTATTGTTGCATTTACTGCTGGAATAATCTACCAGAGAGTTGGAAAAACTTCAAAAAGCCGGTACATTGCTGTCTTACTCGGCGGAATTGCTGATATTATTTTTGTTATAGGAGGGTATTTCTTGTGTGAAATTCCTCTTTATGGGGCTTCCTCTGCCGCAGCCAGTATTCCAGCTAATCTGATTCAGGGAGTCAGCGGCCTGATTATTGCCTTTGTACTGTATCCGGTTTTGTTTGCAGTGCCGGATATCAGGGAGATTGCACAAAAACGGCAGGCATAATGTGCCTGCCGCAAAGAGTCAAATTATTTCCCCGGCTGCCCATAATAAGCATTCGCCCCGTGCTTCCTGTAATAATGCTTATCCTGAAGCGCCTTCGGCGCCGGCTTATTATCCGGGTTAATCCACTCGCACTGTGCCGCCATCTTTGCTACTTCCTCCAGAACAACCGCATTATGCACTGCCTCATGAGCATCCTTCCCCCATGTAAAAGGCCCGTGGTTTTTGCAGAGTACTGCTGGAGTTGCTGTATAATCAAGCTCACGGATCTCAAATTCATCTGCGATCAGTACACCGGTATTCTTCTCATATGCTTCCTCTATCTCTTCCTTTGTAAGATTTCTCACACAGGGTACTTCGCCGTATAGATAATCCGCATGTGTTGTTCCGTAGCATGGAATTCCCCTTCCTGCCTGGGCCCAGCTGGTTGCCCACGGGGAATGGGTATGTACCACTCCGCCTATACTAGGAAAACGGTTGTAAAGCACTACATGGGTTTCAGTATCAGAGGACGGGTTCAAAGATCCCTCCACCTTATTACCGTCAAGGTCCATGACTACCATGTCCTCTGGCATGAGCTTATCATAATCAACACCGCTGGGCTTAATGACAAACAGCTCCTTTTCTCTGTCAATACCGCTTACATTTCCCCATGTAAATGTTACAAGATTATATTTGGGAAGCAGCATATTTGCCTCATATACTTCCTTCTTTAACTGCTCAAGCATTCTTAAACCTCCTAGATCAGATTCTTAAGTGCCGCCTTCTCAATGGCAACACCCTTTACATACCTGCGGGCAAATACTTCGAAGCCTTCCACATCTTCCTTCTTAGGCTCCATCTTTGTTCCTTTATTTCCTGCAAAAACTTTATCTGACAGGTAATCTGTCAACGTCTCTCCCTCCTCCTTATTTAGCATATAAGAAGCAAGAAGAGCCATACCCCACGGACCGCCTTCTCCGGCTGTCTCCATGACAGAAACCGGCGTGTCAATGGCTGATGCAAGGATTCCCTGCCCGACATCCCTTGTCTTAAAAAGTCCGCCGTGTCCTAAAATTTCATCTATTTCCACATTTTCTTCCTTCAATAGAATATCCATTCCCACCTTCAAAGCACCAAGTGCCGTAAAAAGGTGCACCCTCATAAAGTTGGCAAGATTAAATCTGCTCTCTGGCGAACGTACGAAGAGCGGTCTTCCTTCCTCCACTCCCGTAATGTTTTCCCCTGACAGATATCCATAGGATAACAGGCCGCCGCAGTCTGCGTCTCCCTCTAGCGCCTTATTATATAAGGTACCAAACAGTTTATTCATATCCACCTCAATGCCAAAAATTTCTGCAAATTCACGGAACAGGCCGACCCATGCATTTAAATCAGAGGTACAGTTATTTGCATGTACCATACCCACAAGACTTCCGTCCGGCGTTGTTACCAGATCAATCTCAGGGTATACTTTCTTAAGCTCCCGCTCAAGTACAATCATGGCAAATACAGAGGTCCCGGCAGATACATTTCCGGTACGTTTTCTCACACTGTTTGTGGCTGCCATGCCGGTTCCTGCATCACCCTCTGGAGGACATATAGGAATTCCGGCTTCCAAAGTGCCGCTCTCGTCAAGAAGACGTGCGCCTTCTTCGGTAAGTATTCCTGCGTCCTCTCCTGCCACGAGAACCTTTGGAAGAATCTCCTTTAATTTCCATGAAAATCCTTTGTCTGCCACAAGAGAGTCAAATTTTTCCACCATACCGTCATCAAAATCCTTAGCCGTAAGGTCAATCGGGAACATGCCTGAGGCATCGCCCACACCCAGCACCTTCTGTCCGGTAAGCTGCCAGTGAATATATCCTGCCAGTGTTGTAAAGAAAGCCACATCCTTTACATGCTTCTCCTTATTTAAGACAGCCTGGTACAGATGGGCAATACTCCATCTCTGAGGAATATTGTACTGAAACAGCTCTGTAAGAGCCTCTGCCGCCTGTCCTGTAATTCCGTTTCTCCATGTACGGAAGGGCACAAGAAGCTTTCCTTCCTTGTCAAATGCCATGTAGCCATGCATCATTGCACTGAATCCAATAGCACCGATTTTTCTAAGCTTTGTACCGTATTTTGCCTCCACATCTGCCGCCAGCTTTTTATAGCTGTCTCTAAGCCCGCTCCAGATATCATCAAGAGAATAGGTCCAGATTCCATTTTCCAGACGGTTTTCCCACTCATGATCGCCCGAGGCAATGGGCGTATGTGTCTCATCCACCAGCACGGCCTTAATTCTTGTGGAGCCGAATTCAAGACCCAGAACCGCTTTTCCGTTCTCAATTGTTTCTTTGATATTACTCATCTGCTTTTCCTCCTGCCTGTTTTATTTACGAAATGCTACGCTGTTCCAGAGAAGCTCATTCTTAAACTGACGGATGGTTGTGTCTTTATCGATATAAACAGCCTCGATTCCCATACATGCTGCCCAGTCGCCCATCTGTTCAGAAGTAAGGTCATAAGAGAATGCTGTGTGATGCGCTCCACCTGCCAGTATCCACGCCTCTGCTCCTGTCTGAAGGTTCGGCTTAGGAGTCCAGAATGCAGTTGCAACCGGAAGCTTGGGCATAGGCTTTTCCACCTTCTTACAGTCTACGTCATTGATAATCAGACGGAATCTGTCTCCTAAATCAATCAGGGATGTAGCAACAGCCGGGCCTGTTTTGGAGGTAAATACAAGTCTTGCCGGATCCTCTCTGTCTCCCATGGAAAGGGGCTGCTCCTTGATGCTGATTTTTCCATCCGCGATAGTCGGGCATACCTCAAGCATATGCGCCTGAAGGATTCCTTCTTTTCCTGGAACCAGATTATAGGTATAATCCTCCATAAATGAGGTTCCCTTTGCATCCTTCATGCCCTGTGTCATAATCTTCATAATACGTACCATTGCCGCTGTTTTCCAGTCGCCCTCTGCGCCGAATCCATATCCTTTTTCCATCAGTCTTTGAATCGCAAGTCCCGGAAGCTGCTTAAGACCGCCCAGGTCACCGAAATGTGTCACGATTGCCTGATAATTCTTTTCCTCCAAGAAACGCTCAAAGCCAATCTCAATACCTGCCTGAACTGCTACATGCTCACGGAACTCCTTTTCGTCTCTTCCTTCTAAAAGGATCTCATATTTATCATAATACTCCTCAACCAAAGCGTCAATATCTGCCTTTGACACTGCGTCTACTGCCTCTGTAATTTCTGCAATCGGATATGCATCAACCTCCCAGCCGAACTTAATCTGTGCCTCTACCTTGTCGCCCTCGGTAACTGCAACATTTCTCATATTGTCAGCGACACGCATAACACGCACATGGCTGCTCTCAATTACACCTACGGCCGTACGCATCCAGGAACCGATTTTCTTCTGAATGGCCTCGTCCGCCCAGTATCCCATAACGACTTTACGCTCCATGCCAAGACGGGTAAAAATATGGCCGTACTCCCTGTCTCCGTGAGCTGCCTGGTTCTCATTCATAAAGTCCATATCAATTGTATCGTAGGGAATCTCTCTGTTAAACTGGGTATGCAGATGCAGAAGCGGCTTTCTATACTCCTGAAGCCCCAGAATCCAGGATTTTGAAGGCGAAAACGTATGCATCCATGTGATAATGCCTGCACAGTTTTCATCTGTATTCGCCTCATTAAAGGTCTTACGAATCAGCTCATTTGTAATAAGGGTCGGTTTCCACACAATCTTATAGGGAAGGCTGCCGGAATTATTAAGCTCTTCCACAATTATCTTTGAATGCTCTGCAACATGGGCAAGACACTCATCTCCATACAAATCCTGCGAACCTGTACAAAACCAAAACTCATACTCTTTCATCTTTAACATATTCATATCTCTCCTTTTCTTTTCTGGAAATGCAAAAAATCCATTGAAAACTGTCTTCAGCTCTAGAATTCTTGGCATTCTCAAATCATTTTTTTCGGTCTGTGCAGTAAATGCACAGGTCTGTGTGAATAATAATTTATCATAATTTTAATTATAGAAAACACATATATTTTCTTCAATCTCTTAACTCTGCTTCTATTTATCGAAAGTTACTTAATCCGATCCATCTCTTCCCGGTATCCCTACTTGACTTCCTCCTCCCAATAGACATACAATATAGTTATAAATTCCAGAAATACTGAAAGGATACAACTTCATTATGACCCTGCTCACTCTATGCGAAGATATCACTGACCCCAGCAAAAACGTACTTCCCAAAAACCATCATCTCGGCCCCAGACTTGTCTGTCCCGAATATTCCAAATCCGTGCAGGATGTAAAAACTTATCCCCTCTTAAAACAGGAGCGCCTCTTCGCCCTCTGCTGGAATATTGATGCAGGGAGAAATCTTTACGCTTCTATGTGTCCCTCCCCGGAGCCTTTCTGCTACCACTACGAATACTCCATAGGAGAAAAGACTCAGCTCCATACACATGACTATATCGAACTAGGCTATGTCGTATCCGGTGAATTCCGGCAGAAAATACTTGGAAGAGATATCACCTTCCATCAGGGCGACCTCTGCCTGATCGACAAAAACTGCCTTCATCAGGACTATCTTCTCGGCACATCCGCGACTATCCTGTTCCTTGGAATTGCCAATGATATGTTTACAGAAATCATGGATGGCAATGTTACTGCTCAGAAAATCATCCTGTTTTTAAAGCCTGCCCTTCTAAAACAGAAGGATCTGCAGCAATACCTCCATTTCCGCCCTACAGCTGATACCGGAACAGAAATTGAGGACTGCCTCTCTATGCTGCTTACAGAGCTTCGTGACAGAATCGTCGGCTCACGGTATATCTGTAAAGGGCTTCTCATGCGCATTTTTCACATACTTGGTACAAAATACGAATTTTCCCTTTCAAAAGAGCAAAGAAAAACTATGAACTGGCTCCTTTTTGAAGAGGTGTCCGAATATATCCGGCAGAATTTTACCACTATAACCATTCAGGAACTTTCCGACACCTTTCATTTTCAGGAGGATTATTTTAACCGGCTTATAAAGAATAAAACCGGAATGACTTATTCTGCCTATGTGCAGAAATTCCGGCTCGAAAAAGCCGAACAGCTCCTGCGGGTAACTTCTATGACTATAGAAGATATTACAGAAGCTGTCGGCTATCATAATAAAGGTTATTTTTATAAAATATTTCAGGAGCGTTTTGGAATGACGCCCTCACAGTATAGGAAAAGGCTGTAACCAGCATGTTCCTTCGGCAGTTCTTATGCATGGTATGCCTTCAGCCGGATACAAGGAAAGTCTCATTAAAATTAAATACTTTTACCTTTCTATGAGATTCCCTTCATGGTAAGCTGAATTCGTTTCTTCTTCAAGTCCACACTCATAACCTTCACATCCACGATATCCCCCACACTCACTGCCTCCAACGGATGCTTGATAAACTTTTTATCCGTAATCTGGGAAATATGTACAAGTCCGTCCTGATGTACCCCGATATCCACAAACACACCAAAGTCAATAACATTTCGGACTGTTCCTTTGAGTATCATTCCTTCTGTCAGATCCTTCATCTCCAATACATCTGTACGAAGAATAGGCTTGGGCATCTCATCACGTGGGTCACGGGCCGGTTTTTCAAGCTCCTTTACAATATCTCTTAAGGTAATCTCACCTATTCCAAGCTCCTCTGAAAGCTTCTTGTAATCCTTAATGGTAAGTGAAAGTCCTATAAGCTTACCTCTGCTTATATCCGCCGCAGAAAAACCCTGCCTGTCAAGAAGCTTCTCCGCTGCCTCATAAGACTCCGGGTGCACACTTGTCCCGTCTAAGGGATTTTCCCCCTCTGAAATCCTCATAAAGCCTGCGCACTGCTCATACGCCTTGGGTCCCAGCTTTGCCACCTTAAGAAGCTGCCTTCTGTTTACAAATCTGCCGTTTTCCTCCCTATAGGCCACAATATTTTTCGCAATCACCGAAGATATACCGGAAATGTAGGAAAGAAGAGGCGCTGACGCTGTGTTTAGGTCTACTCCTACTTTATTTACGCAGTCCTCCACAACGCCAGAAAGTGCCTCGCTTAACTTTTTCTGGTTCATATCATGCTGATACTGCCCTACTCCAATGGATTTCGGGTCAATCTTTACAAGCTCTGCAAGAGGGTCCTGAAGCCTCCTTGCAATGGATGTTGCGCTTCTTTGTCCTACATCAAATTTCGGAAACTCCTCACTAGCAAGCTTACTTGCGGAATACACGGAGGCCCCTGCTTCGTTTACGATTACATACTGCACCTTTTCCGGAATCTCCTTTAACAACTCCACAATAAACATCTCGGATTCCCTTGATGCCGTTCCGTTTCCTACGGAAATAAGGGTAATATTATATTTTTTAATAATCTTCTTTAACAAATCCTTGGATGCCTGAATCTTCTGGGGAGTCGTAGGCGCCGTCGGGTAGATAACTGTTGTCCCGATAACCTTTCCTGTGGGGTCCACAACTGCTAGTTTGCAGCCAGTACGAAATGCAGGGTCCCACCCAAGCACTGTCTGTCCTACAATTGGCGGCTGCATAAGAAGCTGCTCTAAGTTTTTCCCGAATACACCGATAGCTCCATCCTCCGCCTTCTCCGTCAAATCATTTCTTATCTCCCTCTCAATAGCCGGGGCAATCAGCCTTTTATAGCTGTCCTCCACTGTCTCCTTAAGAACTGGCGTCGTATAGGGATTGTCTGTATGAATCGTTTTCTTCTCCAGATATCTTAAAATATCCTCCTCCGGCGCCTCAATCTTGACAGTCAGTATCTTCTCCTTCTCTCCTCGGTTTAATGCCAGGGTGCGGTGTCCTGCAAGGCGGCTTACCGGTTCCTCGAAATCATAATACATCTCATACACGGACTCCGCCTTTTCATCCTTTGCTGCAGAAACTACTCGTCCCTTCTGCATGGTAAGCTTCCGTATCCACATGCGGTAGTCCGCCTCATCAGAAATACTCTCTGCAATAATATCCTTTGCCCCTGCAACAGCCTCCTGCGGAGTATGTACCTCTTTTTCTTCATCTACATATTCCGCTGCCAGCTCCTCTAAGGGGCGCTCCGCCTTCTGGAGGGTAATAAGTGCCGCCAAAGGCTCCAATCCCTTCTCCTTTGCAATGGTAGCTCTTGTTCTGCGCTTCGGACGATAGGGCCGGTATAAATCTTCCACAATAACAAGCGTTTCCGCAGCCAGAATCTGGGCTTTTAGTTCCTCTGTAAGCTTGCCCTGCTCCGTAATGCTTCCAAGAACCTGCTCCTTCTTCTCCTCCAGATTTCTAAGATATGTAAGTCTTTCATGCAGCTTTCTAAGCTGCTCATCATCCAGCGTTCCGGTTGCCTCCTTCCGGTATCTGGCGATAAAGGGAATCGTATTTCCCTCATCTATCAGTTTCACTGCAGCATCCACCTGCCACCTTTTTACATTCAATTCCTCTGTAAGCTTCTGATTAATGTCCATGTGTAACCCTTTCTTCTCTCATAATACTTTGTTGTATCCGTCAAACATTATACCCGAATTTTATACTGTGTGCAACGGTTACACGGATATAGAGCTCACTCTGTTTTCTTGTAAAATACACTGTACTGTGCTATAATAGAAATATCTTATCAAGGCTTGGAAAGGTTTTATCAATATGAGCGAATTATCAAAACAGCAGCAGAAATCACAGGAAACCAAGGCAAAGATATTCCGCGCCGCCAAGAATATCCTGAAGAAAAAAGGATATGAAGGCTTGTCAATAAAAAATATATGCGAGGAGGCAAAGGTTTCCAATGGAAGCTTCTATCACCATTTTAAGACAAAGGACGACCTCCTCTCCTACTATATTGAAGAGCAGCCAGGCATTAACCCAGACCTTTTAGAGCTGCCGGAAAATGTACAGGAAGCAAAGGATGCGATTATTTATGTGTACCTGAATTATGTGCATTATTGTAAAGAGCTAGGGGTAGAATTTATGGCTAATTATTATACCCCGAAAAACCAGTCTTTAAATCCTCTCATCCGCACTGAAAGACCGTATCCTATTGTGACCGTACATAATTATCTAAAGAAATGTATTCGGGAAAAAATACTGTCCCCTTCTCTGGACCTTGAGGACATTACTACTGATATTCGTATTATAGTAATAGGAAATGTTTTTGAATGGTGCCTGAAAAATGGAAATACCGATTTTGAGGGAAATATGAAACGTTCTTTAGAAGCCTATCTCAACGGCGTCCTCTGACTATGGAAAAAGTCGAACGCACTTTAACACATTTTTAAAATATAATTAAAAAAATCCTTCAAGCAAGCGGTCTTAAAGGATTTTTATAGAAGGGAATATGGCAGTGAAACTGCCAAACAATAATATCTTGTAGCTTTATTGTAACTCTATATTGCATGAAAATCCAATCATTAATTTTAATATACTTTCATCATTTATAGATAACTTCTATATAGGAGGCACTTATGTACGCATTTATCGTCAATCCCCACGCCCGGACTGGGCTGGGACTTAAGGTCTGGGAAAAGCTGGAGGTCTTTTTAAAGAAACAAAATCTAAAATATGAGGCATATATAACCCGTTATCCCAATCATGCCACAGAGTTTGCCCGAAGGCTGACTGAGGGGCCAGAAAAAATCACTCTTATTGCCCTCGGCGGAGATGGAACAATTAACGAAGTGGTAAACGGCATACAGGATTTTTCTAAAGTTACGCTCGGATATATTCCTATTGGTTCCAGCAATGATTTTGCAAGATCCATGAATTTATCAAAAGAACCTGAAACTATGCTGAAGCAGATACTATCTCCGTCAGAGTATACATATATTAATATTGGACGTGTGACATACGGGGAGCATATCAGAAGATTTGCTGTAAGCTCAGGCTTTGGCTTTGATGCTGATGTCTGCTTCCACAATACTCCTACAGGGATTAAGAAACGTCTAAACAAAATGAAGCTTGGAAAGCTCTCCTATACTGGTGTTGCTCTTTACCTCCTTATGTCTTTAAAGCCCCGCCGTATGACTCTTATTTTGGACGGGAAGAGGAAATATTTTGAAAAAGTCTTTTTTGTGACAGCCATGAACCAGCGCTATGAAGGCGGTGGCTTTAAGTTCTGCCCCAAGGCAGACCCCGGGGACAATCTTCTTGATATTATCATAATTGCCGATATGCCTAAGCTTAAGGCACTTCTTTTGCTGCCTACGGCATATAAAGGGTGGCATACACATTTTAAAGGAGTACACACCTTCACCTGCCAAAAGGTACAGGTCAAAAGTGAAACTGTTCTTCCTGTACATACTGACGGAGAGCCTGCCGCGCGAAGCTCCAAAGTCTCCTTTTCCCTGGAGGCTGAAAGGCTTAAGTTTATCCGCTCATAATCATTTTATATGAACTAGGAGGCATACTATGTTAAATGTATGTATAATTGTTTTTATTCTTTTTATCGGGCTGTATCTGTTCTGCCTATATCCTGAAAGCTCCCGCAGAGACCAGATGCGCGCCTATAACGGTACAATGTTTGCCCACAGGGGCCTCCACTGCATGAAAAAGGGCATCCCGGAAAACTCTATTCCTGCCTTTTCTGCTGCACTAAAAAAAGGATACGGAATCGAGCTGGATGTCCATCTTACGCGGGACCATCAGGTTGTAGTCTTCCATGATGATAGTCTAAAACGGGTATGCGGTATTGGCAGCCGACCCGAAAAAATGACAGCTGCTGAATTGAAAACATGCTTTCTTCTTGGAACTAAGGAGCATATTCCCACTTTAAAAGAGGTCTTAAAGCTTGTAAACGGACAAGTGCCTCTTCTTATTGAGCTGAAGCTTCCGGGACGTTCCATGGAGCTGTGTGAACAAACCTGCCGCCTTTTGAATAATTATCACGGCCCTTATCTTGTACAGTCCTTTAATACATTAGGCTTACGATGGTTTTTTAAAAATGCTCCCCATGTACTCCGGGGGCAGTTAGCGTCCAATCTTACAAAAAGCGACAGGAAGCCCCACTGGGTTTTCCGTTTTCTCTCAAAGCATCTGCTGCTTAATTTCTGGGGACGTCCGGACTTTATTTCTTACAAACTTGCGGACCTTCCCACCCTTAATACTAGTGTGGTGCGAAAATTTTATAATACGCCCTTTGCTGTATGGACACTTAAGGACAAGGCATCCTTAGAAGAAGGAATAAAAAACTATAATATGCAGATTTTTGAAAAAACTCATGAATTTTATTAACTGTTTATGAACAAATGATGAAGCTCCTTGTTGATTTTCTTTTTTCATGTTATAATTCGTGTTGAACTTGAAACATATATTTTTAAAAAGGAGTTTTCATGAATAAAAAAGATAAGTTAAAACAGATTATTCATAAGTATGGCCATGCATGGGTTCTTTTATATGCATTTATTTATATGCCCTGGTTTATGTATCTGGAAAGGCGTCCGGGTGTACGCCATTTTATTATTCATTCACCACTGGATGATCATATTCCTTTTGTTGAATATTTCATTGTTCCTTATCTTTTATGGTTTGCATTTATTGCAGTCGTAGCAGGATACTTTTTCTTTACAGATAAGAAGGGCTTTTACCAGCTTGCTGCATTTCTTTGTGTGGGCATGACGTTGTTTCTTATTATATGTACCGTATTCCCTAATGGGCTTCATCTACGCCCCCATACATTTGCAAGGGATAATATTTTTACAGATATGGTGCGGATGTTGTATAGGACTGATACTCCTACAAATGTGCTGCCTAGTATCCATGTATTTAATTCCATCGGAGCAGTCATTGCCATATCTCACAGCCGGGCTCTAAAAAGATATAAAAAGATTCGATACTCTGCTTATATGATGGCATTTCTCATTATCCTGTCAACGATGTTTTTAAAGCAGCATTCTGTGACAGATGTAATTGCAGCCTTTGCCATGGCGTGTATCATATACCCGTTTGTCTATGCTGCTGAAACAAAAAAGGCTGCCAGGCTGTCCCATCAGCCGATATAGCTGTATATAAAGCTTCTGGCTTTTTATAATAATGTAAGGAACTTAAAAGGAGGAAAATTATGAGAGCTGAATTTAGTGAAAATTTAGTTACAGGAAATGAATTGATTGATTCCCAGCACAAGGAGCTGATTGACAGAATTAACAAGCTTTTAGACAGCTGCGAGGCGGATAATGGAAAGGTGACGGCAGTTAATACCTTGGACTATCTTGCAGATTATACGGATTTTCATTTCAGCGCTGAAGAAAAGCTTCAGCAGGAAATTGGCTATCCGGATTATGACAAGCATAAGTCTGTTCATGAAGGATTTAAGCAGACAATTAAAGAATTAGACGAGATGCTTCAGGAGGAAGAAGGACCGTCCGCTGCTTTTGTAGAAAAAGTTGAGGAAAATGTTATTAAGTGGTTTTATACCCACATCGAGGGATTCGACCGCTCTGTGGCTGAGTATAAAAATATGAGAGATAATAATGACCGGCTTTAAGCCGGTCATTATTGCTGTTGCTCATTCATATTGTATAGTTACTTATCCCATTACATCATCCCGTCCCTAACAGACAGGTTTACTTTACTGTCTGCATATAACTTTCAAAAGCTGACGGTATAGGATATGTTTCCTTTATCTCTTCGGGCCGCACAAAAAGATATTCTTTCTTATTTATTTTCTCCAGTTCATCTACCAAAACTGCATAACCTGTCATATGCCATTCTACATGGCTGAAAATATGCTTTGCTTCCCCAAGGCTTCGAATTTGTATGGGCATAAGGCCTATATCCTTACAGTAAGCTGTCACCTCGTCGGGGGTCAAATGTCCTTCCACTCCGGGAAGCTCATAAAGGCCTGCAAGAAGTCCTCTGCCAGAGCGCTTGCTTATGGCTATTTTGTCATGGTCTCTAAAAACTAAAATAGTATGCTTTTCTATCCTGCGCTTTTTTGGCTTCTTTCTTACAGGCAGTTCTCCTGTCCGGTTCTGTTTTCTTGCCTCACAGTACATGAAGGCCGGGCATTTTCCACACCCAGGCTCTGCGTTTGGCACACATACAAGGGCTCCAAGCTCGATAAGACCCTGGTTGAAGTCTCCGGGCGCATGTTTTGGAATCACCTTCTTAAGCCTCTCTTCTATGCTCTTTCTGGTGCCCTGCTTCATGATGTCCCTGTCGTCACCTGTAATACGGGTAATCACACGGAGTACATTTCCATCCACTGCCGGCTGTGCAAGATTGTATGCAAAGGAGCTGATAGCTCCAGCCGTATAGCTCCCTATTCCGGTAAGGGAGCAAATCTCTTCGTAAGTATCCGGGAATTCTCCGTGATAGTCTATTACAATCTGCCTTGCGGCTTTCTGCATATTTCTTACCCGGTTATAATATCCAAGTCCTTCCCACAGCTTTAAAAGTTTATCTTCTTCTGCCTGTGCAAGCGCCTTCACATCTGGAAGCTCCTTAAGAAACCGGGCATAATAAGGCTTTACTGCCTCTACTCTTGTCTGCTGCAGCATAATCTCAGATACCCAGATACGGTAAGCGTCCTTTGTATCACGCCAGGGAAGCTGTCTTTTGTTTTTTCTGTACCATTCTATGATATCATCTGCAAAGATATCTGTATGTGCCTTTAAAAGCCCCGAAGCATTAAGCACAACCGGAACTTCCTGTGAAACCACAATACTTTCTTGTGTAACTTCACAATCGTACGCAAGCAGCTTTACACCTGCCTTTGCCGCCTCCTCTAACGCCTCTGCAAACTGCGGATGTGTATCTGTATTGGGTGTAAAATAACGGACTCCCTTCATCTGTATTACAAAGAATATATATGCTTCATAGCCATCCTCTGCCGCCTGCCTCAGCTCTGTCACATGCTTGACGGCCCGTTGGCTGGGAGCATCAGGAAACCTTACAATTCCGTCCTCTTCTAAAGTCACGCCCTTTACTTCAATGAGAATCCTCCTGCCTTCTGCCTCAACATATAGATCAATCCTGGAGTTTCCATATGTATATTCCGGCCGTATAATTGTGACATCACGAAAAAGATTCCCTGCCTCAAGCCATTCTTTCACGGCCTTATTCGGCACCTGGGAATCCATATTCACCATGCGGCGTCCCTTCTCTACAGCAATCAAATCCCATCTTGTTTTTCTGCCTGGATTCATACTGTCCTGCACATAAACAACAGTTCCTTCTTTTAGAAGCTCAGCGCATCGTCCTGTATTTTTTACATGTACTGTTTCTATAAAACCGTCAATCCTCACATGAGCAATGAAACGGTTAGGGCGGTCAATAAAAACCCCTTTTTTTATGTTTGAATATTTCATAAAGCTCTAATTCATTCCTTGATGTTCCAGGCATGTCTGAATGGCCTCATTAAGCGAAAGCATCTTTTCATCAAGTGTTGAAACCATCTCTGCACATTCCTGCAGATCCCTGCTTATGTAGCCTGGTGCATTTCCTTCAAACTTATAATAAATCTTGTGCTCAAGACTTGCCCAGAAATCCATTGCAATCGTCCGAATCTGAATCTCAACCTTTGTATCTACAACACTGTCTGACAGAAATATGGGGATAGATACAAGCATGTGGTAGCTCTTATATCCACTTTTCTTCGGGTTTTTAATATAATCTTTGATGGCTAATACTTTTAAATCGCTCTGATTGCCAATCATCTCTGCCAGGCGGTAAATATCAGATGTAAAAGAACATATAAGCCGGACACCTGCAATGTCATTTACATATTTTACCATGTTCTCAATAGATGTCTCGTATCCATACTTTTTTAACTTTTTAACAATACTTTCTGCCGTCTTTACACGCGTCTTTATATGTTCTATGGGATTATACTGGTGTACATGCTGAAACTCGTCATTTAAAATCTCCAGCTTTGTTCCTACTTCCTTTAATGCTGAATTATATAAAAACATAATTGTTTTCCAGCTATCCACATCTTCATAGCTTTTGATCGCATTCTGCATATGTCATCTCTCCTTTTTTACCCGAAGAGTGAGCTTTTATACTGATTTAGTATAGCATAGTTTGGCAGTTTTGTACCGGATTTCATATTTATTTAATATATTTATGGGCAAAATGTTACTTTTCACTCCGTTCATAGTAACATTCACAAATCCATTTAAAATTCGCTTAGCAAAAGGATTTTTTAGTATTCTATGCCGGGACGGGCTTTTATGCCTATATCGTAAGGGTGTTTTATTTTGTGCATTTTAGTTGCGTAGTCCGCGGCCTGGATAATTCGGTCGGAGGCTTCGTGGCCGGTTAGAATGACTTCCTGTCTTTCAGGTTTATGTTCCAGGAAGCTTAACAGCTTATCTTCGTTTAGAAGGCCGAGTGTTACAGCGCATAGAGCTTCATCTAAGAGGAGCATATCGAAGGGGGAGCAGAATTTTACGATTTCGTCTAAGGCTTTGTTATTGTAGTGGGCGGCTTCTGCTTTTTCTTCGCTGTTCATCTGACTAAAGAATTTTACTCTGTCACGACCCGGAAGGCAGGTTACAGCTGGCAGGGCTTCTAATACAGCCCTCTCGCCTGAACTATTATCTTTTAAAAACTGATAGACAAGTATTTTCCTCCCATAACCTGCAGCACGCATAATAAGGCCCATAGCTGCAGTAGTCTTTCCTTTGCCGTCTCCATAATATAGGTGTATCCTTCCTGTATCTGTCATAGTTTCCCTCCTGTTCCTTGGTTCACGGAGTTGTAACTTTCATTCCTTCTTACAGCTCCAGCTTCATGTCGCCGAATTTTATCCAGCCTTTCTTTCGCATGAATTCTGAAATAAGAAGTGTCACTGCCGCAGGCAGAACAATCTGTATTGTAAGTATTTTTAGCAAAACAACTGCGGCTGTTTCTGTCTGTATCATTGTCTGCCAGGTCATTATCTGCCCTACCAGTCCGGCGGTTCCCATACCGGAGCCGGTTGCATTGCTTGTCATATGTAAAACCATAGTTCCCACCGGACCCAGTACTGCACTTGAGAGGATAACTGGAAGCCAGATTACTGGTTTTCTTACAATATTGGGTACCTGAAGCATAGATGTACCGATGCCCTGCGCTAAAAGGCCGCCCACTTTATTTTCACGATAGCTTGCCACGGCAAAGCCTACCATGTTACAGCAGCAGCCTATGGTCGCCGCGCCGGCCGCAAGGCCAGATAAATTTAATATGATTCCCAGCGCCGCCGAGCTGATGGGAAGGGTTAGTATCATGCCCATTAATACGGATACTACGATTCCCATAAGAAGCGGCTGCTGTTCTGTTCCCCAGTTAATAATTGAGCCAAGCCAGGTCATAAATGCAGAAATAGGCGGTCCTAAGATGAGGCCCGCTGCTGAACCGGTTCCGATAGATACAATGGGTGTAACAAGGATATCCACTTTTGTTTTCCCCGATACAAGATGTCCAAAAAAAATGGCAGAGTATGCGGCAATAAATGCGCCTAAAGGCTCCCCAGGACCAGCATAAATAATCGCTCCGTCTACGAGAACCGTTCCCTCCAGAAGCTTACCTGCAAATCCACCCGCCATTCCTGCCGTCAATGCGGAAACGACAACCAAGGGGCTTTCTTTAAACCGGCAGGCCACTGCCGCACCGATGCCTGCGCCTGTAAGAGATGCCGCCACCTTTCCGAGAACATATATCATATCACCGGCAGGACCACCTATAAGCGTCCCTGCCTGCTGGATAATAGTTCCGATAATTAGTGTTGCAAATAAGCCCTGTGCCATTGCACTTAGGCCGTCGATAAATATGCGGTCCAGTATTTTCTTCATTTTTTCCATAACTGCTCATTCCTCTATGATTACAAAAATAACTATGAGTGTCCTGTTTTTCAGGGAAAGTTTATCACAGAAGAGCAGTGAAGTCAATCAGATACGGGCAAGATGAATAAAACAGCCTGGCTGTAAAAGCCCGGCTGCCGCTTTAATCAAATTCATCTGTACCTGTCCCGGAGGCTCTGCTTTATAAGCGCCATCTTCGGACATGCCCGCAGGCATTCCCCGCACCGGATACATTCCGGGCTGTTCGGCTTCTCCCATACCGGTATATCCATCTTACAGGCTTCCTTACATTTCCCACACTTTATGCAAAGTCTCTTTCTCACTTTGTAACGGTATAAAGAGACTGGATTAAAAAAACTATAAACTGCACCAAGGGGACAGATATATTTACAAAACGGCCGGTACACCCACAGGGACAAAATAACTACCAGCAGCAGCAGAAAGACCTTCCATGAAAACAGCTTACCCACTGCGCCGCGGATTGACGCGTCAAGAATGGCAAGGGGGATTCCTGCCCCCAGTGTCCCAGAAGGGCAGATATATTTACAGAACCAGGGGCTTCCCTGCCCGATAATATCCGTAACAAAAAGAGGCAGCAGAACAACAAATACTGCCAGCACCACGTATTTCAACCACACAAGCACCTTATGTCCTGGAAGATTCTTGCGTTTCCTGAAAAACGGCACCTTGTAAAGCAGGTCCTGCACAAGCCCGAACGGACAAAGCCACCCACAGATAAATCTCCCAAACAAAGAGCCAAAAAATAATAAAAATCCAACAACGTAAAAAGAAAATTTGTAGTCTCTGCTCCCAAGCACCGCCTGCAAGGAGCCAATGGGACAGGACCCAAGAGCCCCCGGACAGGAATAACAGTTAAGCCCTGGAACACAGGCTGTCTTAAGGGGTCCCGTATAAATGCGCCCTGACGCAAATCCATATAAATATCCATTTGTAACTGCCGTAAAAATTATCTGCACCCACAGGCGCACCTTTTCTTTCATCAAACTAACCAATTCCAATACACTCCAGACATATATTAACCGCCTTTACGAACACAGTAAACGGCTCCTCTCTCATAATTCCCAAATAAAGGAAAACCGTTGCCGTAACAAACAGTACTCTCCGTATCCAGCTTATCCTTGTCTCACTCATGCTGCACACCTCTTATTTTAAGCATTCTTCTTTAACGGATCTCATCCATCACATTTTGCTCTTAACTTCCTCTATAATTTGTAACCAGCTGTCTTTGTCTCTTGCACCAGTATACGCTTCTCCCACCTGATTTCCATCGCTGTCTACAAAAATGGTTGTAGGCACAGCCTGCACCTGTCTTAAGATTCCATTTACCAAATCCGGCGATGCCACAATATGAATATAGTCCGCCTGTGTTGATTCCACAATCTCAAGCGCCGTGTCATCTCCTGCTTCATAGACATCACAAAGCATACCCACAATCTGAAATTCTTCCCCTTCATATTCACGGCTGATTTCCCCAAGCTCCGGCATCTCTCTGATACATGGCCCGCAGAAAGTTCCCCAAATATTTACCATCGTAAGATCTGTCTCTTTAAATATATCTTGTGTAACTTCCGTTCCATCCAAAGTTTGAGCAGTAAAGCTTCCAAATACATTCTTTGCAGGCGTACCTCCGCCTCCTGATCCTGTCTTATCCGCATCACTGTCTGCTCCCGTCTCCTCTTCATATGTCTGTCCTTTGCTGTGCTCATCCTGTGCAGCCTTTTTAGCTCCACAGCCTGTAAGCATACTTCCTGCTATAAGCATACAAGACAAAACCAGTACGCATACTATTCTAAAGTCCATAAATCTCTTCATATTTTAAACTCTCCTTTCCAAAGCATCTCTGCTAATTCCTTCTCTGTCCACGGCATCCACTTAAATTCTGCCCGCCTGCAAGCGATATCATCTGGCTGATGAAAGTCCGACCCCACTGTCCTGCCAAGCTTATATTTTTCAGCTGCGCGAAGAGCCTTATCATTGTGGGAATTATGCCGTGGATTTCCGTTATATACTTCTATCCCGTGAATACAGCCTGTATCTGCCAGAAAGCATTTGGGCCGGAAGGGATGTGCCTGCACGATATAGAGCCCTTCTCTGTCTGCAAGCTCCTTAAACTCCTTAAGTCCCTTCATATAAATCCATGGGTGCTCCAATAAAAACTCTTCTGTAAAACCATAGACAAGAAAATCATTCTCATCATAGGGAAATCGAATCTCCATTCCAAGAAACACCGAAAAATCCATGTCTGCCGCAGCTGCTTTCGCTGCATGGTATCCCCTAAGAAAACGGGCACACACCTTATTCCATTGCCTGTCTTTTGGACCACCCCGCTCCTTCATGCTGAAATGGTCTGTCACCACTATTCCAGAATATCCTGCTTCCCTATACTGCCTCACACCCTCCTCTGCCGGCACTCTTCCACAGTGACTTGATTCCGCAGTGTGAAAATGTAATTCTATACAATACATATACAATCCCTGCCTTTACTTTGAGACTACATTGTACGTCTTGCGTAAAAGTAATGTCTCCGTATCATGTATTATAATATATAACTGGATTTTGGTACAGAGTAAAATAAAAGTAATTATTTAGCTATATTTCTTCCTGAAAAAATGTTAAAATAGGGACAGGGTATTTTTAATCTGGGACGGGGTATTTTTAAAAATACCCCGTCCCCAACAAAGGAGAAGCTATGAGAAAAAAAGAACTGGCAATAGAAGTAATTGAAAGACTAAAGAAAGAATATCCCGATGCTGGATGCACTCTTGACTATGATCAAGCATGGAAGCTTCTGGTAAGCGTCCGACTTGCCGCCCAGTGTACTGACGCACGGGTAAACGTGGTTGTGGAAGATCTTTATGCAAAGTATCCTGATGTTAATGCACTGGCTGATGCTGATGCGGCAGATATCGAGGCAATTGTGAAGCCTTGTGGTCTTGGGAAAAGTAAAGCAAGGGATATAAACGCCTGTATGAAAATACTTCGGGATGAATATAATGGATATGTGCCGGATGACTTCAATGCCCTGCTTAAGCTTCCGGGCGTCGGGAGAAAAAGCGCTAATCTGATTATGGGTGATGTCTTTGGGAAGCCGGCAATTGTTACGGATACTCATTGTATCAGGCTGTGTAATCGTATTGGTCTTGTAAAGGATATTAAAGAACCGAAAAAAGTAGAGATGGAGCTCTGGAAAATCATTCCTCCAGAGGAGGGGAGTGATTTTTGCCACCGGCTTGTTTATCATGGACGGGATGTATGTACAGCGAGGACAAAACCTTACTGTGATAAATGTTGTCTTAAAGATATTTGTAAAAAATATGGGGTGAAATAGCCACATGAAATAGAAATATCTGTTGCTCCAAAATCATAGAAGCAGCCACTAAAATCTCTGGTTCTATGGATGGTTCGTGGCGCATATAGCACTTTCTCCCCGTAAGCTCTAAATACTTGTAATTTTAATGTTTCCTTAAGAAATTTTCGTTTTGTTTAAGATATTAAACACACTTTGGACATAATTATCCTTTATACTTTAACTCAGATAGTTGAACAGGACATCAACTATCTCCCCCTCATAAAAGTAACGCATCGGTAATACCGATGCCGCACTTTACTCTCATTCCTTTAGATAACTATAACAACGACGAGAACCCGCGAGCCGTAAGGTGAGCGGGTTTTCGCTGCTTATGAGGTTTGTCCAAATTGCACTGTGGACAGTTTTTGAAGTGAACCCCTTTTATTAGACAAAAATGAAAGTCTAATGAAAGGGGTTATTTCTATGTCTGGAAGAAAAATATATTCTGCAGAACTCAAGCTGGAAATTGTGGAGCGGTATCTCAAAGGAGATATTGGAATCAAAAAACTGGCACAGGAATACCATGTCAGCTATGGTGATATTCAAAAATGGAGGGATGCCTATCAGGAGCATGGCGTGGAAGGATTAAGCACTACACACAGAACTTATACTGGCGAATTTAAAGTCTCTGTTGTAGAATATATGCATAATACAGGTGCATCCATCCGAAAGATGGCAGCCCACTTCAACATCCCTTCCTTCAGGACTGTTTCCCAATGGGAACGCATCTACTATGAGCAAGGGAAGGATGCCCTGTTTAAAGAACAGAGAGGCAGGACATCAAAAATGGGGAAAAACGTCCACAGAAACCAAAAACAAACATAGAGACAAACGAAGACCTGCTTGCCGAAGTGTAACGCCTTCGCATGGAGAATGAATACCTAAAAAAATTAAATGCCTTAATTCAAAAGCGGGAAAGAGCAGAGAAACCGACAAAGTAGCTGTCATTACAGAATTAAGGCAGAAATATAAACTGGCAGCATTACTAGAACTGGCAGAAATGCCGCGGAGCACCTATTATTACCATGTAAAACAGATGAAGAAGCCGGATAAATACGCCGCCGTTAAGGAAAACATCACGGCTATCTACCATGAAAACCAGGGGCGGTATGGATATCGCCGTATCACAATGGAACTGCATAACCGTGGATATCAGGCCAACCATAAAACAGTTCAGAGACTGATGAAGACCCTGCATCTGAAATGCATGGTAAGAATTAAAAAATATCGTTCCTACAAGGGAGAAGTTGGAAAGATTGCGCCTAATATACTGAAAAGGGATTTCAACACTACAGCACCGAACCAGAA
>CAJTEW010000029.1 GCA_910575605.1 Lachnospiraceae bacterium
CCCGAAGGGCTGCTTTTTGTGGGGAATCTTTTTTTCTTGCCATAAAATAAACCTCCAAACTGAGTAATTTTATCTTACATCAGTTTGGAGGTTTACACAATCTTTAGGATACTCCCATAAAAATTCTAAAAACCGGCGGTCCTCATAATAAGACCGCCGGTTAATTTTTCTTTATTTCTCTTCGTCCTCTGTCTCTTCCTCTTCTGCCTGATCATCTGTCTTTACCGCATCAGTATAAGGTACTTCCTCTTCTGTCTTCATTGTAACAGTCAGATCTTTAAAGGAAATCTTTTTCCACACATTCTCATGTACTGTAATTTTGGCATCCTTACGCCATTTATCGCAGGTGGTATTATAGAGTTCTGTCTTTCTTTCTGATATGATTGATTCCTTTTTTGAATCTGTAGCCGCACGGTCCAGAAGGCTTGTTACCTTTGCCACATAGCAGCCACTATCCGTCTCAATGACATCTGTAGACTTTCCTTCCTCAAGTGCATCGGCCGCCTTCACAAGCTCCGCGTTCGGAGCTTCTGTCTTGGCATCAAAAGTTGCTGTCTTTACCTCTGTCTTTGCTTCCTTTGCAAGTGCAGCAAAATCTCCGCCATCCTTTAACTTCTTAGAAAGCTCCTCTGCCTTGTCCTTAAGCTCCTTCTTCTCATCATCTGAAAGTGCCTTTGTCTCACCGGATTCATCTGCAGCAGTATAGGAAAAAAATACATATTCCATACTCTTCTGGGCTGCCTCTTCGTCTGAAACCTCTGTGTCAGCGCCCGCTTCAATAGCTTCTCTCATCCGCTGCTGTACAGCCATCAGTGTAAGCACCCTCTCTACCGCCTTTGTCTCACCGGATATAAGCTCTTTATCTTCCAGAGAATTGTCCTCGTCAAATTCCTTTGCCGTCTCTTCAATAACCTTCTTTTCTGCATCAGACAGAGACACGTCATACTCTCCCATATGCTGTTCTAAAAGAACCATGGTCTCCAGCTCCTCTCGTACAGAAGCCTTCACACTTTCCTCGTAAGTTTCCCCTTCACTTGCCTCTGAATTCCATATATCTTCTCCAAGATAAGAGGAAGCGTATGTCTCATACCATGCCTGTGTATATCTTGCGTAAAAATTCGCTACATCTGCTGTAATTACCGTATCATCGACTGTAACGGCCTCCTCGTCTCCCTTAAGAGAACATCCTGTAAGCGCGGTAACCGCCATGATTCCTGCCAGTGCAAGTATTGATAATCGCTTTTTCATAATTTTAGTATAAACCTCCTTAGTACTTCGCTATGCACTCATAATCTATCTAAGTATACTCTCTTTTTTTCATGCAATCAATCCTTTTATTCCAATTAACACTCTTTTTACAACTTCTACAGGACTTTCATTTTCATTTTTATGAGTTTTTCTTTTCTTTTTATATACAAAACTCGGATTTTCTAAATCTGCCTTAAAAGACAGTTCGTCCCTGAACTCAAGGAGAAGCCCTGGTATCCGTTCCGGCATAACCTTTGCCCTTTCGTACATGGTAAAAGTGTATGTTTCCCCTTTCTGCTCAATCTGGGTCACATAGCTTTCATGGGCAAGAGCCTTAAGCCCTGCAACCTCAAGAAGCATCTCCACCTTTTTTGGGAAATCACCGAATCTGTCAATAAGCTCCTCAGTCATATCCTCCATATCCTCCTCAGTCTCAATGGCGGCAATACGCTTATAGATATCCAGCTTATGATATTCATTAGGAATATAGGTATCCGGTATATATGCATCCACATTTAAATCTATCACCGTATTGTAGCCCTCTTCCTCCTTTGTCTCGCCTTTAAGATGCCTAACTGCCTCATTCAGCATTTTACAGTAAAGGTCATAGCCTACTGCCTCCATGTGGCCATGCTGCTCAGCGCCTAAAAGGTTTCCAGCCCCCCGTATCTCCAAATCCCTCATAGCAATCTTAAAGCCAGAGCCTAAATCGGTAAATTCCCTGATTGCTGCCAGACGCTTCTCTGCCACTTCCTTTAAAAGCTTATCCCTCCTGTAGAGAAGAAATGCATATGCCATTCTTCCTGAACGCCCCACACGCCCCCTAAGCTGGTAGAGCTGTGAAAGGCCGAAGCGGTCTGAATCATGAATAATAATAGTATTTACATTAGAGATATCAAGCCCGGTTTCAATAATTGTAGTTGATACAAGCACGTCAATCTCCCCGCTTATAAAATCATACATAATTTTTTCCAGCTCACGCTCTCTCATCTGGCCGTGGGCAAAGGCCACATTCGAATCCGGCACAAGCCTTTTTACCCTGGATGTTATCTCGTCAATATCTTCCACACGGTTATAGACATAATACACCTGTCCGCCTCTTGCACATTCCCGCTCAATAGCTTCTCTTACCATCTCGTCGCTGTATTCCATTACATAAGTCTGAATAGGCAGGCGATCCTCCGGCGCCTCCTCAAGCACGCTCATGTCCCGTATGCCGATAAGGCTCATATGAAGCGTACGGGGAATCGGCGTTGCTGTAAGAGTCATAACATCTACATTTTCCTTAAGCTTCTTTATCTTTTCCTTATGCTGTACACCAAACCGCTGCTCCTCATCAATCACAAGGAGTCCCAAATCCTTAAATTTCACATCATCACTTAATACGCGGTGGGTTCCTATCACAATATCCACAAGTCCCCTTTTTAAATCTTCAATCGTTTTCTTCTGCTGGGCTGATGTGCGGAATCTGCACATCAGATCCACCCGCACCGGGAAGTCTTTCATCCTCTGTAAGAAGGTATGATAATGCTGCTGCGCAAGAATAGTGGTCGGCACCAGGTACACTACCTGTTTATTCTCCTGAACCGCCTTAAAGGCCGCACGGATGGCAATCTCTGTTTTTCCATAGCCTACATCCCCACAGATCAGCCTATCCATAATTTTTCTGCTCTGCATATCCCTTTTAACTGCATCAATGGCAATAAGCTGATCTTCTGTCTCCTCAAAGGGAAACATTTCCTCAAACTCCCTCTGCCATACAGTATCCTCGCCGTAGACATACCCTTCCTCATTCTGCCGCGCCGCGTAAAGCTCTACCAGATCCTTTGCTATTTCCCTTACGGCTCCCCGTACTCTTGTCTTAGTCTTTGTCCACTCTTGGCTTCCAAGGCTGTTAAGCTTCGGTCTTTTTGCATCCGAACTTGCATATTTCTGTATCAAATCAAGCTGGGTAGCCGGAATATAAAGATTCCCACCTTTTGCATAGGATATCTTCATATAATCTTTGGAGACTTTGTCCACTTCAATCTTTTCAATTCCCTGGTAAATACCAAGGCCGTGATTTTCATGGACAACATAATCACCGGGCTTTAGTTCTGAAAAGCTCTGTATTTTCCGTCCCTCATAGACCTTCCGCTTCTTTTTTTTCTTCGTCCTTCCAAAAATGTCTGTTTCAGAAATTACGCTGAACTTAAGGAGAGGATACTCATACCCCTCTGCCACATATCCATATGCAGTCATGATCTCGCCCGGAGCCACCTCCCGGTCCATCTCATCACTGTAAAAGCTGCTTAAATTATAATCTCTTAAGTCATCTGCAAGACGCTTTGCCCGGGTACGTGAGCCCGAAAGGAGAACCACTCTATTTTTATTGCGCTTTAACCGCTTTAAATCCTGGGTAAGAAGCTCAAAGCTCCTGTTATAGGACTGGACACTTTTTGTCTGCAGGCTGTAGGAAGCCTTTATATGAAAACCCTTACACTGCATATCAAGAGCCATAAACCCTGCACTTGTATAGTTATTAAGCTTCCTGATAATCTCCTGGGTCGTATAAAGTTTCGATTCTGCTTCAGTCAGTGTATGCCCGCTTTCTAATCGCCGCTTCTGAGCTTCCATAAATTCTTCTGCCACTCCATCGCCCTTTTCCATAAGGCGCACAGGCTCATCTAAAAAAATGATCGTCTCCTCTGCGGGAAAATAATCCAAAAAGGACACTCTCCCTCTTTCTTCCTCTGGAAATTCTGTAGCCGGGCAGATTACAATCTCATCAAGCCTTTCAATGGAGCGCTGCGTTTCCACATCAAAGGTCCTTATTGAATCCACTTCCTCTCCCCACAGCTCGATCCTGACCGGACGCTCCTCTGTAAGAGGATAAATATCAAGAATCCCTCCTCTTACGGCAAACTGTCCCGGCATCTCCACCTGGACCTCCCTGTCGTATCCAAGCCCTGAAAGCTCTTCTGAAAGAGCCGTTATATCAAGGGTTCCTTCTCCTGATACAGACAGCATCCTTTCTTTAAGCCCTTCTCTTGAAACCAGTGAATCCATAAATGCATCAAAGCTTGTAATAACCGTAACAGGGCCTTCTTCCATCACGGCCTGTACTACCTCCATGCGCTGTTTTATAAGCTCTTTGCTCCTTATATCAGCCTGATAAAACAAAAGGTCCTTTGCAGGATACAGACAGGCAGAAGCATCTAAAAAACGGTACTCCTCATATATCTGTTTTGCCTTTGACTCACTGGAACAGACGATGACCTTGTAGGTATAGCCATCGCTTAATGCATACATCATATGTGTTTTCTGCGAATTTACACAGCCGGTAATACGTATCATTCCGGCGCCGTCTTTCCTCTTTTTTACGATATCATCATATTCCGCCAAATCCTTAAGCGGAGCAGTCAGAGCCTGCATACCTACTCCTCCGTAAGCTTTACTTTTCTGTTATATTCATTCATGGCTGCCTGAATCTCACCTTGTATAATCATGCCGGCAGCAGATGCCGCATGAATATATGCCTCATCAAGGGCTTCTCTTTCCCCTTTTGAAAAACGGCTCAAGACATAATCAGCCAAATCGTAGTTCTTCGGCTTTTCCCCGATTCCCACCTTAATCCTTGCAAATACATCTGTTCCCAGATTAGCAATAATATTTTTAATGCCGTTATGGCCTCCTGCGCTTCCCTTTGTACGTACCCGTATCTGTCCCGGGTTCAGGCTGATATCATCATAGATGATAAGAAGCTCCCCTTCTGGGTCTGCCTTAAAATAATCAACAAGCCCCCGAATACTTTCACCGCTTAAGTTCATATATGTCTGGGGCTTTACAAGGATAGCCTTCTGTCCTTCTATTATTCCCTTTCCGATATAAGCACGGCACTTTCTTACATTTACGGATATATTATATTTGTCCGCCAGCACATCTATGACATCAAATCCCACATTATGTCTCGTTCCTTCATACCGTGCCTCTGGATTTCCAAGTCCTGCTATGATAAACATTCTACTCACCTCTTATTTTCCTCCTATCCATTCTACAGGAAGATACGCATATTTTCCACTCTTTTTTCATACATTATATAGAGCCTGACTAGAATAAAGATAAGAGGAGGACATTTATGAGTTCCAAGACAAAAATTGTCGTACTTCATATGAAAGAAATTATATACACAACTGTATTCGCCGTACTGGCTGTCGTGTTGATTCTGCTGCTGATATTTATGTTTCTTCCAAAGGACAGAAAAGAAGCACTGGAGGAGACAAAATATGCCCCCGGAGTATACACCTCCTCCGTAATGCTTGGCAACACTGCCCTTGAGGTTGAGGTTACGGTTGATGAATCCCATATTAATTCCATACGCTTTTCTAACCTTGACGAGACAGTTGCCACTATGTATCCGCTGATTCAGCCTGCCATTGAGGACATTGCTGAGCAAGTCTATGATAAACAGTCTCTTGAAGAGCTTGAATACTCTTCTGAAAATCCATATACATCCCAGATTATTATAAATGCAATAGATGAAGCATTAAAAAAAGCCGTAACTACCGAGTAGTTATGGCTTTTATATTTTCCCTCTTATCCTTCTACGATTAAATATCTTCCGCCTGGAACTGCAAATACCTCTGAAGCGTCTTCAAGCTCCTCATCAGAAAGCCCTGCAGCGTCTAAGCCCTCTTCCTCAAAAAAGCTTCTTACTTCCTCGATACCGTCAACAACAACCGCCATGCAGTCCTCCAAAAACGCTTCCGCCTCTTCCATGGTCTCTGCCACCGGCTCATCAAATAAACGGGACTGGCCTTTAAGAAACGCCTTCAAACAATCCTCATCATACTCATACATACCTATGTACACCTCCTTTTCTCCTGTTTTTCTATGCAAACTGCAAAAGATCTTCTGCCTTATCTATTATATATTCTGCTCCTGCAGCTTTTAGTTCTCCTTTTGTCCGAAATCCCCAGGAAACACAGACTGTCTTAATTCCTGCGTTCCTTCCTGTCACCGCATCAACCTCAGAATCCCCTACATACAGGCAGTCCGCCATATCTGTCTCCATCTCTTTAAGCGCATAACGTATTCCTGCAGGATCCGGCTTTCTTGGAATCTCTGCCTTCTGCCCCTGGATATACGAAAATAATTCCTCCCCGCACATGGCATGTACTACCTTCACTGTCTGCCTGTGCGGCTTGTTAGACAGCACGGCAAGCTTCATACCCCTGTCTTTCATAGACATTAAGGTCTCCATAATACCGTCATAGGGCTCTACCTGGTAGGTGCAGTTTTCATCAAAAATGCGCCCATAAACCTCCATACCTTCCTCAATTCTCCCCAAAGCCCCTACTGCCTCTAAGGAGCGCTCAATAAGATATCTTGCTCCATTTCCCACAAAACTAATACACTGCTCATCCGTAATACCGGGAAGCCCCATCTCCTTAAGTGTAAGCCCTACCGAATATACAAGAGACGCCCTTGTGTCCCCCAGTGTGCCATCCAAATCGAAAATACATGCTTTCATCATACTGCCATTCCCTTCTGTAAGATATACTGACATAATCATAGTATGAACCGTAGCAAATTGCAATAGCTGCTTGTCAAGGGCTAAAAGTTTTTTTATTTTCCCCTTATGCGGAATAACAAAAGTCCATATGGAGAATCATTTTACTAGATAAATTTTTCAGGGTTCACAAAGAGGAGGTTCTTATTATGGCACAGGGAAAAGTAGAAATATGCGGAGTAAATACATCAAAGCTTCCTATTCTGAAAGAAGAAGAAAAGGAAGCCTTATTTGAGAGAATCAAGGCCGGAGATGAAAAGGCAAAGGAAGAATATATAAAGGGAAATTTAAGGCTTGTTCTAAGCGTTATCAAAAGATTTGGAGCGAGCAATGAAAATCCAGATGATCTATTCCAGATTGGCTGTATCGGACTGATTAAAGCCATTAACAATTTTAACACCGAATTAGATGTTAAATTTTCTACTTACGCGGTTCCTATGATTATTGGTGAAATCCGGCGTTATATGCGTGACAACAATTCTATCCGGGTAAGCCGTTCTTTAAGGGATACTGCCTATAAAGCTATCTACGCAAAAGAAAATTATATCAAGCGCAATATGAAGGAGCCGACTGTCCAGGAAATAGCCGAGGAAATCGGAATTTCAAAAGAAGATATCGTCTTTGCCCTGGATGCTATCCAGGCTCCCATGAGCCTCCAAGAGCCCGTATACAACGACGGAGGAGATGCCCTTTATGTTATGGACCAGATAAGCGATACAAAAAATAAAGAAGAACGATGGGTGGAAAATCTGTCGCTGGAAGCCGCTATGGAGCATTTAAGCGGACGAGAGCGGCATATAATCACACTACGGTTTTTCGAGGGGAAAACACAGATGGAGGTTGCAGAAAGTATAGGAATCTCACAGGCCCAGGTCAGCAGGCTTGAGAAAAATGCACTCAGAGTTATGAAACAGTATTTATCGTAGAACGCGGGGTTGGGGACGGGGTAAAATGAAAAAGTGCCTGTCCCCAACCTGGGTTGGGACAGGCACTTTTTCATTTTACCCCGTCCCCGATGCTTATCTATCCCACTTATCTGCAAGATTGTGAATCTGTCCTTCGAATTTTGCCAGCTCTTTATTAGCCAGCCCTTCGTTTTTATATACCACCTCAAGCAGCCGTTTTGCCGCAGCAACCACACGGGCAAATACCTGGTGTTTCTTTGTCTGTGCAGGCTTTTCTGCCGCTTTTACAGGCTCCCTTATGCCCTCTGACAGGATCTCTCCTGTAGCAAGGTCCACACATCCTCCAGAATACGGTGCAAAGGCAGGATACCCGAATTCTTCTGTTATGGTACGGGCAAAGTCGTCTGTAACCGTATCTTCTCCATGAACTACAAATACATGCTCCGGTGCCTTCTCAAAGCCTGAAAGCCATCTTAAAAGACCGTTCATATCAGCATGGCCGCTGATTCCCTTAAGGGAAATAATCTCTGCATTTACCTCTACTGTCTCACCGAAAAGCTTCACGCAGTCAGCGCCCTCGATAAGCTTCCGTCCCAGTGTTCCCACCGCCTGATATCCTACAAAACAGATGGTACTTTCCTGCCTCCAAAGATTATGCTTAAGGTGATGCCGGATACGTCCTGCCTCGCACATCCCAGACGCTGACAGGATTACCTTCGGCTTATCATCAAAGTTAATCATTCTGGACTCGTCACTTGTGATGGTTGTCTTAAGGCCAGGGAACACAAGTGGATTGATTCCTCTTTCTACAAGAGCCATGGCATCCTCGTCAAAGCAGGATTTTACATTTTTGTTAAATACATTAGTGGCATCAATCGCAAGGGGACTGTCTACGTACACCTCAAAATTAGGATACTCCGGAATGAGATTTCTTTCCTTAATTTCACGGATAAAATACAAAAGCTCCTGGGTACGGCCTACTGCAAAAGAGGGAACTACCACATTTCCTCCCTTTTTAAAGGTCTCTCGTAATATCCGGGTAAACTCTCCTACATAGTCCGGCTTTCCTTCCCCATGAAGCCGGTTTCCATATGTAGATTCTATGACAACATAATCCGCTTCCTTTACAAACTGAGGGTCCTTGATAATAGGCTGGTCTAAGTTCCCCACATCCCCGGAAAATACCAGCTTCTTAGATATGCTATCCTCTGTAATCCACACCTCAATTGCCGAAGAACCAAGAAGATGCCCCACATCTGTAAACCTTACCTCAATCCCGTCGCAAAGTACAATCCTCTGGTCATAGCCACATGGTGCAAGGAGCCTGATGGCCGCTTCTGCATGTTCCATTGAATAAATCGGCTCAAACTGCGGCTCACCGCTTCTCTTTGCCTTTCTGTTCCTCCATTCTGCCTCAAATTCCTGAATGTGGGCACTGTCACGAAGCATAATATTGCACAAATCTGATGTAGCAAAGGTACATACAATGTCCCCATGAAATCCCTGTTTGCACAAAAGAGGAATCTTACCTGAATGGTCAATGTGGGCATGGGTCAGGAGGACAAAATCTATATCCCCGGGAGCAACGGGAATCTCCTGATTCTCATATAAATCCGGCCCCTGCTCCATTCCACAGTCGACCAGAATATTTTTACCGCATGCCTCAATCAGGTGACAACTTCCTGTCACCTCATGGTCTGCCCCAATAAAAGTAAGTCTCATACGCACAACTCCTTTTTCTTTTATTGTAGCACTTTTTTCTCCATATTGCTATGAATACTTATTATGAATACTTCACCATCTCTTTTTTCAGACGCTGCATAATCTTTTTTTCAAGCCTTGATATGTACGACTGTGAAATTCCCAGAATGTCTGCCACCTCCTTCTGAGTTTTCTCCTCGCCCCCAGGCGTCCCCAGGCCGAATCTCATTCTTATAATCATCCGTTCTCTTCCTGACAGCCTGTTAATAGCCCGAATCAGTATTTTTCTCTCCGCCTCTTGTTCAATATCCCTGTAAATCGTATCCTCCTCTGTACCCAGTATATCAGAAAGAAGAAGCTCGTTTCCGTCCCAGTCCACATTTAAGGGTTCGTCAATGGACACCTCAAGCTTAGTCTTATTATTCCGCCTTAAATACATAAGAATCTCATTTTCAATACACCTGGAAGCATAGGTTGCCAGCTTAATATTTTTGCCTGGGTTAAATGTATTGATTGCCTTAATAAGCCCAATGGTTCCGATAGAAATTAAGTCCTCTACTCCAACCCCTGTATTATCAAATTTCTTTGCAATATAGACAACCAGGCGCAGGTTATGCTCAATTAGAAGCTTTTTGGCCCTCTCTGCATCCTCCGAACCCAGCTCATCTATAACAGCAGCCTCCTCCTCTGTCTCAAGGGGCGCAGGCAGAATTTCCGAGCCGCCGATATAATGAATATCTTTCCTGTCCGGAAACAAAAGGGTCCTTATGTCCGGAATCATTTTTAACTGAAACTGATGGGGCACTGCTACCTTTATTACCATAAAATATCCCTCCTATAATAAATCTGGGTTCATAAGCATTTCGTAATCATCCTCCGTAATATCCTCTTCACATATTGCAATAACTGGCTTTTCAATAAGAACCAAGGGCTTTTTTTCCACCCGCATAGCATCCAGGATAACTGCCGGCATCACTCCATCCGGTTTCCCCACAGACTGGTAGGAAATATACCGGCATTCCTCAAGCGGCATGGAAATTCCCAGCTTTACAGCCGTCTTAGCAGAAATAATACTGACTGGCTTTCCGGTAACCGGGTCCCGGAGCCGATTTCCCGTATCAATAAGCGCCTCTGTCTCATACTCTTTTCCATCTTTAGAAAGTCTGACTCTTAAACGTCTTACGTTTCTTTCCGCTAGATAAGTCATCAGATTCCATATGCCAAGGCTTATATAATAACCTGCAATGGCAAGGGCAAAAAACAGACTTCCCACCCTTAAGTACTGATACAGATGCTCCATAACTCCACCTATAATAAAAGCACTTATATAAAGTAATACGTACGCTCTTAGAAATGTCTTATTCCATCCGATTTTAAATCCTATTTGAATCATCAAAACGTTTGAAACCATGTGAAACAGTATGAATTTCAAAAACATATTCATTCCGGGAATTGTCATGACTATGCATGTGGTAAATGCCCCCACTGCCGCTCCCATACAGATTCTTCCATGTGTGGCAGGACATTTCAGTATCCTTCGGGTGAGGCTTAGCACAATGTAATCCATCATGAAATTTATGAGGAAAAATACGTCTATGTACAATTCATAATACACGTTTCACCTTCTTTCTTCCTGCGATGATGGGTTTATTATACGAGGGATAAGCCAAAGAATTTGTCAGATATTGTGTAGAAAAAACAGGTTTGTTTCGACATAAAAATAGGGACAGAAACCTCTGTCCCCACAAAGAAACTATTTACTTTCTAAAGAAATCTGGTATCTTAATAGACTGTTCCTTCACCCTGCTGGTAGGCGTTTTAGGTACCTCCAGCGAAGGGGTTGTCCCTCCCACCGGACGCCTCGGAACGCCTGCTCCCTGGCTGGATGCTGTCTTAGTAGGCGCCATTCCTATATCAAGTTTCGGCACCTGTGGCTGCTGCTTTGGAACCGCTGCCTGTCTATCATAAACACTCTCCTGTACTGTGCCCGGCCTCTGGCTCTCCAGTCTGGACTTCAGCTTTGATGCACTTCCGCCCACATTATGAAGGCCTGTTGCAATAACCGTAATAGTGGCCTCATCAGCTCGAGAATCATCATACATGGCACCAAAAATAATATTTGCCTGGTCTCCTGCAAGCTCCTGTACATATTCTGCCGCATCAGAAGCATCCATAAGCGTAATATCACCGGATACGTTGATAATAACATGGGAAGCTCCGGCAATCGTCGTCTCAAGAAGAGGACTCGCCACTGCCTGCTTCACAGCCTCAAGAGCCTTGTCGTCGCCACGTCCCTGTCCGATACCGATATGGGCAATACCCTTATCTGTCATAACAGTCTGGACATCTGCAAAGTCCAAGTTAATAAGTGAGGGTACATTGATAAGGTCCGTAATACCCTGAATACCCTGCTGCAGTACCTCATCTGCCTTCTTAAGCGCCTCCGGCATAGTGGTACGCCTGTCCACAACCTCTAAAAGCTTGTCATTCGGAATAACAATCAGAGTATCCACACTCTCTTTTAACTTTTCAATACCTGCCAGCGCATTGCTCATACGAGTCTTTGACTCAAAACGGAAAGGCTTCGTAACAACGCCGACCGTAAGAGCCCCTAACCCCTTCGCAATACGTGCGACAACTGGCGCTGCTCCCGTTCCTGTTCCGCCTCCCATGCCGCAGGTTACAAAAACCATATCTGCACCTTTAAGGGCCGCTGATACTTCTTCTGAGCTTTCTTCCGCTGCTTTTTCTCCTACTTCCGGTCTTGCTCCCGCACCAAGACCTTTTGTAATCTTCTCTCCAATCTGCATAAGCGTCGGAGCTTTGCTAAGCTGAAGCGCCTGCTTATCTGTATTAATTGCTATAAATTCCACACCGGCAATCTGCTCATCAATCATTCGGTTAACAGCATTATTACCGCCGCCGCCTACTCCTACAACAATTATTTTTGCCGCTGCTTCTGATTCGTTGGTTTTAATTTCTAGCAAGGGTTTCTCCTCCTTTGTTATCCTTATTATATATTTTATACATCCCATGTATCGACAATGCATAAACTTACACTTTGCCATATATACTATATAATATAGAGTTTTGTCCAAAATATCAATAGAATTTATGGATTTTTCTTAATTTTATTCAGGAAATTCATCAAGCTTAAAGGTTATCGTTTTCCTGCCCTCTCCATAATTCTCAAGATGCAGCGTTCCTGTTTTGCCTTCCAACTTTTCTATAATCGGAGATATCTGCGCAATTTTTTCTGCTGTCACATTATCTCCCAAGGATACACATAGTTGTCCGATATACACATAGATTTTATTGTTTTTGCAAACAATTTTTTCTGCTGTCATGTTATATTTTTTCAACTCCTGCGACGTCTCAAGAATTTCCCCGAATATTTTTGTATTTTCGCTTTCTATTCTCTTATATAATTGTGTCTTTCCTACATCAATTCCCTCTATACAAGGAAGCCCTTCCTGATATGCTGTATCCTTTTTTACAATCATTCCCTCCTTGTCAAAATAAGCATACTCCTCTTCTCCTATACGAATATATCCCACAATCTGCTTTTCCTTTACTTTCACCTTAAGCACCCACGGCCAGCCGAATCCTACCTTCATCTCCTCCAGGCAGGGCAGCTTTTCTCCGCGCCCAAGCATATACTTTCCCCAGACATACAGGCTGTTCACCGAATATTTATCATTCTGCACAGTATCTATAATCTGCTTTTCTGAGCAATACCCATTTCCCGTTACTTCTATCTCTTGTATATAAAACAAAACTACAAATGATAACACGATAATCGCCAGTCCAAAAAGAATCACAAAAAAGGCATATATCTTATAGCTCTTTTTCTTCCTCTTTGCCGGACGCTCCTCAAATATATCCTCATACTCGTACTCTCCCCTTACGTGTGCCTTTCCTGCCATTTATCTTCCTCCCCGCAAAACAGCATTTACCGATATCCGGTACACATAACGGCGGTAGAAAGCCTTACCGCCGTCATATGTATATCATACCATTTTTGATACACTTAATACAAGCCCCATTTCTACAAGGAGAAATACAACGGAGGTCCCTCCATAGCTGACAAATGGAAGCGTAATACCCGTATTCGGAATTGTATTTGTCACAACTGCAATATTCAAAATAACCTGAATCATCATATGCGCCATGGCTCCCGTTGCTATCAGAGCACCGAATAAATCCTTTGCATGTGTTGCAATGACAAAAAACCGCCAAATCAAAATAAGGAACAAAATAAGCAGAAAACCTGCCCCAAAAAGTCCCAGCTCCTCACATACAATTGAAAAAATCATATCATTCTGAGCCTCCGGCACAAACCCCAGCTTCTGTACACTGGCTCCAAGCCCCCTTCCGAATAAGCCTCCTGAGCCGATAGCATAAAGTCCTTGAAGCGTCTGATAGCCCTTTTCAAATTTTTCCGGATTCCGCCATATTTCAAGCCTCTCCAGGCGGTAGCTTTCAAGAGCAAGAAACACCGTCATAAAACCTGCCGCCAAAGCTCCCATCACAATAAACTGGCCGTATTTCGGACTTGCCACAAACACCAGAACAGCCCCTATTCCCAGAATAATAATAGCTGTACTTAAATTACTTGCTCCTACAAGCCCCACGATTGGAAGAATAGATGCCATAATTTTGATCATCGTCCGCATCTTTCCCATGTCCTTTACATTGTTTGTAACAATTACCGCCAGAAAAAGAATTACCGCCACCTTAGCAAATTCGGATGGCTGAAAAGAAAATGGGCCCAAAGACAGCCATCTTTTGGACCCATTGTATTCTTCACCTACAAACATAACCGCAAGTGATAAAAGAATTGCAATCAAATACCCTAAAAAAGCCATATGCCGCCATAGATGATAATCCATCTCCGCGACAAAAAACATTGCGGCAATTCCAAGACTCGTAGCAAATACCTGTTTTTTCAGATAGTAAAAAGCATCATGAAACTTAACCTCTCCATTATAAGTACTGGTACTGTAAAGAAGCACAAGCCCCATAATAATAAGTAAACCTAATGCAGTAAGAAGTGTATAGTCATACCTTCCCTTTTCCCGTCGAACCAATCTGTCATGCACTCCTTATAAGGAATTTACAATTTCTTTAAACTTTTCTCCGCGTACTTCATAATTCGGAAACATTCCCCAGCTTGCACATGCGGGTGATAGAAGCACTGCATCCCCGGGCTCTGCCAGATCTGCTGCCATATAAACTGCCTCCTCAAATGTATCTGCAAAATCAAAATCCAAAAAGCCGCATTTTTCCGCATCCGCAGCAATCTTCTCCCTGGTTTTCCCCATCAGAATCAGCTTTTTCACCTTACCGTCAAAACTGTTAATCCACTGAGTATACTCAGAATCTTTGTCATAACCGCCTCCTAAAAGCACTGTAGGGCGGTTCATGGCCTGAATCCCTTTTATTGCTGCATCTGGATTCGTTCCCTTTGAGTCATTGTAATATGCAACTCCCTTCTTCTCCGTCACATATTCAATTCTGTGCTCCACGCCTTTAAAGCTTTTAACTGTCTCCCGGATAATCTCCATAGGCACTCCGTATACTGCTGCCATACACACAGCCGCCATCACATTCTCATAATTATGTGTCCCCAGTATCTGAAGCTCCTTTATACTACATACAGGGACTTCTTCCTGATTCCGGTATATGATATCATTACCATCAAGATAGATTCCCTTCTCTAGTTTACGCCGGCTGCTGAAATATAGAACCTGACACTTAAGATTCTTTGCAAATTCTCTCATGATTTCTTCTTCATAATTTAATATACAGAAGTCATCTTCTGTCTGATTCCGGGCAATATTTTCTTTCGCGGCAATATATGCCTCCATCGTATGGTGGCGGTTTAAATGATCCGGCGTATAATTAAGGATTGCGCTCACATGAGGTCTGAATGAAACAATACTCTCCAGCTGGAAGCTGCTCATCTCTGCAACAGCAATAGAGTTCTCTGTCATCTGCCCTGCAACAGCCGTATAAGGATTTCCGATATTCCCTACAACAAAAACATCCCTGCCTCTGTAGTTCTTCATAATCTCACCAAGAAGCGTCGTTGTTGTCGTCTTTCCATTTGTACCCGTAATGGCAAGGACACTCCCCTTTCCGTATTCATAGGCCAGCTCCACCTCCCCTATCACTGGAATTCCTCTCTCACGCATTTTTAAGATAAGCGGAAGGTCTGTTGGCACTCCCGGACTTAAAACAACCAGTGAGAGCTCTTCTAAAACCTCCTCTTCAAGCTTTCCAAGAATAATCCTGACTTTCCCTGCTTCTTCCAGATTTTCCCTCACCTTTTCCTCATCAAGCTTTTCATTCCCGTCGTAAAGAATGACATCTGCTCCGTGTCTTTTAAGAAGCTTCACTGATCCGATTCCACTTTTCCCGGAGCCGAACACAAGCACCTGTTTTTCTGTTGTTTCCATACTTTCCTCCTGAATCTAAGAATCATACTCCATACTGCCTGCTGTAAACTAATATGCCGGCTACATCGCCATCAGTGCAATCAGGCAGAGAATAGCCGTTATAATAGAAAATACAGCAACCACTCTTGTCTCTGACCAGCCGCAGAGCTCAAAATGGTGGTGAATTGGAGCCATCTTAAAAATCCTTTTTCCGCCGGTTTTCTTAAAGTAAGTAACCTGTATGATAACTGACAATACCTCCACAAGATAAATCAGTCCTACAATCAATATAAATATGGGCATCTGAAGCATATACGCAGTGGATGCCACAAAACCGCCAAGCGCCAGAGAACCTGTATCTCCCATAAACACACTGGCAGGATATACATTAAACAAAAGAAATCCAAGAAGCGCTCCTACAACTGCACATGTAATCGGCTCAATACCGCTCTTCGTCCCAATCGCTACTACGGTAAAAAAGGTGGCGACAAGTACCGTAACACTGGACGCAAGACCATCCAGACCATCCGTAAAGTTTGTACCATTTACGGTTCCAATCACTGCAAAAAACATAAGCGGAATAGCAAGCCAGCCAATATCCAAATACTTTCCTCCTGAAAAAGGAATCAGCATTGCAAGTGGAATCTCTGTAAATTTTACAATATAAAATGCAAAGACAGCCGTCACCACAATCTGAAGAGCCATCTTTTGTCCCGGATAAAGACCATCAGAACGTTTCATCACTACCTTTAAATAATCGTCTAGAAAACCAATCAAGCCAAATCCAAGGGTGACAAAAAGAATCGGGATAATATTCGGATAATCCTTAATATATATGACAGAAGTCACCACAACACTCAAAAGGATAATCACTCCTCCCATGGTCGGGGTCCCTGCTTTTTTAAGATGCGACTTTACTCCCTCTTCTCTCTCTGTCTGTCCCATCTTAAGCCTTCTTAAAACCGGAATAATCACCGGTCCCATAATGACACTAAGTGCAAATGAAACAATCACCGGAACAAATATTGTATAATCCATAATCCACCTCTTCATCTCTTTTGTTATCTTTCCTCTAACCTAACATAGTATACTTCATTTCCTATTCTTTTTCAATGCCAAGATACGGGAATATGTTTTCGAAAATATTCCCGATAACTGGCGCCGCAATCGTTCCGCCATAGTAAACACCCTGGGGATTATAAATCACACACATTCCCAGAATTTCCGGATTATCTGCTGGAGCAAATCCAATAAAGGAGGATATATATTTATTGGCGCTTCTTGGGAGTGTCTGAGATGTTGCTGTCTTTCCGCCAATATGGTACCCTTCTACATATGCATTTTTACCGCCACCTTCTGATACAACACTCTCTAACAGCATCTGCATCGTTTCCGATGTTTCCTTCGATACAATCCTCTTTCCTGTATCATATGAAAATTCCTCCGCCACATTACCGTCATTATCCAACACTTTCACGCCAAAATGCGGTGTTATTCTTGTCCCGCCATTTACAATTGAGCTTACTGTAGCCGCCATCTGCATGGGTGTCACCTGAAACGACTGTCCGAAGCTTATTGTAGCAAGCTCTACCTGCCCGATATTTTCCTTTTTATGCATAATAGTAGATGCTTCGCCTGGAAGGTCCACTCCGGTCATTCCTAAAAGCCCAAACTGCTCAAAATAGTCGCAAAACCTGTCTGCTCCAAGCCTAAGCCCTATATCTATAAATACAGGATTGCAGGAATTTTGTATTCCCTGAGGAAAAGTTTCTCCCCCGTGCCCTCCCACTTTATGGCACCGTATTTTTCTATCCTCCACAATACGGTAGCCTGGACAGCTGAAGCTGTCTGTAAGTGACACAACCTTTTCTTCCAGAGACGCAGCCGCAGTAACTACCTTAAAAATAGAACCTGGTTCATAGGTGTCATTAATACACCCATTTCTCCACATCTGATTTAACTCCTCCTGTAACTTTTCATCAGAAAGGGCACTGTCATCTACACCTGTATTCAGAGTGAAAGGCTCGTTCAAATTAAACTCCGGGACATTTACCATTGCAAGTATCTCTCCATTCTGCGGATTCATAAGCATTACCGCCACCCTGTCTGCCTGCTTTTCCTCCATGACCTTTTCCGCCATCTGCTGGGCATACATCTGGATGTTATAATCGAGGCTTATCTGCAGTGTTTTTCCGGCTGCCGGCTCTATTCTATCCTCCGCCACAGCATCAAGCTCGACTCCTCTTGCATCTGTAGTGGTAAGGATGGTTCCATTTTTTCCTTTGAGGTATTCCTCATACTTTACCTCCAGCCCTATAATCCCCTGATTGTCTCCTCCGGTAAAGCCCAGTACTTTTGACGCCAGCTCGTTATAGGGATAATAACGCTTAAAGTCTTCATCCACTTTTACACCGTCAAGCTCCAGATTTCTAATAGTATCCCCTGTCTCCTTATCCACATTCGTCTTAATGCGCTCCATAGAGGAAACCTTCTCCACCTTTTTGCGCACAGCCGCTTCATCCATGGAAAGAGCATCTGAAAGAGCTTTTATGACCTCTTCTGGGTCCGTAATCTGGCTGTGTATAACTGATATAGTACATACTGTTTTATTTGTTGCAAGTACTGTCCCGTTTCTGTCCACAATCTCGCCTCTCGCTGCCTTAATCTCACGTTCTCTTTCATGCAGGTCCTCTGCTTTTTTCTGATAGTACTCTGCATCAAATACCATCAGGTACACAAGCCTTCCCACAAGTCCCAGTATGACTGCAACTGCACAGACAAATACCACCAGCATCTTCTTTTTGTTATAGGTCTTGTTCTTCATATTAAAAACCTCGAAAAAGCCGTTTCTATAACTTATTAACACTTCTTCGAGGTTATTCTTTTATTTATCCTATTCATCTGACGTTTGTATAGATTTACTTATGCCAAGATAAGGAAAAATCTCTTTCATGATATCTGAGGCCAGCCCCGGCGCCAGCCTTCCATCTGACGGAAAACTGGAATTCACTTCATCAATTGCCACATAGACTACAATCTGTGGGTTTTCCTGGGGTGCATATCCGATAAATGACAACACATACTTTTCATTCCCTCTGGGAAGCTTTTCTGCTGTTCCAGTCTTTCCACCAACATCATATCCCTCTACCTTCGCTGTTCCTCCGGTTCCTTCTTCTACAACCCCAAGCATATAGTCTTTGACAATATCACTTGTTTCCTTTGATATGGTTTTTTTTATTAAAACAGGTGTTTTATTTTCTGTGACATTCCCATTTTCATCCTGAATCTGTTTAACTACATGTGGTTTGTAATAATCTCCTCCATTAACAAGAGAGCAGAAAGACGCCGCAAGCTGTGTCATGGTAACTGTAAAATTCTGTCCAAAAGCATTTGTTGACAAACTGACTGGATCCATGTTTTCTACAGTATAGAGAAGTCCTCCTGCCTCGCCTGGAAGGTCAATCCCGCAGAACTCCCCGAAACCGAAAACCTTCTGATACTTTACAAAATCCTCTACTCCCATCTGCTGGCCTATCTCCATAAGTGCCACATTACAGGAGTTTTCCACTGCCCGTTTTAATGTCTGGGTGCCGTGGCCTGTCTTATTATTACAGTCAATCTTCCATTCTTCCACCTGCAGAAATCCATAGCAGTCGTATGACTCGTCTCCTGTAAGAGTTCCAAGCTCCAATCCTGCCGCCACTGTAAAGGGCTTGATGGTAGAACCTGGCTCGAAAGTCTCACTGACACAAAAATTATTCCACAGTGCATACAATGTTTCAAGTCTCTGCTCATCATTCATGGCGCTTAGCTCTTCTTCTGTATAATATGCGCTTAAATCTCTTGGATTATTCAAATCATAATTTGGAAAAGACGCTTCTGCCAGTATCTCTCCATTTTGTGGATTCATAACAATTACTGCAGTGTTTTTGCTTCCTTCTCCTGTCCACGCATTGTTTCTGTGGGCTTCGTTAAATGCAAGAATATGCTTTTCCACAATGTTCTGCACCTCAAGGTCTATGGTTGAAACAACAGTACTTCCATTTTCCGGCTCCTTAACAGTTCTTTCATAGGCAGCTGTCTTATCCTGATAACCATATTCCTTGCCGTCTGTGCCGTTTAAAACAGAATTAAAATATCCTTCTATTCCATTGCTCCCCACATTACCGTCAACAGTAAATCCAATCACATCACAGGCCGTTGAATTATAAGGATATGTACGTATATAGTCCTCCTCAAGCCAAATGCCATTTACATTCGGATAATTTTCGTCATCTTTATCAATCTGTTCAAATTCTTTTGCCTTATCATAATTGATTCCTTTCACAAGGACTGCATATCTGCTTGACGGATCCTCCTTTGCCAGAGTCCTGATATTCTCCCCGTCAAGACCAAAGCATTCTTCCAGCACCTGAATCGTCGGCTCTACATATTTTTCGTCACTTAACATAACTCGGACATCAAGGATCACATTATAAACACGAGTACTAGTTGCAAGCTTTGTGCCGTTTCTGTCTACAATATCTCCTCGTTTAAAAGGAATCGTCCTGCTGCCATACTGCTGCTGATCTAAAACCAGCTTTGAATATCTCTCTCCATTTGACGCATTGATATAGGTAATTCTTCCTACCAGGACAGCAAAAGCTAGTATGATCCCTACAAAGAGCATTACTAGCTTTTTCTGCATTAGTTTGGTAAATTTTCTTTTGAATATACTTCTTTTTTTTCTTGTCTTTCCTGCCATATCCTCCACCTAATCTGTATGCTTGTCTGACTGTGCAAGCACACCATCTTCGGGTATACTTTCATACTGTTTTACATAATCTGCCGAAGGACTTGTATACTCTATCACCTGATCCTCAGACGCATAAACCATTCCTAAGGTCCCCTGGGCTTTCTCCCGTATTTCTTCTAAGTTTACTGCATCCATCACAAAATTGTACCGGGTGTTATTCTCTTCTTTCATATCAGCAAGCTCCCCTTGGAGCTTTGTAATATTCTCGGAACGGCTCGTAATCCTTGACTGAAGCTTCACATAATTAGCGCACAATACAAGACCAAGCACTGCCGCAAACGCAAGGAATGTGACATAGTCTGAATTCATATGGAAAGCCTTCCGACGGTTTTTTCTTACCTGACGGCTCGCATTTTTCCTCCGTCTTCTCTTCTCATCGTATTCCGACGGCTCGTATGACGGCTTTGCCGCAACATTCCCATACACATACATCTGTCCTGCCGTTCTGTCTGTCCTTCTTCTTCCTGTACGTGGTGTCTGCTTTGCCATAATACTCACCTCTTCTGCCGCCGGCCTTCAAAAGAACCTGCAGTCTTTTAAATGCAGCGCTCAAAGATTCTAAGCTTTGCACTCTTTGAACGGCTGTTAACCTCCTGTTCCTCTTCACTTGGCAGTATGGGCTTCTTTGTCACAATTCTCCCCTTTGAGACATTTCCGCACACACATACCGGAAAATCCGGCGGACATGTACATGGATTTTCATTCTTTCTGAACGCACTCTTTACAATCCTGTCCTCCAAAGAATGAAATGTTATAATACACAGTCTACCGCCTGGACTTAATAGCTCAATCATATCGTCTAATGAGCTTCTAAGTACATCAAGCTCCCTGTTGAGTTCAATTCTTAATGCCTGAAACGTCCTTTTTGCCGGATGCCCAGACTTCTTCTGATACTTCATGGGAATGGCTCTCTTGATAATACCAGCCAGTTCCCCTGTTGTCTCAATCGGATGTCTCTCTCTTGCCTTCACAATATGCTTTGCAATATTCTTCGCGAACTTATCTTCTCCGTAATCCCGTATTACGTGATAGAGCTCCATCTCACTGTATTCATTGACTATGTCTCTGGCTGTCTGGTTCTTCCTTGTATCCATCCGCATATCCAGAGGTGCATCTTCGCGATAAGAGAATCCCCGTTCTGCCGTATCTAGCTGATATGATGATACGCCCAGATCAAGAATGATCCCATCGGCCCTGTCAATTCCTAATTTTTGAAGCTGCGACTTCATATCACAATAGTTGCTTCTTACTATAGTGACCTTCTCCCCGAAGTCTTTTAACCGCTGGCCTGCCGCCTCTATGGCCGCAGCGTCCTGATCTACTCCTACAAACTTACCCTTATTACTTAAACGCCTGCATACTTCATATGCATGTCCGCCGCCGCCGAGGGTGCCATCCACATAGCATCCGTCCGGTCTTACGTTTAACCCATTAATTGTCTCTTCAAGTAATACTGACTTGTGATTGAATTCCATATCTTCTCCCTCTAGATACTGAATCCACTTTCTTCCATATCTGATGCAATATCTTCTATGTTAAGCTCCACTTCAGCATTCTTCTCATCCCATCTTGCCTTGTCCCATATCTCGGCACGCTTCCCCATACCGACAAACACAACTTCTTTATCAAGCCGTGCATAGTTCCTAAGCACAGAGGGAATCAGTGTTCTCCCTTGTTTATCCAAGTCCCCGTCTGTTGCACTCCCCTGAAAAAAATACGCAAAAGCACGGGCCTTCTTGTCTGTGGTGGTTGGCAGGGCATTCAGCTTTTCTTCGAAGATGGTCCATTCATTTTCCGGATATACATAGAGGCAGTTTTCCATTCCCTTAGTTATGACAAAATTCTCCCCTAGATCGTCACGGAACTTAGACGGAATAATCAGTCTGCCTTTGGCATCAATATTATGGCTGTACTCTCCTTTCAACATAGAACTCACCTTCCTTCACAAAAGCGCGAAACGGCTTTTGCAAAAGCGGTATCAAAATGTCTGCCACTTTCTTACCACTTGAAACCACTTTTCACCACTTCCTACCACTTGAAACCATTGTAAAACACTTTTCACTCTATTTCAACCCCTTTTTTTATTTTTTTATATTAGACAAAAAAAGAACAGCTTTTAAAACTGTTCTTTTTCGTCTTTTATTCACTTTAACCAGAAAACTTATTCCACTGTCTCTGCTTCTGCCTGCTCTGCCTCCTTAGCTGCCTGAGCCTGGGCCTCTGTTATATTCTTCGAAAACTCATCAAATGCCTGATAATCAATCTTTACACTCGGCACAGGCTTGTTAGAATCATATATGTCATAAACAGAATATCCAATCCAGCATATCAACAGAATACCTATAACTGATACGATACACTTACGCAGAGCATTCTGCATCTTCTCTTTTCTCATAATCTGTTTACGATTTGCTTTTTCTTTTTTATACCGGTCTACTTTTTCCTGGCTCATCTATCAAAACTCCTTTATCACTGTACTTAGAAACCGGGTACATAACATTAAAGGCAGTACCCTGCACTGCCCTTTAGTATAACATAAATCAGAATATTATACAACTACAATTATTCCACCGTCTGCTGCATACATACTGCTGATTCCGGCAGTGTCCAGTATAATGATGTCCTTAAACTCTGCCGCGGCCTTAAGCATTTCCCTTACACTTTCTGCCCGTTCCTGACAATTACAGTGTGATATTGCAAGAATCTTCTCCCTGGAATTTTTTATATCAGCAAGAATATGCTCTATCATCTTGGACAATGCCTTTTTTACACCTCTCGCCTGACCTAGCTGGCAGATCGTCCCTTCCGGGGTTGCCCCCATAACAGGCTTAATGTTCAGTGCCGTCGCCACAACAGCTTTAAGTCCTGTAAGTCTTCCGTTCTTTCTTAAGGTTTCCAGTGTTTCCAGAACAAAATAGGTATTCTGCCCTTCTATATACTTTTCCACATGCCCTACTACTTCCTGAAAGGTCATCCCCGCCTCTTCACACTTCTGAATCTCAAGTGCGATAAGTGTCTCTCCGATAGAAGCAGAACGGGAATTAAATACGTAAATATCTTTGCTGCCGTATTCTTCATAATACAGCTTCTTCCCAAGAACTGCACTGTTATAGGAACCGCTGAGCTCCGCCGAAAGCGTTACCGCATAAACATGCTCCTCTTCGCAGTAATATCCTTCCATATACCTTTCTGGCGACGGACAGGAGGACTTTGGACACTCCGGCGCTTCTCTCACATACTTTAAAAACTCTGCCTGGTCAAATGTCTCATCATCAATAATATGATGCCCGCCCACATTAATCTCCAAAGAGGCCGTCTCAAAATGGCCTGACTCCTTCATCTCCCTCGTCAGCTCACCGCAGCTGTCTACAATTATTTTATAACTCATAGCTCTCCCATAACTCCTTTGTATGTTATCAACTTCTATTATACGTAGTTTTCAATACTACATTCTTATCATAACATACTTTATCTGGAAATCCAAGTCCTTTATTCATCGATTTTAATACTCCCTGAAACTCCGAAAGCAATCCCCATCTCTGCCATTAAAAACAATAATGACGTACCACCGTAGCTGATAAATGGCAGTGTAATTCCTGTTGTGGGAATCAGGTTGGTGACAACAGCAACATTTAAAATAACTTGGAGAGAGATATGCCCAAAAATCCCTGTCACTATCATAGATCCATACATATCTGGTGCATTCTGGGCAATAAAAATGAGCCTGTATAAAAGCATTGCAAATAGTACCAATATCATAATAGCTCCAAATACTCCCAGCTCTTCGCAGATAACAGAAAGAATCATATCATTCTGCACCTCTGGGATAACCATCTTTTGAGCACTGTTTCCCAGGCCTTTTCCAAAAAAACCGCCTGATCCGATTGCATAGAGACCCTGTAGAATCTGGAAGCCGTCGCCTGAAGCATATTTTTCCGGATCAAGCCAGGTAATAATTCTCTGAACACGAAAATTATCACTAGAAGCAAGAAGCCCTGCCAGCACCTGTACTCCTATAATGACCGCTCCTACTCCTCCTGCAGCAAGTATAATAAACGGCTGGGTCTTCGGATGCATTACGAATATCATAATGCAGGTAATTCCAAATACAATAATTGCTGTACTTAAATTATCTGTAAGCTTGTACACGCATAGGGCGGAAAATCCTCCCCACAAGAGTACTCTTACAATTCCCTTTAAGGTTCTGGCTTCCTTACCAAGCCGGATGATTACAACCGGAATAAACAGAATCACTGCAATCTTTGCCACCTCTGCCGGCTGAAACTGTTGGTTAAAGGGGAGCTGAATCCATCTTCTTGCACCATTTACTGTTTTTCCAAGAGGTGTCTGTACGAGAACCATAAGCAGGATGGAAACAAAGTACATGCTCTTTGCCCATTTAATATAAAAATGATAATTAATCCGGGAAACAATCCACATACCTGCAAATCCAGCCCCACAGAATATAATCTGCCTCTTAAAATAATACATACTGTCGCCATAATCTATCAGTGCGCTGTACGCACTGGTACTATACAGCATTACCAGTCCGAAACAGACCAGACATACTAAAACAGCCATCATACTGTAATCAAAATAACGCATCTTTTTTTTCATTTTACTACTCTCCCATCTTTTCCCATTATACCTATTTGCGGACACAAAAACAACTGGAAAAAGTTCTTCGGGCACACCTTCATTTTTTTCACATAGTATAATATTACAAATGTTTTATGAAAGGAGCATGAAAAATGCCGAATTACCGCTATAATTCGCAGGATTATATGAGACGCAGAGGATGCGGGCAGACAGCACCTCCAAGCACCTGTACTTTCCAGCCAGAGCCCGTTTGCCCAGTATGCCGCGACACACGAACCACATATGATGAGCTTGCCGGAATGCCGCTTGCAATGGCTTATGTACCTTGGCAGGAATGGCAGAATATCTATGAAGCTGAGAAAGGCTTCTGCCGCGGCACAATTTTTGAGGAACTCGACAAACCATTTTGCGGGATAGGAGGTTGCCAGAATGTCAGATAACAAACCCTGCCGTGCAGAATTATTTGAATGGATTAATGTGGTGAGCTTTGCTGTTGACGACGTAAAGCTCTACCTAGACACTCATCCGTATGATTGTGATGCACTGGAATATTTTGAAGAATTTAAAAAGCAGCGTGTGCAGGCGTTAAAGGAATATGGAAAATATTTTGGTCCTTTAACTCTCGATACTGCCTGCACTCCCGCAGAGCGCTGGGCATGGATAGACAGCCCGTGGCCCTGGCAGGAAGGAGGATGTCAGTAAATGTGGAATTATGAAAAACGATTACAGTATCCGGTAAAAATCACGCAGACAAATCCAAAGATTGCACAGGTAATAATAACCCAGTTTGGCGGACCGGACGGTGAGCTTGCTGCTTCCATGCGCTATCTCTCACAGCGATATTCTATGCCTTATAATGAAGTAACTGGGATTTTAACCGATATTGGTAGTGAAGCCTCTGAAATGTTCCTTTCAGAGGCTAACGCTTTTTTTGATGCTGTCGCAACCGTATAGCTCCATTTAAGGGGAAGTAAATTCAAATATACATCTATGTTCTCTCTGTCGTTAATCACCATCTTGTCAAGTAGCTGTGTGTAAAATTCATCTTCGTACTCAATGCCGCCGATAAGCTCATCCACGGCGTTTTTAATGTCCTCCATCAGTTCCTGTTGCTTCGCAATTACAACTTGCTGTTTTTTCATGCTTTCCACCATAGATTTCAAGCTGTCGATTTCAGCATCGTATTTTGCCCTAAGAGCCGTAAATTCGTCACGGTCAATATCGCCGCTTGTGTAAAGGTCAATCAAATCAGTACGTTTTTTCTGTGTCGCTTCAATTTTATCTTCCAAAGTATTCGTATCTGCGCCTGTCATATCCAGTGAAATCACCTTGTTAATCGTCTTAATCAAGTTATCCGCTATTTTCTGGCGGTCAATGGTGAGCTGTTTGCAGACAAGATACATAATATGGATGGCTTCTTCGTTGCGGATGCTTGTTCCAGAGCAGCCCACTTGGTTCCCTGCCTTGTCGATGTGGGGGCTTCCGTGCTTTGCACTCTCAAAACAACGCCATGCCTTATACTGGCTTCCGTCCTTTCTGGTCTTGTATCGGGCAACATAGCTTGCCCCGCATCTGCCGCATTTGATTTTCCCAGAGAACGGATAGCGGTTGCTGTGTTTTGCCTTGCCCTCCTGCGAAAGTGATTTTGCATCCAAAATGCGGTTTGCCTTATCGAAAAGCTCACGGGAGATAATCGGCTCGTGGTGGTCTTTGAGGATGACAAATTCCTCCTGCCCTCGGTTGTATTTCTTTTCATGGGATAAGAAGTCTGGCGTATAGGTTTTCTTCTGCACTAAGTCGCCGCAGTATTTTTCATTGCGTATCACTCGTAAAATGACGGTATTGCTCCATTCTTTCACTCGCATGGGATTTATGCCCTCCTCCCGAAGTTCACGGGCGATAACATGAGTGCCTTTGCCCTCGTCCACGAACTTGCGGAAGATAAGACGGACGATTTTCGCCCCATCTTCATTGATAGTCATTTTACCGTCTTTTACATCATAGCCGAGCATACTGCGTCCAAACACAACGCCTTGCTCCATCTGGCGTTTCTGTCCCCATTTCACACGCTCGGAAGTCTTGCGGCTTTCCTCTTGTGCGATAGAGGACATAATGGCAAGGCGAAGCTCTGCATCGCCGTCCAAGGTGTTGATGTTGTCGTTTAGAAAGATAACGCCCACTCCGTGCTTTTTGAGGTCACGGGTGTAGAATATGCTGTCAAGGGTATTTCTCGCAAAACGGGAAATCTCTTTGGTGATAATCAAATCAAAATCGCCGTTTTTGGCGCACGCAATCATGCGGTTAAATTCTTTTCGCTTTTTTGTGTTCGTTCCAGAGATGCCCTCATCGGCAAATATGGCATAAAGTTCCCAATCGGGATTACGCTCGATATACTGGCGGAAATACCGCTGTTGGCTTTCAAATGAATTTGCCTGGTCGTCATTGTCCGTGGAGACACGGCAGTATGCGGCAACTCTCTTTTTCATATTCTGTATTTTTCTCTCTTGATTGAGGGTTTCGTATTTATCTATTGACATAAGAATAGCTCCTTTCCCGACAAAAGCTTTGCCGTATTTTAAGTATAGCTTCATAGAGGTATGTTGTCGAATGTGCAAAATTTGAAATCGCACATTTCTTCATTGACTGAGTATTGATACTTCAGTAAGCATATGTAAAGAGCCAAGCGTTTAGGCTTGGCTGCGATTATTCTTGCTGTATTGCTTTTCTATTTTCTCGATACAACGCTCATACTGCGAGTGTGTCAATAGTTCTCTTTTTTTCAGAGAAGCAAGAATTGACTTTTGAAATTGCAGATAAAACGCTGTGTGTTCCTGTTCTGTGATTTGCGGAGCAGGCTCTCCGACATAGACAAACTCACGACACTTCAATCATCAACACCACCTCGCTATATGGTATTCATTAGGGTTTGTACGATATAACGGAATGGTTAGTCCTTTTTGGAAATGCCGATGCTGATAGCCAAGGCATCATCTACCAATAACATGAAACGCCTGTCAAAAGTACCGATGTACTCTTGCAGGCGTTGTTTATCAAGTGTCCTTATCTGTTCAAGCAGGATGATGGAATCTTTTTCAAGGCATTCATAGTCTTTTGCGATGATATGGGTGGGGAGCTTTGCTTTGGCGTGTTCCATGCCCGTAATTGCCGCCACAATGACCGTAGTGCTGTGCTTGTTTCCCTTATCATTGGAGATAATAAGTACGGGTCTGTGTTTGCCGCCTTGCTCCGAGCCGACAACGGGATTTAATTTGGCGAAATAGATATCGCCACGCTTGATAGTCCTTTCCATTATGTGTTTGACCTCCTATCTGGATTTAGGCAGGGATTTCCTGCCTATGTAGCAGCCAGATACAAGGGAGTGTTTAAGGTCGGCTGGGCATAAACAAAGCCCTGTTTTCATAGACCACCCTGCATCTGGCTTGATATGATAGGAGCATTTCTATTTGTCCTCGACACCCCGAAATGCGGATACGTTAAACGTAAGGGAAGTCACCAAACGGTCAGCAGCGAACTGACGCCACGGGAATCGCACCCCAACTGTCGGTCTGACAGAGCCGCCCTCATTGCCTGCGGCGGGTTGGCTACCGCTCGGACTGTGACTGGACGGGAGTATCATTGTCCTCTTTGCGGGTCATGGCGAAATCGGGGGCTGCCCGATATTTTGAGTCGGTAATTTCCGCTCACCACCTTTCATCGCTTCTGCTTTTTGGCAGGTCATGGCGTACCGCTGCACACGCTTTTGCTCATCACAATCACAAAGAGAATGTATTTGGTGAATGGGTATTCGGTTGTCAAGGAGCTTGGGGAAGCCCGTAGAAAAGCCCCCTCACTTTTCCAAAGGAAAAAATGAGGGGGCTATGCACGGAAAGTTTAATTTTCCAAAAGTTTTTTGAGCTTTTGCAGGATTTTCATGATGTGCCTGCTGACGCTGGACTGGTTAATGCCATAGATACGGCTCAACTCAACCTGCGATTTGCCCTCATAGAAATGCTGTTGTATAAGCGTCCGTTCTTCTTCCGACAGCAATGTGAGGGAAGATTTCAGCTTGTCCAACATCATTCTGCGGACAACGGTTTCCGCAACATTTACCGCTTCATCAGCTATAAACTCAAAACCGTTACCGCTGTCATCAGCATTTTCTATCGCTTCTAAAGACATCAGGCTGGTGTTAGTATATAAATGTGGACAGGAAAAGTGGAACAACCTATACTATCAAATGAAAGAGCAAAGGAGATGAAAGGCATGGCGAAAAATCAAAAATCTTACAC
>CAJTEW010000030.1 GCA_910575605.1 Lachnospiraceae bacterium
TTCCTTTCAGTGTTTGTGGGTTGGTAATAGTATTTACACAAAAAAGGGAGGTCATTGCTTTTTCTTATAAAAAAGTGATGTAATCCTTGAAAATATAAGGTTTGTAATAAAAAACATAGGGGTAGATTTGACACTACCTAAATAAATATGGAGGTTAAAAACATGGGAAAAGAAGCATTAGGAATGGTTGAAACAAGAGGACTTGTAGGAGCAATTGAGGCGGCAGATGCAATGGTAAAGGCAGCAAATGTACGTCTTGTAGGAAAGGAGCAGATAGGCTCCGGCTTAGTAACAGTTATGGTGCGGGGAGATGTAGGAGCAGTAAAGGCATCTGTAGAGGCAGGGTCATCTGCAGCAAAGCGTGTAGGAGAACTTGTATCTGTCCATGTGATCGCAAGCCCGCATTCAGATGTAGAGAAAATTCTTCCACAAGCAGAAACAGCTAAAAAATAGGGGGATAATAGGTTGTGGATATTGAAAAATTAATAGCAGAAATTACAGATGAGATATATAAAAGAGTATCCTCTGATACAATACTTGCTGCACAAAAGAGTGGCACCTCTGTAAATCTGGCCAAGTATATTGACCATACACTTTTAAAGGCAGATGCAACAAAAGCACAGGTTATTAAATTATGTGAAGAAGCAAGAGAGTACAGGTTTGCTTCTGTTTGTGTCAATCCAGGGTATGTCCCGTTAGCGGCAAAGGAACTTGCCGGATCAGGAGTAAAGACCTGCTGTGTAATTGGATTTCCTTTGGGAGCTACAAGTACAGAGGCAAAGGTTCAAGAAACAATTGACAGTATCAGAAACGGTGCTGATGAAGTGGACATGGTAATTAACGTTGGCCAGGCAAAATCAGGGAATTGGATTTATGTAAAAAAGGATATTGAAGAGGTAGTGATTGCAGCCAGAGGAAAGGCTCTAGTAAAGGTGATTATAGAGACATGTCTTCTTACAGATGAAGAAAAGGTAAAGGTATGTGCAATTTCCAAAATGGCAGGTGCAGATTTTGTGAAGACATCAACCGGATTTTCTACCGGTGGTGCAACTGTAGAGGATATAAAACTAATGCGCCAGACAGTAGGCCCTGATATGGGGGTCAAAGCATCAGGGGGTGTAAGAGATTATAAGACCGCGGTGGCTATGATAGAAGCAGGTGCGAGTCGGATTGGAACAAGTAATGGTGTGACGATTGTTAAAGGAGACAGTGAAAATAGTCCAACGGGAGGGCATGCATGTATTGGCTGTGGGAACTGTGAAAAGAAATGTCCGTCTGGAAGGGTAGAGATTGTAGCGGCAAACAACTATTAGAATCCTAAAGTATGGGGGCAGCCTGCGGGAGATACGGCGGGCTGTTCCGTGTATGAGCAGGATGGAAAGAAGGTGCTTTTCTTGTATGCAGCAAAGATAATCGGAAGTGCAGTGTGCACATGTAAAGAGCAGAAGCTTATCGGACTTAAGATGCTGGTAGTACAGCCGGTAAGCTTATTGACATTAGAAAATGAAGGAAAGCCTGTTGTAGCGATAGATGCAGTAGGGGCAGGCGAGTCAGAGATTGTTCTTGTAGTAGGCGGAAGCTCCGCAAGACAGACAGAAGTGACTACAAACATGCCTGTGGATGCTACAATTATGGCAGTCGTTGATCATATAGATATAAATGGGAAAAAGGTATTTGAGAAATATGAAGGAGGAAAAGAGTGGTGAGAATTGCAATTGGAGCTGATCATGGCGGTTATGAGATGAAAGAGAGAATGAAACAATATATTGCACAACTAGGGTATGAAACGATGGATGTAGGAACCTTCAGTACAGTACGCTGCGACTATCCTGATTACGCGTTTATGGCGGCACAGGCTGTTTCCTCCCGCAAATGTGATGTGGGAATCATGATAGATGCAGTAGGAATTGGTTCATCTATTATGGCAAATAAGGTTCCAGGTGTCCGTGCCGCTGTGGCGAATGAAATTTATTCTGCACGGAACAGTAAGCTTCACAACGGCGCAAATATGCTTTGTATGGGGAGCCTTATTATAGGAGATGGAGTAGCAAAAGAGATTATAAAGGTGTGGCTTGAGACAGAGCTTGACGGAGACAGAAATAAAAAGCGCGTAAAGCAGATAAGTGACATTGAGGCACGGATTATTGGATGCAGCAGAACGTAGCAGCAAGTGAAAGAAGAATGCTATCAATATAAAGGGAGGGCTTAGACATGCAGATGGCAAAGGTGATAGGCACTGTGGTAGCAACAAAAAAAGATGACAGACTTCAAGGTGTACGTCTTATGGTTATCCAGCCGGTTGATTCTAAGGGCACATCTTTAGGCAGCCCGATTGTAGCAGGTGATGCTATTGGAAGCGGTGTCGGTGAAATGGTGATTTATGCAAAAAGTAAAGAAGGTGCATTTTGTCTTCCTGACCCGCAGGCATGCTGTGATGCAGGTATAACGGCAATTGTAGACAGCACATATTCTATATAAAGAGAAAGGAGCGCCTGTATGTTAATAGCAAAGGTGACAGGAAATATTGTTTCTACACAGAAGCATGAGGATTATAAGGGGCATAAGCTTCTGATAGTAAGAAGTCTAGGGATTGACGCAGAGCCCTATGGGCCTGAGCTTATTGCGGTGGATGGTGCGGACAGTGATGCCGGAGTAGGTGATCTGGTATTGGTAATACAGGAGGGCGGTTCTGCCAGACATGCTGCAAGATGTGAACATATGGGGCCGATTGATACATCAGTGATTGCAGTAGTTGACAGCATTGTAACTGAACAGGGAATACTGTTTCAGTAATGATGTTTAAAGGGGGATAACAGGATGAATTTTATAGAGAGTGTGAAAAAAAGAGCAGCGGCAAAGCAGTGTACTATAGTACTTCCGGAAAGCTATGACGAGCGTATTGTCGAAGCCGCAGCAAAAATCGCAGAGGAAGGCTTTGCAAAGGTGCTGCTTTTGTCAGATAACGGACGCAGGCTGCCTAATCAGGAAAAGCTGTCATCCTCTTCTATAGAGATTCTTGATTATAAAAACCATACGGATTTTTCCGCTTTTGTCCAGGAGCTTTATAAACTTCGAAAAAATAAAGGTATGACAAGGGAAAACGCCGAAAAGCTTCTTCTCGACCCATTATATTATGGTGCGATGCTTGTAAAAATGGAGAAGGTTGACGGTATGGTGGCAGGCGCATGCCATTCTACAGGTGATACATTACGCCCTGCTCTTCAGATTGTAAAGACAGCAAAAGGAATAAAAACAGTATCGGCTTATTTTCTTATGGTAGTTCCAGACTGCGAATATGGAAGCAAGGGGGTTTTTTTATTTGCAGATTCTGGGCTGGTCGAATTTCCAACAGAAGATCAGCTTGTGGATATTGCGCTTGCCTCAGCAAAAAGCTTTGAGCAGCTCACAGAAGAAGAGCCGGTTGTAGCGATGCTGTCCTATTCAACAAAAGGGAGTGCGTCAAACGAGAGATTAAAACCAGTGACCACGGCAGCAGATAGATTAAAAAAGTTGTTTCCGAATCTGAAAATAGACGGAGAACTGCAGGCAGATGCTGCTATTGACGCAGATGTCGGAAAGATGAAATGCAAAGGCAGCAAAGCGGCAGGGAACGCAAATGTGCTTATATTTCCGGACTTAAACAGCGGAAATATCGGATACAAGCTGGTTCAGAGACTTGCAGGAGCCGAAGCCTATGGCCCGATTACACAAGGGCTTAAACAGCCGGTAAATGACTTGTCCAGAGGCTGCTGCGTGGAGGATATCGTGGGCGTGTCGGCGATTACGTGTCTGCAGGCGCTAAAGACGAGAACTCCCTTATACTAAAGGGACAAAAGAAGGGGGAGGAAGGATTTGGGTTTTTCAATTCATCCATGCAATCTGCTGTGATTTTATTAGAGGAAATTTTTTAGGAGTACATCCATTTAGATTTTCCTTTCTCATATTAATAGCTGTTATCTGGCTATTGGAGTAAGTAGTATAATAATATATTCGTTTACTTGCATTCATACAGCAGGAATAGCTGGTGATATTATAGGCATCATCCTGTGTAAGGACACTTCCCCTTACTACTGCCACGGCATTCAGAAGATGGAAAAACTGTGAGATACTTCCCTGTTCATCTTCTTCACATGTAGAATTTAAATTCAGATAAACGGCTTTCACAAACCTGGAAGATGGTGAAAAATCTCCGGGGAGGCCAAAACTTCCAAGTCCCTGTCCAAAAGGAGAGGCCATATTACTGAAACAGTTTTTAGGGCAGCCGGTGGTCAGATTCATATACTGGCAGAGATTTGTCATCTGAAAATCAAAGGAAGGGTTATTTGTAAGCACGCCTGCCGGGTTGTCATATATTTCTATTCCCTTTTTTGTAGATTCTAGTACAATAGAGCCTTCACGGTCTGCGATATGCCAGTGAAGCGGTGTCAGAGGAGTTTTATCATTAAAAGGAATATTGATTAAATGGGTATTCTCAAGAAGTCCTCTGGCTTCAGAGACAGATGCACACTTTCCAAGAAGCCAGAAAATAAGTTCAAAAGGAGAAATATTATGACGCTCTTCGTCCTCCTTTGACGGATAATAAGCACTGTCTGGGAAGTTTAGACCTGCAATACACAATCCCTTTTCATTTACAGCTTCTGCATAGAGGGGGAATCCTTCTATTACTGTACCCATTCCTAATAAGGCATAATGATGATACATTTTTCCGGCCTTCCTGAAGTTTACAGGGTAATTTCTGGGCGTGAATACCACGCATTCATTAAAACTGTATTCTATATCCATGGTTCGTCCAAAATAAAAATCCCGGGTTTTCATAGCAATACTAGTGCACATAGCATTTTCCTCCATTAGGCGGTAATCTTACTGGAACACCTGCAAGGTGTGAACAGCAGTATTTGTAAACAGTATATGCAGACATAAATTTTTTATAACTTAGAAGAAGTAAAGTTGTAGATTAATGTCAGGATTTGAAACAGGATAACGGGCAGGAATTCCCTGCCCGCTGATTTTATTGTTCGTATTCTCTAAGATTGCATTGACAGACGAAGGGTTCTGTTAAATTTTCTGCCATAGCGAAATAATGGTATAGATTACTGTCAGAGTTTGTGGTAGGATAAAATGTAAACATGTAGTATAAGGGAAGGAATGTCCTGCATAGATAACGGACAGGTGATTATTATGGGAAGAGGGCTGTCAGACACAGGAAGAAATAGCCAGTTTGAAAATCTGGCAAAATACATTGATCATACACTTTTAAAGGCAGATGCGACAGAGGAACAGATTATAAAATTATGTGCAGAAGCAAGACAGTATAGATTTGCTTCTGTCTGTGTAAATCCGGGATATGTTCCACTTACAGCAAAGGAGCTGTCAGGTTCAGGAGTAAAGACCTGCTGTGTCATAGGTTTCCCATTAGGAGCAACTACCACTGCTGCAAAGGTTCAGGAGACGATTGACTGTATCAAAAACGGCGCCGATGAAGTGGATATGGTAATTAATGTTGGTCAGGTAAAATCGGGAAACTGGATTTATGTAAAGAAAGATATTGAAGAGGTAGTTCTTGCTGCCCGTGGAAAGGCGCTTGTAAAGGTAATTATAGAAACATGCCTTCTTACAGACGAAGAAAAGGTAAAGGTATGTACAATTTCAAAAATAGAAGGTGCGGATTTTGTTAAAACATCTACAGGATTTTCTATAGGCGGGGCGACTGTGGAGGATGTAAGACTTATGCGCCGGACAGTAGGCCCCAGGATGGGCGTTAAGGCATCAGGCGGTGTAAGAGACTATAGGACAGCAATTGCTATGATAGAAGCAGGGGCAGACCGGATAGGAACAAGCAATGGCGTTATGATTATTAAGGAAGGGCAGAAAGAATTATTAGAATAAAGTTAGAATTGCGGCGAAGCACAATGTGGAGCCGCTATTTTAATGCTGTTTTGTCCTTAAAATAGAAAACGTTTTCTATTGACATAGATAAACCTTTATGCTATGATTTAGAAAACGTTTTCTAAATCACACAAAGGAGGAACAAAAAATGAAAAAAACAATTTGCATGCTTCTTACATGCGCTCTTGCAGTAACCGCACTATTCGGATGCGGCCTCAAGGAGGGAGGCACAGAGGAGAAGGCCTACAAGGCGGTACTTTTAGTCCCGGCTCTTGGAGACCAGTCTTTCTATGACACTGCGGCAAAGGGAATGGAACAGGTTAACGAGAAGATGGACGGAGTGTCTGCAAAGGTCATTGAGATGGGCAGCGACGAGTCCAAGTGGGAAAGTGCATTTATGGATGCTGCGGCAGATTACGATTTGATTATCGGAGGAACATGGCAGAGCGAGCCTTATCTTGAGAAGGCGGCAGAAGAATATCCGGACAAAAAATTCATCAATTTTGACTATGACACAGATCCAGCAATCGAGAACATTTTCACTATGTTTTACAACACAAATGAAATAGGATGGTTAAGCGGCGTAGCAGCTGCCGCAGCCAGTGTTTCTGATATGGAGAATGCCAATGAGGAGAAGGTAATTGGCTTCATAGGTTCCATGGACATTCCCGGAATCAATGATTTCTTAGTAGGCTATATCGAAGGCGCAAGATATGTGGAGCCGGATATTCAGGTGCTGACAGGCTACTGCAATGACTTCTATGATGCGGCAAAAGCAAAGGAGCTGGCGCTTAGCCAGTACAAAAGCGGCGCAGATGTTATCTATCTGGGAGCAGCTACAGGAAGCTCAGGAATCGTTGACGCAGCAAAGGAAATGAGTAAGTATACAATCGGAGTAGACACAGATCAAGGGCTGCTATATGAAGATACAGATAAGGAAAAGGCATACACAATCATTACATCAGGAATTAAGGCTCTTGACTCTTCTATTTATAATGCAGTAGAGCTTGCAAAGAATGGAGAATTAAAGTTCGGTACTCATGAGGTACATGGCTTTGATACAGATGGAATTTATCTTGCAAAGAACCATATCTACGAAGAGATTACCACAGACAGCGTGAAGGATTGGGTTACAAAGGCAGAAGAGGACTTAAAGGCAGGAAAAGTAACAGTAAGCTCAGCATTTACCATGAGCCAGGAAGAGGTTGAAGCCTTAAGAGAAGGCGCGAAAGAGTAAAAGATGGAATCGAAGAAGGTTTTAGAGCTTTACGATATTGAAAAGATATATGGAAATGGCGTGGTAGCTAACAAGGAGATTAATATAGCCTTCGAAAAGAATGAAATACACGCCATTGTGGGGGAAAACGGGGCAGGAAAGACAACGTTGATGAAAATGATCTTCGGCCTGGAGGAGCCTACAAAGGGCAAGATTCTTCTAAACGGCGAAGAGATTTCCTTTAAGTCCCCCCTGGATGCCGCGCAGATGGGGATTGGAATGGTACATCAGCATTTTATGCTTGTACCATCCTTTACAATACTGGAAAATATTCTTCTTGGAAGAGAGCCGGCCAGTGCAGGTATTTTAAAGCTTCAAAAGGAGCGGGAGAATGTAGAGGCATTATGCAGGGAATACCAGTTTGATCTTAATCTGGATGACAGGGTAGAAAACCTTAATGTAGGAAACAAGCAGAAAGTAGAGATATTAAAGGTATTGTACCAGAAGGCGGATATTATTATTCTTGACGAGCCGACAGCAGTGCTAACTCCCCAGGAAACAGAAAAGCTGTTTCAGCAGCTTATTTTATTAAAAGGGATGGGAAAGACCATTATTTTCATTTCCCATAAGCTCAATGAGGTGAAGCAGATCAGTGACCGCATTACTGTTCTTAGAAAGGGAAGAGTTATTTCTACCCATATTACAGCGGAAGTAGAGGCAGAGCAGATTTCCGAGCTTATGATAGGAAGAAGGGTAACTTATTCCTATGAAGAACTGCGGGAAAAGACATCTGGAGAGGTAGTTCTGTCTGTGGAGCATATGACCTACAGAAATAAAGATGGAAAAGAAGCTCTAAAGGATATTGACTTCCAGGTAAAGGCCGGAGAGATTGTGGGGATTGTTGGCGTAGAAGGAAATGGCCAGACAGAGCTTGTGGACGCGCTGTTTGGTTACAAGAAAATTACGTCTGGCGCTATCCTTCTGAATGGGACAGACATAAGTAAAATGAATATTAAGAGCAGAAGAAATCTGGGGCTTTCCTACATCCCGGAGGACCGTATGGTACAGGGAAGCGCTGCAGATGGAAATATCAGGGAGAACATTATCAGCAGTTTTTACTGTGAGCCCTCTGTCAGCGGCAGAGTATTTATGAAAAACCAGGCAGTTTCGGAAGTTACAGACGAGCTGATTGGACGCTTTGATATTTTATGCAATGGAGCAGACAGCAAAATAAGCTCTCTGTCAGGAGGAAATATTCAAAAGGTGGTATTTGCCCGCGAGTCTTATATGAGTGGAAGGCTCATGATTGCAGAGCAGCCTACAAGGGGTGTAGATGTAGGTTCTGCCAGCCTGATACATAAAGCTTTGATTAAGCTTAGAAACGAAGGAACGGCAATTCTTATGTTCAGCGCGGATTTAAGCGAAGCGCAGGCAGTCTGCGACAAGATACTGGTATTGTACTCAGGAGAAATAAAAGCAGAGCTTTATGAACCAGGCAGGATAACAGAAAAGGAAATCGGTCTTTATATGCTTGGCCTGAAACAACAGGATAAAAAAGTGTCAGGAGGAAACTAAAATGAGCGATAAGAGACTGGAATTAAAATTTGAAATGATGAAGACTGCAGTAGTAGTTCTCATTACACTTGTTGTATCATTTCTTGTTTTCCTGATTTTCAGTAAGGAGCCGGTGTATTCCTTTCAGCTTCTGCTTGCAGGCCCCCTCTTAAGCATTCGTAATCTGGGAAATGTGATAGAGGCGGCGCTTCCAATTGCTTTTGCGGGAATATCCACTTCCCTGCTGTTTAAAAGCGGACTGTTTAACTTAGGGGCAGAGGGAATCTTTTATTTTTCTGGTATTGTTGCCACAGCGGTAGCAGTACAGCCTCTTCACATAGGGAAGATTCAGCTTCTTCTGGCGCTTCTTGCAGCGGCGCTTGCAGGAGGGGCAGCTGCCAGCATATCAGGTTTTTTTAAGGCAAAATATGATGCTAACGAGTTGGTTATTTCCCTGATGATGAATACTATACTGTACGGATTCGGTTTTTATATTCTGAAAACAAAATTAAAGGATTTGGATTCCGTAGGTGTTGTATCTATGCCTTTTGCAGAAAATGCAAAGCTGTCTACTATCATTCCGGGGACAAGGATTTCTTCAGGGCTTATCATACTGATTGTGCTGACGGCCCTTATGTGGGTGCTCCTGTATAAGACAAAATACGGCTATGCCATGCGCATCACAGGATATAATAAAAAATTTGCCGTGTATTCGGGGATGAATTTCTTCGTAATCACGTTAATGGTACATATTCTTTCAGGGTGTATTGCCGGGCTTGGATCTGCTGTGGAGATACTTGGGATTTCAGACCGTTTTACTTGGAGTGCGCTGCCAGGGTACGGTTTTGACGGCGCTCTGGTGGCAATGATTGGAAGGAATCATCCCATTGGCTCTGTGTTTGCTGCGCTAGGTCTTGCCTATCTTCGGACAGGCTGTATGATTACGGCAAGAAATACAGATGTACCCAGCGAGGTGGCCTGTATTGTAGAGATTACATTGGTGCTTCTGATTACCTCTGACATTGTTTTGCGCAGGTACAAACAGAAAAAGATTATGGAAAGGGGGCGGGGAGATGAATAATATTATCAGCCATATTTTTAATGTGGAATTCATAGGTGTTATACTAAGACTATCCACCCCTCTATTATTCGCGGCAATGGGAAATGTCGTGTCAGACCGGGCGGGTGTTACAAATATCGGGATGGAAGGAAGCATGACGCTGGCGGCGTTTAGCGGCGTAGCTATCTCGGCATATACAGGGAGTGCGTGGCTTGGAGCGGCAGGAGCAGTGGCAGTCAGCATTCTGTTTTCCTGCTTCCTGGGCTATCTGAATCTATATTTAAAGACCAATATTATTATGGCAGGAATTGCGCTGAATACCTTTGCGGCAAGCTTTACGGTATTTCTCCTTTATATGCTTACCGGGCAGAAGGCAAATTCCGCGGCGATTGCAAGTAAGCAGCTTCCAGTTATAAGGATTCCTGTGATTGAAAAAATACCTGTGCTCAAGGAAATCCTGTCCGGCCATAATGTGCTGGTATATGTTTCTCTTCTGTCTATTGCAGCTGTATATTTTCTTTTAAATAAGACGCGCCTTGGAATGCATATACGTGCAGTAGGAGAAAATGAAACTGCTGCAAGCTCCGTTGGAATCAGAACGAAAAAGGTGAAGATGGAGGCACTTGGTATTAGTGGACTTATTTCCGGACTGGGCGGCGTGTATATGTCTATGGGGTATTTGTCCATGTTTTCTAACGGAATGATTGCCGGAAGAGGATGGATTGGAATTGCGGCGTCAGCTATGGGACGGGCAAAGGTAATTCCTACAACTATTTCTGCATTTTTGTTTGGAGTGTTTGACTCTGTAAGCAATGAGATGCAGCTTGGAAATATTTCTGCGGAGCTTATTATGACGCTGCCATATTTTGCTGTTATGGCAGGAATGGTAATTTACTCTGTTAAGAGAACAAAGAAGGAGCAGAAGAATGCGTAAATTGATAATTGACTGTGATCCGGGACATGACGACGCAATGGCCATTATGTTGGCATTAGCGAACCCGGAAGAGATAGATCTGCTTGGAATTGTGACAGTGGCAGGAAATCAGACGGTGGATAAGGTGACGAAGAATGCTCTTAAGGTACTGACTGTGCTGGATAGAGACGTCCCGGTAATACGAGGTGCAGACAGACCCTTAGTCCAGGAGCTTAAAACCGCACCGGAGGCCCACGGGGAATCTGGCATGGACGGTCCGTTTGTAGAGGAGTCTAAGGTGGAGGAATCCGGGGAAACAGCGCTTTCCTTTTATAAACGTATCCTCGAAAAGGAGGATAAAGTAACGATTGCTGCAATCGGGCCTCTTACAAATATTGCCCTCCTGTTCAGGGCGTACCCTAAGCTTAAGGAGAAAATAGAGTGTATCTCTCTTATGGGAGGCTCCGTGTATTCAGGGAATATAACAAGCAGAGCAGAGTTCAATTTTTATGTGGACCCGGAGGCAGCGAAAATCGTGTATCATTCCGGAGTGAAGCTGATTCAGGCAGGGCTTGAGGTGACAGATAAAACAGCGATTACCTTTGAGGAAATCGAAAGATTTAAGGAAGGCGGAAGGGCGTCAAAATTTGTTTATGATTTATTTGAATTTTACACCCTGTTTTCTAAGCGTAACGGGCTTGGCAAAACACCGATTTTTGATGCCTGCGCCGTCATGTATCTTCTGTACCCTGAAATCTTTGACGGGAGGGATTATTATGTGGATATCGAAACCGGCGGAGAACTTTCAAGAGGAATGAGCGTGGCGGATTTGCGGACGTGGAGTAAAAAGGAGCCGAATACAACAGTTCTTATGGGGGCAGACAGGGATAAATTCATAGAATATTTTATAACATCAATTAAAAGGCTGGATACATAAATTCTTGATGGTTTTATGGCAGAGCCTGGGGAAATATGTTAGAATGGAAAAAATGCCAGAGGGAAGAAAAGATGCGGACAACAATTAAAGATGTTGCAAAAATGGCAGGCGTATCCATCTCAACTGTTTCAAGGGTTATTAATTACAGCGAATACGGGGTGGATGCCGCGCTTAAGGAACGGGTGTGGGAGGCTGTCAGGGCAACGAACTACAGGCCAAACCAGAATGCAAAAAGTATTGTGACAAATAAGACAAATACAGTTGCAGTCCTTTCTCCAGACGTGGGCCACCCCTTTTATCATGATATTATTATCGGTATGAATGAGGTCGCCCTGAAGGACAAGTACAGTGTGCTTTTATATAACACGAATGGTGACACAGACAATGAACAGGCGGCGCTGGATTTGATATTTTCAAGAAGTGTGGACGGTATTATTTTTATCGGATATTTTGAGGAGAAGCTTAAAGGGCTGATGGAGAGGCTTCCAGAGGTTCCAATAGTCGTTTTTGACGAGCTTATGCAGATACAGAACGTCGGGCAGATTTATGTCAACGATGCCGAAGCCTTCTATGAGATGACCCAGTATGTTATTGAGTGTGGCCATACAAAAATCGGATGTATTATGGGTCCGGCCCAGTATGCGATTGTGAAAAACCGGCTTGCAGGTTACAAAAGAGCCCTTAGTGAGTCAGGGATATCCTTTGATGAAAGGCTGATTGTACAAGGGCGTCTTACAGAAGAATCGGCAGAAGGTCCGGCCCAGTATCTGATTCAGGAATGCGGTGTTTCTGCCGTTCTATGCTTTAATGACCTAATGGCCTACGGGGTGTATAAGAAATGCATGGAAATAGGGAAACGTATTCCAGAGGATATTTCGGTTGCAGGATTTGACGGACTCGGATTTTCAGAATATTTAAATCCGCCCCTTACTACATGCTGCCAGCCGGGGACAGAGATGGGCGCACGCGCCATGTCGCTGCTCCTTGATAAGATAAAGGGAGCCCAAACGAAAGAAGAAAAAATCTGCCTGAAATGTCAGTTAAAGAAACGCGCAAGCGTAAAGAGAATTGCCATATAACTTTGAAAATATTTAAACAGCAGGACAGTAAAGAAGAAAGCGGGTAACAATGTGAGTAAAGAGTATGATAGATTAATAAAATGCTATGAATCCGTGAAAAAGCGGATTAATTTTCAGCCGGAAGTAGCGCTGGTATTAGGCTCTGGGCTTGGAGATTTTGCGGAGGATATACAGATGGAGGCAAGCCTTGATTATAAAGACATTGAGGGCTTTCCTGTATCCACTGCACCCGGTCATAAGGGAAGATTTGTTTTTGGAACAGTTAAGGGAGTAAAGGTTGTAATTATGCAGGGCCGTGTACACTGCTATGAGGGCTATCCGGTACGGGATGTTGTGCTTCCTATCCGCCTGATGAAGCTGATGGGCGCAAAGGCTTTGATGCTTACTAATGCGGCCGGAGGAATTAATGAGGGGTATCAGGCGGGAGATTTTATGCTTCTTAAGGATCAGATATCCTGTTTTGTAGAGTCTCCGCTTATTGGTGAAAATGTGGAGGAGTTAGGGCCGCGCTTCTGTGATATGACCGAGGTATACGACAGGGATTTAAAAGAAATCGTTAAGAAAACGGGAGAAAAACTTGGAATTTCCCTTAAGGAAGGCGTATATGCCCAGCTTAAAGGACCGAATTTTGAGACGCCTGCGGAAATCAGGATGCTGCGGTGCCTGGGTGCAGACGCGGTAGGAATGAGTACTGCCTGCGAAGCAGTTGCAGCAAACCATATGGGAATGAAAATATGCGGCGTTTCCTGCATTTCCAATATGGGAAGCGGAATGACAGACAGGTCCCTAAGCCAGCAGGAGGTAGAGGAAACTGCAGCAAGGGTGGCTCCTATGTTCAAAAGGCTTTTGGCGGAGTCTATTGTAAATATTGCAGAAAGTCTGAAATAAGGGCCGCTTTTATATACGATTCATTGTAATTTATAAAAAATAACCTAGGAGTGGAAAAATGAAGATAGAAAATATATCGCTGAGCAGCGACAAAGAGGATGTAATCATTCTTGACCAGACACAGCTTCCGAACAGTACAGAATATCTCACTCTTGGCACAGTGGAGGAGATGTATGACGCAATCTTCCACCTGAAGGTACGGGGCGCCCCGGCGATCGGGATTTTTGCGGCTTATGGGCTCTATTGCCTGAGCCGGAAGATAAAAGAGAAAGAGTATGATAAATTTTATAAGAAATTTGCAGCGTATGCGGATTATCTGGAAAGCTCAAGACCTACGGCAGTAAATTTAAGCTGGGCGCTTGGCCGGATGAGGCGTGCGGTGGAAAAGAACAGGGAATGTTCTGTGGAGGAAATTGTAGAGCTTTTGGGAAAGGAAGCAGAGAAAATACAGAAAGAAGATATGGATATGTGCCAGAGAATTGCGGAATATGGTCTGACGCTTATTAAGGATGGGGACGGAATTTTAACCCACTGTAATGCAGGCCCTCTGGCAACATCCCGGTATGGGACGGCTCTTGGCCCGGTTCTCCTTGGCAGAGAGAGGAATATGAATTTCCATGTATTTGTGGACGAAACAAGGCCTCTTTTGCAGGGAGCAAGGCTTACTGCTTACGAGCTTTTAAAGGCAGATGTTGACGCTATGCTTATCTGTGACAATATGGCTGCCAGCGTGATGAAAAAGGGATGGGTTAAGGCCTGCTTCGTAGGATGTGACCGTATAGCGGCCAACGGAGATACGGCAAATAAAATCGGAACAAGCGGCGTAGCAATTCTGGCAAAGTATTTTGGTATCCCCTTTTATGTGCTTGGACCAACCTCCACTATAGATATGTCCTGCAAGTCAGGAGACGATATTAAAATTGAGCTGCGGGATGGAGAAGAGATAAAAAGAAAATACTACCAAAAGCCTATGGCGCCGGAAAATATCAAATGTTACAATCCAGCATTTGATGTTACAGATCATGAGCTGATTACTGGAATTGTTACAGAACGGGGAATCTTAAGAGCGCCGTATAGTAAGAGTCTTACAGAAATTATGAAGTAATTGGAAGAGCCTGTAACTGAGGACAAGGTGTTACTTTGAATGGAGTGAACAGTAACGACAGGGTTACACGATGACAGGGGGAAGGTTATGAGAATTAGAATATATAATGCGAGAATATTGACAATGGCCGAAGGCAGTAAAATTACAAATGGAGAAATACGAATCTGCGGAAACCGGATTCAGTATATAGGCGAAGAAAAAAAGGACGACACGGTGTGGGACAGACAGATTGACGCAGATGGCAATCTTATTATGCCGGGCTTTAAAAATGCCCATACACATTCTGCTATGACATTTCTGCGTTCCTATGCGGATGATCTTCCGCTCCTGGAATGGCTTAATAAGCAGGTGTTTCCTATGGAGGCAAAGCTTACCAAGGAGCATATCTATGACCTTTCCAAGCTTGCGGTTATGGAGTACCTTACCAGCGGAATTACCGCTAACTTCGATATGTACCTGACTCCGGAAACCATTGCGAAAGCCTCCGCTGACTGCGGATTCCGTACGGTAATGGTGGGTGGCGTCAATGATTTCAGCCAGTCTGTGGAGGAATTAGAAGGGTGGTATCAGACCTATAACCAGTATCATGAGTTAATCAGCTTTCAGCTTGGATTCCATGCAGAGTATACTACAGATAGAAAGATACTTGAAAGAATTGCAGATCTTTCTCATAAGTACCATGCGCCGGTATTTGCGCATAATTCAGAGAGCAGTCAGGAGGTAGCGCAGTGTATGGAAAGAACTGGCATGACACCGACAGCCTATATGAATGCGCTTGGATTATTTGATTATGGCGGAGGCGGCTATCACTGCGTTCATATGACAGAGGAGGATCTTCATATTTTTGCAGATAAGAAACTATCTGTTATTACAAATCCCGGCTCCAATACAAAGCTTGCCAGTGGAATAGCTCCAATACAGGCCATATTAGATAAAGGAATCAATATCGGTATCGGCACAGACGGGCCGGCAAGCAACAACTGCCTGGATATGTTCCGGGAGATGTTCCTTGTTACCGGGCTTGCGAAGCTGAGAGAGGATGATGCTTCAGCAGTGGATGCTGATAAGGTGCTTTATATGGCAACTGTAGGCGGCGCCCGCGCCATGGGGCTTACGGATTGTGATATTCTTGCAGAAGGGAAGCTTGCGGACCTGATAATGATTAATCTTAAACGGCCCAATATGCAGCCTCTTAATAACATTACAAAAAATCTTGTTTACAGTGGCAGCAAGGAAAATGTTGCACTGACGATGGTGAACGGAAAGATTTTGTATGAAAACGGGGAATTTTATATCGGAGTACAGCCAGAAGAGGTGTATGAGAAGGCGAACCAGATTATAAATTCGTTTCGTGAGAGAATGTAATACTCAGGCTTTATTGACAAGCTGATTTTGCTGTGATACAATATCAACATTGTAAACAGAGTGAACAGTAACACTATGTTTACACATTTAAAAGAACCTCATGAGGGAGTAGTCAGCGCACGGGATGCGTGGCAAGTCAACAGACCCGGCTGTTTTACAGTCTGGCTTGTCTTAAATAACGAGACTCATGTATAGCTTAAAGCTATACATGTTATGTCCAGGTATAGCTTAAGCAGTTGTACCTGGATTTATTATTGTCTAATGCATAATAAAAAAGTCCACATTATAAGATACATAGGATTGGGGGAAGAAGCATGGAATTTGCAGTAGTAATTATTTTATTTATCGCAGGTATTATTCTGATTGTGAAGGGCGGAGACTATTTCGTTGATGCGGCGTCATGGATGGCAGAGGTAAGCGGCATTCCGAAGCTGATTATAGGAGCAACAATTGTAAGCTTTGCAACGACACTTCCAGAGGTGCTGGTATCTGTTATGGCAGCAGTTAAAGGGAAGGTAGATATGTCTATCGGAAATGCCATAGGAAGTGTAACAGCCAATATTGGCCTTATAATGGCAATTTCTATCATATGTATACCTGCAGTCATTAAGAGGAGCGATTATCTGATAAAATCTGCACTTATGCTGGCGGCGGCAGTCCTGATTGTAATAGCCGGGTCGTCAGGAGAAGTGGATCTTGTAATTTCTGTTATGCTTTTTATCATCTGTCTTATTTTTTTCTGGGAAAATATTTCTGCAGCCATGCAGTCCTTAAAAGGAAAACAAAACAGCAGAGGATTTGACAGGAAACAGACAGACAGACGGGAAATAGGCATTAATATTGTGAAATTTATTATTGGAGCCATTGGTATTGTATGGGGTGCTGATCTCCTGGTAGATAACGGAAGTGAGCTGGCACGTGTTGCGGGAATCTCTGAAAGAGTTATCGGGGTGACAATAATTGCAATCGGGACTTCCCTTCCGGAGCTTATTACAACAATCACTGCAATTCTTAAGAAACAGTCATCATTGTCTGTCGGAAACATTATCGGAGCAAATATCATTGATTTGACTCTGATTCTGCCGCTCTGCTCCCTTCTTTCTGGAAAACCGCTTCCGATTGCAGGGACATCCGCCATGTTTGACCTTCCGGCCTGTCTGCTTGTGGGAAGTGTTGCCCTTATTCCAGCAATGGTTTCTGAAAGGTTCAGAAGATGGCAGGGGATACTTTTGATGGCTATTTATGGAGTGTATGTGTTTATTACGTGTACAATGTAAAATAGAGTAATAGTTTATAGGTAATGATTTGCAGAAGCTTGGATGGCTGAAATAAATCCATATTAAAACGCCCTTAGCTGTGGGTAGGAACTCATGGATAAGGGCGTTTTTGACTAATGAGTGAGGGTGATGGTTAAAGCGGTTTTTCCATAATGTAATTCGTCAAAGGGATATTTGACCTGATTACCTGCTGTTCTTTAATTATGTTATATCCCCTATGAAGAAAGAAAGGCTTTGCAGTGATAGAAGCATGTGTGGTTATCTTGCTTACCTTAAAAGCGTGTTCCAGTTTATCGCAGATAGCGGTGGCAATCCCTTGGTTTTGATAGTCCTTGTGGACATAAAGTCTGTCAAGGTAGCCTGTCTTGTCAATATCGCCAAACCCTGCTATAATGCCGCCTTTTATGGCAACAAGCGAATAATGTTCGGATAAGGATTGGTTCCATTTATTTATGTCTACATTGCCAGTTGCCCAGACATCTAACTGTTCGTCTGTATAGTCTTTGGCATTTATGGAATGGACGGTTTGATAAAACAGTTCTGTTAAATATCTACAGTCCGAAGGGAGATATTCTCTGATAATCACGTTTTTACTCCTTCCAATCTGGCTTGGTTAGTCTGGCAGCTTGTCTTTGAAGGCTTGGGCTAAGGCATCGCTTAATTCCTTATTTTAGTCATTCTACTCATTCTTGTCAATCGTTTGGTTAGAATGAGTAGAAGGAATTAAAAATACAATAGGAAATGGAATAATAGCCGGGTTTTTCAAAGTATCGAAATGATTTATGAAACAGTCTCCTTTATTCGATAATTTTCTCATCACATTTCAACTTGGAAAAGGAACTGAATAAATGACGGCAAACGCGGGGGAGCTCCTTGACTGGATATTTTTAGCCATCGATGTAGATTAGGAAGGCTTTGCGGGAGGAGTTTACAGCCTGATATGGGTAAAAAAGGAGAAAAAACAAAAGAAACAATCCGCCAGCAGGCATACCGATTATTTGCAGAAAAAGGTTTCAAAGCAGTAACAATGACCGATATTTGTGAAAAAACAGGGTTAAGCAGAGGCGGGCTTTATAGATATTACTCTGGGACAGAACAGATTTTTTCGGAAATTCTTTCAGAGGAATATGTGATAGCAGACTGTATTGAAAAAAAGGAAAAGGCAGGCGCAATATTAGAAGATATGCTTGGAGCGATAAAGGCTGAAATTATGGATAAGGAGTTATCTTTAAGCCTTGCGATTTATGAATATGCCAATTTGGGAAATGAGGATTTTTTTCCAATATCAATGACAGGGCAAAAAAACGATGGATAAGTCTGTTGGAGTATGGAATAGAAACGAAAGAGTTTAGGGAGGTTGACACAGAACAAATTTCTGATTTGATTTTGTATTATTATCAGGGTCTGAGAATGTGGTCGAGAGTTATTTTGTTTGACGAGAAAGTAGCGGAGCATTATGTAAAAACTGTGAAACAACTGCTATTAAAGGAATAAAATCATAAATTTTTCAAACTGTCTTATTGCATAAATTTTTTCTTTGGATTATGCTTTCATGCAAGGAGGTGCTTATTTATGTCTAATGAAAATAAAAAAGATTTTAATGCGATGCTGAACGATAGTAAGGATATGCCTAAGTTTCAAACTATTACGGATGAAAAAAGTATTAAGAAGTATGGTGGGGACAGAATGTATTTTGCTCCGCCGATTGAGTATGACAAAGTAATGAGGCTTGTGCCGTTTGGGAAGCTGCTTACAGTAGGTACAATAAGAGAATATTTTGCAAAGCAAAGTGGAGCCGATTTTACAGAACCGATAACAGCAGGAATATTTGTTTCAATTGTTGCATGGGCGAGTTATCAGCGTCTAGATAATAAAACGCCATTTTGGAGAACACTAAAAGCAAATGGGGAATTAAATGCAAAGTATCCAGGAGGTGTTGAAGAACAGAAGAAAATGCTTGAGAAAGAAGGACATACAATTGTTCACAAAGGCAGGAAGAATATTAGATATTATGTGAAGAATTATGAAGAAGCATTATTTTCATTGTAAATTAATTGAGGATGAGTGAAGTGAACCCCTTTGATCGAGGGGCGGTTACGTTTTTGATTTATATACACTATCAGAATCGTGACAACAATATTAAGTATCCTATAACGAGCGACAGATTTTGTGGAGGGATAAAACAATGTTAGAATTTAGATATGACACGCAATTATTGATTGAGGGCGAAAATCTTGACGAAGATATTATAAGCAAATATTTCATAAACAATTTTAAGGGAGATTGTTTATTGGCGGTTGGAGATGATGAGATGATAAAAATACATTTTCATACGAATGAACCGTGGAAAGTTCTTGAATACTGTGTGTCTTTAGGCGAAATCTATGATATTGTTATTGAAGATATGGATAGGCAGTCACGAGGTCTAAAAGGGTAAGTTTAAATTGGTGGAGGAAAATAATAGTGACAATAAAAATAGTTACGGCTTATGAACAAAAGGAAGAAATAAGTGTATTGTTTTCTGAATATACAGAAATGCTGATTAAAAATGATGAATCATTTAAAGAGTATCTTGATATACAAAATTATGATGAAGAAATGGAACATTTAGAAATGAAATATGGTAGGCCCTATGGAAGATTATATTTGATTTATTGTGATGAGAAATTGGCAGGATGTGTAGGACTTAGAAAGATTGACAATCAAAATTGCGAAATGAAACGCCTGTACATAAGACCAGAGTTTCGAGGCAAAAAACTAGGCAATATCTTGGTGGAAAGGATTATAGAAGATGCGAAAAAAATTGGATATTCTTATATGTTGTTAGATACACTTCCTTTTTTGCAAAATGCAATACATATCTATAAGAAATTTGGTTTTTATGAAATTGAAAGTTATAATGATAGTCCTATGGATACATCTATTTATATGAGGCTTGATTTATAAAATCAGTTTTCCGATATAGTGAGTCGGGGGTGCGGACAAAAATCTGGACTTCCACGGACTCCGAAAGGAGCTGGAACACTATGTATTCTCAGGATAAAATCAACATCGCATTACAGGTTTATCACCAGTGCGGTTCTGTAACCAACACCATACGCATGCTGGGCTATCCAACCAGAAGGGCACTCTATACATGGATTGAAAACGAGGGTGTCCAAAAAACGCCGCGAAAGGTATTGGATAACACCAATACCGCAACACATCCCCGTAACCCTTCCGTTGAAGTCAAAATGGATGCAATCCACCGTTGCTTTGAGCTTGGAGAAAGTATAAAATATGTGTCAGAGGAGATTGGCTACAGCCGGGCAAGCATCTATGCCTGGAGGAAAAAATATCTCCAAGGAGGCACGGTCGCACTGATGAACGACAAAAACATAAAACCTGGCACCCTTGTGGAAGGCACGCAGGATTCCCCTAATGCTGAAATGCAACATCTGCTTGCCCGAATGGATGGCATGCAGATGGAAATAGACATATTAAAGGAAACCATCAATGTATTAAAAAAAGACCCCGGCATCAACACGGAAACCCTCAAAAACAGGGAGAAAGCAGCGATTGTTGATGCCTTGAAAGAGAAATATCCGCTGCCATTGCTGCTAAAACGGCTCAGACTGCCAAAAAGCAGTTATTATTATCAGGAAACTGCCCTCAAAAAACAGGATAAGTATTCCAGCATACGGAAAAGGATCTCCGCCCTTTTCCATGAAAACAACGGGCGTTATGGGTATCGCAGGATACACGCCTTGACCAGCCGCGAGGGAACCGTCATCTCCGAGAAGGTGGTGCGCAGGCTCATGGCGGAAGAGGGGCTTGCGGTCAGGGTCAAAGGCAGGCGTAACTATAACTCTTACCAAGGGGAAATCTCGCCTTCTGTGCCCAATATGATAAACAGGGACTTCCATGCGAAAAAACCGAATGAAAAATGGCTTACCGACATCACGGAATTCGCTATCCCTGCCGGAAAGATCTATCTTTCCCCGATTGTGGATTGTTTTGATGGGATGCTGCCATACTGGACGGTCAGCACGACACCGGATGCTGCCCTGGTGAATGACATGCTGGATGGCGCAATCTCACAGCTAGGGGTGGCGGAGCATCCCGTCGTCCATTCTGACAGGGGATGCCACTACCGCTGGCCTGGCTGGATAAGCCGCATGGAGAAGGCTGGATTGGAGCGTTCCATGTCCAAAAAGGGATGCTCCCCTGACAATTCCGCCTGCGAAGGGCTGTTTGGCCGTCTGAAAAACGAGATGTTTTACAACCGGGACTGGACAGGAGTAAGCATCCAGGAATTCATTGACATACTGAATGAATATCTGATATGGTATAACGAAAAGCGGATAAAGGTATCCCTTGGAAACATGAGCCCGTTGGAGTACAGGAAAAGCCTTGGCTTGGCGGCTTAGCCAGTCCAAGAAAATGTCCGCACCCCCCACACTCTCTCTGTTGAAGGACAAACCGCCTACCGTTCTCTAATTTACAGCTTGTTATACTAATTTGTCTTTATTTGTATTAAATAATGGCTCATAGCTAATCATCTGTACACCTCACACATTGATTATACCTAATATACTCGGAAATCGAACATGTACGAAAAAAGGTACATATGGATTCATTGTGTTTCTTCTATGTATTCTATGATGTCGGATACAGGACAATTTAATAGTCGGCAAAGTTGATTAATGGTGTTTGTACTGACACTGTTTCCCTGACGAATTGAATAATATGTGGCTTTTGAAAATCCCTGTTTGAAAAGAGCATAAGAAGTAATTTTCTTTTCGGACATAGTTTGAAAAAGGGGTGCATAATTAATCATTTTTATGATTCTCCTGTCATTTTTATTTAGTGTAATCTTGTACTTGATTATTGAAAATGTACGAATATCCGAGTGCAATCTATGTGTACGAAAAACCGAACATATAGAGAAAGTGATCTGCCCCCAAAAAGTTAGACAAAAATTGATGGTTATGCAACTGATAAGGATTGGAGCCTGTACTGCACAGGACTCAGTCCTTTTAGTTTTGCCTTAATCCGTTTGTTATTATAAT
>CAJTEW010000031.1 GCA_910575605.1 Lachnospiraceae bacterium
CAAGGATTACCATCTGGATCTGCCCGTTTTGCCTTCCCATCATAAAAAGTGACCTCCTGTAATTGGATACAATAAGTATACCATACAACAGGTCATTTTTCTTTAGTTTGTCAACAGGTCCTCTTTAGGATACTCCCACTCTTTTTTAGATTCCCGGCTCATTAGTACCATTTACATATTCTGGTCTGTTTTCAATTTTCTCACTTCGTCAACTGAAAGGCCAACAAATTCCGCAATCTTTTCAAGCGTTATTGTTCCATCTTCCAGCATTTTCTTTGCAACATTTATCATTCCTTCTTTCAATGTCTGATTCCTCATATCTTCCATAGCTCGGCACATAATCTCGATTCCCTCCTTGCTCTCTTTGAAAAATCTCACCCTGTCTGCCAGTGTCCCATAGTACATGTCCGCTGCGTCTGTGCAGGAGAAGTCATGCATTAACTTCCCGATTGGCGTATCTCCACGGTAAGCTCCATTTACATACAGTATGTGCGAACCGTCCTCAAATCTTTCCCCGGTTCCTAAAAAGCACCGCTCAATCGGATAGAGCGGCAGCCCTTTTCCCATTACGTCATTCTCTGTGATAAAGATTACCCACGTTTCCGGCAACTTGTCAAAGTCCTCGCCTTTCTTCAAAAGGTTTGCGTCCATCATGCTTGAGTTGTACCTTGCCCTTTTTCTCCCGGCTCCTTTATCGGAACGCTGTACCTCCACATTCAGTTTCGCCCCTGTGTTGTCTGTAGCCAGGATATCCAGCCTCACCGAACGGTTCAGCAGATTCTCCACAAATACCTGGGTGCGGACGTCCAGCACCTTTAAATCCGGCTTTTCCAACACAATCTGCAATACCAGTTCTATGCTTGCCGTATCTCCCTCAAAACACTTTGTGAGGAAATCATCATCAAGCAGGCGAAAACCTCTCAGCCTCTGTAAATCTTCCTGATGTTTCTGATCTATCTGTTCCGTCACTGTCAAACTTTCCACCTGCTTTCCCTTCCATTTTGTATCTCTATACTACCATACAATCCGAATATTTTCAATCATATCCAGATTTGTCTACACTGAAGAACCAAAACACGCTATCCCTAACTTGAACAATTTTCAATTTTCGGTTTTAATTGAATACGCAATATTTGAATTATTAAATTCATTATCATTTCCAATAGTAACACTTTGGTCATTATAAATCAGCACATAAATATGATTCACTATTTCCTTTCAATTCTTGTTCACTCTTATTATTCACATCATTTATTAAATAGTCCATTAATAAATCTGCCCTATTATATACCCGACAATAAAATAGCCAAAGCACATCTGCTCCGGCTGTTTAAAAATTCGTCCATCATTTTTTTAACTCTCCCTCTGAATTAGCATATTTCAAAAAAGCAATTCTCTTATATGCAAAAAATAAAACACTTGGATTCACTTTGAACCTCTGTAGATAATCTACTAAAATTCATTTCTTTATTATCTAAAAAGAGATGCCAATATACAGCATCTCTTTTCAGCTAAGACTCAAATACTATCTCAATCTGATTTTCAGCACACCAGTCGATCAACGAGCTGTTAATAACTGGGTTATAATAATCCTTTTCTCCTGAATCCTTCCTTACTGTATCTATAAACCGTAATTTATATTATAGCGCCTATTTCATCTTTATATAGATGCCTACAAAACAAGTATATGGCCTAATGATTGTTTCAAAATGCTGTCTGTCACCATAAGCAAACTGATTATTTGTTGCAAGCCACTCACCCCATGCTTTTTCAAAGCAATCCATTTCCCATGTTATTACCGTCTTAATTCTGTCGTGACTACCAATAAGTTCTTTCCAGTGTGTTGGACTTTTAAACATATAGGCATCATCACCTAGCCAATCAAAAAGGAGCTCTTTTGCACGGTTTGTGTATTCATCTTTCAAACCAGGAATACCAATTAAAACTACCCCGCCGTCTTTCATAAACGGCAAAATTTTCTCTTGAAAAAATCCCTTGTGACCTGCAAAATAATGATAAGAATCGATACTAACCAGAACATTAAGCTGCTTTTCTTCAAAATGAAGCTTGTTCGCATCTTCGCAAATTGGTTCTATCTGTTCACCAACTCCCCATTGAGCAAATCTCTTCCCATTCTCTTCTGCACTAACCCATAGGTCGTTTGCATAAACCTTCGCCCTTGTTTCTTTCGCAATTACAAAACTTGTTAATCCTGTTCCGCATCCCAAATCAAGAATCAAATCATCATCGGACAGTTGCAAGGGATATTTGTCAAGTAATTCAGCTAAAATCCTGATACTATTTGGTCCCATCATCGTTTCTTCTGAAATGTATTTCTTATAGCTGCTAATATTCAAAAATCTTACCTCCGCTAAATTTCGTTTTATTTATCTCCCTGATAAACGGAAAGTTACCGCACTCCTGTCAAGATAAAATTCATTAACTGCTCTACGTTATCAAAATCGTCGTAATCTCCGTTTATGCCATCTCGATGATACACAACTCCATTTTTCTCATTTCTCTCTAAACACTCCAAGAGCTTTTCTTCTCCATATTTTTTGGCAAATAAAGTAAATGTATATGGTTTAATTTTGCTCAATAATCCTTTCATGCAATTTTCTTCACATTTATAACAATGTGTCAGCTCTTTTGCAATCGAACATTTTTTATTCTCACAAGAATCGTTATCTGGACAACCGTTTGAGCCACATCCATTACAATCAATATTTTCTGTGCATAAGCAACACGCAAGACCACATCTGGCAATTCCTAATTCTCGTTTCATGGAACACCTCCTCAACTTTCAATTTTCTGTCTCATCTTCATAGAAAAGATCACCAAAAACCCCTCTCCTTTTACTCTTGGTTCTCTTTCTCCCTGACCATATACCTGCCTTTCTTTATACTATCATATATTTATTTCTGTTGCAATCTTACCATCAGTGACAGCCTGCGTTTTTCTGCTATCCGTTTACTGTTCACTCCGCTTACAGTAACCTGTAAAAATCCATGTAAAATTGCTTCGGCAATGGGATTTTTACACTCCTAAATCATTTTCTTACGGACTTTGCAGTAAATGCAAAGTCCTGTGTGAATAGTAACTGCTGTCTTCTTCCATTTCCGTTCTCCGATACATATCATAGATATTTCCATCTGTCACGATCCAGCCAATTCAACTGTCGATATACTTATATATTCCAGAGCAATACCTGTCCAATGAATCGGCAGTCTCATAATGGCATATGTAACATTCTGTCCCCCTAATATCATAAGCACTGTATCCCCGCGTGCTTCCTCCAAATGTTCATTCCGCATTTCATCATACATCTCTGTCGGTATCTTTAGAAACCTGCTCTCTGATGAGGCTAGGCCTATATAATGTTTCAATAATCCTTTTCTTACATAATCTTCCAGTTTTTGGCAGTCATACTGTAATACAAACTTACCGGATATTTGTTTACCGTTTCTGCTATTGCTACGCCTAAATTAGTTATCTGCATTGTATTCATTGATTGTGTTTTTACAGAAGCGAATACAATCATCAATACGGCAGCCGTACTCAAAGCCAATGAAAAAATATTTTTGTGTCTTGAACGTGATGAAACCGCAGCAATTAAAACACCTAATGATAATGAAATTATCATAGGAATAATCGGTGGGTGTTCATGCACAACATAGATAACATTTGATGGCAGCATGGTTATAAAGCCAATTATCAGATTGGTGATCCCGCTTCTACCATACTATTGCTGAATTTTGTTGTATAGATTACAAGAATGGCAATAGCGACCAATACAAAAGAGGCAACAATCGCAAAACATTGTTTTTCCTGTTTATTACGAGAATGAATCAATCGATTAATTCCGAAAATATTGTATAACTGCATCCTCAAAGGATACTTATACTTGCCTTTCATTTTCAACTACCTCCATGAATATATCTTCAAGACTATGGTTACCTGTAAATTATTCCATTGTTCCACTTTCTATCAATTTACCATTATTTATGATAGTAACCTTGTCACACAATTTTTCGGCAGCTTCAAGCACATGAGTGGAGAAAAAAATTGCTGTCCCTGTATCACAAAGTTCACGCATCATCTTCTTTAAATAAAAAGAGGCTTCAGGGTCAAGACCTACAAATAGCTCGTCCAATACTAAAAGCTGTGGGGAATGTATAAATGCACCTGCCAACGCAAGTTTCTGTTTCATACCATGTGAATAAGAGCTAGTTAAAATCCCATCTATCACTAAGGACAGATGGGAAAATTTTAATCTATTTTAGGCGGAGAGATTATAAGGCCAATGGAATGCAGCTTTCGACCACTGCAGGTGTACTGTTCACATAGGGTTTTATTACATCCCGAATATTTCCAATTAACATTTCAAGCTCCTCATCTGTTAGATAAAGAGGGGATAAGGAAAAACCAGATTTATCCTTTACAATGTCTATGTTATCCCGTTTACAATAATCTTGGAATAGTTCCACAAAGCCAATGATATATTGCATAGGTCTTTTCTAAGGCCCCTCTAACTTGTGTTTGATTCACAATTTTTAATACCCTGTCGTTTGTCATTCTTTTCAAATACCGATAAAGCGTTGCAGGAGGAATATCTGAAAATGTTTCAGATAAATGTTTAGCGGTAGTTTTCTCACATTTTTGTATTTCCAGAAATAATTTACATTTAATAGGGTTCGTCAATACTTCCATAATTTTTTTGTCCATGCATATTCCTCCAACAGTCTGGCTCATTTGATAATATTGTCATTTTGATAATAAAAATTCAAGAACCTAGTGTGAAAGAAAGTAGAGGAAAGCCATAAAAGAGTATAATTCTACAAGTAGAATAGTTATCCTTGCTTTAGATATTCTATGATTCAGTGCATTCAACATTTATAGAAATATTATCTTTCACGATTCCATTGAAACTTTCTAATATCAGATTTTCGATTACTATTTGTGATTCTTCTGAAATTTCATTAAACGGATCTGTATATAATGTTACAGCCACAGTCGTCTCTGAATGATCTGATAAATCAAAATTATGTATACTGACCAAAGGATTGCTTCCTTCAGCTATCGACCGGATTGTATCTTGTAACTTCATTTCTAAATCAGCCTTTTGGTAATCCTGTTTTTTAGTCATATCAGTTTTATGTTCGTTATTAAGACTTTCATATTCGATATCACTATCTGCATACATAAGATTAACTGCTATAAATCCTGCCGAAATGCAAATAATACATAGAGTAATACATAAACATATCCTTTTTATTGTATTTTTTTCCATTTTTCTCCCCTACATTAAAACATCATAATTTTTATACTATAATTATAAAAGACAACAGATTAATCCGCAAGTTCTTTTTAATAGGCTGTATCCGCAAAAGAAATGTACGGTGAATCTGAAGAAACTACTGTTGCTAAGTAGGACATCTTCTAAGGTCTTTCCGGTTTGATTTCGATTAAATCAGCCTTTTTAATCTCTGCAATTTTTTCAGCATCTACTTTTGTTGTTCCTGTCTGCGGAAAATAAATTTCTATCCCGTCTCCTCTTGCAATCTGCTTTCCGATCTCCGGTGCAGGAGAATAAACCATATTGCAGCATGTACTCTGTGTATAGTACTGCCTGTTCCATTTCAAACAGGGAATGAAGAACAATGACAGATACATATAAGTCATATAAACCTGGTATCTTCCATAAGAACCACAATGCCCGCAGACAATCAAGTCTCACAAACCGGTCCGTCTTGTTTTTCTAGGCACTTAAAAAACGGCTAATCCCAAAACAACACTTTTAATCCTTGTGTATGATACATGAAAATGCTAAACTGGATACGATAACAAATCGGATATTGTGAAGGAAAAGAGAACTTGATTTTATACAGGCCTGTCAGCAAAAAAAGCTAGAAAAATTTAACAAGTATATCATTGGGAAAATATGTATAATCAATGAGTTTTCAGACAACTACTCTCCGGTTTATCCGAGTGAAAAACATCCATCACAATGAACATTTTGTTTATTAGTCCATTCGTTGAGAGAGGAGAAAATCATATGAGCAATAACATTATATTTAGTCCAGGTTCATTCTTTCATGGGACAAAAGCAGATTTAAACATAGGTGATTTCTTAGTTACAGGAATGAAAAAAAATTATAACGATAATAGAAAATCGGGATATGTTTATTTTGCCGGGACATTGGATGCTGCAATTTGGGGCGCAGAATTGGCAGAAGGAGACGGTGCGGAGCGGATATATGTTGTTGAACCAACCGGAGATTTTGAAGATGATCCAAACCTTACGGACAAAAAATTTCCGGGAAATCCCACAAAATCTTATCGAACAAAGCATCCATTAAAGATTGTTGCAGAGGTAAAGAAATGGGAGGGGCACCCTTCGGAAATAATAAACAATATGATTGAAAATCTTAGAGAGTTATCTGAAAAGGGTATAAAAGCAATGGATTAATTGTTAAGGAAACCTTACAATTTGGTTTAATGGAAGTAAAAATAGAGTAATTATAAATTTCAAATGAGATTGAGTTAGATAAAAGATTAGCAGTATATAGGGATGATCTTTTCACCTATGTGGAATCCAACAGGTAGAAAGTAAGATGTCCTTACTGTGGTCAACTCTCCTCAAAGCAACATAGTGCACATGTGTAATTTTTATTGTTTTCAAAAGTATTTCAAGATATAATGGAATCAAAAATTAAAATTTGACAACTATACTTACCAGCTATATTGTTAAACCGAAGTTTTCTATACTGATAAGTGGATAAATGTGAGGAAATAAAATGCCAAAAAAAATCAACCAAATATTAAAGCCTGAGGAGATGGCACATATTGCTCAATTTACTCAGGAATACATAGATTGGATTAACAACCGCATACATGACCGTGCTGATGGAGAAGCCGGAGTAGAATGTATTATTCGTGGATTAAGTGATAACAATGATTACTATAAACTCACACCAGAGGAAATAGTAAGACAGTATTATGCATATAGCCTCATAAATGTTTATGATTATTCAAAGGAGCAGATACGCTTTGAACCTGCTGTTATTTATTCAGGCCGTGAAATTGTTCGTGAAAAGCGTATTGATATTGCTGTTCTTAGCAAGGATGATATGAACAAAATTGATATGGTAATAGAGGTAAAACGTCCAGATGTAAAGAATGAAAATATTTCGGCAGAGGGAGAATCCTCTACTCCTTTTCAACAGATGCAGTCTTACTGCCGTGCAATATTACCTCATATTGGCGTTATCGCTAACGGTGATAATCTGCTCAAATTTTATGAAGCTCCCGCATTTGATGAAGCTCTTGTTATTGACAGGTTCCCTTATAATGGCGAGGATATTTCAGAATGGAAAGAAAACCGCCGATTTACCTTTAAGCAGCTTATACAGACAGACCGCCTTCAGACGGAAACACTAAAGGATATCATTCTCAGTGTTGAGCAGCGCTTCGGTGCTAACGATTCCAGCGACAAGGCTTTTGAGGAAATTTTCAAGCTTATCTTTATCAAATTATATGATGAAGTTCTTTCAAGCAAGGATGCCGATACGATTGCCATAGATATGAATAGACATCAGATTGCTCTTAAAGACATTGATGATTCAACCTTTAGAGTTCTGAAGTTCAGAGCAAGAGACACAGATTCTCTTGATGATATTTATATACGTCTTAGTGAGCTTTTTGAGCAGGCTAAAAATAAATGGCCTGGTGTATTTCCGTCAGACGCCATTCTTGATATGCAAAAAGCTACCATTAAATCCTGTGTAAAGGAATTACAGAATGTTAAACTTTTTAATTCAAACCTTGACATAGTAGATGATGCATTTGAACATCTGGTTAACCAGAATCAGAAGGAGGGTATGGGGCAATACTTTACTCCTCGTTACGTAATTGATATGTGCGTCAAGATGCTGAATCCTAAGCATAATGAAAAAATGATAGACACCGCTTCTGGGAGCTGTGGTTTTCCTATGCACACAATATTCCACGTATGGAAACAGCTTAATCCTTCGTCCTTCAATCTTTTCACTACTCAAAGTAGAACGCCCGAGGAATTGGCATATGTTCAAAACAATGTATTTGGCATTGACTTTAGCGAAAAATCTGTCCGTGTAGGCAGAATGCTCAACATCATTGCAGGCGATGGCCATACAAATGTAATTGAACTTAATTCTCTTGATTATCCTAATTGGAGAAAAGCATACCTAAGCGTTGACAAATGGCAGAGCAAATATCTCGATGGATTTAATAAGCTGTTAAGATTAAGTGCAGCTCCTGCTTCGTCGTCAGATAAAACTAAATTTGAAGCTTTTAACTTCGATATTCTGATGGCCAATCCACCTTTTGCAGGTGATCTTGTCAACCCAGAACAGCTTGAAATTTACGACCTTGGATATAATGCTAAAGGTAAGCTTCAAAATAAAGTAGGACGGGATATTCTTTTTATAGAGAGAAATCTTAAGTTCCTTAAGCCTGGAGGCCGTATGGCTGTAGTTCTGCCACAAGGAAGATTTAATAATTCCGGGGATAAACTTATCCGCGACTATATTGCGGATAAGTGTCGCATCCTTGCTGTTGTAGGTTTGCACGGAAATGTTTTCAAACCACATACTGGGACAAAAACTAGCGTCCTTTTTGCTCAAAAGTGGACTGATGAAAACTGTGGTTTTCCCAATATCTGTCCCAGACCTGAAACTGATGAAAACGGAAATATTGACTATCCTATATTTTTTGCTACTATGCAGGAGCCAAGCAAGGACAATTCCGGAGATAAAATTTATGTAACTGAAAAATATGTAACCTGGACAAGCTATACCTATGTCACAGATATATTATATATCAGAAAATCCGATGAACAGCAGGTCACTTTTGAAGAATATAACAATGCAGATAAAAAATCAGATTACAGAACTAAAATCATTACAAGAAAAATTCCCAGGGAACATAAAACAGCTGATGGCAAAACAGATTTTGTGAAAGATTTATTTATTAAAGAACATGGCGAACTTGACAGTCACAGAAAATGGGTACTGAAAAATTATTCATTTACCCTAAAAAACAAAAGAAAAGATGGAGAAAATTTTACAGAAAATATTACTATTGAAGAATACCTTGCTTTATCTGCAAAGGACGCATCCCATTATAAATTTGTAGATATTATTGGAGACAATACTCATACTCCTATTTCATTTGAGGAGTACAGTTCTCTTGATAAAGATATACAGAAATGGTATCTTGTGGCAGAAGAAGTAACCGAACGGACTGAACGTGTTAAGGATACACATGGTCACATTTTTGTGAAGCACGACCTGTTTAATCATGATCCAGATCTTCTGAATCCTAATCCTAACAATATATACAGTCAAGACGGAATTGCTGAGGCGTTCATTGAATTTGCCAAAAAGGAAGGTTTGAGTTTTTTTCAATAAGCCCATTCACTGAATCTTTCCAGGAAGAAAAATACAGGGCTCTGCTGGATGGGCACGAATGTACGGAGATATTATTCTCACAGCTTAATGCTGAATTTAGAATTGATGCTGAATATTTTTATAAATCAAATGTAAAAATGCAGACATTGATTAAAAGCAAAAAGCATATAGCTATCAGGGATATAGGAGTTGTTACAGATGGCATCCACACTTCCATCGATTACGATAAAAATAGCGGAATAAATCTTATCTCGGCAACCTCTCCAAAGCAAAATGTATTTAATCTTACAAGAAATGCATATATTTCAGAAGCGGCACATATTGCTAATCCAAGAACAGCATTAAGGGAAAATGATATCATTTTGTCTACTGTCGGAACTATAGGAAACTGTGCTGTCGTTAATACAGATATTCTTCCTGCTAACTCTGACCGCCATGTTGGTATTATTAGATTAAATTCGTCTATAAATCCATATGTGCTTTCTACATTCCTATTGACAAAATATGGAAGGAATCAGACAGTAAGAGAAGCCACCGGAAATGTACAGCCAAACCTTTTTTTATATAAGATAAAGGAAATAATTGTCCCTATCTTTGGCGATATGTTTCAAAACACAGTTAAAGAAGCTGTTTTGGAAGCCCGACAGTTATTAAAAAAATCTGACGCTGAATATTTAGAAGTCAAAAAATTACTCGAAGCAGAAATTGGTATAGATATGTCTTCCATTACAAACGGCGGCGTATCATTGAAATCGTTTTCTGAAAGTTTTGGAAATACGGGCAGGCTAGATGCAGAATATTATCAACCGAAATATGATAAATTAATGCAGGCAGTCAGTCTTTCTGTACATAAGAAGCTTAAGATTGCGTTTTATTAGGAAAACACACTGTCAAAAGGATTTTATGCTTTGGCGGGGGTCAGCCCGCCTCGGCGGTGTCAGTGGTGTTGATTTCAATATACTCGGCAATCCGGCGGAACTCGTCCGCAAACTTAAAGTGAACACTGATATTGCCGTTTTCGTAAACCTTGATATGGTCTACCAGTTCAATCAGGATTTCGCGGGTCAGCTTTTCGATGTTCTGATATTTTGCAAAAGCTACCAGCGCGGGATGCTGCTGGTCAACGCCGTTTGAGAGCTCTTTCCGTTCAGCCGTCAGCCGGGCCAGCAAATCCGAGAGCCCGGCGGCCTGCCGTTCATAATCGGCTTTCATTTCCCGGTATTCCTGCTGGGTGATTTCCCCGTCTTTCCAGTCTTGATACAGTGACTGCTTGTAGCGGGTGATTTTCGTCAATTCCTTTTCCTTTGCGGCAATCTGGTCGTTAAGGCGGTGGGATTGACTTTTTTTCAGCGGGGCCGCATTGATATGGGCTACTATTTCCGAGTAGGAAACGGCAGTGCTCACTTGATACTGGATGGCAAACAGAACAGCGGCCTCCAGACGGTTGTGTTTGATAGAGTGCATGGTGCAGGCTGTCCGGGAGCGTTTCTTGTAAGTGGAGCAGGAATAATAAACATTCTTCCCGCTCTGGCTCCGGGTCACGGCCTTGCCGCAGTCAGCGCACCTCAGAAAGCCGCTGAATAAATGGAGCTCCCGCTTTTTAGGGGCCGTCCGGGTGTCGCGTTTCAGAAGTTCCTGCACCCGGTCAAAGGTTTCGTGGGTGATGATGGCCTCGTGGGTATCGGGGACGCGCACCCATTCATCCTCCGGCACAGCCTCAATCTGGTGTACCTTGTAGCTTTTCACCCGGCGGCGGCCCTGTACTAAATCCCCGGTGTAAATAGGATTTCTGAGAATATCCGTTATAATCTTGTTCCCCCACATGGGAGCGTCCGATATAGCCGGGGAGTAGGGCAGGCCCTTTAGCTTTCTGTATGCCGTGGGGCTGGGTATGCCGTGGTCGTTCAGATACATCACAATTTGAAGTTTGGCCGTACCTTGCAGGCACATCTCGTATATCTTTTTGACGGTTTCAGCGGCCTCCGGGTCAACGATTAGCTGGTGCTTGTCTTTGGGGTCTTTTATGTAGCCGTAGGGAGCAAAAGAGCCTATGTACTGGCCGTTGCGCCGCTTATAATCAAAAACCTGCCGGATTTTCTTTGAGGTCTGATAACAATACTGGTCATTCATCACGTTTGTTATCGGAACGATGATGCTGTTCACGCTGTCCGGGTTTAGGTAGCTATCCACGCCCTCGGCCAAGCTGATAAAGCGGACGCCCATCTGCACAAAAAGGTTATCAATCAGACTTCCAGCATCGCTATAATTCCGGGCGAAACGGGAAAGGTCTTTCACCACAACGCAGTTGATTTTCCCGCTCATCACATCCCCCAAGAGCCGCTGGAAACTTTCGCGCTCCGTATCGGTTCCCGTGTGGCCGTCATCCACATACTCGGTGTAGCTTTCAAATTCTTCCGCATGGTTGAAGTGAAAATCATTGAGAATGTCGCGCTGGTTTTTCACGCTGTTGCTATCGTCAAACCCCCGGTTGATTTTCTGTAAATCCTCTCGGGAAAGCCGGATGTAGCCGCCCATTTTCCAGAGCCGGGCCGTATAGGTAGGGGTCAAAGTTTGCTGATACCCTCTGTTTTTTGTTCGTGCCATTGTTCCTCCTTCCCTATCACATTACACTTATATTATACCTCTGCCCGGGGCAATCAACAAGGATGTCGATGCTTTGGGACAGTTTGTCTCGAAGTAGGAACGGGCCGCAACAGCAGTTACAGCCCGCTCTTTTGCCGGATAAGAAAGGCGGTCAGCGTCTCCTGCAGGGAGGGGCCGCCCTCGGCAAATTCGATTTTCACGCCCACGCCGCCCACGCTAAAGCAGTAGGGATTGACGGCCCGTTTTACGAACCGGGCCAGCCGCTCCTCCCGGGGGAGGGTGCGGTCAAAGGCCATACCGCTCACGTCAGCCAGCGCATCCGCGCTCACCGCGCCGATGTTCACGCTTTTCATTTGTTCCAGCTCTTGTGCGGTCAGTTTCACGGCAAAACCTCCTTTTGCGTTTTTGGTTGGTGGGGAAACGCGAAAAGGCAGCACTCCGAAAAGTGCCGCCCTTTAGCCTGTCCTCACCTTGGGACAATTTGTCTCGAACTTGTTTGAAATGGGGAGCGCCGGGCCCGTATGTTTGGCCCGTCAAAAGACAGCGAGTAGCGGCCCGGCGTTCCCTTGTTTTGTGCGGCGGCCCCAAGCGGCAAGCGGCCAGCTTGTCCCTCGCGGATCGTGGCCGTGGGGCTGGCAGGTTCCCCACTCGCGGCGGTGGTGTTGGTCGCTCGTCCTCCCGTGGGAGAAGTCATAGCGCACCCGCCGCCCGGCTCCCCGCGTTCACCCGGGGCCGCCCGCTATTCAGTTGTAGAGAAGAAAAAACTTCCTCTCATATACCACCAGAAAAATGGAGCAAATGGAGACGGCAATCACGGATTTTTTCTCAAATATTTTTTCATCTGTGCGATGCCGCTGAGAACGGAGCGCCGCACCGCGCTCTTATCCACGCCCTCGGCTTTGGCAATCTCCCGGTAGGTCATGCCGAGGATAAAGTGAGCGTCCACCCGGCGGCCCTGGATCTCCGGCAGGCTGTTCAGCGCGTTCCACAGGCGGCAGAACCGCTCCTTGAGCTCCAGAACCTCGTCCGGGGTGAGCTCGTGCAGGCAGGCGGAATACTCGATGCCGTCATCCGCGTCCAAGGAATAGTACGCTTTGTTGTAGCGGGCCCGCTCGGTATAGGCCGCCTCGGAGCGGACACTGGCCCGGAGCGCCTCGGCCACATCATCGGAAACCTCAATATATTCGTCCTGGGTGTACCAGTAGTAAAAGTCGCGCAAATTGATAATCGTCATGGTATGTACCTCCATATCGTTTTTTGTGGTCGGGTTGCGGGAAACGATATGGAGGGCGGCGGGGAGCGGCACCTGGGGGAGCCGCCCCGCACCTTGGGACTGTTTGTCCCAAAGTGGAGCCGACAAAAAACGACAACGCCCGCGCAGCGTTGTGCTGTGCGGGCGCATGAAATGACGCAGTTCTTTATGTACTTACAAATTTCGTGTTGCTGGCCAGAGCAACCCGGTGGAGGGGCTAAACTTTTTTTAACAAATTAAGTTGAGTGCAGATAAAAAAGGACATAATGATACCTCCTGGATACCGCCGTGTCCTTAAAAATGGGCGACTTTAACACACCCTCCGTTTTCCATTTTTTCAAAAGAAAGCGGCGGCCTTGAAATTTACTATTTCAAAACCGCCGTAAGGCTACTGTATTTTGTTTTGGCGCATGGATATTCAGCCGCCGAAACAACGGTTTTTTTTATTTCCGTTGGGCGGCTAATCTTAAATGTAAGGTTAGATTAAATCATCATTTTTAACATAATGACCATTTGTAATAAATCCTTGCGGTGTTTTCTTTCCGTCAACAATAATATGAGCAAAGAGGACTGGTAATCCTGCTGATATTGCAAAGCTCTTTCCATATTGAATTTGAAAATGAATATGCGGTTCACTTGTATTTCCGCTATTTCCGCATTTTGCAATTACTTGCCCCCTACTGACACTATCTCCTTTTTTCACACAGATACTTTCTGGAAGGAGATGTGCTATCATGCTATATTCATGCTTGCTGTGACGAATAATGATATGGTTTCCTCGCACATCCGATGCGGTACAATCGACCTGTCCCTCTGCGATAATAGGGGTATTTGGAAAGTGACTGACCGCAGAAATGACAACACCATCTGCCGGAGCCAAAACATTTTCTGCAAAGCAGAAGTAATTTTCTAATTGTTCTCTTTCTCCCGAAAAAGTGGTTTCTTCGTTGTTCATAATAAAAAAATCATAAGCATACCGCTGGGACGGAAGAAACCAAGAATGTGAAGTTTCTTTATCAACCCCTCCGTTTGCAATATACCACTCACCATCAAACGGGAGTGAATACTGTACTTGCGGTTTATATGAGTTTTTATCCGGGAGCTTAAAGCCATGTCTAAAATGTGCAATAAGTATTCCAACAAGCATCCATAAATTTTGACCGAGAAACATTAAATTTTGAATGTTGTTACGCATGGGAGAAAATACATTTGCAAAGCCACACAATCCGAACAAGAAGAATAGAGTTAGGTACTGGTTATCAAAAAAAACGCCTAAAAACCCAACCCAAAACAACCATTGTAATTTTGAAATAAATTTAAGCATAAACTACCTCTCCAAATATTCTCTGTATCTCCGCAAGAGCGATTGAAATTCGGAATTTTCTTTCAAAAACGATGTTTCATCGTGTAATTCAGATTTTAACTGCTCAATCATTGATGATAAAAGCTGCCGTGGCAGATTTTCCATGTTATCATCGGATAAATTCAAATGCTTGTATAAAATATTCGATGAAATATCCGTCTTTCCCTCCATAGAAGCAAGGAGTAAAGATAGTATTTTTGTGCAGTACTCCGCATCTTTTTTATTTATTGCACATTCAAGTTTAGCTGTATATGCGGTACATTCTAAAATGCCAAATTGCTTTGCCAACTGTTCTTGGATGCAAGCCAATTCCTCGGCATCGTCTCCCCGGTTTTCAGACAAAGAAACCTGGGTTAAAGCTATTAGTATGGATTGCATTTCAACTGCGATTTCCAACATTCGATGCTCTAATAAAACACACGCAGGTTCATATTCCTTTTTTTGTTGATGTAGATATGCCATCATTAACTTTGTATCAGCGGGATAATCATTTAGTAATGTGGCAGCTTTTTCATATTCTTCTTTTTCACAATGCAGATAGAACAAAAAAGAAATTGCTTCTTTTTTTATTTCAATATTTTCGCTATTGCGTATCCTAAAATACAGTTTAGCAAGTTCTTCACGATATTTACTTTGATGCTCCACTGACTGCAATCCTAAAGAGGGTTGTAAAAAAACACCCAACGAATAAATTAAATTTTCACAAGTTGGAAATGCCCTAACTTGATCTAAAGCGAATTGAAAACCATCTTCAAACCCATCTTCCTGAATGATGGATTGAACTTTCATAACAACATTTTTGATCTCCACTTCAGACATTTCCTCATTAAAGGACATGAGCGTATTCAAATCTGTCTTTAACAATCTGGCCAAGCCGGGGAGAAGTGTAATGTCTGGATAAGTTGTTCCGTTCTCCCATTTACTAACTGCGGGTATTGAAACACCCAAATACTCCGCAATATTTTCTTGCGTTAACCCCAAGTGCTTTCGCTTTTCTTTAATTATCTGACTAATTTTCATATTGTCCTCCATCTATTTATAAGATTATCATACCTGCGTGACAATAGACAATCGAGCTATTGTTTAATTATAACTCAGAAAAGTTAACTTGCAAGCAACACGAAATAAAATACTACTTTACATCAAATTTCATTACATTCTCATAATCTAACACGAAATGTAGAATGATATAGGGTGATATGAGAATGAACCAAAATGAAAGAAGGTTTGACTTTCACGGCCTCGGGCTGGCGCTCAAAAGAGCCAGAGAAGAAAAGGGTTGGACACAAGCCTATGTTGCGGAATTAGTAGACCGTGACTCCCGTACCATTATGAATATTGAGAACAAGGGCCAATATCCCAGCTTTGACCTTTTTGTTAAACTCATTACTATGTTTGACATTTCAGTTGACCAGTTTATTCATGCGGACGGAGGGGCGCAGACAAGTTCTTGCAGAAAACACATTGATGTGCTCCTAAATTCTATGAGTGAAAAAGAGCTTGTCGTGATAGAAGCCACAGCCGAGGGCATTAAGAAAGCCAGAGAAACGGAGGATGCGTAAGAAAGCGTGACCTTCGTTTTTTTGCGCCATGTAGCGGAAGCGCACGAAATGGCAAGCAATTCGGGTGTGGCCACACTCCGAAATTTTTGCTGGGCCGTGGGCCCGCAAAAATGCTTGTTGGGGAGCCTCCCCAAACCCGGCTCTTTGGGACAAAATGTCCCAAAGAGGTTGGCTGCGTCACCGCCGCTATCGCGTCTGTTCCTTATCGTCCCGCCCGTCCGTCAGTCCGAGCAGATGGTCGATGTTGGCCTTGACAGCCACGGCCTCCCGCATATCCCGCTGGGCCTGCCTATACTCGGCATAGAGGGCCTTTTTCTTATCCGACAGCTCCCGCCGCTGTTTTTTCAGCGCGTCCATTTTGGGGAGCTTTTCACCGCCTAACAATTCATTCATAGCGGCCCGGGCCGCCCGGTAGGTGGCAAGCTCCGCCTCGTGCTCGGCCAGATACTTTTTCGAGTACCGGGCCGCCTTGTAGCCGTCAAACACGGGCCGGGCCTTGGCATAGTCCACCACGGCCCCCATCAGCCCGGAGACTTTGGAGAGGGCGGCCTCGGTGGTCTGGAGCTCCCCGGCCAGCGCGTGGGCCTGGTCAACCGCCGCCGTGGTCTTGGCCGCCAGCGCGTCATAGTCGGTGAGGTTGTTCTCCTGCAAAAACTGGAGGGCGGCGGCCATCTGCTTTAGGTTGTAGACTTTCGCCCACCGTTCATAAGCCGGGCCCTTGCCCTCGGCCATGCGCTGTTGGATGTCAATGATAAGGCCCACCTGCCGGATCGGGGGCGGCGCGCCTTTGGGGAGCTCCGGGAGGGGCCGCTCCCCGGCGATTACCGCCCGGATGTCCTCGGGGTCAAAGCCCGCGCCGAGGGTGGATGCCCGGAGCCGGGTGTACTTGTTCTGCCCTGGCGCGAGGAACGACACCACGCCGCCCCGCCCGCGCTTGACGGCAAAGCCGGACTCTTCCATCAGCCGGAGGAACGCGGCAAAGTCGGCGGGCTTTTTTTCAAGGGCCGCGATGATTGCCAGCCGCACCCGCTGTTGAGCGGAGGGCGGCTTGTCGCCTATCCACTGGCCATAGTGGAGGAAACGGCCCTTGCTGTGCTGTTTGGGATTTTGTATCACGGACAAATCATGCTCCAGACATACCCGGTCAGACAGCCGCCGGAGGGCAAAGCTGGAGCCGAGGAAATTATGGAATTTCCGGGAGCAGTCAAAGGCCGTGGAATTGAAATAGATGTGGTTGTGAATGTGGCCCTTGTCGGTATGGGTGCAGACGAAAAACTGGTACTTGCCTTTCGTCCAGCGCATCGCCGTTTCAAAGCCCAGCTTATTTGCCTCCTCCGCCGTCACCTCGCCGGGCGGGAACGCCTGCCGTATCTGGAAGAACAGAGCCCCGCGCTCCACGGGCCGGGCGGTGGCCGCCTGGTATTCGCTTTTCACCAGCAGAAACTCGGCGGCGGCTGTGGCCGGGTCGCAAAGGTGGGAGGACACGGCCCCCAGCTTTTGGGGGTTGAGCCCGTAGGCAAACCGCTCCTCCATCGTCTGGACGGCGCTCAGTCCCGCCGCCTGCTTGTAGGGCCGGATGTAGGTCGTGGCCGTGGTAGCACCTCCTCTCGCCATGAAAAAAGACAGCAGGCAAAGCGCCCACTGTCTTTCTATTCTGTTAAAATCATTCTCTCCATTCCACATAATACTCGATAGGGATATAGCCTTTATCATACCGCCCATGAAAAACGGTTACTTTTTTATAAGCCCGCTTTTGTTCAGATAATTCTATAATACGAAGATAGTTTGCTTTATCTTCCAAAGAATAATAACTATCGAGAGGTCTTTCGTTTTGGACTGTATCGCGCCATCTATTCCAATCCCGGAGTAGTGTATTCACGTCAGCCTCTTCTATTGGAGTTAGATAATATTCGTCACTCCACTCATCTCTAATTTCATCAAATATTCTTTCGTAGATACAAATAGAGCCTTTATAGCTTGCAAGCCCACATAGAGGGCCATCCCACCAATCAAAAATTGTTATCACTTTTTCCATCGGTACTATGCCTCCCAATTAACCAATCTGGATATTGGCTAAAGTAAAGTATAGCATATTCTCATGTAACCGTCTATCCTAATCCCTTTGGGACAAAATGTCCCGAAGTACGAAAAAAGCCGGGGAGCGGCACAGCACCGCTCCCCAGCAGGTCACAGCTCCACCAGCGCGGAAAGCTGTTTCAGCAAATCAGACAGAGGCCCCCACAAGGTGGAGTAGTCCCGTTGGAGGGCCGATATTTCCTCGGGGTAGATGCCCCCGTAGGTGTTGGCATGGATGGCCACTTGATTGAGATTGTTTGAGCACCGCCGCTGGAGGGACACCAGCTCCCGGACGGGGGCAAGGTCAATCTGGAGCACATAGCCGCAGAGGGCCATTTTCCGCATATACGCGCCCATGTTGCGGATGCCCGCCTGGGCCATGCGTTCCCGGATAAGCGCCTGCTCTTCCTCAGATACCATCACATGGAGATGGATGGGGCGGCGGCGCTTTTTGCCAGCCACGCTATCTGTCGCCCCGGTCGGGCGCGTTCCGTTTAGGCGCAGAGGGGGCCTGCCGTTCCCCGGCCAGCCTTGCCGCCTCTTTCATCTGCTCGGCAATCGGGCGGGGCCTGCCGCCGTCCCGCAGTAGGCCGGACACCTCCGGGGCGGGCCGGAGCTCATAGTCCGCCGCCTGCTTTTCCGTCAAAGGTTTCGTGTAGGTCAGATGCCCCCACGCAAGGAACGCGCCGCCCTCCACGGGTACGCGCTTGTCGTAGTTTTCGATCTCGTCCGGCTCGTTGCCCGCAGGCTTGGGAAACGTGCCGATGTCAACGGGCCGCTGGGTGGAATAATACTTGTAAAGGCCGGGGGCCTCAATGTGCGCCACCTTGACGGAGAACTGCTGCTGGTAGCTTTCCACCCGCTCCAGCAAGTCCTGCTCCAGCGCGGCCCGGTCACTGCCATAATGCCCCCACTCATACTGCCTTGCGCCGTGTTCGTCATCGTAGCAGGCCCACGTCACAAAGGGGGACGGGGCCCGGGGATGCTCCCCCAGCGCAAAGCCCCGGCCATTCTCCAGCATGACGGCCTTTAAGATTGTATAACCTTGATTTTTGTCCATAGGAACCTCCTCTCGAAATGTTAGCATCATCCGGGGAAATCGGGGCAGGACGTGTAAAAGTACGCCCCGCCCCAAAAGCGGCCCCGGAAAGCCTTGAAAACAGCGGGCTTTTATACCCCCAAATGCTCACGCCTCACCCCCCGGTATTTCCGCATATATCCCCGCTGTTTTTTCTGCCTTGCGGCCTTGGAGCAGGCCACGGAGCAGTAGCGCCGCCGCCCGTCCGGGAGAAAGGGCCGCCCGCAGACAGGACAGGGCCGGGTTTCCGGGGCGGGCCCCTCGGTATTGAGGGCGGCCTCCAGCACCGGGTTCAGCGGCAGGACGGCCTCCCGGAAGTAGCGGCAGTAAGCCCCCGTCCAGCATTTCCCCAGCATATAGCACTCGCAGTCAAGGGGCAGACAGCCATATTCCCGGTCATAGTTGGCGCACCATTTCACTACAAGGGAGCGGATAGCGGCCTTTTCCTCACGGGTCAGCTCGCGCAAAATATCACCTCCCGCCCGGCTTTTTCAAAAGGCTCTGAAAGCAGGAGCCGCAGGGGATGCCGCGCCAGTAGGGACAGCCACAGCACCGGGAGCCCTCCCGGGGCTGTTCCGGGCGGGGAGCCCGGGGCCGGGGGCGGCGTTTCATTTCCCGTTCCAAAGGGTTCGATGTGAAATTCATTCTCCGTCCTCCTTTTCTTCTTCCTCATCCCACGGGGGGAGGTCGTCATACTCACCGCCGCCATAGTCCTCGCCGTATTCCCCGGCCTCGTCAAAATCCTCGCCGGGAGCGGCGGCCTGCTGTTTGGGGCGGTAAATCTTGAAGTACCACCCGGCCCCGCCGCCGAGGGCCAGCACCGCCAGCACCAGTAGGAGCCTCCCCGCCCCGCCGGATTTTTCCGGTTCGGGCTCGGGCTCGGTAGCAGGTTCGGGTTCCGGCTCCGGGAGCGGTTCGGGGACAGCCTCCGGGGAGGGTTCCGCAAGGGCCATCAAATCGGCCACGGTGACGGCGTTCAAGAAGTACACATTTTCCGTCTCCCGCTGGCGGTCAATCACCAGATAGAACACGGACTCGTCCGCCGCCATGATGGTGAAAAATTCCTTGCCGTCCTGGTCGGTGGCGTTATCCACCATCGTCCCCTGCCCGTCCGGGGTAAAGGGGTTGGGCTCGGGTTCCGGCTCCGGCGCGGGCGTGGGCTCCACGGGATCAAGCCCCTCCCACTCCGGGTCGCCCGTACCGTCCTCCCATTCCTCACCGCCCCCGGCGTAGGCCGTGGTGGTGATGCCGCACAGCAAAAAAGCGGCGCACAGAGCCGCCGCCACTACACGATATTTTTTCAGTTTCATTCCGCGTCCTCCTTTTCCGGCCCGGCGGACTTCGGGACATTTTGTCCCAAAGCGTCCCCGGCCTTGATGCGCTGGAGCACCAGCGGGAGCTCCTCAAGGGAAATGCTCATGCCCCGCACGATGTCCACGATTTCCTCGTTCTCGGCCTCCTTGTGTTTCTGTTCCAGCTCTTTCAGCCGGGCCTGCTGGTCGCTGATTTTGGCCTTGACCTTTTCTATCTCGGCCATGATTTTTGCGCTCTTGCTAATCGCCATTGAAAACCTCCTTTTTCATGGTAAACGCCCTTATCAGAAAAAAAGAGTTATCAGAAAAACAATGAGTGAAGCCACTGTTTCAAGAAAACAGCGCAATAAAAATTTCTGATAACTCTATCTGATTATTTTAGGCCGCAAAGCCTTTTTAATAGTTCTTCATTGCTGACCTTATAACGTGCAGCATTAAGGTGTTCCTTAAGCGGACTGTCATCCGGTACAGCCTGTTCGAGTGCTTTCCGCTTCAACTCCGTATCCGCATGGGCATAGATAAGCGTAGTTTCGAGATTAGAATGGCCCAGCCATTGAGAAATTAAGGTTAAATCTACACCATTCTGGTACAAGATCATCGCCCAGGAATGACGGAATAAATGCGGATGGACATTTTCAGGCACTTCTTTACTGGTGTTAGTATATAAATGTGGACAGGAAAAGTGGAACAACCTATACTATCAAATGAAAGAGCAAAGGAGATGAAAGGCATGGCGAAAAATCAAAAATCTTACAC
>CAJTEW010000032.1 GCA_910575605.1 Lachnospiraceae bacterium
GGGACGGGGTAAAATGAAAAAGTGCCTGACCCCGCCTCGGCGGGGGTCAGGCACTTTTTCATTTTACCCCGTCCCCAAAGCGTTATACAAACGCTTTTACTTTCTCATAAATGCTTTCTGCATCTAATCCATATTTCTTAATCAACTCTTTTGCAGGACCTGATTCACCGTACACATCCTGAACGCCAATCTTCATAACCTTTGCGGGCGCCTTCTGTGCAACTACGTCACATACTGCACTTCCGAGGCCGCCAATTACAGAATGCTCCTCAACAGTCACAATTTTTCCTGTCTTAGCTGCCGCCTTCACAACAGCCTCCTCATCAAATGGCTTAATTGTATGGATATTAATAACCTCTGCGCTGATTCCGTCTGCCGCCAGCTTCTCTGCAGCATCAAGTGACTCTGACACTGTAAGGCCGGATGCAATAATCGTTACGTCCGTACCCTCGCGGAGTGTTACTGCCTTGCCGATTTCAAATTTGTAATCTGCATTATCGTTAATTACCGGAACCGCTGCCCGCCCAAACCGCATATATACTGGTCCTACATGCTCATAAGCCGCCTTTACTGCAGCTTTTGCTTCAATGTCATCTGCCGGATTGATAATTACCATGCCAGGAATGGTTCTCATAAGAGCAATATCCTCATTACACTGATGTGTCGCACCATCTTCACCTACAGATACACCTGCGTGAGTTGCACCGATTTTTACATTCAGCTTTGGATAACCTACAGAATTACGAACTTGCTCAAAGGCACGTCCTGCCGCAAACATAGCAAAAGAGCTTGCAAATGGAACCTTCCCTGTTGAAGCAAGCCCTGCTGCAACACCAATCATATTACATTCTGCAATACCACAGTCAATATGTCTCTGTGGAAATGCTTTCTTAAATACTCCTGTCTTTGTTGCTGCTGCAAGATCCGCGTCTAATACAACAACATCCTCATGCTCTTTTCCTAATTCTGCCAGAGCATTGCCATAGCTTTCTCTTGTTGCGATTTTCTTTACTTCTGACATAACGCTTCACCTACCTTCTCTAAATCTGACATAGCAGTCTCATACTGCTCATCATTTGGCGCAGTTCCGTGCCAGGATGCCTGATTCTCCATAAAAGAAACCCCTTTTCCTTTTATTGTCTTTGCGATAATTGCCGTCGGCTGTCCCTTTACCCCTTTTGCTTCTTTAAAAGCAGCGTCGATTTCCTCCATATTATTTCCGTCAATATTAATTACATGGAAATTAAATGCCTCGAATTTCTTGTCAATCGGATACGGGGAATTGACATCTGTAATTGCACCGTCAATCTGAAGGTTGTTATTATCTACAATCACAACCAGATTATCAAGATGTCTGTGAGCTGCAAGCATGGACGCTTCCCACACCTGTCCCTCCTGAATCTCACCATCTCCTAAAAGAGTATATACTCTGTAGGAATCGCCTGAAAGCTTTGCAGAAATCGCCATGCCGACTGCCGCAGAAATCCCCTGGCCGAGGGAGCCGCTTGACATATCAACACCTGGAATATGCTTCATATCCGGATGTCCCTGAAGATAGGAGCCTGTCTTACGGAGAGTCTTTAAATCCTCTACCGGGAAAAAACCTCTGTGCGCCAGTGTGGAATAATAGCCCGGAGCAGTATGGCCCTTTGAAAGTACAAAACGATCTCTGTCAGCCTTCTTCGGATCCTTCGGATCAATATTCATCTCCTCAAAAAATAAATATGTATATATATCTGCTGCAGACAAGGAACCGCCTGGATGTCCCGATTTTGCGCTGTGGACTGCCTCAATAATCCCTTTGCGCACCTCATTTGCAGTTTTCATAAGCTCAGATTTATTCATGAAAAACGCCTCCTATTCTCCAAATACAGCCTTGTAGTCTGCCTGGAATTTTGTAATGCCTGCATCTGTAAGCGGGTGATGTGTCATCTGCTCAATTACCTTATAGGGTACTGTCGCAATGTCTGCTCCCGCCAGTGCACAGTCTGTCACATGCATGGTATTTCTTACGCTTGCGGCAATGATTTGTGTATCAATGTCCCCTGCAGCGCGGAAAATCTCTGCGATTTCTGCAATCAAATCCACACCTCTTACAGAAATATCATCCAGGCGGCCAAGGAATGGAGATACATAGGTTGCTCCTGCTCTCGCTGCTAAAAGTGCCTGATTGGAAGTAAATACAAGCGTAACATTTGTTTTAATTCCATCCTTTGTAAGCTGCTTACATGCTTTGAGCCCCTCTGCAGTCATAGGAAGCTTTACAACCATGTTCTTGTGAAGCTTAGAGATTGCTCGTCCTTCCTCAATCATTCCCTCCGCGTCAACAGTAGTAGCCTTTACCTCTCCGCTGATTGGTCCGTCTACAATAGAGGCAATCTCTGCTATAACCTCCTCAAACACGCGTCCCTCTTTTGCAATCAGGGATGGGTTTGTCGTTACCCCGCAGATAACACCCATATCATTTGCCTTTTTAATATCCTCCACCTTGGCTGTGTCGATGAAAAATTTCATTATTTTTCGTCCTCCTTCATATTTTTCTTCGTGTCATACATAAACGCCCTCATATAGAAATTATATCCCATTTCAGGATATACGGTCAATAGCCACCTGCTCCCAATAATATTTATTAATAATGAAAACAATTAATAAATTATAATTATTAACTACTTTTTATATTCTATCTGTCAAATCCTTTTGAATGTTATTATATTCTCTTAGAACAGAAGAACTTTTAAAAAAATTATTAATAATAATTTTTTTAAATACATTAATTTTTCTTTTTTCTATGCTTTGCATAGGTGGTTGTCCCACGCACGATAAGCCTTGGTTCATATTCCACATGATAAGTACTGATTGGCTCCATATCAGTGTTTCTCGCTTCATGGGCAGCTATTTTTTTCATAATAATATCACACGCATCACGCCCCTTATAAATAACGAAGTGCTCAATTGTAGTAAGGCCAACTTTATGGAGACGAGAAAACAAAGTATTATCACATCCCATCACAGACACATCCCCCGGAATCTTGAGTTTTTCCTCATGAAGAGCATCCATGACACCAAATGCAATCATATCATTTAGGGCCACAATTGCTGTAATTTCCCTCGTCTCACTCAAAAGCTCCTTTGTAAGCTCGTACCCTATCCTGTATTCTGAATCAATATGGGCTATATCACTGTCACTCTCTTCCTTTGCAGCCTTAATAATCACATTTTCCTTAAGTCCTGCCTTATCATATTCTTTAAGAAATCCTTCCACCCGTTTAGAGCGCTGCTTCTGCCTTGTTGTAAGAGGTGGCGCAATATAGGCCACCCTGCGGTGGCCAAGCTCAAGAAGATGCCTTGCCATCAGGCGTCCAAGCTTCGAATTGTCAAGCTCAACTGCATCCACATCAAGCCTCTCATTCTGATTATTAATAACCGCTACCGGAATATTGTGGGACAACTCCTCTACAAGACCCATAAAGCAGCGGCTTGGATTACACATATAGACAATTCCAAGAGGCCTTATCTGCCACATCATTTTCAGATAACGCTCCTCCATACGGAGGTCCCTCTGGGTGTCACACACAAACAGCACATATCCCTGTTCTTTTGCACGGGACTCAATACCCTGTAAAAGCATCACGTAATACGGATTCGTAAGATTCGGGCAGAACACAACCAGAAGCTTCTCCTTGCGGCCGCTTTTAGAGGCTTTACGCTTCTGGGGCACATAATCAAGCTTCTTTGCAGCAGCCTCCACCTTTTCAACTGTTTCTTTGGAGAAAGATACGTTATATTTCTTATTTAATACCATGGATACTGTGGACTGGGAAACTCCGGCTGCTTTCGCAATATCCATGGATGTAACCTTTCTTTGGGACATCGTTTACCTCCATTGGGGACGGGGTATTTTGAATTTTACCCCGTCCCTTCCTCTGTTGGGGACGGGGTAAAATTCAAAATACCCCGTCCCCAACTCACAATTCTGTCCGCCCATCGAGTGCCCTGAGCAGTGTCACCTCGTCAATATACTCCAAATCTCCGCCCACCGGCACCCCGCTTGCAATTCTGCTGACTTTTATTCCTGTGGGCTTTATGAGCTTACTGATATACATTGCCGTCGTCTCTCCTTCAAGGCTTGAATTTGTAGCCACAATCACTTCATCTACATCCCTTTCAAGCCGTGCTATCAGCTCTTTAAGTTTAATATCCCCCGGACCAATTCCAAGCATGGGGGATATGGCCCCGTGAAGTACATGGTATATGCCCTCGTATTTCCCGGTTTTCTCATATGCCGCCAAATCTCTTGTGTTTTCTACCACCATAATTGTTTTGTGATCCCTGTTTTCATTTGCACAGATAGGACATAAGTCCTGGTCTGTAAGGGTACAGCACTCTTTGCAGTACCGCACATTTTCTCTTGCCTCTACCATTGTTTCAGCCAGTCTTTTTACATCCGGCACCGGCATATGTATCAAGTGAAAAGCCAGCCTTGCTGCTGACTTTGTACCTATGCCCGGAAGTCGGGATAATTCTTCAATTAATTTCCGTATCTGATTACTATAGTAATCCATGAAAATAACTCCTTACCTAAAACAGTCCCGGCATGCCGCCGCCCATTCCGCCTGTGAATTTAGACATTGAGGATGCCGATTCTTCATCCACCTTTTCAAGCGCCTCATTCACAGCCGCCACAACCAAATCTTCAAGCATCTCTACATCCTCCGGATCAACGACCTCTTCATTAAGTTTAAGCTTCAAAAGCTTCTTTGCACCGGAAACTGTAACCTCTACTGCACCGCCTCCTGCTGTCGCTGTAAATTCCTTTGTCTCAAGCTCCTTTGCCTGTTCCTCCATCTGACGCTGCATCTTCTGCGCCTGTTTCATAAGGTTTGCCATATTTCCCGGCATACCGCCGCCTGGAAATCCGCCTCTTTTTGCCATATTAATCTCCTCCTGTTTTCCCGGCTGATTAATAAGATGCATTTACATCTATTAATCTTCCACCGTAATTTCCATATGAATAAATTGTTCTATATCAACGAAGCTGTCTTCAAACCGACGCCCGTCCTCAACCTGACGAACCTCTATCTCCATCTGTTTTCCGATTTTTTCTTCGATAAGCTTCTGTATCTCTTCTTTATGGGCATCACTGCCTACAACTCCCGCGCTCACTGCGTCCGGGAGCACAATCATAAGCCGGTTTCCCTCACCTGCGCTAAGTCTTGCCTTCTTAAGATATGTCCGAAGCATGGGGGATGCATGATTTGCCACTGTGCGGAAATCCCTCACTGCCTCTTTTACGTCCTCATGAAGCGCCTGGGGAAGCTCCTGCTTTCTCTCCTCCCTTTCAGGAATCTCATCCCTTACATATGCGGCTCTCTCCTTTACCGGCGCTGCCTGTAAAATTCCATCCTCAAGCTGCTTTTCTATGGCCCTCACTCGCTCAAGCAAAGCCTCACTGTCTGTACCGGTCTGGGGACGACAAAGCCTGATAAGTGTAATTTCCAGCAGTACCCGCTTCTGGGACGCATATTTTAACTGGTTTGTAAGGTCTGAAAAAATATAGATATAACGCATCAGCGTATCCTCTCCGATAAGCCCTGCCTCTTCCTTTAATCTGGCCAAGTTTTCCGTGGATACATCCAGCACATCCTCCATATTATCCGAGCTTCGTACAAGCAGAAGGTTTCTTAAATACCACGTAAAATCAGAGGAAAGCTGCGACAGCTCTCTCCCCTGCATGACCAGCTCGTCAACTGTCTTTATCACTGCCTGTACGTCAAACCCAAGAAGCTCTCTAAGAAGTCTGCTAAACACCTCCGTATCAACCGCCCCAAGCACCTCCAATACATGGTCATAGGTAAGCTTTTGTCCGATGTAGAATGCTGCACATTGGTCCAGAAGACTTAGAGCATCACGCATGGATCCGTCTGCCATCCTAGCAATATAACGGACAGCCCGCTCCTCCACCTCCCACTTCTCCTTTTCAATCAACTCCATAAGCCTTGCCGAAATCGTCTCAATAGAAATACGTTTGAAATCATACCTCTGGCACCGGCTTAAAATAGTAATGGGTATTTTATGTGCTTCTGTTGTTGCTAAAATAAAAATTACATATTCCGGCGGTTCCTCCAGAGTCTTAAGCAGTGCATTAAAAGCTCCGATAGAAAGCATATGAACCTCGTCTATAATATAGACCTTGTACCGGCCTTCCGTGGGTCTATAGGATACTTCTTCCCGGATCTCACGGATATTGTCCACGCCGTTGTTGGACGCAGCATCAATTTCAATCACATTCATGGAAGTCCCCGACGCTATGGTACTGCACATCTTACACTTGCCGCAGGGACTTCCATCCTCCGGGTGTTCACAGTTTACCGCTTTGGCAAATATCTTCGCTACCGTCGTCTTCCCTGTACCGCGCGTGCCGCAGAACAGATATGCGTGTCCGATACGGTCCGCCTTAATCTGATTTTTAAGGGTTGCCACAATAGCGTCCTGTCCCTTTACATCTTCAAATTCATCCGGACGAAATTTCCGGTATAATGCCATGTACGACATCTGTCCACACCTCTGCCTTTATCTTTATTTATCCCCAAAGCTGATACCGGAAAGCTTTGCCTCCTTAATAATATCAGACTGAGGATCTACATATTTGAGCTTCCCTGCAACCTCTGAAAGAGGAACACGGACAACCTTATCATTCCTAATACCAATCATATGTCCAAAATCACCGTCAAGAATTGCCTCTGCCGCAGCCGATCCAAGCCTTGTAGAAAGAACTCTGTCATACGGACACGGAGAACCGCCGCGCTGTGTATGGCCCGGAACCGCAATACGGACCTCCTGGTCTGTTCTCTTTTGAACCTTCTCTGCCATCTCATATGCTACTGAAGGATATTTGTGCTTTTCCTGCTTCTCCTTAAGCTCCTTCTTTGACAACTTTGCATCCTTTTTGGAAATAGCTCCCTCTGCAACAGCAATAATAGTAAATCTCTTTCCTGCTTTTTTCCTCTTATTAATTGCGTCTACAATAACATCAATATCATAAGGAATCTCAGGAAGCAATACAATATCTGCACCGCCTGCAATTGCCGCATGAAGTGCCACCCACCCTACCTTGTGGCCCATAATTTCAATAATAAACACACGGTTATGAGAGGTCGCTGTAGTGTGGATTTTATCAATCGTATCTGTTGCAATATCCACAGCACTCTGGAAGCCAAAGGTCATATCCGTTCCCCACAAATCATTATCAATCGTCTTGGGAAGGGTAATAATATTTAAGCCCTCCTCCCGGAGCAGGTTCGCTGTTTTATGTGTTCCATTTCCGCCCAGAATTACCAGACAGTTTAGATTCAGCTTATGATATGTGTGCTTCATAGCCTCCACCTTATCAAGTCCGTTCTCATCCGGCACCCGCATGAGCTTAAACGGCTGCCTGGAGGTTCCCAGAATTGTACCGCCCACTGTCAGAATTCCTGAAAAATCCCTGGAGGTAAGCATCTTAAAGTTAGAATAAATTAATCCCTTGTATCCTTCCTGAAACCCGTAGATTTCTACCTCATTTTCCTTACACTTGGAATAAATTCCTTTCACAACTCCGCGCATAGCCGCGTTTAATGCTTGGCAGTCGCCGCCGCTCGTCAGTATGCCTATTCTTAACATCCTTCTTTCCTCCTAGCTCCTGATATATTTACGCTTTTTTATGCATAAACATAGTATACATTATTTTTTCATTTGAAACAATGGGGAAAAATGCTATAATATTTCCGTACATTTTTAAAAAGAAAGAAGGATTTACCCTTGAGTAAATATGAACTACGCCTTCTGGCACTCGCTGCTAGAGGTCATATTGTACCTGATCGTTCGCTCCTTAAAACACCAGCACAAATCAGGGCAATCAAAAAAAGTGCTGCACTTAACACTGCAGTTTTAGACCACGTAGCGTCACATATCCGCCACGGCATGTGTACGGAAGAAATCGACAGGCTGGTATATGATTTTACTACGGAGCACGGAGGAGTCCCGGCTCCTCTTAACTATAACGGCTTCCCGAAAAGCGTATGTACCTCTGTCAACGATGTCATCTGCCACGGAATTCCCAGTGAACACGAGATTCTTCAGGATGGTGACATTGTAAACGTAGATGTTTCTACTATATTAAATGGGTACTTTTCTGACGCCTCCCGTATGTTTATGATTGGCGGCGTCTCTCCCCGGGCTGCAAAGCTTGTACGGGTCACCCAGGAATGTGTTGACCGGGGACTTAGGGCTGCAAAGCCCTGGGGACATCTTGGGGATATCGCACATGCCATTAATACCCATGCCAAAAAAAATGGCTATTCTGTAGTTGAAGATATAGGAGGACACGGTATTGGGCTGGAATTTCATGAAGAGCCCTTCGTAAGCTATGTTACTCCTAAGGGAAGCGAGATGGTTCTCGTGCCTGGCATGATGTTTACCATAGAGCCTATGGTAAATGAAGGCGGACCAGATTTCTTTGTAGATGAGGATAATAACTGGACTGTATATACAGAGGACGGAGGACTTTCCGCCCAGGTGGAATATATGGTACTAGTGACAGAGACAGGAATCGAAGTCCTGTCGAGATGAAATAAGTTGGGGACGGGGTATTTTGAATTTTACCCCGTCCCCAGTAAGCTAAGGGACGGGGTAAAATTCAAAATACCCCGTCCCCAACAGCAACAAGCACAAGTGCTGAGTATGCATTCATATTTACAACTACATTTCCATCTTGGACAAGAAATTCTTCATACTCTGTTTTATATCCTCCATCATACGTATAGATAAGTCTTTCCATACGCCCATTCAGCGGCACTCCGGCCTCCCACACAGACACTCTTACTTCTCTTAATTCATTATTGTTATTAACAATTACAACAATCTTCTCCCTGTCTGTGAACCGTCCATATGCAAGGATATTTTTTTCGCTCCAGGCAAGTATTTTAATCGAACCTGTACGAAGTGCCTGGTATGATTTGTGAATGTGTATCATTTCCCTATGAAAGGATAAAAGCTCCTGGTTTTCATTTCCCCACGGATAAGTCCTCCGATTGTCCGGGTCTGTAAAGCCACAGACTCCTGCCTCATCCCCATAGTATATTGTGGGGGCACCCACCCAGGTCATCTGCATCACAACCGCCTCTCTCATAACAGCCTCATTTACATATTCCTCTGCTGCCCTGGAACCTAAGTATTCTGCCCTTCCTACCATATGGTTTGTCCGGGTAAGGAACCTGGAATGATCATGATTGGACAACTCATTCATAGCAACCTGAAGAGACGGCGTCAGCATATTTGCCATATGATGGGATATAGATTTTGCAAAATGATCTGTATTTCCCATAAGCTCATCCCGGCTTTCATCACTGTGCTTCTCCATTCCTGTGAGGAACCATGTCACCGGCTCCATAAATGCGTCATAGTTCATCACAGTGTCCCACTCGTCGCCCTGAAGCCACTCTCTCGGATCTCCATAATGCTCTGCCAAAATAATAGCATTAGGATTTGCCTCTTTGACCGCCCTGCGGAACTTTTTCCAGAAATCGTGATTATATTCGTTACTTCTTCCTAAATCTGCCGCCACATCAAGACGCCATCCATCCGCGTTAAAGGGAGGCGACACCCATTTTCTGCCCACCTGTAAAATGTATTCCTCCAGCTCTATGGAATCCTCGTAATTTAGCTTGGGCAGTGTATCATGCCCCCACCATCCGTCATACATGGAATTATAGGGCCATCTATTTACGTCATTATCATAAAACAAAAAGTAATTATGATATGGACTGTCCGCTGAAATATACGCGCCCGGAGCATACGCCTCCTGATTCTCATAGACTCGCTCTCTGTCCATCCATTTGTTAAATGAGCCACAATGATTAAAAACTCCATCGAGGATAATTTTCATCCCTCTTTCATGAAGCTCCTCCACAAGCCTGATAAACAGCTGGTTGCTTGCCTCTAAGTTTCTGATATCTCCTGTACGTATCTGATACTTCGTCGCCCGCACATTTTCTGTGTCACCATCCCGAAGCACTTCTCCGCCATCCTCCACAATAACACCAAAGTGAGGATCTATATAATCATAATCCTGAATATCATATTTATGGTTAGACGGCGACACAAAAAGCGGATTAAAATACAGAACCTCCACTCCAAGCTCCTGAAGATAATCAAGTTTGTCAATCACCCCTTTAAGATCCCCGCCGTAAAACTCACGTACTCCCATATTATCAGGATATTTATTCCAGTCATCAACTCTTCTGCTGTAACCGCCGATATAATAGTATTCATTTGTTTCCACATCGTTTGAGGCATCCCCGTTATAAAATCTGTCTGTATATATCTGGTACATGACAGCTCCCTTTGCCCATTCAGGTGTGGAAAATCCCGGGACAAGAACAAAATCATAATATTCTATAACTTTCTTTGACACCCCGCACCGGTTATAATAACATATCTCATCTTTGCTTTGAATTTCAAAATAATATCTGAAGGGATTTTTCCCAAGCCTCCACCGGATTTTATAATAATCAAACTCTCCTTGTGAATAGTCCTTATCCATATCATATCCGCAGCCTGCAGTTATAAGCCTCACACGGGAAACATCCCCTTTTGCAGTACGGAATCTGAGTGTAACTGTTTCATTCTGATTTGGCTCCTGCGGTATTACATAATCTGCCGTACCGTCATTGAACAATGCCTGTTCTCTCATGACTTCCACCTCTGCCCTTCTAATATATCTTATACCTCATTCAAACCGTCTGTAAACAATACGCTTTACTCTTCTACTACAAATAATGCTTCAAATTCTTCTCTGGAAATCTTCTCTTTTTCGAGCAATAGCTTTGCGCATGCATGAAGCACATGATCGTATTTGCGAATAATACTCTTTGCATTAGCATAGCATTCGTCAATAATGCGCTTCACCTCCTTATCAATCACAGTTGCCACACCTTCACCGTAGCGTCTGTGTGTATGGGCCAGATCTCTCCCGATAAATACTTCCTCACTGTCATCATCATAATTGATAAGTCCTACTGCTTCTGACATACCAAACTTTGTAACCATTGATTTGGCAAGGCTGGTCGCCTGCTTGATATCCTGAGATGCTCCTGTAGTAATGTCATCAAATACCTCTTCTTCTGCCACACGTCCGCCAAGTGCAACCGTAATATCCTGAAGCATCCTTCCCTTTGTGTTAAACATCTCATCCTTTTCCGGAAGAGGCATAGTGTAACCGCCTGCACCACCTGTGGGAATAATGGACACACTGTAGACCGGTCCTACGTCAGGAAGAACATGGAACAAAATCGCATGGCCTGCCTCATGAAATGCGGTAATTTTCTTCTCTTTGTCTGAAATAATCTTACTCTTCTTCTCTGCGCCAATGCCGACCTTTACAAAAGCTTTCTTAATATCCTCCTGCTTAAGGAACATACGGTCTTCCTTAGCTGCAATAATAGCCGCCTCATTTAACAGATTTTCAAGGTCTGCACCAGTAAATCCTGCTGTTGTCTGCGCAATCTGTTTAAGGTCAATCTCCTCGCTTAACGGCTTGCCCTTGGCATGTACACGCAGAATTTCTTCTCTTCCTCCAACATCCGGCCTTCCTACAATAACCTTTCTGTCGAAACGTCCGGGGCGTAAAATAGCCGGATCAAGAATATCCACACGGTTTGTAGCCGCCATGACAATAATCCCTTCATTTACACCAAATCCATCCATCTCTACAAGGAGCTGGTTAAGCGTCTGCTCTCTCTCGTCATGGCCGCCGCCCATACCGGTTCCTCTTCTTCTGGCAACAGCATCTATTTCATCGATAAAAATAATACACGGTGCATTTCTCTTTGCATCCTCAAACAAATCACGGACACGAGATGCTCCCACACCTACAAACATTTCTACAAAATCAGAACCTGAGATTGTAAAAAACGGAACACCTGCCTCGCCTGCAACAGCCTTTGCAAGAAGTGTCTTACCTGTTCCCGGAGGTCCCACAAGAAGTACTCCCTTAGGAATTCTGGCGCCCACCTGAATATATTTTTTCGGAGTCCTAAGAAAATCTACAATTTCCTCAAGCTCCTCCTTTTCCTCCTGAAGCCCTGCAACCTGGGAAAACGTAATCTTTTTGTCACTCTCTGTACTAAGCCTTGCCCGGCTTTTTCCAAAGCTCATTGCCTTTGAGTTGGCTCCGCCTCCCTGGCGGTTCATGAGATAAAATATAACCAGAATAGCTCCTGCTGTCAAAAGCACAGGAAGGATTGTTGTGGCAAACCAGTTGTCCTGGGGAACATCCGGCATCTCATAATCTAGCTTATTCTCCTTAAGATAATTCTGAATTTCATTTACATCTGACACATATAGATAACGAAGCTCTTTTCCTTCCTTCCCGTTAACGGTGAACTCTACACGTCCGGTAGGAACAGCCTTATTCTGGGTAACAACAATGTCTTTTGCCTCTCCCCCTTCAATCAGACTGACGAATTCCTTCCAGTTAACCTCATCCTCTCTCTGGTCGAAAAGATTCGTAAACCACAGCGCTGCAAATAATATAATCACAACTGACAAAAGCACGCTGCTTCCAATTCCTCTGTTTTTTCTCGTATTCAAACTACCTGCCCCTTTCTACTCCACACCTTTTACAACTCCGATGAATGGCAGATTTCTATATTTTTGTGCATAATCCAGTCCATAACCTACAACAAATTCATCTGGAATCTCAAATCCTGTATAATCTACCTTTACAGGCTTTATCCTTCTGTCCGGCTTGTCTAACAGGGTACACAGCTTAAGGCTCTTAGGATGGCGTCCTTTAAGAATCTCCAAAAGATAGGAAAGCGTTCTCCCCGAGTCAATAATATCCTCTACTACAAGAACATCTTTCCCCTCAAGCGGTTCATCTAAGTCCTTTGCTATCTTAACCACTCCGCTTGATGACGTACCGTTCCCATAGCTTCCTACACTCATGAAATCCATTGATACAGGAACACTAATCCTTTTGGCAAGCTCACACATAAAAAATACTCCGCCCTTCAGAACACAGATAAGATGAACCTGCTTTCCCGCATAATCCTCACTAATCTGTCTTCCCAGCTCTTCAACACGCTTCGCAACCTCTGCTTCACTATGCATCACTTCTACTGATTCTGCCATGCTCTTCTCCTCCGTAAAACTGTATTTCTAAAATTCTTTTCGTCTTATCTGTAATCTGATACATCTGATTCTGTCTGTATCCTACAACCCACATAATATGGGAACCATCTGCCGCAAGCCATACACTGTCTCTTTCATTTTTCGGAATCTTCTCGTTAATAAAATAAGCTTTAAGCTTCTGTGTATTTCCATACTTATCTATCGTGAGATAATCCCCTGGCTCCCTGTGTCTTATTTTTACAGTATTTTTTATTATATCATAGTCAAACCATTTCGTGTAGTTTTTTTGTGGAAATGCTTGGGAAATCATTTCACGATCTATAATCTCCAGACGAAATTTCCCTTCCTCTTCTGGTATTCTTACCGGGACCTCTCTTTTTTTCATGAATTGAATGCCTTCATAACATCTTACAGCGGTAACCTGATACGGCAGATTTACCTGACGTCCTACCTGCTTGCAAAGCAGCTCTTCTGTAAGTCTTACGTGAATTCCTTCAATATCCTTTCTGTAACCTGCCGCATCACATAGCAGTTCATGAAGAAGATAGGGACGGAAAACTTCTTTTGTCTTTCTGTAACTCTCTTCTATAAGAAGCAGCCCTCCCAGGCCGTCGTCTTTTGTACATATCTTTTTAAGCCGCAAAACCTCATCTGCAATATACTCTCCAAGAACACGCATCTGCTCTGCCGTCTCTGCTATATGGAGAACTGCCTGTTCATTTACATTTTTCTCCAGGTAAGGGAATACTTCATTTCTTATTTTATTTCTTGTATAAGTATTCTGAGCATTAGTTTCATCTGTACAATAAGATATTCCCCATTTTTCCAGATATGATTCAATTTCTATGCGTTTCACACACAAGAGGGGGCGAATCCATACCCCGGAAGCCGGAGCAATGGCCCCAAGCCCCTTAAGTCCTGTACCTCGGCAGAGATTAAAGAGCAGCGTTTCCGCATTGTCATTCAGGTGATGTGCAAGGGCTATCTTTGTTCCTCTATGCTCTCCCAACACCTTTTCAAACAGATCCCGTCTTACCTTTCGTCCTGCTTCTTCCTCTGTAAGGCCATGCTCTTTTGCATAAACCGGAATATCCTCTCTAAATACGGTAAAGGGAATCCCCAGGCTTTCACACAGCCCGCATACAAAATCCTCATCTTTGTCTGCACTTTCTCCTCTTATTCCATGATTCACATGCACAGCATGAATAGAGAAATCCATTTCTTTTGAAAGCCTCATAAGCACGAAAAGAAGGCATACGGAATCTGCACCTCCCGATACGCCTGCTATTACCTTATCCTTTTTCTCAAGCATATGATGCTTTTCCACATACACTTTTATTTTCTCATACATCCTGAAATTCCTCTGCAAAAGTACTGCCTATTTAAATTTTATCTAAGTTTTTCGAAAAATGCAAGCCCTCCTTATATTTTCCATATTCCCACAACCAGCACAGTCATGTCGTCCACCGGAGCCTCGTTTGAGTATTCCAGCACTTTTTCCAGAATATAATGGGCCATTTCCTTCGGATTCTGCATATCTGCCTCCTCTAGGAAGCCGATCATAAGCCTATCCTGCTCACCTGACGGCAATGCATCCAGCACCCCGTCTGTCACCATTATAACAAAATCACCTGATTCTAGTTTTCTCGCCTGTGTGTCAATCTCAATATCCTGTATAACTCCTATTGGAAGTGTTACGGAATGAAGCTTTTCAATCTCCTCTTCCCTTTTTATATAAGTAGTGGCTGCCCCTGCTTTTACAAATTCACAGGAACCACTGTACAAGTCAAACAAGCTCACATCTATCGTGGAAAAGCGGACCTCCTCGCGTCCAATCACAAGCGCTGTATTCATAAGCTGTACGGCGGTTTTCACCGGAAATCCTGCATTTAAAAGCTCTTCTAAAAGCTCAACAACCATTGTGCTTTCCTGAAATGCCTCCTGCCCTGAGCCCATTCCGTCAGAAAGTGCTACACCCTTCCTGCCGCCTGGCAGATCTGTAAGGAGAAATGTATCCCCTGATATTTTATCGCAGTCCTTCCCAATTTTTGCAATTCCTTGAAGAGTATGAAACCTGGCCCCCTCTATACAGGTGATAGTACAGTATTCATCTCCCACAATCGGCCTTTCCCCCTGCTCCGGCATCATGGTGCGTCCCACAAGATTACCTACCTCCGCGGCCAACTCCTTTACCGGAATCACATGACCCTTGGACGCCTTGATAGTAAGGTGGATTTCATATTTTCCCTGAGGAGTAATATAAAAGACAGATGAAAGCATCTTCACTCCCGATTTCCGAAGATAGGTCTTTATCTTTTTCTCCAGATGCTCATCCTCAAAAATCCCCGCATCCAGCTCCCTTGTGGTGTAGCGGAGCGTCTTTGCAAATTTTTCAAGCTGGCTTGCATACCCCTCCCTGTTTTCCACAAGTTTATTATTCCAGACAAGCTTCTGCTTGGCATTCTCAAATGTCTCAAGAGTTTCCCGCAAAAACCGGGGCGCCTTGATACACTGCCTCTGCAGATCCCGCTTAAGCTCTACATTAAGCTCCGCGCCGTACTCCTGCGCGGTACACAAAATTTTGTACATCATCTGATAAGTTTGAAGACGCCTCTCTCCCAGGCACTCCTCCCTGTTCTCACAATCCTCACACACCTTCTCTGTGACATGCCGGAACATGTCCTCATTTTCCTCCTTTGTAAACGTTCTTTTATAATCCGTAAGCTTTAAAAACGTACTAGATAGATGACCAAGCGAATCAGCAAGCTTGTCCATCTGAATGACGTACGGATTTACAAAAATTTCCTTTTCACTTATATTCGGCATATAAATACTCCCTTCTTTGGGGACGGGGTAAAATTAAAAATACTACGTCCCAGATTAAAAAAACCCTGTCCCTTTTTTAACTGGGGACGTAGTATTTTTAATTTTACCCCGTCCCCAAAAAAGCTCCGGGCGTATTGCCCGAAGCTTTTTCTTCCGTACCTCTATGTCCTTACGTCATTTAGCCTTGAAGATTATTTCCCCTTCATTGACTAGTCCTAACTTGTCCTTCGCCACTTCCTCCACGTACTCATCTGTCCCTACATACTGTTCCAGCTTATCTATTTCCTGAGATCTTTCCTTCTCTTCTTCTATCTGCCTTTTCAGTTCCTGCTCCTGTGCCTGATATGTCCTGTCCTTTGCCTTAAGTGTCACTGCATTTGCAGACAATACCACAACGAGCAGCAGTATCACAAAGCTGACTGCGAGCATGCTTTTTCCATGCATGCTATACCGCCTCTTTTTCTGTCTTTTGCGGCCTCTTCTTACTTTTTTCATGCTAATTCACCCTTATAGCCGGTCTATGTACCGGTGCTTTTATGCTCTTCCCAAAATTATCTTATCTTCTTTCGAAATGTTTATCAACACTTTTTATGCAAAAAAATCCCCCAAAATTTTTCCGCCTTTTTTACAAAAAGTGACATCAAAATGGCTCCAAGTACAACACCTAGTATAAAATGCCACCGAATTCTACCACTATTTGTTTGGTAAATTTGCATAGACAGATAAAGAGCGGCACAAATCCAGTATATGATATCTTCTATACCCATAAGAGCAAGGCTGTGCTTTTTAATTTCGCGGAAGCACCCCAGGCATTTATACGCAAGTCTTACGCTTGCCCCTGAGAGTACTGCTACGGCAAATACGACTACTTCCTTTTCTATTCCTAGCATTTATTGCTACCTAAATAATTTGGAAAACAGATTTTCTCCCTGCTTTGCGCCCGCGTGGACCTCAGAGTAAGAAATACTGTCTATATTTCCTGACAAATCCACCTCTCCCTTTTCCAGGGTCAGCCGGTTTACATGGAGATCTGTACCTTTTACCATCATCATTCCCTGCTCTGTCTCCAGAAGCACCTCGTTTAAATCAAAAGAAAGCACATCTATTACGCCTGTCACCAGACTTGTTTTCCGGTTATTTACAACAAGCTTATGGTTTTTTTGTACGACTCTTTCTTCCACTTTTATCACAACCTTTCTTAATAATCATATGAAAGGCTGTTTCCTTTTATTACAAATATCTGAACAAGTCTTTCGCTTCTTCCTTCTTTGTTGTATCCTGAATATTAAGAACCTCTGCCTTTACTGTTTTTGTTCCAAACTGTATCTCAATAATGTCCCCCGCTTTCACTTTTACAGACGCTTTCGCCACCTTCCCGTTTACAAGAACACGCCCTGCGTCACATGCTTCGTTTGCAACCGTCCTTCTCTTAATCAGACGGGATACCTTTAAAAATTTATCTAATCTCATATTTCTCCCTCATCTAAAAAGTAGAGAGACGTACGCCTCTCTACTTTGCATATTTTGTTTTATCCTGTTTACTCATTAACAGCATCTTTTAATGCCTTGCCAGCCTTAAACTTTGGAGCCTTGCAGGCTTCAATCTTCATCGTCTTTCCTGTCTGAGGATTTCTTCCTTCTCTTGCAGCTCTTGTGCTTGTCTCAAATGTACCGAAACCAACTAACTGGATCTTGTGTCCTTTCTTAAGTTCAGCTGTAACTACATCAACAAAAGCTTTTAAAGCTTTTTCAGAATCCTTTTTTGAAATCTCTGCCTGGCTGGCAATGGCTGCCACTAATTCTGTTTTGTTCATGGATAAATTTCCTCCTCTTGTTTATACTCTAGACTTTTTCGCCCTTAGATACTGTTATAACTGTTTTCATAGGGTTTGTCAAGGTGATTTCTTAGTTTTATCCGCATTTACAAGGTTTTTACAGTTTCTTTACAGCATTTTTTCTATCATTTCAAGCACTCTTTCTCCAAGCTTTGCGGAGCGTTTTATTGCATCCTCAAGAGAGCTTCCCTTGATGCCGTAATAGAACTTAACCTTGGGCTCTGTTCCCGATGGTCTTACGCAGAGCCATGCATCATCCTCAAGGTCATAGTACAGCACATTAGAGGCTGGAAGACCGGTCTGTGTCTCTTCCCCGGTCTTAACATTTTTAATAATTCCTGACTGGTAGTCTCTTGCTCTTAAAACCTGATAGCCGCCTACCTCTGATGGTGGATTCTTACGGAAGGCTTCCAAAATTTCCTGAATCTTCTCAAGCCCTTCAATCCCCTTTAAGGTTACAGACTTAATATCTTCCTTATAATAGCCGTATTTATCATACATATCCACCATTGCATCCCACAAAGTCTTTCCCTTTGTCTTATAAAATGCTGCTGCCTCACAAAGTGCCATTGTAGCTACAATCGCATCCTTATCCCTTGCATAGGTACCAATAAGACAGCCGTAACTCTCCTCAAATCCAAACAGATAGCTGCCTTTTCCCGTCTGCTCAAATTCCAGAATCTTCTGTCCGATATATTTAAATCCAGTCAGCACCTCGGCAAAGCCTGCACCGTACTCCTTGGCAATTGCCTTTGCCATATTGGACGTAACAATTGATTTTATCAAATATCCGTCCTCTGGAAGTCCTTTTACTGACTTTCGCTCACTGATTTCGTAATCTGCCAGCAGACAGCCAGACATATTTCCAGTCAGCACCTTATATTCACCGGATTTTGTATCCTTGACGTATACACCGAGACGGTCAGCGTCCGGGTCTGTCGCAAGAATCAGGTCAGCGTCTACATCCTTTGCAAGCTTAAGGCCAAGTGTAAATGCTTCCTCTGCCTCTGGATTCGGATAGGACACAGTTGGGAAATCACCGTCCGGCAGCTCCTGCTCCTTTACCACATACACATTCTCAAAACCAAGCTCCTTTAAAATACGTCTTGCCGGAATATTTCCTGTACCGTGAAGAGGGCTGTATACGATCTTAAGCTCTGCCTTCATCTCATCAATTGCTTCTTGGTGGAGCACCTGCTTTTTAAGCTCTGCAATATAACCGTCATCCACCTCTGCACCAATAATCTCATACATTCCGGAAGCCTTTGCTTCTTCCTTTTCCATCGTCTTTACTGTACTGTAGTCTATAACTGCCTTAACTTCATCCATAATACCCTTGTCATGAGGTGGCGTAATCTGGGCGCCGTCCTCCCAGTATACCTTATAGCCGTTGTATTCCGGCGGGTTATGGCTTGCTGTAATATTGATTCCTGCAATACATCCAAGCCTGCGGACTGCATAGGATAACTCCGGCGTCGGACGCAGGGACTCAAACACATACGCTTTAATTCCGTTTGCTGCAAGACAAAGAGCGGCCTCGTCCGCAAATTCTGGTGACATACGTCTGGAATCATACGCAATTGCCACTCCCTGTTCCTTTGCATTCTTCCTTGCTATGTAATTTGCAAGTCCCTGTGTTGCTTTACGAACTGTATAAATATTCATGCGGTTTGTTCCCGCTCCAATAATTCCACGAAGTCCTGCTGTCCCAAATTCTAGATCTTTATAAAAACGCTCCTTAATCTCCTGCTCGTCATCCGAAATTCCTCTAAGCTCTTCCTTCGCTGCTTCATCAAAATATGGATTATTAATCCATTCTTCATAGTTTCCACGATATTCCATTTATGGTACCTCCTGTTTTTAGATGGTAGTGTCAAATCTACCCCTATGTTTTTTATTACAAACCTTATATTTTCAAGGATTACATCACTTTTTTATAAGAAAAAGCAATGACCTCCCTTTTTTGTGTAAATACTATTACCAACCCACAAACACTGAAAGGAAGATCATTG
>CAJTEW010000033.1 GCA_910575605.1 Lachnospiraceae bacterium
GTTACTTTTCGCAGTTGGCGGTTAAATCCTTCGATTGTATTGGTTGTGTAAATCAGACGTCTGACAGCCTCTGGGTACTTAAAATAAGTCGAAAGATTTGCCCAGTTATCTTTCCATGATTTTGCTATTTTTGGGTATTTCCCGCTCCATTTCTCATCAAAACTGTCTAGTTCCGCCAGTGCGGTCTCTTCCGTTGGCGCCGCATATACACGCTTTAAATCAGCCATCAGGGGTTTGATCTCCTTATAGGAAACAAATTTTGTTGTATTTCGTATCTGATGGATGATGCACTGCTGGATCTCTGTCTGTGGAAAGACTGCCTCAATTGCCTGCGGAAATCCAGTCAGTCCATCCACGCAGGCGATCAGAATGTCCTCCACCCCACGGTTTTTCAACCCATTCAAGACAGAGAGCCAGAATTTCGCACTCTCATTCTGACCAACATACATACCAAGCACGTCTTTGTGGCCTTCCATATCAATCCCAATTGCAATATAAACTGCACGTTTTACAATCCGCCCTTCGTTGCGTACATGATAATGGATGGCATCCATGAAAACAACCGCATAAACACTCTCCAGCGGTCTTTCCTGCCATTCTTTTACGATGGGGAGGATCTTGTCCGTAATCCTGCTGATTGTGCTGTCAGAGATTCCGATATCATACAGCTCCCTCATATGGCTTTCGATATCGTTTGTTGTCATTCCCTTGGCATACATGGAAATGATTTTTTCTTCCATATCCTGTGTGACTATATTCTGGTATTTTTTTACGATTTGAGGTTCAAACTCACCTTTCCGATCACGTGGAATATCGATTTCCATATCACCATAGCTGGTATGCATGGTTTTCTGGGAGTGACCGTTTCTACTGTTGTCCGTGTCTTTGTTCCGGTAATCGTATTTACTGTAGCCAAGCTCTTCGTCCATTTCCTGATCCAAGGCTCCTTCTAGAATGATGGACATCATGTCCCGCATAATGGAATTCACATCGGTGCCATTTTTTACTTTCACATCGTTTTCTTTCAGATAGTTGCCCATCATTTCCCGAAGGGCTGCTTTTTGTGGGGAATCTTTTTTAGTACCATATAAGTGTAAGAGATAAAGCATATCATTAGTGCTTTACCTTCTGCACTTATTTTTTTATGATAAGGGAGTAATTGGTCTGGCGAGGCGCTTTTTGGATTAACCACATCCGTCATGAAAACCGTCAACCACCCCTTATTATAAGCAGTCGTTTAAGCAGGTTGAAACCCGTAAGGTGCTTTCGTGTAACGAACTAAAATGAGTGGTAATAAGTGTGGATGGGACAATTACAAATTTGTTTTGGAGGTTACAGATGATAAGTGTAGGAATTGATGTGTCAAAAGAAAAAAGTACCATATGTATCTTGAAGCCGTATGGTGAAATCGTGAGCAGGCCTTTTGAAGTCTGTCATACAGAGAAAGAATTATCCGAATTGACTTCTATGCTGCTACGTTTGAATGATGATGTTCGTGTAGTTATGGAAGCCACCGGGATCTACCATCTGCCTGTATTATGCTATCTGAAAGAAAAAGGGCTGTTTGTGGCAGTGGTCAATCCATTTGAAATGAAGGAATACCGTTGCCAGGGACTGAGGCGTGTGAAAACAGATAAGCAGGATGCTGTTACGATCTCTAACTATGGGATTGACCATTGGTATCGGCTGAGAGAATATGAAGCGGAAGAAAGCATCTACGCAGAGCTGAAGCTTTTAGGACGGCAGTACCGCCATTATATGCGGATGCGTGTGGAAAGCGTGTTGGAACTGACCCATCTTTTGGACTATACGATGCCTGGGATCAAAACGCTGCTGAAAGGCTGGAATGAAACAAATGGGAAAGATAAGCTGGGGGATTTTGCGGAAGAATACTGGCATTATGACAATATCACGAAGAAATCGGAGGAACAGTTTATAGAGAGCTATCTAAAATGGGCAAAAGAGAAGGGATACCACCAGAGCCAGGATAAAGCCGTCAAGATTTATGCGTTGGCAAAAGAAGGCATCCCCACAGTATCCTCCGATACCCCATCGACCAAAATGCTGGTACAGGAGGCAGTGCGGGTGTTACGAGAAGTCGATAACACTCTAATGACTATTCTAACACAGATGCAGGCATTAGCCAAGAGTCTGCCGGAATATCCTGTTGTCAGGGCAATGGGAGGTGTTGGAAATGTCCTTGCGCCTAAATTGATCGCAGAGATTGGGGATGTAAGGAGATTCCATAGTGGAAAAGCTTTGATAGCCCACGCAGGAATCGACGCGCCGCCATATCAATCAGGGCAGTTCATTGGAACAGAGAGAAAAATATCTAAGAGAGGATCTTCCAGTCTGCGTAAGATCGGATATGAAGTGATGAGATGCCTAAAAACCCATAAAGAACCAGAAGATGCGACAGTATATAAATTTATTTTGAAAAAAGAAAAAGAAGGAAAGTCAAAACGTGCAGCAAAAATAGCGGGATTAAATAAATTCCTTAGGATTTATTATGCGCGTGTGATGGAAGTATACCAGAAGTAAAAAGAACTAAAACAGAGGATACGGCAGACCGGATTTCCACTGGTCTAATTGTCGTGGGAAAAATTCATACCAAAAATTTATTTAAAAACCTGCTAAAAAGTCTTGACTTTTGTTAGCAGGTTTTCTTGCCATAAAATAAACCTCCAAACTGAGTAATTTTATCTTACATCAGTTTGGAGGTTTACACAATCTTTAGGATACTCCCCAGTAAGCCTTAAGCTTTTGCTACACAATTACCTTCATACAAATATAATTCTTATCCTCTACTTTATCTATGCTTACACAGATTTCACCGTGATAACGCCCAATCAGCATCTTTGCATTATAAAGCCCCAGCCCGCGTATCCCGGCATTTCCATCCTTTGTAGAATAGCCCTTTTCAAAAAATAGGTGAAGCTCCTCCATTTTTATGTTTTCTGCCTGATTTTTAATCTGGAACACCAACTGGTCGTTTAATGAATCAAGCTCCATAAATATATGATTCATTTCTTTTGTACAGGCTTCATAGGCATTATCCACCAGTGTGCCCACTATCTCAATTAGGTGATGCTCTGAGATTCCGGATATGATTTCCAGACTTTTTACAGTGACTTCTGTTTTCACGTAAGAGGGCGAGCGGACAATTTTGCTGTAGAGAAATCCTGCGAGAACCTTATCGCTGATTCTAAGAAGAGGGAGAAAACTTCTTGTGTCGTCATCCTTGACGATTTCTGTAATATAAGCAGACTGGCGGGCTGTCAGCTCTTCATAGGTATCCACTGTCAAGTGCATGTTCAGTATTGCATTCACATGATTATCAAATTCGTGCTGCCTGGCGCGTATTTCTTTTACAAGCTCCTCGAGCGGCTGGATATAATGCTGATACAGCTTGAGCTCAGATTCCTTTTGCTGCATGAGAATATAGTTTCTGCGCCAGTCAATGATGCCCCAGATCTCTACTACTGACAGTAACAGGAACATTATAAATATCCGGTAGTCAAAGGTGCCGCTTATGAGAAAATCTACAATCAGATATACAGATACAAGCATTGCAATAACACAAAAGATTCGGTACAAAAATTTCCTAACCCAGTTAACCACTTAAAAACCTCCCGATCTCTGACTTATAGGTCACGCCGATTTCCACAGCCGCTTCACAATCTTTAAGTTTCACAATACGGTTTACTGTATCATAATACTCTACCTCACGCCGGTTTACAACGTACATCCGGTGGCACTGTATAAACATACTATCCGGCAGTTTCGCTATCATCTGCTTCAATGATATATAAGGAATATTCCAGTCCTCATTTTTTAAATGAAGACAGATTCCTCGGTATATAGCTTCTATATACAGGATATCAGAACATTTTACCTGATAATTGATACCGTCCCGTTTTACGGTTACAGACGGCGGCTCCTCCTGCTTTTCCTTTTCAAGGACCTTCCTCACCACATCCTCTACCTGTTCCTTAAGGAAGGGCTTCATGATATACTGATAGCAGTGAAGCTCCCGGTATGCCTGCATCTCCAGTGCGCCGATTGCCGTGACCATAACGACTGGAGTAAAGGTATAGCAGAATTTTTCACGGATTTCCCTTGCAAAAAGGATGCCGCTAATATCCTCACGGTTTTCTCCTCTAAGATTTACATCCAGAAGAAACAAGGCATAACGGACATCAGAATTTAATAGTTCTTCTGCCTCATCATAAGAGGAGGCAGCGTGTACACAAATGCTGTCTGAATAGTCCAGGAGAATCCTTTCAAGAGCCTCTCTTGATGCTCTGTCGTCTTCCAGAATCAGTACGTGTGTCATTGCGCTGCCTCCTTCCTAACAGAATTTTATTCAGTAACGATTTCCTTTGCACTTTTTACAAGGCCTGCCAGACTTTGAATCTCGGAAGGGATGATAATCTTTGTTGCCTTGCCGTCCGCCGCCTTTTCAAATGCTTCCAGACTCTTAAGGGTAAGGACTGACTTGTCAGCTCCTGCCTCCTTAAGGAAACGGATACCGTCTGCAGTTGCCTGCTGCACCTTAAGAATCGCTTCAGCCTCACCTTCTGCCTCCCGGATTTTCGCTTCCTTCTGAGCTTCTGCGCGTAAGATTGCTGCCTGTTTCTCAGCCTCTGCGTCAAGAATTGCGGATTCCTTATTACCTTCTGCAACAAGAATGGTAGATTTCTTTTCACCTTCTGCACGTAAGATTGCCTCACGGCGTTCACGCTCTGCCTTCATCTGCTTTTCCATGGCATCCTGAATAGCTGCCGGCGGAATGATATTTTTAAGCTCTACACGGTTGACCTTAATTCCCCAGGGATCCGTTGCTACATCCAGGGATGCCCGCATCTTTGTATTAATGGTTTCTCTTGATGTGAGTGTCTGGTCAAGCTCCAAATCACCAATGATATTACGCAGTGTCGTTGCTGTCAGATTTTCAATTGCCATAATTGGGTTGGCAACACCGTAGCAGAACATCTTCGGGTCTGTAATCTGATAGAACACAACCGTGTCAATTCTCATGGTAACATTATCCTTCGTAATAACTGGCTGCGGTGCAAAATCTACGACTTGTTCCTTAAGGTCCACTCTTTTTGCAACCCGGTCAATGATTGGCACTTTAAAATGAAGCCCTGTGCTCCATGTTGCCTGATATGCGCCCAGACGCTCTACTACCATAGCTTTTGCCTGGGGAACGATTTTAATACATGAGATTAAAAGCAATAAAGCAATAACTACAATAATAACTACAACTAATAAACCAATAAATCTAGTACCCATTTTTATTCCTCCTCATATTCTCTAACAATTAATTTGACGCCAGAAATGTTAACAACTTTTGCCAGTGTACCGGGCTTTAAAATATCGCCTTCCTTTTCTGCCCGAACAGTCCATTCCTGACCGTTAACGACTGCCATTCCGGTCTGACTTAAATTATCCACAGTCTCGGCAATGCGGATAGTCTTACCGATAATTCCTTCATAATTCGTTTTCTCCCTGTGGGTATTCATGAATCTGACCGCCAGGGGCCTTGTAAAATAAAGAAGTACGAAGGTTACAGCAAAGAACACCACAACCTGCCACATAAGCGGGACCCCCAAAATATTTAAGACCAGCGCCGCCAGTGCTCCTCCGGCTGCCCAGATACTTGTGAGCCCTACCGTAATAATCTCGATGACTAAAAGTGCAATCAAAAGTATAAGCCAGGCTATTGTAATGTAACTCTCCCGTATAATCATATGCTCACTTCCTTTCTTCTGCCCTTATGGTAACAGAATAGAATACCCAAATCAATAGATATTGTGTGAATGAAGTGATTTTATGAGTGAATAGTAGCGGCAATAGAAATTATTTGAGGAAAATATGCAAAAGCTTTTCGTGAACCTTCTTATATGGCTGATAGCGCATAGGGAGATCAAGCCATGTTTTTTTATCCACAATACTCTTATAGTGGGTAAAGGTATCGAACCCGCTTTTTCCGTGGTAGGAGCCCATGCCGCTTGCACCGAAGCCGCCGAAGCCCATCTCGCTTGTGGCAAGGTGGATAATCGTATCATTAATACACCCTCCGCCAAAGCAGCAGCGGGAGGTAATTTGTGCGGCTTTCATTTTATTATTTGTAAAGATATAAAGTGCTAGAGGGTGGGGCAGGGAATTTATATTTCGGACTGCCTCCTCCAGCGAATCATAGGTAAGGATTGGCATAACAGGTCCAAAGATTTCCTCCTGCATGACAGCATCTGCAAAGGTCACATTATCCATGACAGTGGGTTCAATCTGAAGTCCGCAGCGGTCAGCATGTCCTCCGCAGATAACTTTATTTTTATCAATCAGCCCCAGGATTCTGTCAAAATGCTTTTCATTAATAATTTTTCCATAGCCTTCACGGGTAAGAGGCTGTTTGCCGTACTGTTTCTGTATCTGCTTTTTGATTTCCTTTAACAGACGTTCCTTTATGCTTCTGTCACAGTAAATATAATCGGGTGCCACGCAGGTCTGTCCACAGTTTAAATATTTGCCGAATACGATTCTTCTGGCGGCCAGCTTTAAGTTTGCACTTTTTTCTACAATACAGGGACTCTTTCCGCCAAGCTCTAATGTTACTGGAGTGAGATGGGCGGAGGCGCATCGCATAACCTCTTTTCCCACGGCCTGGCTTCCAGTGAAAAATATATAGTCAAAGTGCTCATGAAGCAGGCAGGAATTCTCTGCGCGCCCGCCCATGATGACTGCTACGTATTTTTCCTCAAAACACTCTGCCAGTAATTCTAGAATAAGCTGGCTTGTGTGAGGAGAATAAGCGCTGGGCTTTATCACTGCTGTATTTCCTGCTGCAATGGCGTCTATAAGTGGGTCTATGGTGAGAAGAAAAGGGTAGTTCCAGGGGCTCATGATTAAAGTGACTCCGTAGGGTGACGGCTTCTTAAAGCTTCTGGAATGAAACTGAGCCAGAGGTGTCCGTACAGTTTTTTCCTTTGTATATGAATAAATGTGCCTTAGCATATAAGTAAGCTCACTTAACACAAGTCCTGTTTCGCACATATAAGTCTCGAAAGCGCTCTTTCCCAGATCCTTTTTCACTGCCTCATTGATTTCGTTTTCCCTTTTCAAAATACAGGCTTTAAGCCTTGTAAGGGCCTGTACTCTGGCTTCTACAGGGAGTGTCGCTCCTGCGGCAAAAAAACTACGCTGTTCTTTTACAATTCTTTTGATTTCAGCTTCTGTCATTGTCTGTATTCTCCTTTTCCATAAGAAGATAATAAAATGCTTCAAGTTCCGCCGCATCCATCAGTACAGGAACAGGGTAGAGAGGATTTGCCTCTTTATCTGCATAGTGGGAAAGCTTTGGAACATCTTCTTTACGTATAGCAGCTATAGTGTCAGGAATATCAAAGCGTTTTTTCATATTCTTAACTGCGTCAATAAAGCTTTTGGCAGCGATGTCATGAGGTGTTTCCTTTTCGGCCAGGCCGGCGGCAACGGATAGATGATGCAGCTTTTTATGGACAGCTTTACCATATGCTTCAAGCACGAAGGGAAGAAGCACTGCATTGGCAAGTCCGTGGGGCACGTTGTATTCTCCACCTAGAGAATGTGCTACGGCATGTACATAGCCTACATAGGATTTTGTAAACGCACATCCTGCATAGAAGGAAGCGTGAAGCATGTTTCTTCTTGCATCAATATTATCTCCCTTTAAGTAGGCAGTGTCAATATTTTCAAAAATTAATCTGACAGCCAGAAGGGCGTCCTTTTTTGTACCGTAGGTTGTGGAATTTCCAATATACGCTTCCACTGCGTGAGTAAGGGCATCCATTCCGGTTGCTGCCGTAATAGACGGAGGAAGGCTTAAGGTTACCTTTGGGTCGAGCACCGCGTAGCGGGGGATAAGGGGGAAATCATTAATGGCATATTTGTGTCTAGTTTGAGCATCCGTAATGACTGCTGCAAGGGTAGTTTCGCTGCCAGTTCCAGCGGTGGTGGGAATAGCAATAAGGAGAGGCAGCCTTTTAAGGACCTTAAGGATTCCTTTCATCCGGGCCAAAGATTTTTTGGGCCTGGCAATCTGTGCACCTGCCGCTTTAGCGCAGTCTATACTGGAGCCGCCGCCGAATCCTATCATGGCATTACAGCCACAGGAGGTATAAAGCTTTACAGCCTCTGCAACATTTTTTGTAGTAGGATTGGCAACTGTTTTATCATAAATGCTATAGGCAATATTGTTTTCAGATAAGTTTTTTTCCAGGTGCTTCGTAAGCCCAAGCTTCCTGATTCCCATATCTGTAATGATTAGAACATTTGTACATTTTTTTGCTTTCAGAATGTCAGGAAGCGCATTTACACTTCCGACAATTTTCGGCTTGCGGTACGGGAGAAAGGGAAGTGCGGTTTTAAGTGCCGTCTGAAAGGCACGGCAGTATATTTTTTTAAATGGATTCATAGTACTTTATTTCCTTTCTAAATATTTTTATAATCAAACTAAAATGAGGATAACAGGTTAGAAGTTATTTGTCAATTATAATCCGGGGAAGGAAAAACGAGCACTCGTATATCATACGAATGCCCGTTTTCCAAAGAGTTTGTTAAGCTAGCCGCATCTTCAACAATGACGAATCCGGGATATAAGGGGGTGGATCCGCCAAATTTAAGGGAGTATAATGGGGATATTTTATTTTTTTAATATTTTATTTTTCCATTATTCAATTTTTCGTGTTGAATAGCAGCCACTCTTATAATAAGACAAAATAACGTGAAAATCAAGAACTTTCATGATAAGCAACCAATAGTTGACAGATTTCTAACCGCTGTTTTCTTGTACCGGATGCGGAAATAGGTTACACTTGGGATGAACATACATAAAGGAGGCGGCAAAGGAATGAATCTTGCAGAAAAGATTATTTTTGAGAGAAAAAAAGTGGGGTTTTCCCAGGAACAGCTTGCTGAAAGACTGGGGATTACAAGGCAGGCAGTAAGTAAGTGGGAAGCTGGCTCTACTATACCGGAGATTTCGAAGCTTTTGGCGTTATCGGAGGTATTCCATGTCAGTATAGATTATCTTGTAAAGGATAGTATGGAAGAGGATGCTTTCTGGTATAAAGAGGCGGCTTTGGAGAACACTGACGGTAGTGCCAGAAGGCTGGAGGAAAAAGTGGATAATCTGGAACGTTATATCAGAGGATACCAGTTTACTAGTAAAACAAAGATAGGCGGTATTCCGTTAGTATCTATCCGGCTTTCGAGGAACTTAGGGAAAGATGGAGTGGCAAAAGGGATTATTGCCATAGGGAATGTGGCTGTTGGAGTGCTGGCTTTCGGAGCAGTTTCTGTGGGTGTGGTAAGTCTTGGCGCATTGGCAGCAGGACTTTTTGCAATCGGAGCTCTTGCAGCCGGTGTTTTTGCATGGGGAGCCCTGTCCTTTGGAATCATTGCTTTTGGAAGCTGTGCGGTAGGAATGTACAGTATTGGAGCCGCTGCATACGGGACAGAGATTGCTGTGGGAGTCGCTGCAGGAGGAAAGACTGTCATTGGTGACAGTGTGTCAGGGGTAAACTGCCTTAAGTGGTATGAAGGAATCTCTGTAGATGAGATAGAAGCATTTTTGGTGAAATACCACCCGAAGCTGTGGGAACCCCTTCGCAGAATACTTGTGGTCTGCGCAAAATATATTCACTGATCATGAAAGCAGATGAACTATGAATCCGGGAGAAGAAATTCTAATCTGCTCCCGGACTGATTGTCTAAAATTTTCTTAGTGCGTCCTTCGAATCGTCACTGGTTTTATCAATCTTTTTTATCACCACATAGTATCCAGTGTCACCGTTTGTCTTTACCAGTACACGGTCGCCGCTCCTGTGTCCGAGAAGAGCTTTTCCCATGGGGGATTCGATACTGATAAGACCCTGCATGGAATTACCCCGTACACTGGTGACAAGGCGGTAGCTTTCTGTTTCATCATCCTCTTCAAAATAAACAGTCACAGTGTTGTTAATGCCTACTTCATCATCTTTGGACTTATCTGATACAATCCGGGCATTTTTTAACATGCGCTCCAGGTAACGGATTCTGCTTTCGTTTCGGTTTTTGTCCTGCTTTGCTGCCTTGTATTCAAAATTCTCGCTTAAATCCCCCTGGGCTCGTGCTTCCTTTACAGCCTCAAGCTCTTTTTTACGGACTACAAGCTTTCGGTATTCAATCTCCTCTTTTATTTTCTTAATATCGCTTTTCGTTAATTGCTCACCCATATTGCCAGCTCCCTTTCTTATTTATTATTACTACTATTTATTCTGAGGCGGACAAGAGATTCCTGTCTGGATCATTACAATAACTGTAAATGACAGCTCATCATGGGTAACCTCTATGTACCCTTCATATTTTTCTACAATCTCTTTTACATTTTTTAGTCCGATTCCGTGAAGGCCGGCCTCCTTCTTACTGGTGATAAAATTACCGTTTTCTTCCACAATTTCATTTGCCTTGGCATTTACCACTTTATAGCTGAAAAATCCGTTTTGGCACCGGGCTTTAACATTAAGAAACCGTCTGGAGGTCTCGGGAATTTTTTTGCAGGCCTCAATAGAGTTATCAAGAGTATTAGATAACAGGCTGCACAAGTCAATATCCTCCATTTTCGGAGCTTCGGCAAAATCAATCTGGAAGTTACAGGGAATGTCTGCTTCCGCTGCCGCCTGCTCCTTGCTGCTTAGGACTGCATTTACAATATCATTGGGGCAGTAGGACTTTACCGTCACAGCAAATTCCTGGTTCAGATCCTCAAGATAATGCTTTGCCTCCGGCATCTTTTCTTCTGCGATAAGCATGCCGATAATATTCAGGTGGTTTTTCATATCGTGGCGTAGTTTTCTTACAGTCTGCTGGTTTTTCTCTATTTCCCCATAGTAGGATTTCCGATATGTAAGCATCTCGAGCTCCATATCCGCCCGGACTGCCCGGGTCATATATGTACATAGATAAAAGCACCCGATACTGGTCATGAGGCCTGCAGTACAGAGCGGGTATGCAAAGTAAGACTGCTCTGTGGGACAGATATAAATGACAGAAATAACTCCTGTAAATGAGGTCAGGGAAACCAGGTCTATCACGAGCCACATTTTTGGCGTCAGTATGCGGACTGTATCGGAAAGCCAGCTTTTCAGGCAGCGGTATATGAGATAGTAAACAGGAATCCTAAGAAACATGGTAAAAGAATGTAAAAATGTTTCTGCATAAGGATTCATATTCCGGTTGAAAATATAGTCCCATACTAAAGCTCCGACATCCTGGGTAATATAGGATATGGCAGTAATAATAGGAAATAAAATAACAGATGCCGACAGCTTCAAATACCATTTGCCTCTGAAAAATAAAAGGAGTGCTGCTGTAAGGAGAAGCAGACACGCGGTAAGCCCTGTAAGCTCCTCGGGGTAGACAACTGATGCAACCGCCTGTATCAGGACTATCATAATGGGTATATTAGCTGCCGGATGCCGCCATCTTGGGATAAGAAAGCTTTCTATCCCTGAGAGAATAAGATACGAGCAGACCAGATAAATGCAAATGTTTGCTGCCATTTCCAATAAGTTTAACATGATGTAAGCCTCCGTTTATTGTAACATATATTTCGCAAATGCAATAGAAAGCCCCGGCTTGCAGGAACGGCTTACAGGAAGATGCTCGTCGCAGACAAGTACAGTATTTCCATCGAGTTTTTCTACATATTTTAGATTTACAAGATATCTGCTGTGAATTCTGACGAATGCTTCTCCCAGTGAATCCTCCATATCGCTGAGCTTTCCGTAAAAAGTATGGATTTCCTTATCTGTTACCATATGAAGAAGGCGCTTTTCGCTGGAAATATATTTAACCTTACTTAACGGAACACGGACGCTGCCCAAACGCTGTTCAATGATATAGTATTTTTCAGAAGATATTTCAAGCTCTTCCAGGGCAGTATGTAGCACAGAAAGAATTTTTGAAGGCTCATAGGGCTTCATAATATAATTCAGTGCCCGTACTTCATATCCCTGAAAGACAAAATCAGGATGTGATGTTACAAAAATGATGATACACTGCCGGTTCATGGCCCTCAGCCTTTTAGCTGTTTGTACCCCGTCAAGCGCCCCCATTTCAATATCCAGAAATATAATATTGCAGCATATATGCTTAAAATTTTTTATCATTTCTTCCCCGCAGGAAAATTCAGTAATGCGGTAATCAATCCCTGACAGCTCAAGACTGGTGCCAAGAATTTTCCGCAAATCATTGCGGTAGATTTTTTCGTCATCACAAATTGCAAGCTCCAGCATTTCATTTTCAGTCCTTTTTATGTCTATAATATGTTTGAACCATTACGATTTAAGATACTCTAATATGTATTGCTTGTCAAGAAGTATGCAGGAAGCAAAACTTTACAAAAATTAAGCAGAACTTTACATTTCATCAAATAGAATTTTTCCACTTTCTTTTTTACAATAGATCCATCAAATCAATTGAAACAGGAGGAAAGAAAAAATGTTGAAAGTAAATCATTTATATAAAAGTTATGAGACGGGAAAAAAATCCTACGAGGTACTAAAAGATGTCTGCTTTGAGGTAAAGGAGGGAGAATTTGTTGCAGTCATGGGGCCATCAGGTTCTGGAAAGACGACTCTTTTGAACTGTATTTCCTGCTTTATCCCTTATGACAAGGGAGAAATAACCTTGAGTGGCGTAAATCTGTCTTCACTTAATGAAAAAGAGATTGCAAAGGTCCGTAATGAAAAGCTTGGTTTTGTCTTTCAGGATTTTATGCTTTTAGATGGCCTTACAATTCTGGAAAATATATGTGTCCCGAAGGCTATACGCAGGGAGGCTTACGGCCAGATGGAGAAAAAGGCGAAGACTCTTATGAATATGTTTGGCATCGGAGATATCGCCGGTAAATATCCTTCTGAGGTCTCCGGGGGACAAAAGCAGCGCACAGCGGTTGCAAGAGCTTTGATGAATGATCCACTTTTAATCCTTGCTGACGAGCCTACCGGAAATCTGGACAGCCGCTCGGGAGAGGCTGTTATCGGAGCATTTCTTAAAGCACAGAAGACACTGAATGCAACAACCTTTATGGTGACCCACGACAGCTTTTCAGCAAGCTATTGTGACAGGGTAATTATTATGCGGGACGGGCGCGTTCATACAGAGCTTATAAACAATGGTGACAGGAAAGCATTTTTAGAAGAACTATTAAATGTATTAAAGGTTTTGAATGGTGGTGAATAAAATGACATTAAATGTATTATGGGAAAAATTACGAAAAAGGAATAAAAATGACTACAGGCAGTTCAGGTTCTGTATTGTGTTTGCGGCAGCGTTAATTTCGTCTTACCTGATGCTTATAAAAAGCCCGCTTATAGAGGGGGCGCTGCCTGAGGGCGGGGATTCCGGAAAAATAGTATTTTTGATTCTGGGAATTGCGGTAACAGGATGTACTGTGTTTGTGTGGTATGCGGTACGGCTGTTTTTAAGATATAAAAGCCGGGAAATTGGAATTTTTCTGGCGCTAGGCGCAGAAAGAAGTATGCTTGGGAAGGCATTATGTGTGGAAATGATAAAAATGACGGCATGTTGTGCCATGGAGGGTATTCTGTCTGGAGCAGCCGGTTCTTTTATCATTGGGAAGCTTTTGGAGACTGTAACCCGCAGATATCAGGAGGACGCGTTTGCATTTACTATTTCTGGAGCTATTTTTTCTCTTCTTTACGGTATCGTGCTTGTGCTGCTAATTTTGGCTCTGACAGTAAAGGCAATGAGGCGGGCCAATATTATGGATGTAATTTACGAGCAGAGAAAGCAGGAGCCTTTAAGAAAAAATGTAACAAAAAAGTATGCTTTTTGTGGCGCAGTACTTGTTGCAGCAGGGATTTTTCTGGGATATGGTCTGAATCAGATTGCAGCAAATTTATTCGGAATCTTTCTTGGAGGCTGGGTTAATGTATTTTATCTGCTGGCTGTTATCGGCCTTTATCAATTATTGGTATATTCTGTATCCTGCCGCCAGAAGGGAAGAAACCCCCAGAAGTATTACAACAACCTGCTTTATTACGGCATGATGAAATTTCAGGGGGCATCTGTTGTAAGAAATATGCTGGTTATTACTCTTCTCCTTATGGGAGGGCTGTATGCTTTATTTTACATGCCTATTATGATGTCCGGTTCTGTTTCTATTGTGTACGAGGACGAATATTCTTACCGCTATCTCAATGATGCAGGGGAGCTTACAAGAAGGGAGCTTGAAACAATTGCAGAAGAAACAGGCACAGAGCTTTTAAATTACCGGGAGGGGGAGTTTATCCGTGTAACCGGAAGCGGTATAGACAGAGATGCAGACGATAGTGGAAGATTTATAGAGGATTATTATACAGACTATGCAGAATATGACTGTACCAGCGCTGCGCAGTACGAAAAAATGACAGGAATCCGGCTTGACATTCCGAAGGGGGGATATTATCTTATTCAGTTTCCTGACGCGAAGGAAACGATCTGGTTTAGGTTTGATGATATGGACCAGCTTTACGCTGCAAGGGAGGATATATATCTTCCTATGAAATATCTTGGAAATACAGAATATTCCGCTCTTGTTATTACACCAGACAATGGATTTGGACATGGCAGCAGGTTTGTATTAAATGACGGTGATTATGAACGGCTTAAAGACGGGCTTCCCGAACAAAAGCTGGAGACGCAGGTGCTTTTCGATACTGTGGACAGTGACGGCGAAATCCTTTTTGCGAAAAAGATATTTAAGGAATTTACGCTGCGGATGTCAGAGGATATGGATGTAAAAGAGTACTATAATCTGCTTAAGGAGGAAAGAAGCGCAGAGGCAGAAAAGAGCGAGACGAAGGGAGCTTTTGTGGATCCAGAAAATCCTCTGGCAGAGCGTGACTGGCAGTATAACCCGCTTCTTGCTCCCTTAAGGGAGCAGCAGAATGTAATGGGAAGCGCTGTACGTTATCTTCTATTCGTTTATGTGGCAGTTATCTGCTTTGCAGCGGCCGGTATTAGCGGATACACAAGAAGCCAGAGCGTCGGCATTGCCAATAGACAGTTTTTTGAAGATATGAAGAAGCTGGGGGCTGACAGAGCGTATAGGATACAGATTATGAAGAAGCAGATTAGAAAGATTTATGTTCTTCCAACAGCACTGGGGGTGGGACTGATACTGGGATACTCAATTCTGATCCTCTATATGAATGACGGAGTTATCAAGCCGTACGAGGTAACGGTAGCAGGTATTTTGGTACTTTTAAGCACTATAATTGCAGGGCTTCAGTATATACTGTATAGGAAGTCGTTAAAAACTGCAGGGAGGATGCTAAAGTTTGAGTAGAATGTGAACAAAAACCTGAAGAACAGGGCATAATAAAAGTTATTGAAAAGTTACTGAAAAATTACTGGTCATATGAAAGATTTCGGAGTATAATATATTTCGAAACCAAAAAAGAAAAAATAACAACAAGGGGAGCTTGCGTATCAAGCAGGCTGAGAGTGGACTGAATCGTCCAGACCCAAAAAACCTGATTTGGATAATGCCAACGTAGGGACAACATATTCGAGTATTTATTCAGCGGATATACCATTACGAGGTATATCCGCTTTTAAAGTTCGTAAAGTTGAAAAAAGTCGGAAAATTCAAAAAAGGGACAGGGTTTTTTGAATCTGGGACGTTGTATTTTTCAAATAACAACGTCCCCACCCCGGATTAGGAGGTAATTATGTTTGAAAATTGTATGACAAATGTTAGAAGCAAAAGACCACTGGTACATAATATTACAAATTATGTGACAGTTAATGATGTGGCAAATATTTTGCTTGCCTGCGGTGGAAGTCCGATTATGTCGGATGATCCGGAGGATGTGGAGGATATTACATCTATCTGTGGAGGGCTTACTATTAATATTGGAACCTTAAATAAGCGCAGTATTGAGGGGATGTTCCGTGCAGGAAAGAGGGCGAATGAATTAGGGCATGTGCTGCTTCTTGACCCGGTAGGGGCCGGTGCGGGCAGCCTCCGCACGGAGACAGCGGTGAAGCTTATGGAAGAGCTTAGATTTGATGTGATACGAGGCAACATTTCCGAGATTAAGACGCTTGCCCTTGGAAGAGGCACGACAAAAGGAGTAGATGCAGATGTAGCGGATGCAGTGACAGAGGAAAATCTTGACAGTGCAGTGGAGTTTGCAAAAAGCTTTGCTAAAAAAGCAGACTGTATTGTAGCAATTACAGGTGCCATTGATCTTGTAAGTGACGGGGATATGTGTTATGTGATTAGGAACGGCCGGCCGGAAATGGGCTGTATTACAGGAACCGGCTGTCAGCTTTCCGGCATGATGACAGCCTTTGTGACTGCGAATCCGGAAAATAAGCTTACGGCAGCAGCAGCGGCTGTGTGTGCAATGGGGCTTGCCGGAGAAATAGGCTATGGAAGGATGCAAAAAGGAGATGGAAATGCTTCTTACTGCATCCGGATTATTGATGCGGTATATAATATGAATGGTGATATGTTAGAGAAAGGAGCAAAATATGAGGTGCGCTAAAGAGGCTCTTCTGCTTTACGGAGTAACAGACAGAAGATGGCTTAAACAGGAAACACTGTATCAGCAGGTGGAGAAGGCGCTAAAAGGCGGTACGACCTTTATTCAGCTTAGAGAAAAGAAGCTTCCTAAGGAGAAATTCATTGAGGAAGCAAGGGAGATTAAAAAGCTTTGTAAGGAATATCAGGTGCCTTTTGTTATTAATGATAATGTGGATATTGCTCTTGCCGTAGACGCAGACGGAGTGCATGTCGGGCAGAGCGACATGAAAGTCAGTGACGTAAGGAGGAAGCTTGGAGGGGATAAGATTATCGGTGTGTCCGTCCAGACAGTAGAGCAGGCGGTTTTTGAGGAAAAACGAGGTGCAGATTATCTCGGAGTAGGTGCAGTATTTCCCACAGGCTCTAAGGATGATGCCCAGGAGGTAAGCCACGAAATGCTAAAGACAATCTGCGGGGCTGTAAATATTCCGGTAATCGCAATCGGCGGTATTAATAGGGAAAATGTGTCTGAACTTTCGGAAAGCGGCATCTGCGGAATTGCTGTAATCAGCGCCATATTTGCACAGGATGACATTGTAGGAGCAGCAAGGGAGCTGAAAGAGAAAACGCTTGCCATGATAAATAAAAGGAAGGAAGAGGGAAAATGATAAAGGCAGCAATATTTGATGTGGACGGAACACTTCTTGATTCTATGGGAATATGGGAGGATGCAGGCGCAAGGTATTTAAGAGGGATTGGCATAGAACCAGAAGAAGGACTTGGAGAAATTTTATTTCCCATGACAATTGAAGAAGGGGCTGCCTATGTAAAGGAGCATTATGGGCTGTCTGCAGACATTTCCCATATTGTGCAGGGTGTACTTAGCACGGTGAAGAATTTTTACTATGAGGAGGCTTCCCTTAAGGAAGGTGCAAAAGAGTTCCTTAAGGAGCTTTACAAGAAAAATATTCCCATGGCTGCAGCCAGCTCCAGTGAGAAGAAATATATTGAGGCGGCATTTTTACGTCTTGGGATAAGGAAGTATTTCAAAGGAATCTTTACCTGCGGTGAGGTGGGTAAAGGAAAAGGGGATCCTCTTATATATAAGACTGCGGGAAAATGCCTTGGAGAAAAAGCTTCGGAAACGTATGTGTTTGAGGATGCTCTTTATGCGGTTTGTACTGCAAAAAAAGCAGGATTTCGGACCGTGGGCGTTTATGACAGATACAGCCAGAAAGACACAGAGGAAATCAGGAATACTTCAGATATATACATGGTGGATTTTAATGATAGATTTTATTTTATCTAATCCTGAAAAAAATGAAAGGAAAATGGTATATGAGAACAGTACTAACAATCGCAGGAAGCGATCCCAGCGGAGGTGCAGGTATTCAGGCGGACATTAAGACTATGCTTGCCAATGGTGTATATGCCATGAGCGCGGTGACCGCCCTGACTGCCCAGAATACAACAAAAGTGACCGGCATTATGGAAGTGACGCCGGAATTTTTGGGAGAACAGCTTGATAATGTATTTACGGATATTTATCCTGATGCCGTGAAGGTTGGCATGGTTTCCTCGGAGGCCTTGATTCAGAAAATTGCGGAAAAGCTCACAGAATATGATGCAAAAAATATTGTGGTAGATCCGGTTATGGTGGCTTCAAGCGGCGCAAAGCTTATTACAGATCATGCCATAGAGACATTAAAGAAGTATCTTCTGCCAAAAGCATCTCTCCTTACACCGAATATTTTAGAGGCAGAGGCGCTTACTGGAATGCAGATAAAAACAAAAGAAGATATGGCTGCTGCTGCTCAGAGCATATGCAAGAAATATTCCTGCGCAGTATTATGTAAAGGCGGCCATCAGTTAAATGATGCAAATGATTTGCTTTTTTGTAATAATACATACAAGTGGTTTTACGGAAAGCGGATTGATAACCCCAATACTCATGGTACCGGATGTACTTTGTCAAGCGCAATCGCCTCCAATCTTGCAAAGGGCCATGACATGGATATGTCAGTGGAGCTTGCGAAAGAATATATTTCCGGGGCACTCGGGGCCATGCTGAATCTGGGAAATGGAAGCGGGCCTATGGATCACGGATTTGACCTGTCAGGCTCAAAATATCTTCAGTGATGCTGAGGGTGTCCCAAAAGTCATTAGGTGACTTGAGGGACTACCCTCTTTTTTCGCAAAAAAATAGAGAACGATTATCACATCGCTCTCCATTTTTACCTTAT
>CAJTEW010000034.1 GCA_910575605.1 Lachnospiraceae bacterium
TTATATCCTATGATAAGGTAAAAATGGAGAGCGATGTGATAATCGTTCTCTATTTTTTTGCGAAAAAAGAGGGTAGTCCCTCAAGTCACCTAATGACTTTTGGGACACCCTCCTAAAATATCTGTACTTATCTTAAACCGGGATAATAAGTAATATTCAACTGATATGTTCTTGTTCTTACTTTCTATAATATTGTAAACGTTCTTTTATACGTAACAATATGTAATCCCACATTTTCAGAAGTGGTATAAGGATCACAATCGAAGATAAAAAATAAAATGTTTTTAAACGTATTCCCCATTGATCCGCCATTGGCCACCAGTCCTTATTGAAAAATCTAATTAATATTTTATGGTACATTTGAAAAACAATACCATGTCCAAAGTAAAAATATAAGCTGTGTCTGCCCATAAATATCAAAGTATTCTTAATAATATCACACAAAGAGTTCTGCATACTTACAATTTTACAGGAAAATGCAATAAAAGGACCCCAACAATGCTAAATAATAAAACAGCAAATCACTTTTTCCTAAAGAAGCATCATACACATTAACATATGAGTTGTTGTATATAAAAGGAGCGGATACACCAAACAGCAATACTATTAACACCACAAAACTTCCCTTTCGTAAATCCAATACAGCTGTCTTTATACGTTGAAGTGCATTCATTTCATATAAATGATATCCTAATAGCACAAACGAGGTGGCAATTAAACAGCTGTCTAGTCTGACAATAAGAGGCTCTGTGCCATGATATCCCTGTTCTGCGTAAAAATGAACTAAAGACGGAACTATACCTATAAACGTGATAAGAAGTAACAGGATAATTATTTTTGAATTTGTCAAAGACTCTAGTCGTTTAACAATTAAATGATAGAACCATAGCACAATACCGGATAAAAAAAGTACCGGACAGAACCATTCTAATGTTGGTGAAAAAAACAATGCAGTAACTGTTTCAGACCAGGATTCAAAAACAGAGATTTTAGTTAAAATTAAAATAACCTTGAATATAAAACATGGAATTAATAATGTTTTAATATGTTTAATTAAGTATGGAAAGAATTTAACTTCCTTCCGGTGAAGTTTGCTGCAATATCCAGAAAGCAAGAAAAAAATCGGCATATGAAATGAATATATAAAACGGTATAAAAATCCCTCTGCCCAGACTAAGTGGCCAATAATAACTGAGATTATGGCAATTCCTCTTGCAACATCTATTTCCTCTATCCTACCTGCTGCAGCATTGTTTGTAGTTGAATAATTAAGTTTCATGTTACACCTCTTTCTTAAGATTAATAAATAGAGTTCTATACATTCAGACGTTTTATATTATTTTCCTGTCCAAGCATGAAAAATCTGTATAACTTTATTTTATGTAGGATATATTTGGATATAATAGTGCAAAACAAAGAAATAAATACAGCACATACAATAACAACAATTTGTTTGAAAACCACATTATTTATTTGAACTTTAGCTACATAATTCACAAAAAAAAGATGCTGCATATAAATATCCAATGAAAAAATACCGAATGTCTTTAATGAGTTTTCCAAATGAAATTTTTTTAATAAAGGATAAAGTATATAAAAACCAAATAAAATGCCTGAAAGTTGAACTGTCCAGTAGTATAAATACCATAAAGCGTTCTTTGTGAAAATCGGAATATGAAACTCAGTAAAAGCAATATACACTTCTTTATTGTAAATAAAATACAAAGCGCCTAAAGTACACACGCTGAAAATAATTCCCCCCCCCCTAAAAATTTTGTTATTCAACCATCTTTCCCCATTCTTTTTATTTATTAAAAATCCCAAAAAGAATATAGGAAACATTATTTTTAACTTACCTAACTTCAAAATATCATTTGGTACAGTTAAATACATACCTAGAATAAACAGCCAAAATAAATATTTTCTTTTATTTATTTTTTCATAAAATATAACGAGACAAGAACCAAGAAATAATATCCACAAAAACCAGGCACTGTTTGCGTAAATAAATACTTCTAAAAAAATAGTATAAAACACTTTTAAAGAAAGGCTATTACTTTTTATTTCTATCGCAGCTTTTAACATTAGGGATACTGTACTCCATGATAAAAAGGGGATAAATAAATGCAAAAATTTTTTCTTAAAAACACATTCACAGGGATATCTTGAAAGTGAACCCGCCAATAAATACCCGCTGATAATAAAAAAGACAGGCAGATGGATATTATTTAAATATCTAAATAAAATGTTCTCGCTATCAATTAAGTGCCCCCACACTACCATAAATATAGATATTCCCTTTAAAATATCTAACGAATCATATCGCTTTTTTAATTCTAAAATCATAGAATTTACTCCCTATCCTTATATCGAAACAATGCAAACCTTCTTTTTTCGCCAAAGGTTTCAAATTCCCGTTCGAATCTATAGTATAGTTCTACATGTTGATTCAGAGAATCTTCATTTAAGTTAAATGTTGGAAAATCATCAAAACCATAATAGTAAATATCTGGATTCTCCTTCATGTACTCCAGTATTTGTTCCTCTGAACACATAAGTGGTAAAATATTGTTATATAATGAATTACTATTATCATACGAAAAGCAAACAATTTCTCCATCTGCAATTTCACCCAACCGTAGCATAATTTCCTTATCGCTATATGTATTTTTGTATAAGTTATACTTGAAAATAAAGGCAAAATTAACCATGATTGTCCCAATTAAACAGAAATAGAAAAGTTTTATAGTATGTGATTTCATTTTATCTATTAAAATTTTATATAATATATAACATACAGACAAACCAGTTAAAACGAATACTAAAACAGTATCTACTGTACTAAAATCAAGATTTGTACCATTTTCTATATAGAAAATCCGGTACATTACGCAGTAGATCTGAAAAGCTATAACACCAACACCAAGTATAGGATAAAGCCATTTTTTATGGTATTTAAAATCTGCATTATCATCTGCAATAATATAAATAAAATTCAGATAAAGAATTGCCGGAAAAATTAATAGTGATTTTCTCACAATATAATCCTCAGAAATCAATGTCTGCATGAATAACCCTAATATTATAAACAATAAAAAAAGGACGTCTTTATTTTTATTATATATAATCTTATATATAAAATAGGGCATCGCTAAAAAAAATACAGCAATCAGTATAGGATTATATAAAAAAATATTAGAGGATAAAAAACTAGTAATTGTATCCCACACAGATGCACCTGCTATATTATATCCTGCTACACCTTGAAATGAGAAAATTGCATTTAAGGCATTTTTAATTGGTGTTGTATTCCATACAAAATAATAGTAAATAAATGCAAGAATATAGGCCAGTACACCGCCGATAAAACACCCTGTGAAATATTGCTTTGCCTTTTTAGCCTCATGGTTTAGTAAATAAAGGAAAAGTATTGCTGCAATAGGTACTCCAATAAATAAATTTGTAATATAAACAAAAAAAACTGAAAATACTGATAAAAATCCAACAAGAAAACTCCGTACATTTTCGGGAATATCTTCTTTTACAAAAATATATATTATTAACTGTAAAAATAACAGACGGTATAATGTTGGTTCTACAATTCTGCTTGCATTATAAAAAACAAAATTTAAAATCAGGTAAGTAATAAAAAAGTAAAATGTTAACTTCGATTTCAAATTTTCCTTTTTATTGTATTTACTCATAAACTCCTTTAAAATTAAAACAAATAAAATTGTAACAATGTATCCAGCTATCACTGGACCTAAACGGAATCCCAAATAATTATCACCGAATATTATCATTGTAAAATAACTAAATACATTGCCAATCAAATTATTGATTACATGAGCAACCATTAAATACTCATAAGTACCGCTATAAAAATTATTAGGGTTCATAGTACCAAAGTTTATCTTATGCAATGCCAATGCACCATAGCATCCCTCATCAAATGGCTGATAATTAAGGACTCCCCAAGGCGCCCTTACATCAGAGTCAATGTATAGTAATCTAGCAAAATAAACTATAGTGAGCATCCCCCAGAAAAGGAGCTTCTTTTTATTAATTTGTTCTTTCTTCAATAATCGTAATTTAGTCAAAATTTATCCGTTCCTCCTCAATTACATTTTCCTTTTTAGTAACTCTGCGCAAAACATCATTTAGGTATTCTCCGATAATTCCCAAACATAAAATCTGGATTGACCCTAAAAAGAAAATCCCTATTAACAACGGCGCCATTCCTAAAGAAAAGGCTTCCCAATGAACGATCTTATAAATGAAGTAATAACATGCTGTCCCAAAAGATAAAATAGAAAATATGATTCCAATATATGTCACTAATCTAAGTGGCGCTCTTGATGTGTTTACCAAACTTTTTATAGCTGTATCCACATAAGAAAAAAAGTTATAATGTGATCTTCCGCTTTTCCTCCTAGGCTGTTCGTATTCTACAATACCAACTTCATATCCTAAATCCGGAATTAAATTCCGCAGCAGGGGATCTGGCTCCTGTGCTTTTCTTATTTCATCCATAACAACTTTATCATATGCTCCAAATCCAGTCATATGTGGATATTGTTTTAAATTCGAAAATAAGTTTATTATCTTATAATACAAAGTTCGTATGGCATACATGAGTGGATTTTCCTGACTTTTTACTTTTTGACCCCAGACAACTTTATATCCTTCCTCCCATTTTTTTATGAAATCAGGAATCAGCCGGGGTGGATCCTGTAAATCGCATGCCAGGCAGATAGAGACATCTCCAGTTGTTGCCAAAAAACCATGCATCCCAGACTGATCTGGTCCAAAATTTCTAGTATTAAATATTACTTTGACATGCTTATCCCTCGAAGCAATTTCCCGCAGAATTTCTCTGGTACCATCTGTCGATTTATTATCAATAAAAACATATTCATACTCATATTGAGGCAGGGTATTCATTACAGCTGTAACTTGCGCATACATTTCAGAAATATTTCCCTTCTCATTATAGCACGGAGTAAATATACTAATTTTTTTCATAATTGTTTTTCACCGCCAAATATCATAAAAAATTTTTTTCATGTTAACTTCTGAATCACAAAATACTCTTTTTATAATGTGAATAATCTTTTCAGAAGTATTTCCATCTCCATAAGGATTTATCACGTTTTTAAAGGCCCCCTGCCTCATCATGGAATCAGCTGTCTGCATTGCCTTGATGATAGAATTTTTATCTGGAATACTGTCAATTATACTTTGAGCTTTTATACGTCCTTTCTGTCTGTCCCCGATATTAATTGTCGGTATTTTAAATGTTGGAGCCTCTATTATTCCACTAGAAGAATTTCCGATAACCATATTACAATATTTCAACGCACTTAAATAGCGTACCATTCCTAAAGAGTCATATATCCTGACATTTTTGTGATACATAGCATAATTATCTAGTAAAGTATTAATTATTCGTCCCTCTTTATCTGCATTAGATTTCGTTATAATAAACTTCCAATCTGGAAAATATTCAAGTGCTGCCAGTAATTCTCTAATCTGTGTTTCTGCGCTGTTATTTTCTAATGTTACAGGATGAAATGTTACAACAGCAAAAGGCCCGTCTAATTTAAAGTTTAAGTCTGTCTCCAATGTATTCTTACTTATAAACTGTGTATGGATCGCATTTTCTACTCCCAATGCACCTACACAAAATACACGTTCTGGAGATTCACCCATTTGAATTACACGCTTCCTGTATTCCTCTGTACTTGTCAAATGCAGATAACTCATTTTTGTAACAGCATGTCTGACTGCTTCATCAATTGCCCCCTCTGTAGTTTCTCCGCCATGTAGATGTATTATGGGTATTTGTGCATTCATTGCTGTACATGCTATAGAAAGAATTTCATATCGGTCGCCTAGAAGGATAACTGCATCAAAATGATTCTCTGAAAAATAGTCGCCAAATCCCATCATAGCTAGTCCCATTGTTTTAGATACTGATGATGCAGAATCTGCGCTTAATAAGATCTCAATCTTTTTATCAATTTCTATATTATCATTTTCAATTTCTTGATATGTAAGACCGAACTCTGGCGATAAATGCATTCCTGTCACTACTAGCTTAATAACAAACTCGGAATCTCTAGATAACTTTTTTATGACTGGCTTTAGAAGGCCATATTCTGCTCTTGTAGCTGTTACGATACATATATTTTTCACAGTATTCTCACTCCCATAAATATCACCTTAAATATTAGGATATATATTATACCTCTATCATTTCATCTGCTTCAAAATCTTTGACTGCATTTAAACCTAAGACTTCATTCCATCTCATTGGAGAAATGCCATTACCTGGCCGTTTTGTTGTTATGTTATCTTCTGTTAAAATTTCTCCTTTTTTAATTCTTTTCTTAGCAACAATACTTTTTCTTACAATATTAATATTTTTCTTTTCTGATTTTTGTAAAATTTTTTCACCATTACCTATTGCAGAATCTATGTTCCTTATTGCTTTTACCATTTCACATAATTGTCCAGGTTCGAGACTTGCTTTATGATCCGGACCCGGTAAATTTCTGTCCAAAGTAAAATGTTTTTCTATCACAGCAGCACCAAGAGCTGTAGCAGCAATTGGGACTTCAATTCCTGTAGTGTGATCGGAATAGCCTACAGGGCAATGAAACTTTTGGTTTAATGTTCTCATTGCAGATAAGTTAACATCTTCAAAAGGTGTTGGATATTCTGTATTACAATGAAGTAAAATGAGGGGTGCATTTGTTATTTCCCTGATAATTTTAACAGCATCAGCAATCTCTTTCATATTACACATTCCGGTTGACATCATAATAGGTTCATTGTACTGAGCAATTTTAAGCAAATATGGCAGATTTGTAACTTCTCCTGATGGTATTTTCCAAAATTTACATTTTAATTCATGGATTAGTTGAATACTGATGTCGTCAAACGCAGTAGAGCAAAAGTCAATTTTCTTGAAGGCTGCATATTCAGCTAATTTGTAAAAATCTTCAGAAGTTAAGGTGAGTTTTTGAAGCATAGATAACTGACTTTCTGAAGATTCTGTATTCCTTTTCTGGTAATCACTTTTTTCCGCATATCTTGATACTATATTTTCAGGTACAAAAGTTTGAAATTTTATACAATCAGCACCTGATTCTGCCGCTGCATCGACCAGCTGCTTTGCCAATTGAAAATTTCCATTGTGATTAACACCTGCTTCAGCAATAATATATGTATGCTTCGTTTTATTTTTCAACTCAATACCTCCCAAAGAACTAAAGTCAGCTTACAACTCCATATACCTTTTCAGCTGGAAATATATCTCTTAATATGATACTTCCAGCACCGATTATGCTTTTTGAACCAATGTTTTTTCCCTGTATTATGGTGGCATTAGCCCCGATAAACGTATAGCTGCCTACTGTAACGTTTCCACACAGAGTACTATTAACAGAAATATGTGAGTAACTCCCAATTTCATTATCATGTTCTATAACTGCACCTGTATTTATAATACACATTTCCTCCACATGGGCTGCTGAATTTACAATACATCCTTTTCCAATAAAAGAGCCTTCGCCAATCTTGACGTCCGATGCAATTATTGCAGAGGGATCTATAATAACAGGAAGCTTATAGCCTATATTTTTTAACTTTTCATACAATAATGTTCTTATATTGGAAGCCCCGCCTAAAAAACCCAGTGTAATAAAAGCATATTTAACACCTTTTTCAAAATATTTGTTTAAAATATCATCATTTCCTAAATAAGGATATCCTCTATATTTATCAACATGCATAATATCTGTAAACCCAAGAATACGATAACAATTGTTTTTTTCTATACTATCAATAATGCTTTTAGCATGTCCACCGGCACCAACTAATATAATGTCATCCATATATTTTAGCCCCCATTTCCCTGCGCAGTTAATTGCTAAATTATCTATGATTCAATATCAAAATTTTTTATCATCTGATTCATATTATTAATCTGTCCCATATCCATCCATGATTGTTCGGAAATTGGGAAAATCCCCACTTTATTACCTTCTGATATCTGCCTCTTTATTATATCGGGAAAATCAATGTACTCATTTTGTGGTATTTCCTGTAGTATTTCAGGTTCTATAACATATACTCCAGTGTTTGTCAAAAAAGAAAACTCTGGTTTCTCCTGAATTTTTAAAATTGACCCGTCTTCAGTTGCATTAATTACACCATAAGGAACAGTAATATTTTTCATGGCGCATACAACCGTAATTTTATTTTTTTCTTTTTTATGTGTTAAGTAAATACATTCCAGGTCATCATTTATTAATATGTCACAATTGGATAAAATAAATGTAGAATTAATTTCTCCTTTTAATAGAGCAAGTCCTCCACCTGTTCCTAAGAATTTATCTTCTTCTACATAGTTTGTTTTGTATGTTTTTTTGATATCATTATAGTATGCTTTAATCATGCTTGCCTTATAATTTAGTATAAAAAAAACTTCATTACATCCATATCGACTGAACTGATTGATAATTCTCTCTGTAATTGTACAGTCGCCAATTGGAATTAATGCTTTTGGCAGTACTTTTGTATAAGGATACAGCCGTTTACCTTTTCCCCCGGCCATAATTACTAATGGCACCTGTTCTAATACATTGCTGATTTTTTCTTCTTCCGAGTCTTTTTTGTTCCTGAAAAGAGCATCAACAAGCTTACCTTTATTATTCACAATCGGATAAACTACCATATTTCCATTTTTCTGTTCTTTTTTTGCTTGTTCTAATGTTTCAAAAGTTATTGGTGAAGGATTCATACCGGCTGTAATTTTCTTAGATATATCATTATTTTTTAAAATATATTTCCGCATATCTCCAGGCGTGAAAAGTCCTAACAGATAGTCATTATCATCTACAATCAATAACGCGGCTCCATGATTTTCATCCATTTTTTCAATGGCTTCTTTAATGCTGTATTCTATATTGATTTTGTATTTTTCTAACATATTATTCCCTCACTGTTTCACAGGCTGCAAATTCGAGAGTTTGTATAGCCATACTCAGATTATTGGAGTTAACTGCTTTTTTTTCATAGACAGACAAGAAATACTCCATCTCTTTCATATATTTGTCATTGGATATCTCACTCATTTCATAAATTACAATTCCATTCTTTAATACATTATTATTAATGATATCAAATACGTATAAACCTTCTGATGTATAAATTTCTAGTTTTCTCTCTGGAATTCTCCCAAAATAGTCCAGATGTACCTCTACTAAAAAATTTTTATACTGCGCAATATATACAGCCAGATCATCACTATCTATTTCTAAGTCAGAAAATTTTCCGCAAAAAGACTTTACATTAACAGGTAAGCCAAACAGCCATATTAGATAGTCCCATTCATGAATTAAGTCAATACTTACACCTCCGCCCTGATGACGATGCGCACTATATGTATTTCGATAATCAATATCAGGACGCCAATCTGGAAGATATGATGAAGAAACAACTCTAACAGAAATAGGGCTATTGGATTGCACAAAGCTTTTAGCCTTTTGTAAAATATTGGTATAACGAAGTGGACAAGCAACGTAATATTCATTATCAGCAGGCAGTTCTAATGATTTTATGGATTTATTTATAGTATTAAATACAGGCTTTTCAACAAAAAAATAACTTGCATGATTTTTTAGCATCTGAATTGTTTCATAATGCAGATGGGTTGGGTTTGTAATAAAAATTAAATCATAACAGCAGTTAATGTCGGTTAATGTCGTATATATATTAGATACGATGAGCGCTACATCTCTCTGCAGCGGACGACTTGTCGAACGCAAAATATCTATTTGAAGCTTTATATTTTTTGTTTTGCAAATAGCAGATAAATTTCTGATATGTCTACTTCCAATAGAACCTGTTCCTACAAAACAAACTTTTAATTCATTCATATCAGGCTTCCTCTATTTTATCAATCAGTGATAATATATAATCATCTTTTTCAAAGTCATATCGAATCAGGCTTCTATCACCTTTGGTAACAAGATTAATGAAAGCGGTCAACTCATCTTGATATGCATTTTCAATTATATTTTCACTGTAATTTTCATTCTTATCAACTGTTTCATAAAAAGAGGCAGTTTTGAAACAATTATTTAATATATCTAATTCTCGTATTGAATCGGGAGTTCCCTCCCAAAATAAATGGATATTTTCAGAGTAAACTTCTAAACGTCTAATTGCTTTTCTTGCTATTACATCTAATGCTACAATTCCTTTTGTATTATTCTCGTGCTCAAAAATTATTAAATAATTATCACTATAATTAATTTCTAAAGAACTGTTTTTCCCCTTTTTTACTAACATATGCTTAATATTGCCAAAAGCGGCAATTATCCATGGTAAATCTATTGCAAAAAGCTCCCGGCATCCGTTCGTCTTTTGGTTTCCTACAAAATAGTCCTTATAACTCTCCCATGGATGCCAGTCGGGTAAATACTGACCTACATGATAAATATAGTTGACTGGCTGATGTCGACATTTATCAATTATGTGTTGAATGTCCTTTCTATATAGCAAAGTAGAAGATAGAAACAACTTCTCTTCATACTTTTGAAAAAGCTCATAACCATCTTTTATCAGGTTTAATTCTGTAAACAAAAATATATCATAATGTATTAATTTTTTTAATAAGGAAGCATGAGACAAAGGAGATGTACATATTAAAGCACAGTCTATATGTTCCGTTAGCCCTTCTTCAATGGAATGGACTAGTTTTATTCCATATTTTCCCTGTACACTTTTTCCCCGTTCTAAATTATTATCTAAACCAATAAGTTCAATATTTTTATCGATTTGTTTTAAGAGACGTATTCTTCTCTGTCCCATAGAGCCTAAGCCAATTACCAGTACTTTCATAGTTTTCCCCTCGTTTACCAAAACATCAATTCGTCATAATCATCCTTATCTAAAAATGGATACATATCCTGAATAGCTGGTGTAGAATAATTGCCATCATCAAGAAGTCTGGTCATTACTTTTGGAATAACGGGATCATCAAGCCTCTGTTTTACTTCTAATAAAACCGAAGCCTCTGATGAAAACAGCCATTTTAAACTATCTTCCACTTCTGCATTACAGTTACAACATTTATACTTGAATCCAAATGTATCTGCAACAGAATGAAAGTCAGGAAAACTGACTCCACTCTCAGGTGTGCAGCCAATACATTTACCATTAAAAAAATTTTTTGCTGTCTGACGTATGGCATTATAACCATCATTGGAAAAGATGACAATTTTAACTGGTAAGTTGTAATGGCGTATGGTTTGTAATTCTTGTAAATTCATCATAATACTTCCGTCGCCAGTAAGACAAATTACCGTCTTTTGAGATGCTACAGACGCGCCTATGGCTTCCGGCAAATCAGCACCCATAGAACCGCAGTTATTGTTTGCCACAATTCTTTGATTTTCTTTCCTTATACCAATCTGCAGCTTTGCACTGCTGGCTGTATTATTTCCTAAAACAGAAATACTGTTATCTGTTTCATAGTCATCATATTTTTTCCAAAAATAGTAAGAACAGACTCTTTCGTCAGGAGAGAGATTTTCACTGGGCTCAAACGGGGAAAATCTTTTTCGTAAATTATCACAATAGATTCTCCATGTATCAGAAATTTCAACTTGCTTTGAAAATTGTTCGAATCCTGCGAAAAAATCTTTAAGATTACATTTAAAAAAGTAATCTATACGAACACCTGGTTTTTTCATTTCATTTTCATCAATATCTATAGCCAGGATTGTTGCATTAGGAGCAAAGTATTCTTGTGCGAAGCCCGTCATCTTAAATCCCATACTACACCCAAGGACTAATATAACATCTGCATTCTGAACAATAAAATTTCCTGTCCGTGGTCCTATAGAGCCTGACAAACCATAATATAAAGGATGCTCTCTGTACATTACATCCGCGGCAATAGCCGCGGCTATTACAGGGACCTTTAATCCTTCAGCCATTTTTCTAAAAGCTTTGGTATTTCCACTGTTTGCAATTCCATTCCCAGCCAGTATGCAAGGACGTTTTGCTTTCTGCAGTGTTTCTAGAATGAATTCATATTCATTGTCCGTTAAAGAAAGAGGCTCTTTTTTGAAGCTATATCTTTTTAAATGCTCAATATCTACTTGAGCATTTTGTATATCCTGAGGAATATCAAGCCAAACAGGACCTTGGCGTCCATCCCTGGCAATGTCTATTGCCTTTTGTACCTCATATTTTATATTTAATGGATCAGTTATCATTACGGCATATTTAGTCATATTTTTGACACTTGGAATAATTTCAAACTCCTGAATGCCACGGTATCTTAATGGCAGCCCGGACTTTTCTACGCTAATTGCATATCGTACCTGACCAGATAAGACAATCATAGGCAGACTATCCTGCCATGCACCCATTACGCCAGTAATAGCGTTAGTAGCACCAGGTCCGCTAGTTACGCAAACAGCAGCCATATTGCCGCTGACTCTTGCATATGCTTCAGCGGCCATAGCACATGCCTGTTCATGATGATTAAAATATTTATGAATATTGTTATTCAATGCTAAAGCATTATCAAGATACATAGCTCCGCCGCCGACAACTGCAAAGCAGTCTGTAATACCATTTTCTATTAAGGTTTCTATTATAATATCTGCAACTCTTTTTTTCATATATAATCCTCTCTTACATATAACAATTATCCTGTAAAAACAGCTTTTTCATGTTCTATCTGCATGTCAACACCTTTTTCAAAGGAAATAAAATCTTGTGAAGATATTAAGTCCTCTAAACGAGATATATCTGGAGTATATTCTTTATTCCAGCCAGGAGTTAAAATATTTATATCTAATGATGAATGCATTTTTTGTTTAACAATCTGGGCGATTTCTTTTAAGGAAATCCTTCTGCCTGAAGCCACATTATAGTCATGATATTCTAAGGGAGATTCTATTGCCTGTGAAATAATTTTAGCCAAATCATAAACATGAATATAATCAAATATACAATTTTGGCGAATGGTAATAGGCTCTTTCCTTATACAGCATCGAATACAATGTGTAATAAATTTGCTTTCATGATCATATGGACCATAGCACGCAAATAAGCGTAAATTGTATATTTTTTTGCTATTTTGAGCTAGTTCATTCATAATGTATTTTGTACATCCGTACACATCTTCAGGTATAGGTCTGGAAACAATATCACACTCTTTTATTAATTTTATATCGTACTGTTTATTGAATTCCGCACCTGATCCCAGATATATCATTTTATTGTAAAATTCATTCATTCTATAAAAATTCATGAATATACGCAGACTATCCTGTGCCATATTATTTAGAGAGTCACATTTATCATTTTTAACGGGATTTGGATTCGCACAATTTACAATTGTATCAAAACTGCCAGATTTGACATACTCTTCAACGGCTCTTGTATCTCTAAGGTCTAATTCCATCCTTGATGGAGTAGATACATCAAACCTTTCTTTTAAAATATCAATAATGTTTCGTCCTACAAAACCACTTGCACCTAATAACAAAATTCTTTTCATTATATTTACATCCTTATCAAAAACTCAGGCATTCCTTTAATTTTTCTGCGGCAGTCTTTATTTCATCTTCACCAAGATTTGTGCTGCAGGGTAGATTAATTATACGCTCACTATAATATTTCGCTTTTTCTATCTGATAACACACACAGCCCCGGTAAGGCTTCTGCTCATGTATCAGCCCCCATATGGGACGGGTCTGTATCCCTTTTTCCTGCAATAGTCCTATATATTCCCGTATTTCTTTTTTGCATATATCCTTGTTTAAAATAAAAGAATAAAACCACTTGTTTGAACGGATTCCAGAACGAAATGGCAGCAGCTTTCCTGTTTCTGTATTTTCAAGGAGACTTTCATACAAGGCAAAATTCTTATTTTTTCTTCGTATAAATTCTTCCAGTTCCTCCATTTGGGCCACTCCTATGGCGGCCTGTACATTTGTCATCCGGTAGTTGTATCCTACTTCATTATGAATATAAAAGTGCGGGTCGTCCTTTGCCTGGGTAGAAAGGTATTTTATATGCCGCAGTGTTTCTTTATCGTGGCTGACTAACATTCCGCCTCCACCTGTGGTGATAATCTTATTTCCATTAAATGAAAATGCTCCATAATCTCCAAGTGTTCCTGCCATGTGCCCTTCATAGATTCCTTCTTCATAGTAGGTTCCAAGCGCCTCTGTCGCATCTTCAATTACCTTTAAATGGTACGCCCTGGCAATAGAAAGAAGTTCTTCCATTTCTGCCATGTTCCCAAACACATGGACAATAATTACTGCCTTCACCTGTTTTTTCGTATGTTTATGTATCAGCTGTCCGGATACGAGCATGCATTCTTCTTCACAAAAGCTTTGGAGTTTTGCCGGATCCATACAAAGACTGTCATCACAATCCATAAATACAGGTTCTGCATGAATATACATTACAGGATTAACTGCCGCAATAAAGGTCAGGGCAGGCACAATAACCATGTCCTCCTGTGTGACACCACATTCTATCAGTGCAAGATGGAGTGCAGCAGTTCCGCTCTGGCATGCAACAGCTCCCGGTGTACTTACGTATTCTGCGATATCTTTTTCCAATTTATCCACATATGCGCCCCCAGTAGATACCCATCCCTGGCTTACTGCATCCAGAACATATTTTTCTTCATTTCCCTCAAAATTAGGGACAGATAAAGGAATCATTTTTCCATCTCCTATACGTTATAAATATCAACCTTATATTTGTCCAGGTTATTCCTTAACCATGCGATCGTTTCTGCCAGGCCCTCTTCAAAGGTATACTTTGGCTCCCAGTCCGTAAGCTCTTTTATCTTTCCATTGGCTCCAAGAAGCCTTTCAACCTCACTGTTTTTTGGGCGCAGCCTCTGGTCATCACAGATAATCTCTGCCTTGGGGTTAATTTGATGAATCAACTCTTTTGCCAGCTGTCCGATGGAAATCTCCCTCTGCGTCGCGATATTGATTTCCTCTCCAATCGTTCTGTCAGATTTGAGTATTTCTATAAAACCGCATGCCGTATCTTTTACATAATTGAAGTCCCTCGTAGGCTCCAGGGAACCCAGCTTTATTTCCGTTTTTCCTGCAAGAAGCTGTGTGATAATTGTCGGAATAACCGCACGCGCTGACTGCCTAGGTCCAAAGGTATTAAAAGGCCGTACAATTGTAACCGGCATGTTAAAGCTTCTGTAGAAAGATTCTGCCAGCCTGTCCGCCCCTATCTTTGTTGCAGAGTACGGAGACTGTCCCTGGTATGGATGCTTCTCGTCAATTGGAACATACTGGGCGGTTCCGTACACCTCAGAAGTAGAGGTTACAAGTACGCGCTTTGTTTGTAAATCTCTTGCAGCCTGCAGCACATTCAGAGTCCCCTTAATGTTTGTGTCCACATATGCGTCTGGCGCATAATAGCTGAATGGGATTGCAATGAGCGCTGCAAGATGCAGAACAGCATCTATATCCTTCATAGCAGTACGGACTGCATTTGGGTCGCGTATATCTCCGGTAAATACGTCAATTTTCTCCAGCGTTTCCGGTGGGAGAGTATCAAGCCATCCCCATGTGTTGAAGGAATTATAAAAAACAAACGCCTTTACGTCATAGCCTTCCTTTATAAGCTCCTCTACAAGATGGCTCCCGATAAAACCATCTGCACCGGTTACCAATACTTTCTTTATCATGTCGTTCCTCCTCATACCAATTCTTGATAATTTCTAAAAGAACGGTTCTCCTTAATCAATAGCTTCTTTCATCACTTTTGCCATATAGTCCAGCATTGCTTTTGTCATCCCTGGATATACTCCTACCCAGAAAGTATCAAACAGCGTCCTGTCTGTATCTGTAAGCTCCCCAATTACACGGTACCCTTTTCCTGATGCACGCATCTCATCAAAACACGGATGCTTTACTAGATTTCCTGAAAACAGCATTCTTGTCTGTATCTTTTTACCTTCCAACGCCTGTACAATCTTATCCCTGTTTACCCCTTCTTTTACCGTTACCGGAAATCCAAACCAGCTCGCTGATGCATTCTCATCTACCTCCGGCAGATACAGCTTATCTGTAGTATCAGACAGCACCTCTTTAAGGTAAGCAAAATTTTCCTGTCTGCCTTTTACAAACCCTGGCAGCTTCTTTATCTGTGCACATGCAATTGCAGCCTGGATATCGGTTACCTTCAGGTTATATCCGAAATGTGAATAAACATATTTATGGTCATATCCCTTAGGCAGTTCCCCGTACTGGCCGTCATACCGGTGGCCGCACATATTATCATGGCCTCCCAGACAGTGGCAGTCTCGGCCCCAGTCACGATAGGAGAGCACGGCCCTGTGAAGCACCGGATTATTCGTGTATACAGCTCCTCCTTCACCCATTGTCATATGGTGTGCCGGATAAAAGCTGGAAGTTCCAATATCGCCTATAGTCCCTGTCTTTTTTGTTACACCATCAATCGTATATTCAGCACCCAGCGCATCACAGTTGTCCTCTATCAGCCAGAGATTATGTCTGTCACAGAATTCCTTCACTGTTTTCAAATCAAACGGATTTCCAAGTGTATGGGCGATAAATACTGCCTTTGTCTTTTCAGAAAGTGCTTCCTCCAGACGCTCTACATCTATGTTGTAGTAAGGGATTTTGATATCTACAAATACCGGCACAGCCCCAAACTGGATAATCGGTGTTACTGTAGTCGGGAACGCTGCTGCTACAGTAATAATCTCATCCCCTGGGAATACCCTGCGTTTTTCTTCAATCAGGTGGGAAGTCAGTGCCATAAATGCCAGCAGGTTTGCCGATGACCCTGAATTTGTCAGGGAGGCATACTTCACATCAAGATATTCCTTCAGCGCATTTTCAAGCTCTGCCGTATAACGTCCCGCTGTAAGCCAGAACTCAAGAACACTGTCTACACCGTTAATCAGTTCATTTTCATCATACACCCTTCCGGCATAGCGGATGGAATCCCCTGGTGAAAACGCTTTTTCCTCCTTCTGGTAGATGTTATAATATTCCTTTACCATCTCAAAAATTTTTTCTTTTGCCTGGCTCTCATTCATATTTTCAAACATTTCTTTTCTCCTTTTCAATGCCTGGTATTCCTACAGCATGTATCTGCAGTCAATAATTGGTTTATCTGTCATTTCGTTAAGCTTTTTAAATTCCTCCCATGCAGTCAGAATCACAAGTTCATCTGCCTTTTCAATGACGCTTTCCATATCTGTGCAGTAGCTAAGCTCTATATCCGGATAATATTTCTT
>CAJTEW010000035.1 GCA_910575605.1 Lachnospiraceae bacterium
CATATCCGTCCCCATTCGTATAATGGTGGACAGACTCCGTTTGAAGCACGAACTAAAGGATAATTTTTCGAACTAAATGTTACAAAAATGCTTGACCACTACAAACCAACATCAACTCGGCCCCGCTGAAAAAAAGTCAATCCCACCGCCTTAACGACCAGATCGCCGCAAAGGAAAAGGAATTGACCCGGATAACCCGCTACAAGCAGTCACTGTATCAAGATTGGAAAGACGGGGAAATCACCCAGCAGGAATACCGGGATATGAAATCCGATTATGAACGGCAGGCCGCCGAGCTTGCGGATGTGCTGGCCCGGCTGAACGCGGAACGTGCGGAGCTGGCAAACGGCGTTGACAAGGAACACCCCGCGCTGGTAGCCTTTGCAAAGTATCAAAGCATCGAAACGCTGACCCGTGAAATCCTCACGGACTTGGTAGACCATATCAAGGTTTACGAAAACGGCAATATCAGCGTTCATTTCAAGTTCGCGGACAAGTTCCGTAAGATTGCCGAGTACATTGAAATCAACACCACTGACACCGCCGAGGCGGGCTGACCTCCGCCAAAGCATGAAAAGCCCCTAAAACCGTGTTTTCCTAATAGGAGCTAATCATAGCATATCCATCATCAGAAATTTTCTGTGAAAAAATAAGGGATCAGACGATTTCGGCTATGAATAGACGAGGGCTTGAAAGCGTTGATAAAATTATCTTGCACCTGCGGTGCGGATGACGGGCTGTCTTCTCGTAACTATGCATGATTATCCGCAGGAAAAACATACGCATATTATTTTTCATTTAAGCAATGGAAATGAACTGCGTTTTTCTGATACACGCCGTTTCGGACGGTTCTGGTACATCCAGAGTCATGAGGCGGATACATATAGCGGAATCTCAAAGTTAGGTCTGGAGCCACTCGACAAAAACTTAAGTGCCGGATATTTGGAGACAAAACTTAGCAAGCGTAAGAAGACAATAAAGGAATGCCTGCTCGAATAGATAGGCTTGTTTTTTATGTAAAAGTATTCCATTATCTGGTGGATTGGCTAATAATTCAAATAAACTAGTTGCATAAGTGTCTGATACAGAATGCATTCCAATAATTAACACATATATATTGAAGATAAATATGAACATTTTCATTAAATAAAATTTCTGAATATGATAAATTTTGAAAACTAATACAAGCCATACAAAGTGGCAAACCATCAACAGATATTATTTGCGTCTATGCATTGTTCAATTATTTCCTTGTTTTCACTATTTTTCTCAGCTAACTGATGGAGATAAATAAGATTGCTATGGCAGATTGATTCAATGGAATTATGCATTTCTTTTTCTCTTTTTTTAATCTCTTGCTCAGCAAGTCGTTGTACAATAAGTTGGGCAATTATAACGCCTACTCCTATAAATACGCCAACGTCTTCGTTACAAATTTGCATTTTTTGAAGAATAAAGGGCAATAAAATCCCAACGAGGTCTGTAGATGCATTGAATCTATTTTGTATGCTATTCGCTAACTGAAACACACTGTTGATAAGTGGTTCAATATGTTGCATAAATTTAGAATAAATAGTATTATCTGTATCTGTTCGGTATTGTGTATCTGCATTGTCTGTAAATAGGTTATGTAATTCTTGATTTCCTTGAAGTACTGAATCCTGAATTGCATTAATAAACCAATTGTCACAATCATTCACTTTGTCTTCAAGAAAGATATCCAAGTAGCATATTTTCAATTTGTATACAAGTTCAGCTTCCAATCCTATAAGAGATGGTTCGGTCACAACAAGATTCATTATGGTACCTCCAATAAATTTATTTGGTGTTAGTTTGAAAAGGGGTCGATATAATGTTTGAGTTCGTTTTATAGGACTCAATATCTGTTATAATTGCCTGAATGAAAATAATTATAACGGAGGATGATCATGGATCATTTATTTATGTTTAAACTATTACACATTTTATTATTGGAGTAATCAATATGGTTGAAAAAATAGTCAAATAAATTAAGAGATTTTTGGGAATGGACAATTATGGGTAGAGCTTGTTATATGTGTCCAATACAGGCAAATGAGTTAATGTGGATGAACGTAACAGTTTAATGAAACAGTATAACTCCCCCTGCAGAGCTGGGGAGACTAACAAATGCTGGAGACGGTGAGCATAGTACAAAAATAGAAAACTCCGCTGTATAATGGATATAGGTCTGGCAAACCGCATTATATACACGGAGGTGTCCAACGGATGTAGGACGGATTTTGCGGACATTCAAAATAAAAAAGAATGTGGAGGTAACAGACAATGGCAAAGACGATTTTTGAGGAACTGGGCGGCAGATACGAAAGGCAAGGCGATTATTTAATACCGTGTTTGACTGTACCCGCCGAAGAAGAACAAGCCCATAGGCATATGGGGATAGCGGCATCTGGATTATCTGAAGCAGTACCGCAAGGTTACATACACCAATCTTCTCACAAGCGGCAAGCTGAATACGTATCTTGCCGACATCAACAAGCAGGCACAGGAACGCTTTGAAAGGCTCATAGAGGGCATGAAACAGGCACAAGGCATAACGGAACAGTTAAAGGCAGAAAACGCCTTAGAATGGACAGGAAGAATGAATAACATAAGGGCGTGTGCGAGGGGGATTGTGAATAACGAAATAATCTTCGTATAAGTGCTAAAAGTGGCAGGGTATAAAAACTTTGCCACTTTTAGGTTTGTTATCTTAGATTATCATCAATGAAAGGTTCTTGAATTTCTAGTACCAAAATGATAATATTATCAAATAGACCGAGTTATTGGAGGGATACGCATGGATAAAAAAATTATGGATGTATTGACGAACCCGATTAAATGCAAACTATTTCTGGAAATACAGAATTGTGGGGAAACTACCGCTAAACATTTATCCGAGACCTTTTCGGATATTCCGCCCGCAACGCTTTATCGCTATTTAAAGAGGATGACAAATGACAAAGTATTAAAAATTGTAAATCAAACGCAAGTCAGAGGTGCTTTAGAAAAGACTTATGCGATAGATATTGATATGACAAATGATTTTAAAGAAATTTTAGACAGCAACTCTGGTGAAGCCTATATGCAGTCGTTTATGCAATATATCATTGGCTTTGTGGAGTTATTCCAAGATTATTGTAAACGGGATGATATAGACATTGTAAAGGATAAATCTGGTTTTTCCTTATCCCCTCTTTATCTAACAGATGAGGAACTTGAGATGTTAATTAGAAATATTCGGGATGCAATAAAGCCTTATGGAAACAACACACCATCATTGGGGCGAAAACTGCATTCTATTGGCGTTATTATTTCTCCGCCTAAAATGGATTAAAAATTTCCCGCCTGTCCTCAGTGATGGACGGGATTTTTCTTGACTTTTTGATATCAGTATGATATTATTATCAATATGATATTAAAAAGGAGGAAAGACTCATGAAGAAAAAATGCATCATCATTACATTTGTGATTTTTGTTGTATTAGCAGCACTAACTTTTTTATTGCCGCAGGAAATCCCATTACACTTTGGAGTGTCTGGTTCGGTTGTAAATAAATATTTTATTCTACTATTTACTCCTGTATCCGCAATCCTTTACTGGGCAATTGTGAAAAAGTACAAAAACTAAAATTCAAAGGAGGCTAATAAAATGGACGCCGTATTAGAAATTAGGAATTATTCTAAAGTTTATTCTGGAAATAAAAAGGCTGTTGACAGTCTGAATTTGAGTGTGAAAGCAGGAGAAATCCATGCTTTTATTGGTCACAATGGCGCAGGGAAAACAACAACAATCCGTGCAGTTGTCGGGATAATGGACTTTGACGAGGGGGAAATCCTTATAAACGGTTATTCTGTAAAGGACGAGCCTGTTAAATGCAAATCTATGACAGCTTATATTCCAGACAATCCCGACTTATATGACTATGTAACAGGCATCCAATATTTAAACTATATGTGTGATATGTTTTCTATTCCTTCCAAAGAAAGAGTTTCAAGAATACAAAAATATGCGGATGTTCTTAAATTAACGGACAGTCTTGGGGATTTAATCAGTTCCTATTCGCATGGTATGAAGCAGAAACTTGCGTTGATTGGCGCATTTGTACATTCCCCACAGCTTTTAGTGTTGGATGAGCCATTTGTAGGTCTTGACCCCGAAGCCTCTTTCCATTTAAAAAAGATGATGCGTCAACTTTGTGATGCAGGGACAGCAATTTTTTTCTCCACTCATGTGCTTGAAGTTGCCGAAAAATTGTGCGACAAGGTTACTATCATCAATAACGGTAAATTGATAGAAAGTGGAACAATGGAAGAAATCAAAGGAAACCATAGTCTTGAAGATGTATTCATGGAGGTAGTTGAAAATGAAAGGCAAGTATAAGTATCTCTTGAGGATGCAGTTATACAATCTTTTCGGAATTAACCGATTGATTCATTCTCGTGATAAACAGGAAAAACAACGTTCTGCCATTGTTGGTGCTTTAGGACTTACCGCCATTGCCATTCTTGTAGTCTATACGACAAAATTCAGCAATAGTATGGCATTAGCGGGACTTAGCGAAGCATTACCAACGCTCATGGTAGTGGTCTGCTCTTTAGCAACTTTGACCCTTACATTTGTTAAAAGTACAGGAGTGCTTATCGGATTAAAAGATTATGATATGGTTATGTCCATGCCTGTAAGTACGATTTCTATCGTAACAAGCCGTATAACGATGCTGTATCTCATCAATCTGATAATTGGCTTTATAGCTATGCTGCCGTCAAGCATTATCTATGTTGTATACGAATATCCGCCGATTTTTAGTTACCTGTTTTTAGTGGGTGCGTTATTTTTGACACCGATTATTCCTATGATTATTTCACTATCATTAGGTGTTCTAATTGTTGCCGTTTCATCACATTCAAGACACAAAAATGTTTTTTCATTGGTTTTGAGTACTGCTGCCGTACTGCTGATTGTATTTGCTTCCGCAAAAACACAATCAATGGATGAGGCGCAGATAACTAATTTAGGCGTTGCAATGGCAGAAGCGGTAAACAAATTTTATCCGCCTGCTATTCTTTTTACAAATGCCTTATTACATAATGATTGGGCAGGCTTTGTTATCTTTGCCGCTGTTTCCCTGTTGCTGGGCATTGCTTTCATAACGATTGTTTCTCATTACTATAAAAGACTGAATACAGCGGTATTCTCACATTATGCAAAAAAAGATTATAAAATGGGAACATTAAAATCTTCATCTCCATTTATGGCATTATATAAAAAGGAGCTTCGTCTATTAAGTTCATGTACGATTTATGCCTTGAATTCATGTATTGGAATTGTCCTGCTTTTCGTTGTAGCACTTGGGGCAGCATTTTTTATGCCGCCTGCTTTACGACAGCAAATAGAAACGATGGGAATCATGAGCATCATTCAAAATATTATGCCGATTGCGCTTGCCGTTTTTGTGACTATGACTTCTACCACGGCAGCATCCTTGTCTTTAGAGGGAAAAAACCGATGGATTATGTGTTCCGTTCCAACGCAGGCAAAGACAGTTTACAATTCTAAAATTGCGGTAAATTTAACAGTGATACTTCCTGTTTTATATGTTAGTGCAATTTTTATCAGAATTGCGATTCCGTGTTCCTTGATGCAGACTGTACTGTTGTTTATTATCCCTACGGTATATGCTTTTTTCATTTCAGTTTTTGGTGTTTATCTGAATATCAAGTTTCCTAAGTATGATTGGACGAGTGAGTATTATGCGGTAAAAGGTGGGGCAATTTCAGTTTTAGCTACAGTTGGAGGTGGAATGGCAAGCAGCTTAACGCCATTGTATCTTTGTATAATCTTTCCGCATTACCAAATGATGACAATGTTTGGTATTACTTGTCTAATACTGCTGGCAACTTTGGCAATCTATCTTAAGGTTTGCCGAACACAATTATATGTATGAAGTTGTGAAAAACATAGCTTTTTAGACTTGAAATTTAAGGCTTTGACAGATAAGAACAGATGAAAAATTTTATTTGAAAAAGGGGAGCAGACCTGCGGGTGAGATTGCAAAGTAACTACCCGTTTCTGCTCCTTCTGTATCATATCATTTGTCAACCCTTGAAAAAAGTCGATTGGTTTCTTCTTGTTAATTGAACAGTTACGTTTTTTATCAAATCAATTTTTTGAAATTGATGAAGTTATTTCATAGTTAAAAATAATTTATAGTACCAAAGAAAGGGTTCTTCCGCAATTATCTGTATTCACCACTTGACAATATAAGCTTTGCGGTCAATAACTCCTTGCCACAACGGCCATACATGGTACGTTTTATCATTTTCAATTTGCTGTTTGTGCCCTCAACAAAACCATTACTGTAGTCATATGCTACAGCGTTTTCAACTGCATCTATGTCTCTTTTTATTCTTTCAGCAAAACTCTTTATTGTTCTAATCTTACTTTTGCAATATTTCTCTATAAACAGGTAAAGCAGAGGAACATTTCGTTTTCTAAAAATAGTTCGAAATTCTTTGATACAGCACTAAAGTTCCCAAACCTTCGGATAACGGCCATAAATAAAGTTCTTATGTGCTGTTGTTAATTCTGTATTCATCCACATATTTCGCGATAACTACAGCCTTCTGTTAAAAATTTCTGTATCTGACAGATCATTTTATACCGTTTTTCCGAAAAAGCAGGCGGGTTATCCACCTCAGATTCGATTTTTTTTACACGGCTCTTCTACAGCTGTAGACTGTCCAACATTAGGAAGCCATAAAACGGATAATTACGGAAGAACCCCAAGCTTAATAATAATCAGTGTATGGAAATTTGCGAATAATTGAGATATAATTTTGATGCTGGAAGATACCAGCAAATCGAAATTTTGTGGAGAAGGGTATTATGAATTTTTTATGCTTTGGGGATAAAAACAACAAGTCAATACTATTTATACATGGAATGGCTTCCACGGCAATGCTTTGCTATGAACCAATTTTAAAACGGTTATCAGACTATTATGTGATATTGGCGGAAGTGGATGGTCACAGCGAGAGAACAGGTGAACTTGTTAGCCTTGAGAAGGACTGTAATGAGATAGAAGATTATATTATGGATAATCTATCGGGTAATTTGTACTGCCTATCAGGTTTTTCTATGGGAGCAACAATGGTTGTCGAGATTATAGGCAGAGGCAATGTTAATGTTGTTAAAGCACACTTAGATGCAGCCTTTGTGACAAAGATGGGATTATTAACAAAGCCGTATGAATATGTGTTCTGCAAAGCGATAAAGCGGATTCAAAACGGAAAAGCAATTCCTAAATTTATGATGGATGCTGTTATGGGTAAAGATAACAACAGTATTATAGAAATGCTTTATCCGAATATTACATCAAACACTATAAAAAATGCATGTGAATTTGTATATAGTTACAACATCCCTGAAAATATAAGAAGTTACAAGGGAACCGTCCTGTTTTGGCGAGGTTCAAATGAACAGTATCCAAGGAAAAGTGTTGCATTATTAAAAAAATATCTGCCTGCTATCATAGATGTAGAAATTGAATATATGGGGCATGGGCAATATTTACACGAACATAGTGGTGAATATGCAGGTAAGCTGATTGAATATCTGCAAAGCTGATACAGCTTCCATTTGTCAGGAAGCTGCAGGAAGCATAAAATCGGAATTTAATGGACAGAGGTATATTTGATTATGAAATTATTAATATATGGTGCAGGTGTTATTGGTTCATTGTATGCCGCGCTATTTGGAGAGGCTGGTTACGATGTAACTGTATATGCACGGGGAAGACGATTGGAACTGCTGGAGTCTAAGGGACTGCTTTATTTACAAAAGGGAAAAATAAAACGGGCAGATGTTAAGATTGTCTCAAAATTATCAGATGATGACATATATGACTTCATCTTTCTTTCTGTAAGAGAAAATCAACTTTATGAAGCGTTAGAAGAATTAAAAATCAATAAAAGCACTTGTATTGTAACACTGGTCAATTCTATTGATGATTATGAGAAATGGGAGAATATATGTGGCAAAGGCAGGATATTACCGGCATTTCCAGGTGCCGGTGGAAGTATAAAAGAGGATATTCTTGATGCTGGCCTGACTCCAGGGGTGGTTCAGCCTACAACATTTGCGGAAATCTCAGGTAAGATAACGGGCAGAGTGAAAAAGCTCTCTAAGTTAATGAAAAAATCCCATATTCCTTATCAGGTGGCGGGGGATATGCATAAGTGGCAATTATGCCATTTGGCTATGGTTGTTCCAATTGCGGATGCATATTATGAAGCGGAGTTTCCGCAAATGGCAGGAAAAGAACGGAAGGTTATGGTTAAGACTGCTATGAGACTGAAAAGAAATTTTCATTTTCTAAAGAGTCATTTAGGCAAACTATCACCAAATAAAATGTATTTGTTTTTGCTTATTCCGATGCCAATACTAACAATGGCGTTGTCTTTGATTTTTTGTAGTTCCTTTGGTAACAGGTTTATGTATCAGCATTCTGTAAAAGCACCAGATGAGATGAAACGGCTGCACAAACAATTCTACACATATGTGAAAACGCACAGATAAACTATAGGATTGTTTTTTTACACAAAGAACTGGATAATTTCCGGTTGATAGAGCTGATTAAAAATCGTAATAATCCCTTGGGTGCAAAAAATAACGATAGCCTCTCTGAAAAACAGGTTATCGTTAAATTTTACACTATGGAATACCGAAAGTGAGGCAATTTCAATTAAGAAAACGATAGCCATCTATGGGTGGGTGCATCTGCCTTTCTGAAAAGCGTTGATTTTAGGGCGTTTGCGGTAAATGTAAAAACGATAGTACCCAAGAAATAATTGTATCAATCTGGACACGCAATATGGTGAGGGAGGCCGGTAGATAAAATAATTATCTACCCCCTACCCGATTTATTCAAACTTCAAATACATCACACGATAAGGCTCTATGTTGAGACTTCCATTTAATATCAGCTCTTCCCCGGTCAGCAGGTCCGTCACCGTCCCATTCAGATCCCCATGGCAGGCTGTATAAGCGTAATCAGCAGCATTTACCGCTACAAGCACTCTCTCTTTTTCCGAGAACCTCTCAAACACAAGCTGATGATTCTGTATTACCACATTTTTATAAGCTCCATTACAAAGAGCATCACTTCCCTGTCTTGTACGAATCAAAAGCTTAATATAATCTGTAAGCTCATTGGGGACAGGCTTTTCAAAACATGGTCTTAAGGCATAGTCATTATCCGGCGCCTTCGTACCCTCCTCGCCCCATTCACTTCCATAATATAGACATGGAATCCCTGGCATGCCAAGAAGAAGTCCGTAGGCAAGAGGAATATGTTCCTTATTTGTCAAAATGCTGGCAAGCCTTGTAACATCATGGTTATCTACAAAAGTCATAAGATGTTTCCCGCGGTAAATGCACCATGAATCTGCGCCGAACTGCCGATGGAGGGAATGGGCAATTTCAAAGAGATTCATAGAATTAAAGCTTGAAAAAATGCCTTTATAGCATTCATAATTTGTGCAGCTGTGAAGCATTCCGTCATTTACAATCAGATTATAATCCCCGAACAGTACTTCTCCGATTAAAACAAAATCCGGTTTTAGCTCCTGTACGTAGGAGCGGAGCCTTCTCATAAAATTGTGGTCAAGGCAGTATGCTACATCGAGCCGCAGTCCGTCAATATCGAATTCTTCTACCCAGAATTTTACACAATCAAGAAGATAATCTGCAACAGCCGGATTCTGTAAATTCAGTTTCACCAGCTCAAAATGTCCCTCCCAGCCCTCATACCAGAAGCCGTCATTATAGCAGCTGTTTCCGTCAAAATTAATATGAAACCAATCCTTATACGGAGAATCCCAGCGTTTCTCCTGCACATCTTTAAATGCCCAGAATCCACGGCCTACATGATTAAATACACCGTCCAAAACAATCTTTACATCATGTTCGTGGAGATCCTTACAAACCTCTGCAAAATCTCCGTTCGTGCCAAGGCGGCAGTCGATAGAACGGAAATCTCTCGTATCGTAGCCATGATTATCTGATTCAAAAATAGGATTTAAAAGAATAGAGTCTACTCCTAATTCCTTTAAATATTCCGACCAGTCAAGAAGCTTTCTGATACGCGGAACGTATACGCCGTCATTATGAACCGGCGCACCGCAGAATCCGATTGGATATATTTGATAAAATACACTGTTATAAGCCCACATAGCTATACTCCTTCCTTATTGCATAATAATACTTTATCAGTATAACACATTTCCTTTTTCAAATAAACCAAAAACCAGACAAGAAGAAATACTCCTTTGCAGATACTGGATATAGTAATACTCCACCAGACACCGTTAAGTCCCAGAGACGTACGTGTAAGAACCAGTGACATGGGAATCCTCATAGCTGTGAATATAATTCCAATAACAGATGGCGGAATTGTCCGTCCAAATCCAGAAAATGCTCCTGCAGTTGTGATTTCCACACTCATAAATAGCTGTGACACACCCAGAATAAACAGGTAGTCAACACCAAGGGGCAGAATAGCCTTTTCTGTGATAAATATGCGGAAAATCGGCACAGGGCATACCATCAGAAGGAAGGTACACACAAGCCCCCATAAAAGTACAACCAGCATAGCAGCACAATATCCTTTTTTAATACGCTCCCTGTTTCCTGCACCATAATTTTGGGCAATAAAAGAGTTAACCGCAGCCGCAAAGCCGTCAGCTGTCATCCAGGAAATAGATTCAATCTGTGAACCAACCTTTTGGACCGCGACCGCAGCATCACCATAGCCTGCAATCAGCCTGGCAATAATCATAGAAATTCCAGTAAACACAATGCTTTGAACTGATGTTGGAAACCCTATTTTAATAATTGCAGCCGTATGGCGGACATCTGGGATACGGCAGATATGTAACCCCTTAAAAATTAGGGTGTCTTTTGATGCATAGTAAAGAAACATTAGTGTAACCACTGCCTGGGCAGCAATCGTTGCAATGGCAGCGCCCATAACCATAAGCCTTGGAAATGGCCCGATGCCGAAAATGAGTACAGGATCCAGCACAATATTTATAACAAGCCCGGTCGTAGTGGCAAGAAATGCAGACCGGCTGTTGCCCATAGATGTAAAGATACCTGTGAAGGTCTGGTTTAAGAAAGAAAAAATAATCAGCCCTCCGGTAATCTGGACATAAATTTCGGCGTCTGCAATTACATGTGCACTATTAAGCTTAAAAAATGCAATAAGCGGAGCGGAGAATACAGCGCATATGATTCCTAATATTATACCGAAAATGATAGTGAGCCCGAAGGCATTTTCAGAAAACTCAGAGGCCTCTTCATTATGCCCGGCGCCCAGAGCATGTCCAACCAGTACCTGGCCGCCTGTTTTTGCAAGGGTGCCAAGGCCGCTTGAGAGCCACATATACATACCAGCCGCTCCCACAGCCGCTACAGCATCGCTTCCGACCCGTCCAATCCAGATCATGTCTGTCAGATTATATGCCATCTGTATTAAAAATGTTGCCATGATGGGAATAGCAAGCTTTGTCAGAGATTTCAGTACAGGACCATGAAGTAGGTCCACATGTTGATTCATAATTATATTCCTCCAGTCTTATTATACAGGCACAGAAATACATTTCTGATACCTCAGACATATGAAGCCATTATAACACTAAAATAGAAGAAAATGACAAAAGAAAACGGTAAAATTTTCCCGAAAAACTGTTGACACACGTGGCACCGTATAATATAATAAATCAGTATGGCGAAAGAAGAAACAGCAAAGGAACCAAAGCCCCGGAGCCTTGCTGATTTCGATAGAGTTATTGTAATGATATGATTATGATTTCACAGGAGGGAAACCAATGAAAACTTATATGGCTAATCCAGATAAGATTGAGAGAAAATGGTATGTAGTTGATGCTGCTGGATGTACATTAGGACGCCTGGCATCAGAAGTTGCGAAGGTTTTAAGAGGAAAGAATAAACCGGAATTTACACCGCATGTAGATACAGGTGACTATGTAGTCATCGTAAATGCCGAGAAGGTAAAAGTAACAGGCAGGAAGCTGAATCAGAAGATTTACTACAATCATTCTGACTATGTAGGAGGAATGAGAGAGACAACATTGGCAGAGATGATGGACAAGAAGCCTGAAAAGGTTATTGAGCTTGCAGTAAAGGGAATGCTTCCAAAAGGACCTCTAGGAAGAGCAATGTTTAAGAAACTTCATGTATATGCCGGACCAGATCATGAGCAGCAGGCTCAGAAGCCGGTAGAACTTAAATTTTAAGGAAAGTCTGAAAGGAGGAGATTACAGTGGCTAAAGCAAAATTCTATGGAACAGGAAGAAGAAAAAAATCAATAGCAAGAGTATATTTAGTACCAGGAACAGGTAATATCACGATAAATAAAAGAGATATTGACGAATATCTTGGACTTGAGACTTTAAAGGTAGTTGTACGCCAGCCGTTAGCAGCAACAGAGACAGAAGGGAAGTTTGATGTAATCGTTAATGTAAAAGGCGGCGGATACACAGGACAGGCAGGAGCAATCCGCCACGGTATCGCAAGAGCACTTCTTGAGGCAGACCCGGATTATAGGCCGGTACTCAAGAAAGCAGGCTTCTTAACCCGTGATCCACGTATGAAAGAGCGTAAGAAATACGGTCTTAAGGCAGCGAGAAGGGCGCCGCAGTTCAGTAAGCGATAGGCAGAACAATTATACAGATGCAAGAATATGGACTCCGCAGGTTATCCTGCGGAGTTTTTATCTTAACTTTTCAGGTGATTAGGGGTATAATAAATGCAACGTACTATGGAGGTGATATTATGTGTGATGTTAAAAAATATGAAAAAATCTATGAGGATATACAAAAACTGCAGCCAGAAGATACTTTACAACTTGTATTGGAGGCCGAAACAGAAGAACAAAGAAGTTTTTATGAAATGGTGGGTGATTTTCTTCTGCAAAAGAGGCAGAGACAGGTAATAGAAAGGAATCTCTTTTAGTGAAAAAATATATCTTAATAGCAGGAGTCAACGGGGCTGGTAAATCAACTTTGTATCAGTCATTGCAAAGCTTGCATGGCATACCAAGAGTGAATACAGATGAGATGTTGAGAGAATTTGGCGATTGGAGAAATATGACTGACATTATGATTGCGGGAAAAATGGCGGTAAAGAAGATAAATAGGTTTTTTGATGAAGGTATTACTTTTAACCAGGAGACAACATTGTGTGGAAAATCAATTTTAAATAATATTGCAGTTGCCAAAGAAAGAGATTATTTTATTGAATTGCATTATATAGGTGTTGAGAGTGTAAACATTGCCAAGGAAAGGGTAGCTATGCGTGTAAAAAGGGGTGGTCACGGTATTTCCGAAAAGGATATTGAGAGAAGATATATTGACACATTTTGCAATTTAAAATTTGTTTTACCGGACTGTAATTTGGCGGCATTTTATGATAATACAATAGAATTTCGCAGATTTGCCATTTATAAAAATGGAAAGTTGGTAAGAGTTTCACATGAGATACCGTTGTGGTATGAAAAATTTATAGAGAATGTAAAATAGAGAGCGGTAATTTGTATGTTAAAATGCCATCAGACATTGCAAAATAGTATGGGTAAGTGACAGGTAACTAACAAAGTGCCTGAAAATGCTGGAAAATAAGGGTTTGAAATTATGCAAGCGAATATTGCAAAAGAAAGACAGACCCCGAAAACACGATATTTTCGGGGTTTTCTAATATTCTGGATTTCCTATGAGACACCACAAAAACACACAAAATTTTCACGGTAACTAACAAATAAAAAAATGTTTTCCTTATGTCTTGTGCAAGACAATGATACGATGTTAAAAATGGGAAAAGGGGCGGTGTCACTGAACCGGAGGGAATACAAGAATCACACGCAAAAGAGCATTACGACCGAATCGATTTCACATTGCCGATAGGGAAAAAGTGAGGATAAGACATATAGCGTCTGGACTGGGGATGTCGGTCAATGAATATCTCTATGCGCTGGTATGTGATGACCTTGCATCCGGCGAGAGCAAGTTCGGGAAGAAAAAGCAGGGATTCAATGAGGAGCAGCGTCGCATGTTGGAAAAATGGCAGGTTCCACATAAATACTATGAAATGATTGAGGATTTGTCATATACAAAGGACGAGGGATATTTTATTTATCTCAAAGAGGGCTTTATCAAGTACGTAACAGGCAGCAGGAACATCCATTGTGAAAAGACATCCGAGGTGAGACGGATAATCGGAAAGACGCATAAAAAATAGAATTGTGGAAGTCGAAAAAGAATGATATAATACAAAATGACAACTGTGTTGCAGGGTGGGCTGACCTCTCATTTTTACGGAATGGGGGTGATGCCTATGAAAAATCATTTTGATTTTAAGGACATTATGACCTTTGGTCTGTTCCTTTTGGCATTACTTACATTCGTTTTTACGTTTTGTAAGTAAGTCTACATAGAAAAACCACCCCAAAACTTTGACCGGATGCGGGGTGGATTTTTCTACTTTTCAATTTGGTCAACCCACCTTGTGGGCGGTTGTTTTTGTATTTATAATATACCATAAGAGGACGGAGAGTTCAAGGGAAAAATCACTTGTAAGGCAGCATGAGGCGGTGTGAGATAATATGAGAACATAAAGAGGCAGGCGCCCCTGCTATATTTTGTTGATTGCGTCCAGTAGCTCCTCAATCTCAACAGTTTTTGCTTAACATTTCAGGAGATTAGGGGTATAATAAAATTCAAAGTAATATGGATTATGGAGACGATTGCAGAATAGGGATGATGTTATGATTGCGGGAAAAATCGCAGTAAAGAAAAATGTCCGGTATTCTAATGATGGTGCGAGATACTGAAAGAAGGTATAATGATACATTTGATAATTTGAAGGCGACTTTGCCGGAGAATAAAGGCTTGAAACTATGTAAGAGACAGGCAGACGAGGAGAAAAATTAAAATGAACCACTCAATTGCTGCTCCATTTGTGAAATGGGCTGGTGGAAAGCGCCAGCTGCTTCCACAGATAAAGGAGAGAATGCCAGAAAAATATAATAATTATTACGAGCCATTTGTAGGCGGGGGTGCAGTCGTATTTGACTTACTTCCGGCAAATGCTTTGATTAATGATATTAACAAGGCATTAATTAATGCATATAGGCAGATATGCGATACGCCAAAGCTTTTTCTGCAGGCAGCAGGCAGACTGGATACACAGATGTGGGAGAATGGAAAAGAATACTATTATTCTCTCAGGGAGCATTATAATGATAAGTTGATGAAGGCAGAGTATGATGTGGAATTAGCGGCATTATTTGTATTTATAAATAAGCATTGCTTTAACGGATTATATCGTGTGAATGGCAAAGGACTTTTTAATGTTCCGTATAACAACAGCCGCAGGGTATCTGTTGAAGAAAGTGTCATTATGGGGATTTCAGAGTACCTGCAGGGAGTAACTATTATGTCAGGAGATTTTGAAACAGCGTGTGAAAAAGCCGCGAAGCATGACTTTGTGTTTTTGGACAGCCCATATGCACCACTTAATCCTGCATCGTTTGAAGCATATACAAAAGAGGGATTTGATATAGAAAGTCATAAACGGCTGGCAAAGCTTTATGATGAATTAACGGGCAGAGGCTGTTTTTGTATGCTTACAAACCATAATACAAAGCTGATAAATGAGTTATATGGGGATAAAGGCTATAAAATAGATGTTGTAAGTGTAAAACGGATGATTAATTCAGATGCATCCAACAGAGTAGGAGAAGAGGTAATTATCTGTAATTATTAATTGATGATGTGAAAACAGAGGTACAAAACTACATAATTACAAAAAGGGTGTTTTACATGAAAAAAAGAAAAAAATTCCTCCGCTGTTTCCTGGCAGTTTTCCTATTAGGAGTCATTACATTTTTCGCAGTAAACGGCTATGTAAGAATAACAGCAGGAGCTAAGATAACTTCCGTAAAGGAATTAAAGAAAACAGAAGAAAAGGCGGATGCGGTTCTTGTCCTCGGCGCCCAGGTAAAGCCTGACGGAAGCCCCAGCGTGATGCTTAAGGAGCGGCTTGATACTGGCATTAAGGTTTATCAGTCAGGGCTTACAGACAGGATTATTATGAGCGGGGACCACGGAAGAGATGACTATGACGAGGTAAACGCTATGAAGAATTATGCCGTGGAGCAGGGAGTACCGTCGGAGCACATTTTTATGGACCATGCAGGCTTTTCTACCTATGAAAGCATGTACCGGGCAAAGGAAATCTTCCAGGCAGAGGATATCATTGTTGTGACTCAGAAATATCACCTCTACCGGGCAGTATATGACGCAGAGGCCATGGGCTTAGAGGCCAGAGGCATTGCCTGTGACACGGACGTTTATTCCGGAGATACATACCGGAAGCTTAGGGAGTCAGCAGCTATAGCCAAGGATGTCGGATATTCAGTACTAAAGCCAGAGCCTACATTTTTAGGGGAGCCGATTCCCGTAAGCGGCAATGGAGATGTCACGAATGATAAAAAAGGTACTTTGTAAAAAAGAAGGGGCCGGTAAGGCTCCTTCTTCAGTCACAGTAAAGGAGAGAGTTTCAAGTTTTGTGTAAACTGAAAAAACTGATATAAGATATATCATTAGTTACTGTGGACAGAGTCTTATCTTAAGGGTTCTGTCCTTGTTTGTATTATAATGCAGTTTTTGAACATGTCAAGGAG
>CAJTEW010000036.1 GCA_910575605.1 Lachnospiraceae bacterium
TGCGGGAAATACAGATTTTATCAATCTGGTAATGAGAGGAGAGACAAAGCATGTAACAAAGCATGATGCTATTGCAAGCATTTTAAAGCATGATGTACCGATAGCACCGGGCTTTGCATTTGTAGACAACCAGGGAGACCAAAAGACAGCCATCATCTGTATTGAAGGCCAGAAGTTCGGCGGGGCTCCGGTAAGCCTGAATTTAAAGCTTGACGTTATCGACAGCCCAAACTCAGGAGGAATCAGCGTAGACGCAGTAAGATGCTGTATGCTTGCAAAGGAGAGAGGACTTGCAGGAGCCATCGAAGAGCCAAGCTCCTACTTTATGAAGCATCCGCCAGTACAACATGTAGATGACCAGTGCCGGGCTATGCTTGAGGACTTTATTGCAGGCAAGTAACGCAAGTTGGGGACGGAGTAAAATTAAAAAGTGCCTGTCCCCATGTAGGGTGGGGACAGGCACTTTTTAATTTTACTCCGTCCCCAACTTGCAGCATTTTTTAGTTAGGAGTACATTCTATTTTGGGAGGTATCTATGATAAAACTGGCGCCTTCAATTCTTTCTGCTGATTTTGCAGAGCTTGGACGGGATATTACGATTCTGCACCACTCTCCCGCCGACTATATCCATATTGATGTAATGGATGGTATGTTTGTTCCTAATATTTCTTTTGGACTGCCTGTCATTTCCTCTATACGTCAATATACTGATAAGACTTTTGATGTCCATTTGATGATTACGGAGCCCTTACGCTACATTCCAGACTTTGTAAAAGCCGGTGCTGACATCATTACAGTACACGCAGAAGCCTGCGGCCATCTTCACCGCACCATTGGTGCTATTAAAAGCCAAGGTATAAAAGCCGGAGTTGTACTGAATCCTTCTACACCTCTGTCTGCAGTGAAATACGTGCTAGAGGACCTGGATATTGTTCTTCTTATGACAGTAGACCCGGGATTCGGCGGAGCTTCCTTTATTCCAGGCGTTCTTCCGAAAATCAGAAAACTCAGGGAAATGATAAAAACGCGGAATCTTTCTGCTGAAATTGAGGTAGACGGCGGAATTAAATTGGATAATGTCCATGAGGTAATCAGGGCAGGAGCTAATGTAATTGTTGCCGGCTCAGCTGTCTTTGATAAAAATATTATTATGAATATTGCAAATTTCTATAACCGATTTAAGGAGGTAACAAATGAACAAACAGAAACTTATGCTGACTGCAAATAAGGTGAGAAAAGGAATACTTACATCTATTTACAGCGCCAAAGCAGGCCATCCCGGCGGCTCCTTATCCTCTGCGGATCTGTTTACCTATTTATATTTCGAAGAAATGAACATAGACCCGGAGAATCCAAAGGATCCATGCCGGGACCGCTTCGTGCTCTCTAAGGGACACACAGCCCCAGGGCTTTATGCTGTACTTGCAGAACGGGGATATTTTCCTATATCCACGCTCACCACGCTCCGGCAGATTGGCTCCATTTTACAGGGACACCCTGACATGAAACACATTCCAGGTGTTGATATGTCAAGCGGCTCCTTAGGTCAGGGAATCTCCGCCGCTGTAGGTATGGCACTGGCGGCAAAATTAGACAAAGCCTCTTACCGCACCTATACACTTCTCGGAGACGGGGAGCTTCAGGAGGGCCAGGTATGGGAGGCTGCCATGTTAGCCGGACACCACAAACTAGATAACTTTGCTGTAATTGTAGACAACAATGGGCTTCAGATTGACGGAGCAGTCGAAGATATTAATTCACCTTATCCTATTGATAAAAAGTTTGAGGCATTTAATTTTCACACTATTAATGTGGAAAACGGAAATGATTTTGATTTGCTGGAAAAAGCATTTAATGAGGCAAGAAGCATCAAGGGCATGCCATCTGCCATTATCATGAAAACAATAAAAGGAAAGGGAGTTTCCTTTATGGAAAATCAAGCCTCCTGGCACGGAACTGCTCCAAATGATGAGCAGTACCAGAAAGCTATGGAAGAATTAGAAAAGGCAGGTGAAGCATTATGTCAGAAATAAAGAAAATTGCAACGCGAGAAAGCTATGGAAGAGCACTTACTGCACTCGGAAAAGAGCATGATAATATCGTTGTCCTTGACGCAGACCTTGCTGCTGCAACGAAAACAAGTATTTTTAAAAAGGAATTTCCTGACAGGTTTATCGACTGTGGTATAGCAGAGGGCAATATGATAGGTGTAGCCGCAGGACTTGCTGCTGCCGGAAAGATCCCTTTTGCCAGCTCCTTTGCCATGTTTGCTGCCGGACGCGCTTTTGAACAGGTGAGAAATTCTATCGGTTATCCCCATCTCAATGTAAAAATAGGCGCTTCCCACGCCGGTATTTCCGTAGGTGAGGACGGTGCTACCCACCAGTGTAACGAAGATATCGCCCTGATGCGCACCATTCCAGGCATGGTTGTTTTAAATCCTTCCGATGATGTGGAGGCCCGTGCTGCCGTAAAAGCAGCCTATGAACATGAGGGACCAGTATACCTACGCTTCGGGAGGCTTGCTGTGCCAGTTATTAATGAAAATCCTGACTATAAGTTTGAACTTGGAAAAGGAATTACATTAAGAGAAGGAACTGACGCTGCTATCATCGCCACTGGATTATGTGTATCTGCTGCCTTAGATGCTGCTAAAAAGCTGGCGGCCGACGATTTCCATGCAAGGGTCATTAACATCCATACCATTAAACCCCTTGATGAAGAATTAATCATTTCTGCTGCAAAAGAGACCGGAAAGGTAATTACTGTAGAAGAGCATTCCGTTATAGGCGGTCTAGGAAGCGCTGTATGCGACTGCCTAAGTGCAAATTATCCATGTAAAGTGTTAAAAATTGGCATAAATGATGTGTACGGCGAGTCTGGCCCGGCTCCTCTGCTGCTTAAAAAGTATGGACTTGATGCCGACAATATCTATACAAAAGTTAAAAATTTTAAATAAAATAGGAACTTTACACCTAAATTTCTAATCGCTGATAGTAAAATTATCAAGTAAACGATGTCTAATAGAAAGTAAGTGAAAAGTATCGCACAGATATAACGTCGGCGGGGCTGTTTTTTGATGAAAACAGCCCCGCCGCTCTATACTTTTTCCTCTAGCCCTCCGCATATTTCTTAATATTCGATGCATTGGTCAGCTTTTCCACGCCTCCGTCGCTTATTAACACAAGAGTAGGCGCCTGCATAATTTTATATTTCCTAGCCAAGTCCCTATGCTCCTCGGCATCAATTACTTCATATTCCATATGCGCCTCATTGAGTGCTTTTTTTGCTATTACACAGTTAGGACAGGTCTTAGTTGTAAACAAAAGCTTTTTCGTCTCCCCGTCTGACGCTATTTCCCGGATATCCGCCTCCCCTGCCTCATTTTTCTCCTTCACCGAAAGCTTAGAATGCGTGACATCATATACCTTCCTATCCTTAAACTCCTGGGCCTTCCCGTCATTCCAGTTCTGCACCGGACGGTAATAACCGGTAATTCTGCTATAGACCTCTGTGGTCTCGCCGCACTCCGGGCAGGTATAATGCTCACCGGTGATATACCCGTGGTTTTTACAAATCGAATAGGTCGGGGACATTGTGTAATAAGGCAGCTTATAATTTTCCGCAATCTTGCGCACTAAGGATGCAGCAGACTGCCAGCCAGGAAGCTTTTCTCCAAGGAAGGCATGGAATACCGTTCCCGAGGTATATAAGGTCTGCAGCTCATCCTGAATATCAAGAGCCTCAAAAATATCCTCTGTATAGCCTACCGGCAGGTGAGAGCTGTTTGTATAATAAGGCGTACCGTTACATTCTGATGCAGTGATGATGTCAGGATATTTCTCCTTATCATGCTTTGCGAAGCGGTAGGTAGTAGATTCCGCCGGGGTAGCCTCCAGATTATACAAATCTCCGTATTCCTCCTGATAAGAGGACAGACGCTCTCTCATATGGTTCAACACTTTTTTGGAAAATTCCTGCGTCTCCTTATGTGCCATATCCTTTCCAATCCATTTTGCATTTAATCCGGCCTCATTCATGCCTAAAAGGCCAATCGTGGAAAAATGATTTTCAAAGGTTCCAAGATAACGCTTTGTATATGGATATAAACCCTCATCAAGAAGCTTTGTGATAACTGTACGTTTTACATGGAGAGAACGTGCGGAAATATCCATCAGTCTGTCCAAGCGCTTGAAAAAATCCTTCTCATTTGCGGAAAGATACGCAATTCGAGGCATATTTATGGTAACTACGCCTACTGAACCAGTACTTTCGCCGCTTCCAAAGAAGCCTCCTGACTTTTTGCGCAGTTCACGTAAATCCAGACGCAGACGGCAGCACATACTCCTGACATCGCTTGGCTCCATATCGCTGTTAATATAGTTTGAAAAATATGGCGTACCGTATTTCGCTGTCATTTCAAACAAAAGACGGTTATTTAACGTATCTGACCAGTCAAAATCACTTGTAATAGAATAGGTCGGTATAGGATACTGGAATCCACGCCCATGGGCGTCACCTTCAATCATAATCTCAATAAATGCCCTGTTGACCATGTCCATCTCTTTTTTGCAGTCCCCATAGGTGAAGTCCATTTCCTTTCCGCCTACAATTGCAGGGAGGGCTGCCAAATCGTTCGGTACGGTCCAGTCAAGTGTAATATTTGAAAACGGGGCCTGTGTACCCCACCGGGACGGCGTATTTACTCCGTAAATAAAGGACTCGATACATTTCTTTACCTCGGGATAGGTGAGGTTATCTGCCTTTACAAAAGGAGCCAGATAGGTGTCAAATGAAGAAAACGCCTGAGCGCCTGCCCACTCGTTCTGCATAATTCCAAGGAAATTTACCATCTGATTACAGAGCACGCTTAAATGCTTCGCCGGTGAAGAGGATATCTTCCCCGGAATTCCGCCAAGCCCCTCCTTAATCAGCTGCTTTAGGGACCATCCGGCACAGTATCCTGTCAGCATGGACAAATCGTGGATATGAATATCTGCCTCCCTGTGAGCCTGACCGATTTCCTCGTCATAAATCTCCGAAAGCCAGTAATTTGCCGTAATAGCGCCGGAATTGCTAAGAATCAGCCCTCCTACGGAATAGGTGACTGTAGAATTCTCTTTTACACGCCAGTCCGTAACCTTTACATAACTGTCAACAATATCTTTATAGTTCAGCATGGTGGAATTCAGATTACGAATCTTCTCTCTTTGTTTTCTATATAAAATATAACCCTTGGCCACATCTGCATAGCCTGCTTTTATCAATATTTCCTCAACACTGTCTTGAATATCTTCCACTTCAATAAGTGAATTCTTAACCTTCGGCGCAAATGCCGCCGTTACTTTTAATGCAAGTAGATCTATAATATCCTGATTATATTCTTTATCTTGTGCCTGAAAAGCTCTCTCAATTGCGACAGATATTTTTGATAATGCGAAATCTGCAATCTGTCCGTCGCGCTTTGCTACCTGATACATAAACTTAGCTCCCCTTTCTATTTTGCTGTCTTAAATTTTCGTCTGCCTTTTTATCATAGCACTATGGGTAGATTTTAGTCAACGAAAAACAACAATATATTGTGCACAAATTTCCATTTTCTACAATATATTGTTGTTGTATATATTTACTATAAACCGCGTAACTGCGCGGTTTCCACGTACTTTTTTACAACCTCAAGTGCCTGCTGCATCACATTTTTGTCATACCCCCGAAGCCCGGGCTTAATCAAATCTCCTGAATCTACAAACTGCTGCAGGTAGTAATGCTCTGCCCCTTTTATCCATCTTCCAATGGAGTGAAAGTCCGCCCTCTGGTGAAATCTACGGACCACTGTTGTCCTAAACTCATATGGGACATTTCCTTTTAAAAGGAATGTGACGCTCTGGCAGACATGTGAGATGTCATACTCCTCAATTCCGATTGTACTTCCATATTTCTCAGGAGAATTCTTGATATCCATGGCCACATAGTCAACAAGCCCCTCTTCCACCAGCTTCCGAAGCTTATCCGGCGAGCTTCCATTAGTATCCAGCTTTACCGCATAACCCATCTCTTTAATTTTCTTTAAAAAAGTCTCAATACCCTGCTGGATAAGAGGTTCGCCGCCGCTCACACATACACCGTCCAAAATACCCTTCCTTTTATTTAAATAAGAAAAAAAATCCTCCTGCGGGATTTCTTTATTCTTATAGGTATCAACCACAAGCGACGCATTGTGGCAGAACGGGCAGCGGAAATTACATCCCGCCGTAAAAACAGTACATGCAACCTTATCTGGATAATCAAGAAGCGTAAGCTTCTGTAAGCCCTGAATAACCATACCCACCTCCAAGTTGGGGACGTAGTATTTTTAAAAATACTACGTCCCAGATTCATTTTTCCCTGTCCCAAATTTAAAAAACCCTGTCCCCACTTATATGCGGAAGTGCTCCATCATAATGGGCATACATTCCCTGCTATATCCACTTAGAGAATAGCTGCCCTTATTCATGCACCAATCGGACACCAGCGCTCTTTCGCACATTGCATAATATTTTGTAATGGCGCTTACAGGCATGTCTTTGGAAATCTGTCCCCTATTCTGTCCTTCTTCTATTATTCTAGTAACAAGCTGGTAATATCTCCGGTTTTGGTCAAGAAGGCTGTTGTCCCCTTCTGTTACCAGCTGTGTGGAATATAATGAGGAAAGAAGGTCTCTGCTGATTTTTCTCTCCATCATAATATGCATTTCATAGTTCATATATAATAATTTATCGAAACTGTTCATCTCCGAATCCATTTTCATTTCCAGCTCTTCATAATAATCGTCTAGAATTACGGAAAGCGTATTAAGAAGCTCATCCTTCGTATTAAAATAGTAGTAAAATGAACCCTTCGATGTACCTGACAGTGCGATAATGTCATCCACCGTCGTTCCGTTATAGCCCTTTTCATAAAATAACTGCCATGCTGCTGATACAATTCTGCTTTTTACATTTCTCTTTTCTGTGCTCATCAGGCTGCCCCTCCCATAGGTTGGGGACGTAGTATTTTTAAAAATACTACGTCCCAGATTCGATTTACCCTGTCCCTATTTTACCATATTATCTTACTGAAAAACAACTCTCTATCTCTACAGAAATTTCTTCTGAATCCATCCACTCGATGTCGATAAATAAATTTCTATTAATCCCCTTTAATAATTCATTTATTAAAGTTTCCCGTCCTTGTACTTCCATGATAACGGTTCCATCCCACTCGTTTTTTACCCATCCTGTAATTCCAAGCGAATTTGCCAGATGCTTTGCTGTATACCGGAACCCTACACCCTGGACACGTCCATGAAATATAATACGTTTTCTTATCTCTTCCATTATATCTGCTCGCTCCCAATTCATGCTCTAACAGTCTGAAAATGATGCTCCGCAAAGCACCCTGCGGCAGGCACTTATAGGATACCATTCACAGTCTCCACATATATCTGCCAGCATTTCAGATGTCATCTTTCCCCTTATTTCCTGGGTAATATCCTGATAAATATATGTCTTTTCTTCTATATGAAAATAATCTATTACCTTCTTATCATAGGAATTTACCTTTTTATTATCTTTACACAGACCATTTTCCATTCTGCCAGGACAGCACGCACACAGGTCATCATTAGAAAACACAATTTCCACTGGGGTCTTTTCCTCTGTCCGAAGCTTTCCTGTAATCTGATTCATATTGTCCACAAAAGCATCATTATACCCTTTCCCGCTGTAGCTTTGGGTGCAAAGCAGATGATGGGGTCTTAAACGCATAAAATCACCCCCAGTCTGCCACGTATTTTAAGTCCGATAACCGAGGCCAAGACCGCCTTTATAACAGCTGTTGGAACAAACGGCAGCACACATGCTGAAACAGCAGTCATAACAGAACTGTCCATCAAAAGGCAGAACATCAAAACTCCAATCACATAGTTCACAATCGTCCCTCCAATCAAGCAGAGAATAAATCCCCCCTTCACTTCCCTAAATCTGTCAACACCCAGCCCAATAACAAACGCCATCAATGGAAAGGAAATCAAAAATCCTCCCGTGGGCCCCGCAAAATACTGAATCCCCCCAGTAAATCCCGCAAGTACTGGCAGTCCTACGGCTCCCAGCAGAATATAAACAAAAGCAGAAAGAGCCCCTTTCTTCGCTCCCAGCACAACAGCCGCCAAAGTGACCGCAAACGTCTGCATTGTCATCGGAACTCCCATTGGCATGGGAATAGAAATCTGCGCCATAATCACTATCACCGCCGTACACAAAGCCACCAGGCAGACCTCCTGAACAGATAATTTAGATTTAGTCATAATGCCCTCCTTATAAAATATGTATTTTTATGCATAATGTAGCTAACGCATATACAGTATATAAAATCCAAAATTAATTGTCAACCAAAACAAAAATATAGTTTACAATTTGACAACTGCTTCTGTGAAATACCATTCTGACTCCCAAAATTACTCAAATTTACAACCCTTTTCTATGAAAGTAAAACCGTATGTGCACATCTCTCCAGGGCCCTTCACTTTCTTTCTACATTCTTCCTTTTTCATAAATTTCCCCACACCCGCCCAAAATCGTGTATAATATTGATAACAATTATTTTAGGAGTACCTCAAATGATCATCAGTGCAAGCAGAAGAACAGACATCCCGGCACTTTATCCGGAGTGGTTTATGAACCGTTTGAGAGAAAAAACAGTAATGGTTCCAAACCCCTACAACCGAAAAAAGATAAGCAGTATCCGGTTATCACCGGATACTGTGGATTGCATTGTCTTTTGGACCAAAAACCCGGAGCCTCTGATGCCCTATCTGAAGGAAATTGATAAGATGGGCTACCGCTATTATTTCCAGATGACCATTACCGACTACGAAGATGATTTAGAACCAGAGGTTCCCTGCATGGAAGATTCCATTGCAACATTTCTGCTCCTAAGTGAAATTATCGGGCCAGAGAGGATTGACTGGAGATTTGACCCCATTCTTCTGTCAGAAAAATATTCCCTTTCTTACCACGAGGAACGGTTTGATACTATGTGCCAATGGCTTCATAAAGCCACTAAGCGGTGTATCATCAGTTTTATAGACGCATACCGGGAGGCACGTTATCCTGAGCTTGAACTTGAGGAAATAGAGGCTGTGGCAGGACGCCTTTCAAAAATTGCTCAGAAATACAAGCTGCCTTTATATACCTGTGCGGAAAAAACCAATTTATCCCGCTATGGAATTAGTCATGGAGCCTGCATAGATAAAGAACGGATTAAAAATATCATCGGCTATAAGCTGGATGTAAAAAAAGACACCGGACAGCGTCCCCAGTGTGGATGTATACAGAGTCTTGACATCGGTATGTATGACACCTGTATCAACGGCTGTAAATACTGTTATGCCACCGGGACAAAGGACAGTGTCCGGAAAAAATATGAACAGCATGACCCCCTCTCCCCTCTTTTAACAGGACACCCCAGGGGAGATGAGGTTATCGTGGAAAAGAAACTTTCTTCAAATATGGATTACCAGATTTCTTTGTTTGATTTGCCAGAAATGAGTCTGGATTTTTAGCAAATACTGGTCTACATTTGAAGAAGGAGGAGGGATATATAAGCCTTATATGAAGGAACAACTCTTTAACTAGAAATTAGGACAGTTGGGGACGGGGTATTTTTAAAAATACCCCGTCCCCAACATTTACTTCCCGGCCCCAGTTAAAGATACAGCAACCACCCGCACATTTGAAGCATACTGCTGCCTTTTTCTTCTTGCCCGAAGGGCCTTTCTTTTCCGTTCCATCTTCACATGGAGATAGTACATATAAATTACAATTACGATACTTCCTGCGCACACAATTCCGATAACCAGGCTGACGATGAATACGCTTTTCTCTGATGACAGTATATCTTTGCTTATTTCCAGCGGGAATGCAAAGAAGCCTGCTTTTCCAAAGCTTATCTCTATATTTTTGTCCTCTCTGATATTCTGGAGAAGATAACCGTTCTCAAATTCTTCCCTGTCACTAAATTCTAATAAGTTCCTTCCGTTTACCATAAGGCTGGAAAGCTGGTATCCTTCTCCTGCCCTTGTATCCACCATGAGATCTTCTCCCCGCAGAACTCTCTGAGTTGTCTTCTCCCCGGCAGCGTCAGTTATATTCACATATAAATAGTAGGGAATCTCTACTTTATAAAAACGGATTTTTTTTGCCCCGTCTGCCTCTACTACATTGATCGCTGAAAGATACACTCCTGGTTCAATCTCACACAGAGATTCTGGCTCGTCAGCCGTCACATTTTCAAATCTGAAATCAATCTGTGGAGCTGCCACTAAGGCTCTTCTGGATATGGAATATACGTGAAGGTAATCTCCGATTCCCATTCCCAGTGTCAGCGGGAAATTCAAAATATAATCACCCTCTACTGCCAGGTCCTGAAAATTATTTCCCATACCGGCAGAGGCATATTCCCCCAGATCCTCCACAACCTGAAAATTCTCATCCAGTATTTTAAAGCTGTAGCCGCCATCCACATTGGTCTGAATCACATATTGGTTTGTGTCTTCCTTATAGTCAATGCCAAGAAGATTATAATCATCGCTGACCTTTATGGTCCTTTTATATGCAAGAGTGTCCGGGTCCATCACGTAAAGACAGCCCCTGTTCTCCGGTATGCTGTTTGTGTAAAGCGCAACGTAAATCTCGTGGGTATTGGGATTGTACGCCATACCGTTACCGTGTTCCCAGCAGGTATCCGCCGCTCTCTTTGCAAGTCCATACTGCTGCACTGGATTCCCGTCTTCATCTACATTATTTCTGTAATATGCTGATACAATGTCGCTGTCTGTAGGACTATCTGATATATTTTCAATTGTAATAATATAGTCCTCTGTAGCACATATTGACTGTACGACTCCGGTAACCTCATCATCATAGACAAGCTCCCAGTTTAAAGCTGTAAATGCATCGTCACCGGTAACCTCTGCATGACTTACACTCCCCGCAAACATGAAAAGGCATAAGAAACCGAACAGTCTGATAATCATCTTCTCCCCCATGATTATTCTGCCCCCTTATTATTTAGTTATCCAAAATTCTTTTTTATGAGCCGGCAATACTCCTTATATGCCTCAGCGCTCTCGAAAGGTGTCTTAAGTACATCCCGCACTCCCTTGTAATACCATCCGATGATATGCTTGTCCTTCATGCGGAATCTGTTCCACAGCTCCTCCCCAACAACAGGATAATCCCTGTCTATATCCCTTATATTAGACAGTTTATCCGCAAGCCCGATCATCTGGATCTCAAAGGGTGCGCTGCGCAGATGCTCAATAGTGGCTGTCTTGCGCTCCATCCACGTCTTGGACTTATCCTCGCTCTCCCTGGCAACCATGTAGGCTACCCTTTCCGAAAACTCCTGCGCTAGAACTCTCTGTGAAACTCCCGCACAGTCCTCAATCGTATCATGGAGAACAGCGGCGCTTATAACCTCCTCGTCCCCTGTCATGGTAGAGACAATATTCCCCACCTCAATGGGATGTACAATGTACGGCCGCCTTGTCCCTTTCCGCATCTGACCCTCGTGCGCTCTGGTCGCAAATTCAATTGCCTTTTCAATCATCCTTTTTCCTCCTGTGGAATAAGTCAAAAATACATGGAACAACAAAAAGTGTTAGTAAAGTTCCGTATATTAATCCGCCAATCGTTACAACCGCCATAGGCTGCACCATGTCTGAACCCATTCCGACACCAACGGCCATCGTTGACAGTCCCAGTATCGTTGTAAGCGCAGTCATAATAATTGGACGAAGCCTTGTTTTCCCTGCTTCCACAAGTGCAGCACGTGTATCCATGCCGCCTGCAATCAGCTGGTTTGTATAATCAATAAATACAATACCATTATTTACAATAATACCCGAAAGCATTACAAATCCAATCATGGCAATGACACTAACTGACATACCGGAAATCCACAGAGCCAAAAGTCCTCCGGTAAATGCAAGAGGAACCGTAAACATAATGATAAACGGTGATAATAAGGACTGGAACTGTGCCACCATAATCAAGTACATAAATGCAAGAGCCAAAGCCAGCATTTTAAACAGCTCTGTCATCGCCTCATTAATAGTCTCATCTTCGCCTGTCATCTTCACCTCATAGCCCTCTTTAACAGTGTAGGAGCTAAGCTCCCTCTTAATCCGGTTACTGACAAGGCCAATATTATGTCCCTCTTTAATCTCTGCAGTTACTGACATATATCTGCTCTGGGCATTCCGGTTAATGGACTGAAGACTTACTCCGTCCTCAAACACTGCCACATCTGCAAGTCTTACCTCTTCTATCGTACCATCCTCCTTCGCAACTGTAAATACCAAATTTCGAATATCGTTTCTTGAAAGCTTCTCATTTTCATCATCCAGTACATAAACATCGTAATCTCTTGTATCAGTTCCAAGGCTCATAGCTGACGAAGGTGCTGAAATCTTCTTATATAACTCCTGGTAAACCTGCGCCACGGTCAGCCCCTTAGACGCTGCTTTCCCCTTGTCTACCACAACGCGCAGTTCTTCTCCTCCATCTTCCGTACCGTCAGATACATTCTGGGTACCTTCCGTATTTTCTACAATCTTTTTAACATCCTTTGCAATTTCCTGAAGCTTATCCAGTTCTTTTCCTTTAATCTGAATATCCACGCCTGAGCTTCCAAGGGCACTCATGTCCATATTGGACATACTTATCTCCACCTCGCCCTTAATATCCTCCGTAACCTTCTCTATCTCCCTTTGAAGCTGGCTGTTTGACAAAGACGGATTCTCATTTGTAATTGCATAAAACTGAATACGGTTGGTTACTGTCTGTGTTCCCATCATATCTCCCGCAGACACCAACGCTCCCACATTCTCGATATCCTTTATCTTACCGACACGCTCCATTATCTTATCTGCTTCCTTCGCTGTGTCCTCAAGGCTGGTACCCGCTTCTGTCACAAGGGTCATGCTGATCTGAGTGCTCTCCATCTGGGGCATGAATTCTGTTCCCTTGGAAACTGCCAGCGCTATGCTTCCTGCAAATAATGCAAGTGCGCTAAAAAGCACTAGAAACTTCATATTCAGCGCTTTTGCAAGAAACCTTCCATATACTTCCTTAATGCGAATATAAAGCTTTGATTCCTTGTCATCCGCTTTTTTAAGAAGCCCCGCAGACATCATGGGCACAACGGTAAGGGCCACAAGAAGGCTTGCAAGAAGAGAATATCCTATAGTAAGTCCCATGTCTACAAATAGCTGCCTTGTAATCCCTTGTGTAAATACAATTGGCAGGAATACACAGACTGTTGTAAGGGTAGATGCCATAATCGCACCGCCCACCTGTCTTGCACCCTCGATTGCCGCATCTTTGGCTGATGCATCCTCTTCATTTCTCATCCGGTAAATATTTTCAATAACCACAATGGAATTATCCACCAGCATGCCGACGCCAAGTGCCAGGCCGGATAGTGAGATAATATTCAGGGTTATACCTGAAAAATACATGGCTACAATGGCCGCCATAATACTAATAGGAATAGAACAGGCAATTACAAATGTGGAACGCACACTTTTTAAAAATACAAGCAAAATGATAATTGCCAGTACTGCACCGTAAATCAAATTCTGCAGTACAGAATTTACAATTAAATCAATGTAGATTCCCTGGTCCATCAAGGTCACTGTCTCAATTCCCTCATGGTCTTCCTTAATCTTATCAAATCTTTCTAATACTCTATCGCTGACATCTCCAGTGGAATAGCCGGTCTGCTTCTGAATAGAAAGCATCATGCCTGCCTTGCCGTTTATTTTCGCATAGGTCTCATTTTCATTGTTCCGAAGCTCTACCTCTGCAACATCAGAAAGCTTTATGGCATCAATCCCTTCCATATCAAGAAGAACTAATTCTTTTATCTCATCTATGCTTTTAAACTTATCTCCTACCCGTATCAGGTAGTCTATACCTTCCTCAGTCACATAGCCTGCCGGCATACGGAAATTCTGCGCCCCAAGAATCGTCTTAATGGTATCCACTGATAACATGCTGCCTACGTCTGCAGCATTTCCGGCTTCAGCGGCAGCTGCCTCCATCTGAGCCTCCTGCATCTTTAGAGCCGTCTCTCCTGCTGCAAGCTGAGACACACCCTCTCCTACTCCCACGGCTGCCTCAAACTGGGCGGAAGCCATCTGGCCTCTTGCCTCTGCGAGCGTAAGTGCTCCTTCGTTTATCTGAGTCTGCATAGACGCAAGCTGCTGCTTTCCTTCTGTCAGCTTTCCCTGAGCGTCCAAAAGCTGGGCTTCATGACCGGAAACCTGCTCTATTGCTGCATTTAAAGCTGCCAAAGCTGTCTCATAGGTATCAACGGTTCCCTGAAACTGAAGCACCAGTGTCTTTTCTTCAGGTGTAAGAACTTCTCCATTTTCCTCTTTGTTCTTTAATGCGTCAAGCTCAGTCTTTGCAAAAAGATATTCTTCCTCTCCCTTTTTAAGCTCCACAAGTTGAGCTTCCGCTTCCTGTCTTGCGGTCTGAACGAGTACAAGTGACTGGTTAAGCTGGGTCTCCGATACCGTAAGCTGGGCCATTTTTTCTGTAATCTCAAGCTGAGCCTGCTTAAGTTCCTCGCTTTTTATGGAAAGCTGAGCCTCCGCCTGGGAAAGTCCCTGGGATGCCTGGGATTTGCCTGCTGCAAGAGCTGCTTTTCCACTCTCCACCTGTGCCCGCGCCTCGTCAAGGGCTGCTCTGGCTTCATTCATCTGAGCTTCCATCTCTGCTTTGATATCATCACTTAAGCTGTCAACTTTCTGGGCATTTATGGTAATCTCCACAGTTTCCTCAATACTTCCCGTGGCGGTGACAGACGCCACTCCCTCCACACTTTCTATCTCTGGAATCACTTCACTTTCAATTACCTTGCTAATATCTGCTGCACTATCCCCCTCGGCACTGACTGCCGCTATAAGTACAGGCATCATATCCGGGTTTAGCTTCATAATTAGAGGATTCCCCACTGTGTCCGGCCAGAATCCGCTTATTTGATCCAGGCTCTCACGCATCTCTATTGTAACTGAATCCATATTTGCTGTCTGATCAAACTCCAGAATAACAGTAGATGCATTTTCGCTGGAAACAGAGTTTATCTCCTTAATATTGCTTACCGTCGCCATTGTCTGCTCTACCGGCTTTGTTACTATCTCCTCCACCTCTTCCGGGCTTGCGCCCGGATATGTAGTCATTACTAATGCATAAGGCAGGTTCATGCTTGGGAGAAGGTCCACTGTCATGCTGGTAAAGGATACTACTCCCAGTATTATAATCAGTACGATTCCTACAACAACTGTATATGGCTTTCTGACGCTAAGCTTTGATAACATGTAAGTCCCCTTTTCTTCGTGAATTTGTAATATGTAAATAATAGCACTGGATTTTTGAAATAGCAATGTCTATGGGAGATTGGATAATAATATTTAATAAATATTTAATGATTCTTCAGTGGTATAATATTACGATACTTTTTTACTACATCAGACTAAATTTATTGACTTTTCCACAACTTTTTCATACTATGAATGATAGCCAGATACATATATCTTATCACACAAAAATATATCAGGAGGTTTTTTATGACACAACAGTACGTCTTAATTACAGGTGCATCCAGAGGTATTGGAAAAAGCACTGCTCTGTGCTTTGCCCGTAAGGGATACCACGTTTTTATAAATTGTGCTGCATCTATAGATAAATTAAGAGAAGTAAAGAATCTTATAGATGAGAATGGGACAGGCTCCTGTACTCTTGTTCCTGGTAATGTAGGAAATCCGGAAGATGTAAGAAGCATCTTTCAGAGAATCTATCAGCATTGCAAACACCTGGATGTTTTAATAAATAATGCCGGAATCGCACATATGGGACTTCTTATGGATATGAAGGATGATGAATGGACTCAAATTATTCAGACGAATCTTTCCTCTGTTTTTTACTGCTGCCGGGAGGCTGTTCCGCCTATGATTTCAAAAAAGGCTGGAAGAATCATTAACATATCCTCCATGTGGGGTATTTACGGAGCCTCCTGCGAGGCCGCTTATTCTGCATCTAAAGCGGGAATCAATGGACTGACAAAGGCTTTGGCAAAGGAACTTGCACCAAGTAATATTCAGGTAAATGCAATTGCATTTGGAGTTATTGATACGGAAATGAACGGTCAGCTTAATAAAGAGGAACATATAGCCTTAGAGGATGAAATACCCATGGGGAGATTTGGATCTGCAGAGGAAGCAGCAGAGATGATATGGAATATGGCACATGCGCCGGGTTATATGACGGGTCAGATAGTTGGAATGGACGGAGGGTTTTTCTAGAAAAGTGAACTAAGCTTCCTATTGTCAAGTTTTATCCTTCTTTCACTTTGATAAAATCCTTTCTTAAAATGCAAAAAAGCAGAGGGTGATATATGCTCTAAATGACTTCTTAATCACGAGATTTTCCCATGGTTGCCCGATATTGTAGGCTAAGAATCCGGCGCCTTACTGTCTCACGACAGCAGGTTTCCGAACCCTCGCCCTGGAACCGCACGTACACCTCTCGATGTATACGGCTCCC
>CAJTEW010000037.1 GCA_910575605.1 Lachnospiraceae bacterium
TTGAGGGCACAAACAGCAAATTGAAAATGATAAAACGTACCATGTATGGCCGTTGTGGCAAGGAGTTACTGACCGCAAAGCTTATATTGTCAAGTAGTGAATACGGATAATTGCGGAAGAACCCTTTACTCAAGAATATTAAACTACGTAAACTCGATACACACCTAAATAGCATACTCCATTTTCCGACCAAAAAAATTAGCCCTCCTGTCCGGTGACCCGCATAAACACTGGCTTTATCTCCGGCTTCACTGAAGAGCCTTTGTCCTTTTTTCTCATCACAAAACAGAGCATATCTACTTAACATACACAACATTTCTGTCCGTCGCCACGATTTCGACACCAGCATATACGTTGTAAACAACCCCGGTCGTATCTACTCTGTATAGGAAAACGCCACACCGTCATCGGCCACATTTGCCTTGGTCATCACTTTACCGTGTTTATATGTGATAAGACTTGCCAGCTGCTCTTTATCTGTTACAGTCTTTAAGGCACTCCCTTCCACTATTATTAGACTGATGTTATCCAGCACATAAACGACCGGTTAGGAAATTTCTTCCAGATATACCGTATCCTGTGCCTTTGTAAGAGTAACATTGTATCTACCGTTGCTGTCTGTAGCGGGCATCGTTGTGAGCAGGCTTGTGCAGGCAGCATCACTGTAAAGCTCATAAACAGCCTCCGCAATAGCGGCATTGCTTGTTTGAGCCTTTTTTACGGTCTCCACGGCCACCATTTTTATCCAGCTCACACCAAAATCCACATTTTTCTCATCATCTACACCCGCATCAAATATCAGAGCAAGATCCTGTGTGGCACCGCCTGTAGTAATCTTATAGATGCTATAGTCCTTGGTGATGCTACCCATCATAGAGCAAATTAGGAATCTTCCACTTCCTCCGTCTAGGTAAGTGGCGCGGAAAGATAGAACTTTGTGTTGCCGTTTATTTCTACGCTAACGCCTGTGGCGCTTGTCTTTCCGGTGGGCACGTTATGGAACCTTACGCCGTTTGGCAATTTCATGATAATCGTCTGCAGCTCATCCGCTTTGGATTCGATTTATTGTTTGTATACCATCCATTATTTCATCCATATATTAGTATGTTTACCAAATTGTATTGGTATAAAGCATTTTTCATATGAAACCTTTTCATTACTCAATTTTGAATTAATTCTATTTCTGAAAGTCAAACACTGTTTGTGACTTTCTTTAAAATCTCAATTACAATGTCTAATGTGGCACACATGCTCCGCACTTTTCACATTTCTTTCCATTTTCACAATCACACCACGGATTATGTTTGGTTATATCTGAACGAGTATCTGAACAAAGTTTAGCATCAAGTAGTTCTTCTACTGCTCTAAAATCTCGATTTAAAATATATGATGCCACCTGAACCATATCAGCACCTGTCGCCAGCAACAAATCCACATCATTCTTTGAGGTCACGCCACCACCGGCACAGACTTCCAATCCATATTGTTTTGCTATTTTCAAATATTTAATAGTATATGGCAATTGACGCGCTCCAAAATAAGATGTAGTACCTTCGCGCAATCCTAAATTAGAATCCGGAATTTCTCTCATAGAATCTAAGAGGGATACCGTTTTAATTCCACTTTCTTTCAGTACTTTGCAAGTCCTTTCTGGCTCAAAATTTAAATTCAGTTTTGGCATAATAGTACAATCTAAACCCTGAACAAGCTTTACCAGTAATATTTTTAGTTTTTTATAAAATCTCTCATCATGTTCTAATGTCCCAAGATAAAAAAAATCTAATTGAATCAGTGGCGCCCCATATAACTCGAATTGACTACAAGGTTTAAGCCATTTTTCTGTTTCTAATGAAGACGCGCTTACACTTGGAATTAAAAGCATATCAGACGGGCAATTTTTTACAGCTTCTTTATAGAGTTCGATCCCTTCTTCTAATGTTAAAATTTCTCGTTCAAAAGATGCGTCTGCATAATAGCCATCTTTAACATATACAATTTTCCTTCCATGTCCAGTTCCTGTTTTTACATATGCTGCGGAACTTTTCAATATCGCTGAAGAAAATCCAGCTTCATAACAACATCTCAGGCGTTCAATAGATTCCGTTAAAGGGCTAGATGATGCTGTTAAATAATTTTTCATCCGTATATTGGCTAATGTGTATGTCATATTCCTTCTCCTTATAACTTTTTAATCTTTTCATGATACATATAAGAAATAATCGGAATGCTTGATTTTTTTTTCAATATCCCAATCTTTTTTTCTACCTCAGCCCAGTATGCCCCTCCTTTCTTACGTGTATAGATATCGAGCCACAATTCATATAAATCTGGATGAAACTTCTTAATAATATCCAACATCGGCTGCTTATAATTCCCACGCAAATTTAGATTTTCCACGCAAATATAATCCACAATACCTTCACAAGCATCGTAAAGCAAATCCAAACTGGTAACTCCAGGTAAATACGGTGCAATAAAAATATATGTCTTAATGCCATTTTCATGAAGTTCTTTCAATGTTTTCAAACGTTCTTTTGCCGTAGAAGCTCCAGGTTCTATTACCTTATTATCCGATTCGTCAAGATTCGACAAAGATATTCCAACTGCAAGATCAGATATTTCTTTTAGCAAATCAACATCTCGCAAAATCAAACTAGACTTAGTAAGAATCTCAATATGAGCCGGGCATTCTTTCAAAGCTTCTAAAATTGGTGGCATCAAACGATATTTACTCTCTGCTGGATTATAAGCATCCGTAACAGAACCAATAAGAATCGTCTTTGACTGATCTAATTTACTCGGAAGCTTGTACGACATATATTTTTTTGGTTCAAGATATGTTCCCCATGGTTCCATATGACCCGTAAAGGGTCCCATAAATGAGGCATAACAATATTTACAATGGTGTATGCAGCCAATATACGGATTAATTACATAATCTGATGCCGGTAATTTTGAAGGTGTACATAACACTTTTGCTCTATAAATCGTTTCATTTTTCATAATTATATCCCCTTATTTACAGTATGTATTGATAATATCAACGCAATAATGACAAAGAAACAGGATATTGCAGGAAGAACTACAAATATATATTCTGTAGTCATATGACAAAAGTAAGCCGCAATCAAAGGACCTACAAAATGCCCAATATTTTCAGAAAAATCCATATTTATAGATTCGTATTTTTTGCAAAGATATTTAATGCAAAACACACTCCCTCCTCCAAATCCTGTTAATAACCAAAACAGAAGAACAATAGTTGTATTACAAAAATATGCAGATATAGCTATAGTCGCCATACACGCTGCCAAAAATAGATGGCAGAAAAAAAACATTTTTTTATAATTAGTAATATTTAATTTTTCAGCGATAGTTTGAGGCAAAAGATAAACTATCCAAGTCACAGAAAATACCAAACTAGACGTTATAATGCTTTCGGTCATCTTATATACAAGTATAGGCATAATGTAGGTATACACGAAATAATGTAACTGATGAAAAACCATAACCATTGATATTCCTGTTATTTGAACATTCCACTTTTGAAACATTTTTTTATTTTCTCCCTGCACTATAGCATCTTTGTTGATTAAAAAAATGCAAAATAGAGAACTAAGAAGAAGTATGACCTGTCCTCGGCCCCAAATCATAATTGGGGATAATGCAAAACCGGCTATTCGAAAACTGCGTTTCAACCATGCAGGACATGAACTTTTATGATGTACCCTCATAAGTTGAAGACAATAAGAACTAAATGCCAATTGAATAGCTAAAATCCCAAAATTAGGATATATATAATAAATAATTGACAAAAAACATACTGTCCATGAAAAAATAGCATCTAACGTTTTTCTTTTAGGAAGTATACTTATCATCAAATTTCCCATTTGATAGAAAAACGGAAGCATTATTATCAAATAAATAGAAAAATTCTGAACAATCCCGAGATAAATAACTCCTAATTCAATTACCCCCGAAAGAAAACTGAGAATAAGAAAGTTAAACATTAATAATCTCCTTTGGCATTACTTAACAGTAGGAATTCCTTTACTGTCTGATTTATTTAATATTTTTAAATATCAAGCTACTATAACATGCCGTAATTTCTAGTATTTCATAAAATTTTTCACTTGTTAAATGGCTCTAGATATTGTTTGATATGCAATCCCTAAAGCCATCAATCTTAGTATGGGAACTTCTTGGCTGTATTTCCAGAAGATGCAACCAAGTTCGCACATTCTCGATAGAAAACTAAGCAAATAAAAGTTCGTTGTTGCATTCTTTCTGAAACAGGCAGCAACTATGAATTTGATCTTCCCAATATTTTGCCTTATCATTTGTCAAAATATCACTCAACTTCTCTTCAGGCACTTTCCCTAATTCAAAGCGAGGATCAAGCGGACGACGTTTATCATCTAATCCCCAAAAGCATGATGTAACTATTCCATTAGGCAGAATTCCTATCGAACGTTTCACGCATCTACATTCTGTTGAATATTTTATATGATTTGGCATCAAATAATGATAATCCAGCCGAGGTGTTTTACTTTTCTGTAAACGTACTCTTCTTTCAAGATTCGCTTGATACCAAAGCCACTCATCATCTGTAATTGCTTTTTCAGGATGATTGTATCCTCTTCCCACCGGAAAAAACTTAATGAAACTCCAGCTATCAATATGATGTTCACACATCCACTTCAGCTGCTCTTCCATCATCTCAATATTGCAATTATCGCTTGTCAAAACAGTCTGGATACCAACCTTAACATTATGTTCTTTCAATAATACCGCTGCTCTCGCAGCAACCTCATGGTATCCTTTCGGACGAGAAGGATAAAATAAACCCGGGGCACAATCCATTGTAAGTTCCACATCATTTATCATAGTTGAAAGTTCTTTTACTATATTCTCTTCCAAATAGGCTCCTGAAATACTGATTCCGACTTTCTCCTTTCCAATAGAATCAGATAATTTCTGCAACAATTCCATATGACGAAAATCTGTAAATAGCTCTCCACCGGAAATGTCACAACGAACATCTCTTGTTTTAGAAAGCTCTGCAATCATATTAACAACTGTTATTTTTTCTCCCCATGATAACTCGTCGTTATCTTTTTTCCGCATTGCGCTCATACAACAAATATTGCAGTCCCAAGGACAGGCTGAAGTCACATTATAAATAATAGAAAGTTTTTTCATTTCTCATGTCCTCCCGTTTTTCTTTTATCTTAAGCCTGGAGGATATTGCGTGTGAAGATAGGCATTTTATCATATAAATTGTGCTGTTATTACACCAGTAATTAATAATATTGTGCTAAAGCCTAATGTTGTATTGAAAAATCAACTTAATATTGATATGATAAAAATAAAAGGGTTCTAAAATATGATAACCTTGAATGAACTAAAGAAAATAATATATAATGATACTGTCGCACCCCGTAATATAAAATTTTTGACTACTTTTTTACCTTCTAATCTTTACAATAACCCTGAGCAAGAACTAAATATTAATTTGATTAATTCTGAGTATAAATCGATAGCCGGATGGCTTTCCTATTTAATGAATGGAAAAACTTCTTTACATGATAAAAGAAAGATTACCAGAAGTGGAGTTGAACGCGTAAGAAATCAAATGCTTTCTATAATATTAAAAGATCAAGATATTATTAACGCAATCGAAATTAATTGCAAAAATTTTATTCTTCAACATCCTATCGCTCCAAATTCTCTAATATCTTTAATAAAGAATGACCCTGAAATAAACGAAACGATCATGGCTCATCTTGAGAGATGTATAAATATTGATTTGCCACATGGACTTACTCTACTTTTTTTATGTGCGTTACTTCCAAATCATATACAAAAGCTTACGAATTTAAAATATTGGCAGAACCCACACCCATTAACCAATATCAGCCTTAATCGTTTGCAATATAATACTGTGCTTTCTTTACAAAAGCAACTGGGCAATCTTATTAACGTAGTCAGAGATTGTTGTGGATTAGGTGAAGAAATCGACGATTGTTGTTTAAATCAATTGATGGCATTTGATAATAAATTACGTATTCACGCTCTTGATGTACCTTCCGATATTTACCAACACTTCGTCAATTTACTAAATTTGGCCAATTGTATATATTATCAATTATATAAGCCTTTGAGTCCTTCCTGTACTCCCACCACCATTTTTGCTTGCAAATTACAAAAAATAATTGAGCTTCAACAAGCTTATGATTCTTTTTGTAGAAACCTAAGTGAAATAATAATAAGTGACGAAAAGGAGCTTTAACCTCAAATGTTAAAGCTCCTTTTCTTAGAAAATCATTTTTACACTATTACAAAATTTTGTCTTTTCAGATCTCACCTCAGCACACTATTTTATTTCTTCTTTCAAACATCTTATCAAGGCATAGAAATACTGTTTTCACTTTTTTGATATCTTACAATCCATTAGAATTTTTTATTACAGTTATAAAATTGTTTTTACTTTTTCGGAAACAAACTCATTAATAATTTTTGAAATATCAATATTTAATGCTAACAAGTATTTCACAAAAGTTGTTAATGTAGGAGAATAAGTATATGTTTCTATCCTAGACACCATCTGCCTTGTTAATCCACACTTTTCCGCCACTTCTTTTTGTGATAAATTTAATGTAATTCTATACTCTTTTAGGTTTTTCGTTAAATTCCATTCTATTTCTTGCGTTCTACATTCTTGTTTAAAAGAATCGTCTCTATCCTGTTCTTGTAATAATTGAGATAGCAATAGTTTTTCATTTTGTATTAGCATAAATAATCCTCTTAATTTAATAAAATAGTAGGTTCCTTATATGGTGCTCTCCCTAAGGGAGAGTCAATTATGAAAACTACTTACAGCAAATATCTTCTACAGCTTCAAGCTTAAACTCATTTCCACTGATGTGTCCCAAAATCCTCCATCTGGACTTTTGAATATTTATCTTTCCATCTTTCAAATAATCCACCCTTAAGTATTTTAATGCCTCCTTTCCTTCTAATTGAAGTTTGGACAATATGGTGAAAAGAATTGCTTTATCGCGTTTTGGAATGCTTTTAAGGTAATCCTCATAACTATCCTCTCCGCTCAAGGAGGTCTTTGAGTCAAATTTCTGTCTCATGAGAACCTCCTATGCATCATATTTGATGCACATATCATAACATTAATTACTATACAAGTCAAGAATTTTTTGTAACAACGAGAAAAGATCTGTGATATCACAGATCTTTTCATGTTTAAAAACAATAATTTTTAGTCCCGTTACGGGAAATTTTCTTTTGCGAAATAATTTTACCACAACTACCAAAAATAATCAATAGTAAAATCAAACACCTTTAATATTTTATTCATCTGGCATCGATTTGTCAAGAGTTTTTTTAGGTTTTGTAAATAATTCTATGATTTTTTTATCTACTTTATTCAAAATATCCTTTCTTAATTCCGAATCAATAGGATACACCTTATGTTTTTTATCATTTGTTGGTTTTAAAATACGCATCTTATCAATTGCACGAATTTGATTTACTTTTGCTACTGTATACTTATTTTGACCATTTCCAAAGCATACAACTCCACTGCCTAAATATACCTCTGTCTTTTCATGCATATTGTTGACTGCCTCTTCTTCCGTATCTTCTGAACGAAGAGGTACAACTGTTACACATCCACTTGTTGGTGCATTATCCACTTCAACTACAATTGCATAATGAGATCCTCCTAATTCATTATGTACATTAAAACCAAAGTTAACATGCACAATATCCCCTCTTTTATATGTCATCAACTTACTAGAATCAAACGTGTCTTCATATGAAAGGTAGTATATCCACGAGTTTAACCATTGGAATATCTTAATCTGTTTATCCTCGGCAAGCGTTTTTATCTCATCTTCCAGACTCTGCATTAAAGATTTACGGACAACTTGAATTTTTTTACTATTTTCTTGCTTATCTTTCTCTACATCTTCACTCTCTTTTTCAATAATTTTGTGGAATTTTAATTCTTGTATTTTCTTTTTCCGCTCTAACATTCGGTTTAAATTAAAGCTACTCACATATTCACCTTCTCTCATATTACACTAATGCCATATTATTCTACACCATTCTACAAGCTTTGTATAGTGTTTCCGACAAACTTTTTAAATCTTAATACTACTATTCTTATTGAAAGATATTGATAATACACAAAAATAGTGTACACTAGATAATAAAAATCTTTCATTTTTCAAGGACATGCTTTTTAGCATTGCTCCAATCAAACATAGTAAGTATCTTTTATTTATTCAAATGAAACCTAATTTCAAATCTAAATCGACAATATGAATACAAATTCCACAAATTCGCTTTGACCGTAAAATCTTTACGATACTTAAACTTTATCCAAAATGGTACTTGGTGTCTTTCACGCCATCTATATATCTTTCATTACCATCTGCCCCACTTCTTTTCCCTCATACGTCATGCACACTTTTCATTTTCTTTGTATTTATCGTACTATTTATCCCCATATTTTTGCGTAATACACCTTATACCCACCCCATAATAGGGGGTGAATATTCCCACAAGTATTAAAATAATCTCTACAACTCCAATCCCCTTTTCTTCTTTTAAAACATTCTTTATATACTGTATTCTCCACATATATCTTCCTCCTGTCTGTTAAATATGAATAGAAAAAAATGCAGGTACTACTACTATGACAAGGACAACGCCAAGCATAAGAAACATTGGCATAAGAAGCTTTGTTCCTGCCTCTTCTCCCAGCCTTTTTGCTCTCGCCTTTCTTTCCTCAAACGACTGGACCATCTCTAAATATAACAAATCATTAAGCCCCTTTGTCCCTTTCCTTAGATTTTGGGACAGCAAAGCCCCCAGCCTTATATACTCCTGTACCCCGCAGCGCCTTCCAAACCGTTCATAGCTTTCTGATTCCATAATTCCGCTGTCCATCTCCCTACACGTATATTTCATTTCTTCATAAGCATACCGCCTGCCCTTATGCTCCCTTTTATCATAATCAGACACAATTTTTTTCCACGCCCGTTTAGCTGTCATACCTGCGCCAAGAAGCAGTGTGAGCTTACTTACAATCTCCGGATAGTCCAGTCTCATCTGCTTTCTCCTTTTTTCGGCCTCCTTCTCCTGGTTCTGCCATTTCAAAGCATAAAGAAGAACAAAAATGAGTACTGCCATTACGATTACAATACCGCCCCTTGTGTCCATTCTCCGATAAAAGTGCAGTTTTCTGCCTGCTGCTTCCTTGGGAAGTATAAATAGGGACTCTGTTCTCGTATTCTCATTGCTTTCCTCTAGTTCTTCCCTGACTGCCTGATAAAGCCTGTCCTCCTCTGACATCTCCTTGGGATAAACCATCACATTACATTCGTAGAGTGCCTGCTTTCCTTCCTCTTCTTTATATGTAAGCACTGCCTGAAGTGTCACCATAATTCCCTGTCCCGCTCCTTCTTCCTTTACTGTTTCTTCATTAAGCTGTCCATGCACATTCATTACATCATACCTGTCAAGCTCCCAGGATACTGTAACAGGCTCTCCCGGAATTTCTGTTATTAAGTTTAAATCCTCTTCAATATGGTCAAAGCTTTCATTATTACCTAGAATCAAAGTATCCAGCCTGTGGATACATCTTACAAATAAATCCTGTATCTCTTCCTGCGTATAAGCTCTTTCTGATATTTCTACCTCAATATGTTCTTCTATATTCTCTCCTTCTGCATATACCTTAAGCTCCTCTGTCCTTTTTCCCTGGCCGTATGTATTGCGGGAAATCCCTTCTGTAATTTCTGTCTCAGACTCTCTATAATCATATACAGTAATCCCAGTACCCAGCATCAAAATAGCCAATCCTATAATTACAGCTAGACCTCGATTTCGATCAGCCTGATACCAAGATAATACGAGCTGATATAAATAAGTAAGCATACTGTCATCACTCCCACACCTGTCACATTTCCATAAAGACATGTCATGAATTCTGGAAAACTGAGACACATATACGCTATGATGGCATAAGGAACTGCCGACATTACTCTAAACTCATATTGTTTTGATGCAAGTACTGTCTGTATTTCTCTTGCAACATCGATCTTATCTGAAATCTGTCCCACAGTTTTTTTCATAATTGCTATCATATCCCCGCCGCTTCTCTTTGCTGTAATAAAAACCTCTGCAAAGCTCTCCACATCTTCAAGTCCTGCCCGAGACGCCATTTCCTCTATCGCCTGTTCCACAGGTATCTGCATCTGAAGCTGTCTTACCAGTATCATCAGTTCTCTAGATACAAGCTTATCTTCTGAATAAATAAGTTTTAATTCCTTCTGGCTTTCTTTTATAGCATTTTCAATGGAATATCCTGTATTTAATGCTGAAGAAACTGCTTGAAGCAGTTCCTTAAACTGTAAAAGAAATTCCTGCTTCCTCTTCTTTAGGCACTCCTTTTCAAGCCTTTTATAATATCCGGACCACATAGGAAATAAAAACGGAACAGCCCATGCCGAGCGGTAATACAGCCATGCTGTCATCCCTGTTACAGCTGATGCCTTAAGCATCATAACTACTTTTTCTTTCCTGTTTATATCCTGCTGCCAGCAGCTTTTCTGTACGCGTAAGTTCATGAAGTTTCTTAAAGTCTCCCAAAATCCTTCCATTTCTTTCCTCTTTTTCTTCATACATATATAACGGATTCAGACGTATTTCTCCGTCCTCATACCCCAGAATCTCTGTCACCTCCAGAACCTTTCTACTCTTATCCCTTAATCTTCCCAGATGCACAATAATGTCAATTCCGGATGCAATCTGTCTTTGGATGGCCGGAAGTGGAAGATTCATCCCCATCAGGACCATTGTCTCAAGACGGCTCAGCATATCATACGGACTGTTTGCATGACCAGTGCTTAAGCTTCCGTCATGGCCTGTATTTAAGGCCTGGAGCATATCAATCGCCTCTGCTCCCCGCACCTCGCCTACGATTATCCTGTCCGGTCTCATCCGAAGAGCCGTCTTAATCAAATCTCTAATAGATATCTCTCCGCTTCCTTCTATATTTGCATTTCTTGCCTCCAATGTAACAATATTAGGAACATCCAGAATTCTAAGCTCTGCATTGTCCTCTATCGTAATAATCCGTTCATCCTTAGGAATATACTGGGACAGCGCATTTAAAAATGTAGTCTTACCAGAGCCTGTCCCCCCGCTGATAAAGATATTATACCCTGCCCTTACAAGGCTAGTCAGAAATCCTGCTGTCTCAGAGTCCACCGACTGAAGTTTTATAAGCCCTGTCATTGTAACCGCCTCCTTTGGAAACTTTCTTATTGTCACAATCGGCCCATTAAGTGCAACCGGAGCCAGAACAACATTTACTCTGGAGCCATCTGCAAGCCTGGCATCTACAATTGGGGAAGCCTCATTTACGATACGGTTAGAGCCTGCCGCAATCTGCTGGATTACATCCTCCAGCTTTTCCCTTGAAACAAATCTCTTACCTGATGGTAAAATCTGTCCGTCCTTTTCCAAAAATATTTCTTGAGTTCCATTAATCATAATTTCGGTAACATCTTCGTCCTCTAAAAATTCCTGAAGGAGATCTAGCTTCCGGAATGCATTAAACAATTCTCTTCCAAGCTCTGTACGCTTTGAAAGAGGAATATATTCCTCCTCGCTTACCTCTCTAAGAACCCGGTGAATCAGTGCTGTAAGCTCCTCATCACCGGTTTCCTTTGACATATCAAGCTCTTCTAAAACTCTTTCATGAAGCCTTTCTGCCTGAATCATGCCTTTCTCTCCCTGCGGATGATTTTGCGCTGGATATCTTCATATCCAAGCAGAATAAGCTCTTCCTCAAACTGCCGGATTTTGGATCTAGATATCTCATCTGCTGCTGTTAACATATGGATTTCACTGCATACTCCCAGAATCTGATAGAGATCCCTGATACTCTCATCCAAATCCAATATCAAAATCTCATAGATACTCTGTTCCATAATTTTCTGAATAAGAGTCAGCCATTCATTACCGGATACTGATTTAATATCCTCGGACACCTGAACAGGCAAAACACAATCAAGCTTTCCCATGTGTTCCACAATTGTCGTAAGAATCATTCCCAGATTACTTTTTTCCTGACTGGCATAGTAAATCACATCCGAAAGTGTCTGTCCGCCCTCTTCAAAATGTCCTCCGATTCCCCCATAAATCTCCAAGTTCAGGTATAAGACATGAAACTCCTTTCCAAGCTTTTTTCCAAGGCGCAGGGCATATGTTGTCTTACCGACTCTGTGCACAGGAGAAAAAATACCGATAATTCTTGCCTCCTTCTTCCTGACTGTTTTTAAAAAGGTATTGCCTGCCTGTTCCTGTGCACTGCATCTTCTGATAAGCTCTGCCAAAAGCTCATCTCCAGACTGGTACTTATATACTCCTGTCTCATTCTCTTCAAGAGCTGCCACACTCTCTTCTGTCAGAACAAATACCTTTCCTGCCGATACCTTTTCCCTCTCTGAGGGAGAATAAGCAGCTGAAATAAACAGATAATCAATATTTTCTTTCTCTTGCACCTTAAGTACCTGCTTAAGGCTGCTGCATGTCTTAACCTGAAAGGCCAGGTCTTCTCTCTTCATAATGTAATGCGCAAATGCTTCTGCATATTCCTTTTCCCTGTCACAAATTACCAGGTTCTTACTTTCCACATAATATCCCTCCTCCTCTTCACAACATAATCAGTTATTACTCTGAATTCTTGCCGAAACAGCTGAATAGTTTTGAATAACTTTGATTAACATAAACCTGCCAAATAAGAATAACAATCAGATACAAGTCATGATTTACAACTTGTAGGTCGATTATACCCCCACAATTTCTTCTTGTCCATAGCTCTTTTAAAAATTGTCAAACTTTGTGCAACATAGATAGGAGATGACATGAAAATTCATTTCCCCAGTTGAAAAAAAATTTATAAAAGGTATAATAAATACAGTTTAATTTTCAAAAAGGAGTGTGTCCCATGAGAATCAAAGAGCTGGATTTACACGACCTAAAGCCTGATTTGCAGATACCAGACAAACATACCCTACATGTCTGGACCTTCCATTCCGATGTCCCTGAAAATATGCACAAAAACCTGCATGAGTACAGCCATGTTCTCCTGCATAAACTCGTCTCCTGCTATACAAAATATCCAGAAAACGAGCTTACATTTTCCACTGGAGAGCACGGCAAGCCCTGCCTGCTGCCGCCCGCCGGACAATGCGTACCGCTGCTCCATTTCAACCTGTCTCATTCGGGTGATTACATCATGTTTATTTTTTCCTCCTGTACATCTGTAGGAATAGATATTGAATCAACTAAACGGAAAGCAAATATAGACCGTATTGCCTTACGGCTATTTCTGCCGGAAGAAATAGAACACCTGCATGAGCTTACAGGCGACAAAAAAATACAATACTTCTTTCACTGCTGGACACGTATGGAAAGTCTCCTAAAAGGAATCGGCACCGGACTTAGCGCATCCCCTACCGACAAACATATTCAGGAAGAACGGGCTTTCTGGGAGCTGAAACATGTGGCTGCACCTGAAGGATATCTATGCTGCACGGCGTACCGCAGGTTGGGGACGTAGTATTTTTAAAAAGTGCCTGTCCCCTCCCGGGTTGGGGACAGGCACTTTTTAAAAATACTACGTCCCCAACTTCTACAGTCCCCGGTAAAATGTAATCCCATATAAAAGTGCAACTCCAGGTGTCCCCAGTACACCTGATGTAATAAACGTCACTGCATTCAACCCTACGCTTAAAGATATACCATTAGAATCCAAAAACTTATTAACAAAAAATATCAAGGCAAACCCTATAATTGCCCGTATCAAAAAATTAACGATTACATGAGGCTCCTTCTCCGGCATATCTATTCCCTTCCTTCCTGCTATCTACTTATATATATCATGCATTTCCACATTTTATTCCCCCAATTATCACTATTCACGTTGAAATCACCCCTTAGTAATGTTAAGATTTTATTAGAAAATGCATAAGTAACATAATGGAGGTAGCAACATTGAGAGAAATTTTAGAACATGCCGTTGGAGAAGGCAGAGGAGAGATTGCATTTGGGGAAACTGCATCCTATATCCCGGAATTGGGAAGAGTAGACAAAAGTCAACTTGGGGTATGCATTTATACAAGTGACGGAAAAAAGGAAGCCGTTGGAGATACAGATGTACGCTTTACAATTCAGAGTATTTCCAAGGTCATTACCCTTGCAGTTGCCCTGGAACGCTGTGGATTTTATAAAGTATTTGAAAAAGTTGGAATGGAGCCTTCTGGAGATGCCTTTAACTCCCTGGTTAAACTCGATTTATCAAGCAATTATCCCTATAATCCTATGATAAATTCTGGTGCAATTGCCATTGCAAGCTATTTAACCCCGATTATCAGCTTTAGAAAAATGCTGGAAATCACAAAAAAACTATGTCTGGATGACCAGATTACATTAAATACAGATGTATATCTTTCAGAAATGGGAACTATTTCCCGCAACAAGGCAATTGCTTATCTTCTTGAAAGCAAGGGCATCATCGCAAGTGGAGGTGTACAGGAAAGTCTTGACCTCTATGTACGCATGTGCTCCTTAAATGTAACTGCTGAGAGCCTTGCTAACTTTGGGCTTGTACTGGCCCTCGGAGGCATACACCCTCAGACCGGTGAAAGGCTGCTAGATGAGGATGTCGTAAGAGTAGTCAAAACCATCATGCTTACCTGCGGTATGTATGACGGCTCCGGAGAATTTGCAGTACATGTAGGTGTCCCTTCAAAAAGCGGGGTCGGCGGCGGTATTCTCTCTGTCGTAGATAAAAGGATGGGAATCGGCATTTTCGGCCCGGCGCTTGACAGTAAAGGAAACAGCATTGCCGGACGGCACATCCTGCGCACCCTTTCTCAAGAGCTTGGCTTACATATGTTTGCATAAATTTTGCTTAATATTCATAAAACTGTCCATACTACATAGAAAGAAATGGAATATCCATGTATGGAGGTGGACTATGAAATTATTTGCCAGTGGGAGAAATGCCGAAGAGGACGTCTACAGGCGCCTTTCCTTTGATCCGGAGCGTAATACCATACTTGATGAAATTGCACAGGCAAAAAAGAGTATAGAAGATGCCTATACAAAGTTCCAAAACGCCAGTGACCCGGATCTGATTGACTCCTATATTTACGAAGGAAATGCTGCATGGAAAAAATACGAATTTCTTCTTAGACAGATGAAGCCGGTGGAATAGCATTGGGGGGCTGTCGGGAAATAGATAGTTCTAAACAGGGGCAGGTGTGACTCGTATGAGTCACACCTGCCCCCTAAAATTTCCCCATAAAAAGAGAAAAAGATGGCTAA
>CAJTEW010000038.1 GCA_910575605.1 Lachnospiraceae bacterium
AAGACCCCTTGAAGACGACGAGGTAGATAGGGCAGAGGTGGAAGTGCAGTAATGTATGGAGCTGACTGCTACTAATCGGTCGAGGGCATGACCAAGAAGAGTGGATAGGTAAAAGAGAAGATATTTCTTGTATGCAGTTTTGAAGGTACATAATAAGGCCCAGTGGCTCAGTTGGTTAGAGCGCCGCCCTGTCACGGCGGAGGTCGAGAGTTCGAGTCTCTTCTGGGTCGTTTATATGGGATCTTAGCTCAGCTGGGAGAGCATCTGCCTTACAAGCAGAGGGTCACAGGTTCGAGCCCTGTAGGTCCCATAGTATCAAAAGATTTGGATGGATTCCCGAGTGGCCAAAGGGGGCAGACTGTAAATCTGTTGCAAGTTGCTTCGGTGGTTCGAATCCACCTCCATCCATTAGTCGATAAGGACTAGTTAAGGTGACATGCCGATGTGGCTCAATTGGCAGAGCAGCTGATTTGTAATCAGCAGGTTATCGGTTCGAGTCCGATCATCGGCTTTGTCTCGTATGAGACGTTACAATATAATATCGCGGGGTGGAGCAGTCTGGTAGCTCGTCGGGCTCATAACCCGAAGGTCGTAGGTTCAAATCCTGCCCCCGCAATCACACAGAGCAAAGTACAGCTCGTGTAAAATGCCCAGATAGCTCAGTTGGTAGAGCAGAGGACTGAAAATCCTCGTGTCGCTGGTTCGATTCCGGCTCTGGGCATTTTCGTTATTTGTTTTTAATTAAATAAGGGCGTGTAGCTCAGTTGGCAGAGCACTTGACTTTTAATCAAGTTGTCCGGGGTTCGAATCCCCGCACGCTCAGTGTATGAGAAGCGTAAATCTGATATTTTACAGATTTTTCGCTTTTTTATTTTATAATTATACTTATATAACGTCCATATCCTTTAGATATTTCTTATTTCTGAAAGTTCTTTTTTGCTTTATTATAGGAAGAAATATTCAGAAGATAAGGAGAAGTATAATGGGAAATGTGTATGGCTATGTGCGTGTAAGTACCAGGGAGCAGAATGAAGACAGACAGAGGATTGCATTAGGCGCGGCTTATGTTCCTGAGAAGAATATATTTACGGATAAGCAGTCTGGAAAAGATTTTAATCGTCCGATGTATCAGAGATTACTGAAAAAGCTAAAAGAGGATGATTTACTTTACATTAAAAGCATTGACCGTTTAGGAAGGAATTACGAGGAAGTTCTTGAACAATGGCGGGTTTTGACAAAGGAAAAGAAGATAGATGTTGTGGTGTTAGATATGCCCCTGCTTGACACTAGAAGAGGTAAAGATCTTATGGGGACATTTCTTAGTGACATTGTATTGCAAGTTTTATCTTTTGTAGCGGAGAATGAACGGAAAAATATTAAGGAAAGACAACGAGAAGGGATAGAGGCTGCAAAACTTAGAGGAGTGAGATTTGGGAGGCCAAGAATACCGATGCCGGAGAATTTCAGCCAGGTATATGATAGATGGATAACAAAAGAAATATCAGGGGAGGAAGCCGCTAAATTGTGCGATTTGACAATAGCAACCTTTTATAGACGTGTTAAGCAGATCTAACAAAGAGAGATGTGTAGCTTGGGGACGGTGTAAAATGAAAAAGTGCCTGTCCCCTGCCAAGGTGGGGACAGGCACTTTTTCATTTTACACCGTCCCCAACTTGGTTACGTATACCTTTTAATTGTCTCTTTCAGCACATATTTCTTATCGCTGTATCGTGAAACAATATATTCATTCGCTTTGTGCTCCAGCTTATCAGGAAGCTTTTCGAGACTTATATCTTTCCCGTATTTACGTTTTAATGCACGCTCTAGGAGATAATCACATATCTCGGGATTCTTAGGTAGTAATGGTCCGTGCAGGTATGTGGCAATAACATTTTTATAGACAACACCTTCATAGCCGGACTTTCCGGTATTGCCAAGACCGAAAAATACTTTACCTAGTGGTGTATGGCTGCCGATATAGGTGCGTCCTCCATGATTTTCGAAGCCTGTGATTGGAGTTTCGAAAAGCGGGCTGTTTAGGATAATATTACGAATCAGACGCTCAGGTTCCCATTCGGTGTAAATATCAAGGATATCGAGGCCTTCAATCACTTTTTTGTCTGTTTTATAGTATTTTCCCAAAAGCTGATAGCCCCCGCATACGGCCAGGACAACGCCGTTATTTTCTACATAATCTTTAAAATCCTGTTTAATTTCTATCAAATATTTACATACTAGTTCCTGTTCTCTGTCGGAACCTCCGCCTAGGAGTACTATGTCTAGCTTTGTAAAGTCTATCTTATCATCAGAGAGAAAAGGAATGACCTCTGCTTCTATTTTGCGCCATTCGAGCCGTTTCCGGAAACACTGGATGTTTCCTCTGTCGCCGTAAAGATTGAGGAGGTCAGGGTAAAGATGTCCAATTGTTAGTTTCATGCGCTATAGCCTCCATTCTTTGCATTCTGTAGTTCTTTTAACAGATGATTAGTTCGGTATAGACCGGAATAATTTACAATTATATAAAGATTTTTTGTTCCATTTGCTGCCAGTTCTTCAACCCGTTTCTTTAAGTCTGTTGTGGAGCTGGCGGGAATGTCCTCATATTTCAGGCGGAGCCCCATATCGTGACAGCGCGTTCCGGTTGTTGTAATAGATGCAGTGTTGGCATCTGCAAGATACTGGAAATCTACATCCCAAAGCCATGAAATATCTTCTCCGTCCTGATAGGTGTCGTTAATCTGTATAATTACATCCTTAGGCTTCGGGTCTTTTAATACAAGTGATATTTTCTGCTGAAAACCAATTGGATTCTTAGCAAGATGGAGCTGTACGCGTGCACCGTTAATAGTGAAAATACTCTCGCGGTTGTTACCGTAGTCAAAGTTCTCTATAGTCGCTTTAAAACCTTTTGATGGCGCGTTAAGGCTGCAAAGAGCAGCATAGGCAGAAAGCGTATTATAGACGTTGTAAGGAGAGCGGGCGCCGGAGTCTATATGCATACCATCCATGTCAAAGGAGTATACCTCATCATGAAAGATGATGTTTGTAGCAGTATAATCAGGCTTGGGCCGCTTTAGCCCACAGTTTGTACAATGGTAAATGCCAAGCTGTCCATAGTGGAAAAAATCATATAATAGCTTTTTTCCACAGGAGCGGCAGAAGATGCTTTCCCGAATCTCTGAACGAGAAATGTCGTCAAAAATCTGCTCGCTAATTCCGTATGTTGCAGACGGATTTTTACATTCTAAAATCAGATTGTAGGAAATAATATCATCACAGTTGATAATGAGCTTGGTCTTTGGAACACTTTGGACGGCTGTCTTTATCTTATTATAGGTAATATCAACTTCCCCAAAGCGATCCAGCTGATCACGGGAAATGTTTGTAAGGAGTGCGCAGTCAGGCTGAAGCTGGGGAAGAACCCCTACAGAAGCAATCTCATCTACTTCTATGCAGGCGTAGTCTGCATTAAGCCGTCCTTTTTTATCAGTTGCAAGGACAAATGCGGAAATAATCCCGTTTAACATATTAGCGCCGGTACGATTAATAATGACTGTCTTTCCTTCTGCTTTTAATGCATGGTATAAAATACTGTTGGTCGTCGTTTTTCCATTAGTTCCCATAGTAACAATTGTCTTTTCGCGGATCATGCCGGACATGACAGAGAGAATCTTTGGGTCAATGATACGAGCCACATATCCCGGCAGTGTTACACCGCTTCCTCTGTTTAACTTTCGAATCAGTGTACTTGTGAGCTTGGCACAGCGAATTGCCAGTTTACTTCGTAACCTCATAATATAATGTTTTTTTCCTTTCTTGTTTTTCAGTTTTGTGAATCTACTATATTATATATAAATTAACAGTGGAAAACAAGGAAACAGTACTAGTTTTAAAACTTTCTTTTGTATGTTACAATAATCTATATGGAAATTGGTGATACTTTATAAGAACATAGTGGAGGCTATATGGAATTAAGTAAAGAAACAGTTAAAAAAATCAAAGGATTAATTTTATTTACAGCAGTCGTTGTGGCATGCTTGTGGAAATATGAAGAAATTCTGGAGATTTTGCGATTTATCTTTCATGTAACATTTCCTTTTATTTTAGGAGGGGCGATTGCATTTGTATTGAATGTACCTATGAGCTTTATAGAGAGGCATCTGTTTACAGAGAAGAGAATTGAAAAAAAGAATGTGTTACGTAAGCTCTCCCGACCGGTGAGTATGCTGATTGTTCTTTTTTTTGTAATAGGTGTTATTGCTCTTATCATGTTTGTACTAATTCCCCAGCTTGGAAAAACTTTTTCCAATTTGGGGCAGAGCATACAGGAGTTTATTCCGAGAGTGCAGATGTGGGCAGAGGATATCTTTCATGGCAGCCCGGAAATCATGTCCTGGATAAATAAGCTGGAGTTTGACTGGGATAACATTATGAAAACAGGAATTAGATTTTTGGGAAATGGTGCGGGAAGTGTGCTTGATTCTACAATTACTGCTGCGAAAAGTATTGTGAACAGTATTGCCACATTTTTTATAGCATTTGTATTTGCTATTTATATTCTTCTTCAAAAGGAAAAGCTGGGTGTTCAGGCGAAAAAGGTTCTCTTTGCATTTGTAAGGAAAGGACGCGCGGAGGCGGCTCTTGAGGTACTTACGCTGACTTATAATACATTCTCAAGCTTCCTGACAGGGCAATGTGTGGAGGCTGTAATACTTGGAAGTATGTTTGTGGTGACAATGGGGCTTTTCAAACTTCCATATGCTCTTCTTACAGGGATTGTTATTGCATTTACAGCTTTGATTCCTATATTTGGAGCATTTGTGGGGTGTGCGGTAGGAACGTTTCTTATCTTTATGGTAAATCCAGTAAAGGCATTGATGTTTATTGCATTGTTTTTGATCCTGCAGCAGATAGAAGGGAATTTTATTTATCCGCATGTAGTCGGAAATTCTGTAGGACTCCCGTCTATCTGGGTGCTGGCGGCTGTCAGCCTTGGCGGAAGCTTAATGGGAGTTGTAGGGATGCTAATATTTATCCCTATTGTATCGGTTATTTATGCGCTGTTCCGGGAGATTGTATATCTGAAGCTTAAGAAAAGAGGAATTAAAGCGGAGGAGTTGGGGACGGGGTAAAATGAAAAAGTGCCTGTCCCCACCTTGGTGGGGGTCAGGCACTTTTTCATTTTACCCCGTCCCCAGCTAATTAGCCGAAATATCTCTTTAATAAACCTTCAAATGCCTTACCATGTCTTGCCTCATCTCTTGCCATCTCATGAACTGTATCATGAATAGCGTCAAGATTTGCAGCTTTAGCACGTTTTGCAAGGTCAAATTTACCTGCTGTTGCACCGTTCTCAGCATCAACTCTCATCTCAAGGTTCTTCTTTGTACTGTCTGTTACAACCTCGCCGAGTAATTCAGCAAATTTAGCAGCATGCTCTGCCTCTTCGTAAGCAGCCTTTTCCCAGTATAATCCAATCTCTGGATATCCTTCTCTGTGAGCAACTCTAGCCATAGCAAGGTACATACCCACTTCTGAGCACTCTCCTTCAAAGTTAGCGCGAAGATCAGCAACAATATCCTCGCTTACGCCCTTAGCAACACCAACAACGTGCTCTGCAGCCCATGTCTTCTCACCAGCCTGCTCTGTGAACTTCTCAGCACCAACGCCGCATACCGGACATTTTTCTGGAGCAGCATCTCCCTCGTGTACATAACCACATACTGAACATACAAATTTTTTCATGATTTAAATCTCCTTTTCTTTTATATATTGATAATATTAGTAATCGTTACTAATATTACTTAACCATAATTATTCTGTTTTGTCAACGGGTATTTTACAATTTATTGTTTTTTTATATTTCATTTGAATGCTTTTTTTGGCAGCAACGGGCGCAGGTTCCGTAAAACAGGATTTTATGTGAATCAATAATACCATCAAAGTGTCTTGACGCTTCTTCATTAATGCTGCGTATATAATCATCACCGGGAGCCAGGTCCATAACATTACCGCAAGAGGTACAAACGACATGGTAATGCGGATGAGTGCTGCCGTCAAAACGGTCACCCCCGTTAGGAGTAGGAATCTTTACTGCTTCTCCCATATCAGCCAGAAGATTGAGGTTACGATAAACAGTTCCGAGACTGATGTGAGGGAATTCTTCCTTTACATGAAGGTATACGGTATCGGCGGTAGGGTGTTCATGTGTGCTCATCAGGTATTCTTTGATAGATGCACGCTGCCGGCTGTATTTTAAATTTGCCATGTATAGCCTCCCTTCTATTTTAATAATAGTAATAATTATTAAAATTAGTATAAAACGAAATATTACACATGTCAACGTTTATTTCTAAAATGTAATAATATTGTAATAAATTAAAAGGAAAAAATGTATGAATTGGAAAAAATTGGATAGAATATGACGATAGAAACCCTATTATATAGCCTTGACATTCAAATATAGAATGATATAATAAGTGCGTAACATATGTAACAATTCTGTAATAATATACAAAAGATAAGAAAACATAAACAAAATTAAGGAGGTAGTTTATGGATTCTGTTCTTAGAAAAGGATTGTTCCTAGTTACTTTGACAGGAGCTGTAGCAGCATTTCCGGCAACGGCACATGCCTCAGATATAGACCAGGTGCATTTAATGCCAGGTGTCGGAATTGAACAGGTGCTAAATGATTGTTATGCTTCAGATAAGGAGATAGAGGTAGAAGATTATTTGGTACCTACACAGAAGGGTGAGTATTTAGATATGGCTTTTGCTGATGTTGACTCGTTTCTGTTTGTCAGAAGCGAGCCGACAACGCAAAGCGAATGGGTCGGGAAACTGTATCCCGATTATGCAGCCAGGATTATAGGACCAGTAGGCGAGTGGACAAAGGTCCAGTCAGGTTCAGTAACAGGATATGTGTACTCTGAATACATTATAATAGGAAATAATGCAGAGCAGAAAGCACATGAGATTATCGAAAATACAGAAAAACCGCCGGAGGAAGCATTTACTTATGCGGAATCCAGGGAGGAAGAGGCAGAGCGGCTTGCAAGGGAGGAGCAGGAAGCAGCTGCAAAGAAGGAAGAGGAAATAAAAGCACTTGCGGGAAGTGGACAGGCAGTTGTAGATTATGCGTGCCAGTTTATAGGAAATCCTTATGTGTGGGGCGGTACAAGTCTTACAGATGGTGCGGATTGCTCAGGATTTGTCCAGTCAGTATTTGCAAATTTTGGAATCAGCCTTCCGAGAACAACCTGGGATCAGGAAAATGTGGGAATTGGAGTAAGCTATGAAGAAGCCCTTCCCGGGGACTTGATTCTATATGAAGGACATGTCGGAATCTATATGGGGAATGGGCAGATTGTAAATGCCATGAATGAAAGTGATGGAATAGGAATATGTCCTGCCACATATACACCGATTAAAACAGTAAGAAGAGTGCTGTAGAATATTTGGGACGACATATACAAAATAGACAAAAAAGCATAAATTTGTAAAAAAATGTAATTTTTTGAAAGACAGAGTTATCCAAGTTATCCACACCAAAATGTACTAAAAAGGTGGAAAAACTAATGTTTTTAAAAAGTTTTCCACATTATCCACACAAAACCATCAAAATTTGGGGGATTATTCAAAAGAAATAAAAGAACGGATGTTTTGTGAAGTTGTAATAAATCTTAACATTTGTCGAAAAAAAAAGAAAAAGATATTGACATTTGAGAAGTCAAATTTTTGGAAGAAATCGTTCTTAAATGTTTACACAATAGAAAAAAACGGATATAATAAGAACACTGAAGATAAAAAGGAGGTGTCACAGGTGGCACAGGTTTCTAAAGATATGACATTTGGCCAGCTTCTTGAGCAGTATTATGAGAAGTGCCCGAAGATTGTAGATGTTCTTCTTGAAGCAGGAATGGGATGCATTGGATGTCCTCATTCACAGATGGAATCTATAGAGGATGGTGCAATGGGACATGGCATAGACCCGGATCTGCTGATTGAAAAGCTGAATGCAACAATTAATGCAGCACAAAATGAATAAGAAGAGACAGAAAAAGAGACCGGAGAAAGACGGCAAGCCGTCAGTTTCCGGTCTTTTTACATGTTTTTTAAACGTCTGCGAGTCTTTGCACTGCATCAGGGGTTACCATAGTGTTACAATGCTCCTCTAAAAATGCAAGTGCTGCACTGCCCGCTTTCTCCAAAGTTCCGTATTCAGAGAGCATATTACAGATGCGGTTAAAGTCTTTGGTTGTATGCTCTGATTGTGTGAGTGCCAGTATATAGACATTTTCTCCAGAATCTTTGTATAAAGTATTGGAACCAAAATACATACCCTTAAGCAGACGTGCTGCTTCAAGTACACCGTCCATTGTGACAAATGAGAACAGACGCAGAGAATTCTTGCTTTCAGGTGCGGAAGATTTTTCTTCTTCCTGTGTCTGAGAATCTTCTATGGCACTGATTTTTTCCTTAACCTTTTCTATAAGGTTAAGAAGTGTCTCTGCACCTTCCAGCTTATCAAGCGAGCCTTGTTTCCTGGAATCCGTATCCATTCCCGGTAAAGGGGCAAATTTGGAAAAACGGGCGTCAAGCTCTTCCGGATCTTCGACCTTCGTAATTATTAATACAATCGAGTCTGCAGAAGCGGGAATCGCTTCTATCATAAGCGGTATATCCTCTGCTTCAAATCCAAACTCAAATGCTGCCTGCTGCATCATATCATGGAAAAGTGATTTTACCTTTTCGGTTCCGTAGGCCAGTTCGCTTAAATGTAATTGGCGTTCGGCCAGATCAGCACGTGTTAAGGTACAACGTATCTGATTTTCATTGAGTTTCTCAATCTTCATATATTATCACTTCCTTTCACATAGAATAGCACATAAAATGCCGGGTGGCAATAAAATAAGTATAAAAGATGGGACAAAAAGTAAAAAACTACTTGCGTTTAAAAATTTCATCGTATATAATATCCATACTAGAAGATAGTTTTCCCTGATAATTGTGTTTTTAGAACAAAGGAGGGATACTTTACTTTTATTTATATTCTTAAAGATATTCTAAAAGAATCTGCCAAATTCAAATTAGAATCATTTTGTGTAATTTCATACACAAGGACCAGAACAATCAGAAAGTAGTAAGATATGATAATTTATTGATAATAGCAGTGCATGGCTATCTTCCAGGAAATCAAATAAGAGCGGCATATGATAAAAATCATTGTATCACAACCTTCCTTTTGGTTTTATTATATGCAGAAAAACGGACGCAGTTATCAGGTTTATGCATGGAAAGGAGGGGAATGCTTTGGGGGAATATGGAGACCGGAGGTTCCAGACATTGTTTACAGAGCTGTCGGATTATGAGAGGAAGGGAGTATCCATGCAGATTGATGGACTGCCGGCAAGCCCCATGCAGATTGTACAGGCGCATATTATGCGGGAGGAAAGCAGCTATATGCGTGATTACGTGCTGAATGACAAAGGCGATTTAAAAGAGCTGGGATTTAATGATGTAAAAATAAATAAAGCAAAGAAAAATAAACGATAAGGACTATGAATACCCCTCAACAGACAAATTGTCGAAATAAAGGGTGACGTGTGTCGTCTGTTTTGGTATAATAGGGTCTAGTAGGAGGTGCAGCATGGAAGAAAGAGAAAATAAGGGCCGCCTGTCCTCAGACCGCAGAGAGGGTGTAAGCAGAAGATATACAGAGGTTTCACGGCCCCGTACAGCCAAAGCAGGTGCAGGTAGAGAAGGCGCTGTTGCAAAAGATGGAAAGGCCAGAAGGAGACGTCCCGAAAGCGACATAAGGCAGGCACAGCGCGAACGCACACAGCGAAGGCAGGTTTCCGCCGGTACGGAAGTGAGAAGACCGGGTTCCAGAAAACAGCAGGCAAAGAGAAGAAGAAAAAGGAATCTTGGACTGAAAATAGCCTTTTTAATTATATTTATAATAGCAGCAGTGGCAGCAGTATTTTTATGGAAGCGTTACAGCCCTTCCAAGGAAAGAGCTGATAGAAACGAATATTATGGAATAAAAAATGAAAATCAGATGGCTGTTATTGTGAATAATGAGGTTGTGGAGCCTACCGCTATGATAGCGGAGGGCAAGGCATATGTGCAGTATGAGACAGTCAGGGATTATATGAACAGCAGGTTTTATTGGGATCCAAGCGAGAATATTCTTCTGTATACACTCCCCAATGATACAGTTTCAGTTGGAGTAGGAAGCAGGGATTACACTATTTCCAAGGAGAAGAACAGTAAGGATTACGTTATCCTTAAGACAGAAGGAAATACAGCATATATCGCACTAGATTTTGTTCAGCAGTATACTAATATTGAATATGAAGTGTATGATGATCCAAGCCGTGTCATGGTTGTAAGTGACTGGGGAGAGAAGAGAATTGCTGAGGTGAAGAAGAATACACAGGTCCGCTGTCTTGCAGGCGTTAAGAGTGAGATACTTACTGATATCAGTAAGAAGGATGAGGTGACAGTTATCGAAGATGAGGGTGATTGGAAAAAGGTCCGCACAGAAGATGGCTTTATTGGTTATACGAAGAACAGTACCCTTAAAAAGGAACAGACAAAGAATATAACCAGAGATTTTGCTGAGCAGGAATATACGAACATTAAGAAGGACTATATTATCAATCTGGCATGGCATAATGTAACAAATGTGGATGCCAATGGAAGTGTCCTTCAGCGTATTGCAGAAAGCAGGGGACTTACAACGATTGCTCCTACATGGTTCCATGTCCAGGATGTGGAGGGAAATATAGAATCTATAGCGTCTGCGGATTATGTAAGCTATGCTCATCAGGCTAACATTGAGGTATGGGCGGCAGTCAGGGACTTTGATGGTGGAATTGGCTCGTTTGATGAGTCTTATGAACTCCTTAGCCGTACATCCCGTAGAGAGAATCTGATTAACCAGCTTATTGCTGAAGCTCTGCAGGTCGGTGTGGATGGTATCAATGTAGACTTCGAGATGATTTCAGAGGAATGTGGAGAGCATTATATTCAGTTTATCCGTGAGTTGTCTGTACGGTGCAGACAGAATGGGATTATTTTATCTGTAGATAACTATGTCCCGAAGGGCTATAATATGCAGTATAACCGTAAGGAACAGGGAATCGTTGCGGATTATGTAATTATCATGGGGTATGACGAGCATTACGGCGGTTCTCCGGTGGCGGGCTCTGTATCTTCCTATAATTATGTAAAAGAAGGAATTGAGGAGACTATTAAGGAGGTTCCTTCAGAGAAGGTTATAAGTGGAATTCCGTTCTATACAAGGATATGGGCAGAAACTCCCAAAACTGAGGCAGAGCTTAACGAACAACAGGGTACAGATGCGGCAGAATATGCCATGAATGTGACCAGCGAGGCATATGGAATGCCGGATGCCGCGTACAAGGTTGCGGAAGCAGGTGTGTCACCAGTGTGGGATGAAGAGACGCGGCAGAACTTTGCTACATGGGAGAGCGGAGGAACCACATACAAGGTATGGCTTGAAGACGCACAGTCGATTGAGCAGAAGCTTAAGCTTATGAAGGATAATAAGCTTGCAGGTACAGCAGCATGGGCGATGGGTCAGGAGGACCCGGAGATCTGGCAGTTGATCCAGAAATATATTAATTAAAATAAAATGCCTCCGGCAGTCATATATATAACCAGTATAGACTGTCAGGAGGTGTTTTTATGCGCAAAAAAGTAGAATTTGTTTTTATGATCCTGCTGCTTGCGGCACTTCTGGGTGCTGCAAAATACTTAAAAAGCAGTGTTTCGTCCGACAAAGTGGAGACGGGAAAGAATGTGATAGTCGTGGACTGTGGACACGGGGGAGATGATCCTGGAAAGGTGGGGGTAAATGATGCGCTGGAAAAGGATATTAACCTGAAAATAGGAAAGCTGGTAAAGAAGAGACTTAAGAAAAAGGGTTTCGAAGTAGTTATGACAAGAGAAAAGGACGAAATACTTGATGGAGAAGGCAGTGATAACAAGAAGGTACAGGATATGAAGGCACGTGTCGCCCTTATTAATAAAACAGCTCCGGCTCTTGCCGTGAGTATCCACCAGAACAGCTATCATGAGGCAAATGTCCGGGGAGCACAAGTTTTCTATTATTCCCATTCTACAGAAGCCAAGGACGCAGCGCAGGTGATGCAGGAAGCGCTTCTTAATGTTGATGCGGATAACAAAAGACAGGCAAAGGATAACGACAGCTATTATCTTCTTAAGAGGACGGAAGTTCCTACTATTATTGTAGAATGTGGATTTTTGAGCCATCCGGAGGAAGCAGAGCTTCTAGCCGACGAGGAATACCAGAAAAAAATTGCGGATGCAATTGCGGACGGAGTGGAAAAGTATTTGGAAAGTAAATAATAGTGTAGTATAATAAAACACATGAAAACGATAATAGAAAAAGTAGACAAAGCACAATTAAATAGTGAAGAAGGTATAAGGGTTATTGAAAGGGCGGGAGAGATACTAAGAAAAGGCGGTCTGGCGGCATTTCCAACGGAGACAGTGTATGGACTTGGTGCGGACGGCCTGAATGAGGAGGCCGCAGAGAAAATATATGCTGCAAAGGGAAGGCCGTCAGATAATCCTCTGATTATACACATTACAGATATGGAGTCTCTGAAAAAGATCGCAAAAAATATTCCAGAGACAGCTGTACGGATTGCAGAGAAATATTGGCCGGGGCCGCTTACGATGATATTTGAAAAGACAGATGCGGTACCATATGGTACGACCGGAGGCCTTGATACAGTGGCCGTCCGCATGCCATGCGATGAGACAGCGGCAGCAGTCATCCGGGCAGGTGGTGGATTTATTGCAGCGCCAAGCGCTAATACGTCTGGAAGGCCGAGCCCGACGGAGGCACAGCATGTGAAGGAGGACCTGGAGGGAAGAATAGATATGATTGTAGACAGCGGTCCGGTGGATATTGGGGTGGAATCAACTATTCTTGATATGACTACAGTTCCGCCTATGATTCTGCGTCCAGGAGCAGTCACAAAGGAAATGCTTGAGGAGCTTGTAGGTGAGATATGTGTGGACAGGGCTATTATCGCCCCGGACAGTAAAAAACGCCCGAAAGCGCCAGGCATGAAGTACCGTCATTATGCACCGAGGGCAGAGCTTAGTATTGTCGAGGGAGAGGCAGAAACAGTGATTTCTGTCATTAATGAGATGGCGGCACAAAAGGCTTCGGAAGGATTTAAGGTGGGTATTATAAGCACAGATGAAACCCTTGAAAGATATAAGGCAGGCATTGTGAAGAGTATAGGAACACGGATGGATGAAGCAACGATAGCAAACCATCTTTATGGAATTTTGCGGGAATTTGATGATGAGAGGGCAGATTGCATTTTCAGTGAAGCATTTCCTACAGAAGGAATCGGAAGTGCAATTATGAACCGTCTTTTAAAGGCGGCTGGCTATCGTGTGATACGTGTATAGATATATTTTACTGTTTATTGGTTTACTGGAAGAGAAAGGAGATACAAAATGGCTAAGGTACAGGTAATGGAGCATCCGCTGATTCAGCACAAGATTAATTATATCAGGAATGAAGCAGTGGGATCCAAGGAGTTCCGCGAGATGGTAGGAGAGATTGCAGCGCTGATGTGCTATGAGGCGACAAGAGATTTAAAGCTTGAGGAGGTTAAGATTAAGACTCCAATTTGTGAGATGACAGGTAATATGCTCAGCGGAAAAAAGCTTGCAGTTGTGCCGATATTAAGGGCAGGACTCGGAATGGTAGAGGGAATTCTGCAGATGATTCCCGCGGCAAAGGTGGGGCATATCGGGCTGTACCGGGATCCCAACACTTATAAGCCTGTGGAGTATTACTGTAAGCTGCCGGCAGACTGCAGTGAAAGAGAGGTATTTGTAGTTGACCCGATGCTGGCCACAGGCGGATCTAGTGTTGCAGCAATTCAAATGCTTAAGGATAAAGGGGTAAAACATATCCGGTTTATGTGTATTATCGCGGCTCCGGAGGGTGTGGAATATATGCAGAAGGAGCACCCAGATGTGGATATTTATATTGGAGCTCTGGATGAGTGTCTCAATGAACATAAATATATCGTGCCGGGCTTAGGTGACGCGGGGGATCGTATTTTCGGAACAAAATAGATGACAGGCTTTGCTTTTTATATGAGCTGGAGAATTGGGAGGGATATAATTTGGCAAATAAAAGAGAGGATTATATAAGCTGGGATGAATACTTTATGGGGGTAGCCATGCTTTCAGGCATGCGTTCAAAAGATCCCAGTACACAGGTGGGGTGCTGTATTGTGAGCCAGGATAATAAGATTTTGTCTATGGGATATAACGGGCTTCCAACGGGATGCTCGGATGATGAATTCCCGTGGGAAAGAGAAGGGGAAGATCCTCTGGAGACAAAGTATGTATATGCTGTCCACAGCGAATTAAATGCGATTCTTAATTACCGGGGCGGAAGTCTTGAGGGAGCGAAACTGTATGTGTCGCTGTTTCCATGTAATGAATGTGCCAAGGCGATTATTCAGAGCGGAATTAAGGAAGTTATTTATGATTGTAACAAATACATAGGAACTTCGTCGGTGCAGGCATCTATGCGGATGTTTGACGCGGCGGGAGTTAAGCATCACCAGTATCAGCGGACGGGGCGAAAGATAGAGATGGAAATTTAGGAAGTCGGGGGGCTATCGGGAAATGATAATTTTTAGTCTCTAAATCTTAAAATGGGTAGTGTAAAATAAGTTGTGTCTTTGGAAATAAATGGCTCCTTTTTGGTAAGAATTAGGATATGAAAATTTTTATCGAAAAGGAGTATTTTTTATGGCAGTTGCAAAGGAAC
>CAJTEW010000039.1 GCA_910575605.1 Lachnospiraceae bacterium
CATCTGGATCTGCCCGTTTTGCCTTCCCATCATAAAAAGTGACCTCCTGTAATTGGATACAATAAGTATACCATACAACAGGTCATTTTTCTTTAGTTTGTCAACAGGTCCCAAAGTTTGTGTAAACCTTCAAATTGATGTAAGATAATATTACTGAGTTTGGAGGTATTATTATGGTGAGAAAAAAGGAAAACCCACAAAAAGCAGCAATGAGGGAAATAATGAGAAGCTATCTCAAAGAGCAAGTATGAGCCTCAGCTCATAAAAAATACCAGAATACCATAACACAGGACATGGAGGAAAAATTCCTTGTATAATACAGACTACAGACAAGGGCAGAACCAGAAAACCGGCTCTGTCTGTTTGCAACTATTCATAAATTTTATGTCAGTTTTTTGAGTTTACACAAAACTTGGACTCTCTCATAGCTTTACCGCTCGTAACTAATAATCAATATGTAATTCTTTATACAAACAGGAATTTAACTGTTTCGACGAATCTGGATTAATCGTAACAGATCATGATACAAACTTTCCTTATCCTCTAAATCAATCATTAACCATCTTTGCCCGTTTCCTTCCTGAGTTTGCTCATATATGTTTTGCAGTTCAGCCGTACACTCTGGCAGTATTTCCTCAACAGACGCTTTTTCTTTTGCACCGACAACAACCATAACAGTAAAATAATATTCTTTCGGATATATGGTACACAATGTTTTTCCGGCTTTTTTAAATTTAATGTTCCAGCCCTTTTCTAGGCTACATAAACTGTACTCTATTTTTTCATTACATTTATATGTGTCTTTGATTTCCGAACAAAATAATGTAAAAACAGAATTTCTAACATATTCACCTATCTCTTCAATGGTAGGGCAGGTATTCTTATCTTGTAAATCAATCATGCTGATATATTCCCTCACTTCCAATTTTTTGCTCTTTGCAACTTCCCGAAAAATGGGGATTTGATTGTCTCTTTTTGTATATAATGATTTCAGGTTCTGCACCATTGCAGCCATATTCACAAACAAGTAAAAAATGATTGTCTGCAACAAGTCCGTAGCATCTATCAGTATTTTCTTTTTCAAGTTGATAACCAAGATATACTTTCTTGTCATCAAGCAGTTTCGTTTTTTGCCCACTAGGAAGAGTATATTCCAAATTTACATATGCGCCGTTCAGTTGACAAAGATTTGTTACAGTAGGCATATTGATGATTCCAAGAGCATTAAACTCTTCGATTAGGCGATTCTTATATTTAAAATAACAGTTCTCTCCACCCGATTTATAACATTCAGCAGCAACACATTCTCCACCAAACGGGCGGCCGTTTGTTTCTACACAACCTTTGCAGACTTCTGTCCAATCACACCCAGTACAATCAATTCCGCATATTGTTTTCATATTATATCTTCCTCCACAAATTCCGATTGTGATTCGATGATTTTTAAGGGGAATATTAGCTGTTATATTTTATTATTAAAATATCCGCTAACCCTTGAAAACACTAAGTTTATTGCAGGTGAACTTTCCCTTAAGGTTTCCCTTGTGTTATATATTCCCACAGGGCATTACGAACCCTGATAAGGGAAAAAATGAGGGAAACAAAATCACATAAAATATTATAACACATAATATACGGGAATTGGTAAACTGATTGAAATGCTTTCAAAAAATCAATGAAAAGAGGACAGATAAAATGAATATGATTTACGCAACATACAATATCCACCATAACAGCATTGACGTATACACTTATGTAGGCTACTTTTTACGGATAGACTGCAATAAAGCGGAAGAAGGGTTGAAAACTACTCCCTGCTCTGAATGTGCCTTAAATGCTCTGGCAATAGACGAGCCGCTTGAATACGCAAGGCTCTATCTTGATGGAAATATGCAGATGTGGGTGGATGCGGAAGATTCATTGGAATTGTGGTAATTTTTATAATTACTATATCAATATTTGCATAGTGTAGCTTTTTAATGAACAAATTGAAACAAATTAACTGAACCGATAACTGCTAATTATATATGTTATCGGTTCAGCTTTTTCTAAATTAACACTTATGACAAGAGGTAATAAAACCGTTCATATTTTTACTTGGGAAATGTTACAATAACCGTCGTGCCTTTTCCGACATGACTTTTTACATCAACTTTAGCATTATGGATTTTAGCGGCGTGTTTCACAATAGAAAGCCCAAGCCCGGTTCCCCCTACTGCCTTAGAATGGCTCTTATCAACACGATAGAAACGCTCAAAAATCCGCTCTTGATGTTCGGGTGCAATTCCTATCCCCGTGTCCTCCACTGATAAAACTACCATGCCGTTTTCATTCTGTATGTTCACCATTACTTTTCCGTTTTCATGGTTATACTTAATCGCATTGTCACAAAGATTATAAATCACACTGTATAAAAGCTGTGGTATGCCGTTAAGGGGAGCCGGAACGCCGGAAAGCTCCAATGCAACACATACGGTATCTGCCTGTGGCTCTAAGCTCTGTACCGCCTTTTCTGCCAATGTGTATAGGTCGATATTTTCTCTCTGCATATCGTCCGCACCTTCGTCAAGGTGCGAAAGACTGATAATGTCCTCCACAAGCCGTATCATTCGTCCGGCTTCATCATAAATCTTTCCGGCAAAGGGTATTTTATCATTCTCCTTTACCATATCGTTTTTCAAAAGCTCCGCATACCCGGAAATGGAGTGAAGCGGGGTTTTTAATTCATGGGACACATTAGCGGTAAATTCGCGCCGTATCTGTTCCGCTTTTTCTTTTTCTGTCACATTGAAAAAGAAAAGCGCGGCTCCTTTCACAATGTTTTCAGAAGTGATCGGGTCAGCGTCAATTTGATAGCTTTCTCCATGTAGCCGGATAATGTTTTCGCCCCGTTCTCCGTGCAAGGCTTTCGTAAGGATTTCCTGCAATTCAAGATTACGGCATAAGGACAGCATATCAGAACCGATACAGTCTGTGCCAGCGTCCAACAGTTTTCTTGCCGCAGGGTTTATACTGATAATTTTCCCTTTTTGATTTAGGAGAATCATGCCCTCATTCATGCTGCCGATAATCGTATTTAATTCATTCTCTTTTTGGAGAAGCTCGGCTTTCTGCCCCCGTAGCTGTCTTTGCTGGCTGTCAATACGCCGTAAAAAAGGGGAAAGCTCATCATAGCCCTCATTTGACAACGGATTATCAAGATCAATTTCATTTAATGGCTTTACTATTTTTTTTGAAACTTGAATAGCTAAAACAATGGAAAGAATCAGCGCGATCACAAATATAATGCAAATCGGCTGTGTCATACCTAAAAGGAGCGTCAAAATAGAATTTTGAGATATGGAAAGCCGTAATACAGTGCCATCATCAAGTTTCTGCGCGGAATAAAACGAACGCTCCATCAAAGTAGCAGAATACCGTTTACTTTCACCATAGCCCGAAGAAAGGGCTTCCCGCACTTCTTCCCGCTCTAAATGATTTTCCATTTCCGCAGTATCAGACGCACTATCAAAAATAACATTTCCCTCTGTATCAATCCATGATATACGATAATTTTTCACTTTCAAATCATGGAAATAATCAATGCCCTCATTTGTAACGCCCTGTGCGGCAAGGGTTGTCTGCATTTTTAGCTGTGTCTGTTCAACATTTGAAAAGTATTCATACAGAACACCCATGAACAGGACAACAGACGCAAGAAAAACAGTCAATGCGACAAGGCAGATTGAACGAAAAATTCGTTTCGTCATACTTCCCCCTCCATTCGATACCCAACTCCCCGTACCGTTTCAATATAGCTCCCACATTCGCCTAATTTTGTTCGGAGTGTTCCAATGTGAACATCTACGGTTCGGGTTTCTCCTATGTAGTCAATGCCCCATATCATTTCAAGAAGCTGATCGCGTGTAAACACCCGTCCGGGGTTTTCCATAAAAGTATGGAGCAGCTTATGTTCTTTCAGTGTCAACTGAACCCGTTCGTTGTTTACAAGTACAATATATGTTTCCAAATTCAATTCTAAATTACCAATTTTTAGCTTTTTAGTTTCTTCTTTCGGACTTGTACGGCGCAATACCGCTTTCACACGGGAAATCATTTCCATCATGCCAAACGGCTTTGCAAGGTAATCATCAGCTCCCAAATCAAGCCCGGTTACTTTGTCGTATTCGGTTCCTTTGGCTGTCGCCATAATAACAGGAATATCCTCTGTCGTCCCCTGCATACGCAGCTTTTTCAATATGGAAATGCCATCTTCGCCGGGAAGCATTATATCAAGCATAATAAGCTGGGGTTTTTCTGTCTGCAAAGCGTCAAAAAGGGTGTCCGCGCCGTCAAAACCTTTTGCTTCAAATCCGGCAGAATTTAATGTGTATATCATCAGATCACGGATAGAGCTGTCGTCCTCAACACAATAAATCATGTAAATCTGCTCCTTTCTTTCCTGTGGCAATATTCCGAACTCAATCATACCATATTACCTATATTTCATCAATGGCGGTATGTTCACCCCTCTTTGTTCCCTGTGATTGAGAACAGAACCCATTTTGCAATATTGACCGCATGATCTCCGATACGTTCAAAATATTTTGCAATCATTAACAGGTCTATGGCATACTCACCGTCTGTTTCGGGCTTGCTGAAAAGTTCAATCAGCATTTTCTTCACCTTATCGAAAAAGGAATCCACCACATCATCATAATCTATCACGGCTTTCGCCATCTGCATATCCTTTTTCACAAAAGCGTCAATACTGTCCGTTACCATTTTAATGACAGCAACCGACATATCATGGATAACTTGTGTGTCGTCGGTGGCGTGGATATTGGCTAATGTGATAATTTCCGCTATGTCTGCGGATTGATCTCCGATTCTTGCCATATCTGTCACCATTTTCAGCGCGGACGATACAACCCTCAAATCTTTTGCCACGGGCTGCTGCTGTAAGAGTAGCTTTAGACACATAGTTTCAATTTCGCGCTCCTTGTGGTCTATCTGAACAGAGAGATCGGGAACAGCCTTTGCAAGCGCGGGATTCCCCTCTGTCAGAGCTTTTGCGGACATAGCAATCGCATTTTCACAAAAAGCCCCCATTGTAATCAACTCTTTATTTAATAAATCTAACTGTTCATCAAATTTTAGGCGCATTATCCAAACCTCCCCGTAATATAATCCTCTGTCCGCTTGTCCTGCGGCATGGAGAATAATTTTTCTGTTTCTCCAAACTCCACCATTTCCCCAAGCAGGAAAAACGCTGTCCTGTCGGAAATTCGGAGTGCTTGCTGCATATTATGTGTCACAATGACAATGGTATAGTCCTTTTTTAATTCTGCGGCAAGTTCCTCTACCTTTGCCGTAGAAATAGGGTCAAGTGCGCTGGTCGGTTCGTCCATCAACAAAACTTCCGGCTCCACTGCCAAAGCGCGGGCAATGCAAAGACGCTGCTGTTGACCGCCCGACATACCAAGCGCAGATTTTTTCAGCCTGTCTTTTACCTCGTCCCAAATTGCCGCCCCTTTTAAGGAACGCTCTACAATTTCGTCCAGCGCAGCTTTAGAACGGATACCATGCGTCCTTGCTCCAAAGGCAACATTGTCATAAATGCTCATAGGGAACGGATTCGGTTTTTGAAATACCATTCCCACACGTTTACGCAGTAGGTTAATATCCATATTTCCATAAATATCTTCACCGTCTAAACGGATAGTCCCTTTGATGTGGCAGCCCTCCACCAAGTCATTCATTCGGTTCAATGTTTTTAATAATGTCGATTTACCGCAGCCCGACGGTCCGATCAGCGCGGTAATTTCGTGTTCCTTAAACGCCACATTTATTTTTTTCAAGGCTTGAAAGTTTCCGTAGAATAAATCCAAATCCTCAACCACGATTTTATCCATCTGTGTTTTTACCTCCTATCTTTTTTGCCACAAACCCAGAAAGTGCATTTATCAGAATGACAACAACCAATAATACAACCGCAGTTGCGTAAGTCTGCTTGATATACAGTCCCTCACCCGAAATAGAATACATATGGACGGATAAAGTTCTTGCCGACGAAAAAATACTTGTTGCTATTTCTGCAACGGTTCCGGAAGTAAAGATCAGTGCCGCCGATTCCCCGACGATACGCCCGATTCCAAGAATAACGCCGGACAAGATACCCGGAACGGCGCAGGGCAGGACAATAGAGAATACGGTTCGTAGCTTTCCGGCTCCAAGCCCGAAGCTGCCCTCGCGGTAACTGTCGGGAACGCTTCGCAAGGCTTCTTCTGTTGTCCGCATAATAAGCGGCAAAATCATAATGCTTAATGTCAAAGCTCCGGACAGCAAAGACAACCCCAGCCCAAGATATTTCACGAAGAAAAGGGAACCGAACAGCCCATAAACGATTGACGGAATCCCGGACAATGTTTCAGCGGTAATACCTACGATATGAACCAGCTTATTTCCCCGTCTTGCGTATTCTGTCAGATAAATTGCAGCACCAATTCCTACGGGAACCGCAAACAGCAGGGAAAGCAGCATAATGAACAGTGTATTGATAAGTGCTGGAAGCAGGGACACATTTTCTGTTGTATATTTGCTGTCAAATAAATCCAGCGTTAAATTTGGAATCCCTTTTATCAATATGTATGCAATAATAAAAATAAGCGCAAGCATTGTAATCAATGCTGCAAGGCATACAGAAAGAAAGAGAACAAAAGATTTAGGGTCGCGTCTGTATGCGCACCATTTCCGTTTCAATTTTCCAACCATTTATTTCACCCTCCTTTTGAACAGGGAGAGGGACAGATTGATAATGAGAATGAAAACAAACAGGACAACAGCCGTACCAATTAACGCTTCACGGTGTAAATCCGTAGAATATCCCATTTCCAATACAATGTTTGTGGTCAGTGTCCGAACGCCGGAAAGCATACTGTCCGGGATAACCGCTTGATTTCCGGCAACCATCATAACCGCCATTGTTTCACCGACTGCCCGCCCAATCCCTAATACAACCCCTGCAAAAATACCGCTCTTTGCTGCGGGAAGAACCGTAAAAAATACACTTCTTTCATGGGAAGCTCCAAGAGCAAGCCCTCCCTCATAGTAACTTTCCGGGACAGCCCGGATTGAAGTTTCCGAAACGCTGATAATGGTAGGTAAAATCATCAGCCCCAGCAGGACAGAAGCAGTAAGTACACTCATACCGCGCCCGCCAAAGGCTTCCCGAATAAAAGGCACTAAGACTACCAATCCAAAAAAACCGTACACAACCGACGGAATCCCCGCCATTAGATTAACAGCAGCTTTCAAAGGCGCATAGATACTTCTCGGAGCAAATCTTGCCATGAATACCGCTGTCAATATTCCAATCGGTACGCCAATAATCAATGCTCCGGCAGTTACATAGAAAGAGCCGACGATCATAGGGAGAATCCCATAGAGATTATTTGCGGGTTTCCAGCTTGTACCCAGCAAAAATTTGAAAACGCTTATTTCTTTTATTGCAGGGATACCGCTTGCAAACAGGAATATGCAGATTAGAATTACCGCTGCTATGGACACAAGGGCTGTCAAGAAAAAAAGCAGTTTCATCACTTTTTCTTTTATATTCTTCATAATCATGCTCCTTATTGAAAAGGGGCGGCGGCTTTCTTACCGCAGCCCCTTAAAATCCTACTGTGATATTTCACTCCAACGAACCACATTACCCATAAAAATATCTTTTACCTGTTCACTTGTAAGGTTACTTATGGGACAGTCATTATTAACAATCACTGTAATACCGTCCATTGCAATTACGGTAGCGGTCAGTCCTTTTTCCATTTCGGAATCTTTCAGCTCACGGGAAGCCATGCCTATATCGCAGGTTCCGTCTATTGTGTCAGACATACCAGTAGAAGAATCACTTTGCTGTATCTCAATCGTAACGCCCGGATTTCTCTCAAGATAGGCTTCTTTGAGTTTTTCCATAACCGGGGTGACAGAGCTGGAACCCGCTACAATAATTTTGCCCGAATCCATTTCCCCGCTGTAACTTCCCGCGTCAGATACAGAAATATATCCATTTTCTTCAATCACTGCTTGACCGTCCGCACTCATAATGAAGTCGATAAAATCCTGCGCCGTGTCACTTAAACCGTCCTTTGTCGCAATGTTAAAGGGACGTGCAATCTTATATATACCATTTTTAATATTTTCAATCGTTGCTTCGCAGCCGTCAATCTGAATCGCCTTTACAGTATCATTCATGGAGCCAAGAGAAATATATCCGATAGAGTATAAATCCCCGGCAACCGTTGTCATCATAACAGACGTAGAATTTGTAACGGCGGCGGTGTCTGCTGTATAGTCAATTTTTTCTCCTGCTTCATTTTTCTGCTCAATTCCAAACAGCTCTATGAACGCGCCGCGTGTCCCCGAACCATCTTCGCGGGTAAGCACATTGATCTCTCTTGCCGTATCAAACTTGCCGGAAGCTCCCCCGTTCTTATTACTGCACCCCGTTAATGCAGACAGCATTAGAACACTCACAAGGGCAAATGCCAAGAATTTTTTTGATGTTTTCATTTTTTGAATCTCCTTTGCTTTTTGTTTTTCTTGAAGTTTACAGCTATATCATATAGCGCAAATATCAAATCCAATATCGTGGCATCGTAAAATTGATGTAAAGTTTTTACAAGCCAAAAATATCTTAATAAAATTTTAGAGGGGCATGTCATCTTGCCCCTCTGTTTCTGCTTTTTGAAATCTGTTTTGTTTGTCTGTCTGCATTTTCCCTTTGATAATTCCGTAACCGTTTGGATATGCTTTCTTCCTTGTTTTGTACTTTTTCCCCGTATTGTTCTTCCCATTTATCCACCTTGTTCCGATATTCGGCATTAGCAGTTTTAGAGACAGAAAAGACTTTGTAGAAATCATGAACCGTCTGGAATCCATATCGCTTGACTATCCCCGACAAACCGACTTTCAAAAGGTCGATTTCCTCATTCTTGCGGTCAATCCTACTTTGCAGTTCCCCTTTCTTTGTCAGTTTTGCCAATCCTTTCAGGCTGTCACGTTCCAGTTCCAACTCATTGCGCATTCGTTCTGCGTCAAAGATAATCCCGTTTTGACGGTTTAACTCCTTATAAATCTTTAGTAGCTTTGGATATGCAGCAGCTTCAGCGGACATGACGGGCTTTGGCGGTATCTGTGGTGTTTCCGGCTCTGCTGTCTGTGTTTTGGGCTGCAATGTACGTTGTTGTGTCGATAAATCGTCAGTCGGTTCTTTATGCGTGATTTGTTCCTGCTTTGGCATTTTATCCGTCTGCGGTATTATTTCTGCCGTTCTTCCCTCGCTTGACTCTGCAATCGGCTGTAACAATTCTTTCTCAAAAAACTTTGCCGACAGTTCCTTCGCCTTATCCAATACTTTAGAAATCAGCAACGCCAGCGCCGTAACAGCAGTCATTATAATACTTCCCAGACGTTCCGGCTGGCTGCCGAATATATCAACGGATTCTCTGATGCGGTCTGTGATATATTTTTTCTTTATCTGTTGTATCTCCGTTTCAGAAACACCGCTGACAATTGCCCTGTCTACCTCACAATTCCAGCGCATACACATTTCGTTATCGGTCTGTATCTGTTCTGCTTTCGGGTTATTCTTTCCTATCTTCTTGGTGGCAAGATACAATCCGCTGCTGTCGAACACATGGAGTTTCTCTTTGTCATCTTTTACAAGAAGATTGATAAGGTCAGTACAGAAATGCTTTACCTCGTCAACAAAATTCTCCTGCTTGAACAGCTTGTTCTTGACGGTAAAAAGACTGCGCTCATAAACTTCGCCCTTCTTCACGATTTTACAGCCTTTGCGGACATTCCCGTTTTCGTCAAGTATCTCTTTCTTGGTGCGAACGTGTTTCCCGTTTTCATCATAGAACATATTGCGTGTCGCAGTTTTTTCTATGGGTTCGGGCAACAGTTCCCGTTCCGAAAAAATAAGATGGATATGGTAATTTGTCTTTCGTTTGTTATGGTGCAACGCCGATACGCACTCCACACCATACTTTTCTTTGAAACGGTCTGTAAAAAGCTGTAACAGCTTGTCCGGCTCATAGAGGTTTGGGAATGATTCGGGCAGGGCAATGATAAATTCCCTCGCCTCAATGCACTTCCCCTCCGTACCGCTTTTTTCAAATTCCTGTCGGTTGCATTTCGCAAGCTCCGTCCAATAGCAGCGGTCTGTCGTTTCATAGACCGCATACAGGTTTTCCTGTTTCGCATGGCTGGATATATAAGTGATCCTGCCTCTGACATCGGGCAGCTTGCTCATGCGTATAAATGAATGTCTCTGTATTGTGCTTTGTCCTCCCTCCTGCAAATGGCAGTATCAGATCGGAGCAAGCGGATGTATGACAGGATAAACTGTGAGTGGGCGGCATAGGTGCACGCCTATCGGCGATAACTACAAATGCGTCAGCATTTGTCAAGTCACGCTAGCGTGACTTATGCTCTACGCTCCGCTTCGGTCGGAGCTAAACAAGTGCCACCGGCACTTAGCTCCCTGCAAGGGCGAAATCCCCATTGCATAAACAAAGTTTGTGCAATGGGTGTATTTCGCTCTCAAACGCCGAGGGCTTTAGAAAGAAAGGGCTCTCCCCTATAAACGCTCAAATTATGCCTGCAAAAACTGTTGTCATGATAGCAAAAAATGATGGAACTTTTCCATTTGTGATGGCAAAAAACGCTATCACTTCGCCTAAAATGATGCCGCTATGATAGCAAAAAGTGATGGTACTTATGATAGTAAAAACTGCCATCATGCTATCAAAAAGTGCAACCACATATGATAGTAAAAGTGCCAGTTCTGAAATTTCTTTCAACTGAAAATGGAGAAAGTCAGTTGAACTTTTACAATCACTTTATGCTACATTAGAAACATCGTTAAAACATCAGTTGACTTTTCCAACTGAAAATACAGAAATCAGTCGATTTTTTAAGTCAGCTTTTGCCATATGGACTTATTTTTTCAACCCACTTTCTGCCCATACCCGCAAATTTCCGCTTGTACCGGAAGGAAGCACATGATATAATCTATTTGCGTGTAGGTATATCATGACTTCGGTCTGATACATACCATTGGGCGGTTTCCTTAGAAGCCGCCTTTTATACTGCCGATTTTCGTGTTACTGTTTTTACATCGCTCTTATCTCGCAGGTTCTTCCCCTCGTTCACTTCCATGAACTTCTCAAGAATGTCGCTTTTGATAAGTACCTTTCGCCCGACTTTTAAGACTGGCAGCTTTCCCCATTCCACAAGGTTTCGCATGGTGTTCCTGCCGATTCCCGTATACTCGGACGCCTCCTCGATTGTCATTGCAATCTTTGCTTCTGTCATCAACTTCCCTCCTTTCAAATTGCATTACGCAATTTCATGCGTACTGATACTATACCGCTTTTATATTTTTTTGTCAAGCATTATGATAATGTAAAAATTATTTTCAAGTTGCATATTGCATTATTTCTTTTTGTGTGGTATAGTATGAACATACCGACAAAGGAGGCGTATCAACATGAAAGATAAAGAATTGCGCAGGCTGATCGGTAGCAGGGCAAAACAGCGGAGGGTTGAGTTAGGATTGAACCAGCCTTATGTCGCAGAGAAGATGGGGGTAGCCACTTCCACGATTGTGCGCTATGAGGCAGGGACGATCGACAACACAAAGAAGCTGGTCTTGGAAGGTCTGTCAGAAGCACTTCATGTATCTGTGGAGTGGCTGAAAGGGGAAACGGAGGAATACGAAACGGATATTACGGATAAAAGGGAACTGTTTATTCGTGATGTGATGTCCTCCATTCTCTCAAAGCTGCCTTTTGACATGGAACAGGCGGAGTCAGACTTTACAAAGGATTTACTGTTGCTGATGTTAAGGGAATATGAACTGTTCGTGGATTCGTTCCAGTTTGCCTGTAAGAATTTCAAGGAAAATGCGGAAAATGCCGCACTCGCCCGGACAATGGGGTTTGAATCGAATAAGGAATATAATGAGATTATGTTCCTTCGGGAAATCACCCACACCGTAAATATGTTCAATGATATGGGCGACATTGTGAGGCTCTATTCCAAAAATCCCGAAACAGCCACTGTAAGGCTTGCAAATCTTCTTTCTATGGTATCGTGGGAAGAATCCGAATCGGTATAGTCAGGCAACCGGAGTTATGATATACTTACACGCAGAAAGCATTTCATCAGTTCCGATTGCCAACGCAATGGCACATTGCGTTTTGGAAAGGAGAACAGATTATGGCAAAAGGTTCTGTAAGAAAAAAAGGAAAGAAATGGTACTACCGCTTCTATGTGGAGGATGCAAGCGGCAACTTGGTACAGAAAGAGTTTACGGGTACGGAAAGCAAGAGCGAGACGGAAAAGCTGTTACGGCAGGCAATGGAGGATTACGAAGAAAAGAAATTTATTGCAAAGGCTGACAATATCACGCTTGGGGAACTGCTCAATATTTGGGCGGAGGAAGAATTAAAGCTTGGCACGCTTAGCAACGGTACTGTGGAAAATTATCTCGGTGCGATACGGTGCATTAAGAAACACCCTGTTGCTGACCGAAGGTTAAAAACCGTAACAGCGGAGCATTTGCAGACATTCCTTGACCTGCTTACTTTCGGAGGGACTTATCCCGACGGAAAAGTCAAAAAAGGATTGAGCAAAGACTATATCCACTCTTTCTCGGCGGTTTTACAGCAGTCGTTCCGTTTTGCGGTATTCCCAAAACAACTGATTACGTTCAATCCAATGCAGTACATCAAGCTGAAACGAAAGGCAGAGGAAGTGGATTTGTTTTCAGAGGAAGATATGGGACAGGCAGGCACGCAGCCTATTTCTCATGATGACTATGAGAAACTTATCGCTTATCTTAAAAAGAAAAATGTTTCAGCGGTTCTGCCGATACAGATAGCTTACTATGTAGGTCTTAGGATTGGCGAGGTATGCGGGCTGACCTGGCAGGACATCAACCTTGAAGAACAGTATCTTACGGTAAAACGGAGCGTCCGCTATGACGGTGCAAAGCACAAAACGATTATCGGGCCGACAAAACGTAAGAAAGTGCGGACGGTTGATTTTGGAGACACGCTTACCGCCATACTGAAAAAAGCAAGGAAAGGACAGCTTAAAAATCAGATGCAGTACGGGGAACTGTACCACCGCAACTACTACAAGGAAGTGCAGGACAAAAACAGGGTTTACTATGAGTATTACAGCTTGGAGAACACGCAGGACATTCCGGCGGATTACAACGAAATCTCATTTGTATGTTTAAGACCGGACGGCTGCCTTGAAACGCCGAGTACATTGAGTATCGTCTGCCGGACACTCGCAAAGAAACTGGACGGATTTGAAGGGTTTCATTTCCACCAGCTCCGCCATACTTATACAAGCAATTTGCTGTCAAACGGCGCAGCGCCGAAGGACGTGCAGGAACTCTTAGGACACTCTGACGTGAGTACCACAATGAATGTGTATGCCCATGCCACAAGGGAAGCAAAACGGACTTCCGCAAGGCTCTTGGACAAAGTGGCAGGCAACGATTAGATACATTCAGAAAAACTTTCCCTTGTAAACTGCCCATAAGGGCAAATACAAGGGAAAATAGAAATCATTTCACTATGTAAGGCTCTAAAAGCCTTGAAAAATAAGGAAAGTTCAAGAAAATCATCTGCAAATTCCGATTGTGATTTGATGATTTTTAGGGGAAACAAAATCGCATAAAACATTATAACACAAAACATAGGGGAATTCTATACAGATGTGGGTGGATGCGGAGGATTCTTTAGAATTGTGTTGATATGCTCAACATTTGCATGGTGCAGCTTTTCGATTGATAGTAAAAACAGATCAAATTTTTTGTTCTGGTATACTAAAGTTGTAATACTAGAGAGATATTGGTAATTATAAGTATTCTGATGATAACGATAGATGAAAAAGAAAAGCAATATTTCAATAGATTGCACTTTGTTGAATCTGTATTTTGGTGTTAGTATATAAATGTGGACAGGAAAAGTGGAACAACCTATACTATCAAATGAAAGAGCAAAGGAGATGAAAGGCATGGCGAAAAATCAAAAATCTTACACTCCGGCATTTAAAC
>CAJTEW010000040.1 GCA_910575605.1 Lachnospiraceae bacterium
AAGGATTACCATCTGGATCTGCCCGTTTTGCCTTCCCATCATAAAAAGTGACCTCCTGTAATTGGATACAATAAGTATACCATACAACAGGTCATTTTTCTTTAGTTTGTCAACAGGTCCTAATCAAATCTGTAAATTTAGGTTGGGAGGTAAAAAAGTGAAACGCTGCATTGTAGTAACCGATATAGTCGCATAATAACTATCAGAACATGGAGGATTTTAAAATGACTATATCGGAGAATAAAATTTATCCCCGGACAGGTGATACTCAAACAGTTTATTTGAAAAACGTGATTACCAGTGACAGAATTAAAATTGGCGATTATACAATGTACAATGATTTTGTGCATGACCCACGGGAATTTGAAAAGAATAATGTATTGTATCATTATCCTGTCAATGGAGATCAGTTACAAATTGGTAAGTTCTGTTCTATTGCTTGTGGAGCGAAGTTTTTGTTTACCAGTGCAAATCATACAATGTCTTCACTTTCAACATATCCATTTCCAATATTTTTTGAGGAATGGGGGTTGGACATAAAGGAGATTATATGCGCATGGGATAACAAAGGCGATATTGTAATCGGCAATGATGTTTGGATTGGCTTTGAAGCAGTTATTCTATCTGGTGTAACGATTGGTGATGGAGCGATTATTGGTACACGAGCAGTTGTTACAAAAGATGTACCGCCTTATACGGTTGTTGGAGGTATTCCTGCAAAACCGATACGAAAACGGTTTTCGGACGATGTGATTTCTGAATTATTGAAACTCCGTTGGTGGGAATGGTCTGAAAACAGGATTAAGAAAAACATCGCAGCGATTCAATCAGGTCGAATTGAGGATTTGGAATAATTGGCAACCTTTGTGCGGAAATACAGTTTTCTATAACTTCCTGTCTGTAAAAAAGATAGAAGTTTTTTCCTTAGCAATGATTTGAACATGGTGCTAGCACCATGTGAGATAATGCAGAAAAGGGAAATATTAATGTGGCAGTTTGCAATATCAAGCAGATTGCCACATTTTTATGGAAAAATAGGCGGTTATGTGGTAATATATAGGTGCAAAGATAAAAACACAACGCAAGCCAAACTTGCAGAACTGGTAGGTAGTCCAGTCGCACCATTTGGGTGTAAGTAGCCCTCCCTCCTTAGGGTCGTCCGTTCTTTGTTCATTACAATTATTTTAAGGAGGAATTGTCATGGACAAAGTTTCGGGAAAGCTGACAGTATTTTTTGAAGCCCCTTTTTGGGTGGGAGTGTTTGAACGTGTATCAGAGGGAAAGTTATCCGTGTGTAAGGTTACGTTTGGGGCAGAACCCAAAGACTATGAGGTATATGATTTCGTCCTGAAAAATTACTATCGGTTACGATTTAGTCCAGCTGTGGCAACTGATGTAAAAGAAGTAGGTCGCAATCCTAAACGGGTACAGCGTGAAGTGCGGAAACAGCTACAAAATACTGGGATAAAAACAAAATCACAACAGGCTTTGAAATTACAGCAGGAGCAGTTGAAAACTGAACGCAAAATTATGAGCCGGGAACAACGGGAAGCGGAGAAACAGCGGCAGTTTGAACTGAAACAGCAGAAAAGGAAGGAAAAGCATAGGGGCAGATAGTATTGCTCCTGATTTTTCTTTTGGTGTAGTATTTATATGGTGTTAGCACTGTGTTTGTGTAGAGGTTGAGTTAATTATGGAGTATAGAAATTTACAAACATTAATTGATATTAAAATTGCAAATTTTATAAATGAATATGAAAATACAAATCAGTTATTTAAAAATTCTGATGTAAAGAATGGATTACTACATCCAGGCGAATATGGAATATATAAAGAATTGTTAATTGATAAGCTTTTATCTTTTGCTTTACCTAAAAAATTCTCTTATGGAACAGGATTTATTATTAATACAAATGGGAAAATAACATCTCAGTGTGATATAATTTTATATGATGAAGGCAATGCCCCTTTTTTGGAAATAGACAATACTAACAGATTTTTTCCACAAGAAGTAGTTTATGGAATCGGGGAAGTTAAGTCGAAATTAACCAAAAAACAATTATTAGAAGCACTGATAAAATTATCCAATAATAAAAAGATTAGGCAACCATTTTATAATATAGATGGAAATGAAATAAATCCTGAGAAAGACCCGTATCAAGCGATTTTTACTTTTTTGATTTGTGATGAAATAACAGATTGGAATCCTAATATTGCTTTAGAGATTAAGGAAGAATATATAAAAAATGATATTGAGATGCCATACTGGTTTAATATTATCCTTAGTTTGAAAAATGGTGTAATCGCTTATCATGTACAGCGAGCGGTAAAATTATTTGAATCTATAGGTAGTCCTTTGGATAAGAGTTTTAGTACAAATGAAGGAGTTCGTACGATTGCCATTCCTTGCTTTGGAAAAAGAGAAGGTATTTTTCTTCCATTAGATTTTTATACGTTAGTTCAAAATAGTGATGTAACTTATGTAAAAGAATTTTTGGTATTAGTAAATGAAGTTTTGGTACACTTGAAATCTTATTATCCTGATCCGGTTTACTATTTGTATGGAAAGGATAATTAAGAAAAAGGAGAAAGTTCGTGATACCCGTATGATACCTGTTTGCTCTGAGACTGTAAATACGGCGTAAAATATGAATATTATAGCTATGAAAACCTTTAAAAAGCAACCAAATATTTAACAAATATGTTATAGTTGCAGGGAGTTCGAATAATTGAAAATTTTACACAGAGTATTTTATATGGCAGGTAGTCTATAGGATTGCCTGCTGTATTTTTATTATGGTTTATTACTATAGCTTAAAAAAATTTGTTGCCAACGATTCTTTTTGGGTTAAAATGAAATATTATTCATATACTTATATTAAAAACCAAAAGGTTAATGTTTTAGATGGGAAATTTGCAAAAATACAGCAAAAATAATTGACAAAACATTGAAAGGGGATTAATATGAATATATATCAAGTGAAAGAGGTGTCGAAGATGTTATTAGAGTTTAAATGTTCAAATCATAGATCAATTAAAGAAGAAGTGAATTTTTCTATGATTGCAGGAAGTGATAATACATCTGAAGAGCTTTTAAAAGGATTTGGCAATTTTAGAGTTTTGCGTTCTGCAGTTATATACGGCGCAAATGGATCTGGAAAAAGTAATTTTATTAGTGCTTTGTCATTTATGCGTGATTTGGTTAGCAATAGTATTAATCATCAGCCAGGGCAAGGAGTATTTCAGGCACGTCATAAATTGAGTGCAGAAGAGACTCCGAGTGAATATAGTATTCAATTTGTACGAAATGATATCAGATATGCATATGGCTTTTCTGTGAAACAAAATTTGATACAAGATGAATACTTGTATTATTTTCCAAAGGGAAGACAGGTGAAAATTTTTGAGCGTAATGGATTGGAGATTAGACCCGGAGATAGATACAAAGGAGTGTTTGATGTAAGCATTAGCATTTTGAAAGATAATAGGTTATTTTTATCTTGTGCCGCTAATTATAGTAATATAAAAGAAATTGAAGAAGCTTTTATGTTTTTCAATACGGATATAGTGGTGTATAATCCGGAAATTAATAACTGGACAGAGTATTCGATTGAGTTAATGCAGAATAACGATATGATTAAAAAGGTATTTGTGGATATTCTGCGGGCATTAGGAACCGGAGCTAAAGATGTAAAAGTAAAACTTGAAAAAATAAAGTTGGCGGATTTACCACAAGAGTTACAATTACCAGACGCATTGAAAAGCTTTCTAGGAGCTCAAGAGGGTAATAGAATAGAAGCAAAAGTAGTATATGATCAATTTGAAGTTGATTTGATGACCGAAGAGTCAACCGGAGTAAAGCGATTATTTCAAATGATTTGTCCGATTATTGATATTTTGAATAAGGGTAAAATACTTATTTGTGATGAATTAGAAGCTAGTTTGCATGAATCAGTAATTTTCCAAATTGTACAATTATTTCAACATTATCAGAAAGATAAATTTGCGCAATTAATTTTTTCAACACATGACACAAGTTTGTTAGATACAGATTTATTTAGGAGGGATCAAGTGTGGTTTACACAATTAAATAAGGAACGTGCAACAGATTTGTATTCTCTTGTTGAAATTAAAAATGTACGTAAGTCTGAAAATTTGGAAAAGGGATATGTTTCAGGAAAATATGGTGCGATACCTATGCTTAATAAAAAATTCTTTCATGAATTGGAAGAAAATATTTTAGGGTAGAGGGTACTGTATGGAGGAAAGAAATCTTGACTTAGTGGCAAGGAATGAAGAGACACGAGATAAATTTCATACGGAGGTTATTAGATTTGAGTTAGATCAAATACTGCAACATTTTGTAGAGGCTATACAAACCATAAATGCACAATTTGATGCGGCGGATGAATTGGTTGAATCTGGAAAAGTTATCGAAGGGGAAAATATTTGGCGCGCACAGATTATATTTCTGGCAAGTGCTCTTGATTTTTATATGCATGAATTGACAAAATATGGTTTGTGCGAAATTTATAATGAAAATTGGGATCGTACAGATAAGTATGAGAATCTTCAAGTAAATATGAAAGTTATAGAGGTGGCATTAAAATCTGGTGAGGATATAGATTGGTTTCTTGAATATATAAACAATTATTATCGTTCAATTACAATGGTTTCATATGAGTCCGTGAAAGATCAACTTAATTTATTGGGAATTAATTTAGCACCTGTTGCAGATGGAGCTTTCTACCAAAGAGGAGGAACAGAAAATACAAAAGATAAATTCAAAAGACGTCTGAATGAGTTGTTCGGTAGGAGAAATATTATTGCACATCAGTCAGATAGAGCCCATACAGATGAACAAGTTAATATTATTACAAAGGAGATTGTACAAAATTTTATGTGTGATATTGAAAAAATAGTGAGGTCAATAGATACAGAAGCAAGAAATAAATGATACTATATATTGATGTGTGAAGAATAAAAAACACAATATATAGTTGAAAGTGTATGGAATATATGATAGGATATAAAATGACTACAGCAAAGCTGTTATCATAAAAAGCTGCAAGGCTGGCACCTTGCAACTTTACATGATTTAGTGAAAGGAAAAAACCATCCACTAGTTATTTAAGCATTTCTAGTATATCAAATCCTTTTGCTAAAATCAATTCAAATCGTTCATTTTGAACGAAATAAGTGATGGAGGTATTAGGCAATGAAAAAAGAAAATCCAAAGCAAAGATATATTTTTCGAACATATATTACCAAAAATGGAAAAAGAATTTATCCTAAAAATGGTAAAGTATTTAAAATTCCTGTAGAATAGGTAATTTATAGTGAAAATGTTTTTGGATGGTTCATTTTCACTTTCCTGTAATTGATTAGTTATAGATTGACTGGAGGTAAGTGAAATGGGAAAAGATCAATTTGTTGTAAGACGTGGTGATAAATGGGCTGTTGTAGGTGCTAATAATGAACGAGCCACACGTATAACGGATACGCAAAAGGAGGCAATTAATATAGCAAGAAACATTGCAATTAATCAGCAGTCTGAAATGCGTGTTCAAGATAGAAATGGAAAATGGCGTAAATGTAACAGTTATGGTAATGATTCATGTTCGCCTAAGGATAAAAATTATTAATATAGCGAAGCTGGCAACATTTTGGCAACAGAACAATATTTATGTCGGAGAAACATCTATAGATGATTTTAACGCTTATGCGGATGAATGTTCAGACCAGGGCTTTTCTGTTGACTATGAAAGAGGGGATAAGTTTTACAATGCTAAAGACGAAAATGGGAATAAGCTTTCACTATCTTATCAGGGAAATAATGTAATGGTTATTCAGATTAGAAAACCTGATGAAACTGAAGCGAATGAATCTGAAACAGAGCAGGAAAGTGAACATCCTTCAGTGACTGAGGAAGAGATAGAACCTAAGGAAAAATCAAGTGATAATGCAGAACTGATAGATGGTATGCGTCCAGAGTTTAAACAAGCGATGGACAGCTACGAAGAATTCATGAATGAGTATTGTGAGTTCATGGAGAAATATGCAGAATCTGGTGGAACCGATGTAGGGCTATTGGCTGATTATGCAAGCTACGTGAGCAAATATGCTAATATGGTAGAAGATTTTGAAGCATGGGATGATGGAGAAATGAATACAGCAGAAACAGCATATTATGTGGATGTACAAACACGTATCAGCAAAAAACTTTTAGAGGTAGGAGAATAGTAACAATACGTTTGTGCGTAAAAAAATTATTTGCAGTATAAAAGAAGTTGTTTCACACCCTTTTGTGATTTTTAAATCAAAATGCAATATAGTGAATGCATAAATGAAAGAAAAGCACCTATAAAATCAAAAGTATTGACTTTTGATTTTATAGGTGCTATTATGTTATGCATGGAATAAGAAAAGGATGATTTTGAGATGAAACAAAAAATTCAAGCATTTCACCCTTCACAGTTGCCAATTGATTCTGATTTTATAAAAACGGAGATGTTTTTAGATGAATTAATTGATGCTTCAACAAAATTGGAGGTTTATAAAGAAAAAATTAAAGATAGTAAATTAGATAGATCATGGTTTTTGCCAACTTTGCAACAAAAGGAGGCATTAGCTTCTTCTATGATTGAAGGTACACAGGCCACTTTAGATGGTGTTTTGGTAAATAGGGTAATGCCGGATAAAAAAGATGGTGATATCCAAGAAGTGCTTAATTATGATTCGGCAACGGAATATGGATATCGCTATTTAAAAAAGGGAGACTTTGATAAAGATTTTATCTTGGATTTACATAAAATATTGTTGGGCGGTAAAGTCAGAAAGCAAACAGATCAGGTGGGAATATTTAGAACACATCAAAATTATATTGGTACTATGGGAGGAAAAAGGGAAATTACATATACTCCCCCAGAACCAGAGATGGTTGAAGTGCTGATAGACAATTTGATTGATTACATAAAAAACCCGCAGGATAAATACCGTTCTTTAGTGAGGATTGCGATTATCCATGCACAATTTGAAACAATTCATCCATTTATGGATGGTAATGGTCGTGTGGGAAGAATTTTGATTCCATTGTATTTATATTATGTTGATCAAATTAATATGCCATGTTTTTTTGTCAGTGAAGCACTCGAAAGAGACAAGTTGAGGTATTATAATTTGTTGAACAATATCAGAAATAAAAATGAATGGTCTGAATGGATAAAGTTCTTTTTAATTACAGTAAAAAATCAGTGTGATAAATATATACGCATGATATCTGATATTAATTTGCTATATGAAAGAGATTTAGAAAAAACATCAGGTTTAGTTCGCACGGGAAATATGAGAACACTTATCAATTTGCTTTACAAATATCCGATTGTAAATGCAGCAACCGTTGCTCAGTGTTCAGATATTCCTCCGGCAACAATTAATAGATACCTTAACATTTTGGTAAATGCTGAGATATTATACACAGATGATAAGAGTAGGAATAGAACTTATTTTTACTATGATTTATTAAATATTCTTCGGGAATAAATGAGGTGGTGGTTATCAAAAAGCATAAAATTCTTGCACAGGATTTGGCAAAAAAAGAGGATTGAGCGCCAACTCAATCCTAAATATTGCTAATGACCAATAGATGATTAACAATTTTCCCTAAAGCCAGTATATCATCTATTAATCCTGTTCGCAATCCGAAACAGAAGTTCGATTCGTTCACAAATAGGTCATTTTTGTTTTATTATAAATAAAATATCATAGAAAATGAAAGGAAAAAATAGATGAGAAAAAAAGAACTGAGACAACAAGATATATTAAAATTGATTGAAGGGTTGGATACTTCTCCAACAATGTACAAAAATGCAACAGAAAAATATAAGGCGGTTGGTACATATCTGCAAGATCAAGGGCTTGTCTGTGATATTTTCCCGCAGGGCTCTTTTAGCTTGGGTACGGTAGTTCGTCCATATAGAGAATCCAAAGAAGCAGATTATGATTTGGATTTTATTTGTTGCCTTGGTGACCAGAAGGAAGAGACGACTGCAAAATATGTGAAGAATGTTGTAAAAGAAACTCTTTGCAAATCAGAAGTATACAAAGATAAGCTTCAAAATGTTGAATGGGATAAGTGTTGGACATTGGAGTATGCAGAAGTTAATGGGATAGGATTTAATATTGATATTGTTCCGGGTGTTTCAGAATCTGATGTAATAGTTCAATCAATGGTAAATAACGGATTGTCCCAAGAAGACGCTGAACTTGCGGTTGCAATTACTGATAAAAAGAATCAAAATTACTTTTGGCTTACGAGTAATCCAAGAGCCTATAAGCATTGGTTTGAGTCAATAAACAAACCATTTTTAGAATATGATCGCCAGAATAAAAGAAGGGTTCTTTTTGAGAAAAGTAGAACTGTTTATAATAGTATAGAAGAAATCCCAGAAGGCTTGGAACGCTCATCGTTACAACGAGTTATACAGATTTTAAAGCATCATAGAGATGTGTATTACTGTAGAATTAGAAAAGAGAATTTCAAACCAACATCTGCAATAATAACAACTATTTGTGCAGAAATTGCAAAGGAAATAGATTCATCTTTGAATGTGTTTGAATTACTTCAGGAAATAGTTAATGATTTTGAGATTTATTCCCGTAATCAAATACTGACAGAAGAAGAGTTTTCCAGGCAATACGAAACCAAAAATATTATTCGAAAGACCAATGGCAAATGGTTTATTATGAATCCGGTAAATCCTAAAGACAATCTGGCAGATTCTTGGAATGATAATCCAGAGAAAGCAGAATTGTTTTTTAAATGGGTAATGGTAATGAAAAAAGATTTTCTAGATTCTCTGCAGATTGAAGACAATGATTTCGTAGCACTGCTTGAAAATAATTTCGGAAGGGATTATGTAAAAAAGAACATTAATTTGAAAGAGTATGCTAGCGTTACGCCAGTTATCATTGCAAATACACCCAAGCCATGGAGAAAATGATTTATGGGAATTGAGAATCATGATATTGAAATTTTTTTCAGGAGAATTCATTTTAAACCATGTTTACGATGAGATTCGTATGACAGGAAAATTTGATTTGGAAATCGTAGTGCCAGGGGCTTTTCCCTTGGTATTTCCCAGGGTAAGGGAGTTATCAAATTGTATTGATGAATATTATCCACATCAATATACAAACGGACAATTTTGTTTGGCTTCTGACTTGGAATTGAGGATGTTTTTTTCTCAAGATACAGATATATGTTCATTCATAGAAAAATATGTGATTCCATATTTATATACGTATCGGTTTTACGAGGAATATGGTGTATATCCATATGGAGAACGATCGCATGGTACAATGGGGAATTTAGAATATTTGAAAGATTTGTTTCAGGTGGATGATTGGAAACAAGTTTTGGATATTATGTTATTTGTAGTGCAGTCGTCATATAGAGGACATCTGTTATGTCCGTGCGGAAGCGGTAAAAGGATAAGAAATTGTCATGGAGAGATTTTGAAAAAAGTAATGAATGCAGCGTTACAAGATGAATGTAGAGCAATTTTATTTGAAATTGAAAGGGAATGCAACAGAAAGGCGAAAAATGGAAAACGTAATTAAGCAATTAAAACAATTTAAAACAGATGCAATTTATGAGAAGAAAAAACATTATAATGCTGCAGATAGAAAACGTAGATATTATAAATGGATGTCAATCATTCAGATTGTTTTAAATGCAATTACTGGAACAACTTTGTTAAAAGTGGTTTTGGGAGAAGGCAGTAAAATAGCCGAGATACTAGCTCTTGTGTTTACCATTATTGCAACTGTATTGGCGAGTGTTCAGAAAATTGGTGATTTTGAAAATGAAGCACAAGGCAATGCAAAAGTTGCAGATATGTATTTGGAAATCAGTAAAAATATTAATCTTACGTTAAATTTTATAAAGGATGGAGCATTGTCAAATCAGGAAATTGTAGAAAAAGCTGAAAAGATTCGTGGTGAAATAAGCCAAGCAAATAAAATAGGTTCTCAATTTCCCACAAGTTCAAAGGATTATAATAAAGCACAAGAAGGTATAAAAAACGGAGAAGAAAATTATACAAATGAAGAACTGGAGTTGTGGGAATGAACGGCTGTTAAATATTATGTATTCAATAAAGCAAATTATTATTTAGAATGTAATCAAAGAGGAACGTATTATGAGTAAATTAAAAGCTAAAGAATACAAAAGATTTGAAGATATAAAACATATCAGGAAAGATGGCAGCGAATTTTGGTCAGCCAGAGAACTGGCACCAGCGTTAGAGTACAATAAATGGGAAAATTTTCATAAGGTGATTAAGCGTGCCATGATTGCTTGTGAAAACAGCGGTCATATTATTGCGGACGATTTTCCTGAGGTCAGGAAAATCGTAAGTGCCGGTGCAACGAGTAAGCCTGTTAAAGATTATGAGCTTACTCGTTATGCTTGTTATTTGATTGTACAGAACGGTGATCCAAGAAAAGAAGTGATAGCTTTAGGACAGACATATTTTGCCATTCAAACATATCGACAGGAAGTGGTAGATCATTTTAACGAATTGGACGAAGACAGAAGACGTTTGGTAGTGCGTGGAGATATTAAACAGTGGAATCAACTTCTTGCAGAAACAGCACATGACGCAGGAGTTATTACGAATGAAGAATTTGCGATTTTTCAGAATGCCGGATACATGGGTTTATATGGAGGACTGGATGTTGATGATATACACAAGAAAAAAGGCTTGGATGTAGGGCAAAAAATTCTTGATTATATGGGCAGTACGGAGCTTATTGCTAATTTGTTCAGAATATCACAGACGGAAGAAAAACTACGGAAAGATGAGATCACTGGTGCAAAGGCGGCAACAGCTACTCATTATAAGGTTGGGAAAGAAGTGAGAGGAGCTATTGAGAAAATAGGTGGTACAATGCCGGAAGATTTACCGACACCAGAAAAAAGCATTCAACAGGTTGAAAAAGAACAACTTGCCCGATTAAAGGCGAAAGCAAAAGCGGGAAAACTAATGTTGGACGAATAATTGTAGATTGGCGCTGGTGGAGAGCCAACGCTGGTCATAAAAAATTGTTATGTGTATACGATTTTAGAAGAAACAAATTCTCTTGTAGAATACATTGCAATTTCAGGAGACGGTATAAGATTTAATAAGCGTGCACCTCTTTTCATATTGTGCCCTGTCACGTTTATGTCATAATTAACAAAAATAATTGTTGGTAAAATGCGGAGGTAGAGTATGAGAATACTGGCGATAAATATCCAAAACTTTCGAAAACTTTTACAGTGCCATATAGATTTCAGTAAAAAGACCACGCTTTTCGTTGGTGCAAATAATAGTGGAAAAACATCCGCTATGGATGCTCTTGGCAAATTCCTTGCAGATAGGAGTTTTACTTTTAACGATATAACCATATCAAAACGTTCAGATATCAATCAGATTGGAGATAGACGGATACAAGAAGGATGCGAAGAACCTGTTGACTTGGCAGAATGGGAACCGTTTGTTCCTAAAATGGATATATGGCTTGATGTTTCGCGGAACGAAATACACTATGTGGCTGGCATTATTCCAACATTGAAATGGCGCGGAGGCAAATTAGGCGTTAGACTGGTCTTTTTGCCGAAAGATATTTCTAAACTATTTTCAGAATATAAAGAGGCACATTCTGTGGCACGTAAAACTGAAAAAGCAAAAGAAAAAGTTGAAATAAGATTATATCCGAAAAACCTATGCGAATTCCTAGAGAAGAATCTTAATACATATTTTTCGATTAAGATATTTATTTTGGATCCAGCAAAAGCAGAAGCAGATGAGCCGCAGACAACGCCTTTCGAAATGGAATGTTTTACTGATAATCCGCTAAAAGGAATCATAAAAGTAGACATGATTGATGCACAGCGAGGATTTGCAGACCCAGACAATGTAGATAGAACCGAGGGGACTAAAAAACAGTTATCTGAACAAATGCGTAGCTATTATGACAAGCACCTGGATCCAGAAAAATCTCCTTCCCCAGAGGATTTAGATATTTTGCAGGCTACCGAGGAAGCGAGGAAAGCATTTGACAGAAACCTTGCAATAAAATTTGAACCGGCAATTCATGAGTTGGAGGGGTTGGGATACCCTGGAATAGCAGATCCCAAACTCACAATTGCTACAAAAATGTCTACGGGTGAGACTTTAAAGCATGATGCTGCCGTACAATACGCCCTTAGTAAAAGTGATGACAGCCTAAAATTACCGGAGAAATACAACGGCCTTGGTTATCAGAATCTTATTTCTATGGTCTTTGATTTAATGCGTTTCAGGGACGACTGGATGCATGAGGGAAAAGCTAAACAGGAAAAGAAAGATTCTGACCGGGCGATAGATCCGCTGCATTTAGTTTTGGTTGAAGAACCGGAAGCACATCTCCACGTACAGGTTCAGCAGGTATTTATCCGTAAAGCGTATGATGTTTTAACAAATCATAAATTTATAAAAGAGAACGAGAATTTTGCTACACAGTTAGTAATTAGCACTCATTCAAGCCACGTCGCCCGAGAAACCGATTTTGCAGATTTGCGTTACTTCAAACGGTTATCGGAAGGTTCGGAAAGCACAATTGCAACATCAAAGGTAATAAATCTTTCCGATGTATTCGGGAAGGAAGATGAAACCGATAAATTTGTTACGCGCTACTTGCAAGCAACACATTGCGATTTGTTCTTTGCTGATGCTGCGATTCTGGTCGAGGGTTCGGCGGAGAATATGCTATTGCCACATTTCATACGAAACAAATATCCCAAGCTGTATCAAAGATATATATCGATACTCAGCATAAATGGTCGTCACTCGCATCGCCTCAATTCATTGATTGAAAAGCTATGTATACCTACGCTCGTTATTGCAGACATGGATTCAGCGGAAAAAGAAGGACATCATAAAGCGGCTTGCCCAGAACGTGGAAAAGGTCTTATTAGCAGCAACTATACAATTGCTAAATGGCTCGTTAAGGAAAAAGATTTGGACAAGCTTTTGGAGATTCCTTCTGCAAAGAAAGAAATAATTAAGGAAACGCCATACAAATACTCTATCCGGGTTGCATACCAAACTCCGGTTGCTATTGACTATAATGGCACTGATAAAGAGGCTATTGCAAGCACATTCGAAGACTGCCTCGTATATACAAATTATCAGCTTTTTAAAGGTATATCCACAGATGGGTTCTTCCGTAATTATCCGTTTTGTAGCTTCCTATATTATCAAATATGTAGTATACTTAACATATCAAACGAGATGAGGAGGCTGTCAAATGCCAGGTTCACACTGTACCTTATGTATAGATAGTTTTTATCC
>CAJTEW010000041.1 GCA_910575605.1 Lachnospiraceae bacterium
GAATCTGGGACGGGGTTTTTTGAAAAAAACCCCGTCCCAGATTCGTTTTTCCCTGTCCCCTTCTATAGCTCAAATACCTCTAAGTCCTCCGGCACATACAGATTTCCCGAATAATATGCTTTTCCTTCTTCTGTATACAGTTCTTTCCGCCTTTTCAGATTCTTTTCTTCTGTGTGATAAAGAATCAGATTAGGAACCTTAAGGCTTTCTGCCACTTGACATGCTTCCCTGACAGTACTGTGATGCTTTTCATAGGGTTTGAATTCCTCTGCCTCACCGTACAGGCAAAATGCCTCATGCATAAGCCAGCTGCTTCCTTTTATAAACTCGTAATCTCTTTCATTATAGGGCTCGTCGCCTGCGCACGTGAACTTTATTTTTTTCTTCTGCACAGTATCTTTCTGTGATGCTTCACCTTCTATCTCCCCACATATGCCTGCCGGCAAATCCATTGTAAAGCCGAATTGTTTTGCTTTTGTAGAATAAATATCAAAAAATGTTACGCTGCTTCCAAGTATCTCTGCCTTGTCTCCATGCTCAAGGGCAATAAAACGAATCCGTCCGCCCATATGCTTACATACCTTTTTTTGGATTGTAAGATTTGCAATTGTCTGAATCGTATCCACAAGCCCGCTGTGGCAGTAGATGCGAAGTTCACCGTCATATTTTCCCTGATTCATCTTTGTTCCGATTACACGTATCATCCAAACAATTCCAAGAAGATGATCAATATGCTCATGGGTAATGAATATATCGTGAATATCCTCCACAGCAATATCAGCATCCTTTAAAACTTTAAGTATCCGGTTGCCGCCTCCGGTATCTACCAGAAAATGTTTTCCTCCTTCGGAAAGTGCAAAGCAGGTATTATAACACTCTACTGCCATAGCATTTCCTGTTCCAAGTATTGTTAATCTCATCCTGTCATCTCCTTACATAATACAGTCATTTTATCATACACACGTGCCATATCCCTCTCATCCGTCATCGTTACAATAACGTCCCCTGCAAAAAGCTTTGTCCGGCCTCTAGGAATGATTTCCTCTGAACCCCTCTGGATTGCAACAAGCAGACAGTTTTCCGGCCATGCAACCTCACTGACTGCTGCATCCGTAAGCCCGGAACCTTCTTGAACAGTAAAATTCGCAAGTACCTTTTGTCCGCGCTCCTGTGCAGGCTTCTGTCCCTGTTTTATAAGCAGCCGCTCCAGAAGGCTTTCATAGATGGGTTTTGACCTAAGAAGGGTGGCAGCCACATATGACGTAATTGAAACAATAGACAGGGACAGCATCTGGCTGGTAGATCCCGTCATTTCATATATAAGAATAATACCCGTAAGGGGCGCACGCACAATTGCGGAAAAATATCCTGCCATCGCAAGCACTACAAAGTTATTTATAAAAATTATGTCCAATCCGAAATATTGGACTGCCACTGTGGCAAATGCCCCTCCAATAAATCCTCCCAGAACGAGGAGCGGGAAAAAAATACCGCCCGGTGCCCCAGAGCCGAAGCTTACGGCTGAAAAAATAAACCGTCCAATCAGTATAAAAAATACTACCTTAAGCATTACATCCTTAGCTGTCAGATATTCAAGCAGGGCATGCCCGCTTCCAAGAAGCTCTGGTACTGTAAATCCAAGTATTCCAGCACAGAAAAAAGGAATCATCAGCTTTGTGGTTGTATTTAAAAAAGAGGCCTTATTATACAGCTCCTGAACCTTTAAAGTAAACCAGTTGTAAAATGCTCCCAGTACTCCCAGCAAAATACCGAGCCCCACAATCATGCCATAGTATTCCGGCGGAAGGACCTTTATGATTTGAAACTGGAACACAGATTCTGTTCCAATTACAGTAGAAGATATAAAATCTGCCGTAAGGGACGCTGTCATGACTGATACCAGCACGGACACGGAAAAGTTCTTATGTACCTCTTCCAAAGAAAACATAACGCCGGCAAGAGGGGCATGAAAGGCTGCAGCAAGCCCGGCACTTGCCCCGCAGGTCAGCAGGAACTTTTCTTCTGTTTTCCCCCTGTCCAAACCATTTGACACACTCTTTCCAACCATTGCTCCAAGCTGAATAGACGGGCCCTCCCTGCCAAGTGCAAGCCCCCCTAAAAGGCATAGGAAACCGCCAAAAAACTTTGCCGGAAGTACACGCCACCATTTTTGCTCGAGCTTTCCTGTCATCTCACCTTCAAGCTGAGGAATTCCGCTCCCTGATATCATAGGTTCAAAGGTTACAAGCTTAGCTGTCACCCATGCAAGGAACATAAGTACCACAAACCACCCTGCCATGCGAAAAGTACTTTCCTTCGCATATGCCAGAATCTTATTCAACCACTCTCCCGCGCTTTCTAACAATATCCGGTATAGTAAAACAACAAGGCCGGCAATTCCTCCTACAATCAATCCCTCACCGATCAATATAATCTGAAATCTCTCTGCACGCCGGATGGTTCCGGCGGTCTCTCCTTTCACTACCCTTCCTCCTTTGTTTATTAGGGGACGGGGTAAAATTAAAAAGTGCCTGTCCCCATGTGAGTTGGGGACAGGCACTTTTTAATTTTACCCCGTCCCCAGCTCTTCTTATGATGATGTCGGTATGTATGGTCTGATTGCTCCTGCTACATTGCTGATCGGCATTGTCTGAAGCCATACATGGCCCGGACCAGTAATCACGGTATTAAAAATTCCCTCGCCGCCAAACAGCATGTTTTTCACGCCCGGCACGCTCCGGATATCCATGCTGCAGGATGCAGTCATTGCTGCAAGATGGCCTGTATCTATCACAATCTGCTGGCCCGGCTGAAGCTCGTATTCTACAATATGGCCATCAAATTCTGCAAATACTGTTCCCTGTCCGCTTATCCTCTGCATAATAAAGCCCTCGCCACCAAACAAGCCGGTGCCCAATTTCTTGCGAAAATGCACAGAAAGCTGAACTCCGGCCTCTGATGCAAGAAATGCTTTTTTCTGAAAAATCATATCCTGTCCCGGAACAATCTGAAACGCCTTGATAGAACCGGGAAAGCTTGATGCAAATGCAATCATTCCCGGGCCTCCCTGGGCGGTGTAAACATTCTGGAACATTTTCTCTCCTGAAAATGCCCTGCCGAATGCCTTCCCGATTCCGCCGTTACTGGTTGTCTCCATCAGCATGTTGGGCGACATCCATGACATAGCTCCTCCTTCTGTTATCATCTTTTCGCCGCCTTCCAGCTCACAGATAACTACCGGAAGCGTCTCTCCTTGTATTTGATATCTCATTCTCCTCAAACCTCCTAATTATAATACTTTTTATTTATATAGAATCCAGCCTGTCAAGCTGTTCCATATAAGCCTTGATACGTTTTCTATCTCCTGCAGTAACTGGTTTCCCTGAAAAATAAAATGTTACCTTTCCGTCATCCCCATTGTAAGAAGCAGTATCCGCCAATGTATTACAAGATTCTCCCCCGGTGTACTCAAGCTTCCTTAAAAGCTGGCGGATGGTCCCTGCATTTCCGTCTATAAATTTAACATTTTCTGAAAATATTCTTTTATAATATGCCATAAAATAATTGAAGTGCGTACATCCAAGCACGAATGCCTTATATTTATGAAGAGGATAATGCTTAAGTTCCTTTGTGAGGTATTTCATAATTTCTTCCGTATCAAAATCACCTTTTTCTGCAAAACGAACCAGACCCGGCAGCGCCGCCAGATCTACCTTATCCTCCCTGTCCACCTTCTCTAACAGATGATGAAGCTTATCCCCCGCAATTGTTACCGGAGTGGCTGCCACAAGAATTCTCCCTGGAAGATGCCCATAAAGCTCAACCGCCTGCTTCACCGCAGGCTCCATACCAATAATCGGCACCGGAAATTTGCTTCTGTATTCCTTTGTAGCAACGCTGGTGGCCGTATTACAAGCAATCACAATGGCATCCACCTGTTTTTTCAGCATAAACTTAATAATCTCGTTAATATACCCTTTAATCTGCTTTTCCGTCTTCTCTCCGTATGGCACATGCTCCTCATCGGCATAGTAAATAAACTCTGCCTCCGGTATCCTGCGAAGCGCCTGATGAAGAACGGATAAGCCTCCTATTCCTGAATCAAATATTCCTACCCTCATTTGAATTACTCCTGTGTAACTTAATTATTACTGTTTACCCCGCGGGTGCCACAGTAACGAAATTCAGACATTACAAATTCACCTTCGGTTAAAAGGCGTACGTTTCCTCCTGGCTGAATTTACATGTTCTTACAGACTTTACTTTTACTGTATAGTCCTGTATGTATAGCAGCATTTATTTTCTTTCGGTTACTATTGTATCACAATTTAGGTTCACATGTCCGTAAAATTTTAATATGATTGAAAACAATTGAGGTTGGGGACTGAGGTTGGGGACGGGGTAAAATTAAAAAGTGCCTGTCCCCAACTCACATGGGGACAGGCACTTTTTAATTTTACTCCGTCCCCAACTGGCCATACCCGGCCTTTTCTGCAAGTCTCTTCAGTCCATCAAATGCTTCTTCTACGGAATAGTTATGCTGTTTTAAAAAATCGTCTTCTTTTTCACTTATGTATTCGTAAAATAGAATAGCTGCTTCTAATTCCTCTTTATTTCCATAATTGATATTTTCAAGGAGCTGGTTCTCTGCTTCATTAATTTCCCCTTTGTCTGCCATAGCTTTAAAGTCGTCCAGGCTCATACCAGAAACTGAATATTTATTTGCCAGTTCAGACTCCACTTTTGTATATTTCTTCCCGAGCATCAAGGAAAAAAGAACTATCACCATCTCCTTAATCATGCGCATAATATAATCTTTTTCGTCTTCGTAAATCATACATCTAACCTCCCACAGATTTTTTCAATCATATTTAGCTCTTCCTGTGTAAAATCTGTATGATGTATTGCCGCTATATTTTCAGTTATCTGTGAAGGCTTTGAAGCGCCGATTAATACGGAGCACACTTCATCATCCTTAAGAACCCATGAAAGGGCCATCTGGGCAAGTGTCTGTCCGCGCTTTCTGGCAAGGTTATTCAGCTGTTCAATCTGAGCAAGTCTTGTCTTTGTCAAATCACTTTCATGAAGGAATCGGTTATCTCTTGCAATCCTACTGTCCGCCGGGATTCCTTGCAGATATTTATCTGACAGCATCCCTTGAGCAAGCGGACTGAAGGCAATGATCCCCAAACCAGCCTCTTTACAGTACGCCTTTACCCCATCATCCTCAATCTTCCTGTCAAAAATAGAATACCGCCTCTGATTCACAATAAACGGACAGTGCTGCTCTTTTAAAAGTGCTGCAGCTTTTTCTGTATACTCCTTGTCGTAATTCGAAACTCCCGCATAAAGTGCCTTTCCACTTCTTACAATATCCGCAAGGGCTGTCATAGTTTCCTCCAGCGGCGTTTCCTTGTCCATACGGTGATGGTAAAAAACATCTACATAATCAAGCTTCAGGCGTTTCAGGCTCTGATCAAGGCTTGCTATCAAATATTTTCTGCTTCCATGGTCACCATACGGACCGTCCCACATATCATATCCAGCCTTTGTGGTAATCACAAGCTCGTCACGATACGGGCGGAAATCCTCTGTAAGAATCCTCCCAAAGCTTGTCTCTGCACTGCCATATACAGGGCCGTAATTATTTGCAATATCGAACTGGGTAATTCCACAGTCAAATGCAATTCTGCACATTTCCTTCATGTTATCATAATTATCCCTTGAGCCAAAATTGTGCCAGAGCCCCAAAGAAACTGCTGGGAACTTAAGACCGCTCCTTCCTACTCTGTTGTAGGTCATAGTTTCATAGCGGTATTTGTCTGCTGTGTATATATTTGCAATGTCTGCCATATCTTTATCACTCCTTTTTTTCTTATTATACAGAGGTAATACATAGGAGGCAAGGAAGAATTATTCGCGGCTCTTTTCTGTTTTCTTATGAAATCCTTTTCGTATCCTTCAACAAAAATACTCCTCCTGCCAGCAGCAATGGGAAAATTACCGCTGCCAGAATTCCCTTTTTTAAATCATCTGCTGCCATACTTGAAATATATCCCACCAGCGTAGGTCCCCCGGAACAACCCAGGTCCCCGGCCAGTGCCAGCAATGCAAACAAAGCCGTTCCTCCGTTTCTCAGCATTGCAGATGCCTTGCTGAAGCTCCCAGGCCACATAATTCCTACAGATAAGCCGCAGACGGCACAACCCGCAAGGGATATAACTGGAGACGGTGAAAGGGAAATGCACAGGTAAGATATTACACAAAGAATTCCACTCCCTGCCATAAAATGGTCCAGATTAATCCTGTCCCCAAATTTTCCATAAAATGCCCTTGCACTGCCCATTAAAATAGCAAATGCCATTGGCCCTGCCAGATCTCCTACTGTTTTTCCAACCCCCAGCCCGCGCTCAGCAAAGGTTGATGCCCACTGGCTTACAGACTGCTCGCTGGCGCCTGCACACGTCATCATAAGCATAAGAATCCAAAAAACCTTTGTTTTACAAAGCTCCAGGATGGACATTCCTTTCTCTCCCTCCTCCATAAGGGAAGCGATTGGTGTTTTAGCAAAAATAAATGTATTAACTACTGGTACAATGACCCAGATACAGGTCAGTATTTTCCAGTTTCCAATTCCAAAGGCTTTAAAAAACAAGGTGGAAAACAACACGACTCCCACATGTCCCCAACAGTAAAAGGAGTGCAGAAGGCTCATTGCCTTTTCCTTGTTTTCCGTGGGACAGCTCTCCACAATAGGGCTTACCAGCACTTCTAGAAGTCCTCCTCCAAGAGCATATATAATAACTGAAACCAAAAGCCCAGCATATGCATCTGGAAAAAGTTCCGGCAAAAAGGCCAGCCCTAAAAGTCCTGCGGCTGAAAAGATATGTGCGCTCATAATAGACACCCGATAGCCAATCTTATCCACAAAGCCTGCTGACAGCAAATCTACCAAAAGCTGAATTCCAAAATTAAGTGTAATTAATATGGTAATTCGGCTGAGGGGAATATTATATGTGCTCTCAAAGGTCAGAAACAGTAAGGGTACAAAATTGTTGACAATAGCCTGAACAATATATCCTGTAAAGCATGCATAAATTGTTTTTTTGTATTTATTATTCATATTTCCGTCTCCTCAGTCATTTTCTTACAGGCTCTGCAATAAATACAGAGTTCTGTGTAAACAGTAGCAATACCGCCATCCGGTATTTTAATGCAAATATTGCAATGTCACCTGTAGATTATCTGATTAAATGCCGTATCAGCACCGCCTGCAGGCCTGCCTCGCCTTTTCTATCTCTTCTTTGTCTGTTCTTAAAATACCATATTCACTGAATCCTGGAAGTCCCATGTTGATACCCTGCTTCCGGTAAGTCATGCCGCTGTCTATCATTTGTTTCCCGGACATATGATAGCTTAATGCATGTATTTTCCCTGACATCTGCCGGATAACCTCTGCGTTCACCCCACTGCCTGCCATAATTTCAATCCGTCCTCCTGCCTGCGAAACCAGCCTCATAAGGACATCTATCCCTTCTGTACATACAGATGCCTGACCTGAGGTGAGAATTGTATCAACACCCAGCTGTACCGCAGCTTCCAAAGCATCATAAGGGTCTCTGCATACGTCAAATGCCCTGTGCAGCGTAAGCTTTATTGGCCCCGCACTCTTTCTAATCTCCTCCATCCACTTTATATCCAGTGTTCCGTCTGCTTTCAGACATCCAGCTACCACCCCGTCTGCCCCCAGCTCACGAAACATCATAATATCTTCCTTTATCATCTGAAATTCTGCATCTGTATACAAAAAATCTCCGAATCTTGGACGTACCAAAACGTTCAGCTTTATCCTGCATATATCCCGAATCTGTTTAAACTGACTTACTCCGGGAGTTGTCCCTCCAATAATCAGATTCGAGCAGACTTCAAGACAATCTGCTCCTCCCTCCTGTGCAATCAGGGCAGATTCCACAGAATCAACGCATACTTCTAATTTAGGCTTCATAATCGAACCTCTTTTCCTATTATGTTACTAGAGTACTCTTGGGATGTAAACAATGGTATTATAACATATAATCTGTTTTCTATGTAAGTATTTATATCTTTACAAATTTATTACTATATAGTACAATCCTATAAAGGAGGATTTTTTATGAATATTCAGGGAGGCAATCTCATTTCACAAATCAAGCGGTTAAGTGACAGAATCTTTGAACGTATTCTGGCTAATCAGAATATTGATACATTCAACGGAGCACAGGGGCGGATTCTTTACGTTCTCTGGCAGAAGGAACACATCTCATTAAGGGAGCTTTCTGACAGAACAGGACTTGCCGCAACAACGCTTACAAGTATGATTGACCGTATAGAGCACGCAGGACTAATCCGCCGGATTCCTGATAAAACCGACCGACGCAAGACACTTCTTACACTGACAGATACAGCAAAAGGATTGGAAAAGGACTATATGGCAGTCTCTGAACAGATGACAGAAATCTTTTATGCCGGATTTTCAAGGGAGGAAATACTGCAATGTGAAATGCTGCTGGGCCGGATTCATGAGAATCTAAAACATCACATTTCCATAAGAAAGGAGAAACTATAATGGAGGCAAATGTAAAAGAGTATATTATTGAAAAGGTAACGGAACTTATCAGCGCGCCTACCTGCTGCGCAGAGGCAAAGGACGCCGGGCAGAACTGGCTGGAGGCTGTTGGAACCGATAGGGAGGCTGATGCAGCAAAAATACTGATTGCTGAATTGGAAGAGGACATCATGCCGATTGAGAAGCTGATCTCTTTTGCCGGATCAGAAGCCGGCGCCCAGGTATTTGGCGAAGAGAAGGCAAAGCAAGTGCAGGCTCATGCCAAAGATGTAAAAGCTTCCGGTGCAAAATTCTGTGACTGTCCTGCATGCGCGGCATGTGAGGGAATTCTTGAAAAGAAAGAAGCTTTACTTTATAGATAGATTTACTCATTGTCGCAGAGGCTTATAGCCTCTGCCATAAATTCATTAAAAAGGGGAAAGCAGTTACCGGCCTCGGTATGTCTTTGTGTTTTCCAATTATTTTCTCCATCCAAACCATATTATACCACGTCCCAAACTTATATCCACACTTATGAAATTTTCCGGCGATACTATAACCCAGATGCTCGTGAAACTGCACACTATTCTCGTTTAGATACTGATCCTCTTTCTCTGGACAGGCTATGCAGGCGTACATGTTGAGAATATTCTGTGCTTTTGAAATCTCTTCTAATTTTCCATAAAGCATCTTCCCAATCCCCATCCGTCTCTTATCTTCTTTTAAATAGATGGTTGTTTCCACTGCCCAGTCATAGGCCGCACGGCCTACAAAGGGACCCGTATAAGCATATCCTAGAATCTCCCCGTTACCTTCTGCAAGAATATACGGATATTTTTTTAGAGTTTTCTTTATCCGTTCCTTAAATTCCCTAATGTCTGGAATCTCATACTCAAATGTTACCGCTGTTTTTTCTACATACGGCGCATATATTTCCAATAATTCCTCTGCGTCAGAAAGCTCTGCAGTACGAAGGATAATATCCTCACTTTTTATTGTCATTTCTTTAACTATCCCCATTTTATAGCCACTCCGATGCCCAGCAAGCAAGCGCCTTACCAGATACATTTGCAGCGAAACATCTTCCACCCGCCACTTTCGCGCCCGATGCCAGAGCCTGTATATTCTTCCCAGATTCACCGATAGAACTTCCTCCGGAGGTCGCAAATGGAACAATCTTCTTCCCACCAAAATCATAGGCCTCTATAAATGTATCAATGATAGACGGCTCTCTGTACCACCATATTGGGAATCCAATGAATACAACATCATACTGCTCCATGTTCTCTACCTTTGAGGCAATAGCCGGACGGCTGCTCCTGTCATTCATTTCAACAGAGCTTCTGCTCCTGCTGTTGCGCCAGTTAAGATCTGCATCTGTATAAGGAACCTCTGGTTCAATCTTAAATAGCTCTGCTCCTATTTCATTTGCCAGTCCTTCTGCTACCTTCGCTGTTACTCCGCTTGCACTAAAATACAATACTAATACCTTGCTCATTGTTATAGTCCTCCTATCCTGCATATGTTTTCACTGATTTTATATTTTATTTTTCTGTGTCTGATTCATCATACAACCTAAAGTAAGCTCCAAGTCAAGAGGTGTTGTGAAAATTTTTGTAAAATGCAAAAGATAATTCTTGAGAACGTCTATGGACGAAATTAGCTGTATCATAAGCCCCCCACTACTTATCCTGAATGCAGAAGTTATTATCTTTACCTATCTTGTTCTATATCTATTTCAAACAAAGTATCATTGCAAACTATTTATAAATATAAAGCAAAAATGATTGACATAATCGTATTATAAAAATATAATTAAACCATAGGTTTAATTATTAAAAGGAGGGCTACAGATGGCTCGCAGGAAAAAAGAACCCAAAAGTGTACATAGAGAAAATATTGCTGCTGCTGCATCCAAATTATTTATGGAGAAGGGAATTACGGCATCATCCATGAATGATATAGCAAAATTTGCTGGATATAGTAAGGCAACCTTATATGTATATTTCGAAAACAAGGAAGAAATTATCGGGTTTTTAGTATTAGACAGTATGAAAAAGCTTTACAATTATATAACTTCTGCGTTGGAACAGCAAAAGGAATCAAAAGCAAGATATGATTTAATTTGCCAAGGATTAGTTCTGTACCAAGAAGAGTTCCCTTTTTATTTCAAAATGGCGTTAGATAAAATAAATATCAATTTTGAAAGCCAGAATTATTTACCTGAAGAAAAAGAAACTTATCAAATCGGGGAAGAAATAAATGAAAAGCTAAAGGATTTTTTAATATCTGGTATGAAAAAAGGTGATTTGCGTGACGACTTAAAAATCATGCCTACTATCTTTAATTTTTGGGGAATGCTGTCAGGACTTATTCAACTGGCAGCAAATAAAGAAAACTATATTGAAAAAGTAATGCACTTATCTAAAAATCAATTTTTAAAGTACGGTTTTGATTTGCTGTATCGTTCCATTGAGATTGAGAGGTGATAGAAATGAAATTACTCCAAAAAAAATTTATTTTACTTATTATCTTATCTCTTTTTATTGTTGGTCTAATCGGGGGAATAGTTTACTTAAAAAATGTTGCTGATTATAAACAAGCCGTAAAGGAAACCACTTTTGATGAAATAAACGCTGCTGATATTCCCGACGGAATTTATACCGGAGAATATGATGTGAAATTTATATATGCTAAAGTGGAAGTTACTGTGGAAAACGGAAAAGTTGTAAGTATTAACATCTTGGAGCATAAGCATGAGCGTGGCAAAACCGCAGAAACAGTTATAGACAAAATAATTAGTGAACAGAAAATTGATGTTGACGCAATCTCTGGTGCAACAAATTCCAGTACCGTCATCAAGAAGGCTGTTGAAAATGCTCTCAAAGGAAAACAATAAAATATAAGCGGAAAAACAAAATTTTTGATACCGATGATTATTATGGCATACACCAGATAATCTCAACCAAAATCAGCCAGCTTTTTTTCTTCTTAATTAAATACCCCCATAAATGGGAGGATAAACCGGAGTGGCAGGATTCGAACCTGCGGCTTCTACATCCCGAAGCATTTGCGATATTTTTCTTTAAAGTTTCGCACAGGTCATCCTACCCTGTATAGAAACTATGACTTATTTTGTCGAGCTTGGAGAGTGGCCTTGTGCCCTGGCGGACCTGCGCAAATGGTTTTGGTGCCGGCTCCAGCATCAGTCAGTTTCGATTCTAGAGTACCTGCAGAAGCAGAATTACATCACATATTCGCTTTTGGAGAATAAGAAGGTTGTGAAGTACGATCTGTCTATCCAAGGCTCCTATTCCGGTTCCGTTGTATATTACCGCAACTACACCGGCAATCCGGTTACCAGTTTCCGGGTATTAGATAATCGCTGAAACCATTCCAAGACAACTGTGTCACATACCTTAAAGAAGTTTGAAGAAATGAATTTTTTAACAGCTTGTATTCATTACTTGTTTCATTCCATCAATGACAGAATAAAATTTTTATCTTCATCTGATATAGTAGCATAAAATGTCAAAAATTCTTCGGGAACATATCCTCCCTTTATTGTTGCCGGGGCAATCTGTTCTTTTATAATATTTGAGTCTTCATATACCGTTAGTTCCATTAATTTTTCTAAACTTCCATCATTATAGGCAGCCACTGGTGTCTTGTAGGAAATAATTGTGCATATTACGTTAAGGTCTCCAATTGTACTCTCCAGTGCATCCATCTCTGCATGTGTATCAGACGAAATATCTGTATATTCTAAATCATTAAACTGGCTGAGAATTTCTTCATCCAAAATAGTATTTACCAAATGCCCATCACTTGAATATACTTCTATCTGTGAAAGTAACTGTAAATCTTTTCCTCTGTCACTCCGGTCTACACCACAGCCAGCCAATCCTATGGTGGTCAGAATACCCATCAGTATAAATAAAATTATATTTTTCATTTAGATTCCCTCTTTTCTATAAGAGGTAGTGTCAAATCTACCCCTATGTTTTTTATTACAAACCTTATATTTTCAAGGATTACATCACTTTTTTATAAGAAAAAGCAATGACCTCCCTTTTTTGTGTAAATACTATTACCAACCCACAAACACTGAAAGGAAGATCATTG
>CAJTEW010000042.1:0-5101 GCA_910575605.1 Lachnospiraceae bacterium
ACCATCTGGATCTGCCCGTTTTGCCTTCCCATCATAAAAAGTGACCTCCTGTAATTGGATACAATAAGTATACCATACAACAGGTCATTTTTCTTTAGTTTGTCAACAGGTCCTGATATGCCTGTAAACTATTTACTCCATTGACACCTTTATTGTATTGTCTTCGCAATAATGGCATGATGGTCCCAACTCCACTCCATATTCATTACATATTTTTAATGTATTCTCATAAATATCAATGATTTCATCGTCTGATGGGGGAAGCAGGTGTGACATTTCCGTTCCCTCAATCGGCTTAAACAGAGATAAAATTGGTGAAACTCCCATTTTACATGCCCATCTGACGCCGTCCAGAAGACTTTCCTTTGGCTCCAATCCAACAATAAAAATGGTACGGACACTTCCTCGACTTCCCCAAAGACGAACCGCTTCTGCCAGCGCCGCCTGATAAACATTAAGGGCTATTGCACCTTTTCCTGGCATATATATCTGTGCAAGTTTCCGGTCGAATACTTCCAGATTAAAAGCAGTCTCAGTTACACCGGCGTTCTTCATTTGAATCAGAACAGAACTTTTCAATGGCGGCAGTGACATTACATAAATAGGTTTATGCGTAGTATCTCTAATGTGGGACGCAATTTGAATAATATTACGGAAATCAGAATCCGGAGTTTCTGAGCCACCGCCAATCAAATAGTGTCTTATCCTCGTATCTTTGGCGTATGCATCAAGCACTTCTTTGATGTCGTCCAAAGTGAATTTCTTTTCGGTCGCCTCCACATCGCAAAATTTGCAGCCGATTTTATTATCTTTATAATGGCAGCCGCTTCGATGGTATATGCGGAGCCTGTCATTTCCTAAATAAGCAATATCACTGTACAAGAAACCGTTTTTAGTGACATTTTTTCCGATACTGTCGGTATAGCGCAAATCTATATCTGCAACTGAGTGTCCCATAAAACATAATTGATACTGTTTTTCTGTATTGATATCTACCTCAAAAGGACTAAGTCCGGAACGGTTTGCTCCATACGAAACACTGATGTATAATTGTTTGTTTATAAGCATATCTACTGCTTCAAATTCCTCAAAATTAAATCCGCCTTTATCAAAAGAGTGTTTTAAAGCATTTTTACTGATACGAACCCCACGATTTAGTAACATGATTTTCCATATATGAGCATTTGAAAAATTCCAGGTACCTAAATCAGCACATAAGCTTTTAGGATTAACATTACAATGAATCCGGCATTTAAATTCTGGTGAAAGTGCTGCTATATTTCCATAAAATATACTTTTGAATAGATAGGTTCCCTGTTCTAATTTCATATTCCAGTCAAGTTCATCATCCACACAAAGTATGACTTCTTTATTGGATTTATGTAAATGATGAAGATATCGAAGTTGTTCATGAATTTGGGGACTATACGAATAACTCCAGAAACTGTATGGAATCTCTAACAGCGGCACTTCACAGGTACATGACGGGTTAAGAAAAGCGTCCATATGCAGTGCATGCATAGAACAATTTATTCCCATTTTTTTCATAGACATATTAATTAAAAAAGTCGATGATTGAAACCGGGCATTTATTTCCATTAAATATACTTCTTCATCATCCACGAGAAAATCCACGCCGCATATTCCTCGATAACCCGCAAATCTAAGACGCTCACCGATTCGATATGCATAATCATTTATTTTCTTTTTTATTTCAGCAGACAGATGACGATACATAACAAAATCCGCGCCCTGATAGTGAAATCTGTCTGAACCCGATGAAAATAATTGAACAGATGGCGGCAAAAGCAACACTTCATTTTCATAGATAATCATATGAATATTAGGTGAGACACTGTTTTTTATATAAGGCGATATAGAATATGTACTATCTGCTTCAATATAATGTTGAAAATCTCCGGGAGATGAAAGTAAATATGTACCACTTCCTCCACAAGAGTAGACTTCTTGAACTACAAATTCGGTGTATCTAGGGAATGCCTCACAAACTTGACCATAATGAATAGCGGAACCGATACGGGTTAAATATGGAAGAATCGGTACACAGTTCGATAGCCAGTTTCTGGTACGATGCTTGTTTGCCAGTAATTCCAGAAGCGTTTGTTCATTTTGACAAATAATACGCTTTGGAAGTTCTTTCCCATATAAGAAAACCTCCTCTGGACTATAGAGCATAAACCGGGCATTAGGATACAATAAACAGATTTCCTCTATTTGTTTCTCAACAAAAATATTCCATTGAGAATTTTCTTGATTATAATCGTATCGCAACATAGTTGTTTTATCGAATGAGCAATTATTATTTTTATTACTTCCAAATATTGTAATAGAACCGGCAAAAAAATGATTACAGTCGGAAATTTCTGTTTCTCTGCATCCAATCCAAAAAACAGGATTAATCATAATAGTTCCTCCATTACTTGTCTATACGAGATAAATAAGATAAATAATCATTGTAACGGACATGAAAGCCGGGTGTATGTTTGTCTTTTATTTTTCGCTCTATGTTATCTTTACAATCACATTTGTGAATAGCTAAGGTTGTATTCAGAATTCTCTTTCGCTCTCTGCCTGAATTTGAAGCGGTGAAATTATTATAAAATTCTTCCAAAGCCGATCTGCATTTTTCACAGCATATGGGCAATATTGGATGAAGTTCAGCAGAGCCATAATCTTCAAGCCGATTGCCGTACCATGTTATCACTATTTGTGATAACTGCTCTTCCGTTAGAGTGTTAAGAACCAATAACAGCAGCCAATGTGAGATTGGCTCATAATATCCTGTTTTATACATTTCCATCAGCAAAGTGTATGGCTTTATATTTATAGGAAATAATACAGGACGACATTGATTCTGAAAAGCCCATCTAAGAGAACGACAAGTATCTTCAAACTGTTCATACGTAGATAAAAAGGGCATACCAAGCATTATGTTAAGCTCAATTTGGAAATCATATTCTTTAATTAATGTGATTGTGTCTTTGAACTTCTCTAAATCAATATTTTTCAAAATAATATTATCCTGATATGTTTGATTGAGTGTTTCAAGACCGAGCGCAATAATTATTTTTTTATTATGCAGCTTTTTTTGAAGCAGGTGCAATTTTTCTCTGGTAACATCCTTATAGTAAGTTTCAAATTCAATATGAGGAATTTTACATTGAGCCGCTAAATCTATCGCTTGTTCCAGTAGTTGCGGATCTATTTGATTTTCGTCAAATATACTTCCATTGGTACAAATCATTAAACAATTTGTTCTGGCATTGCAGTTATCTAATGCATTTTTCATTTCTTTAATATAATAGGAAATATCTTGATTTTTTTCGGCCACACCATAATCGCACATGATACATGCTCCTCTGGCATCATTTGCACATCGGCCTCTTGACAGACTGACTTCAAGTAATGTTTCTGTCTGGAATATTTCACATAAATTCTCATCAGGTATGAGCGGACGGTTTTTTCGTATTTTTCGATTGTGTTTCATTAATATTGTTTGGTTCATATACATTTTCCTTTGATTTTGAGAACTGATGCTGGATAACTATAAATTATCCTCTGTTCGTACTCTTCCCCTTATTTTATATTAATTATACAGTTTTTTCCAGTATATGACAAATTTCTTACATCATATCCGTAGTTCATTACATCACATTATAAAAAAAATCTAGTACAGGCGATATCTCTACAAGTTTGCCTCCGAATCCAATGGCCGAAAGTCGATTTAGGAATCTCGTTTTCCGAACACACCAGTCTTTGCAGGACAGCCTGCTATTCATAAGAGCCTATCTGACCAGATGTATGACCTTATGATTACAGTATTGTTCATGTCGAACGGATTCCGGAAAAGTGAATGTATATCGACTGGGTCGACAATCAACTTGAACTTCTGATTAATCCTGCAACCGACGAGATACGTAAGGTTCATGTGTTTGCTACAACATTGGACTTTAGCAGCCGTGTATACGCAAATATCTATCCTGATGAAAACTACCAAGTTTTATTGCCGGCGCTGTCCATGCATTGAAATACTATGGAGCTGTTCTGAAACATCTTGTTCCAAACAACCTGAAGACTGTAATCCCTAAACATTCAAAGGACGAATTAATCCTAAATTTAGCTTTTCATTTATGTCCCTGCAAGGAAACTGAACACAACTGCAGTTGAACGGCTGGCAACCTGCCATTGGATTGATGAAAACAGGAACTTACTGATTACCGGGATGACAAGCAGTGGAAAAGCACACCTGAGCAATGCCTTGTGTATCTCTGCTCTTTGCCAGCTGAAAACAGTACATATATCCGGACAAACATACTCATGCTTGAACTGGAGCAGACCAGATAGAAGTCAACCTATCTGGAATACGTTACTACGCTATCCAAACTTGATCTACTTGCGATCGATGCCCTCGGTCTCATGGAATTGTATCTAGATAAATGCCACGATCTGTTTAAAGTAATCGACGGACGTGAAAGACATAGTTCCACAATTACCATCTCACAGTTTCCGTTCAAATCATGTTTTGATCTATTTCGGGAACAGGCTAAGAAATAAGCATTTATCTGCAAAGGGGTGTGGTGCTCCGCATCGTTGGTACGGAACATATCCCCCGTTTTTTACTGGAATTTGCAATAAATCGTAACCTTATAATCGTTAACTCCAATCTAAACAATGGATAATTGATTGTTATCCGTTGAAAAACAAACTGAAATTAAAAGCAGGATAATATAAGATTATCCGCTGTTAACACCACTTAATAATATTAAATTGTTTAAAGGAAAAAGGCCAATACTGAAGATGAACCCAAAATATCTTTTAACCGTTATTGTACCGGTATATAATCTTGAGAACCATATAGAAAATTGTTTAGACTCATTAATAAATCAAAGTTTCGATGATTTACAAATCTTAATTATTGATGATGCATCTACTGATAAATCCTATAATATTTTAACCGCATATCGTGATAAAAACAAGAATATTACATTGTATAGGAATTCAATTAATAAGGGTGTATCATATTGCCGTAATTATGGCTTGTCATTGGTAGATACAAAATATACAGCATTTTTAGACGGTG
>CAJTEW010000042.1:5122-11968 GCA_910575605.1 Lachnospiraceae bacterium
TTTGTTTTGCAAATGTATTCTGCCTGTGTATTTGAATAAAGCTGCAGGGCCTTTTCTAACCCGGAAAATCCATGCTGGTCTAAGAAGGCAGTCAGAGAACAGCATAAAGATTCCTTTTGCGTTAATTCCTGTATCCAGTCCATGTTTACACATCCTTTTCAAGGTGTTCTATATATAAAGACAATTAAGTTGTCAAAAACTGACGGTATTTGAGGAAATTTAGGATATTTTTTTATAATGTGATGTAAAAGGTTACGGATATGATGTTTGAAATTTGGCATATACTGGAAAAAACTGTATAATTAGTATAAAATGAGGGGGGATAAGTATGAACAGAGGATAATTGATTGTTATCCGTTGAAAAACAAACTGGAATTAAAAAGCAGGCTAATATAAGATTATTCGTTGTTAATAATATCCAGAGGAAATAGTATTATGTATATCAAAGGAGATACATGGTTGATGAATTACAATAAATCATATCCCAAAGAATTTAAAAATGATAAAATATTTGTTGAGAAAAATAAATGTTTTTTTATAATGCCCTTTTCTGAAGAATTTGATTTTGTATATGGAGTACTTCAAGAATCTTTACTTAATAAGGGATATCTACCAGTACGTGTTGATAATGTATCAGGAAGTACTGCAATTATGAGTAAAATAATGATTGAAATTTTAACTTCTCAATATGTGATTGTGGATCTTTCTAAACTTAACCCAAATGTGTTTTATGAATTAGGAATTGCACACTGCTATAAAGAAGCGCGAAATACCATTTTAATTAAGGATAAAGCAACTTCCGCTCCTTCTGATATCAGACATATTAATTATATTGAATATGATAAGAAAAATTTAATCTTATTAAAAGAAAAAGTTCTTAATACTTTAGAAGATATAAAATATCTTAGTGAACTAGAGTCAACTCTGACTTTTCATAAAATCATCTCACCAAAGGATAATAATGGAAATATATTAGTTGATTTGCTTGAAAATGCTTTTTCTAAGGAAGAAATCATTTTAATGTGCAGAATATTAAATAAAGAATATTCTTTTAACGATGCTGTTGATATTGAATCTTTTGTTGAAAAATACATTAATATAATTCCTAAAATGATTACGAATGAATTTAACCGTAAGCATATAGATATAATAACATCATCATTAGTTAGACTTCTTATTGGATGTACTGAGTGCAATTTTATATCTGCCAAAATAAATGAATTACTTTATGCAAGAGAAGTGTTTCCTGACTTAACGGATTGTGTTAAGTTCAGAACAACAATTGCGCTTGAATTTGCAAAAGAGGGAAAACTAATTAATATAGTTATTCCTTGGATTATTGAATACTTTTCACAATCAAAATCAACACATATCGATTTAAATAGATATAGCATTGAGGCATTGCTTCTTTCAACATCAAATATAGAGATAAATAATGCAATAATGAATGCAGTTTTTGCTACTGATCGTCATATTCGCGAACATATGGCAGACATTATTGGTGAAAAAAGTCTGTATGAGGCAAGAGGAAATTTGGTTATTCAATTAAATCGGGAAACTAATCTTTATACAGCAGCCAGTTTAATGGAAGCATTAGGAAAAATAGGGGCATTTGAGGATATTCCTATAATTTTAAAATGGCTTGACGTGAATTATAATAGCATTTGTAATCCGGGCGGTAATTTCGTATTTAAACATGCTCAAAATGCTATAACGGCATTGGATTGTTCCGAAGAAAGTACTTATATCTATCAGTTTTTAGAAAAGTATCAAAAAGATTTTCCATTTTCAAAATAAAAGTATCGCTGAATTTTCCAGCGGTACTTATAATGGGAATAATCTCAAATCGCAGTATTTTATATAGTCTTTGATATCGGTTTTCTCGTAAAATTGCTTAAATATTCTATAAAGATACTTCCTTTCATCATGTTCCGTAGAGGCAGAATTTCGCATTAGGATTAGCAAATTTTTAATACATTTTTCATAATATGAATAATAGTAATGTTCATTTCCGTTCCATAGGTTATTAGTAATCAAAAAATTTCGAAAATCAGGAAACACTTCAAACAATTCCATGATGACTGTTTCCGAAAACGAATGCATAACCGAGTCATCTCGCTGAAAATAGTATAGATTGGAATCTGGCAATAATTGAATTTGATTTGCAAAAAGTAAGCATTTAAAAATAAAAATATCATCTTCGTAAAAATACCCATGGAATTGAATTCCATATTTGTTGACTAATTCTGTCCGTATTATTTTATTCCCTAATAAGGGACTGATATATATATTTGAATTCAAAGATTTTGTAAATAATTTTAAAGCAAATGATTTGGAAACAATATTTTCCTCATCATAAAAATAACGTTTGAGATATTGACTTTTACTATATACTGTCTGAATATTCCAAAGTGCAATATCAATGCGGTTATCTTTCTCTAATTTATGAATTGCTTTTGCATAGCAGTTACTGTCAATCCAATCATCACCGTCTAAAAATGCTGTATATTTTGTATCTACCAATGACAAGCCATAATTACGGCAATATGATACACCCTTATTAATTGAATTCCTATACAATGTAATATTCTTGTTTTTATCACGATATGCGGTTAAAATATTATAGGATTTATCAGTAGATGCATCATCAATAATTAAGATTTGTAAATCATCGAAACTTTGATTTATTAATGAGTCTAAACAATTTTCTATATGGTTCTCAAGATTATATACCGGTACAATAACGGTTAAAAGATATTTTGGGTTCATCTTCAGTATTGGCCTTTTTCCTTTAAACAATTTAATATTATTAAGTGGTGTTAACAGCGGATAATCTTATATTATCCTGCTTTTAATTTCAGTTTGTTTTTCAACGGATAACAATCAATTATCCTCTGTTCATACTTATCCCCCCTCATTTTATACTAATTATACAGTTTTTTCCAGTATATGCCAAATTTCAAACATCATATCCGTAACCTTTTACATCACATTATAAAAAAATATCCTAAATTTCCTCAAATACCGTCAGTTTTTGACAACTTAATTGTCTTTATATATAGAACACCTTGAAAAGGATGTGTAAACATGGACTGGATACAGGAATTAACGCAAAAGGAATCTTTATGCTGTTCTCTGACTGCCTTCTTAGACCAGCATGGATTTTCCGGGTTAGAAAAGGCCCTGCAGCTTTATTCAAATACACAGGCAGAATACATTTGCAAAACAAAAGCGGCCGTTACCAGAATTAAAATTGATAATATTTACTATCTGGAAATACATACACATACCATTACAATCTATACAGGACAGGGGATATACCAAAAATATGGCTCCTTGGCAGATGAACTGAAATTTCTGGCACCATATGGATTTATCAGATGTCGGCAAAACTGCCTTGTCTCTTTGGAGAAAATCCAAAGCATTTGCGATGATACTATTATTTTGGTCAATCATTTACAGCTTCACATGAGCCAGCGCTATGCGCCAAAGGTTCTAGCAGCATTTGCACGCAGCCGTGTTTCAAGATAGAAACCATACTTTTTATGCTGTTTTTGTGCGAATTTCTTTCTAAATTTATGGGATATTTAGAATTGGCACAGAATTGACAGTCATTGGCACAGTCTTGCGATTGAACCGTATATCTGTACGTGTTAAAATGGTATTGCTTAAAGTTTTCTCTTTTCACAGCGCCTTTACTGGGTGCTGTTTTTTACTTTTAGCACACGGGAGGAATTATCAATGGCAGATTCCGTACTCCCGTAATTGTAACCCGTAAACTGATTATTGACAGCAGGCTGATACATAGGCTATACGTACACTATGCATATCATTATTAAAAACCAGTACAATATAAGAAGTAGACGTATACTGTACATACGTCATATGTATATGACACGCATATAATACGTACAGCCTATGCAGAGACCTGTCAATCCACATAATAAAGGAGAACGTCATGAAATCAAGAAACCAAATCTACAGAGGGGAAGGTGAGCGTCTTCTAAAACTCATTACTACCTACCATGCGCTGCAGTACGAACAGGTACTGCAGTTTTTTATTCGTAACAGGGATTCCCTGAAATCCTTGATTACAAGCCTGATCAAACAGGCGCGTATCTACTATGACCAGGACAGAAACCTACTATGTGACAGCCCGGAAGCTTCTGATTCCCCGGATTACGGCATGATTGCAGCCGTCTGGGTTCTTCTGGACTTCAAAGAGGCAGTTGTCTATCACACCAGCGGAGAATTTCCGGTAAAACTCCATTTCTTCTCTAAAAATGAAGCCTATGAGGTCATCTATGTCGGCTTAGAGCAGGAAATTCTGATCAGCCATGTCCTGAACAGCCTTCCTGCAGATGAAGCAAACCGGCTGGTCATACTGGAATCCGAACAGCAGGCATCCCGTCTTTCTCTTGTCGGAGTAACCGCTTACTGTCTGGTAAGCCCAGATGGAACTGTAAACTACTATCAAAAATCAAAAGAAACGAGGTAATTATGGACAAAACAACTATTTTTCAAAGAATCCAGAAGGTAGAGAATGAAGTTGCTCTGCTGAACAACACACTTTTTGCCCTGAAATCCACTGATATCGTGAAATACGGGGCTAATTACACGGAATTAAGCACAAATGCCACATTGCGGGCGGAGCGGATCGCCTGCCAGTTAAGAAACCTGGTGCTTTTCACAGATTTCAAAGGTAATTCCACTTATATGATACAGGCTGCAGATGCGCTGGGAATCAAAATCTCCTACGAAGACAGAATTTTTTCTGCAACGCTTCCCGGACTTCTCCCCAAACGGAGACTTCATACGAATATGGCGTTCTTACGGGATCCATTGCATGCTGCGTTAAAGGAATTTCTCAAAGGCCATGAAGTGGAACCTTATAAAGAATGTGTCATCTGCTTCTGTTTTGTTTATGACCAAAGCCTGCCGAAACGCCGGGTGAAAGACTATGATAATCTGGAGCTGAAAACGATACTGGATGTTATTTCAACTTATGTATTGTTTGATGACAGTGGCCTTTATTGCGACAGTCATTACACAACAGAGTTGGGGGAGACGGATCAGATCATTGTAACGATCATGGAGAAAAAGCGGTTCCCTGAATGGCTTATGAACCGTGAAAAACATAAAATTACCATATCTGAAAATATGTGAATTTTCAAAAAATCGCGTCGATACAGGTAAAATGCGGGGGAATCCATTCATTTCCCCGCATTTTGTTTTCAGAATGGACGAAATTCACCGAAGCAGATGTTGCCAAGGTAATACTATTTTAAAAAATCTATTTTGAGGTGACACATTTATGCTAAGACCAGATACACAGAAATATAAACTTTTGGAGATGATCGGGATAAGCGGAGAGTTCCCGGCTAACCAACTCCCCAGATTATTTGACACCCCGGCATACACAGAAAAACTAATCACAGAGTTAAAGGCCGACAAACTGATCAGGCTCCACTACAAAGACCGGCTTCGCGGCTACCGTCTGAAAAAGCAGGCTAAAGAATTACTCCTCTCCCACAACCCACTCCGTTTCCAATACTATTTAACAGGAAATTCGGAAACCAACGCAGTCCGAAGCGAACCGCAAAGAAGACTCCGGCTTTATCAGAAGGCACAGACATACGTAACCCTTTCCCATGCAGGTATTCCATTCTTTGCAGATGACAAACCTCCGCTCTTCAGTGAAAGCTTTCCGAAAGAGCACATGAACCTACAGGACATCCCTTGCTTTTATTCATCAAGGGAGATAAAAGAACTGGGAGATGAAACAACAAAGATCCGAAATTCCCGAAGCATAGGAATCCTGATGGCTCCGCATTGCGTTTACTGTATTTACAATACGGGTTCCAGTCTCATGAAATGGGAATACCAGGCAGAGGTGCGGTTAAATGCTTTTCTACAGCATTATCTGAAGCTCCGTCTTTATAACGGCCAGCCCGACATCCGGGCTATTGTATTCGGAAATGATATGGATATGGCATTTCAGCTTCTGAAGAGTACTGGCGGAAAACAACGCGGGCTTTTCATGCTGGATTCATCCTTCCCGAATTTCTACTTTCTGCCCAGTAATGCGGAAGGGGAACTGCTATTAAAGCTGCTGATGAATCCAAAGCTGACAGCACGGTTAAACCAGTTACTGCTTTCCGATCTGAAAGTTTGCCAGAATGACACTCGGTTTGAATACGATGCTGTAACTCCGGACGGCGTTCCCACACTGCTCGCCTACGATTTTGACATGCAGCGGATTAACCGTTTTAATACAGGACTAAATGTATTTGGCATGTCCGGGAACCTGATCTGCTTTGATTTTCAGGTTTCGGTTTTGGAGAAATATATAGACAGCAATGTACATTTCTCCAGTATTGATCTGGCAAAATTCAGAAAGGAGTTTTTACATGAACCGTAAATGGTGGAAACTTATTTTCGCGCTCCCGATCTTCCTGTGCATTTTATATGCCGGAGGCTATATTGCACAATTTATCGGTAATTACAAGGTCTGGACCAGCGCCGGCAACTTCGCCGGTAACGGTTCTTACCCAAAGGCTCCTTCCCTGCATCCGATGGCATGCCTTCATGCACTGGCTCAGTTCCCATATAACTTATATGGGATTTTTCTTTGCCTTCTTGCACTCGGACTTCTGGTTTTTCTGCTGATGCGGATGGGCGTTGACCGGAATGGGGAAGTCTTTGATAAAGAGCGCAACCTGAATTATGGTGTTAGTATATAAATGTGGACAGGAAAAGTGGAACAACCTATACTATCAAATGAAAGAGCAAAGGAGATGAAAGGCATGGCGAAAAATCAAAAATCTTACACTCCGGCATTTAAAC
>CAJTEW010000043.1 GCA_910575605.1 Lachnospiraceae bacterium
ATAGGTATCCAGTGCCATTTTCGATGATTTTAATAAAAAACTAGTATTTCAGAAACATAAAAGAGGATGCCCCTCTCTATGACGTTAATCAATCATAGTTTTGGGACACCCTCATTCATGGCAGGAAAAGCCTTTCGTTTAAATTCTAATATAAGCCTACTTAATTAAAGAAGTTTCTCAGGATTAATTTTATGTTTCTGTGTTTTATAATATGAAATCATTTGAGCAACATTTTCTCTTATATCAGAAAAAGAGAAATATTTCAATTCGTTTATCATCCTTGTATTACATCCGCTATAAGATTCCTTCCATCCGTCCTTTTTTATTATAATATCTGGTTTTCCTAAAAACTGCGCTTTGATTATTTCAGCCAATTCCAATAAAGAAACCGAACATCCTGTTGTAATATTATAACGATGAAATTGAGGAGTATTTTCAATAAACCAATTTACTATTTTTATAAGATCAGTAATATATAAATAATCAAATTTTACATTTTGCTCCATAGTGATAGGCAGATTATATAGAGAACGGCATATTGCATTTGAAATAAATCTGCGATGCCATTCTTCATATTTTCCATATATACCAAACAAGCACAAATCATAAACTTTAGATGAGCAAAGTGCTTCTCGTGCCATCACATATTTTGACAAGCCGTAAGCATCTGTTGGAATAATATTTCCAAAATCAGTTTCTGAAATATTTTCTAATGCCCTATTCTTGGAATATTCAGCCCCAGAACCAAAATAGAGCATTTTTTTATAAAGATCCTGATATTTGACTAGATTGTAAAACATACGCAAATTTCCACTTAGCACATCAAAATCACTGGCAGCCTGTTTTGTGTTGTTCCAATTGGCGCAGTGAATTACAATATCAATTTTATTTTCAGATAGATACCTGCCTACGTTTTCCATAATTAATAAATCTAGTTCTTTATGGGATGGAGCGAAAACATTATAGCTATTCTTATAAGCCTCCACCAAATTTTTCCCAATGAATCCGGTTTTTCCGGTAATTAAAATATTCATATGTCCTCCTTGTAGTCATTGTAGTCGATAAATATGAGAAATCCAGCCTCTATAAGAAATATCAAAATAATCAACAATATCAGCATTTTCTAAAAGAATATCAGCATTATAATATTTTTCACGATATGGAAAATAGAGTAAAAAAACTCTATCATAATTTTCGTAATTAATTTCAGATAAAGAATCCTTCAAAACTTGTATATTAATAATTAATTTTGAAGAATCCAAAGTCTGCCTCTTTGTATCAGGATCGTAATAATATACGGCTTCCTTTGAACGATTCCCAAAAAGAACAAGTTTTGTCATATATTCTCCATATGTAGGTGCTATTGCAACCAAAGTTTTGTCATCATAATCAATTTTTGCAAGAATTTCATTTACAAGTGAACCTAAATACGAATACTGTCGATTATAGCTTGCTGCATGTGTCATTTCATTTGCAGACCAATAAGCCTCCTCTGTTGAAAGCTCATTCTTCGTTCCGCTATTTTTCAGTATAAAGGTACGAGTGGTTATTATAGTATGTTCTCCTACATTTATATTTTTAAAAGAACTCAATAAAATAGGATCAATTGTAAAAAAGTTTTGAATAAGCAGTATTATAGCTAAAGCAAGATAAACACCATTTCTAACAAATACTTTATCCCATTTAGAAAGCAATGCTGCTAAGAATAATGGTAATAAGACAAAATAAGGTGTCAGATATCTTGGATTACAGTACGTAATATAAAAGATATTAAACATATAAAAGTATAACATTGAAACAAGCACAAATATGTAAAAATGATGTTTATTATCCCTCAGAAAAAAATTTGTTTTTAATTTTTTCCAGTTAAACACTACACAGACTATTCCTAATGAAATAAATAACCATGCAAAATTTAATACAAAAAATTCTTTGTTTTTTACAATAATATTGGTTAGATTAAATCCAAACTTATATAGCTGATTTCCATCTAATGACAGACTTAGGCTGTCATCTTGACTAAGCCATTTATCAGATAGAAAAAAGACTAAAATATAAAATAATGCTGGAAGTAAAAATACTAAAATATTTTTCCAGAATTCTCTGGCTTTCAATATATTTTTTAAGCATTTTTTATTAGTATATATTTGGACAATAAACCAGGAAGAAGCAAAACCAAACAATAGAAATATTCCTGGTTCTTTGCTAAAAAGTAATAAAAAAATACTGGCAGCTTCAAAAATTTTTTTATTAGTTATAAAACTGTAAAGAAACCAAATAAAAAAGCATGCCATAGGTAAGTCGAGACCAATCTCGAAAACAGTACCCAGCACAAGTGGAGTGAATGCAAATAATAATGTAATCAATGCGTTCTCAAATCTGTTCTTACAGTCTATTCCCAATTCTTTGACTATGCCTGAAAATGCCGCAATTGAAATGCACGACATAATAATTTGCACAAAACGAACCCCTTTTCCATCTCCAGGCCACAAATATTCTCCTAATACAGCAAATATGGAATAACCAAAGCTGTTATGGGTACAAAGCTGCCAATTCCTAAATGTTTCGAAAGAAAAATCCCAATTTACTGCACGCATAATATATTCATAGTAATCATAAGAATCTATTTTAATTCCACTGTAAACAGTCTCAAAACTTAAAGAGAAAAAAACAATAATAATGATAAGAATATAGATATTATTTTTTATATAGTTCCGTATTCCACTTATTTTTTTATAATTTCTCCATAATACAAATAACCAAAATAAGACGCTTCCATTTAATACGAAAAGTCCTAATAGTATCAAAAGTGAATTCTCTTTTATTGTTTTATCTGAAAAAAATGCCATATCCCATAAAAGAGCAAACATAAAATAAATGCAAAGCATTTGGCTTGCTGTCCCAGAAGAAATACGTTTAGAATCCATAGCCATACAGAATATACCTACAAGATTTAATATTAATACACTTATAATTCCCCATTTACTTGACCATTCGTGTTCTGTCAAATGCAAGATATAAGATAGCATTGTTACAAAAATGGATAAATAGAAAAAAAGAGAGGCCTTTTCAAATAAAAAATTCCTATTAAACTTTTTTACAGTCATCTATTTCCTCCTCAAAGTTAATTCTTTCTTTTTCTATCACCAAAGGCCTGTTTTTTAGCCGTTCGTTTACATTTAGAATATATTCCCCTAATAATCCAATAAAGAATAATTGAATAGAACCTATCAAAAATACACCGATAACAATAGGCGCAATTCCTCCTGAAAAGCGGTTCCAATATACCATCTTTAAAATGAAATAAACCAATGCAATAAAAAATGTAATACCAGAACAGAAAAATCCTCCAATTGTAGCAATACGAGGCCCTACTTTTGTATAAGTCACAAAACTCTGCATAGCAATATTGAATAAAGAATAAAAATTATTTTTGGATTTGCCATTCTTTCGCTTTGGTTGTATAAACATTACCTCTTTTATCCCATAACCAAATTCTGCTACTAAACCTCTCATATATGGACAAGGATCATGAAGACTGCGGATAAATTCAACAAATTCCCTATCGTAAAGACCAAAACCGGAAAAATGTTCTATAATGTTATAATTAGAAAAAGATTTTAATATTTTATAATAGAGATGTCTTATAAAAAACATAAGCTTATTTTCCAGGCTGGCCTTTTTTACGCCACAGACAATAACTGCTCCATTTTCCCATTCTTTTACCATTTGTGGGATTAATTCAACAGGATCCTGAAAATCGGCAGCCATATTAATTGTACAGTCTCCCTCTGTTTGTAAAAAACCATGAAAGCCAGACTGAGCTCCAAAATTTTTTACATTAAAGATCGCACAAATATGTGCATCCTCTTTACATAAGTTTCGTATGATATCTCTTGTTCCATCTGTTGAATCATTATCAATGAACTGTATTCTATAATCGTACTTGGATAATTGCTTATGAAAGATCGCAGTAATTTCCTGATATAAAGGAATAATATTATCTTTTTCATTTCTACAAGGAATGTTTATACAAATTAATTTCTTCATATTCTCAACTCTCATTTGTCTACTGGAAGTTTATAATCCTGTTTTTGCCAGCATAAAGCATATTTTGTAATGTTATATTTCTTAAATGTTGATAAAGCCATCACGTTTGCAGATTCTACTGCCACAAAAAAATACGCGTTAGTTTGCTCTAGCAATGTTAAATCAGAACTTACAACTCCATGAAACTTTTCCTTTCTATAAAGATCAATAATTCCTGTTAAGTGTGCATTTTTATAATTTTTTGAAATGTATTGATATAATAGTTCAGCAGTTTGTGTGATTCCCCATATCACATATTTGATATCTTTTTGTTGATCCCAGTTTTTCTTTATATACTCTATGGGATAGCGCATACATTCAAATTCATAATTAGAAAAAACATAGTCTTCATAAAATTCACTGATTCTGATTTGAGAAGAATATTCTTTTATTTTCTGAGAAATCATATCAACAGCATTTTTAAGAAGGATTTCTTTTTGGTTCTCTATATTTACTGGCTGTGGATTCCAATCAATATCTTTAAAAGAATGGATATCATATAGAGGTAGAAGCTTTTGTAGCCATACACTTCTAAAAGATACAGTTTTGCAGGCATAAATAACCGGGATACCAAATGCAAGACATGGAACAGCACAATGAAGACGGGAGGTAATAATTAACCGGGCTTCCTCTTTGTATTGTTCATAAAGTGCCAACGCTTCATTTTCACTTACATATCTATGATAAATCAAATGAGTTTTATACTCTGCAATTTTTTTATATTCTGCTGGAATATATGGGAGCAACTCATCACAAACATCTACAATAAAAATCTTTTTTCTGTTATTTCCTGCTTTAGCCTTCGGAAGAGTAAGTGTCATACATCCGTTTAAATATGCTTTGATTCCCGCTTCTCTGAGTATCTCAAAGGAATGCTGATCCCGGCATCCAATTGGTTCAAATTCTCTAAGTCGAAGGCTGTTTATTACAGTATCACTCAAAATACTTAGTCCCAAGTAGATTGGAATAATCTTAGGAGAAATCTTCTTATATGTTCCATATAAAGGATAAGTAATCGGCAAAACCAGATACTCATCTCCATCATATGAAAATAATTCCTGAATGGTAATGCGTACCACTTCATCGTAATTAACTTTCATATATTTATATAGATTTTGAATTGCATATATCTGGATATCATCACCATAGTTTCTCATCCGATGGCTTTCCCGTTCGTAATCTATTTTTAAATTGGCAAATTTCATATTATTGCGGCCTCTTTCATTATACTTAGTCTTTTAAGATGTGTCTTTTCATCTCATCCTCTGGCAAAAATGGCCATAAATCTATCAACTTTCCTGAATTCATAGAACCATCCTCATTTACCCGGGATACCACTTTAGGCTGGATTACAATATTATCCTTCATACATACTCGGCATAACGCTGGACCATCAATTTCCAAAATCTGCTGAATTCTTTCCTCCATGTTATCATGAGTTTGAATTTCAAATACCGGAATTCCATAACCTGCTGCCACCTTTTTTATATCTGGCAGAAACAAACGGCTTCCCTCGTTGGAACCTACATAATGTCCTTTAAAATGTGCGCGCTGCATATTCATAATGGAAAGATAACCTCCGTTATCCATAATAAAAAATTTAATAGGAAGATTCATTCCTCTAACACTTGCAAGTTCCTGAATGTTTAAACCAATACTTCCGTCACCTTCTACGCAGATTGTACGCTTTCCAGATGCCAGACATGCACCAATTGCAGCAGGAAGGCCATAACCCATTGAACCAAGTGAACCGGTAGCCAGCATACGCTGTCCAGGTTTATTTTTTGCACAAAGCCAAAACACATCGATTCCAGCACCCGAACTTCCTGGAATTAATACATCATCTGCTGCAGATACTCGAAACAATGTATCTATAAACCAATATGGATTAACAGCTTCCTTTTCTTCCTCATATTCAGGTAAAAGTACAGGATATTCCTTTTTCCATGCTTGGCATATATTTAGCCAATCTCTAAATTGAATTGGGAAGGCATCTTTCTTTATGTGTTCTAAGAATTTTTCAATAAAAGAAGCAGCATCGGCCTGGATTTTTACATCTACTGGGAATTCAAATTTATTCAATTCTGAAATATCAATATCCACAATAATTTTTTTTGCATTTGGAGCAAAATCTCCAGGGGTATAACCAATCATGGCTGGATCAAGGCGTGTACCGATTGCAATAACAAGGTCTGCATTCTGCATTGTAAAATTAGAGTAACGTGCTGCTACCATCCCTGGCTTTCCAAGGTTACTTGGATGCTCATAAGGAAGTAATTCTACTGCAATCCAACTTGTAAGAACAGGAATAGCCAAAGCATCTGCCAAATTACGAAACATATTCCGTCCGTTTCCACGTTCGATTCCCTGTCCAGCAATAATAATTGGCCTTTTTGCATTTTTTAACATTGTAACAACTTCTGCTAGCTTTACATCCAAATCAAAAAAAGATTTTTCTTTCTTTTCTGGCACATAGCCCTGCAACATATCAGTCTCTAAGTACGAAGCCTGCACATCAAGAGGAATATCTAGCCATACAGGTCCCGGCCTTCCTTCTTTTGACATATAAGCAGCCATGTCTAAATGATATTTAATCTGATCTGGCTCCATTACAGTAACTGCATATTTAGTGATGCTTGATACGATATCCACAATACCGATTTCCTGATTACCCTTTTGCCTGACACCGCTAGTATATTTTAAATCTGTAGTTTTTACTTGTCCGGAAATAAAGATGACAGGTGTGCTTTCTAACCATGCAGCAGCACATCCTGTTATAGCATTTGTCCCTCCAGGTCCTGTAGTAACCAATACAGCCCCCATGTTATCAGATATTCTTGCATAAGTTTCGGCGGCAAAGGAGCATGCTTGTTCATGAAGTAACGTTACATATTTTAAACCTTCTACACTTCCAATTGAATCTACAAGGTGCATTGCACCACCTCCGGGAAACATAAACACATGTTTAATGCCAAGTTCTGCAATATACTCCCAAACAAAATCAGATAATTTCTTCTTCATTTTTTTCCCTTCCTGTTCTACCAGCAGGTACGTCCACCTTCCATATTCAAGGTTGCGCCTGTCATATATTTTGATGCGTCTGAACATAAGAAAAGCACAGCAGCTTTATATTCATCAGCTTCTGCCATTCTTCCCATAGGAATCAAATTTGTAAGCTTTTTGACGAAAGCTTCATTTTGACCAGTATATACTCCTCCTGGAACTAGAGCATTACAACGTACGCCCTTATTAGCCCAATAAGTTGCCAGATAACGGGTCATTCCTATCAATCCTGTTTTAATAACAGAATAAGTGATAGGTTTTGTAGGCTGCTCTTCCTCAGCAAGCCCCTCCTGTTGGTATATTCTTTGATCTGGCGCAATAACCCCTAAATCAGAGGATATATTTAATATTACCCCTTCATGCTGGGCCGCAAAAAGTGTTCCAAAAATCTGACTGCATATAAAAGCACCTGTCAATCCAACTGAAATGTCAGCATTCCAATCTGAAACCGAAAATGTTTCCAGTCTTTTAGACAAATCCTTTTTCTGTTCGATTTCTTCGAATTTTGGATTGTTTGCTGCATTATTAATCAGAATGTGTATATTTCCAAAATGATTAATTACAATATCCTTCATTTCTTCAACTTCTTTTTTTGAGGTAATATCTGCATGAATTCCTATTGCTGTTCCATCAAATTTGTTAGTTAATTCAGCAGCCAGCTGCATAGCCCTATCCTTGCAGATATCCACCAATACACAGTTAGCCCCTGCTTCCATTAAACTTTCTGCATGTTTATATCCCAATAATCCGGAACCACCTGTAATGACAGCAGTTTTTCCCGATAAATCAAAAAGCTCTTTTATCCTTTTTTCCATCTTTTTCTCCCTGTTTTACAAGTTTATAACAGAGCCTGTTTTCATTGATATTTTTGCATTTACAGCTATTTTTAAACTGCTTAGCCCTTCTTCAATTGGAATTAATGACGAACTCCTAGACTCTGCACTGTCTATAAAATTTTTTAGTTCCTCTACAAACATATCATTTCTATCAAAAGAAAATTGTTCATGGTAAATGTTCTGCCCCTGCATATCATACACATTTATTACAGATGTTAGTAAGTCAAACATCAACAGCCCTTTTGTACCCTGAATTTTACATTTGCGACTTGCCGGGATCTGAAGGTAATCTTCATGAATATGAACAGGTACTTTTTTAGAAGATAACGAAAACTGCATTAAGATATCAGCCACATCTTCGACATCCATTTCCAAATCACTTAATTTTCCTCCTGAAGCATAAATAGTTTCAGGCAGTCCAAAAAAAGAATACAGATAATCTAGTTCATGTATCTGACTCAGAACAACACCACCGCCAAGTTCACTTTTACATGCATACATTCTCCTATAATCTTCATAAGGATGCCATTTTGTTACGTTTTCACCAATCTCTGCATTTACGTAACAGATATCGCCCAATAAATTTTGCTCTAAAAAGCTTTTTGCTTTTTTTATACATGGATGAAACCTATTTTGAAAACCGATCATGGTTGTCTGGCAATAATTGTTTTTCAAAATATCTGCCAACTCATTAGCTCTGTCCATATTATGTGAAAGTGGTTTTTCAACAAAAGTATTCCATCCAAGACTAATACACTGTATTGCATAATCTATATGCATACTAGATGGTGTACAGATAAATACTGTATTTACACCGGCTTTTTCAGCTTCCTTTATTGTCGTTACAGTATGGATATTATATTTACTCTCTAATGTTTCTCCCTCTATACAGTGCAATTTATCATCTAGAACAATTTGTTCACGGCGTTGTCTTAAAGCATAAATTTGGATGTCAGGTCTTAGTTTTAATATATTTCTCAAATGCCTCTGTCCTATACCGCCAAGTCCTATAAATAACACTTTTGTAATCATTATAACAATCTCCTCATATAATTCAGATTCTTTAAAGATGTTTCCAAGTACTCATCCTCAAAATAAGTCTGTAAAACATAATTTCCGTTGTATCCATGCTCTTGAATATAAGGAATACCTTCTAAAAAGTTTGTATCACCTGTTCCTAAAAATACACTCTCTCCTCCTGTCAATCGATCTTTGACATGGACCTGTATTAGTTTTGGAAGAAGAATTTCCATATCCTTGCGCATATCATATCCGCAGAAAGCACAGTTACCTGCATCGTAGTAAATACCAATATGACTACTAGTTATGTGGGATACTAATTCAAAATACTGCTTAGCCATTAACTCTGCTTCTATTCCAATTCTGATATTATACTTCTCTAAAACAGTGACTAACTGTTCTAGTGCCTCAAGAAGGATATCAGCATCTTCCTTACTTCTGATTTCAGCTTTTTCAAGGACAGGTAATAAAATAACGCTAGCCCCTATTTCAGATGTATAAGAAATCAATAGCTTCATTTTTTCGAGCAGTTCTTTAAAAGAATATTTTTCTCTTCTGAAAAAAGGATTTTCAAGAAAAAAGTCAGCACATACTGATTCTACAGTTACACCTGTTTCTTTTATACATTGTTTAATTTTTTCCCGTCCTTGTGCTGTCCAAATAGGATTTTCTTGGTAACGATTGTCCTCAAATATCCATTCTATAAAATCATAGCCAAGTTCTTTTGCATATTTGAATTCCTGTTGCCAGCTTTCTATCGGAAATGCCTGTAATTTGGGATAAGGCCGTGGAGATAGACGCCCCTGTATAATACCAATTTTATTCATCTTACTCTCTCCTCTAAATAATTCATCATACTTCCATATTTGCTGAATTTATCATCTCAGCTTCTACATATTCTGCCAATAGATGTCCAATAAAAATATGTGCTTCCTGAATACGTGGAGTATCTTTACTAGGCACCTTTACAATATAATCTACAAAATCATTAAGTTCCGGAGCGTGATGATCGCCCATCAGCATAACCGTGCACATATTTCTTTCCTTTGCATAATGTAAGCCTTCGATTACATTTTTGGAACGTCCACTTGTGGAGATTCCTACTAGAATATCACCGGGCTTTGCCTTCGCTTCTAATTGACGTACAAAAATACGTTCAAAGCTATAATCATTTCCTACTGCCGTAAGCGTAGAAGTATTGACCGTAAGTGCCTCGGCATTCATTCCCGGACGCTCCTTATAAAATCGGCTCACAAATTCAGTTGCAATGTGTTGGGAATCTGCAGCACTTCCTCCATTTCCACATAAAAACAGCTGCCCCTGATTAGAAAATGATTTTACAATCTCTTTTCCGATTCTCATAACCTTTTCAACAAGCTTATAATCTGAAAGAATATTTTTAAAAATACTAATGTGAGCATACATATGATCATAAAAATACTGATATTCCTTATCTTCATGATTCAGTCGTTTCAAAATTTCTTTTAATTCCCAAACACAACCCTGTCCGCCTGTATTGTGTAAAATCATATCAGCAGCAACCTTTGCGTCAGTTACAGCATCTGCAGGACAAACTCCAAGGCCAACAGAGCGCAGCGCTTCCACATCATATTTTCCATCCCCTATATAACAGGTTTCCTGTATGGAACAGTTGTTTTCTTGTATAATTTTTTGTATAATCTCGGTTTTTTTCTTAATGCCTTTATAAAAATAATCCCATGGAAAACGTTGTTCAAAATATTTTACAATTTCTGTGTCTTCACCTGTAACAGCAGCTAGTATATAACCTTGCTTTTTCAGAGTAAAGAGAGCATCTACATCTTTTAAATTAATCTTTTTTTGTTCTCGTCCTTCTGAATCAACAATAATTGCTCCATCTGTAAGAACACCATCAATATCGAATATTACCATCTTTATCATCGGCTTAACCTCTCAATTTTTCTCTTACAGCTTTTTCGGCATCTGAAAGCACTTTTTCTCCGGTTCCAAGCAGTCTTTCAGTATCTCTTATATCTTTTACGAGTAAGCATAATTCGTAGGGCTCGATAGATGCTCTCTGGTCAGAGCCGTACATTTCTTTATTCATTGTAATATGTCTTTCAATAGAGGTTGCGCCCATCGCAACAGCACAGGTACTAACTAAAGTTCCTTCCTCATGTCCACTATATCCTACTTTACATTGATATTTATCTGCTAGTGAATAAACCATCCTTAAGTTTGCATCTTCGACAGGCATTGGATACGTACTATTACAATGCATCAATTCATATGGACAATTATACCTCTCAAAAATTTCGATAGCATGGTCTATTTCATCATAATTGCTCATTCCTGTCGCAATGAAGGTATACTTACCTTCCTGTGCAATCTCTGTTATCAACGCATCATTTGTAAGCATAGCAGAAGCAACCTTATTATATTTACAATTATACTGTCTCAAAAATTTTTGAGAGTCTACATCCCATGCGGAAGCATACCATAGAATATTTTTTTCTCTACAGTACCTGTCAAGCTCATCATATTCCTCTTTTCCAAACTCTAGCCCCTCTTTCTGCTCTCTTTGTGTTGTTCCCCATGGGCTTTGCCTTGGGCTATTCAAATACTCCTGGGTATATACCTTATCAACTGTTCTCTTTTGGAATTTTACGGCATCACATCCGGCAACAACAGCTGCATCGATTAGTTTTTTTGCAAGCTGTAAATCTCCATTGTGATTAATTCCTATTTCTGCTACGATAAATGTTTTTTCCATTATTATATCTCCTTCATTTGTTCAAATATAATTAACAAAATATTTTTTAAAAATAAACGATAGTTAAAATATCTTATTTATAAAAACAGCATTGTTAATCAATAGCTTCTTTCATCACTTTTGCCATATAGTCCAGCATTGCTTTTGTCATCCCTGGATATACTCCTACCCAGAAAGTATCAAACAGCGTCCTGTCTGTATC
>CAJTEW010000044.1 GCA_910575605.1 Lachnospiraceae bacterium
TTCCTTTCAGTGTTTGTGGGTTGGTAATAGTATTTACACAAAAAAGGGAGGTCATTGCTTTTTCTTATAAAAAAGTGATGTAATCCTTGAAAATATAAGGTTTGTAATAAAAAACATAGGGGTAGATTTGACACTACCTACGTAGGAAAGGAGTCAAAAACTATGAAAAATGAAAAAATCGGCTGGGGAAGTTTCTTTCGGATAGTACTTACAATCGCACTGCCTATTGCATTTCAGAACTTTTTATCCACCACGGCCAGCATGGTTGATACCATCATGATTGGAAGCCAGGGAGAGTTATCTGTAGCGGCAGTCGGAATCTGTTCCCAGATTTCTTCTTTATTCTTTTCCTGCTACTTCGGATTCGCAAGTGGAGGTCTACTATTTTTTTCACAGTATTGGGGCGCCCGCAATAAAAGTGGGATTAATCAGGCCTTTGGGCTGGCTCTTACATGTATGCTGGCAATATCTATACTATTTGGTGGAGCCGCTGTTTCTAACCCTCATTTTATACTGGGAATCTATACGGATAAATCAAGCATCATTGCAATCGGCGCTCCCTATATCCGCATCGTAGGCTTTGCCTATCCACTGCAGGTGTGTGCTATGATCATAAGCTTCCTGATGCGTTCTACAGAACGAGTGAAGCCGCCTCTGATAAGTTCCATTCTGGCACTTATTACAAACTTCATCCTGAACTGGATTCTGATCTATGGCCGCTTTGGCATGCCTAAGATGGGAGCCGCGGGCGCGGCGGTTGGTACTTTAGTATCTGGTATTGTAAATGTATTTATATTGTTGGCTTTCCTCCTAAAGGATAAAAAAACAGTTGCTCTAAGGCTAAAGGATATGTTTTCCTGGCATGATGGCTTCCTTAAGGAATATATGGGAAAATGTTTTCCTATCATCATTAATGAATTGTTCTATGGAATCGGACAAATGCTGATTAATATCGTAATCGGTCATCAATCAGAATCAGCCATCGCTGCTATGGCTGCATTTCGAGTTTTGGAAGGATTCGTATTTGCCTTTTTTGCCGGTCTTGCAGACGCGTCCTCCGTGGTTGTCGGAAAAGAGGTAGGCTCTGGTCATCTTATGAATGGATATCAATATATGAAGAAATTTGCCGTGCTGTGTCCGGCAATTACCTTCTGTATCTGTCTGATCGGTCTGCTTTTTAACAAACCTCTTCTTTCGCTTTTTGGCCTTGGAGCTGAGGCTATGTTTTTTGGCAAATATATGATTCTCATCTATCTGGCTGCCGGAACTATCCGTACCTGCAACTATATTATGAATAGTTGTTACCGTGCCGGAGGCGAAGCTGTATTCGGAACGCTGCTTGAGATCATCTGCCTGTTTACTGTGAGTGTCCCGGCAACATGGGCTGCCGGAATGATATGGCATCTCCCGTTCCTCGCTGTATTCTCATTTCTGTACACAGACGAACTGATCCGTCTTGTATTCGAATTATGGTATACTAGAAGCGGAAAATGGATTAAGCCTGTAACTGAAACGGGCCGGGCTGCACTGCCGGAATTTAAGGCAGCACTTATGGACAAAAGGGAAAATTGATTATCTGGGATTTTGCATGCTCGAATCCATTTCTTACGAGAGTGCCCCAAAACTATGAAAAATCAAATTTATAGAAAAGGGGCATCCTCTCTTTCTCTTGAAATATTGCTAGGTAAAAATGGTACGAGCCATTTTGAATACCTTCTTAATTAATCAACACATAATAATCGCTTTATTAAATTTATGGGCTTCCATTTTCACACTGGCAGGCTATCTCTCACGCACAGCGCCCCATACCCCACCTGCGGATTAGGATACTCCGTAAATCCCGGTAACGGCTTTGCCCCTCTCCTAAGATACGCCTTCACCTTCTCTCCATACAGATACGGATCATTCTCTCTCACGATTCCCCACTCCATGAGAAGCGCTGCCCCGCCTGTTGCAAATGGTGCAGCAAATGAAGTGCCGCTTACTGCAGCATACCCTCCGCCGGCAGAAACCGTCGTAATATCTACCCCCGGAGCTACAATATCCGGCTTCAGTCTCCCGGTTCCTGTCCGGTAATCTTGCGGCACAAGAGGTCCCCGCCCTGAAAAATCTGCATAAGAAAATGTACGGGCATTATATGCTCCTACGGAAATCACTCTGCTAGCTGTAGAGGGAATCGTTAACGTCGTATTATCTGTCGGATACAAAAACCCTGTACCACGGTTTAATACCCCCTCACTGGGAAGCCACAGTTCATAACTACCAGATACAATTTCCCTTGGTGTCAGTATAATCCTCCAGATACCTGCGTTAATATACCCCTCCCTTGGCAGCATATCGATATATATTTCCTGTGCCGTACTGTAAGGACTTGGCTCTCCATAATACAAAAGTATTTCTGTCTGTCCCGCTGTAAACCTCTGGGAACCTAAGATTTCCTGTACAGGTCCTATACGGATTCCGGAAGGAGACACAAGGGAAATATCTATTACATCCACATATTCCTTCCAAATCTGTACATTCAGCGACGGCTGATTCTCTTGAACCGCCAGCTCGATAACTGTCTCTTTTTCCTCACTTACCCTTCCTGATGTATGTCCGGCGCTGGCCGCCTCATTTCCTGTTCCGATGCAGATACTGCTCTTCCATATATTTGAAATATCATCAATAAAACGCTCCAGAAGAGATGTTCCGTCATGAGCACCGTATGTATTGCCGAAGCTGATATTTACGGCCACCGGCATTTGATATTCTAACGCTTTTCTTACTACATAATCCAGTCCCATCATAAGCTCTGTCGTCCTCGGAAATCCTTCACTGGAAGGGTTTCCGAGTTTTACAATAATAAGCTCACTTTCAGGCGCAACCCCTGCATATTGTCCATAGCCGGAAATATTTATGCTTGGACCTCCTCTGCCATTTCCTGCAGCGACTCCTGCTACTGCTGTTCCGTGTCCTGACGTATCTGTTGTTGCTATAAGCTGCATCCGCTCTGGCAGTGTCTGTGCTTTCAAAGCTTCATTTATTCTCTCACTTGTATATTCAACTCCGGTTTCATACCCTTTGGGCGGGCCCTCCCCCTCCCTCGGCCTTAAAGACTGATCCCAGACTGCACGGATTCTCGTTGTTCCGTCTGCATTGCGAAAATCTGCCAGCATATAATCAATTCCCGAATCAATCACTGCAACAAGAACGCCCTTTCCAAATAAGGAAAAACGGGCATTCTGCACCTCATCAATGCAGGATACCCTCTTTCCGTCTGTTACCTGAAAAAACAGTCTTTTCGGCTTTTCAATATATTCTATCTGTGGAAGTGCTGCAAGTGCCTCGATTCTGGATTCATTTATGGTAATCACAGCATATTCATTCATAAGCTCCGTGACCCTGTCTGCAAGGTTTCGTACCGCTGTAAGCTCTCCTGAATACTTCACAATTAAATCCCATGCCCTGTCAATGGGATTATAGCCCACATCCAGCTGCAGAGATTTTTCCCTTTCTTCCTCTGTGGCATCCAATGCCAGATTTAATAGATTTTCAACCTTCTGACTTGTCAAATTCCCAGCTCCTGTTTCTACAATTTTATTTCAAGAACCCACACTCCAGATATGGTGCAAGCTCTGCCGGCACAAAATAGCCTTTTTCATGGCGGCAGACAGGACATACATTTGGAACAGCCTTTCCATGAAAAATATGTCCGCAGTTTAAGCACATCCAGTCCTTACCATCTGAACTTTCAAAATACTTTCCACTCTCTAAAAGCTTTGCAAGCTTTCCAAATCGCTTTGCATGTATCTGTTCAATTTTTGCAATCTCATGAAAGGCAGCTGCTTCTTCAGCAAACCCCTCCTCCCTTGCAATATTACCAAAAGCCGGATATACATCATCAAATTCCTGCAGCTCATTATGTTCCGCCGCTCTTAAAAGCTTTTTTACACAGTCAAAATGATCCACCGGATAACTGCCGTCAATCTGAATCGTTTCTCCGGCCGATTTTTTTAATAAATCATAAAATCTCTTTGCATGGGCACGTTCCTGATCTGCTGTAAAAAGAAATATCTGGCTTACAGCATATAGCCCCTGCTTTTTGGCTGCCCCTGCTGCAATAGTATATCGATTTCTTGCCTGACTTTCTCCTGCAAATGCCCGCATAAGATTTTCCTTTGTTCTGCTCTCATTAAAATTCATAGCCATGTTACATACTCCTTATCATTTTTATACTAGTATGTATCATGGCTAGAAAAATATTCTTTATTATCTAATTAAATCCAATAATTCTACGGGCTACTGAATACACCAGTGACGATATTTTCCGGCCCGAGCGGCCTGGGATATTCATCGTCTGCCCGAGAATCCCAAAACGTATTTTTATATAAACTTTCCAGTCCTTTTGTTTCAAATACTGCCACAGTTCCTTTTTCTTCTCCAGATTCTCTGGCTTTTTGGAGCGGATGGCGATAATGGAGGACACAGTCATCATAATTGCAAGATAATTAATCATATAGGCACGGAGTTTTTTACTCCCAATCTTTCCCATCTGATACATATCTATCATGGATTTTGTAACAAATATCTGCTGATCAATCCGAGAAATCATTGTCTTTTCATTAACAGACTGATCCTCCCTGCCAATAAAGTACCGGTAAAAATCCACATCAAGATAATAAATCTTCCGCACATGGGGGAGCGGATAATACACATAAATGTTGTCCACATAAAATGTATGCCTGGGAAGCTTTAACTGTGTAAGCTTCAACATGTCTGTCCGATAAATAACTGAGTGCATCAGGATATACTGATCCAGATGAAAATGTCCGATATCCTCCCACCTGAAAATCTCATCCTGAGGCAGAACATTCCGGTAATGCACACATTTCTTCCGCTCTATGCCAGCTTTCTCATAGACATAATTGGAAATCAGCATGTCAATCTCCTGCTCATCCTCTTCAAGCTGCCTTAAAAGGCTTAAGATTTTATGCAGAGATTCCTCGTCCACCCAGTCGTCACTGTCAACCACCTTAAAGTATTTTCCCGTTGCATTACTAAGGCCTGAATTCACTGCATCCCCATGTCCGCCGTTTTCCTTATCAACTACTTTAATAATATCAGGAAATTTACTCTGGTATTCGTGTGCCTTCTCAGAGGTTCTGTCCCTTGAGCCGTCATTTACAATAATAATCTCTACGTCCTCTCCGCCCGGCAGGATACTGTCAATCGCATGAGCCATATACTTTTCTGAATTGTAGCATGGAATTGCGAATGAGATATATTTCATCTTCCGTCCTCCTTTATAATACCTATATAGTATATAGTATTATTTCCTATTTTCCAACTAAAAATTAAGAAATTATGACACATTTCATTGTAAAACATTCTAAAATCCGATATATTATATACGGATGCCTAAAGACACAAATTGGAGGAATTTTAAATGAAGAAAAATGTAATCGTCGGACAATCCGGCGGCCCTACTGCTGTTATTAACGGAAGTCTCTATGGAGTAGTATCAGAAGCACTGAAACAAACGCAAAAAATTGACCGTGTCTATGGCATGGTTAACGGAATTGAAGGCTTTCTTTCTGGTCATTTTATGGATATAGGCGCACTGGATTCTACAAATGAGCTGGAGCTTGTAAGAACAACTCCCGGTGCATATCTTGGCTCCTGCCGCTATCAGCTGCCCGGCAGCCTTAGCGATTCTGTATATCCCGAATTATTTAAAAGACTTGAAGCCCTGAACATCGGATACTTTTTCTATATTGGCGGAAACGATTCTATGGATACTGTAAGCAAGCTGTCCCGGTATGCTGCCAAAATTAACAGTGATATCCGCTTTATCGGCGTTCCTAAAACCATTGATAACGATTTGGTAGAGACTGACCACACTCCCGGATACGGAAGCGCAGCAAAGCATGTAGCTACTGTTGTACGGGAAATCGCCGCAGACGCCAATGTCTATGACAATAAGCAGTCCGTAACTATTGTAGAAATCATGGGACGCCATGCAGGCTGGCTTACTGCGGCAAGTATTCTTGCACGCAAATTCGAAGGTGATAATCCGGTACTGATATATCTTCCGGAGGTTGCATTTAATCAGGACGCATTTATTGAAAAAGTGAGGGAAGCTTTAGAACATACACCAAATCTTGTTGTCTGTATTTCTGAAGGGATTAATGACGGAAACGGTACTTTCATTTGCGAATATGCAAGCGATGTAGGTGTAGATAATTTTGGACACAAGATGCTCACCGGCTCTGGGAAATACCTGGAAAACCTTGTAAAAGAAAAAATCGGAGTCAAGGTCCGTTCTATTGAGCTTAATGTATGCCAGCGCTGCTCCTGCGCACACCTTTCAAGAGTAGATCTGGACGAAGCGGAAAATGCTGGCATCTATGCCGTGCAGGTAGCACTGAACGGAGAAACTGGAAAAATGATTACCTTTGTGCGGAATAAAAGCGTTCCGTATGAGCTTTCCTATGGAACTGCAGATGTAAATATTATCTGTAATAAAGAAAAGCCTGTCCCTGTAGAATGGATTATAAATGACGGCTCTGACATCAGCGATGAATTCATTAACTACGCAAGGCCGCTTACCCAGGGCTTTGTAGAACTTCCGACCAAAAATGGGATTCCGCTCTTTGCATATCGCAAGTAAAAAGGAACAGGGAGGCTGTTCACAATTTGTTCATTTAACTTTTAAAAATCTTTCATTTATATAACACGGTTTCTTCATAGCTGTTTCATATACTATAATTAACAAATGAGCAAAGCAATAATACTATTTTGAATAAACTTTTTCATAATACATGCCGGGCATCGCGAAAGCGGTGACCCGGCATCCTCCCTTTCTATGGGGCTTTGTGGTGATGATGTTATCGGTGTTTTGGATTCGCCGCACAGTTTACACCACTTCTTTTTCTTTCCCATTCCACTAAAACAAATCTGAAATTTTTTTCATCTCTTTAGACTTTGTATCCGGAAGTACACGAGAATATAAGACCATTGTCATAGCAAGGCTGCTGTGACCTAATATACTTTTTAAAACCTGTGGCTGCATACCATTTTCTATGCATCTGGTTGCAAAAGTATGCCGTTACGGTATAATAAGGACAAACGGAAAAAAACTTTATTTTCAAGGGGCCCTCGCGTTTATCGCCATTTATTCAATTCCTTTTCCAAGTTGAAATTTGACGAGAAAATTATCGAATAAAGGAGGCTGTTTCATTAACGACAAACCATTTCTATATTTTGAAAAAGCCGGGTATTATTCCGTTTCCTATTGTATTTTTAATTCATTCTACTCATTCTAACAAAATGGTTGACAAGAATGAGTAGAATGAGTAGAATGTGGGTAGAATGAGATTAGGAGGCGGTCAAGTGATTTTTCAGGAAAGCGAAACGGTTGAACTAAAAGCAATTGTAGTGGAGGATATAAAAAAAGAAGTCATTGCTTTTGCAAACTGTGAGGGAGGAAAACTGTATATAGGCGTTCAGGATGACGGAACCGTGTCAGGACTGGATAACCCAGACGAAACTTCTTTGCAAATCAGCAATATGGTTCGAGATGCAATTAAACCGGATCTGACGATGTTTCTCCATTATGAAACAGTAACGGTAGATGGAAAGAAAATCGTTACAGTTGATATTCAGCAGGGAACAGAGCGACCATATTATATAGCCAAAAAAGGCTTGCGTCCTGAAGGCGTTTATGTCCGTCAGGGTTATTCCTCTGTTCCGGCTACAAATACTGCAATCCGTCGCATGATTAAGGAAACTGACGGAGATCATTTTGAAGAAATGCGGTCTTTGGAACAAAATTTAACCTTTGAAAGTGCAAAAAAAGTATTTGCTGAACGAAATGTAAAGTTTGGTCTCACACAAATGAAAACATTGGGAATGGTAACACAGAATGGTGTCTATACAAACTTGGGGTTACTGCTTTCGGATCAGTGTGTGCATACAATTAAAGCCGCTGTTTTTCAAGGTACAACGCAGAGTGAATTTAAGGATCGGAGAGAATTCTCCGGCTCCCTGTTTCGGCAGATGGATGAAGCATATGATTTTATTGATTTCCGTAATCAGACACACTCAACCTTTGATAAGTTATATCGTATTGACAGACGGGATTATCCGGAAACAGCAGTCAGGGAAGCTCTTTTGAATCTTCTTGTGCATCGTGAATATTCATTCCGCGCCAGTACTTTCATTAGCCTTTATGCAGACAGACTTGAATTTACCTCTATTGGCGGTCTGGTAAGCGGCGTGTCCCTAAAAGATGTAACAATGGGTATTTCCGTCTGTCGGAACTTCAAACTGGCAAATGTATTTTACCGTTTGGAATTGGTAGAAGCCTATGGAACCGGAATTATAAAAATCATGGAAGCGTATGACGGAACCGGAATGACACCGCAGATTGAAACATCTGATAATGCATTTAAAATTATTCTCCCTAATCTGAATGCAATTCCTGAACCCGCAAGGCAAATGCAAGTAAATCCAGAGAAAGGTACACCAGAAGAAAAAGTGATTGCTCTGACAAAGCAACGGAGGGTTATTACAAGAAAAGAAATAGAAATACTGCTTGGTATAGGTCAGTCATCATGCGGACGGCTGATAAAAAAAATGATTGAAAATGGTCTGCTTATCCAAGAAGGCAAGGGAAAGAACACCCATTATTGTCTTCCGCAATAAAATAAATAATTTCTAAGAAAAGGAAAGGACTTAACTATCCTCGTTTTTTCGCACTTGAAAAATAATAAGAATGAATACCGGATTTTAAAAAAGGGTACATGATTTTAGCAGAAATCTATCCGTATAGGTGAAACTGATGACAAAACCATATTTAATACCTAATTAGGCATAATTTGAACCATAAACATAGAGAAAATCGCTCAAATATCGTAAAATAGTAGCAATAATAATGTAAAAAGAGTAAAAACAGCCCAAAAACAGTAGCATGGGTATGGCAGAGCGCATGTAACTCGATTTCAAGTTTATATTGCACTATTTGTCTGATTTCTGAAATAAATTCAAAAAATGATACTTTGCTTATTTCAATACTGATGATATTCATCTATTACCAAATTGGACACTTTATTTGAGAATGAAAAAATGCGATTGGTCTTGCAAAAGGCAATGTGTCAATTGCATCAGCGATCCATGCAAATTTTTCCTTAGCCGATACATATACGACAGAAGTAAAAGATACAAAAAGCGGATATACATTACATTACCGACAAAGATTTCAAATGGATAGACTTTGATGGAGGTGGTAATCTTAGAAGTTATTCTGAGTATGAAAGTGATGAGCCAACACATATTGCCGACTTAAAAAAGCGATTCCCTATTGAAAATTTTTACATCTGTACATAGTCTATAGGTTTATGAAAAATAGAAGTTACATTTGACCATGATACGGTTTGGCTCTCCATAGATCAAATGGCCGAATTATTTTAACGGGATAAAAGCATAATTGGGAAACATATAAGAAATATTTTTAAAGAAGGAGAATTAGTAAAAGAAGCCGTTTGGGCAAAATTTGCCTACACTGCTTCTGACGGCAAAACTTATCAGGTAGATTTTTATAATTTAGATGTTATTATTTCCGTTGGTTATCGGGTCAAATCCCTGAGAGGAACACAGTTTAGAATATGGGAAACTTCTATTTTGAAGGAATATATGAAGAAAGGATTCTCATTAGATGATGATCGCCTTAAGAATTTTGGAGGCGGAAACTATTTTGATGAGTTATTGGCTCGTATCCGTGATATTCGTTCTTCTGAAAAAGTATTTTGGAGAAAAGTTCTGGAAATATATGCAATCAGTATTGATTATGACCCGAAAGCAGAAAGTTCAATTTTATTTTTTAAGCAGGTACAAAATAAAATGCATTGGGCAGATCGCAAAGAATTATTTAATCAAAAAAGAAATAGATGTGCTAAATAAACTCGTTACGGCATATTTAGATATTGCGGAAGTTCAGGCCTTGAATCAAGAACCGATGTATATGAAAGACTGGCTGAAAACAGTTGATGACTATCTGAAAGAAAAAAGCAGGAGAAAATCCTTTCTCCAGTAGAATGCCATTTCCTTGAAAGTATAGAGAAATTACAAGAGTTTGAAGATAAAAAATAATTTTTGTCGTAGGTTTTAACGGGAGTATCCTAAAGATTGTGTAAACCTCCAAACTGATGTAAGATAAAATTACTCAGTTTGGAGGTTTATTTTATGGCAAGAAAAAAAGATTCCCCACAAAAAGCAGCCCTTCGGGAA
>CAJTEW010000045.1 GCA_910575605.1 Lachnospiraceae bacterium
GTTATTGCTGCGGTAAAATATTTTATTGAGGGTATTACATTTGATGAGGACGAAAGCATCTACGATTCCGCGGTAAACGACACTGATGTAAAGCTCATGGTAAACAAGGTCTTATCTTCTCCGAAATTTACAGAGCTTCTGGATGACGTAAAGGATTTGGTAGAATATAAGAAAGCCAGAAGCCTTGCTAAGCTTCAGAACGAAGCCGCTGTCATACTGGCTTATAAGCTGGCTCTGCTTACTGACAGTGAAGCACAAAAAGCCAAAGCCGAAACAGAAGCCCTCACAACCTTAAATAACTGGATCAATGACCAGGGCGGATCCGATAAAGGGCAGAGTGAGTAATTATGGCTGGCTATAATGTAAATGTACGGGTAAACCCGTCTGATTTAAGAAACCTGGACGCCCTGGAGGAACGGCTGCAGGCGATAGCCAGGACACCTGTCAGTCTTAACTTTGATGTTGAATATAAAGACCTGGATAATGCTTTAAGCAGGCTTTCAAAAAACGCAGACAAATATGAAATAAAGCCCTCCATAGATACAAGCGTCATAGAAGAAGCCGGAAAAAGACTCGGCCAGCTCAGTAGCAGCGCCATACAGAAAATCCCTGAATTAATGGGCCGCATGGCAAAAGAGACGCTGAACATCGATACTGCCATGGCAAGCCTCTACAAGTCCACGGACGAGGCCAGTGCAAAATATACCCGGTTCCTGAATAACGCGGGCAGCGCCTCAAAATCTGTCGGCCGTGATATGTCATCCTACATATCCCAGACTGACGAATGGGCCAGACGGGGATACTCCCTGGACCAGAGCGCAAAGCTTTCAAAATCAAGCTCTGTCTACGCAAACATCAGTGGGACTGACGATAAGACCGCCATAAACGATCTTGACGCAGTTATAAAGGCATATGATCTTCAATACACAGATGCCCTGTCAATCGTGGACCGCTACAGTAAGCTGGGAAGCGAATTCTCCGTCTCCGCACAGGATTTAGGCGCAGGCATGTCCAATGCTGCTTCTGCCCTCGCCCTTGGAGGCACTGACTTAAATAAAGCCCTCGCAATGCTCACCGGCGGCGCTGAGATTACACAGTCTGCCAGTGACCTTGGGAACACCCTCAAGGCAGGACAGCTCCGTATCCAGGGAATGAAGGACAGCCTGGAAGCCCTCGGCGAAGAAACAGAAGGCATGGGTTCTGTCGGCGAAATCCAGGCCCGTATTAAGGAGCTTACAAAGGGGCAGGTAAATATCATGGATTCCTCCGACCCTTCCAGGGTCAGGGATTACTATGACATCCTGCAGGATGTTTCCAGAGTATGGGACAGCCTGAAAAACACGCAGCAGACCGATTTGCTTGAAACTATGTTCGGAAAATCCGGCAGTAACCAGGGAGCTGCCCTAATAAAAGCCTTCCAGTCCGGACAGGTACAGAAGGCCTATGACGCTTCCATACATGCCGACGATTCCGCCATGCAGGAACAGGAAAAGTGGATGGACAGCATGGACGCAAAGCTCCAGCAGTTCCACGGCCAGTTCCAGGAGCTGTCCACTACAGCCCTTGACTCTGATTTCATGAAGGGCGCTATGGATGCAGGAACCGGATTTCTGGATATTCTGACCCAGATCGTAGATGTGGGAGGAACACTCCCTCTCATATTAGGCGCCGTCGGAGGCGTAAAATTATTTAAGAACCTGGATTTGTTTTATTATTAAGCTGGTCCAATCCATACGAAAGGATACGGCAGATATGGTGCCGTAAACAATCGTGTGGTGTTATGTTCTAAAACTGGAGGAGTAATTGCTGGGAAGCCTAATGCTCATTAAGCTACAACGTAACCTGAAAATGGTAAGCGTGACACGCCGCGAAAGCAGAAAAAATTAATGAGATGGTATAGGGTGAAACAAAAGGCATCAGGATGATGCCCCTAAGTACCTGGAAAAAGGGCACAGGCTATATATGGCGAAAAGCTGTGTATATCCGGTTAACCAATCAGCAGTGCACCAATATGCCGTTACGGCATAGGGGGACATTCAGAGACTACCGATCCTCTGAGTAAATACAGACCTTATTGTATTTGCTTATAATGTATAGTCCAAAATAAAAGAACAAAATGACAGTATTCTGTCCGGTGTGTTCCCAGCCGTTGTTGGCAGAGGAAAAAAAGATTCGTAAAAATCAACAAAATTTAAGTATGTATATAGAAATAAGGCATCCTATAAAGACACCTTATTTTGTGTATCAGCTCCTATTAGCTCTACTGCATAAACTCTTGTATCGAAAATCCACAACTAAAAAAGGGCTTTGATGACTATTTTTCCATCCTATTCGGAACAAAATATTAGAGATAAAATGATTACCTCCCAGGATTCCATTTATATCCACAGTTTTTGCAATAATTCATTGTTTTACCGGAACCAAAGAAACCTGTTATTAAAGAGTATCCCCTTTGAGCTGACTCAACTGCTGTTGAACCACATTTAGGACATTTAGGAATGCTCTGCTGGCAAGACGCCTGTTGTTCTGCCTCACACTTTTTAATAAAATTTTGTATATTTTCAGAGCACTTTTTAAGCATATATTGATTCGCATTATAATCAAATTTATTCTTTCCATATTTAATTGCCAGTTCAATACATTTTTCATTAAACTCATCATCAGGTAAATTTGCGCCTAATTTATATACCTCTTCTGTATTTTCATCTGTTTGTACAAGTGTAGTATTACAATATTCACATTTCAAATTTTGTGGAAGCCCATATCTAATGTTCCATCCGTCATACATTTTTGCACATTTTGGACAGATTAATACACCTGTTATATTTGAAAAATTATTTTCTTCTATAAACGTTTTTAGTGGAAATCCACATCCGGGACAATTCTCCGTATACTGGCTTATTTTTTTGTTACATTCCGGACAGATAACTAATGCCATACATATATGCCTCCTTTAAATATTTTCCTATATTCTATCATATTTTACCATATAAAACCAACATTATTGTAAAATATATCCGCAGCTTAAAGAATTAGGAAATTTATTTAACTTTGATGGAAGTCATGGAATCTATGAAATGTTTGCAGGTACTTTTAAAGGATATAATTCTTTAGGTGACATGCAAAACATCCATAAGGATTTATTAAATAAAGAATTTAAAATTAATACTGATGGAATTAGTGAATTTACAGCTGCAAATATTCAGGCCAAAGCCTCTGTCATGGAATTAGCTGACTCTTTAACGGCAGAATTAGTTGCTATGGGGAAAGATGCTACCTTTACTCATAAGGCCGCCACTGGAAATCTAAAATGGAGTGACGCTTTAAAAAATGCCGGTGAAGATGCAAAAGATGTTGGAAGGCTCTTGTTAAAAAAAGAAGTTTTACCAAAGGGAGTTCGAGATAATCTTTCAAAGACTTTAGATAGCGGCGAAGTCGAAAATTATAAACAAGCTATTATGGATGCATTAAACTCTGTAGAAGGCCTCGCCGACTCCTTCATAGACCCCGGAACATTATCCTCAAAATCTACCGGTTTCTTTGATGGACTAAAGTCTTCTTTCATGGGTTTCGCTGCAACTATTAAAAAAATGGCTCCTTCACTTCTTGCAGTAACTGCTTCTATTGCTGCCTTCAAGGCATTTGATTACCTCCAATCAGGCTGGACCAGAGCCGCAGAAGCCGCCGATGAAGCCGCCTCTGAGTTTCAAACTGCTAATTCTGAACTGGAATCTTTGAAATCACAGAAATCCACTCAGCAAACCAGAGTTCAGGAAATTGCTGCAAAATATAATATTGATACTTCTGAACTACAGAACGCAAACGGTGAATTAAAAGACGTAGACCAGATGATAGCCTCTATTAATTCCCACGGCGGCATATCTCTTGTAGACCAGGCTGAGCTTGACAGCATTTCTTCTGCCAGTTCACAGCTCGAAGCCCAGTTAGCCATTCAGGAACAGATAACAGAAGCGAAGAAACAAGCAATGATTCTCGCTACCGAAAAATCTGCAAGCACAAATAAATCTTACTATGAACAGATGAAAGAAGAGCATGGTCCCTTTAAAGGATTTTTTAAATGGATTCAAGGGCAGAGTCATTTTGAAGTTGATGAGTATGGAAATGAGGTTTACAAGGGGAAATCTGACGCTGATAAATTTTATGGTGAAAGCGGGGACTCCACAGACCTTGGCTTATTTAAAACCAGGCTTGCAGAACTAAAGGAATACAGGTCAGAACTGAAAAGTATTGACAGTGATATTAATGAGAGCAAAAAAAATGGAGAAGAAATATCACAAAGTATCATTGACAAGCGCAATGAGCTTGTTGATTCCATAACAAATTCGTCAGCTGATTTAGCCGGACTCACTGGCAGCATATCTGCAGACATGGAAATACTGTCTCAAAGCGACAGTGACTTTGCAGTTTCATGGGTCAAGGATGCAAAAAAAGCACTGACTGACTTTAATACCATAGACCTTTCCGGCAAAGAAAAACAGCTTGCCCAAATCAAGTCCTACTTCGACGGCTCCAAAGTATCTAGCAGCATAAAGGATTCCATTGTGCAGATGCTCCAAAGCAAAGAAGTAGACAGTGCAACCGATGCTCTTCACAGGATGGGTGTGACACTGAATGATTTAGGCATTACCGGAAAAGGTAAGAAAGCCGTATTCGATGGCTACTTCGATAATCTGATAGCCTCAGCCAAAGAAGCGGAAAGTACAGTGAAAGGCATAGACGGTTCCGTAGAAGGCGTTCAAGCCGCTTTTGCAACTGAAAATCAGGATTCCCAGTGGAATTCCATGTCTAATCTGCTAAACCAGGCAAATGAGCTGTACAAACAAGGCAAAGTCGGCACTGATGATTTCAAAGCGGCGGCACAGTTCATATCCCCTGACCTCATAGATCCAGAGTCCACAAAATATGATTCTGACGCATATGTTGCCGCATGGGAGGCTGCATATGATAAAGTCCAGAGATATTTTAATTCAGAGAACCCGGCCCAAAGTGTCGAAAATTTCATAAATGACCTGGTGAACGCCGGATTAGCTGATGATGTTGACGGTGACATTACATGGAAATTCAAAAACAGTGCAGAGGCTGCCAAAGCATTAAAATTAAACATTGATGCCACTGAAGCAGCAATGCATAATCTTGAGGCATACGGCCATGAATTTGATGGTATCATGTTCGGCGGAGAAGATCTTAAGGAATATGAATCTACACTGGAAAGCCTGAAAACCATTTATAACGAAATGGATGACAGTTCAGGCAAAGCCCGTCTTAAAGAGGTTATTGATGACAGTGAAAAGGAGGATTTTGCAAATCACCTTGAAAACCTTACAGAAGATCATGTTATAAAGCTTAAGTTCGAGTATGACCTTGCCTCTATCCAGCAGGTAATTGACGATCTAAAGAACGGCATGCTGGAAGGCGGCTCCACACAGGAATATGCCGCCCTCATATCCGCCCAGAAAAATAGACGCGACATGCGTACAGAGGAGAAAGGATTATCAGACGCCGTATCTGACGAGGGCTACACGGACTCGTTATCTGCATTTGACAATTTATCCCAGAGGCTTGTTACAGAATACAATACCCTTGGTGAGGAAGGCAGAAGCTCCATCCAGCAGCAGTCGGCAGTCCTCGATTTACAGAATACCTATCTCGACATGTTCCAGAACGGGGATATTGCTGACTGGGAATCATTTTTAAATACAGAATCAGCAGATGAGATTATCTCACAGCTTGCTGTTGATATGGGAGTAACCTTTGAAAAGGCAAAACAGGGGCTGGAGGAGTAACACCTGCCGTTCTCTTCACCTCTCTATTCTATAACACATTCTAATATCCTAATCTTTTCGATCCAACTGTCCCAATATAGCCATTTTCACGCAGAACTTCTCCTTGCATTCAAAGGCTTTTTATTCCTAACTTTATTATAGTACTTCAATCGTTACACACAGAAGTGACGGAGGAGACAGCTGCCTGAATTGCACTGCACAAAAAGACGGAACCTTAGGGGCTTATCTCCCATTCCGAAGCTGTCAGCCCGGGCACTGGCCATGGGAACACTTCAGGATGATTCCTGGCTTAATCCCCGGTGGAAATTTCCACCTGTACGGTTGGAATATCTTTCGAGGGACGGAAGTTTTAAGATGCCCTTCCTAACGCAGACCGGGCAGCACTGCGGTGAACTAACCGCTAACGAAGCCTAAGGAATTCAGGAGAGCCTTCATTCCTAAATCTTCGTAAGCGTTGGATTTCACCTCCGTTAAAAACGCCCCCTGATGTCTGCTTATAGGAAGGGCATCTTAAAACTTCCTGTGCATCGAAAATGATATCCCAGCAGCACAGATGGGATTTTTCCAGTGCACAGGCAGTTCCTCCCCTAAGCAGGCATCAAACTTCCCTGAACTGCCGTCCCCTGGATAACATTCCAACCGTACAGGTGGAAAATTTCAGCGCAAAAAGTAAGGCCGGAAACCTGTTTTTAGATTCTCGGCCCACGGTTTTATTTATTTTTTATAATCTTGCATTATACTTCCTTCTGTCAGCATCCGGGATTTTCATCGCTGTCATGGCCTGGTCTGCCGTCCATTTCATACTGTCCATCAAATTCCGAATTGTTTCCAGCAATGTCTCCTGCTTTGTTTCCTGTTCTTTCTTTTCAAAGTCTTCCTTCATAAGTTCTCTCAATGCTTCACACATAACTTTATCACACCTCCTTATTGCCTCATAAATCTCCTTATTCGCAGAAACACTTACCTGTAGAACTGCATCTACGTTATTTTTATCCCCTGTTTCGGATATCTGTACTGCTTCTTCAACAAATGCCCGGACATCCTCTTCCTTCACATTTTTCGAGAGAACATGCAATATATGATGTATTCCTTTGTCAAGCTGCTTTGTCACAACTATCTGGGTATCAAACAGTGCCTGCTTCCCACTAATATAATATATTCCCGGATATTTCTCTTTAATCTCCAGTCCCAGGTTTTTCATTGCTTCAAACATTTCCCTCGGATAACTTTCCCGGAAAATAGAAACCGTCAGCTCATCTGCCGGAATCTGGTCTACAGTTTCCCCTAATCCTTTATATAAACATGCATAACCTACAGTTTTATAATAATCGTCTATGGAAAGTGCATCATCCGGGCTTTTGTATTCCACTACATTATATTTTTTGAAAATATGTCCGAGTTCATTCTCTATCCTCACATCTGCAAGTTTCTTAATAATCAGCAGATCCATCCGGACAGGTTCTTTGCTCAAATGAAATTCCCTCTGAAATTCGAGTTCATTTTTATTCGCTAAAAATTCAAGCTCTGCCGCACCATAAAAACCAGGATGCCACTGTATCTTCACTGCTTCAAGACTGTCTGCCATCTGCCGTCACCCCTCTTCCTGTCTTTCAGAAAGTGTTTTCTTATAAATTTATACTAACATCTGGTATAAAGATTAGCAAGCCATTTCACCCAAAAAGTTCCCCCTGCCCGATTTCTCAAGTCAAAATTTTGCCGCTGCCAGCGTAAAAATTTCGCTCTGCCCATAAGGAACCTTTAAGGAAGAAGATAAAAGTATAACTATGATTCAACAAAAAACTAAAAAGAATACAATTATACCTCCCCTTCTCCCGGATTATGCATAATTCTTATATTCCAGTCTAACTGCCGGAACCCATTCCGGCAACAAAAACATTAAGAAAACAGGAGGATTACAACATGAGTGTAAATTCAAACAAGTACATTGTACAAAACATGGAAAGGATTTCTTTCTTTGACCTGGAAAACGGTGCCTGCCAGTTCGTGGCTGACGATCTCCAGGAAGCAACTATGACAAATGAACAGGAAACGGTCTACGCGACTGGTAAGAACGGCGTAAAAATCGGTTCCGCCGACAGAAACAAAGCGAGCAGGATTACTGCTACAAACGGCACTATTGTAGACGGCATTATGGCCATGCAGGTTGGTTCTGATGTCGTAGTCGGAAAAACTACTGTCCCCAACCATTTCTTCGCCCTTGAAACACAAGACGGCGTAAGCGCAGATGTTAAAATCAAACCTATCGGAGCGGTAGGGAATGAAATTAAGTACATCTACAAAAGAAACACAGACGGCACCGTAGGAAAGGCATACCCGATTGCGGCCGCTGCAAGCGCGGACGCTTTCAAGTACGACCCTGCGGCAAAGAAAATCACCCTCCCGACAGGGGCCTTCCACGCAAATGAAACCATTTATACCTTCTACGATATCGAGGTATCTGACGCAAAGAAAATCACAAACGCGGAAAACAGGTTCTCATCTACAGGAATGTTAATCGCTGACGTATTCGCAAAGGACATCTGCACCGAGAAATCCTACTATGGCAAGATTATCTACCCGAAGGCAAAGGCATCCGGAAACTTCGACATGCAGTTCGGTACAGACCCTTCCGTACAGAGCATGGAATTCGAGGCGCTGTCCGGCGGCTGCTCTTCCACTGCCACAAAGACACTGTGGGATTTCATTGTATTTGATGAGGATGACGCGGCAGTACTTTAATCACACAAGCCGTTACTGTTTATTTTACTCACAGTAACTGCAGAAACCAGTTGATTCAAAATCAGATAACAGGGGACGTCCCGGCATTGTACAAAAAACATATGCAGGGACTTTCCCTGTTCCACAGGAAACAGCAATCCAGGTATCTATGTAAGCATGGCTGCCCGGCCTGCTGCCCCGCTGGAATAAATTTAACAAACTATACAAGGAGGAAAACACATGACAAAAACAAATATGAAGATAAAAAACCACATTTCCTTAGAAGACAAGATTCATGCCATAAACATCATGGCCCATTCTTATTTCCAGGAAAATGAATCCGGCGAAACCGAATATGCCCCCTATTTAAAAGATGTGGGAAAAGTTATTGCTGCGGTAAAATATTTTATTGAGGGTATTACATTTGATGAGGACGAAAGCATCTACGATTCCGCGGTAAACGACACTGATGTAAAGCTCATGG
>CAJTEW010000046.1 GCA_910575605.1 Lachnospiraceae bacterium
GTAAGCGGATACATAGCTCTATTGGTTATTTGACACCACAGCAAAAGGAGGATGAGGAACTAAAAAAAGCAGCATAATCTTTCGACTTTTTTTGTCCAAAGTATTGACATAGGTCCAATACTCATGATCTGAAGAACCAGAAAACCTCATGGGGAACCAGTGGTGGTAATCGTGTCTTAATCGATGCCACATCCGGCTACTCAGCTGTGAGCAACAAAACAACCACTAGTGCTGGCTCACATTCACATACAATTTCTGGTTCTACTGCTGCTACTGGTTCCGGCAGTGCTCACAACAATCTGCAACCCTATATCACATGTTACATGTGGAAAAGGACTGCTTAATTTATATTCGCAGCTATCAGATGGTAGCTGCTTTTCTTATATCTAATTTCAGAAATGGAGGTACTTATCAATGAAAGAATTCTGGAACACAATTCAACTTATCTTTGCTGGCATTGGTGGCTGGCTGGGTTATTTTCTCGGAGGCTGTGACGGCTTACTCTACGCTCTTATTGCCTTTGTTGTTATCGACTACATCACCGGCGTCATGTGTGCGATTGCCAATCACACGCTTTCCAGTGAAGTTGGCTTCAAAGGTATCTGTAGAAAGGTATTGATTTTCTTACTCGTTGGCATTGCCAATATCCTCGACATTCATGTCATTGGCTCTGGCAGTGTGCTTCGTACTGCAGTCATCTTTTTCTACATTTCCAATGAGGGCGTCAGTTTACTTGAAAATGCTGCCCACCTCGGACTTCCAGTCCCAGAGAAAATCAAAACCGTATTAGAACAGCTTCATGATCGAAGCACAAAGGAGGAAAACTAACATGGCATACACAAATAGCAAACTGGTATCTTATACCAAACTTAGTCCGAATCACTCCGGACAGCGTACTCACAGCATTGATCGTATCACACCGCACTGTGTAGTCGGTCAGCTCTCTTGTGAGAGCATCTGTGGATGTTTTACAAGTCCGTCCAGACAAGCAAGCTGCAATTACGGCATTGGCAAGGATGGTCGCATCTCTCTTTGCGTGGAGGAAAAGAACCGCAGTTGGTGTTCTTCTTCCAATGCCAATGATCAGCGTGCTGTCACCATCGAGTGCGCCAGCGATATGTCTGAGCCGTATACAATGAATAGTGCTGTTTATAACTCACTGATCAAGCTCTGCGTTGACATTTGCAAGCGTAACGGAAAAAAGAAACTCTTGTGGCTTGCCGACAAAAATAAGACTTTAAATTATGCTCCGAAGTCTGATGAAATGGTGCTGACGGTCCACAGATGGTTTGCGAACAAGTCCTGTCCCGGTAACTGGCTATATTCTAGACTCGGTGATCTGGCCGCTAAGGTTACTTCTGAGCTTTCCAAAACCACTTCCGGCGGCGGCACTGCTTCTACTTCACAAATGTATCGTGTCCGCAAAACTTGGTCTGATTCCAATAGTCAGCTTGGTGCCTACAAGGTGCTGTCCAATGCTAAGAAAAAGGCAGATGCAAATGCCGGATATAAGGTATTCGATGCCTCTGGTAATATCGTTTATCCAACTGCTGCAAAGCCGACCCAAACACCTGCTGCAAATACTTCTTATAAGGTTCAGATAGACATTGCCAATTTGAATATCCGCAAGGGACCGGGTACCAACTATGGTAAAACAGGTCAGTTCACCGGCAAAGGCATCTTTACAATCGTCCAGGAATCAAAAGGCGAAGGTGCTACCCTCTGGGGCAAACTGAAATCCGGAGCCGGATGGATCTCTCTGGATTTTGCCAAAAAGATATAAGGCATATCAATCACAGGGGCTGTGGGAGTTATCTCCTGCAGGCCCTCTTTTTTATTTATCTTTTTTCGGCCAAACTGCCATCTCACCTCCATTTAGTAGGGAGGAACTTCCTCAGATTGGAGGCAAAATATGCAAGAAAACATTACAGCTTCAATGCCGGATTCTACTTCTCCGAAGCCAATACAACAGTCTGATATTCAACAAGATTATGACTTTTTACGGGCGCAAAAGGTTTCCGAACAGATGCTGTCGCTTGGACTTATTTCCTTGTCGGAATTCAACAAATTAACTAAAATAAACCGTAAAACATTCTCTCCGTTTTGGGTTGAGATTATGCCCAAAATTCCTTGATATATAAGGAATTCAGAGCTAATATGTGACACTAACGAAGGGAGGTGAACTACCGTGAAGAAGGTAACCAAAATCGACGGTGTACAAAAGAATATCGCCATAAATAGCAAGCTCCGAGTTGCCGCCTACTGTCGTGTTTCAACAGGTAGTGACGCTCAGTTGGAAAGTCTTGAGGCTCAGAAAAGCCACTATGAACAATACATCAATTCTCGTGAGGATTGGCAGTTCGCCGGTCTCTATTTTGATGAAGGTATAACCGGTACCAAAGCCGAAAAACGTCCAGAACTACTCCGCCTGATTACGGATTGTGAAGCAAGGAGAATCGACTTTGTAATTACCAAATCCATCAGCCGTTTTTCTCGAAACACGACGGACTGCTTGGCTTTAATGAGAAAGCTTCAAAGTCTGCAGATTCCTATTTATTTTGAAAAGGAAAACATAAACACCGGTTCAATGGAAAGTGAACTCTTCCTCGCCATTCTTAGCAGTATGGCTGAAGGTGAATCCGCATCCATTTCCGAAAATGCGAAATGGTCGGTGAAGCGCCGCTTTCAAAATGGAACCTACAAACTCGGCTACACTCCTTACGGCTACGATTGGGATGGTAAAAATATGATCATCAATCCAGATCAGGCGGCTGTCGTAAAAAGGATATTTGCAGATATTCTTTTAGGAAAAAGCACAAACGCTATTGCCGATGAACTAAACGCAGAAAAGGTTCCGTCCAAGAAAAATGCCAACTGGACTTCCAGCACTATTCGAGGCATTCTCGCCAATGAAAAATATACCGGTGATGTCATTTTTCAAAAGACATATACGGATGAAAACTTCAATCGGCACACAAATTATGGTGAGGTTGACCAGTACATAGTTCCGGATCATCACGAAGCGATTATCAGTCATTCAGACTTCGACGCAGCGAATGCTCTGGTTAATCAACGAGCCGCAGAAAAAGGTATTGAAAAAGGCAGTGATAAATATCAGCAACGTTATGCTTTCTCCGGAAAGATAATCTGCGGAGAATGTGGAGACACCTTCAAGCGCAGGATACACTCTTGCACCACATACAAGTATGTCGCATGGGCCTGCAACACACATCTAAAAGATAAGGAATCCTGCCATACGAAATATGTAAGAGATGATGAGATAAAAGCTGCATTCATTACAATGCTAAACAAGCTCATTTATGGCTATCGCCTGATACTTACACCTTATCTCAAAGTACTTGAAAACTCATCTGGCGACGAGGCCGTTCATCGCATTCAGCACTTGGAGCAGCTCATCGCTCAAAACAGTGAGCAACGTGAAGCATTAACCAAGCTGATGGCACAGGGCTATATCGACCAGATTCTATATAATCAAGAAACAAATGCACTCCTCCTGCAGGCAGAGACATATCGCTCTGACATTGAAGCAATTACCATCGGAATGACTGGTGATGCAGCAAAGGTTACGGAAACGAATCTTTTGCTACACTTTGTGTCCCATACCGATATGCTTACAGCCTACAGCGAGGAGCTTTTTGAAAACTACGCAGATCACATTGAAATCATGAGCAGAAATGAAATCAGGTTTGTTATGAAATGCGGTCTAACATTCACAGAAAGGGTTGGTGATTAGATGGGCCATACACCATTTGGTTATAAGATAGAAAACGGTATTGCAGTTATCGATCAACCGGCTGCAGATAAGCTCAGACAGCTTTACAAAAATTATCTGAGTGGTATGTCCTTATCAAAGGCTGCAGCTGCTGCCGGAATTAAAACTTATCACGGCACCGCTAAGCGATTGATGGAAACCGCCCATTATCTTGGTGACGGTTTCTATCCTGCTATTATCGATAAGGGTACCTACCAAAAAGCACAAGAGGAACGCAAGCGCCGAGCCACTGCACTCGGACGAAATAATAAGCAAACACAAATGAGGAAGATACAGATACCTACCCATTTCCATATGGGTGAGGTCACTGCCCTTTATGACAATCCCGTCAAGCAGGCAGAATATCTGTACAGCCGCATAGAAAGCGAGAGTAAGTAATGGGAAATGTAATGTTAATTCCTGCACGACGCCAGGTTGGAAGTAACGCCAGAAAGCAGGAAGAAGAAAAGCCAAAGCTTCGAGTCGCAGCGTACTGCCGTGTCAGTACAGATAGCGATGAGCAGGCTACAAGTTATGAAGCTCAGGTTGAGCACTACACAGAATACATTCAGAAAAATCCTGATTGGGAATTTGCCGGAATTTATGCTGATGATGGTATCTCCGGCACCAACACCAAAAAGCGAGAGGAATTCAATCGTATGATTGATGACTGCAAAGCCGGTAACATTGATATGATTATTACCAAATCCATCAGCCGTTTTGCCAGAAACACACTGGACTGCCTGAAATACATAAGGCAACTCAAAGATATGAACATACCAGTTCTGTTTGAAAAGGAGTCCATCAACACAATGGATGCCAAGGGTGAAGTCCTTATCACCATCATGGCTTCTCTAGCCCAGCAGGAATCGCAGTCCTTAAGTCAGAATGTCAAGATGGGATTACAATATCGCTACCAGCAAGGCAAGGTGCAAATCAACCACAATCGCTTCCTTGGCTATACAAAGGACGCAGATGGGAATTTAGTCATTGATCCAGAACAGGCTGAAACTGTAAAGCGTATTTATCGAGAATATTTAGAAGGTTTAAGTATGGACAAGATTGCCGCAGGTCTGGAACGTGACGGTATTCTTACCGGTGCCGGAGGGAAAAAGTGGCACACAAGCACCATCAACAAAATTCTCCGTAACGAAAAATACATCGGTGATGCCCTGCTCCAAAAGACCTACACCACCGACTTTCTAAACAAGACCAGAGTTAAAAATAACGGTCTTGTTCCACAATACTATGTAGAAGGCGATCACGAAGCCATTATTCCGAAGGACATTTACCTGCAGGTACAGGAAGAACTTGTCCGCAGACGAGTGGTAAAAACCAGTGCCAATGGCAAGAAACGAAGCTATAGTTGCAACCACTGCTTCTCCCAAATCGTCATCTGCGGAGAATGCGGTGAAATGTTCCGAAGGCTTCACTGGAACAACCGAGGCGTCAAATCAATTGTCTGGCGCTGCATCAGCAGGTTAGAATCCACCGGGCTTGAATGCCACGCTCGAACCATCAATGAGCTGGTTCTTCAGGATGCCGTTGTCAAAGCCATCAATCAAATGCTCGGTGACAAAAGCAGCTATCAGGCACAGCTCCAGCTTAACATTGCCGCAGTCATCCGAGCTTCACAGGCAACAGCCATTGACAGCATTGACGAAAAACTGATGGCCCTGCAACAGGAGCTCATTCAAAAAGCCAACAGCAAGGAGGACTACGATGAAATAGCGGATGAGATCTTCAGACTCCGAGAACTTCGCCAGAAAACAACCGTCGATACCGCTGCAAGAGATGAGCAGATAAAGCGAATCAACGACCTGCAAGATTACATCTCACAGCAGACCGCCCATCTCACCGAGTTCGACGAGTCACTGGTGCGACGCTGGGTCAAGCAGATAACCATCTGGGATGACCGCATCACGGTTGAACTGAAATCCGGTGTCAGCATCGATGTTGATGCATAATCCTATAGACGCACGAAACCCTCCTGACCATGATGGCCGGGAGGGTTATTTGATTTTATTCGTTTAACATATTATCTATATACTGTATAAATTCTGCACTTTTGGCCACACGTCCATTTCCTCCGTGCTGCTTATATATTTCATATACTCTATTTCTAATATTTTCAATTATTGTATCCGTTACAGAGTCCATATCCAAGTCCTTAATATCAGACGGAGTAATATTTTTCTTGTTCAATACATCTGCAATAACTGCATACAGCACATAATATAAAATATCGCTTTTTTCTGCCGGAGAATAATCAGAAACGCTTCTTACATTTTTCTGAATTTTTTTGCCGAGCACAGCAACCCTATAAAATACCTCTAAATCATTATTCTTCTCGTATAACTCGTTATATGTTTTTTCATCATTCAGTAATGTTGATGGCCTTGCTCTTGCATAATCTGGCTTTTTCAAGAAAATCGTTATGAGGCACTGTGCAAGAAAAGATACGCCAACAATCTCTGCAGGCTTACGTCCTTGATTTTTATAGTAATTTTTTCTTCTATCGTAAAATAATCCTCTACTCTTAAAATACATTTCAATTTGAAGATGTATTGGATCAGTAACCCGTAAGGTTGCTTTTGGAATATTGGTCTGATTATTTGTTGCAAAAATAATTTGATCTCTTGATTCTTCATTATCAGGAACAATTATTCTTAGCAATACGGAACGTTTTTCTGACTCTAACGCTTCTCTATTTTCGGAAAAATAATTATATATCTCCATTGACGTTTGCAATCCATTAACAATTTCAGGATTAACGATTTGTAGCTCTCTGTTATTTACCAATGTAGCTTCTGATGCCAGTACTGTAACTCCATTATTCAACCACCAAAAATCATTATTATCAGTTCTATGCAGTGTTTCAGCTATACTACTATTTACATTATTTTTTCCTTGATAATCACGCACATTAGAATCGAAAAAACTCTTTCTCACATTACCTTCATCATCTACTATAAAGTTAAAATAACTTTTCAAATCAACCAATGCAACATAATTTTTTTGATTTGGCGAAATTGGGATATCCGCAAACCTAAGATTTACTCTGTTTTCTATCACCGCATTGTACATATCAAACAGAGTATCAGAATCAACAAATGTTACATCTACAACTGCATTCGGGAATAATCCTCTTATAGTATCTTTCAATTCTTCTGCCTGCTGAATTACATTAGGATGTAATTCAGAGGCTAATGTTGCGTAATAATCTGAATTTCAATTTTACCCTGCTGGTTATCAAACGTGTATATGTATCTCTAAACGTAGTAAATGCTTCCAAAACATCAGTGTTATACCTTGCCGTAAAATCGGTTATAGTTTTGGATAAATCCAGAAGATTGCCGGAGATAGTTTTCCACTTCATCACAGCATCTTCTCCAAACGAAGTAGTTTTTTTTGACTGGATAATTATCATTTCCAGAAGGTTCTTCCGCAATTATCCGTATTCACTACTTGACAATATAAGCTTTGCGGTCAGTAACTCCTTGCCACAACGGCCATACATGGTACGTTTTATCATTTTCAATTTGCTGTTTGTGCCCTCAACAAAACCATTACTGTAGTCATATGCTACAGCGTTTTCAACTGCATCTATGTCTCTTTTTATTCCTTCAGCAAAACTCTTTATGGTTCTAATCTTACTTTTGCAATATTTCTCTATAAACAGGTAAAGCAGAGGAACATTTCGTTTTCTAAAAATAGTTCGAAATTCTTTGATACAGCACTGGAGTTCCCAAACCTTCGGATAACGGCTATAAATAAACTTCTTATGTGCTGTTGTTAATTCTGTATTCATCCACATATGTCGAAATACCCCTTCACGTGTGATATAATCTTTTTCTTTTCCGATACTGCCTCTTCTGTATTTCAACCCCTCTGTCATTGTTCGGACATATGGCTGCGGTTCGAAGTATTTGTTTTTCTTGTATTCTATTTTACATAAATATTGAAAAGCATTACTTGTCGAACCGGTATATCCTTTTCCGTATATCGCTTTTACCGTTTTACTTTTACTCCATCCAGTATTCAGGCATTGAACAATAAAATCGTAATAAGGATCTAATTTACTCTGCTGGATTCCGTACATACTTAATTCTTTTGGAGCTCCTTCACGATATTTCGCAATCGTATTTCTCCCCACTCCCATTCGTTTCGCTATTTCGCGGTAACTACAGCCTTCTTTTAAAAATTTCTGTATCTGACAGATCATTTTATACCGTTTTTCCGAAAAAGCAGGCGGGTTATCCACATCAAATTCGATTTTTTTTACACGGCTCTTCTACAGCTGTAGACTGTCCAACATGAGGAATACTTACCGTTGCAGGAAGTTCATGATTCAACGCTTTCTTAATTGCCTCCAATAAGTTTTGATGTAAATGAAATCGATCTGCTACTTGCATAGCATCCGGCAATTCTTCTGATATTACTTTTGCATATGCACTTGCCCGGTCACGGGTAACAACTTTAATGTTTTTATGATTCCTAAGCCACTCCCTCAGTGCAGCAGCGTTTCTTCCATCCAGTAGCGTAATTGGTTCGTGTGTTTTTTCGTTTACAATAATGGTCCCGTATGCATGTCGTTTCTTATATGCAAAATCATCCACACCGATTACATCACCAACTTCTGGCACAGGAAGAGATTCATACCTTTTTAAGAGTAATCTTATCACAGTATCTCCGCTAATTTTAATTCCAAGTGCCTTACAAATACGTGCACAGCCTTCACAGCTGGTTTCCAAAGCTAACGTGCAGATAAAATCAGCACATCTTTCTGTCATGCGGCTATAAGTATTAAGAAATCCATCAAAGGTTTCAGCAATGGTCGTCACAGCACATTCATTGTTCATGCACTTATACTCATGAGAACAAATTTCAAGCTGGACTCTTTTTCCTAAAATAGGAAGGTCTTGTACTTTACGCATATAGGTTCCATGATATTTATCTGTGATACAGCCGCATTTCGGACACTTGCACTTCTTGGATATTGATTTCATTCGTATTAAAATCTGTTCCTTATCCTGTTGTATCTCTGTTATCTTTAATTCCGTTTCTGGATAAAAACTATCTATACATAAGGTACAGTGTGAACCTGGCATTTGACAGCCTCCTCATCTCGTTTGATATGTTAAGTATACTACATATTTGATAATATAGGAAGCTACAAAACGGATAATTACGGAAGAAC
>CAJTEW010000047.1 GCA_910575605.1 Lachnospiraceae bacterium
TTTTTGAATTCTTCGTTATAGACTTTGGCCATGCTGCTGATTCCTCCTTTGTTCATCTTTATTATACCTTATCCAAACCAACTGTTACAACTTTAGTATACCAGAACAAACGATGAGGACGGGGAGCTTCGGCTGACCATCATGGCGACCCTCGCGCAGAACGAATCGAAAAAGACCTCCATGCGGGTGAAGGCGGGGCAGATGGTTTCCTTCCAGAACGGCGTGGTCTACGGCACCGGGAACGTGCTTGGCTACGACAAGGTGGGACCGGAATACGTCATCAACGAGGCGCAGGCGAAAACGGTCAGGAAGATATACGATATGTACCTTGCAGGCAATGGCAGCCAGAAGATCAAGAGGCAGCTTGAAAAAGACGGCGACCTCACGGCGATGGGGAAGAGCCTGTGGCATTACGCCACCATCAGCCATATCCTGAAAAACCGCCTCTACTGCGGCGAGCTGGAATACCGGAAGGAATATGTGCCGGACTACCTCGAACAGAAAAGGGCGAAGAACAACGGGGAACTTGACCGCATCATCGTGGAAGGGAAGCACCAGCCCATCGTCACCAAAGAGGAATTCGAGCGGGTGCAGAAGCTGATAGAGGAAAAGAGGCCGCAGATGGAGAGATGCAGGAAGAACAGGGGCATTTATTCGGAGGATCTCTGGCGCAGGAAGATGAGGTGCCATTGTGGTCACGCCTTCGCAAAGACCAAGTGGCATACCAAGACGGACTTCACCACCTACACCTACAAGTGCTATGACCAGACCCGGACGGGCACCATTTCGGCAAGGCTGAAAAACGGCCTGAGCATTGAGGGAGTCTGCCGCTCGCCGCTGGTGCAGGACTGGAAGATGTACACGATGGCACAGAAAGTCCTCCACGCCGTCTTTGATGACCCGGAGAGGACGCTGAAAAATGCGGCTGCGGTGCTTGGGTGCGGCATTGCGGGGGTGGAGCAGTCGGAAGTCCTGCGGGATAAGACCATCATAGAGGAAAAGCTGAAAAAAGAGCAGGGGCGGTATGAAACGCTCCTTGACATGCGTATGAACAACGAGATACCGAGGGAGGTATTCAGCCGCAAGCAGCAGGAGGTTGAGAAGAAGATAGCGGAGCTGGAACAGCAGATGATGCAGTACGGCGATGTGAAGCCTGTCACGGAGGCGGACGTAAGCGGCAAGATGGAAAACCTGCAAAGGCTCATGGGGCAGTTCACCATGCCGGAGGGCGGGGAGTTTTCGGAAGAGGAAATGGATAAATATGTGTCAGGGGTGAGGGTTTACGAAGACCGCTTCGAGTGGCTCTTAAACTTAAGCCCCGAAGCTCGCGGGGAACTGGATGATGCCGGTTCCCCCGTTTATTTTACGAAGCTGACGGTCACGCCGGATGACGAGCGGGCGTGGTTCAAAAAGCACCCGCAGTGGTCAAAATCCAACAGGTACGCGGAGCTGGAGGTATGGATATTCATTTAAAACGAAAGAGAGACAGGGCGGAAGGGCTGTGGGCGCAGCCTTTCCGTCCTGTCCGGTACTTTTTTGCAGTTACAATTCTGTGGTCATTTCTTTTGCTTCTGTCGGCAGGCATTTCCCCAAAAACATGGCCTTGCAGTCAGAAAATCCCAACAGGTAGGCGAGCATCCCAAACCTGGAGCCCAGCGCATTCTGCTCGCTGACGTATCGGTCAATCAGCAGCCGGATTTCTTTTGATAAATCCATCCTGTCCAGTTCGCCGGAGTATATGTCCGACTTTCGGAGAATCGCCTGGTATTCCCCGTCACTGTTTACGATGCCGTTCATGACGCTGTGCATACGGACATCCATCAATTGGTACAATGCAGAACCTTTTTCCAATCCAATCCCTCCTTCCGTGGTGTCGTAGCTTACCTCTGTTTTGGCGGGATAGCAAGAGGAAAAAGAAAAAAGCCGGGAAACCGCTTGTAGCGTCCGACATTTTCTGATAATATATTCACATGGGGTACTGCCATAACGGGTAGGCGGTCAGTTTTCCGATGCAAACGCAGAGGGGACTGCCCCTCTGACTACGGGTAAAACCGAGAAAGGGGGGATGCTTGATGAGTGACTATGAACTGCTGACGGTTGTTTTGATGATTCTTGGAATCATCGTTTCGATCTTGATAGCATACATAAACCACACAAAAAAGTAACCGCCCTTTGGTCGAGGAACGCGGTTACTGTTTTTGTAACTAACTTTCGGAACTGACCGTCTATCGGCAGTATTCCCTTTTGTGCTTTTATTGTAGCAGATTCCCCCGCATCTGTCAAACGTTGCGGAGCGTTTTGCTGAAATCATTTTATAGCGGATTCCGCATAAAAGCAAGGGGGATTTATGAGATAAACACTAAATGTTGAATAAATATTGACATCACATACAAGATATGCTATTTTGGAAAATATAGGAGGCTTTGTTTTTTGTGTACAAAGGAAGGTGGCACTAGAGAAGAAACATTGGAGGACTGGAAGTAGCAGTCAAGCACATTCTTGATGTGGACGATGATTGTATACAAATGTTGCGGTACTTCTTAAATGAAAGATATTCAGCAACACCAGTGATGATACAAATGAGATAAATTTAGTTTAAGAAACTTTCGATAGGAAAATGAAAAGAATCATCACAATAGTTGTCGGTTTAAGGAGGAAAAAAGATGCAACGTGATATGGATTTAGTAAGGAAAATTTTATTTTATGTTGAAGAAAATTATGTAGCTGGTGGCCCGGAAATACCTGTTCATATTGACGGGTATTCAGATAGTGTGGTTTATGAACACTGTATCTTAATGAAAAATGACGGTTTGATAGGAAGAATTCTTGACACTTCGGCACTGGAAAGCAGGTCTTGTAATGTAGGAAACCTAACTTCGGAGGGGTTTGACCTACTTGATAAGATACGGGCAGATACAGTTTGGAATAGGACAAAATCAGTGATAAGTGAGAAAGGGCTTCCGCTGATTACGGGAACAATAAAAACAATATCAACAGCACTGATTACGGCGGCAGCCGAAGGAGTCACCAATTCGATATTAAAAAATAATGGCCTTGTGTAAACAGCAATTTGTCGATTTGTCGAATGTCGAATTGGGTGGGGTAAAAGGGGTAAACATTTTTACCCCGGGGTAAAAGTCATCATAATCTAACAGCGGCACAGGCTGCTATTAACAGCAAGTAATACACTGTGGGCTGAGTTGGTAGCAGTTTGATTATTTACAGGTATCAAGAATTGAAAGCACACTTTGTGAACTTTCTATTGTTATGAATAAAGAGAAATCCCCCTGTTACTTTACGCATAAGTAGCAGGGGATTTTTTTGTGCAATGAAATAGCTGAGTTCTGAATGTCTGTGGGGATGTGTTGAGAGAGTTTTATTCCGTGGCGGATACGCTTTATGGGCTCAACAATCTTTCAGCGGCTTCCTTGAGGGGCTTAGTGAGACGGGGGAGCTGCCTGTGGATTTCAATGAGAAGCTGTTCCTGAATATATTAAAGGGATTTTTGTAAGGGAAGGCGTTCAGTCGAATGGTATTGGAAAACAGTTGTTAGAGTATGCAAAATGTGTTAAATCTAATATGAGTTTATGCGTGTATCAAGAGAATACCCGTGGGATACAATTTTATCAAAAGGAACAGTTTTTGATTCAATCTGAAAATATTGATGATAATACGAATCAAAAAGAGTATGTAATGATTTGGAAAAAATGAGTAACTCGCAAGTTAAGGAGATAAAGAACGTGAGGAAAATAAGTTTATTTATTGCAATGAGTCTTGATGGATACATTGCAGATAGTAAGGGCGGCGTTGATTGGTTGAACGGACAAGGCAATGATGACGAGAATATTGATACCTATTCTGAGTTTGCAAAAACCATTGATACGATCTTAATGGGTTGGAATACTTATCATCAAATTGTTACTGAACTTTCTCCAAAAGAATGGGTATATAACGATTTTACAACCTATGTTTTCACACATAATGAGCATATTTCCTCTAAAAAAATTCGCTTTGTAAACATAAATCCTGTTGAATTAGTAAAAAAGCTAAAAGGGAAAAATGGAAAAGATGTTTGGATATGTGGTGGAGCTAATCTTGTCGGCCAGTTAGTAAATGAAGATTTAATTGATTATTATCATATTACTGTAATTCCGATGCTTTTAGGTTCTGGCATTAGGCTTTTTGAGAATGGAAAGTATGAGATTAATTTAAGATTGTTGAATACACAGTCCTATAATGGCATGACGGAATTAATTTATAAACGAAGAGAAATTTGATTTTATGGAGGTAGTCATTTTGGATATTAGACAAGAGCAGCCGACAGATTGTGATGCAGTATATCAGGTCGTAAAAGAAGCATTTGCGGATGCCGGACATACCGATGGTGATGAACAGAATTACCTCTTTGTGTATTGCCTAAATATCAAAATAGAGGGATTGGACAGTCCTTGATAAAGCAGGGGCATATCATAGCACAAAAAATGGGATACAAGTATTCTGTTGTTTTAGGGCATGAAAAGTATTATCCTAAATCAGGTTATGTTCCAGCAAGTCGATATGGGATTAAGGCGCCTTTCGAAGTTGAAGATGAAAGTTTTATGGCGATATGCCTGAATGGAACTGTCGGTAAACTAAACGGAGTAATGGAATATGATGAGGCCTTTGGATTATAAGCCAACTTCGGGCTTGTCTGAGAGTTGTTTAGTATGGAGGCGTATTTGAATAATGAAACAGAATATGGATGGTATCTTTGTATTAATAGCGACAGAATTATATTTGGTTACGGATTATATTGGTTTAGAAGATATTTGGAAAAGATATAGATATTCCAAGCATTAATGATACTGAATGGATAAGTGATAAATGAGAAAAGGGCTGCTTCGGAAGTCCTTTTTTCTCATTTTCAGGCAATTCATAAATTACTTCATTTCTAAAATGCAACATTCTAATAAAATCCCCCAATACACATTAAACCGTTTTTTTATCAGATAGTCCCCACGGGAGATAAAACCTATAAATGTGAAATATGAAGATATTTTACAAGACGTAGGAAAAAATAAGAGGTAGAATGGCTCTTGACAAGGAGGTAATCCACATGAAGAAAGAAATAAGGACAGTGGTGTATGATGATGAATTAAGCATGGAAGCATAGCGATTTGAGGGGATTGTGCAGCCTTTTCCAAGTCATTTCCATGAGCATTATGTCATAGGGTTTGTGGAGAAAGGAGAGCGGGTGCTTTCCTGCCGTGACAGGGAATATGCCATAGAGGAAGGATGCATCGTGCTTTTCAATCCAGGTGACAGCCATGCCTGCGTACAGAGTGATGAAGGAACATTTGATTACCGGGGATTCAATATTTCAAAGGAGGTTATGCTCGATCTGGCACATCAGTCTGTTTCCCGATAGGGAAACGCTGGCCTGCCGGGGCAGAGTGCGTGTTCCGCATTGTGAAGCATACCAATTACCACCTGACTCTCTATTTTCCTGCTAATGATGTTGAAGATAATTCAAATATGGTGTATGCTTATAAATATGTTGTTTGTAAAAAAGTGATTATTGATTATGCTGTAAATGATAAACAAGAACAATAAATTTATATAGGAGGCTGCTATGCTTGATATAATACCTAGTGCAGAGGAGATGACTATTTTAGTCGGAGAATCACTATACAATATTTGGAATAAATTAAATGCTTTGATTGCGGAAAGATACGACATGGACTGTTTATGGAATAAAGGTGGTAAAGCATGGAAATATGAATATAAATATCGTCGGGGTGGAAAAACCTTATGTGCATTATATGCAAGAGAAAATTGTGTGGGGTTTATGATTATCTTAGGGAAAGACGAAAGGTTAAAATTTGAGACAGATAGAGATAGTTATTCAAAAGAAGTTCAAAGGATTTATGATGAGACGCAAACTTATCATGATGGGAAATGGCTGATGTTTGAGCCAATGGACACTGTGTTGTTTGATGATTTTATTAGACTGTTGAGAATCAAAAGAAAGCCAAACAGAAAGTAATTTATAACCATATCATTAGCAAATTGTTATAAAAAATTGTAATAATTTTTTTGTGCAAAAAAACGATAGCTTTGCTAAAAAATGGGTTATCGTTTTTTTTATACTCTAAAATATGGAATATGAATCTATTCCAGCTAATAAAGCGATTGCTCCCCATGAATGGGGGATGCCTGCCATTTTGCAATTTGTGATGATGAAACATATATGTCTGAACATATAAAGACAAGAGCCTCCGACTTTTTTCGCAGAAAAAACAGAGAGATTACCATCCAGATATTTTCCAGCGGTGAAGAACTGCAGAAGTACGACGGGCAGCTCGATATCCTGTTTTTGGATATCCAGATGAAAGAGATCGACGGTATGGAAACGGCAAGGAAACTTCCAGTATTGTTTTGCAGTATATGAGGAATATTTAGGGGAACGAAGGAGGATAGATTAAATTGAATGATTTAAAAGAACTAGGAAAACTGATGAAAGAGCACCCCATAATTCTTATTGTAACACTGGCAGCGATGGCTGCAGGCGCAATTTTGGGAACAGCTGCATTTTATCAGGGGTGGTTAGGCTGAGCCGTTTATCATGCAGGAATTTAAATAGAAATATGAGGAGGTAATAGAGTATGGAACTTGTAAAGCTGACACATGAAAATATTGAAAAGGAACACATCTGCTGCGCTATATCGAGCAATAAGGATCTGCAGGTCATATCCAAAAAGAATTGGCTTAAGGAGCGGCTGGACGAAGGGCTTGTGTTTTTAAAAGGGAATGTACGGGGAAAATGTTTTATTGAGTATATCCCTGCGGAATACGCATGGACGCCCATTGAGGCGGATGGTTATATGTACATCGACTGCCTGTGGGTATCAGGGCAGTTCAAAGGGCATGGATACTCGAACCTACTGCTGGATGCATGTATCAAGGACAGTAAAGAGAAAGGAAAAAAGGGGCTGGTGATCCTGTCTTCCAAGAAAAAGATGGGATTTCTCTCTGATCCGAAATATATGGGATATAAAGGGTTTCAGACGGCGGATACAGCAAAACCATATTTTGAGTTAATGTATCTGCCTTTTGAGGAAGGTGTTTCGCTGCCCCGTTTCCGTGGTACTGTGGGCCGGCATGAAGATATGCCTGGAGGGTTCGTGCTGTATTATACAAATCAATGTCCTTTTACGGCCAAGTATGTACCGATATTAGAGAACATGGCAAAAACCAGGAATGCGGTATTTCAGTCTATACATATTCAGACTAGAGAAGACGCGCAGAATGCGCCTTCGCCCTTTACAACCTTCTCCTTATTTTATGACGGTCAGCTTGTAACCCATGAAATACTGTCAGAGAAGAAATTTGATAAAATTTTAGTAAGCAAGGAATTGGCAGCTTCCAGATGATAGAGGGTATATGATTCTGTCAGGTGCTTTTCTGTATTTTGCATACACGGTATGGAAAAAGAAAATCTCCGAAATAAATACGGCCTTTATAGAGCTTTCGGTAGAAAACACACAAAAAGCCGCCTATATACTTTCAGACAAAATGAATCTGAATCATTTTAAGATTATGGATGATTCCCAAATCCGTATCTATGAGGTTTCAGCTTCGACACAGAGAATTTCAGAGGAAATGCTTCTGAATGGGGTGGAAATTACGTCTATCACGAAATATACGGCATCACTGGAGGATTATTTCCTCAAATTAACAGGGGAGGTGAGGAAGTTATGTTAAAGCTTATCAAACTTGGCGGTTTGGCTTTTTAACTTTGTGGCATTAATCTTGTCAAAATTTATAATTTATCTATGTATATTTATATGCTCAAATTATATGCGGTCATCGTTCGCGGTTGACTTTAACATGGGCAGTTTATCCTTTTATATCCAGCTTACACAGGCGAATGTGGGTGATTTTACAATGGCAGATAATGCAGTATTTCCTCTTGTATTAATGGCTGTATCTTTTGGATTCGCAGTATTGTCAATATATAATGTGGAAAGTAAGGATTTATTATAACGGAACGTGACAAGTAACGGATTACCTTTACAATGCACCATATTAAGAAATATGGATATATTATTACAAAGGTCAAATTCGGAGGGTTTTTCATATGGAAGAAAAAAGAAAGCTGCTGGTTAACACATGCAGCTTTGCAGGTGTCAAACCAATCATGATGGATCTGCCGTATCCGCCGATTCAGGTAAAAGAAAGGAACCGTGCCTATGCAGATATGCTTAGCATTGATTACTGCGGCTCCGTATCGGAATTATCTGCAATTACTCAGTATATAAATAATGAAAACCGTTTGTCCTGCGATATGTGCCAGATGGCAAAGACGCTTTTAGGAATTGCGGTGGCAGAGATGATGCATCTGCAGAAGTTAGGAGAGCTGATTATTCTGTTAGGAGGACAGCTAGATTTTACTGCGAAAATGCGGGGTGGAAGACGTAAAATATGGACACCAGAATACTTAAATATTCCGGAAAATGCAAGAAAAATGCTGCAGGCTGATATAGAGGCTGAAAGAGCAGCAATCAGCCAGTATGAGGCACATATAAGAACGATAAAGGATTGCTATGTGAATGCGGTGCTGGCAAGGATTATTAAGGATGAAGAATACCATATCATTCTGCTTAAGGCGCTTATGAAGGAAATAAAATAAGGCAGCCGGGGACGGGGTAAAATGAAAAAGTGCCTGACCCCACCTGAGCGGGGGTCAGGCACTTTTTCATTTTACCCCGTCCCC
>CAJTEW010000048.1 GCA_910575605.1 Lachnospiraceae bacterium
GGTCCCTTGTGGGGTTTGGGGCAACGCCCCAAGGTCTTAAATCACCAATATCTGCAGTTTTCAAGGTTCGGGTGAGCCTATTTTTCTGGCTCAGTTTTTCATAGATTACTTGACACTACCTTTATTTAGGCAGAATTCCTTCAACATCTGTATGTGGACTTGCAATCACATGAACAGATACAAGCTCTCCTACACGCTTTGCTGCAGATGACCCTGCCTCTACAGATGCCTTTACTGCTCCTACATCTCCCCGCACCATAACTGTTACTAAACCGGAGCCTATCTGCTCCTTTCCTACAAGACGTACATTTGCTGCCTTTACCATTGCATCTGCCGCCTCAATTGCTCCTACAAGTCCTTTCGTTTCAACCATTCCTAATGCTTCTTTTCCCATAATTGTCACCTCTTAAATTTATTTTTATGTTTTTATTGTTACCTTAATTAAGCTTTTGCCCTACAACAGCGCTTCATATATATCCTTATGTAGAGAAGGAATCACCTCTATATTTAAAATCATTCCCTCCTGGACAAGCTGACGTTTCACTGTCTCTGCCGCAGTTTCCACATCACTGACACTCCCTGTCACAATTACAAACGATTTACCTCCAAGCCCACGGCCAAGCCGGACCTCAATAAGCTCTACTGCTGCACTTTTTACTGCATAATCTGCCGCAAGAACTGCGCTGGCAAGAGAAAATGTTTCTATAACTGCAACCGCCTCTTTTTGTTCAGGTGAAGTAGTACGAAGAATCGCCGGAAGTACTTCAGGCGCAATGCTGGATATCAGATTTATGTCTACTACTTTTTCTCTTCCTGCTTTTTTTCCGGCATTAACCGCCGTCTCAACACTGGATGTATCTCCAGTAACTATAAGTACATATTTTCCTGGACATACAGGCTGGGCCATAACTAACTGGACTTTTGCTGCTTTGAGCATTGCATCTCCAGCGGTTACGCCGGATGCTATACTATTTAGTTCTACCGTTCCTATTGCTAATCCCATGATACCACCTCTTATACCTTCATAATGTCCACATATTCTGTACTGACTGATACGACTTTCCCCTGTATTGATGCATGAACCAAGGCGCCCAGCGCTTTCTTGGGAACGGCTCCCACACACTGTCCTTTTTTAACAAAATCTCCTTCTTTTACTACTGGTGTACATGGTACGCCAATATGCTGCTTTAAAAAAATACGAACCACTCTTGGTGTCTGAACTGTACCAATATGACGGATATCCGTATCATATGAGGTCAGCCCTGTTCTCTGTAGCACCCTTTTTGATGGCGCCTTTGACTCGTTTCTAAAAGGGTTTACATTTCCTGGCTCCTGGCTGCTTTTTACCTTCTTTGCAAGAAGCTGTGTTCTTACCTCGGCAATAAAACGGTGAGGAGAAAGGTTCATATTGCATCCCAGATATGTACATAGTCCACAGTTACAGCATCCAAGTGCCGCCTGTCCATCCGCCAGTATCAAGGGGTTGTTTAATGTAAGCGCCTGCATTATCTTATGCGGCTGAACCCCTAGTCCCAGATTACTTCTTGGACAGACCAGCGTACAGTAATTACACTGGCAGCAGGCCGACTTTGCTATTTTAAGCTGATGATTAAAATCATCTGTTTTTTTCTCTATTAAAGGATGATCTACCGGAAGTACAATAATTCCATTCGTTGTCTTAGTTACAAATTCCTGCCATGGGTTTTCTGCCACACGTCCCATTAAAGGACCTCCGATAATCACCGCATATTCTGCCATGGTAACTCCTCCGGCCAGTCCTAAGAGACTGGAAACAGGCATACCAATGGGCACCTCTGTTGTCATTGGCTCCTTTACCTCTCCGGCAATCGTTACATTACGTCTTGTCACTGGGATTCCCTTTACTGCCTGCGACACATGATAAAGTGTCTGCGCATTTAGCACCACACATCCTGCCTTAATTGGCAGCTCTCCCACTGGAATAACACGTCCTGTCACCTCATAGATGATCTGCTGTTCATCTCCGGCAGGATAGTAATTGTTAAGAAGATGTATAGAAAGACTTTTCTTTCCCGAAACTGCTTTTTTAAGTTCTTCTGCCGCCTTTTTATTTTTGTGCTTCACTGCAAGCACACCCTTCTTCGCTCCTGTACACTGCATAACAGCTTCCATGCCTTCTATAATCTCTTTTGCATAATCCTCCATGAGATATTTGTCAGACTTAATAATAGGCTCACATTCCGCACAATTAGCTATCACTGTCAAAGGGCTGCATCTTAACTTCACATGTGTGGGAAATCCTGCTCCGCCGGCACCTACAACTCCAGCAAATTCTATTTTCTTTAATATCTCTTCCTTCATAAAACCACCTCATTACACAATTCGGAAGGAACCGTGCAATGTACATCTGCGTAAACGGGTAAAGCTTTTAGCTGAGGTAAGTCCTTCTCCTGTAGGCGTTGCAATGGTAAGCGTTGTATAACCTTCTCCGTCTATTCCAAGACCTGCATATGATGGTGCATTTTTCACAAATATGGTTGTGTCAATTGCACGTGCCATCTTTGTCAGGTTATTTACGTTTTCCGAATGCATCATTGCTGTGTGATGACATCCGTTTTCTGCAGTCACTGCTTTCTCTATTGCTTCATCTACTGTAGCAGTCCTTGTCACAGGAATGACAGGCATCAGCATCTCCGTCATAACTAATGGATGTTCAAAAGGAACCTCTGCAATGATTATCTTTGCTTCCTTTTGCGTCATAATACCAGATTCTTTTAAAATATAGGAAGCGTTTCTTCCTACAAATTCCTTATTAGGTGCATGTTTTCCATCCTTTGTTGTTATCATCACCTTTTTCATAATTGCTTCTAGCTCTCTTGCATCTGCAAAGTATGCACCTTCTTTTACCATCTCACTAATTAGTTCGTCTGCAACGATCGCTTCTACCAAAATCTCCTTTTCAGCAATACATAGAATACAGTTTTCATAACTGGCGCCCTTTACAATATCTGCTGCCGCCCTTTTTATATCTGCCGTATGGTCAACAACAACCGGCGGATTCCCTGGACCTGCTGCAATACATTTTTTGCCGCTTTTCATGGCTGCCTTAACAACGCCTTCCCCACCTGTAACAGCAAGCATTCTCACTGCTGGATCAGACATGATAACAGCACTTGTATCCATAGTAGGATTCTTTGGCGCACACAATAGATTATCCGGTCCACCTGCTTCTATAATTGCCTGATTTAGAATTTTAATTGTCTCTGATGACGCCTTCCTTGCACCTGGGTGGGGGTTAAATACGACCGCATTTCCTCCGGCAATCATCCCAATTCCATTGTTAATCACTGTAGCTGTCGGATTCGTAGAAGGTGTAATGGCTCCGATAACACCATAAGGGGCCATCTCAGTTAGCATAAGCCCTTTATCTCCACTTTTGGCAAAGGTTGCTAAATCCTCTATCCCAGGAGTTTTATCTGCCGCCAAAAGATTCTTTACCACTTTATCCTCAACATGACCATAGCCGGTTTCCTCATGTGCGAGTTTAGCAAGGCTTTCTGCATTAATTCTTGCTGCGGTGCGCATTGCAGCGATAAACCGCTCTCTATCCTCCAGTGGAAATTCCATTAGCTTTTTCTGTGCTTCTTTCGCTGCACTAATTGCTTCATGTACATCTTCAAATATACCATTCTGACTATGATATACAGATGTCCTGTTTTCTACAGATACCTCTTTGCCGCTAAGCTCTAACTGAAGTTCCGATAAATATTGTGATATCTGCACATCTGTTATTCCCATATCCCAGCCTCCCTTCTTTTATCTTTTTATGATATGTATTCCTAGTTCTTTCGCCCGTTCCGTTCCAAGTGGAGTGATTACTGTAGAGTCATTCATAACCAGTTCCCGTATTCCTTCCTTAAAAGCTCTCTCAACAGCTTCTTCTGTAATAAGCCCAGACTCCTGTATATGCATATTTCCTGTATCTCCAATACCTGTATAGAGCTCCATAAAGGCAGCGCCCATATCCCATAAATCTGACTGTATATCCTTTAATGCTCTGCCAAATCTTCCCTCCGGCAGTTCTTCCGGTTTATATGGCTGTCTGATAGTTACAGGCTTTTTCATCAGTAAGAAATAAAGTACAATTCTCACTAAAATATTTTCTTCTTTTCCTTCTTTTACTGCACGCAGGAAATCAAGGGACGGTGAATACAGTTCAAGTCTCTGATAATGTACAAAAGATTGAAAAACGCACTGCATGTCTTTCCTGTTATCCCCACAGAATACCCTTCTGCCTTTCAGTTCCGGAATGATAAGGGTGTTCTCTTCAAGGATAAAATCTGTGTTTTCCATTCTGCCATATAATTCATATTCCAAAAGCATTTCACCTAAGCCAACCGGATATAATGGTATGATAAAAAGTGTCTTTTCTCTACTTTCTTCACATTCCTTTCTGCGCATATAACAGATAAGAACATGACGGACAATCTCTCTAAGCTCTTCTTTATTAATTTTCATTATTTTCAATCCACACTTAATAATTTTATTATTGTTTTAAATCTTTCTGCGTTAAGACTCGCTCCACCGATCAAAAAGCCATTCACATATTTTACAGATGCAATCTCCCTCACATTTTTCTCACTAACACTGCCTCCATATAGAATAGGTACTGTTTTCCTATAGGTTCCGCCATAGGATATAAGAACTTCATGGATAAACTTATGTGTGTCTCTGATTTCCGATATTTTCGGTATTACCCCGGTTCCTATTGCCCATACAGGCTCATAAGCTATCATACATACGCCCATACTCTCTCTTACAGATGCTTCTACTGCATCTAACTGCGCTTTCAGAATCTCTTTATATCTGCCGCTCTGTCTCTGCTCAAGTGTTTCCCCGATACATATAACCGGTGTTAAGCTATGCATAATTGCTGCTCTTGTCTTCTCCGCCACAATTTCTGGTGTTTCAGCGTAATAGCTTCTTCTCTCTGAATGACCGGTCAGAGTATAGGAGCATCCCATATCTATAAGCATATCAGCGCTTACTTCCCCCGTATAAGCTCCTTTTTCTTCCTTTGCAATATCCTGGGCTCCGTAAGTGATTCTGCTATATCGCAGCATTTTCTGAAAAATATTCAGATATGGGTATGGCGGGAAAATAATCGTTCTTAAGTGCTTTGGAATTTCTACCTGATTCATCTCTTCAAGAAAGCTTTTTATTGCCTTTGCAGACATATTCATCTTCCAGTTAGCTGCAACAATATACTCCTTCCCTCCATTCTCAAGCTTCTCCATAACACACCTTCTGACAATCTCCTCTATTTCTCTTCGTTCCACCGCATCATCCCCTTTCTATAGTAATTACACGTTTATGAACTTTTGTTCATATATATTTATAATATGTTCCTAAAATGATATTACCACTTCGTCTTCTTTATGTCAATCCCTGTCAAAAAGAAAAAGGACAGACATACACTTTCCTTTTTGCGTACCTCTGTCCTTTATATTTGCTTTAAATCCAGTTATATTTTTCTGACCCACGTTTTACGAGCCAGGCATTTACCGTATGTCTTCTGATGATGTACTTATTAGAATCCAGGATATTTCCATCCTCAAACCTTTTTTCTAAAAGCTGCATTGCCTCATATCCCATTTCATACACTGGACGCAGTACAGCTGTCAGATGAATATCTGTATACTCCAGTTCTTTAATATCATCAAAACATACAAGCGAAATATCGCGGGCTAGCTTGAGCCCTTTTTCTTTAAAATATCTCAGACATCCTAACGTGGTCATATTATTACAAGAAAAAACAGCCGTCGGGGATTCCTCAAGATTCATCAGCTCGTTCATTGCATAATATGAGCCAATTTCTTTAAAACTCCCGCTAATAATGTATTCTGATTTAATGGGAATATCATTTTTCTCCAAAGCTTTTCTATATCCAATCAACCGTTCGTTACCCGGCTTCGAAGTCTCAGGACCTGTTATTGCTGCAATTCTCCGGTGGCCTTCGCAAATCAGGCACTCTACCGCTTCACATGCCCCATCTATATCATTAGAGAAAACTCCGTCTAACTTCCCGCCTTTGATATCTCTATCAACAAGCACAACCGGGATTCCCTGCTTTTCAAACGTTCTAAGCTTTTCCGCCGTCTCCCCATCAAGCTCTGATACTGGTGTAATAATAATCCCCCGTATCAGCTCAGGCTTTAAATTATTTAAAATCTTATGCTCACGTTCTGTATTTTCATCTGTATCATACATGAATACATTATAATCATTTTCTAATGCACAGTCTGAAATTCCATGCAATATTTTCGCAAAAAATGGATTTTCAATATCCGGAACCAAAAATGCAATATTTCTTGATATCCCTACACTTAAATTGCGTGCTAAGAGATTAGGCTTATATGCTTTCCCTTCTATTACACGCATAACTTTTTCTCTGGTAGCCTCTTTCACATTGTCCTTGTTATTTAATACCCTTGACACCGTTGAAGGAGAAACACCCGCCTCTTTTGCTACATCATATATATTCATCGACAAGTTCCCTTCCATCTATGTTTCTAACTTATATTCTTAACATAGCAATATTTTAATAAGATGTCAACCAGACTATTATTGCATTGGCACTCTATATAATATTTAAGTTTTTATCCACTCCATTCGCAGTAACATGTTTTATGTTTTTACGTCATATTCTTTTGACATATCCATAATTCCTCTCTTTTCTTACTTATTCTTATTTAAAAACAATTCTATCTCTTCAAGTGTGGGCATTGATGGTGTTGTACCCATTCTCTGTACCGAAATAGCAGCAAGTCCGCTCGCAAACCGGGCTGCCTCCCAAATGTCCGCCCCCTTTGATAATGCTGCCAAAAGACCACCGTTAAAAGCATCTCCTGCCCCTGTCGTATCTACTGCATCTACCTTGAAGGACGGAACAATCTCCTCTCTTCCTCCAGAGGAAACAAATACACCCCGGGAACCGAGTGTGATAATTACCTCTTTTACTCCCTTTTCCCTGAAATATTTTGCCGCTTTCTTTGCAGATTTCAGGCTATCCACATGAACTCCTGTAATTTCTTCTGCTTCCACTTCATTCGGTGTAACCATATGTACCTTTGACAAAAATTCATCTGTAAACGGAACATATGGTGCTGAATTAAAAATCACCTTACATCCATACTTTACAGCTGTATCCACTACCATTTCGTTTGCATCCTGATTTACTTCAAGCTGAAGCAGCACATATTCTGACTCTTTAATAACCTCTTCAATACTTGCAACCTCTTCTGCCAAAATCGTATTACATGCTCCGGGAACAATAATAATCTCATTCTGGCTAGTATTTTCATCTACTAAAATCAACGCCGTTCCCGTTTCCACATCATCAGAAAAGAAAATATGCTCCCGCGGCATACCTAATCCCTTCATAGTATCCAAGGCTACATCTGCAAAACTGTCTCTGCCCAACTTTGTTATCATAACTACATCCGCCCCGGCCCTATGGGCAGCCACACATTGATTGAATCCTTTTCCTCCCGCCCCCATCTTAAATATAGAACCTTTTACCGTTTCTCCCGCGATTGGGAGATGGGGACTTCTTGCCATCAAATCCACTACAAAACTTCCAAATACTGCTACTTTACTCATTTTTTCCTCCCATAATATGCAATATAATATTTTGAAACCGCTTTCATATATCTTGTATCAAAAGTATTACAGCATTTTACATATGTCAATATATTTCCACTTTTTTATTTACAAATTCATTATTTTTAACATTATTTAATCTTATATTTTATGCATTTTATATAATTATATTTTATTTAAATTATGAAATCGCTTTTATATATAATTTAATTCTTATCGAATATTTAAAGAGGGACAGGGAAAAATGAAGAGGGTGTCCCAAAAGTCATTAGGTGACTTGAGGGACTACCCTCTTTTTTCGCAAAAAAATAGAGAACGATTATCACATCGCTCTCCATTTTTACCTTAT
>CAJTEW010000049.1 GCA_910575605.1 Lachnospiraceae bacterium
GGCATTAAATCTAAAGAGACTGGTAAAAGCGGTGTAAAAACTGAATTTACCAGCCTGTTTATAACATTTCATAAGATGGTATATAAAATCGGATCTGGAAAAGGGAGTTTGTCAACAGGTCCTAGATTATTTTGTAAATTGTATCATAACGTGGGCTGATATACAATAATAAGTAGTAATAAAAACTATGTGATAAGATAAAGTGTGCTGCTGTTCGCACAGAACTTTGTATTTATGGCTGGAGTGAATGGCAGCATAAAGAATTAAGGAGACGATTATGGGAAAAATAATATTGCTTGCAGAGACAGGTTCAGATATTCCGGCCGAAACCGCTCGTCAGCATGGAATTTACATTGTGCCGATGCATGTGTCTTTTGGTGAAGAGACAAGGGATGACGGCACTTTTCCGGCCGAAGAAGTAGTGGATTATTATAAAAGAACCGGAAAGCTTCCAAAGACAAGCGGATGTGTGCCTGAAGATTTTGAAAAGATATACAATCAGATTCATAATGAGAATCCAGAGAGCCAGATTCTTTATCTTGCCTATTCTTCTGTGACCACCTGTTCCTATCAGAGCGGTCAGATTGCTGCACAGAACAGAGACTATATAACGAGCATTGACACGAAGCACGTGTCTGTGGGACAGTATGTGGTTGTTACCACAATGGCAAAGCTCTTAAAGGAGCATCCAGAGTGGAAAATGGAGGAAGCGCTTAAAAAAGCAGAGGAAATATCGAAGCGTGTCAGCATGTGCTTTGTGCCGGATACACTGGAGTTTCTGCGTGCCGGCGGGAGGGTCAGCAATGCGGCGGCTCTTTGCGGCGCGCTCCTTAAGATTCATCCGAGAATTGAGATTCTTGACGGATATCTGCAGGCAACAAAAAAACATAGGGGAAATATGGTTAAGCTGGCGCCGCAGCTTGTGAGAGAGTATATCAAAGAAAAAGACCTTGACCTTAATGAACTGTGGCTTATCTCATCGCCAGGGCTTGAGGAAGAGGTAATAAAGAGAGCAGAAGATGCAGCCTTTGGGTACGGTGCAAAAAAGGTTACCTGGGTGAAGACAGGCGGTGTTATCACTACACATGGAGGGCCGGGCGCTTTTGGTGTTGTAGGGTTTATGAAAGCATAAATTTGAGCATTTTAAGAAGCTTATCAGTAAGAATGTCAGAATCCAGAGACGGGTTCTGACATTTTTGCTCTAAGAGATATTTTATATAGCCTACAATGATATCGTTAATCAGCTCTATATTTTCTTTATTCACCCGCGTGTCACTATCTTTGAGCATAGCCAGTACCTTGAGACAGCGTTCTGTAATATTCTGTCCATAATACATATCTTCAATTTCCGGTGTATAGATTCCCTGCTCATTGGGGAAAAGTTCATAATACAGTTTTATTACTTCCGTCAGATTATCACTATGTTTTCCGAAGAAAAAATTATAAAATATCTGGGGTCTGCCGAATACTGTCCTGGCAAAGAAGCTCCAGATAGTCATGAAATTTTCAAAGGGCTTCAGGTTTTTTGCACTGAGTTCAGACAATGCCATGCTGTATTCATTGAGATATTTTAAAGAGGCAAGAAGAATCAACTGGTCTACATCCTCGAAGTAGAGATAAATAGTAGAATTATGGAATCCAGCCTTTTCAGCTATTTTGCGGATAGAGGCATTCTGCGGACCTTCGCTCTCAATAAGCTCCTGTGCGGCATGAATGAACCGAATGCGGTTCTGCTGCTTTAAATGTTCCTTTTTTTTATTTATACTGCTCATATAAAATACCAGTTCCTTACAAATTTTTACGACAATAAGTATAACATAAATATTGACAGTAGGAAATAGTAAAAATTTGTTGACTATGGCGGAGGATTAGGATATTATAGTTGTGAAAATAAAAAAGAAAAGGCAGGTGTGTGGATGTTAGTCGTTTCTGTAATGACGAAGAACAACTAAATGATAAGGAAGGGGGGACACGAGGCCGTGTCTTGTTTATGTTACCCTTTTTGACGGTGTTTTGATGCCGGTTGTTTCTGCCATACAGGGAATACTGCATACACAGAGAATATTTGCTGCATTTTAAAGATATTAGGGTGCTTTCGCATAATTGTGGAGGTGCCTGAAATGATATATTTTTATTGTGCTTTATGAATAAGACAGAAGATATTTAAAGAGTATGGCTACTTGCTGCAGTCATACTTTTTTTGTTGTATTTTATGCTATGAAATAAGGAATTGATGTGACAAAAGAAGTTTATCTGTTTGGGGCAGAAATGAGTGGACTCTAAGCACTAAAGGTTTGACGAGGAGTAAATGGAGGTTAAAATGGAAAGGAAGAATAACTGGGATAAAAAACAGGAAGAATTAATAGAATTTGACAAAATTAAGGAAATGTGGGCAGAGATGGCGCTTACAGAAAAGGCAAAAGAAAGAATTAGGAATACGGTGCCGTGTATGTCTGAAAATGAGCTGACAGCAAGGCAGAGGGAGACAACGGAGGCGAAAGAAATGCTTGAGAAAAATGGAAACCCTCCGCTGGTTTCTTTAGAGGGAATTCGTGAATGTGTCCAGTATTCTGTTAGAGGAGAGTGTCTGTCCATATTACAGCTTGAGGAGGTGGAAAAGGCTCTTGTTGCGGTGAAGCGGCTTAAAGATTATCTAAGCCGTTTCAGGCAATGGGAAAATTCTCTGGCATATTATGACGAAGGGCTTAACTGTCTTACAGATGTAAAGGAAACTATAGTTTTACAGATTAGGAATGGAAGAGTGGATGATAATGCGTCAAAGGAACTTCGCTCTTATCGTGAGGATATTGATAGAAAGGAGCAGAATATGCGGGCGAAAGCAGATGCAGTTTTGCGTGCAAATAAAGCCTATATGTCGGACAGCTTCAGTACTCTAAGAAACGGACGTTTCTGCCTTCCGGTAAGAAAGGAATGTAAAAGTAGGATAAAAGGAAATGTAATTGACAAGTCCACTACAGGGAGTACAGTATTCATTGAACCGGCTTCAGTGGGAAAATATTATGAGGAGCTGCAGGTTTTGCGTATGCTGGAGGAGAATGAGGAACGACGGATTTTGTATTCCCTTACTGCAATGATCGCAGACAATGCTGCGGCTTTTGAAGAAAATATTACTATGATTGAAAAGCTGGATTATATTTTTTCGAAAGGAAAGCTAAGTCTTGCATACTGTGGAGTTGAACCAAGGCTTAACACAGACAGGTATATTTGGCTTAAGGACGGGAGACATCCGCTGATGCCGCAGGCGGAGTGCGTGCCTCTTCAATTTGAAACAGGCAGAAGTTTTCGAGGAGTGATTATTACAGGCCCTAACACAGGAGGAAAAACAGTTGCAATTAAGACTGTTGCGTTAAACTGCATAATGGCACAATGTGGCCTCCATGTGGCATGTCAGGCAGCAGATATATGTATGAACAGTAATTTCCTGTGTGATATCGGAGACGGGCAGAACCTTTCAGAAAATCTGTCTACATTTTCAGCACATATTACAAATGTGCTTGAGATTTTAAGAAGGGTAAATAAGGACAGTCTTGTAATTATGGATGAGCTCGGTTCCGGTACAGATCCGGCAGAAGGAATGGGCATTGCAGTGGCAGTTTTAGAAGAGCTGAGAAAAAGCGGTGCATTGTTTCTTGTGACAACCCATTATCCTGAAGTAAAGCAGTATGCAGACGAAAAAGAGGGAATTATAAATGCAAGGATGACCTTTGACAAGGAAAGCCTAAAGCCACTCTATTGTCTGGTTATCGGCGAGTCAGGAGAAAGCTGTGCATTCTATATAGCAGGGAAAATGGGGATGCCGAAGGCTATGATTCGGGCAGCAGCCAGGGCTGCGTATGGGGAGGGAGCTATGCCGGAAAATTTAAGCGGTATAACTTCAGACAGCAGGCTTGAAAGAGTGAGCACGCCTGGTATCCGGAAGAAAAAAACGAAAGGTATGGCGAAATTAAATGGAAGCGAATATCAATTAGGCGATAGTGTTATGGTGTATCCTGACAAAAAAATCGGTATTGTATGTCAGACAGCCAATGAAAAGGGAGTATTAAGGGTGCAGATGGCGGAGAAGAAAATCTGGGTTAACCATAAACGGATAAAGCTTCATGTGGCAGCGGAGGAGCTTTATCCGGAGGACTATGATTTTTCCATTATATTTGATAGTGTGAAAAACCGGAAACTTAAGCATCAGATGGACAGGGGAAAAATAATAGAGGAGGCGGTGGTTTTAGAGCCCTGACCTTATGGATAGATCTATAGCAGTTCGGATTTTGTACAGAACTGTTATAGATTTTTTTCTATATTATTTTATTAAAAGGCATTGACAGAAAGCGCGCTTATTGATATATTTGTTTGTATAATAATAAAATAAGCGCGCTTATAAAAATTTATTCATAAATGAAAAAGCACGGAGGGAAACTATGAGATTAGAAATCGGCAATTTCTATGTAAAGGATATTGTCTTTGGCAGGGAATTATCTTTAAAAGATGGGACACTTACAATTAATAAAGAAGAAGCACTTAAATTTGTCTGTGAGGATGACAGAATTACAGAGGCAGAGCTTTATATTGCAAAACCAGGTGACAGGATTCGTCTTTGTCCGGTGAAGGAGGCGGTCGAACCCAGAATCCGCCCGGATGGAAGAAGCATTTTTCCAGGTTACACAGGAAAGCTTAAAGAGGCAGGAGAAGGTATTACTTATGCTCTTAAAAATTGCAGTGTGTTAGTAGTTGGCAGACATAGGGGAGGTTTTCAGGATGGCGTAATTGATATGAGCGGAGAAGGGCAGAAGTATACATACTTTGGAAAGCTTAATAATATTGTCCTTGTGGCAGACACGAATGAGGAGTTTGAAAAAAATGAACAACAGAAGAAAAACGATGCGTTGAGGAGAGCCGGACACAGGCTGGCAGAGTTTATCGGGGCCTGTGCAAAAAAGCTCATTCCGGACGATACAGAGGTATTTGACCTTGGAGCCATGACTAAGCGCGGTGAGAAAATCGAGAAGCTTCCATCGGTTGTTTATGTTATGCAGCTTCAGTCACAGATGGAGGAAATAGGATACAACGATTTAGTATATGGATGGGATATGAACCATGTGGTGCCGACAGCTATGCATCCTAATGAGATTCTGGACGGAGCTATAGTGTCGGGAAGCTTCATGCCGGCATCCTCCAAATGGTCCACCTATGATTTCCAGAATTGTCCAAATCTTAAAGCTCTTTACCGTGAGCATGGAAAAACAATTAATTTTCTCGGGGTTATCATGTCTAACTTAAATGCTGCATTAGAACAAAAGGAGAGGTCTGCGCTTTTTGTAGCACAGATTGCAAAAAGTTTTGGAGCGGATGGGGCGGTTGTGGCGGAGGAAGGCTATGGCAATCCGGATGCAGATTTTGCCGGCTGTATTGCTGCACTTGAGGATGCAGGTGTTAAGACAGTGGGCGTTACCAATGAGTGTACCGGACGCGATGGACAATCTCAGCCCCTTGTTACATTAGATGAAAAATGTGATGCAATCGTGTCATGTGGAAATGTATCCCAGCTTATCGAACTTCCGCCCATGGAGACAGTACTAGGAGAGCTCCAGGCACTGGCAAGAGATGGACTTTCGGGTGGATGGGCAGATGATGAGATTTTAGGACCGTCAGTCAGAACGGACGGTTCTGTTATTATGGAAAATAATTCGATGTTCTGTGGTGACCAGGTATGCGGTTGGTCCCCAAAGACTATGGAGGAATTTTAGGCGGAGGTGATGAGCATGAAAAAGGCAGTTATATATGTAAATCAGTTCTTTGGACAGATTGGTGGAGAGGAGCAGGCAGGAATTGTGCCTCAGATTCATGAGGCACAGATTGGTCCAGCCATGCAGTTTGCAAAGGAACTTGATGCAGAGGTGACACATACGATTATCTGCGGTGATAACTATATGAGTTCTAATACAGAAGAAGCAGTGGGGACAATTCTTAGCATGCTTGAGGGAAAGGATTTTGATATTTTCCTCGCAGGTCCGGCATTCCAGGCAGGCCGGTACACAGTGGCATGTGGTACAATCTGCAAGGCAGTTAAGGAAAAATTCGGCGTGCCGGCCGTAACCTCTATGAATAGTGAGACACCGGGTGTGGATATGTTTAAAAAGGATATATATATTTTAAAAGGAGGTAACATTGCCTCAAAGATGAGAAAGGATATCAAGGCAATGGCAAAGGTTGCCAATAAACTGTTAAAGGGTGAGCCGGTGGGATGTGCCGATGAGGAAGGCTATTTCGCAAGAGGTATCCGCCGCCAGGCATGGCGGCCTGATGGGAAACCAGCTTCTGAGCGTATGGTGGAGATGCTGCTTAAGAAGTTAAATGGAGAGGCTTTTAAGACGGAGCTTCCGATTCCAAAGAGAGATATGGTTCCCATTGCTTTGGCTGTCAGAGACTTAAAGAGGGCAAAAATTGCACTTGTAAATACTGGCGGCATTGTCCCGGCCGGCAACCCGGATCGTATTCAGTCTGCCTCTGCCACACGATGGGGAAGATACGATATTTCGGATATACAAGCGTTAAAGGGCGGAGAATATAAGACTATACATGCAGGTTTTGACCCAGCTGCAGCTGACGCGGATCCAAATGTTATTACTCCGGTCGATGCCCTTAAAGCACTGGAAAGGGAAGGAGTTTATGGAAGCCTTCATCCATATTTTTACACAACAGTGGGAACTGGGACAACGGAGGCGGAGGCACAGAGAATGGCGAAGGAGATGGTTCCGTATTTTCAGGAGGATCATGTGGATGGCGTAATTATGGTCAGTACATGAGGCACCTGTACTCGCTGCGGCGCAGCGATGGTAAAAGAGATTGAAAGAGCAGGATTTCCAATTGTACAGATGTGTAATTTGATTCCTGTAGCAAAGACTGCAGGCTCCAACAGAATCGTTCCGACTATCTCCATTCCATATCCATTAGGTGATCCGGGAACCCCTAAAGAGGAGCAGTGGAGGCTGCGTTATCACAGGACGAAGACGGCGCTTGCGGCACTGGCGACAGATATTGAAGAACAGACAGTGTTTAAGGTGTAAGGAATACGAAGGGAGCGCTTTACTCGGCAGCCGTTACAGTGACAAGAGACTGTAAAAATTTTTGTGTCTTTGGAAAATAAATCTTCCTGATAAGAAATAGATATGTAAGATTTTACTGTCGAATTTATGATTTTGTTGTTGTCGAAGATATCTTCTATTTACAGTATAACCATGTGAGAAGATTTTATACATTTTTTGTGTTTTTTTGCATAACAAATAAGACATTGTATTGATTGCCTTTTGTGGGCTCTGCCCTCCCCCGACATCTGGAATAGAATAGGGTAATCCTGGCAATAATACAAATGCCGACGGAATGGCAAGAAAACGGGAATGGTAAGCCTGAGGAGAGAGAGTTTCAAGTTTTGTGTAAACTGAAAAAACTGATATAAGATATATCATTAGTTACTGTGGACAGAGTCTTATCTTAAGGGTTCTGTCCTTGTTTGTATTATAATGCAGTTTTTGAACATGTCAAGGAG
>CAJTEW010000050.1 GCA_910575605.1 Lachnospiraceae bacterium
CTTTGGGGACGGGGTAAAATGAAAAAGTGCCTGACCCCCGCCGAGGCGGGGTCAGGCACTTTTTCATTTTACCCCGTCCCCTATTATGGATGTACCGGCTTTCCGTGCCCGAAAAATCTATCATACCATACAAGGAAAATATATACAGTCCATATTTTTCTGCTGTTGTCTGTTTTTTCGTTCATATTTTTCCTATTTTTATGGTCATCCAGCATTTTCACCAGAAGCTTTGTGTGAAAAAATTTCTTTGCAGCGTCAGAGGTGAACATATCCTTTACGATTTTGTAATATTTGTCCTCTTTAAGCCAGACACGGGTTGGAATTGGGAAACCAAGCTTTTTCTTTTCAGCAGTTTTGCTTCGAATTACCCTGTCAGCAGCCCCACGCAGTGCCACCTTGGTTCTAGGAGCACGCACTTTATATTTGAGGGGCAGCTTCTCGGCAGTTTCAAGTACCTTTTTATCTAGGAAGGGAACACGCACTTCAAGAGAATTTGCCATTCCCATCTTGTCACCCTTCATTAAAATGTCATGTACCAGCCATAGATGAAGGTCTACATACTGCATTTTCGTTACAGGGTCCTTATCCTTTACTCGATCATAAAGCGGTTTTGTGACTTTTTGTATTCCCGGGGTGCATCCTTTTTTCAGAAGCTTGTCTGCTTCACGTTCTGTGAAAATATTTGTTGCATTAGCAAAATATCTTTCCTCCAGAGTCTTGCCGTGGCGTATCAGGAAGCCCCGCCCTTTCATGCCGCCAGGCAGGCAGTATTCTGCAAACTTTCCAAGCAGACGGCGCAGAAAAAACGGGATTTTGTTAAAACCAGTGTGCTCTAATGGCTCACAGTAAATATTATATCCGCCGAACAACTCATCCGAGCCTTCACCGGAAAGTACAACTTTCACCTTCTTTGCAGCCTCTCTGCTTAAGAAAAACAGCGCGATTGCTGCAGGGTCTGCAACCGGCTCATCCATATAATATTGAATGTCAGACAGACTGTCCCAGTATTCCTCGGGGGTGATGACCTTTGCATCATTCTGCATATGGATACTCTCTGCAAATTCCTTTGCATCCTGTATCTCACTGTATTTTCCCTCGTCAAACCCGACAGTAAAGGTTCTGTCCACCTGTCCCAAATAAGTGAGATAGCTGGAATCCACTCCACTTGACAAATAGGATGCAACCTCTACGTCGCTGATTTTATGCATTTTTACAGAATCCTTCATGACAGCTTCAATCTCGTCAACAGTTTCTTTAAAGCTTTTTTGGGAATCTCCTGTAAAATGTGGTTCAAAATAACGTGTAATCTTAAGCTGATCATTTTCATAAGTAAAATAATGCCCCGGCTGCAGGCAGAATACACCTTTAAAAAAGGTTTCGTTGGTTGGAACAAACTGGAAGGAAAGATAATTTCCCAGGGCGGCTTCATTAAATACTTTATCGAATCTGGGGTGCTCCATAAAAGATTTGATTTCAGAGCCAAACAAGAGAGTGCCATTCATATGTGCAAAATAGAGCGGCTTGATTCCGAAAATATCTCTTGCCGCAAAAAGCTTCTTCTGCGGAATATCCCAAATAACAAATGCATACATCCCCCGCAGACGTGAAAGAAGCCCCTCACCCCATTGTTCATAACCGTGAAGCAAAGTTTCAGAGTCTGTGTTAGAGATAAATGTATGCCCTGCACGGACCAGCTCATCCCTAAGCTCCTGATAGTTATAAATCTCTCCGTTAAATACCAGTACCTTACTTCGGTCCTCATTATATAAAGGCTGATCTCCCTCCTTGGAAAGATCTATTATACTCAGGCGGCGGAAACCAAGAGCGGCGTTTTCGTCGATGTATTTTCCTTCGCTGTCCGGTCCGCGGTGAATAATCGTATTCATCATATTGACTAGGATTTCTTCACGGTTTAGCAGCTGTCCGACAAATCCTGTAAATCCACACATAAAAACAAATCTCCTTTACAAATAATAGGTTGCCGTTTATTTCGTTCACGGTAACAATAATATGCCCTCTATTATAACTTTTTTTACATATAAAAACAACTTTTTATTTTTTTATGATATAATAATGCAGAAATTGTGTTGCGGTTCACTCCGTTTACAGTATAAAGGAGGTTAGATTATCATGATACATAAATTTCGAACTCAGACAATAAAGAAGCTTCGTAAAATGCGAAGGAGATGGACAAAAGAATTTTACAGGGAAATTGCAGATGTTGCGGAGCATCCTGCTGTACTTCGCATGAAAAAATTTCCCCATCATGGCAGTACGAACTGTTATCAGCATTGTATGAACGTAGCATATTATAATTACCAGTGGTGTAAATTTTTTCATTTGGATGCAAGATCTGCGGCAAGGGCGGGTATGCTTCATGATTTGTTTCTATATGACTGGCATACTCATGCCAAAAAGACAGGAGATTATTTTCACGGTATGACTCATCCTGGGCGGGCATATAAAAATGCAAGGAGATTTTTTAGGCTTAACCCTGTGGAGAGGGATGTTATTGTGAATCATATGTGGCCGGTCACTCTATTTTCATTTCCACGCACCTTTGAGGGATGGATTACGACGGTAACAGACAAGTATTGTGGAGCATGTGAAACAAGCCGTCGAAACTGACGGGAAGATGCCGGAAATTTCCATGGACAAGTCTCACCAATTGCTAAAATACGCATAAAGTGTATGCTATCATAAGCAAAAATATGCAAGACGAGGTGAGTGTATATGGAAAGACAGTTTCCCAAAAATGTAAGGCAGGTAGGAAATGTATGTGATGAACCTAAGATATACATGGAAGATTACGTAGATACATATCTGAGCCAGCTTCGTACAAAGGCACTTGAAGAACCAGCCGCCGCCGCACTCGTGGGTGAAATCACAGAGCACGACGGACAGGCTGTTGTCTACATATCTGGTGCAGTTCAGATAAACGAGATTGAGATAAAGGGCGCAGAGGTCTTTATAAAGGATGAAGCCAGAAAGGATATGGAGGACAAGCAGAAGGAATATTTCCCCGAACAGAGTATCGTGGGCTGGTGTCTGATAGAGACCGGGCATCCTATGGGACTGACAAAGGGAGCGAACAAGCTTCACGGGAAGATATTTGCTAAAGAAAACAGCATATTTGTATGGAAGGATTCCGCAGAAAATGAGGAGATGTTTTTCGCCTACAAATTCGGGGAACTCATGCAGATGGGCGGGCATTATATTTATTATGAAAGAAATCCCGCCATGCAAAACTATATGATTAGTACACGCAGACAGAATGGCGTTACACCCAGTGAAATGGTTGAGGATCGAGCTGCAAAGAATTTTCGTAGTGCAATAAGAGAGAAGGCAGAATATAAGGAGCACCGTCAGAGCTCCAGAATGTTATATGTGACAAGCGTACTTCTTATAATTGTTGTACTTGCAATTGGTGTCTCAGCCATGAATAATTATGATAAAATGGAATCTGTACAAAGCTCTCTGGAATCATTGTCACAGTCGGTAAATAAGGCAGAGGAAAGCGTTCCCCCTAAAGGGGAAGAGCCCTCTGCGCCGGCTGCGAATCCGGAAGCCGTTAGTGAGCTGGAGGAAGAGGCAGCAGAAGATACAGAAAGCATGGAAGGTGCAGGAAGCATAGAAGATGAAGAAGGAACAGAGGCAGCAGCGGATGTGGAGGTTTCAGCAGGAAATATCCCAGAAGCTTTTGCAACAATGGAGCAGCTTGGCGATGCAGACTTTTACATTGTAAAAAAGGGAGATACACTTGACAGCATCAGCACAGATGTATATGGGGACAGGAACCATGTAGACGCAATCTGCAAGATGAACGGTCTGTCTGATGGTAATCTTATTTACATCGGCCAAAAATTATTGTTACCGTAGCATGGCATGTGATACAATAGATAAATAACGATGAATGGACGAAAGGAAGATATATGTCACGTCGAAAGAATAAAAATCTTCATGTTGTGAGAGATTCAGAAGAACAGACAGGTAGATTTGGCAGGCAAATCGTAACAGAACTGGACAGCGAAGAGATTTCCCAGGAGGAAGTAGAGCATCAGGCAAGACGCTGCAGAAAAAAAAGCCGTACTAAGGCCCTGGCAGCAGCTGTCACACTTTTGGCGGCAGCAGCCGGTATATTTCTATTCATACATCTTCAGACTTATACGGATATATTGGTGTCAGATACTTATGGAGGTGCAGGGACAGGAGGTGGAACTTATGTACAGTTTGCAGACGGGATGCTTAAGTACAGCAGGGACGGAATTTCTTATTTAAACCAGAAAAGTGAGGAGCAATGGAACCAGCCCTACCAGATTAAGAATCCCTTTGTCGAAGCGAATGAGGTATGCGCAGCAGTTTATGACAAAGGCGGGAATGATATATTTGTATTTAAGAAGGATGGGGTAAAAGGGGAGATACATACAGCACTTCCTATTCAGAAGATGGCAGTTTCGAAACAGGGAATTGTGTGTGTCATCTTGAAGGACGAATCTGCACCTAAAATTATCTGTTATGATACAGCAGGAAACATTCTTGTAGAGCATAAGACATCCCTTGAAGGGACAGGCTGTCCAATGGATGTATCTATATCACCTGACGGGGAAGTAATGCAGGTTGTGTATCTGCATACGCAGGGCGGAAAGATTGTTTCCAAAATAGGGTATTACAATTTTGGAGAAGAAGGAAAAGACAGGATTGACAGACAGGTAGTAAGCAAAGAATATGAAGGAACGGTCCTGGCAGAGGGATTTTTTCTTTCACAGAATATGTCAGCAGCAATTGGGGATAATCTTATTGTAATTTATAAAGGGAAGGAGGCTCCGAAGGAGACTATAGCCATCAAGGTTGAGAAGAAGATTAAGAGCGTGTTTCACAATGAGCGCTATATTGGCATGATTTTAAAAAATGACGGAAAAAGTGGATACGAACTCAGGCTTTATAATGCATCAGGGAAGCAGGTGCTTTCAGAAGAGTTTTTGGGTGAATACAGTCATGTAAAGATATGTGGAAGCCAGGTTATCATGTATGACGGGAAAAAATGCAGTATCTTTATGCGCAGCGGGATAAAAAGATTTGAAGGAGAGATGGATCATCAGATTCTTGAGATTTTTCCTGTAGCAGGTGTTAATAAATACATAGTGATGAATACAGACGGCATGGAACATATCCGGCTTGTAAAATAAGGAGAAAATATGAATTGGGTAGTGTTAGCAACAGGATTTATTATTCTAATAGGGTTTTTGGTTGGAGTTTTCAGAGGAGCAGTCAGGATTGCAGTCTCCCTGCTGACGACAATCGTGACCCTGATTTTAGTAGTGATTCTTACTCCATATGCGTCTCAGGCTATTATGAAGCTCACTCCTCTTGATGATATGATACAAGAGCAGGTGAGCAGCGCTATTATCAGTGCGGCCACAGCTGGGGCAGCCACAGAGGAAGAGGGCGTGCTTACAGAGGACGGAGTAAGAGGGGTCCTTGGAGCAGCTGGAATTTCGGAGGAGGACCTTGCGTCATATGGAATTAAAATAGAGGATATTGTAAATGGAAAAGTAAGCGGTGATGACCTTGCGCAGTATGGCATATCAAGAAATATTCTGGACGGGCTTAAGGACAGAGGAGCTGTGCAGGAGGTGATTGAAAATGTAGAGATACCTCGTGATATGCAGATGTCAGCCATAGAGGCATCAGAGCTTCCAGAGGTATTTAAGAGTCTTTTGTCTACAAATAATAATAATGAGATATATAAAGAGCTGGGAGTAGAAAATTTTGTACAGTATGTTGGAAGCTTCCTGGCAAAACTGCTGATTAATATTGTGGCGTTTTTATGTGTATTTTTGTTGGTAACCATTGTTATGCGCGCAATTATATTTGCCTTGGATATTGTATCAGAGCTTCCAGTGTTCGGCTTTCTTGACAGGCTTGCCGGCGGGGCAGTGGGAGTTTTATGCGCACTTGTTATTGTATGGATAATGTTTATCGTCATAACACTTTTATATGTTGCTTCCATAGGAACTGATTTCTATGAGATGATACAGGCAAATACGCTGACGAAACTTTTATATGAATATAATCCGATTATGAAGCTTGCCACGAGAATATAAGTTATTGTTTATTCACTGTGGATGTTCCAGTAAACGCTACAGAAAAAATTGTAGAAAAAATATAAAAAAGGTATTGACATTGAGAATAAAAGCTGATATTATAAAATCCGCCGCGGAAAACGTGGTGGATTTTTAAGGAAAAGAAATCCTTAAAAGGGCTCAAAAAAACTTGGAAAAAAATAACAAAAAAGTGTTGACAAGAAAAACAACCTGTGTTATAGTAAAGAAGTTGCTGATTGAGGCAACAAAAAGGACCTTGATAACTGAACAATAGACAACAACCCTGAAGATTCTAAAAAGAGAAAATTCAGAACGGACATCGAGAGATGTCAACCTAGAAACAGTAAAACGGGAAAAGGAAAGCTAGAAGTTTTCCTGACTAGATTAAACCAGATTTTAGGAGCTGTGAGAAGCGGCTTTTAAGATTTTATAACGAGAGTTTGATCCTGGCTCAGGATGAACGCTGGCGGCGTGCCTAACACATGCAAGTCGAGCGAAGCACTTTGCTTTGATTCTTTCGGGAGGAAAAGTAATTTGACTGAGCGGCGGACGGGTGAGTAACGCGTGGGTAACCTGCCTCATACAGGGGGATAACAGTTAGAAATGACTGCTAATACCGCATAAGACCACAGTACTGCATGGTACAGTGGTAAAAACTCCGGTGGTATGAGATGGACCCGCGTCTGATTAGCTAGTTGGTGGGGTAACGGCCCACCAAGGCGACGATCAGTAGCCGGCCTGAGAGGGTGAACGGCCACATTGGGACTGAGACACGGCCCAAACTCCTACGGGAGG
>CAJTEW010000051.1 GCA_910575605.1 Lachnospiraceae bacterium
TTGAGGGCACAAACAGCAAATTGAAAATGATAAAACGTACCATGTATGGCCGTTGTGGCAAGGAGTTACTGACCGCAAAGCTTATATTGTCAAGTAGTGAATACGGATAATTGCGGAAGAACCAAAAAATGATACAATATATGCATTTCCCGAATGCCCTATTTTTTATGTATTATCGGATAGAAACGATCCAGGAGTATATGCAAAAGTTCAGTGGTTTGATGTGGCGAGTTATAAAAATATTATAAATGACATTGATGTTATTGAAAATAAACTGCCAAAAGTTATAATAATACACAATTTATATGATATTACTTATGAAGGACATGAAAATTTATTTAATTATGGTCAAAAGTCAGGAACTCGTATAATGCGAGATGCGTTATATAGAATTGTGAACACATATGATTATACATATAAAGGTACATTTATTTCTGGAAAAGATAACTTTGCTGTATATTGTTATGAACCTCAAAAGGAAATCTCCTCCTGTTTTAGATATGGAAACGGGACTAAAGATTCCCCCTATCAAATAAGTAATTTAGAAGAGCTGATTAATCTGGCAAATATGACTAATCAAGGAAATCATTTTGAGAACACATATTTTATTCAAACAGAAGATATTGATTGTGCCAGTGTTGTATGGGTTCCTATAGGATTCTTTAGCCCCTTTAAAGGAAATTTCTATAATAATGGTTATAAAATTTATAATATTAATACATCTAATTTCAATACATTAAATTCGTATGGAGAATCGGTAATTGCTCAACAAAAATAGTTAGAAGGGTTAAATAATATAAAAATGAAATCATGGAGTAAAGAAAAATATAATTTACATGTTTACAAACTGTTTTTATTTACAGGCAGTGTCCTGTTAGGACTTTTCGTTTTAACATTTATTGTCAACCGGGAGGTTTACAATGCACTCATTCATGGAGATTTTTATGATGCTTTTATGGATTATTTTAATTCAGTTACTCATGCAATGGGACGCGATCCTTACGGGGCACAGGCCATTTATCCCCCACTTTGCTATATAATTTATTGGGGTATGGGAATGTTGATGGGCAGCAAAGCAATGGTAATGTTTGATGAAAACCGCACAAATATTAGTTGGGAAATAAAGGGACTTACTCTGCCTATGGTAATTTTTTTATTATATTTCCTGATTTCTCTCTTTATTTTTATTGGACTTACATATCTCTTTATCAAGGAAAAAAAGAAATACCGCATATGGCTGATTATCCTTGTTTTGGCTTCGGTTCCATTTATGTTTCAGTTTGAACGTGCAAATATTATTTTTATATCACTGCTGGGCTCAATGGCATTTTTTGTATGGAAAGATTCCGAAAACAAAATATTGAAAGAATTTGCTTTAATCTGCCTCGCACTTTCTGCTGCTTTAAAAATATATCCTGCAATTTTCGGGCTTCTGTTTGTAAAGGAAAAACGATATAGGGAAACGCTAAGGCTGATTATATATGGCGTTGTGTGCTTTTTTCTGCCATTTTTATTTATCCGCGGTGGATTTCATAATGTTATACCATTCATTAAAAACCTGATTTACACTTCTACAATTGACCAGGCACAGAGGGATGGATTTAAGATCAGCTTTTCAGCAGTAATATCCTTTTTTGCAGAAAAAATTAGCAATAATTCAATACTTGCCGAACAAATTGGAAGCAAGGTTTCTGTGGGCATAACATTATTAGGAATCAGTGCGTTTCCATGGATAAAGAAAACATGGAAAAGTATCCTGCTCCTTACATGTCTGCTGGCAGGTACACCTAACATGAGTTATGTTTATACAGCAGTCTTTTTTGTAATTCCATTAATAAGTTTTTTAAATGTACACGAGACAGGGCATGATAAATGGAAATATTTATTACTATTTATTCTGATAATGTTTCCCTTGCCTGTTGGCTGGTTTAGATATACGGCATTTGATAACTATTATACGTTCAACCGTTCGTTTAATTCACTGCAGATTGGAGTATCCATTTTTATAGTTACACTTTTACTTATTGCTGAAGGCTTTTATATATTTTTAAAAACACAGACATCCCATATGTGGCTTAAGCAAATATCAATAGTTGTGACTCTAGGGCTAATGGTGTGTATACTTGTGTCCACAGGAAATAAAGGCTATGTAAAAGCTGTCAAATCTCATGCTGAAAAGACAGACATAGTACATAAAACCTTAAAAAAGACATCTGTTATATTAAATGGAAAAGAATACGTAGGAACTTATAAGGGAGATACAATTAACAAAATACCAAATGGAAACGGTGTATTTTTTGCTTCAAAGGCTGACGGTGCATTTCAGATAAAAGGCGTCTGGAAAGATGGGTATATTAATGGAAAGATTAAGATCATTAATCCGGATTCCTCATATATGTCAACATTTAGTGAATATGGCCAGCTTTATGGAATGATTACATACTATAACGCAAACGATAAAAAAATCAGCCAGGACTGGTATTATTCTGGGAAACTGCTCTCATCAATTAAAAATCAGGCACAGGAAATGAAGTATTCTGAAATAAAAATAACAAGTGTTCTTTATCCGGAAACCATTTTTAAATGTACCGGAACTGTTACCAAAACAACGCAGACCTTTTATGAAAAAAATATAACTGTTAAAGGTGTAGACGGAGGACAATACCTATTCTCTTATAACAACACTTATATTGACTGTTGGAATTCAGTGAAAAATGTTAATCTATCTGTCGGAGATGAAGTAATCTGCTACGGAATTGTAAATGGCAGCGGAACAAAAAATAAGATTGGAATGAATCTTATTACTTCGGAATTAATAAATGAAAAAGACACTGAAAAACCTAATTTTACATATGAAAGTATGATGTGTTATCCATATTTATATGTAAATGAAATGATAGAACTTGACGGTAAAGTAAAGAAAATACAATATGACTATGTAAATGAATTTATAGTATATATTATTGAAAATCAGGATAATCTCTATGCTTTAAAAATAAAATGTAATGAATTAATAAAGGCTGAACATGAAATTCCTTTGGAATGGAAAGAAGATGTTATACATAAAGTGGCAGAAACAATGCCTAAAAAAGGAGAAAGAATCTGTATTAAAGGAACCTTTAAAGGGTATTTTGTTGATGAAGATATAAAAGATAACTTCTTTATTGTAGGGCCGCTGCTTGAATATACCAGCGGCCCCAATACCCTTTATTTAAAATGACTTTAGCGCCAACTTTTGCGGCGGACAGCCCGGGAGTTTGTGATATAATCTGTGAGATGAAACATTCATTCTGTGCAAGGCTGCCATCATTTTATAATCCTTATTTGAAAGGTACTAAAAACTGTACTGCTTGTACTTCTACTGCAAGCTCTGAAAAAAGTGCTGTGCCGCATTAAAAATAAACGTCTCAATATCATTTTCTCGGAATATTGTCAGACTGCCTGCTCTATTCTTGTTGAGATATTTTCTTAGTTTATTCTGAAGAAGCTTACGCTGTCCCAAGTTCATCTTAATTTCATCATTTCCCATTTCGTCTGCTATTTTATTGACATTAATCTCATACTTATCTTGTAATGTAGCATTTAACTTATCAAAATCCCCGTAATAATATTTGTCAGTCCAATATTCTTTATATGGAATTTTTTTGCTATCTTTATACAGATATACATATTCAACTTTTCTCAACAAATTTGTAGGATTTTCATTCTCATCCCAGAAGCAGACTCTTTCAGGTAAAAACTTATTATAATAAAATTTATCGACATATAAGTGGCAGTAATAGCCAAGATTGCGCTTATTAGAAAATTTTACAGGATATGAAGAAAAGAATTTATCTAAATTAGGCATTCTAATAATATACCGCATCTGTATTCCTCCCCAGAAATGAGAAAGTTTTTTACTTTTCTTAATGTCCGGCAGCAGATTACCTATATAGAACTCTTCTATCTCTGTATCAGTCCATTGGTCCAGTTCACTCTCCGCTATCAGTCTTATTACTTCTTTTGCCACCGAAAGATGTATCGCAAATCCTGGCATTTTGTACTTCTCCTTCTTTTGTATCTCATATATCTTAATTATATCAGAGATTCTCCATAATTCCCACTTGATTTTTCAGGAATACCGCATAATCTTTTTTCTTAAACCCTTAAGTTGCATACTTAAAGCTAAAAAACTTACTTTCAAGGAGAAGCAAAAATGAGTATTAAACAAGAAGATATGAACTATATTTATGAACATCTCTCAGAGGTGGAACGGGAAAAACTTAAGGACACTACAGTCCTTATCACAGGCTGCGGCGGTTTCCTGGGATATTATTTCATGAACTTTTTCCAGACATTTGAGCAGGAGCTGGGAATTAAAAAGGTAATTGCTCTGGACAATTTCATGCTGGGGAATCCAAAGTGGATCGATGTGATGCGGAAGAATCCTTTGTTTGACATCCGTAAATTTGACATCATCACAGACCAGATTTCTGACATCCCGGAAAGCTGTGAAGCAGATTACATTATCCACATGGCTTCCATCGCATCGCCTATGTTCTACCGCCAGTATCCTATTGAGACGCTGGATGCCAACATCTGGGGACTGCGTTCTCTTCTGGATTTTTATAAGAAACGAGACATAAAAGGATTTTTATTCTTTTCAAGTTCCGAGCTTTATGGAGACCCAAGCCCTGAAAATATACCAACGAATGAAGAATACCGCGGAAATGTATCTGCTACGGGTCCGCGTGCCTGCTATGACGAGTCCAAGCGTTTCGGTGAAACAATGTGCGGGCTTTTTGCCCGGAAGTATGGTATGTCCATCGGAGTGGCAAGACCGTTTAATAACTATGGCCCGGGTATGAAAATTAATGATAAACGGGTGCCCGCTGACTTTGCAAAAGCTGTTTATGAGGGAAAGGATATCACGATTCTTTCCAGCGGCACACCAACGAGAACCTTCTGCTATATTGCAGATTCAATAACAGGATACCTGAAAGTTCTTCTGTATGGGAAATATGACTATTTCAATATCGGAATTGACAAGCCGGAGATTTCCATAAAAGAACTGGCTGATATCTATACAGCTGCAGGAAAAGAGATTTTTGGATATGAAGGGAAGGTCATCTATAACATATCTGAGGACAAGGAATACCTGACCCATAATCCTGAGAGGAGATGCCCGGATATTACAAAAGCAAAAGAAAAGCTGCACTATGAACCCTCTATTGAGGTGGAAGAAGGCATCCGGAGATTTCTGTTATTTATAAAGGAAAACAGCGAAGGAGAATTCTTATGGTAATCACGGTATTTGGACTTGGATTTGTAGGGCTGACTACTGCTGTAGGCTTTGCCGAAAAAGGAATCAAGGTATATGGAATTGATGTAAATGAAGAAAGGACGGCAGTAATCCGGGAAGGACGGCTTCCGTTCTTTGAGCCTGGTCTGGATGAGGCTCTTGTAAGGAACTTAAATAAGACATTTTTTGTTACAGAGAATGTAATGCAGGCCGTAGCAGAAAGCGACTGCATCTACTATTGTGTGGGGACCCCTTATGGAGAAGGCGGACAGGCAGACCTTACATATCTGTATTCTGCCGTAGAATCGACACTTTCAGGAATTCAGGATGAGAAGTTTCGTGTTCTTGTTACAAAGTCTACGATTCCGCCATCCACCACGAAGGAAAAGATTGTTCCATTTGTCGAGGAAAAGGGCTTTCAGGTCGGCAGACAGATTGGTATTGCCAATAATCCGGAATTTCTGAGGGAGGGCTATTGCTGGGATGATTTTATGAATGCAGACCGTATTGTTCTGGGAATCAGCGACAGCCGCTCCGAGGAAATACTACGCAGGCTGTATGCAGGGTTTGATATTCCGGTATTTGCTGTCTCCTTAAACACAGGGGAATTTATCAAATACCTGTCCAATACGCTTCTGGCAACTTTAATCAGTTATTCCAATGAAATGTCTGTGATGGCGGATACAGTTGGGGATATTGATGTTGCAGGGGCATTCCGTATTCTGCATATGGATAAGCGCTGGGGTGGATGTTCCATGACGAGTTATGTTTATCCAGGCTGCGGTTATGGGGGCTATTGCCTTCCTAAAGATACAAATGCCATTTATTCGCTTGTGAAGTCCAAAGGCTTTGATGCAGGGATACTGCATAATGTAATACAGACAAACGAAAGAATGCCGGAATTCATTGCAGAGCGCATTGAAAAAAATATACAGCCGGACAGCTGCATCGGTATCCTGGGTCTGTCCTTTAAGCCAGGTTCAGATGATGTGAGGGATACTCCAGCTGCAAAAGTGATTCGAAAGCTGGCCGCAGACGGCTATAGAAAGATTGCCGCATACGATCCGATTGCAGAAGGAGAATTCAAGAAATATTATCCGGATATAGAGCTTAGCTACTGCACAGATATGGAAAGCGTCATTGAAAAGGCAGATGAACTTGTGATTCTGACTGCATGGGAGGAATTTAAAAAGCTT
>CAJTEW010000052.1 GCA_910575605.1 Lachnospiraceae bacterium
ATAGGTATCCAGTGCCATTTTCGATGATTTTAATAAAAAACTAGTATTTCAGAAACATAAAAGAGGATGCCCCTCTCTATGACGTTAATCAATCATAGTTTTGGGACACCCTCAACTGCATTTTCCGGATGATTTTATGAAAAATATAGTTTATAATAAATATAGAAAATATATAAAGGAGCAGAGGTTTATGGATAAGGAAATGATACAGCATCTAATAGATACAGCCCTTGCCCAGAGAAAATATTCCTACACGCCCTATTCTGGTTTTAAAGTTGGTGCAGCGCTGCTTGCGCAGAATGGGGCTGTGTATACGGGCTGTAATATTGAAAATGCAGCCTACGGTCCGTCAAACTGTGCGGAGCGGACAGCTATATTTAAGGCAGTAAGCGAGGGCATGAGGGATTTTCTTGCAATCTGTGTTGTGGGCGGCCTGGAAGAGGGGATTCAAGATATGTGTCCACCATGCGGCGTATGCAGACAAGTGATGCTGGAGTTCTGTAATGAAGATTTTCAGATTATTCTGGCGACAGATAGGGAGAATTATGAAATTCATACATTAGGAGAACTGGTTCCAATGGGATTTAAGCTGTAAAAAGAAAGGAGTGAAAGGATGGTAGATTATACAGAAGGTGCGGGAATTCAGTACCACATAGGCTTAGGCGAGGGCGCCGTGGGGAAATATGTGATTCTCCCGGGAGACCCCAAAAGGTGTAAGAAGATTGCCGCATATTTCGAGGATGCGAAGCTGATAGCAGACAGCCGGGAGTATGTTACGTATACGGGAACTCTTGACGGAGAGAGGGTCAGTGTGACCAGCACAGGGATTGGAGGCCCTTCAGCGTCTATTGCGCTGGAGGAGCTGGTAAACTGCGGGGCAGACACTTTTGTGCGCGTAGGAACCTGCGGCGGGATGCAGACGGAAATTTGCGGCGGCGATCTGGTTATTGCAACCGGTGCTGTACGCATGGAAGGTACAAGCAGAGAATATGCACCTATAGAATATCCGGCAGTTGCAGATATTGAAGTGACAAATGCGCTGACGGCCGCGGCAAAAAAGCTTCATACAGTTTATCACACTGGTGTGGTGCAGTGCAAGGATTCGTTTTACGGCCAGCATCAGCCAGAATGTCATCCAGTGGGCTATGAGCTTTTAAATAAATGGGATGCATGGGTGCGTATGGGATGTATGGCGTCAGAAATGGAGTCGGCGGCTTTATTCATTACAGGGGCATACAGAAGAGTGAGGGTTGGCTCGATTCTCCTTGTGGTTGCAAACCAGGAGAGGGAAAAGCTTGGGCTTCCCAATGCACAGGTTCATGATACAGACAGAGCGGTACAGGCTGCTATAGAGGCTGTCCGGGAGCTGATCAGAAAAGAAAATAGATAAGGAAAGTGAGGATGAAAAAATGAGAATTGCAGTAACTTATGAAAATGGGATGATTTTTCAGCATTTTGGGCATACAGAGCAATTTAAGCTATATGATGTGGAGAATGGACACATTACAGGTACGCAGATTGTGGACACCAATGGCCAGGGACATGGCGCTTTATCTGGATTTCTTGCGGAACATAAGGCAGAGCTTTTAATATGCGGCGGGATTGGCGGCGGTGCGCAGATGGCACTTAAAGAAGTAGGAATCAAGCTGTACGGTGGTGTGTCCGGGGATGCTGATGAGGCGGTAGATGCATTTCTTTCTGGGAAATTAGCTTATGATGCAGATGTGAAATGCAGCCATCATGAGCATGGACATTCCTGCGGGGAGCACCATTGCGGGGAAGAGAAGCATGGGCACTCTGGGAACTAAAATTCATATCAGGAGGAAAGCGTAATGTCAAAGAGAGTATTTTTAATTGTATTAGATAGCGTAGGCGCCGGAGAGGCGCCGGACGCAGACAGATTTGATGATGTAGGCTGTGATACCTTGGGCACCTGTGTAAGAAGCGGGAATTTACATGTCCCTAATCTTGAAAAGCTGGGGCTTTATGATCTGAATGGTACAGCTTTCAGGAAAGAGGGCAACAGTCCCATCGGCTGTTATGCGAAAATGACAGAAAAATCTGCAGGAAAAGATACGACTGTAGGACACTGGGAGATTGCCGGCATGGTGTCAGAGCGGGCTATGCCTACCTATCCGGATGGATTTCCAGAGGAGGTTATGGGCGCTTTTGAAAAGACCGTGGGCCGTGGAACCTTGTGCAACAAGACCTATTCAGGGACAGAGGTCATTAAGGATTATGGCAGGGAGCATGTGGAAACAGGAAAGCTGATTGTCTATACCTCGGCAGACAGCGTGTTCCAGATTGCCGCCCATGAAGAAGTTGTACCACTTCCAGAGCTATATGAGATCTGCCGGAAGGCCCGTGCTCTTCTTCAGGGCAGGCACGGAGTAGGAAGGGTCATTGCCCGTCCGTTTGTAGGGGAGTATCCGAATTACACGCGTACAGTGAACCGCCATGATTTCTCCCTGGAACCTCCAAAAGAAACGATATTGGATGCTTTAAAAAAGGAAGGCTATGCGACAATCGGGGTGGGGAAAATCCACGATATATTCGCGGGAAAAGGAATTCAGGAAACATATCCGAATGAAGGTAATACCAAAAATATGGAGAGGACTATAGAGCTTCTTAATAAGGATTTTGAAGGTCTGTGCTTTGTAAACCTGGTGGATTTTGATATGATTTATGGCCACCGTAATGATATTTCAGGGTATGTGCGGGCGCTAAATGAAGTGGATGCGCAGCTTGGGGAATTCATAGAGAAGATGGGGCCGGAGGATCTTCTGATAATTACAGCAGATCATGGCTGCGACCCCGGATTTAAAGGAACAGACCACAGTAGAGAATATACGCCGTGTCTGTGCTATGGAACGGGCCTTAAAAAGGGCGTGAATATGGGAATCCGCACAAGCTTTGCCGATATTGCCCGGACGATAGCAGAATATTTTGATATTGCTTATGATGGAGACGGAGAGAGCTTTCTTGCGCTTATGCGGTGAATGGTTAATTATTCGTTATGCCAAATTCGTCTTGCCAAAACTAAAATTCTGTGATACTCTAAGTGAAGAATAAAAAGGAAAGGGATGAAAGGATGAAGAATACTTCTTGCTAATCAGAAATGTAACTGTATAGCAGGTAACTGCGGCAATGTCATTTTATGCCGTTTATTTTGCTATACCGGCAGCAGGAAGTCTTTTGTCCGTATTCCGTGTATAGAGTTGGTGATTCTCTCAATAAAATGGTCTGCAGCCAGGTCTTTGGGGAGTGTTTATGCATGTGGACCGCAGGAAAGGATTTTCCTGCGGTTTTTCGCGCGTCTGGCAGTATTACTGCCTGCATAACATTTTTAGGAGGGATGCATATGTCATTAATTAATGTGACAGATTTAAGCTTTTCTTACGAGGGAAGCTGCGACGAGGTATTTTCACATGTATCATTTCAGATAGATACGGACTGGAAACTTGGGTTTATCGGAAGAAACGGACGGGGAAAGACGACTTTTTTAAAATTACTTTCAGGGCAGCATCCATATGAAGGGAATATATCCTCTCATGTAGAGTTCGAATATTTTCCTTATGAGACAGCAGATGAGAACTGCATGACCTGTGAGATAGTGGAGGAAATGAATCCGCAGAGTGAACAGTGGCAGATTTTCCGGGAGCTGAATCTGTTAAAGATAGATGCGGAAGTTTTATACAGGCCTTTTTCCACATTAAGCTTCGGGGAGAGGACAAAGGTGCTTCTTGCATCATTATTTCTTGGGGATAACAGGTTTCTTTTGATTGATGAACCGACAAATCACCTGGATACAGAAGGCCGGCGGATTATAGCAAAGTATCTGAACCGGAAGAAGGGATTTATTCTCGTTTCTCATGACCGGCAGCTTCTTGATTCCTGTGTGAACCATGTTCTGTCCATCAATAAGAAAAATATTGAGGTGCAGAAGGGAAATTTCAGTACATGGTATGCAAATAAGGAGGCAGAGGACAGGCGGGAGATTTTAAGAAATGAAAAGCTCCAGGCAGAGGTAAAACGCCTTGATAAGGCGGCAAAAAGAACCACTGTCTGGTCAGAAAAGGTGGAAAAGAGTAAAAAAGGACAGAGAGTTGCAGGCTTAAGGCCTGACAGGGGATTTATCGGACATAAATCCGCGAAGATGATGAAGCGGGCAAAGGCCATCACAAGCCGGCAGATAAAGGCGGCAGAAGAGAAGGCGGGGCTCCTTAAAAATATTGATGAATCCGAGGACCTTAAGCTTCATCCGGAGAAATATTATGCGGACCGTCTTTTAGAGCTCCGGGGAGTCAGCCTGTATTATGACAGCAGGGAGATTGTAAGCGGCGTGGATTTTGAAATCCGCCAGGGAGACAGAGTATGCCTTTCTGGGAGAAATGGAAGTGGAAAATCCAGTGTATTAAAGCTTCTCCTGGGAGAGGAGATTTCCTATACGGGAGAGTGCCGTATAGGGAGCGGACTTAAAATATCCTATGTTTCTCAGGATGCGTCCAAAATAAAGGGAAGTCTTGAAAAGATGGCAGAGGATTATGAACTTTCGGAAAGCCTTTTTAAGACAATTCTCCGGAAGATGGGCATGGAAAGAGAACAGTTTGACAGGGATATCAGTGAATTCAGCGCGGGACAGAAAAAGAAGGTGCTGCTGGCAAAAAGCCTGTGTGAAAGAGCTCACTTGTATATTTGGGATGAGCCTCTTAATTATATAGACGTTCTGTCCAGAATACAGATTGAGGACCTGCTGCTTTCTTATCAGCCAACGATGATATTTGTGGAGCATGATGAGGTGTTTAGGAGGAAGGCGGCAACAAAGACTGTAGTTCTTGGGGAATGATTTTTCTATTGGCTATGATTGAATATTGACAAAATGCAATCATAGATAACTTTATTTACAGGACATGGAAGAGCTAAAGTGCAGCTTTCCCATGTCCTGTAAACTTAGATAGTTTATAATCTTTATTCGACAAAATATAAGAAATATGTTATGCTTGTGACCGCACAAGAAATTAAAAACAATGAAAGTCGGTGAGCCTGTGGCTAATAAGAAAAAATATCAATTTGATAGTAAGATTCATATATATCGAGCTACAGCTTGCCGATTTGGTGGGTGTATCAAGACAGACAATTATGCAGCTTGAACGAAATCGTTATAATCCTTCTATGTTGCTCGCATACAGTATAGCAAAAGTATTTGAAGTTATGATTGAAGCCTTATTTGATTTGGTAGTGTCAAGTAATCTATGAAAAACTGAGCCAGAAAAATAGGCTCACCCGAACCTTGAAAACTGCAGATATTGGTGATTTAAGACCTTGGGGCGTTGCCCCAAACCCCACAAGGGACCAGTCCCTTGACCCATTTTCGGACTCTGCCCGAACCCGTCCTCGCCGGAAGGCAGGAAAAGGGCGCAGATGCCCCTTTTCTGCTTAACAGGATAATCCGTGAGCCTTATGTCAATAGACTTTCGCGGCATATCCTCACCGCCTGGCGACGGTTCCGGTATTCCACGGTTCTATTGACAACAGCTCCGCTCCGGTGTGGCAGTACCGTTTTTCTGCATATTCAGAATGGTCTGCTGGCCAAGGAAGATGAGAAGCTGCCACTTGCCCGGCATGTTGTCGGCGCCCTGCAGCATTTCCACCTTGTTAAGGACTTTGTAGTTATTGTGTTTATGTGGGCGCAGAAAGTTGTAGTAAGCGACCCAGAGTGCCAGGTTATGTTGGCCCCGTCGATGTTGTCAAAGCCGTTTGTATGACGGTAAGAAGCCTTGTAGGTGCGGTTGAGCCGCTCGATCATCTGCTTAAACGGGCGGTGTTCTGTTGAGACGG
>CAJTEW010000053.1 GCA_910575605.1 Lachnospiraceae bacterium
TGTTCCTTTGCAACTGCCATAAAAAATACTCCTTTTCGATAAAAATTTTCATATCCTAATTCTTACCAAAAAGGAGCCATTTATTTCCAAAGACACAACTTATTTTACACTACCAGTGACAAAGACAGTGTCTCCAGGCTGTTTTCCTATTTTATTCCGGATCTCTTTACGGATTCCGATGATATAGCAGACAGAGCCATCTTCATTTTTTACACCCATATTTACGATGCTTCCGAGGTATAGCTCGCTGTCAAAGGTTATCTGGGCTTTGATTCTGCCCTTGCCGAATTCCTTTTTAATATCGTATGGAAAACGTACGTAGGCGCCGCCTTTGTCGGGAACCGGTTCTATAACTGCATGAAATTCATATGTTTTTTTGTACATTGTAAGCTCTCCTTCTGGACTTTTTAATTACTTTTTATTATACCCTGTCATTGCTGTTGAATTCAATTAATTTCACATATTTTCCACCCCCGAATATACTATACCATTAGTATTTTAAGGAGGATTTATATATGAAAAAGCGATTATTAGCGCTTTGCCTTGTTGCAGTGATGGCAGCAGCCATACTGTCTGCATGCACACAGAAGGAAGAAAAGGCTGAAGAGACGATTGTTACAGAAGAAGCTTCTGAAGATAACAAGGAGGAAGCACTTCCTGAAGCTTCAAAGGTTGTGTTGAATGAGGTGGCTCATTCTATTTTCTATGCGCCTATGTATGTGGCGATTGAGGAAGGATACTTTGATGAGGAAGGAATTGACTTAGAGCTTGTGACTGGATTTGGGGCTGATAAAACAATGACAGCTGTTCTTTCCGGAAGTGCTGATATTGGTTTTATGGGGTCTGAGGCTTCCATCTATACTTATAATGAAGGTGCAAATGATTATGTTGTGAATTTTGCACAGCTTACACAGCGTGCTGGGAATTTCCTTGTGGCACGGGAAGAAATGCCGGATTTCACATGGGATGATTTGAAGGATAAGGATGTACTGGGAGGCCGGAAGGGTGTTGTACACAAATCAATGTAAATCTTGAGTCTATCGTTATTATATGTAACTGGATTGACGGTCTGACAAAGGCAAAAGCCTTACATTCAGCCATTTTATAAAGTATTTATCGAAAGGCGTTCCTTGATCGGAGCGTCTTTTTTTACGTTAGGAGGAATTTACATTGAATAAAAGTTTTTTAGAACACTATATGAAAACAAAACCAGAAACCACAGAACAAAAATATCTATTTCTTGTAGATAATCTGGATATTGCATATGCACTTATTTATGCCGGATATCCTGCTATTTTTCTTATAAACAGATCAGATGCTTACCATTCTGTAGACAGTTTTATTGAATACATGGATGAAATTGCTTGTACTGGCACTTGTCAAATGGATTACGTTTATGTTCCTGCCTGTTCCAGTAAAAAGATCAATGATTTACTGGAAGTGTATTGTCAAAATAATTATCTAAACTATCGCAAGGGATGGATTTTATTCAAGGAGAAAGAATACCTTGCAAAATCAGAGTATTTACCCGAGTTAAAAGCGGTTATGTCGGATTTTATAAAACGCTTCGAAGGAAAACCATCAGACCAACCGGACTTAAATAAATTTCATAGATTCAACGAACAAGGAAAGCGAATCGGTGTATTTGATATGGAGATTGTAGATTATCTAATACAGACGGTTCCTTTTTTTATGCTCGGAAGTACCCCTTATATCTATAAAGACGGCTGTTACCATGAAGATCGCAATGGCATACATTTAAAATCTCACATTCAGAAGCTGATATTTCGTGATTGTATCAAAGCAACGACTATCCAAGGCATTTACAATCTGTTGGTATCACAGACACAGGTGCAGAAACACTTTTCTGACCTGAACAATCAGCCATCCCATTGGGTAAATTTCCAAAACGGATATTTTGACGTGATGGAATGGAGATTAATTGAACATGACACAAGATATCTGATGATTAACCAAATACCTTTTTCCTTTCATCCGGAACAAGTGGAAACTGTTCTCACAGGTGGAACACAAATTCGCAGGTATCTGGATTTTTCTATTCCTGATAAAACTGACCAGAAGATGTTCTGGCAGTATCTTGGCTATTGCATGACCGCAGATACTCGTTTTCAGAAGTTTCTGATGATAAAGGGAAAAGGTGGAACTGGAAAATCCATTGCTATTTCATTTATCCAGCACATCGTTGGAAATGGCAATTATTCCAGTATGTCTTTACAGAATCTGAATCAACGATTTTATCCGACTGGATTATTCGGTAAGTTATTAAATGCCTGTGCAGATATTCCAAGCACAGCTATGGAAAGTGTTGATATTATCAAGAAAGCAGTTGGAGAAGATACACTCCTTTATGAAAAGAAAGGGCAAGACCCAACACAGTTTAACAGCTATGCGAAGCTATTATTTTCAGCCAACGAAATGCCTTTGAATTTAGATGATAAAACAAATGCCTACTATCGACGTCTACTGGTTCTAGATATCAACCGTACGATTCCAGAAGAACAAAAAGATTCTCAGCTAAAAGAAAAGATGTGCAAGGAATCTGACTATGCCATTCACATGGCAATGTTAGAATTGAAACAGTTGTACACAGATAATCATTTCGCTGAAAGTGATCACAGTAAAGAATGTATCGCTAATCTTTATCGTTCTGCTGACAGTGTAAAAGCTTTTACCGATGATATGCTCTGCCATAAAGTCGGAGAAAAAATGAAACGCAGTGATGTGTATAAAATGTATGAAGATTACTGTGAAGATAATGGACGAACACCTCATGGAAAGTCACGATTCTGGGAGTATATGGCTGACAAAGGATTTGTGATCAAACGATTCTCTGACGGAGTGTATTATTTCAAAGATACTTCGGCAAAGGAATCCGATTTTGAAACGATAGACGATACGATAACGAATCCATTTGAACAGATGGATTTAACTTTATCGTAAATGACAGAAATGATAAAAATGACAAAATACAAATGGCTATTCTTGGATATGGAAATTGATGAAAAGTTTGTTGATATAGCAGGGTATCATTTTTGCCATTTTGTCAATCTGCGTTTGCTACATTGAATACTGGTTAAATTTATTTCTCTTTAATTAACATCTGCTCAATTGTTGATTGCCTCTCATTTTGTTATGATTGAACTATAAACAACGGCCGATGTTAATAAATCATAGGAGGCTTAAATCATGCAGATAGGAAAAAACATTCGAAAATATAGAAAAGAAAAAGGTATGACGCAAGAAGAAATGGCGAATCGTTTAGGTGTAACAACGCCTGCTGTGAATAAATGGGAGAATGAAAATTCTTATCCAGACATCACATTGCTTGCACCAATTGCACGACTTCTGGGAATATCCCTTGATACTCTACTTTCGTTTCAGGAAGATCTGACAAAAGAAGAAATCGCTTCCATTGTTATGGAAGCAGATCAAAAACTAAAAACTGAAACTTATGATGAAGTTTTCTGTTGGGCGAAATCCATCATCGAGTCCTATCCAAATTGCTTAATGCTAATTTGGCAGCTGGCAACCATTCTTGATGCACAGCGTTTGATAAAAGATATTCCAAATGCCATGGATTATGATGACTATATCCTAAACTGTTATAAGCGTGCATTGGAAAGTGATGAAGAATCCCTTCGCACTCGTGCTGCGGATTCTCTCTTTGGGTATTATTCTCGAAACGAACAATACGAAACAGCAGAACAATATTTGCAGTATTATTCTACTCAAAATCCACAGCGCAAATTAAAACAAGGTATTATTTACAGCAAAACAAACCGAACAGATGATGCTTACAAACTTTATGAAGAAATCTTGTTTTCTGAATATGGGATTCTCAGTATGACTTTAAACAGTTTATACATACTCTGCTTGGAAGAACAAAATTTTGATAAAGCACATTTCTTTACAGACAAGCAGGAAGAACTGGCAAAATTATTTGAAATGGGTAAATACCATGAAATATCCTGTAGACTGGATCTTGCAACTGCTGAAAAAGATATCGATACTATATTAGATACCATGGAAATCATGCTTACTACACTGGATGATATCACCAGTTTTTCAACCTCCCCATTGTATGAACACATGGATTTCAAAAAATCAAACAGCACATTTTTAGAGCAACTAAAACAAGAGTTATTGAATTGCTTCCAAGATAAAGAAACCTACTGTTTTCTTGAGGGCAATGAACGCTGGCATAAATTGATACAAAAATAATCAACATAATTTCATAACTGAATATGACCAATCAAGTCAGATGAAGCAGCCGATGCATTTTGTGAACCGCTCCCTGTCAAGTAGACAGTGGAAAAAATAAAAATTTTAGCTGCCAATCACATTTTTGTGGTTGGCAGTATTCTTATGCTACACATGTTAAATGTTTTCTATATTCTA
>CAJTEW010000054.1 GCA_910575605.1 Lachnospiraceae bacterium
AATCGTAAGCGGATACATAGCTCTATTGGTTATTTGACACCACAGCAAAAGGAGGATGAGGAACTAAAAAAAGCAGCATAATCTTTCGACTTTTTTTGTCCAAAGTATTGACATAGGTCCAGAGGATCGTGCAGAGCGTCACATTCCGATGACAATGGAGGACTGGGCAAAGCGTCTGGATTTATTCCTGATGGCTGATGACAGAGAGGTTCTTCAGGATGCAGGTAAAATCACTGCTGAAATTGCCAAGGCAAAGGCCGAAACCGAATTTGAAAAATATCGTGTCATTCAGGATAGGCTGTTTATGTCTGACTTTGATAAGTACATGATGGAATTGGAAGAGAATGCGAAGAAATAACAGGATTGTTTCTCCCTTTCAATGCCGCATTTTCAGAATTAATAAGGTCGAGTGCATGGAAACCTGGTTATCAGTTAGGACGAAAAATAGCTGTTGACCTGTTTTTATAGGAAGAACAGACAAGGTGGAGGCGATGGCAGTTCTTCACTAAATTTGACTTTTCTATTGGAATCACTATAATAGTAGAAACGAATAAAAAAGTTGAACTTTTTCCGTGGACGGGCGAGGTTCAGACTGTGATATGGATAGCGAATTGTATCAATACTTTTTTGTTACAGAATATGTTGATATGTTTCCGCAAACAAACGGAGATATTTTGTTACAGTCCATATTAGTTTGGATCGGTTCTCAAAAACTGACATCAATCAGGATGTATCGTGCCATGTTGAGTGCGTTTGTTTAATGACCCGAAACAAGTAGAAAAAGTGCAGAAAAAGCCGATAAAATGGGCATTCTTCGGAAGTTGGATTTCAGCGTGAGTGAGTGATTATTATCAAGCTTGGGGTTCTTCCGTAATTATCCGTTTTATAGCTTCCTATATTATCAAATATGTAGTATACTTAACATATCAAACGAGATGAGGAGGCTGTCAAATGCCAGGTTCACACAGTACGTTATGTATAGATAGTTTTTATCCGGAAACGGAATTAAAGATAACAAAGATACAACAGGATAAGGAACAGATTTTAATACGAATGAAATCAATATCCAAGAAGTGGGTTTTTCCGCAATTATCGAGAGAGTTTCAAGTTTTGTGTAAACTGAAAAACTGATATAAGATATATCATTAGTTACTGTGGACAGAGTCTTATCTTAAGGGTTCTGTCCTTGTTTGTATTATAATGCAGTTTTTGAACATGTCAAGGAGGATTGGAAAATCCCGCCCCCCTTGATTGGATTCCTGCTTATAACCCTGACAACTGTTCTTCAAAAAAAATCTCTAACTGCGAATGGATCTGGCCCCAGTCCTGCCGATGACCGGTCCATTTCTTCGTGATGTCCATCATGGCCAGATACAGCATTTTCAGCAGACTGTCATCCGATGGAAATACCGTTTTCGATTTCGTTACTTTTCGCAGTTGGCGGTTAAATCCTTCGATTGTATTGGTTGTGTAAATCAGGCGTCTGACAGCCTCTGGGTACTTAAAATAAGTCGAAAGATTTGCCCAGTTATCTTTCCATGTTTTTGCTATTTTTGGGTATTTCCCGCTCCATTTCTCATCAAAACTGTCTAGTTCCTCCAGTGCGGTTTCTTCCGTTGGCGCCGCATATACACGCTTTAAATCAGCCATCAGGGGTTTGAGCTCCTTATACGAAACAAATTTTGTTGTATTTCGTATCTGATGGATGATACACTGCTGGATCTCTGTCTGTGGAAAAACTGCCTCAATTGCCGGTTCTTCCGCAATTATCCGTATTCATCACTTGACAATATAAGCTTTGGGGTTCTTCCGTAATTATCCGTTTTATAGCTTCCTATATTATCAAATATGTAGTATACTTAACATATCAAACGAGATGAGGAGGCTGTCAAATGCCAGGTTCACACAGTACGTTATGTATAGATAGTTTTTATCCGGAAACGGAATTAAAGATAACAGAGATACAACAGGATAAGAAACAGATTTTAATACGAATGAAATCAATATCCAAGAAGCGCAAGTGTCCGAAATGCGGCTGTATCACAGATAAATATCATGGAACCTATATGCGTAAAGTACAAGACCTTCCTATTTTAGGAAAAAGAGTCCAGCTTGAAATTTGTTCTCATGAGTATAAGTGCATGAACAACGAATGTGATGTGATGACCATTGCTGAAACCTTTGATGGATTTCTTAATACTTATAGCCGCATGACAGAAAGATGTGCTGATTTTATCTGCACGTTAGCTTTGGAAACCAGCTGTGAAGGCTGTGCACGTATTTGTAAGGCACTTGGAATTAAAATTAGCGGAGATACTGTGATAAGGTTACTCTTAAAAAGGTATGAATCTCTTCCTGTGCCAGAAGTTGGTGATGTAATCGGTGTGGATGATTTTGCATATAAGAAACGATATGCATACGGGACCATTATTGTAAACGAAAAAACACACGAACCAATTACGTTACTGGATGGAAGAAACGCTGCTGCACTGAGGGATTGGCTTAGGAATCATAAAAACATTAAAGTTGTTACCCGTGACCGGGCAAGTGCATATGCAAAAGTAATATCAGAAGAATTGCCGGATGCTATGCAAGTAGCAGATCGATTTCATTTACATCAAAACTTATTGGAGGCAATTAAGAAAGCGTTGAATCATGAACTTCCTGCAACGGTAAGTATTCCTCATGTTGGACAGTCTACAGCTGTAGAAGAGCCGTGTAAAAAAAATCGAATCTGATGTGGATAACCCGCCTGCTTTTTCGGAAAAACGGTATAAAATGATCTGTCAGATACAGAAATTTTTAAAAGAAGGCTGTAGTTACCGCGAAATAGCGAAACGAATGGGAGTGGGGAGAAATACGATTGCGAAATATCGTGAAGGAGCTCCAAAAGAATTAAGTATGTACGGAATCCAGCAGAGTAAATTAGATCCTTATTATGATTTTATTGTTCAATGCCTGAATACTGGATGGAGTAAAAGTAAAACGGTAAAAGCGATATACGGAAAAGGATATACCGGTTCGACAAGTAATGCTTTTCAATATTTATGTAAAATAGAAGAAAAGAAAAACAAATACTTCGAACCGCAGCCATATGCCCGAACAATGACAGAAGGGTTGAAATACAGAACAGGCAGTATCGGAAAAGAAAAAGATTATATCACACGTGAAGGGGTATTTCGACATATGTGGATGAATGCAGAATTAACAACAGCACATAAGAACTTTATTTATAGCCGTTATCCGAAGGTTTGGGAACTCCAGTGCTGTATCAAAGAATTTCAAACTATTTTTAGAAAACGAAATGTTCCTCTGCTTTACCTGTTTATAGAGAAATATTGCAAAAGTAAGATTAGAACCATAAAGAGTTTTGCGGAAGGAATAAAAAGAGACATAGATGCAGTTGAAAACGCTGTAGCATATGACTACAGTAATGGTTTTGTTGAGGGCACAAACAGCAAATTGAAAATGATAAAACGTACCATGTATGGCCGTTGTGGCAAGGAGTTATTAACCGCAAAGCTTATATTGTCAAGTGGTGAATACGGATAATTGCGGAAGAACCCCAAGCTTGATAATAATCAGGAACGGGCAAAGCCGCAAAAACATAGTGTTTATGCGGCTTTGCGGCGTTTCTGGTATTCATTTTTTACGGTGTGGTGAGCAGATTATTCTACTATTTTTTATCTCCACAGACTGCAATATGGATCAATAGACCACCTCCTCTTCATCGTTAGGGCATATATTTTATTATAGCCTGTCAAAAATATCAAAACAATTTAATTTTGTATTGCTTTTCCAATTATCAGGCCACAAACAAGGAAAACAGCAAAACTTCCAAGTATCTAGAATGCGTTTTCAAAATCTATCATATAGTAAAGCTGTGTAGTGGTCAACCATTTGCGTTTCCTCCTTATGCCTAAATTTTCGCATAAAAAAAGAGAAGAAACTTTTCAGAATCTTCTCACGAGAGAGTTTCAAGTTTTGTGTAAACTGAAAAAACTGATATAAGATATATCATTAGTTACTGTGGACAGAGTCTTATCTTAAGGGTTCTGTCCTTGTTTGTATTATAATGCAGTTTTTGAACATGTCAAGGGGTAGTGTAAAATAAGTTGTGTCTTTGGAAATAAATGGCTCCTTTTTGGTAAGAATTAGGATATGAAAATTTTTATCGAAAAGGAGTATTTTTTATGGCAGTTGCAAAGGAAC
>CAJTEW010000055.1 GCA_910575605.1 Lachnospiraceae bacterium
ATTACCATCTGGATCTGCCCGTTTTGCCTTCCCATCATAAAAAGTGACCTCCTGTAATTGGATACAATAAGTATACCATACAACAGGTCATTTTTCTTTAGTTTGTCAACAGGTCCTTTTCTTCACACACTCAAAAATAATTTTTTGACAAATTCACATTTTATAAATAGTGTCTTGTATAATCGTAAAAATTATAGACTGGGAACCTGTCTTTAGATTCCCAGCCTACAATTTTGTCTATGCACTTCTATCAGCTTTCAGTTGTTTTACTTCTTCAAGAGAAAGTCCTGAAATATTAACGATTTCCTCCAACGCATATTTGCCAGCTGCCAGCATACGGCGTGCCGTAGCTTTCATGCCTTCACGGATGCCTTCCTGTAAGGATTCGTTTCTCATATCTTCCATGGCCTTACACATAATCTCGATTCCCTCCTTGCTTTCCTTGAAAAATTTCACCCTGCTTGCCAGGATTCCGTAGTACATATCCTTTGCGTCCGTACAGGAGAAGTCGTGCATTAACTTCCCGATTGGCGTATCGCTGCGGTAAGCGCCATTTACATACAGTATGTGCGAACCGTCCTCAAATCTTTCCCCGGTTCCTAAAAAGCACCGTTCAATCGGATAGAGCGGCAGCCCTTTTCCCATTACGTCATTCTCTGTGATAAAGATTACCCACGTTTCCGGCAGCTTGTCGAAATCCTCACCTTTCTTCAAAAGGTTTGCGTCCATCATGCTGCTGTTGTACCTGGCTCTTTTTCTCCCGGCTCCTTTGTCGGAGCGCTGTACCTCCACATTCAGTTTCGCCCCTGTGCTGTCTGTAGCCAGGATATCCAGCCTCACCGAACGGTTCAGCAGGTTCTCCACAAATACCTGGGTGCGGACGTCCAGCACCTTTAAATCCGGCTTTTCCAACACAATCTGCAATACCAGTTCTATGCTTGCCGTATCTCCCTCAAAACACTTTGTGAGGAAATCATCATCAAGCAGGCGAAAACCTCTCAGCCTCTGTAAATCTTCCTGATGTTTCTGATCTATCTGTTCCGTCACTGTCAAACTTTCCACCTGCTTTCCCTTCCATTTTGTATCTCTATACTACCATACAATCCGAATATTTTCAATCATATCCAGATTTGTCTACACTGAAGAGCCAAAACACGCTATCCCTAACTTGACCAATTTTCAATTTGCGGTTTTAATTGAAGACGCAATATTTGAATTATTAAATTCATTATCATTTCCAATAGTAACACTTTGGTCATTATAAATCAGCACATAAATATGATTCACTATTTCCTTCAATTCTTGTTCGCTCTTATTATTCACATCAATGTCTAACTCATCCAAATTCCCAAATTGTTTTTCAAGATAGCGCAAAATATCAAGTAACTTGTTTTCAACTTTCGGAAAAATATTTAAAATTTGTGGCATATTTAATTGTATCTCAGCTGATTGTATAATCATCCCCATATCATTATTACACTTTGCAATATATGGATAATATTCAGCAGGAATTATTCTTCCTATGGATGTTCCCTTTCTTTCATATTCATGTATTGTCCCTTTTAACGCACCTATACTTTCTCTCATATTCGCATAATAAAACAGTTCCCGCTCGTTTTCAGGCATATTGCCTAGAGATAAAGGCACATTACTGTATTTTAAGAATCTTGACATAGTTCCTTTTATATAGGAGCAAAATGACTATCCCGAAATCCGTCGATATTCAGGCACTTCCACATCATCCGGATATCCCTCTATTTCATAATTAACCCATTCTAATAATCTTTCGTCATCAAATTCCTGTAATAATACTTTTGTCCTCTTTAATGCTGTCTGTGTATCAATGCTTCCATTTGCTAAGTCCCTAATTATCTGACTCTTAGCCATCAAAACCACCTCTCAATCCAGCAAATAATATCTGTCCAAAAAGTAAATAAAAATAAAAATGCAACAATAGCTGAGATGATAAATCCAGAAATCCAAGGATGCTGATCATAAAATTTTTTCTTTTGTTTAGTTTGTCTAGACTCATCTTTTTCTACGACATTAGAATTTATAATTTTTCCTTCAATTTTCTCTGCAATATTGGAATTTGTAAATTTATTTCCATCGCCTATTTGTATTCCCATGAATCAGTTTCTCCTTACTTATCAAAGAACATATTATATCTGCTTATATAATGCCAAGATGAATCTTCCATCTTAGAAAATCTAACATCGACCGTTTGCGTATATTCGTATCCTACTGTGTTTCTTAGCTTAAAAATAAATTCAATATCTAGATAGTCTTTTTGCAAATCAGATTCTTTTAAATTTAACAAAACTTTCAGTTTATTAAACCTATTATCTTCTGTGAAAAATCCATCTACTGGTTGTCCAATTTCATATGTAACTCCATTAACACTATAACTTGTACTCCGTAAAATTACATCAGCTTTTATACAATAAAAACCAATTCCAATACCATCATTTAGATTAAACTGGTCTAAAAACCTTACTTCCTCGCCTTTTATCGTAGGTATATTACTTTTTTGTATGATAAAATATCCTTTTTCTCTTGATATAGTTTGCTGGTTTATCTTCCGGCTTAATATAAGCTGACCAATCAATATCGCTGCTTGCGTAAACAAAATAATAACATTCCATATTTCTGCTTTGTTCATATTTTTTTTAGTCCTCATGCAAAAATTTTACAGTCTTACCAAAGAGGTAGAAATGTTCCTTATTACCTAAATTTCTATTTCACGTTCACATATTTTCTAAAATTAAGTCCAAATGCAAATTCTTTTCTATAACTGAAAGGTACTTGCGACAGCTCTAATAATTATATCACTAATGAAAGTTGAATTCGTAATATGGATATGTGTATTATACCACGAAAGGAAACTACCAACAATAAAAAAAACAGAACTTAATCTGCCAGTCTGATTTTACAAGCCGGGAGCCAGCGCATTTCTGAATCCCGGCTTCTTGCCGTTATCGTTTTTTCACATCTACTGTATCTCATTTTTCAGCATACGCTTGATTTTGTCGCTCATAGTTTCCTTGCTGGTCTTGCTGAAATGAACCCTCACAATGTAGGTCGTCCGGCCAATCTGATTATTATCAAGCTTGGGGTTCTTCCGTAATTATCCGTTTTGTAGCTTCCTATATTATCAAATATGTAGTATATTTAACATATCAAACGAGATGAGGAGGCTGTCAAATGCCAGGTTCACATAGTACGTTATGTATAGATAGTTTTTATCCGGAAACGGAATTAAAGATAACAAAGATACAACAGGATAAGGAACAGATTTTAATACGAATGAAATCAATATCCAAGAAGTGCAAGTGTCCGAAATGTGGCTGTATCACAGATAAATATCATGGAACCTATATGCGTAAAGTACAAGACCTTCCTATTTTAGGAAAAAGAGTCCAGCTTGAAATTTGTTCTCATGAGTATAAGTGCATGAACAATGAATGTGATGTGACGACCATTGCTGAAACCTTTGATGGATTTCTTAATACTTATAGCCGCATGACAGAAAGATGTGCTGATTTTATCTGCACGTTAGCTTTGGAAACCAGCTGTGAAGGCTGTGCACGTATTTGTAAGGCACTTGGAATTAAAATTAGCGGAGATACTGTGATAAGATTACTCTTAAAAAGGTATGAATCTCTTCCCGTGCCAGAAGTTGGTGATGTAATCGGTGTGGATGATTTTGCATATAAGAAACGACATGCATACGGGACCATTATTGTAAACGAAAAAACACACGAACCAATTACGCTACTGGATGGAAGAAACGCTGCTGCACTGAGGGATTGGCTTAGGAATCATAAAAACATTAAAGTTGTTATCCGTGACCGGGCAAGTGCATATGCAAAAGTAATATCAGAAGAATTGCCGAATGCTATGCAAGCAGCAGATCGATTTCATTTACATCAAAACTTATTGGAGGCAATTAAGAAAGCGTTAGAATCATGAACTTCCTGCAACGGTAAGTATTCCTCATGTTGGACAGTCTACAGCTATAGAAGAGCCGTGTAAAAAAAATCGAATCTGATGTGGATAACCCGCCTGCTTTTTCGGAAAAACGGTATAAAATGATCTTGATTATTATCAAGCTTGGGGTTCTTCCGCAATTATCCGTATTCACCACTTGACAATATAAGCTTTGCGGTTAATAACTCCTTGCCACAACGGCCATACATGGTACGTTTT
>CAJTEW010000056.1 GCA_910575605.1 Lachnospiraceae bacterium
TAAATGCCGGAGTGTAAGATTTTTGATTTTTCGCCATGCCTTTCATCTCCTTTGCTCTTTCATTTGATAGTATAGGTTGTTCCACTTTTCCTGTCCACATTTATATACTAACACCAGACACCATTTCAATTACAAAGATGTATGACGGTAGCAAGGGTTCTCCTGGCTCTCCGGGTGCAGCTGGAACAGGCGGTCTTTCGATTATTCTGGGGAATGAAGCACAAACGATTGCTTGCTCTGCTACCGGTGCAGCAACTGCCGCACTGGATATCACGATTCCTTTCACCGGCTATGTTGGCATCACACAGACAGCCTGCACCTGTTCGGTTGGAACGTTGCCTTCTGGTATGACGCTGAAAACTAACACTGCGGCAACTGCCTCTGCTGCTGGTTCCGTCGTCCTTACAGTTGCTGCATCTGCTACCCTTGGTGGAGAAAGCGTGGTTAATGGAACGGTTGATTTGACCTTTACCATTTCCGGTAAAACTGTTGTGAAGAAATTTACATGGGCTAAGTCCACCAGAGGAAGTAATGGCACCAGTGCTGTTGTCTTCTCCGTTTATGCGCCCAACGGCACTATCGTGATGAACCAGTCCGGCAGCCTATCACTTGCAATCTCTGCCTATTCCGGAACGACTGCTATCACTAGTGCTACTTATCAGTGGGCAAAATACACCGGTGGCAAATGGACAAATATCTCCGATGCGACCTCCACTACCTTGACGGTATCTGGAAGCGACATCGTAAACATTCAGTCCTACCGTTGCACGATGACCTACAATGGTAAATCTTATGTAGATGTTATCACTGTCGAAGATAAATCAGATCCGTATGTATCTGAACTTCTTTCCATCGGAGGCTTCACAGTAAAGAATAATCAGGGCGGTGTCTGCCCATATGTTATCGTCCGTACCAACCAACAGGAAGTAGATGCGCTTCTCGGTCCAATCAGTGAAACAGCGCCTTCTAATCCTGCAGCCGGTGCATTTTGGTATAAAATCAGTCACTCAGCTAAAACGGTCACTCTTCAGAAATATTCCGGTAGTGCTTGGGTGGATGCCACCGAAAAACAGTCACTGACTTATAACTGGTATGCTCAGGACAAAGACGGCAATGCAGTCACCTTTAGCAAAACTGGAAAGGTCATTTATCTGTCTGCTGCCGATATCGACAGCTTGCTGACACTGCAGTGTGATGTTTCTAACTAGGAGGTGGTCCTATGGCACTTATCACTTCCTGTCAGGCCTCTTTCCAGAATGTTGCCGGATACGAGGATGACATCGCAGCCATTCAGGAAAATGTGCGTGAGTGCTATTCGGAGATTTCAAAATCTTCAGAGCAGATTCGTCTTGCTGTCCGTGAAGACTATATCTCACGCTCGGAAATGGCAACTATCCAGCAGGATTTCCAATCTACGATTACTCAAAACAGTAGCGAAATCCGTATGGACTTCTCCACTATCACAGATGAGCTGAAGGACAATATCGCAACTAACCAGGAGCTCCTTGAAGAATATATTCGCTTCAAAGGAGCTCTTATTGAGCTTGGCAAAGTAGGAAATGCCTTCACTGCTGAACTCTCCAACAATGAACTGGCCTTCAAAGAAAACGGTCAGAAAATTGCTTACATCTCCAACAACAGCTTGGTTATCACCAATGCAGAGATTCGCAACAAGCTATCCCTTGGTAATGAGACCAGAGGATGGTTTGATTTTATCCCAAGAAACAACGGTAACCTCTCTATCAAGTGGAGAGGCCCGGCATCATAAAGGAGTGATTCATTATGGCTTCCAGCGGAAGTATTACAACTGGCACAAAAGAAGGCCGTTCTGTCACCTTATCGTGGACGCTATCCAGCCAGGATATTGCCAATAATACATCTACCATTGCATGGACGCTGAAAGGCTCAGGCTCAGGAAGTGGCTGGGTCATGTCCGGTGGTTTTAAGGCTGTTATCAACGGTACAACCGTCTACTCCACCTCAACCGATAATCGTATTCAGCTCTATAACGGAACCATTGTGGCCTTCGGCTCCTTAAAGATCAGTCATAATGCAGATGGTACAAAATCTTTCAAATTAAGCTGCGAGGCCGGTGTCTATAGCTATGCAGTCAATGTATCCGCAAGTGGAACACATACTCTGAACACGATTCCAAGAGCATCTTCGGTATCGTCAACATCAGTGAATATGGGAAGTGCCACAACAATTTCTATTTCAAGGGCATCTTCCTCATTCACCCATACGCTGACCTATTCCTTTGGTAGTGCTACTGGAACCATCACAACAAAGACTACTTCCACATCTGTATCGTGGACACCTGCTCTCGCATTGGCAAACCAAATACCGAGTACCACAAGTGGAACTTGTACAATTACCTGCGACACCTACAATGGCTCCACCAAGATTGGTACGAAAACCTGCACGCTGACTCTAACAGTTCCTGCTTCAGTCAAGCCTACTATTTCCAGTCTGACAGCAAGTCGTGTTGATGGCAACGTTCCAAGCACCTGGGGCATCTATGTACAGTCAAAATCAAAGGCTACGCTTACAATCAATGGTGCTGCTGGAAGCTATGGTTCTACCATAAAATCCTACAGCATTAGCGGTGGTGGATACTCTGGCACCTCTTCTACTCTCACTACTGGATTTTTGAACAGCTCTGGTACGATTACTTTTACTGCCACAGTGACGGATTCCAGAGGAAGAACCTCTGCTGCAGCTACCGTTTCAATTACTGTCATCGCCTACAGTGTACCTTCCTTTAGCTCTTACAACTCGCAACGATGCAACAGCGGTGGAACTATATCGGATGATGGCACCTACATCAAGGCAACGGTATCCTATAGCTTTGCATCCTGCAGTTCCAAGAATACAGTTACTCGCGCCACTTACTACCGAGTAGCCGGGACAAGCACATGGACCAACGCTTCTGCCGGCTTCAATTCCGGTACAGCATTTACCTTTGGCAGCGGTAAGATTTCCACCGAAACATCCTATGAAGTCAAATACGAATTAACAGATGCTTTCACGACTATCAGCATCACGGACATCGTATCTACAGCATCGGTTGTCATGGACTTCAAGAGCGGTGGTAAAGGCGTGGCTATTGGTAAGGTATCAGAAACAGATAACTGCTTTGAAGTATCTGAAAAATGGGATGTAAAGGTCTACGGCAAGCTATTGAGTGAATATGTCAAACAGGCAATCGGTGCTATCTATCCAGTAGGCAGCATCTACATGAGCGTCAAGAATACAAATCCATCCACCTATTTTGGAGGCACTTGGGTTGCTTGGGGAACAGGTCGAGTTCCGGTTGGTGTCAACGCAAATGATACCAACTTTGCTACAGTCGAAAAGACCGGTGGTGCTTCTACCGTTACATTGACCGTAGCACAAATGCCTTCTCATACTCATGCAAAAGGAACGCTGGCAACAGCCAGTGCCGGTGGACATATGGTGTTAGTATATAAATGTGGACAGGAAAAGTGGAACAACCTATACTATCAAATGAAAGAGCAAAGGAGATGAAAGGCATGGCGAAAAATCAAAAATCTTACAC
>CAJTEW010000057.1 GCA_910575605.1 Lachnospiraceae bacterium
CGGCATTAAATCTAAAGAGACTGGTAAAAGCGGTGTAAAAACTGAATTTACCAGCCTGTTTATAACATTTCATAAGATGGTATATAAAATCGGATCTGGAAAAGGGAGTTTGTCAACAGGTCCTTGATTATACCACTCCCTTTTTACATTTACCACAAAAATATAGGGCATAGCAACCGCCACGCCCCACATTTTTTATCGCTCCAACGATTTTTCTATTTTCCATTTCTGCCCTTTCAAGTCATTCTGTTTCTCATACAAGTTGTTGCGCTCTTTGCATAATTCTTTCATACGCTCCAATTGCGCCCGCACTCCCTCCCGGCAATCCGGCTCTATCTTTTTATATTCCCCGGTCAGATTGCGGATTGTATTATTGTTCTCCTTTATCTGCTCCGACAGACATATCCAGTCTATGAGATTTTGCACTTCCTTGTCCGTTTCATAAAGGTCTGTATCTGCTACGATTTTAGCACACAGCCGTATCATAACTTTCTTTTCCATATCCGTCATATCAAATCAATCCTCACTTTCCTATCGGCTCATTTCAAAGGCACGTTTCGGGCGTTTCTTTGCTCGTTCTGCCTGCTCTAATGCCTTTGACCGCTCTACTATCAACTGTACCTGTTCCCTGCCTAAATGACGCTCCAAACGCCCCAAATCAGACGCTTTTTCCTGCAATCGGTCTATGGTATGGTTCTGCTCCATGACCTTATCCGTCAAGCGGCTAATCTGCTTTTGTTGCCCGTCCATTTTGGCGGTCAGCTTCTTGCTTTGCTCCGTAAGCTGTACACATTTGATAGTCAGATTTTTTACCACTTCTTTCAATTTCTCCACAAGCGGTAAAGCCTTTTTATCCCGATAAGCCTTTGCGCTCATCAATGCCCCCGGCTCTGCCAACTGCCATTTCACATCTTCATCATAGGCGTGAATGTTGCGCTCCATAACCTCTTTTGACTGCACCATTTTGTTGATTTCCTGCTGTAACTTTTTCTGCTGTTTTTCCAATTTCTCATTTTCGGATAACAGCTTTTCTTTATCCCCTATCAGTGTTTCCGTCTGCTTTTTCAGCAGATGATTTGTTGCGGAAAGTTTTGATACTTCCTGCCGGATTGCTTCGCCCTCTTTCCGTATCTGCTCCGTTTCCTGTCCTGCCGTTATCTGCTGATGAAGAATATTGGATAAGTCCTTTTTACTGCCGGAGATTGTCTGTTCCAGTTCCGCAACCTCTTTCTGTCGCTCCTGCTTTTCAAAATCTAAAACTGATAAATGCTTCCCATGTGTTCCTTTTTTCTCCCATTCAATGTCATGCTGTGGCATAATCTCCGCAAGACGTTCTTTCTCTGCCGCTACCCACTGGTTGCGTTCCGTTTCGCTCCTTGTGCCGCCCTTAAATCCAAGTGCCGCAAGTGCCTTTTTCAATGACACCCTTGTTTCAAGCCCCCTCTTGCTTCCAGTCGTATAGGGTATAAAATCTATATGCAGATGCGGCGTTGCTTCGTCCATGTGGAGATGCGCTGAAAATACCCTTAATGTAGGATTGCGCCGCTGAAAGTCCTGCATATATTCATCAAGTATTTTTGCCGCAAGCTGTCCGTCCTCCGTCTTTGCCCCCATATCGTCCTTGTTGCCTATCTGCAAAATAATCTCATGGAATGGCTTCTCCTGTTTGCCGGAACAGATTTTCTCATAATAATCATCAATCCTGCGGTCACTTCTGGTCTGCTTCTCATTGTACCGGGCAAGCGCTTCATCAAATAATTCGTGGTATACATCCTTGATATTTTCGTTGCAGTATTCCACATTCAGACAACTCCGCTCCGGGTCAGTATTCTTTGCGTGGAATTTTCTGCTGTTATGGTTGACAGAGCCTTTCCCTGTCATAACGCTGATTGTCCGCTTCAATCAATTTCCCTTTCTCCCTATCGGGTAATGAACGCCGGATACGGCGCATAGCCTTTGTTACTTTCTGCGAAAGTAATGCAAAAGCACTTTCGACAGGCTACGCTCTATCAAAAGTGCCTTTGCGCCCTGCCGGGGGCTTTCCGTCCTGCGGACGGTGGGCGACTTTTCGCCGCCTTGATACCGCCGCTTTACGGCTCTCTCCCAACAGCGCAACATTGCAATGTCTATAATCTTTGCAACCTTGCAATCTTCAAGAACGCAACTCCAAGACTGCAAAATTCTAATACCCTGCATTGTTGCGCTGTTGCCTTGCCTGTCCGTCACTGTCTGATTTTATCCAGTTTCCAATACCATGTATTGTTTATCCGCTTCGCCCGGACACCTAATTCTTTCTTCGCATTTTCCAGTGTCCGTTTTGATATGCCCTGCTCGTCCACTAGATTGAAAATCTCATTGCTCTGCATGGCATTGTTTGTTTCTGCCAGTTCCCGAAGTAATCGTTTCGCCTGTTCCATTTTATTTGCTTTGGGAACAATGCCGCCTAACACTTCATCAGCTGTAATCTCATAATCCCCTAACCATTGAAAACCGTCCTCCGACAGTGCAAACGCTTTCGGGTGTCCGAACGCCGCAAGGTTGTTTTTAATCTGCACCACAGCCCTTATATTTTCTTCTCCCTCTACCCTGCCGACTAAGAGAACGCTTCTTGCAACTGCAAAGAAATCAATCGAACCCATGCCCCGGTATGCCGCCTTATTTCCTGCCGCTTTGTTCATATGCCCGACAAGGACAATCGCGCACTGGTATTTCTCTGCCAGTGCCGCTAATTTCTTTGTCATGTCCCTTGCTTCATTTGCCCGGTTCATATCCATACCGCCGCCTAAATAGGCTTGTATCGGGTCTAAAATCAGCAGCTTTGCGCCTGTCTTTATAACAGCTTCTTCCAAGCGTTCATCTATCATGGAAAGTGATTTTATCTTTTCATCAATGACCGAGATTTTCTCACAATCTGCCCCCGCCTGTTCCAACCGGGGCTTTACCGTATCGGCAAGCCCGTCCTCCGCACTCTGATAGATTACATTCAAAGGCTCTGTAAAATTCATTCCTCCGTCTAAACTTTCTCCCTTAGACAATTTCGCCGCTATATTGAGTATAAATGTTGTCTTTCCATCACCCGGATCGCCTTGTACGATTGTCAGCTTGCCATAAGGGATAAAGGGAAACCACAGCCATGAAACTTCCTGCGACTGTATCTCCGACAATTTAATCAACTGTAATTCTGTTTTTGTTTCTTCCATAATGCCCTCCATTTCTGAAAATCGTTGCCACTGAATGGGTTCTTCCGTAATTATCCGTTTTGTAGCTTCCTATATTATCAAATATGTAGTATACTTAACATATCAAACGAGATGAGGAGGCTGTCAAATGCCA
>CAJTEW010000058.1 GCA_910575605.1 Lachnospiraceae bacterium
TGAATTTTACCCCGTCCCAATTACAGTCTATGTGCTATAATCTCCTGTTTCATCTTAAGAACCTCCGGGTCACCCGGAAGAAGTGCCATCAGCTGATTTACTACTCCAAAGGCTTCTTCCCACTGCCCATTTTCCATCAGCCCCATAAGCACCTGCTTCACCTGCCTCCCAAGTATCTCAAACTCCTCTGACACAGGCTCCTTCGGTCTGTTGACCTCTTCCTTTATATACTCTAAAAGCGCACCTATTACCGGAGCCATATCCGGGGCTGTATGTGCTGCCTTCTCAAGATATGAAATACAGTCCGCATACTTTCCTGCCTCAAAACAGCCTATGGCAGTCTGCATTGCACCTGCAAATTTATATTTATATGGCAGAGCATAAAAATCCAAATCCTTCAGTATCTCTTCCTTATATATATACCCCGCTTCTGTAATTACACTCTCACAATACTGCCGTGACAGTGTCAGAAGCTGGGAGGCACTGCCGCTTTCCTGATTCATTTCCGCTTTCAGAAAGCTTTGGGACAGCCGTTCTGCATATACCGGAAACTCCCTCATCCCTTCCTCCAGCCCCTGTAGAAATTCTCCCATGGAAACCTCTGTCTGAGCTGTAAGCACCTCTATGCATTCATCCCATAATTCTGACGGCATCTGTGCAAGCAATGGCTTTAAGGAAAATCTATTCCGTGCCGCCAGCTTCACCAGCTGGTACTCGAATCCCTCAGGGCATCTTTCCATACACTGGTTAAAATACTTCTCTGTCTCCGCTGTCATGCCTTTTCTTTCCATATGTAATGCTTTTTGAAGTGTCACATATGGGCTGCATGTCCTAAGCCTTGCATATCCGCCTAAAATATCATCCCATTGTTCCGGGAAGCCTTCCTTCCAGCTCTCCAGGTTCTCATACTGGGTCAGCATCTGCTCCTCTTTGTCCCACGGCATCCAGGACAGCAGTTCACCTATGGCTGAAACCTCTTGTGCCTTAGATGCACACAATAACCCCGCCATATATGCTGTTACAGCCCTCTCTTTGGCGCTTTCATAGGTTATGGTGATTCCGTTCTGCCGTTTGGCTGTATCAGGATGCCTTCTGAGGTTTTCCATTTCCTTATGATAACGGCGGGCATACCTGACCCCTTTAGGGTATTCTCCCAGTTCCCAGCACAGTCCTGCCAGAATACCTGAAAGGTGGGCCCTTCCCACCTCAAGCGTGCGGGGCTTGTTAAGAAGGCGTTCTCCTTCCTTTAATGCGGCCTCCCTGTCCCCTGAAAGTATCAGAAGGTTGGGAAGCTGTACCTGAAGCCACAGCTCATAGGTATGGATTCTCTGCTCTTTTTGTGCCAGCTTAAGTCCCTCCCTGCAGTAGCGGATGGCATTGGAATAATCATCAACGCTCTTATATTCCTGGGCTATCTGTGTACAGAGGTGGGAGGTAGCTTCCTTACTATAGCTTTTCAGAAGAAGGGTAAGATTCCTCTGGAACTTCGGGTCTGTACTCAATGCCTGTTCATTTCTTATATAACCGAAATGGTGGACATAAGAGTTAAGCTGTCTGTACGGCTCTGCAAAGGGGAACAGGTTCTCATGAATGGGATAGATAAACTCAGTCTCCGGCGTCAGGCGGCACATGCGCCCCACATTGGCGTCAACGTAAGATGTTCCAGCCCAGTCATTATAATTGCGCTGTACATACAGGGCAGACTGGTAGTCTTTATATTCCCCGCTTTTAAAAAACCGAAGAATGTCCTCCACATCCTCAAACCACTCATCATCATCAAGGTAGAGGAACCATTCCCCCTTTGCCTCCTTAAGTCCTGCATTTCTGGCCCTGGAAAAGTCGCTGCACCAGGAAAAGGGAATGATATGGGAGGTATACTTTTCTGCAAGCTTTAGTGTATCGGGATTTTGGCCTGTATATACGATAATCAGTTCACTGTTTAACTCCTTAAGAAGGGGTGTGATGGATTCCAGGCATCTGCCCAGAGTGTCTATTCTGTCAGAGACAAGCATGGAAATGGTAAGCTGTATATTCATAGTCTGCGGCTCCTTTGATAAAAAGTTAAGAAAAAAGGCCTCTTCCGAAGAAGAAGCCTTTCCCCGTATGAAAATTCAATTAATTACTGAAGTAACTGAAGAACTCCCTGCGGTACCTGGTTAGCCTGAGCAAGCATAGCCTGAGAAGCCTGAACAAGAATGTTATTCTTGGTGTAAGCCATCATCTCTTTAGCCATGTCAACGTCACGGATACGAGACTCAGCAGCAGAAATGTTCTCATGCTGAACACCTAAGTTGTTGATGGTGTGATCCAGACGGTTCTGCATAGCACCAAAGTCTGAACGCATGGAAGAAATCATATCGATTGCAGAGTTTGCAATAGAAATTGCCTGTCTTGCGCTGTCTGCCTTAGTAAGATCGATATCGCTGATGCTCTTTCCTGTTAATGTTTTTGCAAATGTTTTATCATCTGTTTTATGAACTCCAAGAGAAGTGGAATCCATCTTTGTAAATGTTACACTAAGCTGATTGTCAATAGACTCAGACTCACCTACATGAAGCTTAATTTCCTGCTTAGCCTTTGTAAATAACTTAGTACCATTGAAGTTAGAAGTCTTGCTGATTCTGTCAATCTCGCTGTTCAGACGGTTAATCTCCTTCTGCATCTCCTGACGGTTGGATGTAGAATAAGTTCCGTTAGCGGACTGTGTAGCCAGCTCAACCATACGATTCAGCATGGAGTGAACTTCTGTTAAAGCACCTTCAGCTGTCTGAACAAGAGAAACACCATCTTCAGCGTTCTTCTTAGCAGTCTCAAGACCTGTAATCTGAGCACGCATCTTCTCAGAAATAGCAAGTCCGGCAGCGTCGTCACCAGCGCGGTTGATTCTGTAACCAGAAGATAACTTCTCTAAGTTCTTACCTAATGAAGAGTTGTTGTTTGTTAAGTTTCTGTGTGCATTTAATGCTGTAATATTATGTTGAATTCTCATAGTTCTTCCTCCTTGAAATTAGCGAAGGGAAATCCTTTTCCCCGCATAGTTAAATTTTCTTGCAGAAAAGAATCATCAGAATACAGAAAACAAGTGAC
>CAJTEW010000059.1 GCA_910575605.1 Lachnospiraceae bacterium
CCCGGTGCTATCGGTACATCATGCTTTAAAATGCTTGCAATAGCATCATGCTTTGTTACATGCTTTGTCTCTCCTCTCATTACCAGATTGATAAAATCTGTATTTCCCGCATAATTAAGCTGGTAGGACTTGGTAATCTTGATTCCTCTGTCTTCGAAGAGCTTCGCAAGAGCACGATGTACAATGGTAGCTCCAAGCTGGCTCTTCCAGTCGTCTCCGATAACCGGAACACCGGCCTCCTTACACTGGGCTGCGATTTCCGGCGTACTTGCAATCAGCTCCGGGATTCCATTGACAATACCACAGCCGGCCTCGCATGCAGCATCAACATAGAATCTTACCGCATCATGGGAGCCTGTAGGAAGATTAATTAAAATAATGTCAACCTTATAATCCTTAAGGGCTTTCACAACATCAACCGGCTCCTGGGCCTCATCAACAGTGAAGTAATCCTTGCCGTAGTAGTGTCTTAAATGCTCCGGTGCGCCGTCAAGGACAGGGCCGCGAAGGACAGGAGCGCCCAGGTTTGGCACATCACAAATTTTGTAAGTACAGTTAGGCCATTCTAAGATAGCTTCGCTTACATCCTTTCCCACCTTTTTTGAATCAATGTCAAAGCCTACAACAACCTGGATATCGGAAGGGATATAGCCTCCCAGGTTATAATGCATAAGACCGCCGGCCTCTTCAGCGATTTCCGGGGTTTTGTAGAACTGGATGCCCTGAACGAGGGAGCAGGCACAGTTGCCTACACCGACAAGGGCCAGTCTGATTTTCTTGTCTGCCATAGTTTTTTTCCTCCTGGTATTTAATATTTTTGTAATCGTTATAGTTAACGTTTTAGTGGATGCCTATAAAAAATAACGTTTACTTTAACGTTTACTTTATAATATGAATTTTATCACATAAATAGAAAATGTCAAGAAGAAATTTATACAAATTGACGAAAGTAACTTTATTAACTTCACACAAAAACAAATATTTAGCAAGAATAAGGGGACAAGGAAAAATGAATTTGAGGGTGTCCCAAAACTATGATTGATTAACGTCATAGAGAGGGGCATCCTCTTTTATGTTTCTGAAATACTAGTTTTTTATTAAAATCATCGAAAATGGCACTGGATACCTATTCTTCCAGTGCCATTTTGGTGATGTTATGGGCGATCGCCAACAGTCCCCATTCTATTTTTACTTTGTCCGTTCCACGTAAATGAAAGCGTCGGAACGACCAGCAACCTTTAATCCGGCCAAAGACCTGTTCTACTTCCACAACTCTCTGTGAACGGAGTTCCAGCCCTTTTTCGGAGCAAAGGTTTTCATTTGCTTTTCTTTTCAGTTCATTCAGTCGGTGGGATACCCGGACTGTACGGTTCTTATCCGTATTCTTACATTCTGCTGCATAAGGACAGCCGCTGCAGTCCTCACACCGGTAATAATCCCGTATGGTTTCATACCCGGCTTCTGTCATATATTTCCTTTTTCCTACATGTACCAGCTGCTTTCCATTGCGACAGATAAAACTGTCTGTTTCTGGGGTGTATGGTAAGTTGTCCGACAAATATGGATTCTCCCGGTTTTTCTTTTTCTTCTCCCAATGAAACCTGTTGTATTTTACATAACTTCCCAGATTCTTTTCTTCCAGATATTCATAATTCTCTTCACTGCCATAGCCTGCGTCTGCAACAATGTTTTCTGGCAACCTCCCCAGGCTTTCTTCAAGATGGTTTAAATGTGGGATCATGGTTTTTGTATCCGTTGGATTTGGATGAATGGTAAACCCGACGATGTATCTGTTTTCGGTGCCGGTTTGTATGTTATATCCGGGCTTTAACTGACCGTTAAGCATGGCATCTTCCTTCATCCGCATAAAGGTAGCATCATGATCTGTTTTGGAATAGCTGCTGCGCCCTTTAAATATAGCAAATGCTCTCTCATATTTCTGCTTTCTGGGTAAGATATCCTTTTTGAATTCTCTTGCTTTCTTCTTCAAGACTTTATCATCAGGATTTTCGGTCAGTTTTTTGTCGATGCTTTCTACAACAGCTTCAACCTGGGATGCAGTTATGCGGCTATTTTCACCTGTTTCTTCCAGATCATCATCAAGATAGATCTGATTTTCTTCCGCCACGATACGGTCAATCTCGCGTAAGTGTGTTTTTATCTTTTCATCCAGTCTGCGGTCATAGTTATTTACAGATTTATTCCACACAAATGTATACTTATTGGCATTGGCTTCTATTTTTGTACCGTCCAAAAAGTAATTCTGTAGTTTTATATATTTTTTCTCGATCAAAAGTCTGACGACTTCATAGAAAACATCCTCTATGATATCTTTCATATCCAGACGGAAGCGGTTGATGGTTCGAAAGTCCGGTTTGTTTCCACCGGCGATCCACATGAAGTTGATATTTTCCCGGAGAGCTTTTGCTATCTGACGGGAAGAGTATGTTTTCTGGGAGAATGAATAGATCATGACCTTTAGCATCATCCCTGGGTGATACGCAGGGCAGCCGCCTTCTTTGTATCTGTCGTAGAGTGGCTTCAGATCCAGACTGTCCACAACTGTATTTACGACCCGTACCAGATGATTTTCAGGAATGAAATCTTCAAAAGATAGTGGTAATTGTAACTGATTCATAGTATAATCTTTAAATGTAGGCATACCTTATTATATCCTATGATAAGGTAAAAATGGAGAGCGATGTGATAATCGTTCTCTATTTTTTTGCGAAAAAAGAGGGTAGTCCCTCAAGTCACCTAATGACTTTTGGGACACCCTC
>CAJTEW010000060.1 GCA_910575605.1 Lachnospiraceae bacterium
TTGATGAATTTGCGGTGCGCTCGTAAGCGGAACCCATTCGTTCCGTGCGGGCTTGTTTGTAATCTATCTTTAGCAAGATAGTAGGTTCAATGTGAGGGCTTCATTTGAAGCCTATTTCCTATCATCAACCGACTTATCCGAGAGGGAAACCCGACGGGGAGTATAGCATGTCGGTAACGGTGCTATTCAGCCAGTTATCAGGCTGTGAACGGGCATCAAGATGAAATGTCATGTATGAGGTTAAACAGCTACACTGCTTAAATGACAGCCAGAGGGGCTTTATCGTCAGCACTGACGGAAGATAGCTATTATACGTCAGGCAGTGCAGGGTGTACGCAGAGTTTGCGAACTGCGTCTACACATCACATTCCGCACTGACCAGCCGCAATAAGCGGAAAACGGCGAACGTCATAGCCGACAACATGACACGCCTGTACAGACAAGCCTAAACGAGGATAGCCTAAACAGGAACGCTTACCATTTTAAGCTATGGCATACAGTGCCTGAATATCCTGCATGGCTACGGAGTCTCCATAGTAGTCCGAGGCGGTAATGCCGTTCACATGGCGAAGGGAGACAGCTATACGACTGAAATAATTTAGGAAAGGTGTGTGAGACACTATGAGAAGTCCAAAGATTATTTTGGAGAATCTACAGAAACACTCGAAAGAGGAAAACTACAAGTACGAGAGACTGTACAGGAATCTTTATAATGGGGATTTTTATTTGCAGGCTCTCCAAAACATCTACGCCAACAAAGGTGCAATGACACCCGGCATAGATGGGCTGACACTCGACGGTTACGGTAAAGAAAGAGTGGAGCGAATCATCCATGCGGTGAAAGACCACAGTTATCAGCCGAACCCTGTCCGCAGACAGTATATCAAAAAGAAAAACGGGAAAATGAGACCGCTTGGGATATCGTCGTCAGACGACAAACTGGTGGAGGAAGTCATTAAGATGATTCTTGAAAGTATTTATGACCCGACATTCTCCAACTATTCCCACGGTTTCAGACCCGGCAGGAGCTGCCATACGGCGCTCTTACAGTTACAGCAGAACTTTACGGGTGTGAAATGGTTTGTGGAGGGCGATATAAAGTCGTACTTTGATACGATAGACCACCACAGCCTTGTAAATATCCTGCGCAGGCGGATTAGAGATGAAGCCTTTATTGAGCTGATTTGGAAATTCCTCAAAGCAGGGTATATGGAGAACTGGGAATACAACGCCACTTTCAGCGGTATAGCCCAAGGTTCTGGCATCAGCCCAATCCTTGCAAATATCTACCTTAATGAGTTTGACAGATTCATGGAGGAATACAAAAAGGGATTCGATAAAGGCACGGGCAGAAAAAGGAACAATGAGTACTCCAGAAAGCAGTCATACCGCCAAAGGTGCAAAGCCAAAATCCGAAAAGAATGGGACAGCTACTCTGATACAGAAAAGCAGGAAGCAGTACGCCGACTGGCAGACTTAAAGAGGGAGTTCCAGAAAATCCCTATGGGCGACCCGATGGACACAGGCTATAAGCGGATTCAATATGTACGGTATGCCGATGATTTTCTTATTGGCGTAATCGGAAGCAAAGAGGACGCTGAAAGGATAAAGTCCGATATTGGGAGGTTCTTTGAGGAAACGCTGAAACTGGAATTGTCTGCGGAAAAGACGCTCATCACGAACAGTGACGACAAAGCGAGGTTTCTCGGCTATGACGTTACGGTATGCAACGACAGTGCGCTGAAAAAAGCCAAAGGAAAAGGGACAGTCAAAGCCTACACCGGCAAAATCAAGCTGTACCTGCCAAAAGAGAAGTGGGTGGGGAAACTGCTAGGTTACGGTGTGCTGAAAATCGTGTCAAGGGCAGGGGAAAAAGAAGTCTGGAAGCCGTTACAGCGGAACGACTATATTTTCCTGCCAGTGCATGAAATGGTGCGGAAGTACAATGCGCAGATTCGGGGGATTTACAATTACTACCGACTTGCGAGCAATGTCTCCGTATTAAATAAGTTCCATTATGTCATGGAATACAGCCTATACAAGACCGTTGCGGCAAAATACCGTATCACGATGACAAAAGCAAAGCTCAAATATACCAAAAACAAAGAATTTAAAGTGCCGTACAAAACACAGAAAGGTACAAAGTATGCAGTCCTCTACAATGAGGGATTCCGCAGGGTGAAATATGCCCTTGGGAGTTATGCAGACATCATACCCGAATATGAGCAGATGAACAAGCCGAAAGAACTGTTTTTCAGATATAAGGCGAATGTCTGCGAAATGTGCGGCGCATATGTGCCAGCGGTTAAGGTGTATCAAGTAAAGAGTATGAGCGACCTTGATGTTAATACAGAATGGGGAGCGATTATGAACAAGAAGAAAAGAAAAACGCTTGTAGTGTGTGGAGACTGCTATGACAGAATCCATAAATAACTGTAGAGGATGTATAGTGGGGAGCCGTATACATCGAGAGGTGTACGTGCGGTTCCAGGGCGAGGGTTCGGAAACCTGCTGTCGTGAGACAGTAAGGCGCCGGATTCTTAGCCTACAATATCGGGCA
>CAJTEW010000061.1 GCA_910575605.1 Lachnospiraceae bacterium
AGCGATTTCCGGGGTTTTGTAGAACTGGATGCCCTGAACGAGGGAGCAGGCACAGTTGCCTACACCGACAAGGGCCAGTCTGATTTTCTTGTCTGCCATAGTTTTGTCCTCCTACTACATAGTGTTATTGTTTTTACAGATATAGTAATTGATAAAGTTAACGTTAACTATATCGTATGAAAACATTCTAAAGCTGGATGATTAAAATGTCAATTGGTACATGTGCACAAAAATTTATTTGAAATACTGGACAATTAACGAATATTAGGCTATTCTAAATACTGACAGTAGAAATTACTTTACCGATAACTTAAATGTTTCTTGACATTTTTAGGTAAAGGTGAAGTATGGAGGAAGAGATAGCATGAGAAATGAGAAGGTTGATATTGTTGTTATTGGCAATATTGTGAGGGAAACGATCTTTTTGGCAGATAAAATTGTAGGTCCTGTACTTGGAAGTCCCTGTGCTTATACAAGCCTTGCCCTTGCAAAGGCTGGAAAAACAGTGGGAATTGTTACGTACTGCGGGGAAGAGATGCAGAAAGTTATTGCAAGAGAATTAAGGCTGGTTGATACGACGGGATGTATACCGTATCTGTATACAACAGAGAATCACCTGATTTACCAGGAAGAAGAGCGGAATAAGGTAGAGTACTTTAAAGTAGCGCCGGTCATTCATTTTGACGTTATACCAGAAGAATATCTGGGGGCTGCCGTATTTTTTATTTGTCCTATGGATTTTGAAGTTGATGTTGAGATTTGTGAAAAGCTTAGACAGGCAGGAAAGAAAGTTATTGTAGACCTGGGAGGATATGGCGGTACGACCTCCTATAATCATTTTTCTATTGAGACAAACAGAGGAAGAAAGCTGATTGAAGATTTGTGTAAATACGCATTTATTATAAAAGTAAGCCAGGATGATCTGCGGTATCTGATGCCGGGCATGGAGATAGAGGAATGTCTTAAATATCTTGTTTCAAAGGGGCCTCAGCATGCGGTTGTTACCATGGGTTCCCAGGGAGCCGCATATTTAAGCAGAGGCGGAAAAACGAAACTTTCGGACAGCTTTCCTACAATGGAGGGACAGGAGAAGAATCTGACAGGAGCCGGAGATGCATTTTCAGCAGGTCTTATTGTTTCTATGGATGAGGATAAAGAGGATATAGACCGGGCAGTACGGTATGCAAATAGCATGGCCTCCCTGATTCTGGAAGAAAAGGGTGGATGTGTGGAGACAAGGATGCCGATTGACCGTATGGTAAGACTTCGGATGGAGGGTAAATTATAGATGAAAAGAGTTACGCGATTAAAGGACCTGGCAGAAGGTCTGGGAGTAAGTATTACAACAGTGTCAAAGGCTTTAAACGACCATCCTGATATATCTGCAAAAAGGAAAAAGGAAATTCTTGACTATGCGAAGGAAGTAAATTATATACCGAACCAGGTGGCAAGAAGCTTCAGGCAGCAGAGGACAAAGATGATAGGGATTGTTATCAGTGATAATTCCAACCCTTTTTATGCAAGGGTCATTAGGGGAATTGAAGAAACGCTGTCTGTACACGGCTATCACTGTGTTGTAATGAACAGCCATGAGGATGTAGACAAGGAGATACAGTTTATTGGCGAGCTGAGGGGCCTTAATGTTGCGGGGGTGATATTGACTCCTGCGTCCGGAAACAAAAAGAGCCGGGAGCTTCTCAAGAACTACGATATCCCATATGTTTTGGTGAACCGTTACATTGAGAAGGATGAGGACACTTATGTGGTGCTGGACGACGAGCAGGCGGCCTACATGACAGCCAGGCATTTGTGCAGCTATGGAAATGATAAAATATTTTTTCTGAATTTCCTTCCGGGAGTTTCTTCGGCGCAAAACCGGCTGGCGGGTTATAAAAGGGCTTTGAAGGAATATGGTGTAAGCTATGAATCAAATATGGTAGTTTCGGGATGTACAAATCAGACAGATGGATATGAGAGTATGAAGAGGATACTGGAAAAAAACAAGCCGCCCTTCTGCGTTATGTGCTACAGCGATTACATTGCTATCGGTGCCATCTGTGCAATCCAGGAAAGAGGCTTTAACCTGCCTCATGATGTCGCACTATGCGGTAATGACGATATAGGGATTCTGTCTTTTGTAAAACCAAGGCTCACAACAATCGGCGCTCCGAAGCTTCGGATGGGGATCGCAAGCGCCGAGCTTCTCATAGAGCTCCTAGAATCAAGGCAAGAGGAAGAAGAGAATGAAGGAGCGATAAAAAAAGAAGAAAAGCATATCGTAATGAAACCGGAACTTATTATAAGAGAAACGTCTTAGTAGGAGGGTGTCCCAAAAGTCATTAGGTGACTTGAGGGACTACCCTCTTTTTTCGCAAAAAAATAGAGAACGATTATCACATCGCTCTCCATTTTTACCTTATCATAGGATATAAT
>CAJTEW010000062.1 GCA_910575605.1 Lachnospiraceae bacterium
GGGGCTGTCGGGAAATAGATAGTTCTAAACAGGGGCAGGTGTGACTCGTATGAGTCACACCTGCCCCCTAAAATTTCCCCATAAAAAGAGAAAAAGATGGCTAACGACAACCATCTCTTCTCCGTTACATGTTATAATGTAACTATGCTAAAACAAGATTATTATAACGAATTTTTTGAATTAGGGCAACAGAAAATTAACTTTAGTTTTCTTGAATTGTGTTTACCTGATGACGATCCAGTCTATACCCTGAAAAAAGTGATGGAGGAATTAGATTTTTCTGGCTTGCTGGCCAATTGTTTAGATAAGGGAAGAACCGGGTACAACCCAATTATGATGTATGCTGTAGTTACTTACGCGAACATGCGTGGGATAAGGGCTGTTGACCGTATTGTGGAATTATGCGAAAGAGATCTGGCGTTTATCTGGCTCACAAAAGGACAGAAGCCTAAAAGAGATGCTTTTTATGAGTTCAAGAACAAAAAACTGACGGCTGATGTATTAGACGAGCTGAATTACCAGTTCCTGCGCCGCCTGCAAAAAGAAGGCTTTATTACATTGAAGGCGCTTTTTATTGATGGGACCAAGATAGAAGCAAATGCGAACCGTTATACGTTTGTATGGAGAGGAACGATCAATTATCATCTTGCAGGATTATTGGATACCATCGATTCTTTGTACCAGAAATATAACACCTTGATCGATGAAAATGAATACGGTGTGAAATATGATATTCCTCATGCGCATATGTTTGCGATCGAAGGGATGGACAAAGTAAGAGATGTCATTGAAAAGAACCGGAAACGAAAGCTGACAAAACATAAAAAGTTATCGAATAATACCATCATCGAGATCGATAANGGGAAAGGAAAGAGAAAACCGGAAATCCAGCAGCTTTATGAGGAATTAGAAGCCTGCGGCGAACGTCTCATGGGATACAAGGAATGCTTCGAGATCATGGGGACAGACCGGAACAGCTATTCCAAAACAGACCTGGAAGCCACCTTTATGCGGATGAAGGATGACCATATGAAGAACGGACAGTTAAAGGCTGCATATAATGTTCAGATCGCAGTAGAGAATTATTTCATAGTCCATACTTATGTAAGCAATGACCGGACAGATTATAACACGCTGCTCCCGGTTTTAGAAAAGCATAAAAACGCATTCGGGGAGATCTTGGAAGAAGCAACAGCAGACAGTGGCTATTGCAGTGAAAAGAATCTTCTGTATTTAAAGAAAAATAGAATCTCCAGTTACATCAAGCTGCAGGATCATGAAAAGCGGAGGACACATGCTTATACAGAAGATATAGGAAAGTATTATAACATGAAAACGCAGGTGTTTGAGGACGAAGTGTATTATATTTGCCACGACGGAAGAGAATTGCATCATATCCGCACGGAGACCAGAGAACAGGCCGGTTATACACAGACTTATGAGGTGTATGGATGTGCAGACTGCAGTGGCTGTGAGCACAAGGCAAAATGTCTCTATAAATATAATGCTGAAAAGGATGCCGATAAAAATAAAGTCATGAAGATCAATGAACAATGGGAAACATTGAGGGAGGAATCCCATGCAAACATACAGAGCGAGAAAGGGATTCTAAATCGACAGATCCGTTCCATACAGACAGAAGGACATTTTGGAGACATCAAAGAAAATGACAGCTTCCGCCGGTTCAACTACCGGACATCCGAAAAAGTATACAAGGAATTCATGCTGTATGCGATTGGAAGAAATTTAAATAAATATCACAGGTTTCTTCATGATAAGCTCCAAACATTTGAAGGAAAAACGGAAGAAAAGACTGCTTAGAAAAAGTGTGTTTTCAAAAATGCAGTTGAGGGGTTTTTGCACTCAAAAATACATATAGAAAAGAAAAAATACGAATCTCTCGCAGAGGACCAGGTATGAAAAACACTGATTTCTACGAGAGATTCGCATTTTAAGAGACTGTAAAAATTTTTGTGTCTTTGGAAAATAAATCTTCCTGATAAGAAATAGATATGTAAGATTTTACTGTCGAATTTATGATTTTGTTGTTGTCGAAGATATCTTCTATTTACAGTATAACCATGTGAGAAGATTTTATACATTTTTTGTGTTTTTTTGTATAACAAATAAGACATTGTATTGATTGCCTTTTGTGGGCTCTGCCCTCCCCCGACATCTGGAATAGAATAGGGTAATCCTGGCAATAATACAAATGCCGACGGAATGGCAAGAAAGCGGGAATGGTAAGCCTGAGGACAATACCATTCCTGCTTTTCCTTTTTACAGATAATCCGTGATCCGTTCCCCATACAGGACAATCAGTTGGTTTATCACCTGATCCCAGTTTCGATATCTTTGTGTCCACTTCTT
>CAJTEW010000063.1 GCA_910575605.1 Lachnospiraceae bacterium
TATGTTGAATTCTCATAGTTCTTCCTCCTTGAAATTAGCGAAGGGAAATCCTTTTCCCCGCATAGTTAAATTTTCTTGCAGAAAAGAATCATCAGAATACAGAAAACAAGTGACGTTAAAGGTGCCGGCAATATTCCAATAAAGTACACTTATTTGGATTCCTCTGAAATTTTCTTGACACTTATTATATCGTACATTGTAGAAATATCTTAAGAGTTTTTTGAAAAAATTTTTAAGTATTTTCACTAAGCCGTTTCCGATGTTCTTTAATCCTTGTATACATTGTACTTCTTCCCATATTACAGATGCTGGAAAATTCCCGAAAAGAGATAGCTCCGCATTCCCACTGCCTGTATAATTCAGGAAAATCCGGCGGTATAGGAATCATCGGTTTACCGAACCGGATTCCCCTCGCTTTCGCCGCGGCAATTCCTTCAGCCTGCCTCTGTCTAATATTCTCACGCTCATTTTCTGCCACAAAAGAAAGAAGCTGTAGAACAATATCACTAATAAATGTTCCTAACAAATCTTTTGTTTTGGTTGTATCCAATAATGGCATATCAAGAATACGAATATCTGCTTTCAGTTCTTTTGTAATAATTCGCCATTGCTCCATGATCTCCTGATAGTTTCGTCCCAGACGATCAATACTTTTTACAAAAAGTAAATCGCCTTCTGTAATAATCGACATTATTTTTGCATATGCCGGCCGTTCAAAGTCTTTACCACTTTGTTTGTCAATATAAATATCCTGTCTTATCACGCCAGCATTCTTTAGCGATATCATTTGTCGTTCAATATTTTGCTCTCGTGTGGAAACCCTGATATACCCGTATGTCCTGCTGCCCATTTCGTTCCTCCTTAGTATATGTTTTTGTTTCCAATCATACCGAAAGAATATTGTTTTGTGTTGGTGAATGCGGTAAAATAATATTTGTCTCAAAGTATCAAAGAATTATTGCATTAACATCATGAAAAGAGGGATACTATGAAAATCGTTTTATTCTATACAGATACAGAATCGTTTAATTTTTTTACAGACCAGTTAGCAGAGCAGCTAAATATCAGGGGACATGAAGTATTTATTCTGGATTTAATGAATCCACCTGCTGAAGATCCACACTCTTATACAAATTTTGTACAGTTTGCATCACATAAAATAGATATTGCCGTATGCTTTGATGGTATGTGTATCCGTGATGAGCTTTTAATAGGGATATGGGATGCATGGAACACAATTGTTGTAGATATTTTGATGGACCCTCCGCTTCGATTTCACCCTACATTAAAGAAGCATTCCAAAAATTACCTTCTTTTTTGCTGTGACAGGGACCATGTGGAGTATGTTAACAGATATTTTAGTGATACGGTTTCTCATGTTGCATTTATGCCTCATGTTGGAACAGTGCCCAAACAGCAGATATCGGTAAAGCCTTACGAAAAAAGAAAATTTGATATCTTATTTTCTGCTACGTACTATCGTCCTGAAAATAAGCTTACAGAAATGGAACAAGTATTTTGTGACAACAAAGATATGCAGAAGTTTTACCATTCAATGTACCGCAATTTAATAGAGGACAGCGCTCTTACAACAGAACAGGCTGTGTTTTATACATTACAGCAATTAGGCTGGTCGGTTCCAGACGACACATTAAAAACGGTTTTCCGGTGTGCAGAGTATGTGGACTGGGCAATCCGGATGTATCAGAGGGAACAGGTTGTATCAGTTCTTGCAAAGGCCGGACTGGAACTATATCTCCTTGGAAGAGGCTGGGAAAATCACAGCTCATCTAAATACCCTAATGTACATAGGCTGACTGATAGAATACCCTATGCACAAACGTTGACCTATATGGCAGATGCAAAGATTAATCTGAATGTTTTTCCATGGTTTAAAGCAGGAACACATGACCGAATTTTTAATACATTGCTACAGCACTCCCTGCCGCTTACGGATTCCAGCAGATGGGTTGATGAGCATTTTACAGATGGGAAGGATATTGTGCTTTATGATTTGAAACATTTAAGCAAGCTTCCGGCTATTACAGAAAAATTATTAGAAAATCCGTCAGTGGCAGAGGATATTATTGAAAATGGTTATCAAAAAGTTCTTCGGGAATTTACATGGTGTAATTGTACAGACTGGATTTTAAAAGCAGTGTGCAGTTATAAAAGCCTCCTTTGAAATACATTGCTCCAAATAAGTGTACTTTATCGGAAATTGCCGGCACCTTTAATGTCACTTGTTTTCTGTATTCTGATGATTCTTTTCTGCAAGAAAATTTAACTATGCGGGGAAAAGGATTTCCCTTCGCTAATTTCAAGGAGGAAGAACTATGAGAATTC
>CAJTEW010000064.1 GCA_910575605.1 Lachnospiraceae bacterium
CCATTCAAGACAGAGAGCCAGAATTTCGCACTCTCATTCTGACCAACATACATACCAAGCACGTCTTTGTGGCCTTCCATATCAATCCCAATTGCAATATAAACTGCACGTTTTACAATCCTCCCTTCGTTGCGTACATGATAATGGATGGCATCCATGAAAACAACCGCGTAAACACTCTCCAGCGGTCTTTCCTGCCATTCTTTTACGATGGGGAGGATCTTGTCCGTAATCCTGCTGATTGTGCTGTCAGAGATTCCGATATCATACAGCTCCCTCATATGGCTTTCGATATCGTTTGTTGTCATTCCCTTGGCATACATGGAAATGATTTTTTCTTCCATATCCTGTGTGACTGTATTCTGGTATTTTTTTACGATTTGAGGTTCAAACTCACCTTTCCGATCACGTGGAATATCGATTTCCATATCACCATAGCTGGTATGCATGGTTTTCTGGGAGTGACCGTTTCTACTGTTGTCCGTGTCTTTGTTCCGGTAATCGTATTTACTGTAGCCAAGCTCTTCGTCCATTTCCTGATCCAAGGCTCCTTCTAGAATGATGGACATCATGTCCCGCATAATGGAATTCACATCGGTGCCATTTTTTACTTTCACATCGTTTTCTTTCAGATAGTTGCCCATCATTTCCCGAAGGGCTGCTTTTTGTGGGGAATCTTTTTTTCTTGCCATAAAATAAACCTCCAAACTGAGTAATTTTATCTTACATCAGTTTGGAGGTTTACACAATCTTTAGGATACTCCCCACACACTCCTAAAACGTGTTCCTGGCTCTATTTTTTTGCCCTGAAATGTAAATTTTCTGTGAATTTGATTAAAAAGTCGAATCTTTCCAAAGTTAGTTGATTTTGCATTTTAACTCAAGCCGCAACAGCTTTCCTTTCAGCATCTCAAAGCTGTTGCGACCATACATGATCCTTTTGACAACCTTTAGCTTATTTACGCTTCCCTCCGCAAGTCCATTATTATAATCAAGCAAAATTGCATTTTTTACTGCCGCAATATCCCTCCTGATCCCGTTTGTAAAACTGCTTAATTCATCTATTTCCAGGGAGTCCGTTTCTTCCAGCCATTTATCAAGTTCAGATTCTTTTTTGCCTGACAACGTCTGTTTAAAGCCTGATACAGCATCATAAACACGCCCTATGACTGGATATTCCCCTATAATTCGGTCAAGCTGCTCCGCGCTGATGGATGAAATCTTGTCAATCGGCCGGTACAACAGGCTGACCAGCCATTTTCGCTCAATCTTTTCACCGGAGACCCCTTGCCGGGCAGTTTCCTTCATGATCTTGCGCTCTCTTGTGGCAAACATACGGATCGCGGCATCCGACCCGGCATATCCTTTTTCACAGATGATAATGCCTATCTGCTTAAATGTCTTTCCTTCTGACAGCATCGTTTTTATGGCTTCTGCATAGGGCTTTATTTTACTTGGAATGGTAGTGTTATAATAAGAGTTTGCCGGGTTAAAATCCTCTTTCAAGTATTTTGCCACGGTTGCCCTGTTGATGCCCGCCAGCCCGGCAATCTCCCCTTTGTTGAATCCCTGTTTTCTTAGTTCCCGCACCTGTTTCTCCACTTTCATCTTCTTTTCCACATTTGCATTATGTGGTGTTAGTATATAAATGTGGACAGGAAAAGTGGAACAACCTATACTATCAAATGAAAGAGCAAAGGAGATGAAAGGCATGGCGAAAAATCAAAAATCTTACAC
>CAJTEW010000065.1 GCA_910575605.1 Lachnospiraceae bacterium
TGAACCGCTCCCTGTCAAGTAGACAGTGGAAAAAATAAAAATTTTAGCTGCCAATCACATTTTTGTGGTTGGCAGTATTCTTATGCTACACATGTTAAATGTTTTCTATATTCTATCGGTGTCATACAGTTTAAGCGTTTTTGATACCGGTGATTATTGTAGTAGTCTATGTAATCACATACTGCTTCTTTTAACTCATCGTAAGTATGAAATTTTTTCAGATAATACATTTCGGATTTCAGCATCCCCCAGAACGCTTCCATTGGACCATTATCTATGCATCGGGATACTCTTGACATGCTTTGTGTCATTCCTGCTTCCTCAAGTTTTCTGCGAAAGGATTTTGAGGTGTACTGATATCCCCGGTCACTATGAAACAGCGGTTTTACCTCTGGATGTTCCTGACGAGCTATATCAAAGGTCTCAAAAACGAGAGCATTATTATTTGAACTTCCAATAACAAAAGAAACAATGCTTTTGTCTGCCAAATCCAAAATGGCGCTCAGGTATGCTTTCCCGTTGATTCCATACTTCATCTCCGTTACGTCTGTCAGCCATTTCTCTCCGAAATGGTCAGCATTAAATTCCCGGTTAAGAATGTTTTCTGCTGTGATTTCTGGTGTTGATTTCACATAGTTTCTTCTTCTGCGCCTGCATACTGATTTTAACTGCAAAATTCTCATAAGACGAAGAATCCTTTTTTCATTAACATGAAAATCATTCTCCCGGTTTAATTTTATTGTCATCTGCCTGTATCCCAGAATCCCATTCTTTTCCTCATAAGCGTCTTTAATAAGGCTGCACAATTCTTGGTTGAATTTTTCGTTTGCACTGGCCCTTCGGTTAAGCCATTTATAATAGGCAGAGCGTGGAATCCCCGCAAATTCGCAGAGTTCAGATATAGAGCATTTCTGTTCGTCATGTAGTTCCTGTATTGCCAGATAGAGAGTTTCATTTTGTACCTGACTTAGAACCGCCTCCTTTCGATTTCGTCGAGTTTTTTTAAGAATGCAATCTCCAATTCCGCTTTTCGTTTTTCCGCTTGAAGAAGCCTGTTTTCCGCACGCAGCTTTTCCAATTCAGACATTTCATTCTCTGTTTTTCTTTTTCCTCTTTTATCAACAAGTCCCGGGGCTCCATCCGATTGATATTTTCTTATCCATTGATAAACCTGCTGATAAGATACCTGATATTTTTCGGCTGCCTGGGCATAGTCCATTTCATGCTCAATGCAGTACTTTACAATTTCCACCCGTTCCTCGTATGTGGTTTTTCTTCCCTTGGTCATAGTGCTGGTTCCTCCTGTTCCAGAAGACTTTAGATTCTCATGACCATTATACTTCATAATCCAATTCCGTAATTGTTTATCTGAACGGATTCCATATTTTTTCTGGATTTCCCTTAACGTCCCTTTGCCAGAAAGATAATCGCAGACAGCGCTGCGTTTTGTTTCCGCCGAATAGACGCTGAGTTTTTGGGTGGTTTTTAGTCCTTCGGCTCCCAAGGACTGATATATTGTTGCCCATTCGATAATTCTCGTTCCATTCGTTCCCAAGTTTCGGGCGATGCTTTCTGTTGAACAGCTTCCTGAAAGATATTTTGTGACGGCATCCAGTTTCATCTCAAAAGAGTATTTTGAATGTTGTCCCATAAAATATGCTCCTCCTTATAGTGACAGTTTTATTATTTTATCTGTCTACCATAAGGGGAGCATATCA
>CAJTEW010000066.1 GCA_910575605.1 Lachnospiraceae bacterium
AGGACCTGTTGACAAACTAAAGAAAAATGACCTGTTGTATGGTATACTTATTGTATCCAATTACAGGAGGTCACTTTTTATGATGGGAAGGCAAAACGGGCAGATCCAGATGGTAATCCTTGATATAGATTCTATGATTCCGGATAATCATCTCCTGAGACAGATTAAAAACTGTGTAAACTTTGATTTCATATACGAGAAGGCCGCTCCGTATTATTCTAATACCGGAAGAAAATCTATTGATCCGGTTATCCTGATAAAAATGCTGCTGCTCGGTTATCTTTATGGTATCAAATCAGAGCGGAGGCTTGAGGAGGAAGTATCTCTTAATCTTGCTTACCGTTGGTTTTGTGGAATTGATCTTATGTATAAAGTACCGGATCATTCAACTTTCAGCCAGAATAGAAAGCGGCGTTTTAAAGATGCCGGTATATTTCGGGATATTTTTAATGAAATCGTACTGAAGTGCATAGAACTTGGGCTCGTATCGGGAGAAACAGGTGTTGCTGATGGTTCGTTTCTTCCCTCCAATGTATCATGGGACAGCCGTTATGAGGCGGTTGAGACGATCAACCGTTCCACAATAAAATATATGGAGGAACTGGAAGCGGAGCTTTCTTCTATGACGGGTTATAAAAAACCGGAAGATGCAGCGGCAGAGAAGAAATCTTTGAAGAGCCGGACAGATCCGGAATGCGGTTATATCCATCAGGCTCGTAAGAAGGGACTGGGTTATCTGACAGAGATGACAGTGGACACCGGTCATGGAATTATTACCGGAGTTGACTGCTATCCTGCGAACCAACGGGAAAGTGATATCATTCTGGAGCATCTGAAAGGCCAGCCCTGTAAATATCAGGAAATCGGATTAGATGGCGGATATGATATAGGAGCGGTACACAGAGGGTTAGAGTTATTAGGGCTAAATGGTTATACAGCTATACGGGAATATCAGAACAATGCAATGAAAAAAGGATTTTGTTATGAGGAAGAAACGGATCGCTTCGTATGTAGACGGGGGGAATATTTAGATTTTCAGAAATTAATCTATAAAAAGTCAACGCAGAACTATTACCGTTTATATAGTCGTTCAAAAAAGCGATGTGAAAGATGTCCGTATTTTTCCTCATGTGCCACAGATCTGGGAACAGTCAGGATCAATGCCAGTGCCTATTACCCATCTTTTTACCGCAATAACCTGAAAGTGGGAAGCAACGATTATCTGAGGGTCATGCGGCTAAGGCAGATATGGTCCGAAGGGACATTTTCAGTTTTAAAAAGGGAACATAAACTGAAAAAGATACAGAAAAGAGGCCTTCAAAGAGCAACTGAAGAATGCCTTTTATCGGCAACGGCATTAAATCTAAAGAGACTGGTAAAAGCGGTGTAAAAACTGAATTTACCAGCCTGTTTATAACATTTCATAAGATGGTATATAAAATCGGATCTGGAAAAGGGAGTTTGTCAACAGGTCCAAAGTTTCACAGACTCTTATTTGTTTTAATGGGCATGTATACCTGAGACATAATTTTAATATCGGGTTCATCCGCATTGGTAGTGTAAAATAAGTTGTGTCTTTGGAAATAAATGGCTCCTTTTTGGTAAGAATTAGGATATGAAAATTTTTATCGAAAAGGAGTATTTTTTATGGCAGTTGCAAAGGAA
>CAJTEW010000067.1 GCA_910575605.1 Lachnospiraceae bacterium
GTGTAAGATTTTTGATTTTTCGCCATGCCTTTCATCTCCTTTGCTCTTTCATTTGATAGTATAGGTTGTTCCACTTTTCCTGTCCACATTTATATACTAACACCAATACACACTTTTGTTATGGAATGCTTTTCAGGGAGCGGTATCTCTTTTTTTTAAGAGATTGCAGATGGTGCTTTTCCTGACCTCTGCAATCCCGTCCTTTAATGTCCTTGATGCTGCAACAGAACTGGTATTCAATGATATGTCTATAATCTTGTCAATAAGACGTTTTGTCTTTTTACCGTTCTGCTCTAAAAAATCAAAACGCTCTGCGAAAGTGGTAAATGTACAGTCCGGATTGTCACAGAAGAATTTCCTGTTCTCGATGATAACCTTCGTTTAGATAATAGTTTTCCCGCCATATAATAGAACCCGTTTCAACATACAAAATAACCTGATGGTTAAGAGAATTTTATTGAAATTATGTTTATAATTATGCTAGAATCATACTTACAAGTTCTGGTAAATTATTAATATTTGAAAGGATATGATTGTAATGGAGAAGTCTTTACCTAATGATAAGGAATTAGAAGTTTTAACGTTATTTTATAATAGATTTTATGATTTGTATGAAGAAATTACTAATGATAATTTTTTTAAAGAAAATGCTCAATTACGCTTTTTTAAATTGAGAGAAGCATTTTCGATATACAAAGAATTATTAAGCTATGAGCCAATAAAAAGCTATCTTGAATGGATGAAAAGAGGTTGAAGACCCCCTCTTGAAGGTATTATCGCAGATGGTCTATTTAGCTTTATACGAAATTTATTATTACACTTTCCTATTTTTAAAACCTGGGATGAAGTATATGTAAATAAAAATTTAGCTACATGGAGTAAAAAAGGACAAATTGATAAATTTCTGCATAAATGTACTCAAATAAAAATTGATGGTAGTGGAATCCTTCAATATCGAATTTGGGAAGTTAAGAAAGAAAAAAAGACATACTTTTCAATACGTTTTCCTGAGGTCTATAATCAAAATGATATTTATTTGAAAGACATAATTTCTGAAGATGCCGGCATGAAGTTTTGCATGGCACTAATGAGAGAAGTCTTGGATACACAAGTCGAAAATGCGGAGAGACTGTAAAAATTTTTGTGTCTTTGGAAAATAAATCTTCCTGATAAGAAATAGATATGTAAGATTTTACTGTCGAATTTATGATTTTGTTGTTGTCGAAGATATCTTCTATTTACAGTATAACCATGTGAGAAGATTTTATACATTTTTTGTGTTTTTTTGCATAACAAATAAGACATTGTATTGATTGCCTTTTGTGGGCTCTGCCCTCCCCCGACATCTGGAATAGAATAGGGTAATCCTGGCAATAATACAAATGCCGACGGAATGGCAAGAAAGCGGGAATGGTAAGCCTGAGGACAATACCATTCCTGCTTTTCCGAGAGAGTTTCAAGTTTTGTGTAAACTGAAAAAACTGATATAAGATATATCATTAGTTACTGTGGACAGAGTCTTATCTTAAGGGTTCTGTCCTTGTTTGTATTATAATGCAGTTTTTGAACATGTCAAGGAG
>CAJTEW010000068.1 GCA_910575605.1 Lachnospiraceae bacterium
ATTATAATAACAAACGGATTAAGGCAAAACTAAAAGGACTGAGTCCTGTGCAGTACAGGCTCCAATCCTTATCAGTTGCATAACCATCAATTTTTGTCTAACTTTTTGGGGGTAGATCATGCACGGATTTTGGATACTATGATTGGTGTTGAGATTGTCTTGGTAATAAACCAGTTTCCAATACCCAGAATGACAGGCCGCCGCATATGGATTAAAGGAAAGCGAATACTGTGTTGCTTGCGCAATCGTGGAGAAAATGATAATCTGCCGATGGCTTGTGAGACATATCGGCAAAGCGCGGAAAATCTAAAATCCTATATGCAGCGCCAGTGGAGCCTTGTGGGTGGAATGGCTGGAACATTCGGGGAGATGGAATAGCTGGTTTAATATCTGTTCCAGTCCTAAAACGGAATCAAGACGTAAAATCAGGGAATGACACGCTAAATTGACAGGATGACACGCTAAGGTGGTGGCATTTTGACAGCTTTGATTTTATAATCGAAACAGAAAGAGAGGTTGTATAAAATGACTTTTGGAGAGAAATTAAAGGCTATCCGCAAAGAGAAAGGATATTCTCAGGAGGAAATGGCAGGGCTGCTGGATGTGTCACGACAGGCTGTAAGCAAATGGGAAAGCGACAGGGGAATGCCGGAGATTGAAAAATTATTGCAGATCAGCACTATGTTTGATGTAACATTGGATTATCTGCTGAAAAGTGAAAGTCCAGATGGGAATAACCAGAGCGGTGGCTATTATGTAAGACGGGAGACGATTGATAGGTTCCTTTCCTATAAACGGCATCGGGCGAAGAACATTGCTATTGGGATGGGGCTGATTATTGGTTCTGATATTTTTGGCAGCTTTTCCGATTATAGGCAGCTTCTGCTTCCACTATATTGGGGAACTATGGCAATAGGCATAGCCATATTGGTATGGACTTTTTTTCAGCCGAAACATTATCAGGAAATCTGCTCAAATTCATTGCTGTTTGATGATGCAATCATAAAGTCTTTTCGTGAGGATAGCAGCCGGAACCGGAAAAGATATGCAGGCATGATTGTATTAAGCGTTTTATTGTTCTTATTTGGGGCAGAATTTATATTTATGGCAAAAGATTTTGTGGGAAGCGAAGTGTGCAATGCCTTGGACTGGCTGATAGATGCTGCGGCAGTTATGTTATTGATCATGGCGGGTATGTCAATCCATGCGGAAAATATCATTGCACAGAATGCAGAGTATATTCATAAGAAAAATTCACGCGGTAAGTTTGCATGGATTTATGTAGCTCTGCCTGTAACAGCTCTGGCAGTAGTGATAGGGCTTGTCACAAATGCGTGGAGTCCAATTTTTCCAGTAATATTCCTGTTTTGTGTATTGCTGGTAACTGTCTGCAAACTTCTTATAGGGTAGTGTCAAGTAATCTATGAAAAACTGAGCCAGAAAAATAGGCTCACCCGAACCTTGAAAACTGCAGATATTGGTGATTTAAGACCTTGGGGCGTTGCCCCAAACCCCACAAGGGACCAGTCCCTTGACCC
>CAJTEW010000069.1 GCA_910575605.1 Lachnospiraceae bacterium
GGTAGTGTCAAATCTACCCCTATGTTTTTTATTACAAACCTTATATTTTCAAGGATTACATCACTTTTTTATAAGAAAAAGCAATGACCTCCCTTTTTTGTGTAAATACTATTACCAACCCACAAACACTGAAAGGAAGATCATTGCTTATGGATATTATTCCCTATTTACTCTCTCTGATTCAATCTCTTTACCAGCAAAACTGCTGGCTGATCAATTTTATCTGCAGATATGTCCCTCTTAAACAGTGGGCTTTTGATGATTCCCATTCCCCAAAATATCAGAAATTCAAGATTGACGAACTCCCCTTGGTCACCGACTTCCGGCAGGACTGGACTTACAAGGAACTCCTCCCTTACTACCAAAATCGCTACGGTAAGAAGATCCGCCCTGTCAGCCGGCGTTCTGAATGTGACATNCCGGAGGACTGCACATGCCCACGCTGTGATGCCCCAAAGCCCTTCCTTTATAAAAACAACGGCTCCAAAGGGCAGCTCCTGTGCAAGGTCTGCGCCGCCAGGTTCTCACCCGCCGAAAGCCGCTTCTCCTCTGTAAAACTGCGCTGTCCTCACTGTGGCAATGCCCTCGTCCCAAAGAAAGAACGCAAACACTTCATTCTTCACAAATGCGTGAATCCTAAATGCCCTTACTACCTCCACAACCTGAAAAAGGTGGATAAGGAAGATCTTCGAGAGGATTATGGCAAAAATAAATATAAACTCCACTATATCTACCGCGAATTCACAATGGATTTCTTCCGTATGGACTTAAACTCCTTGCCTAAGAACGCTTCCTCCCTGAAATTCAGTAAGCATAATGCACATGTCATGTCCCTGTGCCTGACCCTGCATGTCAACCTCGGGCTCTCCCTGCGCAAAACTTCACTGGCTCTTAAAGACCTGTACAATATCAGCATCTCACACCAGCAGATCGCCAACTACTGCAAGACTGCCGCTGTCTGCATCAAGCCTTTCGTCGATCAATATCCTTACGAAAAGGGGGATGTGTTCACCGCTGATGAAACCTACATCAAAATCCGCAGCATCAAAACCTATGTCTGGCTCATCATGAATGCGGCAACCCGCTCCATCATCGGCTATCAGGTATCCGATAACCGGGGCGTCGGCCCCTGCATCCTCGCTATGCGCATGGCTTTCCGGGGACTTACAAAGCTGCCTGAAAAGTTCAAGTTCATCGCTGACGGCTACAGCGCCTATCCCCTTGCCGCTATGGAATTCGTAAAAAAGCTCGGCAAAGACTTTGCCTTCAAAGTCACCCAGGTCATCGGACTTACCAATGATGATGCCGTCTCAACAGAACACCGCCCGTTTAAGCAGATGATCGAGCGGCTCAACCGCACCTACAAGGCTTCTTACCGTCATACAAACGGCTTTGACAACATCGACGGGGCCAACTATAACCTGGCACTCTGGGTCGCT
>CAJTEW010000070.1 GCA_910575605.1 Lachnospiraceae bacterium
GGTAGTGTAAAATAAGTTGTGTCTTTGGAAATAAATGGCTCCTTTTTGGTAAGAATTAGGATATGAAAATTTTTATCGAAAAGGAGTATTTTTTATGGCAGTTGCAAAGGAACAAATTCGACAAATCATCTCAGAAAACAACATTAGTAGCGTTGCAGATGTTTATACACTTCTGAAAGACAGTTTCAAAGATATCCTGCAAGAACTGATGGAGGCTGAATTGGATGCAACTCTTGGTTATGAAAAAAATCATAAGGGATCTTTGCAGACAGACAATAAAAGAAATGGACATTCTACAAAAAATTTAAAGAGCCAGTACGGCGAATTCCAAATTGATGTACCAAGAGACCGTAACGGGGAATTTAAATCAACGCTAATCCCCAAATATCAGAGAGATATTTCCGGGATTGAAGAAAAAGTTATTTCTTTGTATGCCCGAGGTTTGAGCACGCGTGATATTCATGACCAGCTTCAGGATCTTTATGGGATTGAATTGTCGGCAGAAATGGTCAGTAAGATTACAGATAAGATCCTTCCACAGGTCAAGGAGTGGCAGTCCCGTCCTCTGAACCCTGTTTATCCGTTTGTCTTTATGGACTGTATTCATTATAAAGTCCGGGAGGACGGGAGGATTCTAAGTCGTGCCGCCTATGTTGTTCTGGGTGTTACAGCAGAAGGTTACAAAGACATACTCAGCATCACTGTAGGAGCCAACGAAACCAGTAAATTTTGGCTCGGCATGCTCAACGATTTGAAAAACCGCGGGGTAAAGGATGTTCTCTTCTTCTGTGTAGATGGGCTTCCTGGTTTTAAAGAAGCCATCCAGGCAGTTTATCCGCAGGCAGAGATCCAGAGATGTGTCATTCATATGCTGCGTAACTCCTTTAAATATGTGAATTATAATGATCTGAAAAAGTTTTCTTCTGATTTCAAAGCAGTATATAATGCCCCCAATGAGACCGCCGCCTTGTCAGAACTGGAAAGCATAAAAGAAAAATGGGGAAAGAAATATCCCTATGCGGTCAGCAACTGGGAAAATAATTGGGAAGATGTAAGTTCCTTTTTTCAGTTTTCCAATGAGATCAGGCGCATAATGTATACGACAAACATTATAGAGGGATTGAACCGTCAGTATCGGAAGGCCACGAAAACCAAAAGTGTATTTCCAAGTGATACAGCGCTGGAAAAGATGCTGTACCTTGCCAGTGAAAATATAGTCAAGAAGTGGACACAAAGATATCGAAACTGGGATCAGGTGATAAACCAACTGATTGTCCTGTATGGGGAACGGATCACGGATTATCTGTAAAAAGGAAAA
>CAJTEW010000071.1 GCA_910575605.1 Lachnospiraceae bacterium
CTAGTAATCGCGAATCAGAATGTCGCGGTGAATACGTTCCCGGGTCTTGTACACACCGCCCGTCACACCATGGGAGTCAGTAACGCCCGAAGTCAGTGACCCAACCAGAAAAGGAGGGAGCTGCCGAAGGTGGGACCGATAACTGGGGTGAAGTCGTAACAAGGTAGCCGTATCGGAAGGTGCGGCTGGATCACCTCCTTTCTAAGGAAGAGAAGAAGTAAGGGCTGTTGTCTATTGTTTAGTTATCAAGGGGAAGAGACCTCAGCGTACTGTAAGAAGGCGCGGAAGGGATTCTGGTGGCGATGCGCTTAGGGGAGACACCCGTACCCATCCCGAACACGATGGTTAAGACCTAAGCGGCCGATGGTACTGCATTGGAGACGATGTGGGAGAGCAGGTGGCTGCCAGATTAAAAAAAAGGTAAAGAGATGGGCTTATAGCTCAGCCGGTTAGAGCGCACGCCTGATAAGCGTGAGGTCGGTGGTTCGAGTCCACTTAAGCCCACTTTTCAATATAGAAGAAAACCCAGACGGGGGATTAGCTCAGTTGGGAGAGCGCCTGCCTTGCAAGCAGGAGGTCACGAGTTCGAATCTCGTATTCTCCATTGGATACGGAATATAGAAGATATAAGAAGTATCCGCTATGTACCTTGAAAACCGCATACAAGAAATAAGAGATTAATAATAAATTAATCAAGACATCCGAGGTAATTGTTATAACTTAAAAAGAGTAATGATTACAAAAGAAGTTCGAATAAAACGAACAGAAAAAATTGACCTAGAAGCCAATACATGTAACGCTATACATGTGAGTCGGATAACAAAGGAAAACATTCCAGGTTATTTGACAAGTTGGTCATGCTGAAAAGAGCATATGGTGGATGCCTTGGCACTAAGAGCCGATGAAAGACGTGATAAGCTGCGAAAAGCTTCGGGGAGGAGCAAATATCCAATGAGCCGAAGATATCTGAATGGGGAAACCTGGCGGAGCAAACCTCCGTCATCCTTATGTGAATACATAGCATAAGGAAGGGAACCCGGTGAACTGAAACATCTAAGTAGCCGGAGGAAGAGAAAACAAAAGTGATTCCGGGAGTAGCGGCGAGCGAAACCGGAAGAGCCCAAACCGTAGTGCGTGCACTGCGGGGTTCGGACCGCAGAAATGACTGTAACTTTTAGCAGAATGGCCCTGGAAAGACCAGCCAAAGAGGGTGAAAGCCCCGTAAGCGAAAAGAGGAGCAGCAGAGCGGAATCCAGAGTAGGTCGAGACACGTGGAACC
>CAJTEW010000072.1 GCA_910575605.1 Lachnospiraceae bacterium
TGGTGTTAGTATATAAATGTGGACAGGAAAAGTGGAACAACCTATACTATCAAATGAAAGAGCAAAGGAGATGAAAGGCATGGCGAAAAATCAAAAATCTTACACTCCGGCATTTAAACAGCAGATCGTGGATCTGTATAATGCCGGAGGAACCTCGTATCCACAACTGGAACGTGAATATGGCGTAAATCGGAGTACGATTAGCGGTTGGGTAAAGCAGCTTTCCTCTATCAAGGTTTCAGAGGAGGAAACGGTTACCCTCAAGGAGTATAAGGCTCTCCAAAAAGAAATCCAGCGCCTTAAGATCGAGAATGAAATATTAAAAAAAGCGACCGCCATATTCGCAAAAGAACAATAGCCGAAATTGTTGCATTTATCCAGAATAACTTAACCAACTACTCTGTATCCCAGCTTTGCAGTGCCCTGAAATTCCCAAGGAGTACCTATTACAAGGCCCTGGTTTGTGTACCTTCCAATAAGCGGATGGCGTATGAGGAATTCGGCAGGAAAGTGAAACAGGCCTTTGAGGATTCCAAACGCAGATACGGGGCTGTCAAACTATGCCGTGTACTCAATGACACCGGGACACCCTGCAGCATCAAGCGGGTCCAGAGGCATATGGCAGAGCAGGGACTGCGCTCTGTGGTAGTAAAGAAGTACAACCACCATGCCAATCATGGCAGTATCCCAGATGATAAAGTGAATATCTTGAAACGTGATTTTGGAACGGAAACCATCAACCAAAAATGGTGCACAGATATTACCTACCTCCATGTGCAGAAAGAAGGATGGACTTATCTGGCGTCTGTCATGGATTTGTGCAGCCGTAAAATCATCGGCTATGCCTATGGGACATCTATGACAGCGGAACTGGCAGTGAAAGCGGTAGAGAATGCCTGCCTGAACGTCAGGGATACAAAAGGAATCATTTTGCATAGTGACCTTGGAAGCCAGTATACGAGTAAAACGTTTGAAGATTGCCTGAGCAGGAAAGAAATCCTGCATTCCTTTAGCCGTAAGGGAAATCCATACGATAATGCCTGCATGGAATCCTTCCATTCTGTACTAAAAAAGGAAGAACTATATCTTCATACTTATCAGGATTCAAAGGAAGCCCGCAGAGCAATCTTTGAATACATAGAAGGCTGGTATAATCGTAAGCGGATACATAGCTCTATTGGTTATTTGACACCACAGCAAAAGGAGGATGAGGAACTAAAAAAAGCAGCATAATCTTTCGACTTTTTTTGTCCAAAGTATTGACATAGGTCCA
>CAJTEW010000073.1 GCA_910575605.1 Lachnospiraceae bacterium
TGTTCTGGTATACTAAAGTTGTAACAGTTGGTTTGGATAAGGTATAATAAAGATGAACAAAGGAGGAATCAGCAGCATGGCCAAAGTCTATAACGAAGAATTCAAAAAGCAATTAGTGAAAGAGTATATCCAAGGGAAAAGTTATCCTTCTCTTGAAAAAGAGTATGGGGTTGCCAAGTCAACCCTTTCCGGATGGGTAAAAAAATATAGCGAAGAATGCCAAATCTCACAACCACATACTACAAATTTCCCTGTCTTTTCTCCAAAAGAAATCCAGGATCTTCACAAAAGAATCGCAGAACTGGAAAAGGAGAACCTTTTCCTAAAAAAAGCCGCGGCATTCTTCGCAAGGGAAGCAGATTAGTGGTGTATCACTTCATCGATCAATATAAAACGATTTTGGGGCTGCGCTGGCTTCTTAGAAAGTTCCACATTTCTCCTAATGCTTACTATAATTATTTGAAACAGCGCAAAGCTGCATACCAACAACAAAAAAATCAAGTTAAAGAGGAAATAAAACAGATCTATTACAACAATAATCGCCTCCTGGGTCATAGAGTGATGAGAATCTTTTTGTTGCGCAAAGGGATTCGTTTAAGCAAAACAACGGTTCATAAATATATGAACAAAGATTTATGCTTGCATGCCATTGTCATGAGGAAAAAGCCCAGGTATGTAAGGGGAGCAAAAAATAAAATCTTTACCAACCTTCTAAAGCAGGACTTTAGAGCAGAGGCCAAAAATAAGATATGGTGTACTGATTTTACCTATATCCGACTGGCAAATGGAAAAATGAGATATAACTGCAGTATTTTGGACTTATATGACCGGTCTATAGTTGCAAGTGTAAACGGAACCTATATCAATACCGAATTGGCCAAACAGGCACTGGAGAAGGCGCTAAAGTCAGAGAATCCACAGGAGGGGCTGATCCTACACAGTGACCAGGGCTGCCAGTTTACATCATGGGAATTTGTATCCTGCTGCAAAGAAAAAAAGGTGAAACAAAGCATGAGCAAGGCGGGATGTCCCTATGATAATGCACCGATGGAAAGATTTTATAACACATTAAAAAATGAGCTAATCTATCCGAACCATTTTTATACGGAATGGGAATTGGATGAGGCGTTAAGCAGATATGTATTTGTATGGTACAACCATATCCGTCCCCATTCGTATAATGGTGGACAGACTCCGTTTGAAGCACGAACTAAAGGATAATTTTTCGAACTAAATGTTACAAAAATGCTTGACCACTACA
>CAJTEW010000074.1 GCA_910575605.1 Lachnospiraceae bacterium
GCATTAAATCTAAAGAGACTGGTAAAAGCGGTGTAAAAACTGAATTTACCAGCCTGTTTATAACATTTCATAAGATGGTATATAAAATCGGATCTGGAAAAGGGAGTTTGTCAACAGGTCCTTTTCTTCACACACTGAGAGAGTTTCAAGTTTTGTGTAAACTGAAAAAACTGATATAAGATATATCATTAGTTACTGTGGACAGAGTCTTATCTTAAGGGTTCTGTCCTTGTTTGTATTATAATGCAGTTTTTGAACATGTCAAGGAGGATTGGAAAATCCCGCCCTCCTTGACTGGCTTCCTGCTTATAACCCTGACAACCGTTCTTCAAAAAAAATCTCTAACTGCGAATGGATCTGGCCCCAGTCCTGCCGATGACCGGTCCATTTCTTCGTGATGTCCATCATGGCCAGATACAGCATTTTCAGCAGACTGTCATCCGATGGAAATACCGTTTTCGATTTTGTTACTTTTCGCAGTTGGCGGTTAAATCCTTCGATTGTATTGGTTGTGTAAATCAGACGTCTGACAGCCTCTGGGTACTTAAAATAAGTCGAAAGATTTGCCCAGTTATCTTTCCATGATTTTGCTATTTTTGGGTATTTCCCGCTCCATTTCTCATCAAAACTGTCTAGTTCCGCCAGTGCGGTCTCTTCCGTTGGCGCCGCATATACACGCTTTAAATCAGCCATCAGGGGTTTGATCTCCTTATAGGAAACAAATTTTGTTGTATTTCGTATCTGATGGATGATGCACTGCTGGATCTCTGTCTGTGGAAAGACTGCCTCAATTGCCTGCGGAAATCCAGTCAGTCCATCCACGCAGGCGATCAGAATGTCCTCCACCCCACGGTTTTTCAACCCATTCAAGACAGAGAGCCAGAATTTCGCACTCTCATTCTGACCAACATACATACCAAGCACGTCTTTGTGGCCTTCCATATCAATCCCAATTGCAATATAAACTGCACGTTTTACAATCCGCCCTTCGTTGCGTACATGATAATGGATGGCATCCATGAAAACAACCGCATAAACACTCTCCAGCGGTCTTTCCTGCCATTCTTTTACGATGGGGAGGATCTTGTCCGTAATCCTGCTGATTGTGCTGTCAGAGATTCCGATATCATACAGCTCCCTCATATGGCTTTCGATATCGTTTGTTGTCATTCCCTTGGCATACATGGAAATGATTTTTTCTTCCATATCCTGTGTGACT
>CAJTEW010000075.1 GCA_910575605.1 Lachnospiraceae bacterium
TAGTAATCGCGAATCAGAATGTCGCGGTGAATACGTTCCCGGGTCTTGTACACACCGCCCGTCACACCATGGGAGTCAGTAACGCCCGAAGTCAGTGACCCAACCAGAAATGGAGGGAGCTGCCGAAGGTGGGACCGATAACTGGGGTGAAGTCGTAACAAGGTAGCCGTATCGGAAGGTGCGGCTGGATCACCTCCTTTCTAAGGAAGAGAAGAAGTAAGGGCTGTTGTCTATTGTTTAGTTATCAAGGGGGAGAGACCTTAGCGTACTGTAAGAAGGCGCGGAAGGGATTCTGGTGGCGATGCGCTTAGGGGAGACACCCGTACCCATCCCGAACACGATGGTTAAGACCTAAGCGGCCGATGGTACTGCATTGGAGACGATGTGGGAGAGCAGGTGGCTGCCAGATTAAAAAAAAGGTAAAGAGATGGGCTTATAGCTCAGCCGGTTAGAGCGCACGCCTGATAAGCGTGAGGTCGGTGGTTCGAGTCCACTTAAGCCCACTTTTCAATATAGAAGAAAACCCAGACGGGGGATTAGCTCAGTTGGGAGAGCGCCTGCCTTGCAAGCAGGAGGTCACGAGTTCGAATCTCGTATTCTCCATTGGATACGGAATATAGAAGATATAAGAAGTATCCGCTATGTACCTTGAAAACCGCATACAAGAAATAAGAGATTAATAAGAAATTAATCAAGACATCCGAGGTAATTGTTATAACTTAAAAAGAGTAATGATTACAAAAGAAGTTCGAATAAAACGAACAGAAAAAATTGACCTAGAAGCCAATACATGTAACGCTATACATGTGAGTCGGATAACAAAGGAAAACATTCCAGGTTATTTGACAAGTTGGTCATGCTGAAAAGAGCATATGGTGGATGCCTTGGCACTAAGAGCCGATGAAAGACGTGATAAGCTGCGAAAAGCTT
>CAJTEW010000076.1 GCA_910575605.1 Lachnospiraceae bacterium
GGCATCCAGTTTCATCTCAAAAGAGTATTTTGAATGTTGTCCCATAAAATATGCTCCTCCTTATAGTGACAGTTTTATTATTTTATCTGTCTACCATAAGGGGAGCATATCAAATCACAGGTTCATCGGCTCTGTTCTTTATATGAATATAAATTGGACAAGCCCACCGAATAAAAAAAACGATGTTTCGGTGAGCCGTTTTGCTATGCCTTAAGCACTCTCCGACTTCGCTTTTGAAGTTTGGAGGGATTTTTATTGTCTGCAAGCAACAACTTCTACTTACATATACCATACCAAGGATGGGCGGATAACCTGCTAAAAAAATCCTCGTCAACATATGGGGGCTTTGTACCTCGAAAGTAGAAATCAAATCTCTATACAATAGAAATATATTCTCCTTAAACCGTAAAGGTGTGGTAGCCTTTGCGGTTTTTCTTTTGTCGTTTTTTGCTGAAATACGCCGCATGGCTCTTTCTGCCGTGGGATGCCGTTCCCCGCCTCTCAATCTGGATTTTAGCGATTTTCAAAATTCAGATTGGAGGTACTTACGGTGAAATATGCACCAAGAAAGGTCTATATCAAAGAAAACGGCGGCTATACGGAATTGTCTTACGAGGATTTCTGCCGCCGCAGGGAAGCGGACGGAACTTATAAGGACAAGTTCTTTATCCCCGTGCAGGGCTGTCTGATTGAGACGGAACAGACCCACTACATCGAGTTCTATCGGGACAAGGAACGGTGGCGTTATCTGCAAAAGCTCGATGCAGACAACAGCCTGGACCTATGTCAATACTTTGGACAAAAAAAGTCGAAAGATTATGCTGCTTTTTTTAGTTCCTCATCCTCCTTTTGCTGTGGTGTCAAATAACCAATAGAGCTATGTATCCGC
>CAJTEW010000077.1 GCA_910575605.1 Lachnospiraceae bacterium
CCCGAAGGGCTGCTTTTTGTGGGGAATCTTTTTTTCTTGCCATAAAATAAACCTCCAAACTGAGTAATTTTATCTTACATCAGTTTGGAGGTTTACACAATCTTTAGGATACTCCCCCTGAGGACAATACCATTCCTGCTTTTCCTTTTTACAGATAATCCGTGATCCGTTCCCCATACAGGACAATCAGTTGGTTTATCACCTGATCCCAGTTTCGATATCTTTGTGTCCACTTCTTGACTATATTTTCACTGGCAAGGTACAGCATCTTTTCCAGCGCTGTATCACTTGGAAATACACTTTTGGTTTTCGTGGCCTTCCGATACTGACGGTTCAATCCCTCTATAATGTTTGTCGTATACATTATGCGCCTGATCTCATTGGAAAACTGAAAAAAGGAACTTACATCTTCCCAATTATTTTCCCAGTTGCTGACCGCATAGGGATATTTCTTTCCCCATTTTTCTTTTATGCTTTCCAGTTCTGACAAGGCGGCGGTCTCATTGGGGGCATTATATACTGCTTTGAAATCAGAAGAAAACTTTTTCAGATCATTATAATTCACATATTTAAAGGAGTTACGCAGCATATGAATGACACATCTCTGGATCTCTGCCTGCGGATAAACTGCCTGGATAGCTTCTTTAAAACCAGGAAGCCCATCTACACAGAAGAAGAGAACATCCTTTACCCCGCGGTTTTTCAAATCGTTGAGCATGCCGAGCCAAAATTTACTGGTTTCGTTGGCTCCTA
>CAJTEW010000078.1 GCA_910575605.1 Lachnospiraceae bacterium
GAAATGCATGGTAAGAATTAAAAAATATCGTTCCTACAAGGGAGAAGTTGGAAAGATTGCGCCTAATATACTGAAAAGGGATTTCAACACTACAGCACCGAACCAGAAGTGGACGACGGATATCACAGAGTTCGCCCTATTTGGAACGAAATTGTATTTATCACCGATTTTAGATATGTATAACGGGGAAATCATCAGCTATGAAATAAGCGACAGGCCAGTCTTGGGGCAGGTTTTGAGAATGCTTGATAATGCTTTTGCCAAAATACCCAATAATACAAACCTTATTTTCCATTCGGACCAGGGATGGCAGTACCAGCATAAGACCTACCAGAAACGCTTAAAAGATAAGGGTATCTGACAGAGCATGTGGAGAAAAGGGAATTGTCTTGATAATTCCATCATGGAAAACTTCTTTGGTTTGTTAAAATCGGAGCTTTTATATTTGCGGGAATTTGATTCTATGGAGGAACTGCGGATTGAACTAGAGAGATATATTGATTATTATAATAACAAACGGATTAAGGCAAAACTAAAAGGACTGAGTCCTGTGCAGTACAGGCTCCAATCCTTATCAGTTGCATAACCATCAATTTTTGTCTAACTTTTTGGGGG
>CAJTEW010000079.1 GCA_910575605.1 Lachnospiraceae bacterium
AGAACACCGCCCGTTTAAGCAGATGATCGAGCGGCTCAACCGCACCTACAAGGCTTCTTACCGTCATACAAACGGCTTTGACAACATCGACGGGGCCAACTATAACCTGGCACTCTGGGTCGCTTACTACAACTTTCTGCGCCCACATAAACACAATAACTACAAAGTCCTTAACAAGGTGGAAATGCTGCAGGGCGCCGACAACATGCCGGGCAAGTGGCAGCTTCTCATCTTCCTTGGCCAGCAGACCATTCTGAATATGCAGAAAAACGGTACTGCCACACCGGAGCGGAGCTGTTGTCAATAGAACCGTGGAATACCGGAACCGTCGCCAGGCGGTGAGGATATGCCGCGAAAGTCTATTGACATAAGGCTCACGGATTATCCTGTTAAGCAGAAAAGGGGCATCTGCGCCCTTTTCCTGCCTTCCGGCGAGGACGGGTTCGGGCAGAGTCCGAAAATGGGTCAAGGGACTGGTCCCTTGTGGGGTTTGGGGCAACGCCCCAAGGTCTTAAATCACCAATATCTGCAGTTTTCAAGGTTCGGGTGAGCCTATTTTTCTGGCTCAGTTTTTCATAGATTACTTGACACTACC
>CAJTEW010000080.1 GCA_910575605.1 Lachnospiraceae bacterium
GGGAGTATCCTAAAGATTGTGTAAACCTCCAAACTGATGTAAGATAAAATTACTCAGTTTGGAGGTTTATTTTATGGCAAGAAAAAAAGATTCCCCACAAAAAGCAGCCCTTCGGGAAATGATGGGCAACTATCTGAAAGAAAACGATGTGAAAGTAAAAAATGGCACCGATGTGAATTCCATTATGCGGGACATGATGTCCATCATTCTAGAAGGAGCCTTGGATCAGGAAATGGACGAAGAGCTTGGCTACAGTAAATACGATTACCGGAACAAAGACACGGACAACAGTAGAAACGGTCACTCCCAGAAAACCATGCATACCAGCTATGGTGATATGGAAATCGATATTCCACGTGATCGGAAAGGTGAGTTTGAACCTCAAATCGTAAAAAAATACCAGAATACAGTCACACAGGATATGGAAGAAAAAATCATTTCCATGTATGCCAAGGGAATGACAACAAACGATATCGAAAGCCATATGAGGGAGCTGTATGATATCGGA
>CAJTEW010000081.1 GCA_910575605.1 Lachnospiraceae bacterium
CTGAGGTTCACCCCGTTGGAAGAGGGCATTGATAAAATGGAATCCTTAAGGAGTGAGCTTAAGAATTTCATGAACCTGTTAAATGATGATGCCTACTTTGGCAGAAAGGGAGAGCTGACATCCGAGGGCGCTGCTGCTCTTGCACTCCTTGAGCAGAGTATGTATTCCGCAAAACAGGAAATCGCAGACTACCGCAAAGGACTGGATAAGCTGCAGGAATCCTTTGACAATAATGTAATCTCACAGGCTGAATTTGATGAAAAGTCCGAAGAGTACCGAAAAGGCATCCGGGATTCTATTGCAGATGTACAGGATTATTCAGAAGCATTAACCAAGCTGTACCTGAATCAGATGAAACAGGAAAACGAACATCTGCAAAAGATTATTGACAAACGGAAAGAAGCTTTAAAAGCTAAAGCCGACTATTATGACTATGATAAAAGGCTCCGCAGTCA
>CAJTEW010000082.1 GCA_910575605.1 Lachnospiraceae bacterium
CAAGGTTCCACGTGTCTCGACCTACTCTGGATTCCGCTCTGCTGCTCCTCTTTTCGCTTACGGGGCTTTCACCCTCTTTGGCTGGTCTTTCCAGGGCCATTCTGCTAAAAGTTGCAGTCATTTCTGCGGTCCGAACCCCGCAGTGCACGCACTACGGTTTGGGCTCTTCCGGTTTCGCTCGCCGCTACTCCCGGAATCACTATTGTTTTCTCTTCCTCCGGCTACTTAGATGTTTCAGTTCACCGGGTTCCCTTCCTTATGCTATGTATTCACATAAGGATGACGGAGGTTTGCTCCGCCAGGTTTCCCCATTCAGATATCTTCGGCTCATTGGATATTTGCTCCTCCCCGAAGCTTTTCGCAGCTTATCACGTCTTTCATCGGCTCTTAGTGCCAAGGCATCCACCATATGCTCTTTTCAGCATGACCAACTTGTCAAATAACCTGGAAT
>CAJTEW010000083.1 GCA_910575605.1 Lachnospiraceae bacterium
ATCCAGTGCCATTTTCGATGATTTTAATAAAAAACTAGTATTTCAGAAACATAAAAGAGGATGCCCCTCTCTATGACGTTAATCAATCATAGTTTTGGGACACCCTCAAATTCATTTTTCCTTGTCCCCTTATTCTTGCTAAATATTTGTTTTTGTGTGAAGTTAATAAAGTTACTTTCGTCAATTTGTATAAATTTCTTCTTGACATTTTCTATTTATGTGATAAAATTCATATTATAAAGTAAACGTTAAAGTAAACGTTATTTTTTATAGGCATCCACTAAAACGTTAACTATAACGATTACAAAAATATTAAATACCAGGAGGAAAAAAACTATGGCAGACAAGAAAATCAGACTGGCCCTTGTCGGTGTAGGCAACTGTGCCTGCTCCCTCGTTCAGGGCATCCAGTTCTACAAAACCCCGGAAATCGCTGAA
>CAJTEW010000084.1 GCA_910575605.1 Lachnospiraceae bacterium
GCCTGCATTACATTCTCTGTAACAAAAAATGTCTTATTTAAGTTCCTTACAAGAGCCTCATCCAGACCAGGCTCAAAGAACGGAAGCCGTCCTTCCCGGATTACTGCCGTCCTTTCTTCATTTACATCAATTCCATATACCTTGATTCCTTTTTCGGCAAAGCCTACAGCAGTAGTCAGCCCTACAAATCCAAGTCCAAATACCGTGATTACCATAAGAATTCTCCTTCGCTGTTTTCCTTTATAAATAACAGAAATCTCCGGATGCCTTCTTCCACCTCAATAGAGGGTTCATAGTGCAGCTTTTCTTTTGCTTTTGTAATATCCGGGCATCTCCTCTCAGGATTATGGGTCAGGTATTCCTTGTCCTCAGATATGTTATAGATGACCTTCCCTTCATATCCAAAAATCTCTTTTCCTGCAGC
>CAJTEW010000085.1 GCA_910575605.1 Lachnospiraceae bacterium
CCGGCCCAAAGTGTCGAAAATTTCATAAATGACCTGGTGAACGCCGGATTAGCTGATGATGTTGACGGTGACATTACATGGAAATTCAAAAACAGTGCAGAGGCTGCCAAAGCATTAAAATTAAACATTGATGCCACTGAAGCAGCAATGCATAATCTTGAGGCATACGGCCATGAATTTGATGGTATCATGTTCGGCGGAGAAGATCTTAAGGAATATGAATCTACACTGGAAAGCCTGAAAACCATTTATAACGAAATGGATGACAGTTCAGGCAAAGCCCGTCTTAAAGAGGTTATTGATGACAGTGAAAAGGAGGATTTTGCAAATCACCTTGAAAACCTTACAGAAGATCATGTTATAAAGCTTAAGTTCGAGTATGACCTTGCCTCTATCCAGCAGGTAATTGACGA
>CAJTEW010000086.1 GCA_910575605.1 Lachnospiraceae bacterium
GAAATCTATCTTGACCGGGCATCCGATATAACCCAGAAACAGATTGATGCCATAGACAGAGCTGTCGGGCTTGCAGACAAACAGAATGAAAATGCAAAGGCTGTTTCTAACATTCAGGCTGAAATCTCAAAAAACAGGCAGGCTTATGACCTCTATATGCAGCAGGCTGATTCCGTAGGTCTGTCAGAAGCCTATGCTTCACAGGTTCGGGATGGCAGCCTTAATATCGAAAGCATTTCTGATGAAACACTCAGTAAAAATATTAAGAGCTATGAAGAATGGTACAAAAAGGCTCAGGACTGCCTGGACAAGGTCTCAGAATTACAGGATAAGGAACGCGAGCTTGCCATTGAACGGCTTGAACAGATAGA
>CAJTEW010000087.1 GCA_910575605.1 Lachnospiraceae bacterium
GACACCCGTACCCATCCCGAACACGATGGTTAAGACCTAAGCGGCCGATGGTACTGCATTGGAGACGATGTGGGAGAGCAGGTGGCTGCCAGATTAAAAAAAAGGTAAAGAGATGGGCTTATAGCTCAGCCGGTTAGAGCGCACGCCTGATAAGCGTGAGGTCGGTGGTTCGAGTCCACTTAAGCCCACTTTTCAATATAGAAGAAAACCCAGACGGGGGATTAGCTCAGTTGGGAGAGCGCCTGCCTTGCAAGCAGGAGGTCACGAGTTCGAATCTCGTATTCTCCATTGGATACGGAATATAGAAGATATAAGAAGTATCCGCTATGTACCTTGAAAACCGCATACAAGAAATAAGAGATTAATAA
>CAJTEW010000088.1 GCA_910575605.1 Lachnospiraceae bacterium
CAGTCATAGGGCGTGTTTATGATGCTGTATCAGGCTTTAAACAGACGTTGTCAGGCAAAAAAGAATCTGAACTTGATAAATGGCTGGAAGAAACGGACTCCCTGGAAATAGATGAATTAAGCAGTTTTACAAACGGGATCAGGAGGGATATTGCGGCAGTAAAAAATGCAATTTTGCTTGATTATAATAATGGACTTGCGGAGGGAAGCGTAAATAAGCTAAAGGTTGTCAAAAGGATCATGTATGGTCGCAACAGCTTTGAGATGCTGAAAGGAAAGCTGTTGCGGCTTGAGTTAAAACGCAAAATCAACTAACTTTGGAAAGATTCAAAAAGTCCTTTACAAAACGTCACTGGG
>CAJTEW010000089.1 GCA_910575605.1 Lachnospiraceae bacterium
CTGTCCAATACGCTTCTGGCAACTTTAATCAGTTATTCCAATGAAATGTCTGTGATGGCGGATACAGTTGGGGATATTGATGTTGCAGGGGCATTCCGTATTCTGCATATGGATAAGCGCTGGGGTGGATGTTCCATGACGAGTTATGTTTATCCAGGCTGCGGTTATGGGGGCTATTGCCTTCCTAAAGATACAAATGCCATTTATTCGCTTGTGAAGTCCAAAGGCTTTGATGCAGGGATACTGCATAATGTAATACAGACAAACGAAAGAATGCCGGAATTCATTGCAGAGCGCATTGAAAAAAATATACAGCCGGACAGCTGCATCGGT
>CAJTEW010000090.1 GCA_910575605.1 Lachnospiraceae bacterium
GCCATTTCACCCAAAAAGTTCCCCCTGCCCGATTTCTCAAGTCAAAATTTTGCCGCTGCCAGCGTAAAAATTTCGCTCTGCCCATAAGGAACCTTTAAGGAAGAAGATAAAAGTATAACTATGATTCAACAAAAAACTAAAAAGAATACAATTATACCTCCCCTTCTCCCGGATTATGCATAATTCTTATATTCCAGTCTAACTGCCGGAACCCATTCCGGCAACAAAAACATTAAGAAAACAGGAGGATTACAACATGAGTGTAAATTCAAACAAGTACATTGTACAAAACATGGAAAGGATTTCTTTCTTTGACCTGGAAAACGG
>CAJTEW010000091.1 GCA_910575605.1 Lachnospiraceae bacterium
CGGAACTATGGCAGGAGTATAAAGCTCCTGTATGCCAGGATGCACTATATCAGGCAGTCCTTCTGTATTGCTCCAGTCATACAGTCTTTGGACCTGTTCGTTATTGAAAACTGTATCGCCGGCATGAAATTGTTTTAATGTTCCGTACTTGGTTATAATAACTTCTGAGCCCGGTGCAGACTTCCCTCCGGCTGTTTCATCAAACAGGGCCGGCCCGTCTTTTGCAACCCTTCTTGTACCTTTGCTGTATCCTGTAATCTGGCTTAACGACACCCATCCAAGGTCTCCATATACACCGTCTGCACTTCTTATATGGATACCATA
>CAJTEW010000092.1 GCA_910575605.1 Lachnospiraceae bacterium
TAGTCATATTTCCCATACAGAAGAACTTTCAGGTATCCTGTTATTGAATCTGCAATATAGCAGAAGGTTCTCGTTGGTGTGCCGCTGGAAAGAATCGTGATATCCTTTCCCTCATAAACAGCTTTTGCAAAGTCAGCGGGCACCCGTTTATCATTAATTTTCATACCCGGGCCATAGTTATTAAACGGTCTTGCCACTCCGATGGACATACCATACTTCCGGGCAAAAAGCCCGCACATTGTTTCACCGAAACGCTTGGACTCGTCATAGCAGGCACGCGGACCCGTAGCAGATACATTTCC